>SVMM01000014.1 GCA_015067435.1 Oscillospiraceae bacterium | reverse complement strand
TAGCACTCTCATTTAAGCATGTTTGAGATGTTTCCTGTACCTTTTTTGAAATTGTCCTACAATTACTTTACACCGAGTGACGCGCGCCGCCGCGATGGCGCGCAATGCGCGCGTCGGGGCGCCGCGGCGCGCGTTTTTGGCAATATTTATAAATATGTGTTGAAAAGACGCGTCGCCTGCGATATAATGAATTGAACCACTATCGGCATTTTTATCGATGCGCAAACTCGCGCGTCGGGGAAGGAGGTGCGGCATGAACGAGAACACCGGCGGAGCGCCGGCGTCCGCGCCGGAGAGCTATTTTGACGAGCTGAACAGCTCCTTCTTTGACGAGCTGATCGAGATCGACCTCATTTACGACCGCTGCCGCATCCTCTGCCACACGGAGGGGAAGTATTTCGCGCCCATGCGCAGCGGCGCGTTTTCCGAGCTGTACCGCTACTGTCAGGAGCACATGGTGCACCCGGACGACCGCGAGACCTACCGCCGGATGATGGAGCCTGATACCCTGCTGGAGCGCCTTGCGCGCGCGGAGAGGCCGGGCGTCCTGCGCGAGGAGATCCGCTACAAGCTGCTCGACGGGAACTGGTGCTGGATGGACCAGATCGTCCTCGGCGGCGCGCAGCACGGCTTCGGCGAGGGGCTTGTGCGCATCTACATGTATAACGTGCAGGAGAAGGAAAACCCGCAGCGTTCCCAGACGATCCGCTCCCGCGCCGCGGATATGGACGAGCTGACGGGCCTGCTGCGCCAGCGGGCATTCTTCCTCGAAGCGCAGGAGCTGATCCAGAACCGCGAGGCGGACTGGTGCATGCTGTCCGTGGACATCGAGAATTTCCGCCTGTTCAACGAGTGGTACGGCCACGAGACCGGCGATCTGCTGCTGGCGCAGGTGGGCGCGCTGTTCAAGAAGACGGCGGATCGCGTCGGCGGTCTGGCGGGCTATCTGGGGCAGGACGACTACTGTATGCTGCTGCCCTACGACAAGAAGAACATCGACCGCCTCTTCGACGAGATCCATGAGCTGATCGTCTCTCGCGGCACCTCCATGGGCTTCATGCCCGCGTTCGGCATCAGCTACGTCGACGACGCCGACGACATTACGGCGGCGCTCGACCGCTCGTCCATCGCGGCGGGACAGATCAAGGGCGACTACCACACCCGCATCCGCTTCTACCAGCACTCCATGCAGAATCAGGCGGAGCTGGAATACCGCGTGCTGTCCGACTTCCAGCGGGGACTCAAGAACCACGAGCTGTTCTTCTGCCTCCAGCCCCAGTGCGTCGCCGTGACGGGCAAGGTCGTGGGCGCGGAGTCGCTGGCGCGCTGGAAGACGCCGGACGGCCGGCTGATGCCGCCGGACGAGTTCGTGCCCGTGCTGGAGAAGTACGGCTTCATCACCGATCTGGACAAATACATCTGGGAGAACGTGTGCGCGTGGCTCCACCGCTGGATCCGCGACGGGCACACGCCGGTGCCCGTGTCGCTCAACGTCTCGCAGGCGGATTTCTTCGCCATCGACGTGCCGGCGTACTTCGAGCGCCTGACGGAGAAGTACGGCATCCCCAGGGAGCTCATCAAGATCGAGATCACCGAGTCCGCCTACGTGGACAACACGGATTTTATCCGCGACGCGGTGCAGGCGCTGCGCGACAAGGGCTTTTTGACGCTGATGGACGACTTTGGCAGCGGCTATTCCTCGCTGAACATGCTCCACAAGCTCAACGTGGACGTCATCAAGCTCGACGCACAGTTCCTTGACATCAACCGCAGCGACGAGACCAAGGGCATCCACATCATCGAGACCATCGTCAATATGACGCGCACCATGGCGGTGCCGATCATCGTTGAGGGCGTGGAGAGCGCCGAGCAGCTCAGCTTCCTCGAAAAGCTCGGCTGCCGCTACATTCAGGGCTTCTACTTCTACCGGCCGCTGTCGGTGGCGGAGTTCGAGGAGCTGATCGGCGACGTCGAGCACATCGACCCGCAGGGCTTCTCCTTCATCTCGTCCCAGCCGTTCAGCGTCCGCGAGTTCATGGACGAGAACATCTACAGTGATTCCATGCTCAACAACATCCTCGGCGCGGCGGCGTTCTACTGCTGGGACGGCGGGGAGAACGTGGACATCGTGCGCTACAACGAGCAGTTCATGCGCATGGTCAACGTGCCGGACTTCCACGACCGCCTGATAGGGATGCAGCAGTACGTCTTCCCCAGCGACAGGCAGTTGTTCCTCGACCTGCTGCGCAAGGCGGAGGAGGACCGGTTCAACGGCTCGGAGGGCGTGTTCGGCGTCTACCGCACCGACGGCTCCCTCGGCCAGTTCTTCGAACGCTTCTACTTTCTGGAGGAGACGGAGAGCGGCAAGATCTTCTACGGCGCGATGCAGGAGGTCACGGAGATCGCCGAGCTGCGCAAGCAGATGCGCATGTTCGCACAGTATTCCTCGGAGAGCATCGTGTTTTTGCAGCGGCAGGGCAGCCTGTGGTACTATCAGGTGGTCGTGCACGGGCTGGAGAGCACCCTCGGCCTCACGGCGCAGGAGTTCGAGCGTGAGCTCAACGAGGGCGGCTTCTACGACCGGCTGGAGGCGGACGCCGCGCGCAAGCTGATCTCCGTCACCATGAACATGCCGAAGGACTCCGTCGGACTGTCCTTCTCGATCCAGGGCGCGGAGGGCAAAAACGTCGGAATGCACATGAAGATCGACCACGTCACCGACCCCGCCGAGGACGTGCGCTACATCCTGATCTTCCGGCTGGCGGAAGGGGCCTGATTTCCCGATGAAAATGGGCGAACCGTGTCGGTTCGCCCATTTTTTGCGCCTTTTCGCGGGAAAACAGACTTTTGGGCAGACCACTACATTTGGTGTAAGCGACGACTGACCGCAAAAATCTTTTCCATATTTTGTGGTTTTACATCTTGACAAGCAGTCCGGTTAGCTCTATTATGTCAAATGGGAAAAATCGGGGGAAGCGGGGGGATCACATGCGCATCGCGGGCCTGCAAAAGCTTACCCTGCTGGACTATCCCGGGCAGGTTGCGTGCACGGTTTTCACCTGCGGATGCAACCTCCGCTGCCCGTTCTGCCACAACGCGGCGCTGGTGCTGCCGGAGCGGATGGAGGACGGCGAGCGCATGGAGGACGTGCTTGCGTTCCTCGAAAAGCGCCGCGGCGTGCTCGACGGCGTGGCGGTCACGGGCGGCGAGCCGCTGCTGCACGACGACCTGCCGGACTTCCTGCGCGCGGTGCGCGCCATGGGATACAAAATCAAGCTGGACACCAACGGCACGCTCCCTGACCGGCTGCGCGCCGTTTTGGAGGAAGGGCTTGCCGACCGCGTGGCGATGGACGTGAAGAACGCGCCGGAGCTGTGGGCGGAGACCGCGGGCGCGCCGGTGGACATGGGCGCTCTCGCGCGAAGCCGCGATTTGCTGCTCGGCGGCGCGGCGGAGGCGTATGAGTTCCGCACGACCGTGGTGCGCGGATTGCACACGGCGGAGAGCCTGCTGGGCGCGGCGCGCTGGATCGAGGGCGCGCGGGAGTACTATTTACAGCAGTTCCGGGACACCGGCGATCTGCTCGCCGCGGACGGCCTCGGAGCGTTCACGGACGAGGAAATGCGTGTGTTGTGTGAGACGGTGCGCTCCGTCGTTCCCACGGCGGCGCTGCGCGGCGTCAACTGAGCGGAAGAGAAAGAAAAAGCATAAAAACAGAGGGAGAGAAAGGCATTATGTATCAAGTTGTGAAGCGCGACGGCACTGTTGTGGCGTTCGACATCACGCGGATCGCGGCCGCGATCCGGAAGGCGTTCGAGGCGACGGAGACCGAGTACAACGACAGCGTGATCGATTTCCTGGCGCTGAAGGTTTCGGCGGATTTCCTGCCCAAGATCAAGGACGGCCTCGTGGCGATGGAGGACATTCAGGACAGCGTGGAAGCTGTGCTTTCCCGTGGCGGCTACGAGGCGGTGGCAAAGGCGTACATCCTCTACCGCAAGCAGCGCGAGAAGCTCCGCAACACCCGCAGCACGTTTCTCGACTATAAGGAGACTGTGGACAAGTACCTCAAGATCAGCGACTGGCGCGTGAAGGAGAACTCCACCGTCACCTACTCCGTCGGCGGACTGATCCTCTCCAACTCCGGCGCCATCACGGCGAACTACTGGCTCAGCGAGGTCTACGATCAGGAGATCGCGGACGCCCACCGCAACTGCGACATCCACCTGCACGATTTGAGCATGCTGACCGGCTACTGCGCAGGCTGGAGCCTGCGGCAGCTCATTCAGGAGGGTCTCGGCGGCGTGCCCGGCAAGATCACCTCCGCGCCGGCGAGCCATCTGTCGACGCTCTGCAACCAGATGGTCAACTTCCTCGGCATCATGCAGAACGAGTGGGCGGGCGCGCAGGCGTTCTCCTCGTTCGACACATATCTCGCGCCCTTTGTCAAGGTCGACAACCTCAGCTACAAGGAGACAAAGCAGTGCATCCAGTCGTTCGTCTACGGCGTGAACACGCCGTCGCGCTGGGGCACGCAGGCGCCGTTCTCCAACATCACGCTCGACTGGGTCGTGCCGAAGGATCTCAAGGATCTGCCCGCGCTCGTCGGCGGCAAGGAACTGGACTTCACCTACGGCGACTGCCAGCGCGAGATGGACATGGTCAACAAGGCGTTCATCGAGATCATGATCGAGGGCGACGCCAACGGCCGCGGCTTCCAGTACCCCATCCCGACCTACTCCATCACGAAGGACTTCGACTGGTCGCCCACCGAGAACAACAAGCTGCTCTTTGAGATGACCGCGAAGTACGGCACGCCGTATTTCTCCAACTACATCAACTCCGACATGGAGCCGAGCGACGTGCGCTCGATGTGCTGCCGCCTGCGCCTCGACCTGCGGGAGCTGCGCAAAAAGACCGGCGGCTTCTTCGGCTCCGGCGAGAGCACCGGCTCCGTCGGCGTCGTGACGATCAACATGCCGCGCATCGCGTATCTCGCGAAGGACGAGGCGGACTTCTACCGCCGCCTCGACCACATGATGGACATTTCCGCGCGCTCGCTCAAGGCGAAGCGCACCGTTATCACGAAGCTGCTCGACGCGGGGCTGTACCCCTACACAAAGCGCTATCTCGGCCACTTCGACAACCACTTCTCCACCATCGGCCTTGTCGGCATGAACGAGGCGGGGCTCAACGCCAACTGGATCCGCGCGGACATGACGCACCCCAAGTGCCAGACCTTCGCCAAGCAGGTGCTCGACCACATGCGCGAGCGGCTTTCTGACTATCAGGAGCAGTACGGCGACCTCTACAATCTGGAGGCGACGCCCGCCGAGTCCACGTCCTACCGCCTCGCCAAGCACGACGTGGAGACCTTCCCCGACATCATCACCGCCGCCGAGCCGGGCGGCGACCCCTACTACACCAACAGCTCGCATCTGCCCGTGGGATACACGGAGGACATCTTCGCCGCGCTGGACATTCAGGACGAGCTGCAAACGCGCTACACCTCGGGCACCGTGTTCCACGCCTTTTTGGGCGAGAAGCTGCCCGACTGGGAGGCGGCGGCGCGGCTCGTGCGCAAGATCGCGGAGAACTACCGCCTGCCGTACTACACGATGTCGCCGACCTACTCGGTCTGCCGCGACCACGGCTATCTCTCCGGCGAGCAGTTCACCTGCCCGCACTGCGGCCAGCCCACCGAGGTCTACAGCCGCATCACCGGCTACTACCGCCCCATCCAGAACTGGAACGTCGGCAAGACGCAGGAGTACAAGGAGCGCCGCGAGTATGTGATCGACCACTCCCGCCTGACGCATCAGGGCCCGAAGGCGATCCGCAGCGTCGAAGCGCCCGCCGCGGCGCAGGTGCGCGCGAAGCGCGCGCTGCTGTTCACCACGGCGACCTGCCCCAACTGCCGCATCGCGTGCCAGTACCTCGATAAGGCGGGCTTCGCGTATGAGACGCTGCTCGCGGACGAGAACGCCGACCTCGCGCGCCGCTACGGCGTCAAGCAGGCGCCCACGCTGGTGCTCATCGACGGCGAGAACTTTGAGAAGATTGCCGGCGCTGGCGCGATCAAGCAGTACGTCTCCGCCAGCGCGATCGCCTGAACCCATTCAAAAACGGCGGCGGCTCAACAGCCGCCGCCGTTTTGGTATACGAGGAGAAGAGATTATGTACGATATCGTCATCATCGGCGGGGGGCCCGCGGGGCTGACCGCCGCCGTCTACGCCCGCCGCGCGGGAAAGTCCGTGCTGATCGTGGAGAAGGGCACCTTCGGCGGGCAGATCACATGGTCGCCGCGCGTGGAGAACTATCCGGGCTTCGCGTCCGTCACCGGCGTGGAGCTGGGCGACAAGATGCTGGAGCAGGCGATGGCACAGGGCGCGGACACCGAACTGGAGGAGGTGACCGGCGTCCGCCGCTGCGACGACGACGGCCTGACCGTGTTCTGCGAGTCCGGCGCCGTGTTCAAGGCGCGCAGCGTTATCCTCGCCACCGGCGCGAAGCCGCGCCCGCTGGGCGTGGAGCGCGAGACGGAGCTCGTCGGCAGCGGTGTGAGCTACTGCGCGGTGTGCGACGGCGCGTTCTACAAGGGGCGCACGGTCGCCGTCGTCGGCGGGGGCAACAGCGCGTTGCAGGACGCGCTGCTCCTCAGCGAGACCTGCGAGGCGGTGTACCTGATCCACCGGCGCGCCGACTTCCGCGGCGAGCAGAAGCTGGCGGAGGCGCTGGACAGGCGCGCAAACGTCCGCTTTGTGCTGGAATCGACGGTTGTGGAGCTGCTGGGGGAGGACGAGCTGCGCGGCGTCGTGGTCGAGCGCGCGAACGGCGAGCGGCGCGAGCTGGCGGTCGACGGACTGTTTGTCGCCATCGGCGGCGAGCCGGACAACGCGTCGTTCTCGACGCTTTTGAAGCTGGACGACGCGGGCTACGCCGAGACGGGCGAGGACTGCGCGTCCCCGACGCCGGGCGTCTTCGTCGCGGGCGACTGCCGCGCCAAGACGGTGCGCCAGCTGACGACCGCCGTCGCGGACGGCGCGGTCGCGGCGATCTCCGCGATCCGCTGGCTGGACGAAGCGTAAGAAGGAAAAAACGGTTCCGCGGGGCGCTCAGCCCCGCGGAACCCCTTTTTATGCTGTTTTCACTCCGTCATCATTTTGATGATCTCCTGATCGGTCTCGCGCATGCCCACGCGGGCGAGGCGGGCGAAGCGCGCGATGGAGTTCTCCACGCCCTTGACCACCAGCCCGTCGCCGCCGTAGAACTGCTGTCCGTTCCAGTACATCTCCCAGCCGAAGATGCCCGTCTCGACCGCCATGGCGATCTTCGCGGCGCAGGAGGATTTTGCCCCGTCACACACGATGCCGGACGTGATGGCGAGCGCGTTGACGATCGTGTGCGCCACGTCCTTTTCACTGGCACTTGAGAGCCACGCGATGCCGGCTCCGGCGCCCGCGCCCGCGCTGACCGCGCCGCAGTAGGCGGAGAGCCGTCCGATGCCCGCCTTCTCATGCAGCGTGACGAGGTTGGACACCAGCAGCGCGCGCAGCAGCTGATCCTGCTTCGCACCGAGCGCCTTGGCGTAGACGATCACGGGGAGCGAGGCGGTCAGTCCCTGATTGCCGCTGCCCGAGCAGCATACCACCGGCAGCTCGCAGCCGTTCATGCGCGCGTCCGAGCCCGCGGCGGCGTACGCCTTGGCGCGGGTGCGCAGGTCGTCGCCGGTCTTGAGCAGCACCTTGCCGATGTTCGCGCCGTAGTCGTTGCGCAGGCCCTCCTCGGCGATGGCGGTGTTCAGCTCGATCTGGCGCGTGAGGACGTCGCGCACGTCGCCGAGGTTGCAGGTGGCGGCGAAGTCGCAGATGCCGTGCACCGTCAGAAGCGTGTAGTCGGGCGCATTCGCGTCGGGCGCCTCCGGCGCGTCGGCGTCCTTGTCGAGCAGCACCCTGCCGTTGTGCTCAATGTGTACGATGTTCGTGTGCTCGTTCGCGATGCGCACGCTTGCGCTCTCGTCCCCGGCGTACACGGTGACGGCGATGTCCAGCAGGCAGGGCGACGTGACCGCGCGGATCGCCACCGGCGTTTTTTCGAGATACGCGGGCAGCTCCGCCTTCGCCTCGCCGGAGACGCGGGAGATGACCTCCAGCTCCGCGTCCTCGTCGCCGTAGAGCGCGCCCGCCGCCGCGGCGACGGCGATGCCGCGCCCGCCGTTCGTATTGGGCACGACGACGCTCTTGACGTTCTTGATGATGTTGCCGCTCGCGCCGACCTCAATGCGCTCCGGCAGCGTGCCGAGCACGCTGCGCGCCTTTGCCGCGCAGTAGGCGACGGCGATCGGCTCGGTGCAGCCCATGGCGCACACCAGCTCGCGGCGCAGTATCTCCACATAGGTCCGATAGGTCTTGGAACCGCGTTCCATGACGTTTTCCTCCTTTGTGTCGGCAGTGTTATTCGTTCGGATACGGCTCCAGAAACGCGTGGAAGTGGCGCATCGGGAGATCGTGTCCCCAGACGATGCGCATGTTCGGGATGCTTTCCCGATCCTCGTAGAGCGCCTTGACCGCCGCGATGACGTAGTCGAGGTGCTCGCGCGTCAGGCGGCTGCGGTCGACGGCGAAGCGCACGACGTTCGCGACCTCCGATTGCTGCTCGGGCGTCTTGCGGTCGTACTCCATCGAGTAGTCGCCAAGCTCGCTCACGCGGATGCCGTAGCGGCGGATCAGCTCCAGCGCGAAGCCCTCGCCCGCGAAGGTCTCGTGGCCGCGCCTGCCGTCGAAGAACTCATCCATGTTGATGTACACGGCGTGGCCGCCGGACGGGAGCACGACGCCCTTCACGCCCGCGCGGTAGAACCCGTCGGCGAGGTATTCGACCTGCTTCACGCGCTCGTCGAGGTAGTCAAAGTTGCAGCTTTCGTAGAGACCCACCGCGAGCGCCATAATGTCGCGCCCGCTCATGCCGCCGTAGGAGTCGTTGCCGTAGCAGGAGATCTGCTTGACCTTGAGCAGCACGCCCACGTCGGTCTGGACGCTGCCGTCGGGATTGAAGTCGGAGAAGTTCTTCCAGAAGAGGCCCCGGTCGCGGAAGGCGAGCATGCCGCCCATGTTGGCGTGGCCGTCCTTCTTCGCGGACATCGTGAAGCCGTCGCAGTACGAGAACATCTCGGTCGCGATCTCGGCGATGGACTTGTCCGCGTAGCCATCCTCGTTCATCTTGATGAAGTAAGCGTTCTCCGCCCAGCGCGCCGCGTCGAGGATGTAGGGAATGTTGTAGCTGTGGGCGATGGCGCTCACCTCGCGCAGGTTCGCCATGGAGACCGCCTGCCCGCAGACGGGGTTGTTGGTGATGCAGGAGAACACCAGCGGCACGTTCTCCGGCCCGACGCCATCGATCAGCGCCTTGAGCTTTTCGATATCCATGTTCCCCTTGAAGGGGTTCTTCGGGTACTTCCCGCCCTCCGGCACCTCGTAGAGCAGCTTCTTGTTGTAGAGGTTGCGGGGCACGGAGCCCATCTGCTTGATGTTGCCCTCGGTGGTGTCGAAGTGGCCGTTGGAGGGGATGGTGAAGACCTTGCCGGGATGGCGCTTCGCGAGGACGCCGCGCACGATCTCCATCAGCACGGACTCCGCCGCGCGGCCCTGCTGGATGAGGAAGGCGTTCGGGCGCTCCATCTGCGCCGCGCCGCCGTTAAAAAGCCCGCCCTCGTACTCGCGCAGGTACACCTCGTCCATCATCTTCTCGACGTCGCGGCAGTCGGTGCGCACGAGGTCGACGATCTTGCGCCAGTTCTTCTCGCCCCCGCGCTCAAAGATGTCGCGGAACGTGTCGAGCAGGACGTAGTAGCCGGTGTTGCGGCCGTACGCCTCGTCGCCGAGGAACAGCGCCGCCCACTGCTGGTTGGTCATGGCGGTGGTGCCGGAGTCGGAGAGCATATCGACGGTGAGCATCCCCGCGGGGAACGCGAATTCGTTGTAGTGCGTCGCCTTCAGCACGCGCTCGCGCTGCTCGACCGTGACCGTGGGCAGATCGCGCACGGCGAAGGCGAAATGGTGGGGAACCGGAACGTCAAGCGGATATTCTGCTGCCATGTTGCTGTGCTGCCTCCATTTTCTGATAATGTGTTTGTTCTTACTTCGTCGCGATGGCCTCGATCTCCACCAGCGCGTCCTTCGGCAGGCGCGCGACCTGCACGGCGGAGCGGGAGGGGCACTGGCCCTCCATGAAGAACGTGGCATAGACCTCGTTCATGGCGGCGAAGTCGTTCATATCCTTGAGAAACACGGTGGTCTTGAGCACGTTGTTCATGTTCGTGCCCGCGGCGGAGAGGATGGCGGAGATGTTGGCGAGCGACTGCTTCGTCTGCGCCTGAATGCCGTCGGGCATCGCGCCCGTGGCGGGGTCAATGGGCAGCTGGCCGGAGGTGATGACCAGACCGCCGGCCTCCGTCGCCTGCGCGTAGGGGCCGATGGCGGCGGGCGCGTTGTCTGTGCGGATGATGTGTTTCATGGATCACAGCTCTCCTTTTCTTGAAAGTTATATATAGATGTTATCAAACCACCGCGGCGCTGTCAAGGCGGCGGGGGATGAAATCTGCCCCTCGTTTGGTCAACGCGCCTAGGGAAAACGCGTGCGCGGCGCGCTTTTTGTCGCGAAATAATGCTTGACTGCGCGCTCTTTTCGTGTTATAATCCCGCTCTGCGTGGTGTGTCCACGCAAAAAATGACAAGAAAGGAGAACATGAATGCCTACTTTTAACCAGCTGGTTCGCAAGGGCAGAGAGTCCTCGACCTACAAGTCCACCGCTCCCGCGCTGCAGTACGGCCTGAACACCCTCAAGAACAAGCAGACCGACCTCAGCTCCCCGCAGAAGCGCGGCGTGTGCACCGCGGTTCGTACCGCGACGCCGAAGAAGCCGAACTCCGCCCTCCGTAAGATCGCCCGTGTGCGTCTTACCAACGGTTACGAGGTCACCGCTTACATTCCCGGCGTCGGCCACTCCCTGCAGGAGCACTCTGTGGTCATGATCCGCGGCGGGCGTGTCAAGGACCTCCCCGGTGTGCGTTACCACATCATCCGCGGCACCCTCGATGCCCAGGGCGTCGACGGCCGCAGACAGGGCCGCTCCAAGTACGGCGCCAAGCGCCCGAAGCAGAAGTAAGACCCTGCAAAAGTAGCTTTGCCAAACAGTGTTCTCTATCCACATAGACAAACCCTCTTTGGCAGGCAAAACACCCTGAAAAACGGGTGAGTACCGATGACATCATTTTATAATGAAGGAGGGAAGCATAGTGCCCAGAAGAGGTAATGTTCCCAAAAGAGAAGTTCTGCCCGATCCTATGTACAACAGCGTACTGGTGACCAAGCTTGTCAACTCCATCATGCTCGACGGCAAGAAGGGCGTTGCGCAGAAGGTCGTCTACGGCGCTTTTGATACGATCAAGGAAAAGACGGGCAACGAGCCCCTGGATGTGTTCACGCAGGCGCTCGAAAACATTATGCCGAGCCTTGAGGTCAAGGCGCGCCGCGTCGGCGGCGCGACCTATCAGGTCCCGATGGAAGTTCGTCCCGCCCGCCGTCAGACCCTCGGTCTGCGCTGGCTGACGAGCTACGCGCGTTCCCGCGGCGAGCGCACCATGGCCGAGCGCCTTGCCGGCGAGATCATGGATGCCGCCAACAACACCGGCAGCGCCGTGAAGAAGCGCGAGGATACCCATAAGATGGCCGAGTCCAACAAGGCATTCGCGCACTTCCGCTGGTAAGGCGAGGTGCAGGCCATGCCCAGAAAGGTATCTCTCGAAAAAACCAGAAACATCGGCATCATGGCGCACATCGATGCCGGCAAGACCACGACCACCGAGCGTATCCTCTATTATACGGGCGTCAATTATAAGATTGGCGAGACCCATGAGGGTACCGCGACGATGGACTGGATGGAGCAGGAGCAGGAGCGCGGCATCACGATCACGTCCGCCGCGACCACGTGCTTCTGGCGCGATCACCGCATCAACATCATCGACACCCCGGGCCACGTTGACTTCACCGTTGAGGTCGAGCGCAGCCTGCGCGTGCTCGACGGCAGCGTGACCGTGCTCTGCGCCAAGGGCGGCGTCGAGCCCCAGTCCGAGACGGTCTGGCGTCAGGCGGACCACTACCATGTCCCGCGCATGATCTACGTCAACAAGATGGACATCATGGGCGCCGACTTCTACAACGTGCTGCGCATGGTGGACGAGCGCCTCAAGTGCAACGCCGTGCCCATCCAGCTGCCCATCGGCAAGGAAGCCGACTTCCGCGGCATCATCGACCTCGTGGAGATGAACGCCGACGTCTATTACGACGAGATGGGCAAGGATATGCGCGTGGAGCCGATCCCCGCGGATATGCTGGATATGGCGAAGGAGTATCACGAGAAGCTGCTCGACGCCGTGTCGATGTTTGACGACGAGATCATGGAAATGTATCTCGAAGGCAAGGAGATCCCGACCGACAAGATCCGCGCGGCGATCCGCGCGGCGACCGTCGCCGTCGAAATGATCCCCGTCACCTGCGGTACGTCCTACCGCAACAAGGGCGTGCAGAAGCTGCTCGACGCGATCGTGGACTATATGCCCGCGCCGACCGACATCCCCGCGATCAAGGGCATCAACCCCAAGACCGACGAGGAGGAGGAGCGTCACGCGGACGACAGCGCCCCGTTCTCCGCGCTGGCGTTCAAGATCATGACCGACCCGTACGTGGGCCGTCTCGGCTTCTTCCGCGTCTACTCCGGCACGCTGAACACGGGCTCGTCCGTGCTCAACGCGACCAAGGGCCAGCGCGAGCGCATGGGCCGCATCCTTCAGATGCACGCCAACCACCGCGAGGACATCGAGACCGTCTACTCCGGCGACATCGCCGCCGCCGTCGGCCTCAAGAACACCACCACGGGCGACACGCTCTGCGATGAGAAGCATCCCATCGTGCTTGAGAGCATGGAGTTCCCGGAGCCGGTCATCCGCGTCGCCATCGAGCCCAAGACCAAGGCCGGTCAGGAGAAGATGACGGTCGCGCTTTTGAAGCTCGCCGAGGAAGACCCCACGTTCAAGACCTACACGGACGAGGAGACGGGCCAGACGATCATCGCCGGCATGGGCGAGCTCCATCTGGAGATCATTGTCGACCGTCTGTTGCGTGAGTTCAAGGTCGAGGCGAACGTCGGCGCGCCGCAGGTCGCCTACAAGGAGACCATCAAGAAGGCGGTCGAGCAGGACACCAAGTATGCCCGCCAGTCGGGCGGCAAGGGCCAGTACGGCCACGTCAAGATCAAGGTCGAGCCCAACGAGTCCGGCAAGGGCTACGAGTTCGTCAACGCCATCGTCGGCGGCGCCGTGCCCAAGGAATATATCCCCGCGGTCGACGCGGGCATTCAGGGCGCGATGCTCTCCGGCGTGCTGGCGGGCTATCCCGTGGTCGACGTCAAGGTCACGCTCTACGACGGCTCGTTCCACGAGGTCGACTCCAGCGAGATGGCGTTCAAGATCGCCGGCTCGATGGCGTTCAAGGAGGCCTGCCAGAAGGCGGGCGCCACGCTGCTTGAGCCGATCATGAAGGTCTCCGTCATCGTTCCCGACGAGTATATGGGCGACGTTATCGGCGACCTCAACTCCCGCCGCGGACAGATCCAGGGCATGGAGGCCCGCGCCGGCGCGCAGCAGATCGACGCGTTCGTGCCGCTGGCCGAGATGTTCGGATACGCCACCGACCTCCGCTCCCGCACGCAGGGACGCGGCCAGTACACCATGGAGCCCTCGCACTACGTCGAGATCCCGAAGAACATTCAGGAGAAGATCGTCGATCAGCGCCATGGCGGACGCACCGTGTAAGCGTCGAAAATAACTATTGCAAAACCGCGTAACATACTGTAAAATAGTCTTGTTATGCGAATACGTCCCGAACAACCATGAATCATCTTACAGGAGGATTTTCCAATGGCTAAGCAGAAATTCGAGCGCACCAAGCCCCATGTAAACATTGGTACCATCGGTCACGTCGACCATGGCAAGACCACCCTGACCGCCGCCATCACCAAGTGGCTGGCTTTCCAGGGCAAGGCGTCCTACACCGACTACAGCTCCATCGATAAGGCTCCCGAAGAGCGCGAGCGCGGCATCACGATCAACACCGCTCACGTCGAGTATGAGACCGAGGCGCGTCACTACGCCCACGTCGACTGCCCGGGCCACGCCGACTATATCAAGAACATGATCACCGGCGCCGCGCAGATGGACGGCGCGATCCTCGTCATCGCCGCTTCCGACGGCCCCATGGCCCAGACCCGCGAGCACGTTCTGCTCGCCCGTCAGGTCGGCGTGCCCGCCATCGTTGTGTTCCTGAACAAGTGCGACCAGGTTGACGACGACGAGCTCCTTGAGCTGGTCGAGATGGAAGTCCGCGAGCTGCTCTCCACCTATGAGTTCCCCGGCGACGACATTCCCATCATCCGCGGCTCCGCGCTCAACGCGCTGGTCAGCGAGAGCACCGATCCCAACGCGCCCGAGTATGCCTGCATCAAGGAGCTCATGGACGCGGTCGACAGCTATATCCCGACCCCGCCGCGCGACGACAGCCTGCCGTTCCTGATGCCCGTCGAGGACGTCTTTACCATCTCCGGCCGCGGCACCGTGGCCACCGGCCGTGTTGAGCGTGGTATGCTCAAGCTCGGCGAGGAAGTCGAGATCATCGGCCTGACCGACGAGCGCCGCAAGACCGTCGTCACCGGTATCGAGATGTTCCACAAGCTGCTCGACTTCGCCGAGGCCGGCGACAACGTCGGTACGCTGCTCCGCGGCGTCGCGAAGACCGAGATCGAGCGCGGCCAGGTTCTGGCCAAGCCCGGCACCATTCATCCGCTGACCAAGTTCGTCGGCCAGGTCTACGTTCTGACCAAGGATGAAGGCGGCCGTCACACCCCGTTCTTCAACAACTATCGTCCGCAGTTCTATTTCCGCACCACGGACGTCACCGGCGTCATCACCCTGCCCGAGGGCACCGAGATGTGCATGCCCGGCGACAACGTCGACATGAACGTTGAGCTGATTACCCCGATCGCCATCGAGAAGGGCCTCCGCTTCGCTATCCGCGAGGGTGGCCGTACTGTCGGCTCCGGCGTCGTCATCGACACGAAGGACTAATTCCATTTCAAAAACAAGAAGGCAGGTCCTTGACCTGCCTTCTTGTTTTATGAATCTGTTGGAAATTCCAACGTCGCGATGAAGCCGTCGGCACCGGTGCATACGATGTCGCCGGCGACCACCGCGCCGTCGTAGAGGTACAGATCCGCCTGACAGAAGCGCGGCGCGGCGGGGTGGTTCGTCACCGCGTAGGTCCAGCGCTCCAGCGTCTCGCCCAGAAACGGCGTCAGGTCGAAGCCCTGCCGGAGCTGGAGCGTGTTGTAGGAGCGGTAGGGCTCCTCCAGCTCGGCGGGCAGCGTGACGCGCAGCGATTCGATGGGCTCCGGCTCCACCGCCCAGCCCAGCGCCGTGAGATACGCGACGCGCGATTCGTTGGTGTCAATGCGCTCCGGCGCTTCGGCGTCCTTGCCGGCGTCCGTGCCGCCGCGCAGGGCGAGAAAAACCGCGAGCGCCGCGAGCGGCAGCAGCGCGAAGAGCACGAAACAGCGGCGTTTGGGAACCTTGGCGGTGACGATGAACATGATGGCGCACTTCCTTTCATCGCATTTGTATGCACAAATGCGATGAAAAATGCTATGATTGCTGCGCAATCACAGCAAACAGATCGCCATTTCGCTCGCCGCTGACGCGGCAACCGCGAAATATGGCTGTATCCCATGCCCTTCGGCATGGGATGGCGCAACTTATCAAGAGGAAGAGGGAAACTTATGCCAAACGAACGGCTGGACAAGCTGCTCGCGTCGACGGGGCGCTGGTCGCGCAGCGAGGTCAAGCGCCTCGTGCGCGAGGGGCGCGTTGCCGTCGACGGGCGGATCACGGCGTCGGCGGACGAAAAAATCGACGCGGAGCGCGCCGCGCTGACGGTGGACGGCGAGGCGGTGCGGCTGCGCGAGTTCGTCTACGTTATGCTCCACAAGCCCGCCGGCGTTCTCTCCGCAACCGAGGACGGGCGGGGCAAAACCGTGCTCGACCTGCTGCCGGAGGCGTACAAAAAGCGCGGGCTGTTCCCCGTGGGGCGGCTGGACAAGGACACGGAGGGACTGCTGCTGCTCACCGACGACGGGCAGCTCGCCCACGACCTGCTCTCACCGAAGAAGCATGTGGACAAGCGCTATTTCGCGCGCGTCGACGGAGCGCTCGACGAGGGCGACCGCGCGGCGTTTGCCGCGGGTATGACGCTTCCGGACGGGCTTGCCTGTATGCCGGCGGAGCTGGAGATCGTCTCCTCCGGCGTGCGGAGCGAGGCGCTCGTCACCATCCGCGAGGGCAAGTTCCACCAGATCAAGCGGATGTTTTCCGCGCGCGGGAAGACCGTCGTTTACCTCAAGCGGCTGTCCATGGGACCGCTCGCGTTGGACGAGTCCCTTGCGCCGGGCGCGTGGCGGGAGCTGACCGAGGCGGAGGAGAGAAACCTCAAATTGACGGATTGCCCAAGTTTTTCGGCGTGAAAATCGCCGCATCTTCCGCCTCCTTTACGGAATGGCCAAAAAATATCAAAAAATTTGTGAAAAAAAGAAAAAAATTTCTTGCAATTCGAGCGATGGTCAGGTATAATAGCCTCAATAAGTTGTCAGGTTGCACAAAAGCGCAGGACAGGGAGATCAAGGGAGGAAGGCTATGTCCGGAAGAATGTTTTTGAATGTCGTCGCCCAGTTTAAGGAGACGACCGATACCCGGATCGGCGTGATCGACTCCGAGGGCACCGTAATCGCTTGCACGGATCTACAGGAGATCGGGAACAAATGGCCCCAGCTTGTCCAGCCGATCAACGATTCGCCCGACGCGTGCGTCACGCTGGAGGGCAAGACGTTCAAGGCGCTCTCCGGCTGGGGCGGGTCGTTCGACTTCGCCGCCTACGCCGAGGGCGAGGGCGAGATCAGCCGTACGGTATGTTCCATGGCGTGCGTGGCGCTCAACGGCGCCAAGAGCTACTATGAGGAGAAGCACGACAAGACCTCGTTCGTCAAGAGCATCATTTCGGACAACATCCTGCCCAGCGACATCTATATCCGCGCCAAGGAGCTGCACGTCGACGCCGAGCAGGCGCGCGGCGTATTTCTGATCCGCCGCCGCGACGAGCACGCGGAGAGCGTCACGGTCGAGAGCGTGCAGAACGTCATGACGGACCGTCAGGCGGGCGCCGTCGTGTCCATGGGCGAGAACGACATTGTGCTCATTCAGCACGTGGACGCGGAGGCGGAGACGCACGATCTGGAGAAGATCGCCTCGCAGATCGAGGAGGCGCTGCGCGTCGGCGGCGAGAGCACGGTGGTCATCGGCATCGGCACCGTGGCAAGCCACCTGCGCGACCTTGCCAAGTCCTACAAGGAGGCGCAGATCGCCATTGAGGTCGGCAAGGTCTTCGACACGGAGAAGTTCATCATCAACTATGAAAACCTCGGCATCGGCCGCCTGATCTACCAGCTGCCGACGACGCTGTGCGAGATGTTCCTGCAGGAGGTCTTCAAGAAGAACCCGATCGACGCGCTCGACAAGGAGACGCTGTTCACGATCAACAAGTTCTTCGAGAACAACCTGATCCTCTCCGAGACCGCGCGCAAGCTCTTCGTCCACCGCAACACGCTGGTGTACCGGCTGGAGAAGATCAAGAAGCTCACGGGCCTCGACCTGCGCGAGTTCGACGATGCGATCACCTTCAAGGTCGCGCTCATGGTCAAGAAATACCTCGCCTCGCGCGGCATCGAGGCGTAAGGCGAAAAACGGATACGACAGGGAAGCTCCGGCTTCCCTGTTTTTCTGCCTTTCTCCGCGTTTACATAATTTATCTTGCACTTTTCGCGCAAGTCCGCTATAATGCAAAAGGATATTCTGGCGCAGTATGGGATCAAGCGCAGAATATGGGATAAAGCAACGAAAGAGGGCGGCGCGCGGGTGATTCGGCTCAAGGACGTGGAAAAGGAATACGACAACGGGACATGGGCGCTGCGCGGCATCTCGCTGACCATCGAGGATGGCGAGTTCGTGTTCCTCGTCGGGCCGTCCGGCTCCGGCAAGTCGACGATCATCAAGCTGCTCACCGGCGAGATTTTGCCGACAAGCGGGCGCGTCGTGGTCAACGGCTTCAGCCTGACGAAGATCTCCGACCGGCAGATCCCGCTGCTGCGCCGCTCCATCGGCGTTATTTTTCAGGACTTCCGCCTGATCGAGAAAAAGACGGTCTACGACAACCTGAGCTTCGCAATGCGCGCCGTCGGCGCCGCGCCGCGCACGATCCGCTCGCGCATTCCCTACGTACTCAAGCTGGTGGGGCTGGAGGAGAAGGCGGACCAGCTGCCGCACGAGCTCTCCGGCGGCGAGCAGCAGCGCGTCGCCATCGCGCGCGCGCTGGTCAACAACCCCGTGACCATCATCGCCGACGAGCCCACCGGCAACCTCGACCCCGCGCGCTCGCTGGAGATCATGCGCCTTTTGAACCGCATCAACGAGCTGGGGACGACCGTCGTCGTCGTCACGCACGAGCGCGATCTGGTCAACCGCTTCCACAAGCGCGTCGTCCTGCTCGAAGAGGGCAAGATCACGGGCGACGGCGTCGGCTACGACGCAAAGTGAGGTGAGCGGATGAGACACGATTTCGGATACTTTTTCCACGAGGGCGTCAACAACCTCTTCAGCCACGGGTTCATGTCCTTCGCCGCCATCGGCATCACGGTGGCGTGCCTGCTCATCATGGGCACGTTCACGCTGGTGGCGTACAACGCGGAGATGCTGCTCAAAACGCTGGAAAGCGAGTATGAGATCCTCGCGTTTGTGGACGACAGCTACGACGACGCGCAGACCGCGGCGGTGGGCGAGGCGATCCGCGCCCTGCCCAACGTCAAGGACGTCGAGTTCATCACGCGCGAGGCGGCGATGGAGGCGTTCGAGGAGCGCAATCTGGACGAATACATGCGGCGCAACATCCTGCCGGAGATGTTCCGCGACCGCTACGCCGTCTACGTGGACGATCTCAACCTCGTCCGGAACACGGCGCGCGCCGTCGAGGGCGTGGAGGGCATCGGCGCGGGCAACGTCCGCGTGGACGAGGACATCGCCGGCGGCTTCATTCTGGTGCGCAACGTCGCCGGAGCGGTCAGCATGGCGCTGGTGGCGATCTTGCTGGTGGTGTCGGTGTTCATTATCTCCAACACGATTCGCCTGACCACCTTTGACCGGCGCGACGAGATCGCCATTATGAAGATGGTCGGCGCGACGAACTGGTTCATCCGCTGGCCCTTCGTGTACGAGGGCTTCATGCTCGGCGCGCTCAGCGCCGTCATCGCCTTCGGCCTGCAATGGCTGGTGTACGAATCGGTCGCCAAAGGCATCAACGCAGCGGATACGCTGCAATTCCTGAGCACCGTGCCGTTCTCCGCCATCTGGCAGCCGGTGGCGGCGAGCTTCGCCGCGGCGGGCATCCTGATCGGCGTCGGCGGCAGCCTGACGGCGATCCGCAAATTCCTTCAGGTTTGAGCACGAGACGGGGGAGGCGAGGACTTTGAAACAAAAACGCGTGCTGCGCGCGCTGCTTGCGGCGGCGTGCCTGATCGCGCTGCTGCTGTCCGGCGCCGCGCCGCTGTCCGTCGTACCGGATGCCCGCGCCGTGACACAGGCGGAGATCGACGCGAAAAAGCAGGAGAAGAAGGGCCTTGAGGCGCAGAAGGCGGAATTGCAGGCGCAGCTCAAGGCATTGCAGCGCGACAAGAGCGACGCGCTGGCGCAGAAGGAGAATCTGGACACGCAGATCGCGGTCATCCGCTCGGAGATCGCCAACACGGAGGAGCAGATCACCCAGTATGAACAGCTGATCGAGCAGACCCGTCAGGAGCTCGCCGAGACGCAGCAGAGGCACGAGGAGCAGTACGAGCTGTTCTGCGCGCGCGTGCGCGCGATGGAGGAGCGCGGCACCGTGTCCTACTGGTCGGTGCTGTTCCGCTCCACCAGCTTTTCCGACCTGCTCGCGTCCATGGATTTTATCAACGAGATCATGGAGAGCGACCAGCGCGTCATCGAGGACTTGCAGGCGACCGAGGCGCAGCTCGCCGAGGAGCAGCAGGCGCTGGAGGAGCAGCTCGCCGAGCAGGAGGCGGTGCGCGAGGAGCTTTCCGCGCGCAACCGCGAGCTGAACGACCAGCTGGAGGCGGCGCGGCAGCTCATCAGCAGCCTCGCCGCCGACGAGGAGGAGTACAAGCGCCTCGTCGCCGAAAAGGAGGCCGCCGCGGAACGCGAGCAGCAGGAGATCGTGCGCCTGTCCCGCGAGCTTGCCGAGCAGCAGGCACGCGAGGCGGCGGAACGTGCCGCGCGCGAGGCTGCGGAGCGGGCGCAGCGGGAACAGCAGCAGGGGCAGCCGCAGGAGACGCCGCAGCAGCAGACGCCGCAGCAGCAGGACACCGGCGCTGCGCTGGGCGGCTACATCTGGCCGTGCAGCAGCCACTACGTCACCTCGCCCCTCGGCGCGCGCTACACCGGCATTGCCGGCGCGTCGACCAACCACGCCGGCATCGACATCGGCCGCGTGGGCTACGACACGCAGGCGGTCGCCGCCAAGGCGGGTACGGTTATCATCTCCGACTACAACAAGTACCGCGGCAACTATGTCGTCGTCAGCCACGGCAGCGGCAACACCACGACCTATCAGCACCTCTCCAAGCGCTCGGTCAGCGTGGGCGACTACGTCCAGCAGGGGCAGGTCGTCGGCATCACCGGCTCCACGGGCGTGTCCAGCGGCCCGCATCTGCACTTCGAGATCACCGAGAACGGCGAGATCGTCAATCCGCTGAACTATTTGACAAATTACATCAAGGGCTGGTAAAACCACCACTACAAAAGGGCTTTCTCCCATATACTGGGAGGAAGCCTTTTTTGCGGGGGGGGGGACGCCATGCTTGGACTGGTCGTCTATCGGGGCGGGGAATTGCCGAAGCTGCCCGACGATGCGCGCGTGTGCGCCGTGACCGTGCCGCCGGGCACGTCGCCGCTCGCGGCGCTTGCCGCGCATATGGCGGCGGACGCGCTCCGGCGCGCGCCCGCCCGCGTCGCCGTGTTCCCGCCGGACTACGCGTACCGCGCGGCGTTCGCCCGCCGCGGCGTCGCGCCCGCGCCGCTCACGCCGCTCTACCGCGCCACCGCCGTCACGCTCACGCGCGCTTACATGGCGCAGCGCGGCGTCGCGCCGGAGCGTGCGACGGTCGCCTTTGCCGCGCGCGAGGCGTCGCCGCAGCTGCGCGCCCTGATCGGCGCGCTGGCGGGAGAGGTACGCTACATGGCGCTGTGCGTGCCGCGAGGCGGAGAGGCGCTTGCGCGGGAGCTGCGCCGCTCTCTGGGCGTCGCGCCGCGGCTCTTTCGTCCCGGCGAGCCGTCCGGCGCGGCGCTGACGGTCTGCTTCGACGACGGACTTGCCGCGGCGGGAGAGACGCTGCCTCTGTACGCGCCCGCGCTGGAGGCGTCCTACGCCGGCAGTTTGCCGGCTTCGTTGCTCGCGGGACTGTTCGCCGTCGGCGCGCTCGACGCCGCCGCGCTGGAGGCAACGACGGTGACGGTGCGCGCTCCGGAGGATGCGGATGGATCAGAAAGCTGACAAAAAAGCACAAATCCTGCGGCGAAAAAGCTTGCGCAATTGGCCAAACTGTATTATAATTAACTAAATACCTAGCGCGCCGCGGAGCCGTTTCGCGGCGGCGGACAATTGTGAATACAAAGGCAGGAGGAGAGCCGATGAACGGAATGGGAAATGCCGCGAAGGCGGGAAACGGAAAGAGAAGGATCAGCATTCAGGTGAAGATGCTGGGCGTGGTGCTGCTCGCGGTTGGGCTGGTCGGCCTCGGGATCATGCTGACGCTGATGTCGCGCACCAGCGCCATCATCAAGAGCGAGAACAGCGCGCTGCTGGAGGCGAACGCGCAGAGCGTGGTCAACGAGATCGAGGGCTGGATGAAGGATACCATCGGCCGTCTGGACACCCAGCGCAACGTGCTGGAAACGCTGGGCATGACGCCGGATCAGGAGCTTGCCTACATCCAGAAGTCCGTGGACCCGACCAGCTCGTACCCCTCCGGCATGTACTTCGGTACCATCCAGAAGCAGATGGTCCACGCCACCTTCTCCGACCCCAGCTATGACCCAACGTCGAGAGGATGGTATCAGGAGGGCCTGAACAATGCGGAGTTCAAATTCGGCTCCGCGTATCTGGACATGGACAGCGGCAACATCGTCGTCACGGCGTCCGCCGTGCTCAAGACGCCGTCCGGCGCGGTGCGCGGCGTCTGCGCGGGCGACGTGCAGCTGACCCAGCTTGCGAACATCGTCGGGAACGTCAAGATCAAGCAGACCGGCGGCGCGTATCTGGTCGACGCCGCCACGGGCATCATCCTCGGCGCGTCGGACAGCGCCGTCGTCGGCAAGACGCTCTCGGATCAGTCGAAGACCTCCATCTACGCGCCCGCGATCGACTGGATCAACGGCTGGGTCTCCGGCGTGCAGACCGCCAAGGCGAACGGCGAGAACTACTACTTCCATCTGGAGCTGGTGCCGGACACCAGCTGGGTCGCCGTGTGCTTCGTCCCGGAGGCGGAGATCATGGCCTCCGTGAAATCCATCAGCTCGACGCTGCTGTGGGTCGCCATCGCGTCGATCATCATCCTCAGCACGCTGATCTTCCTGCTGGTCAAGACCATCATCATCCGTCCGGTGCGCAAGCTGGACGCCGCGGCGCAGAGCATCGCGGACGGCGATCTGAACACGCGGGTGGACTTCCACTCCAACGACGAGTTCGGCACGCTGGCGGACAACTTCGGACGGACCGCCGAGCGGCTTCACTTCTACTCCGACTACATCAATGAGATTGCGAACGTGCTCAACGAGATCGCGCGCGGCAACCTCGCCTTCCGGCTGACGCTGGATTACGCCGGCGAGTTCGCCAAGATCAAGACCGCGCTGGAAAACATCTCCGACTCGCTCAACGATACGATCGCGAAGATCGACCACTCGTCCCAGCAGGTCTCCGCGGGCGCGGGGAATCTGTCCAACGGCTCCCAGTCGCTCTCGCAGGGCGCGGCGGAGCAGGCGGCGGCGGTGGAGGAGCTCTCCGCCACCATCTCCGAGCTTTCCGAGCAGGTGCAGAAGAACGCCGGCGACGCCAAGAAGGTCAGCGCCGAGGTCAACGCCACGGCGGAAAAGGTCGCGCAGAGCAACACGCGGATGCAGGATCTTATCCTCTCCATGACCGACATCAAGAACACCTCCACGGAGATCGACAAGGTCATCAAGATCATCGAGGACATCGCATTCCAGACGAACATCCTCGCGCTCAACGCCGCGGTCGAGGCGGCGCGCGCGGGCGAGGCCGGCAAGGGCTTCGCGGTCGTGGCGGACGAGGTGCGCAACCTCGCCACGAAGTCGCAGGAGGCGGCGAAGAGCACGGCGGATCTTATCAAGGCGGCGGGCGAAGCCTCCCAGCGAGGCAGCAGCATCGCGGACGAGACGGCGGAGAGCCTGCTGGCGACGGTGGAGGACATCAGGGCGGTTACCGGCGCGGTGAACGAGATCTCCGAGGCTTCGGAGCGGCAGGCGGTGTCCATCGCGCAGGTCAGCGAGGGCATCACGCAGATCGCGGACGTCGTGCAGACCAACAGCGCGACGAGCGAGCAGACGGCGGCGTCCAGCCAGCAGCTCTCCACACAGGCGGCGCTGCTCAACGAGCTGGTCGAGCGCTTCCAGCTCAAAAAGCAGTAAGCCGGAAAGCGGCGGCATTCGATCGAAGACGCGCCGCTCCCGAAGAGGGGGCGGCGTGTTTTTGCGTGTACGCGGAGTGCCTGCGCGAAAGCCGCGCAAGGGCGAAAAAAACAGCGATTGATTCTTGCGTTTTGCAGGGGAATTCTGTATAATTAACATAACTATAGGCTTGCGCGCGGGAAATGCCGCGCGGGGCCGCCCGCGCGAGCGGAAAATAAAGGGGGAATACCTATGGGCGCGATGCGGAAAGGCTTCGGAGACACAGGGAGCAGAAAGGGCAGGGTCAGTGTACAGCTCAAGCTGATGGCGGTTCTGATCCCGGTCATCATCGTGGCGATCGTCACGATCCTGATCGTCGTGCAGTCGAAGACGTCGACGATCATTCACGATCAGAGCAATGAGATCCTGGCGTCGAACGCCCTGAGCGTGGTCAGCGAGATCGAGGCGTGGCGCAACGACATCATCGCCGGTCTGGAGGTCGAGTGCAAGACCATCGAATACAACGACCAATGGACGCGCGACGAGCAGAAGGCGTATCAGGGCGCGATGACCGTGGCGAGCAGCGCGGTGCCCACGGGCATGTACGTCGGCACGCCCGAAAAGGACATGATCGACCCGAGCTGGGAGCCGGACGAGGATTACGACCCCACGTCGC
This sequence comes from Oscillospiraceae bacterium, assembly GCA_015067435.1. Lineage (GTDB taxonomy): Bacteria > Bacillota > Clostridia > Oscillospirales > Oscillospiraceae > Hominicoprocola. The sequence goes on along the minus strand of SVMM01000014.1, from coordinate 82,387 downwards.
GCGACTGGTACAAGGAGGGCGTGAGCAACAGCGTCTTCGCCTTCGGCGAGCCCTACCTCGACGCCGACACCGGCATGATGGTCGTCACCGCTGCGCGCGCGCTGCGCGCGAAGGACGGTTCCCTGCGCGGTGTGGCGGCGGGCGACGTGCGATTGAACTCCACGTCCGAGATCGTCGGCGCGGTGAAGCTGCAGCAGACGGGCGGCGCGTATCTGGTGGATTCCGGCACGGGCATCGTTATCGGCGCCGCCGACTCCGACAAGACCGGCAAGACGCTCAGCGAGCTGGGCACGGACACCGTCTACGGGCAGGCGTCCCAATGGGTCAGCGCCCGCAGCGAGGGGCTGCATGAGGGCAAGGTCAACGGAAAGACGATGTTCTTCTACCTCAAGTGGGTGTCCGACAGCAACTGGGCGACGGTCTGCTTCGTGCCGGAGACCGAGATCATGAGCGGGCTGAACGCCCTGTCCATGACGCTGGTGTGGATCGCGCTCGTGGCGATCGTCCTCGTCATCGCGCTGATCTTCCTGCTGGTCAAGACCATCATCATCCGTCCGGTGCGCAAGCTGGACGCGGCGGCGCAGCGCATCGCGGACGGCGACCTGAACACCGAGGTGGACTACCACTCCAACGACGAGTTCGGCACGCTGGCGGACAACTTCGGCCTGACCGCGAATCAGCTGCACTCCTATGTGGACTACATCGACGAGATCGCCAAGGTGCTCGGCGAGATCGGACGCGGCAACCTCGCCTTCCGGCTGACGCTTGACTACGCCGGCGAGTTCGCCAAGATCAAGACCGCGCTGGAAAACATCTCCGAGTCGCTCAATGACACGATCTCGAAGATCGACAGCTCGTCCCAGCAGGTCTCCGCGGGCGCGGGGCACCTGTCCAACGGCGCGCAGACCCTTTCGCAGGGCGCGGCGGAGCAGGCGGCGGCGGTGGAGGAGCTCTCCGCCACCATCACCGAGCTTTCCGAGCAGGTGCACAAGAACGCCGACGACGCGCGCAAGATCAGCGCCGAGGTCAACGCCACGGCGGAAAAGGTCGCGCAGAGCAATACGCGGATGCAGGATCTCATCCTCTCCATGACCGACATCAAGGACACCTCCACGGAGATCGACAAGGTCATCAAGATCATCGAGGACATCGCGTTCCAGACCAATATCCTTGCGCTCAACGCCGCGGTTGAGGCGGCGCGCGCGGGCGAAGCGGGCAAGGGCTTCGCGGTCGTCGCGGACGAGGTGCGCAACCTCGCCACAAAGTCGCAGGAGGCGGCGAAGAGCACGGCGGACCTCATCAAGGCGGCGGGCGAAGCCTCCCAGCGCGGCAGCGGCATCGCGGACGAGACGGCGGAGAGCCTGCTCTCGGCGGCGGCGGACATCAAGGCGATCACCGGCGAGGTGAACGAGATGTCCGAGGCGTCGGAGCGTCAGGCGGTGTCCATTGCGCAGGTCAGCGAGGGCATCAACCAGATCGCCGAGGTCGTGCAGAACAACAGCGCGACGAGCGAGCAGACGGCGGCGTCGAGCGAGGAGCTCTCCGCGCAGGCGGCGCTGCTCAACGAGCTGGTCGAGCGCTTCCAGCTCAAGACGGACGGCTTCGGCGCGCGCTGAAGCGCATCAGAGAATCAAAACAGCGGCTCGGGGGCATATCCCACGGGATATGCCCCCGAGCGCATCCATGAAACGGCAAGGGAGCAGACAGAGGCGGAATGTATCGGTCACAGCTGCGGGAAAAACTGGATGAATCACTTTCGGCGGTGCTGCCGATCATTGCCATTGTGCTGGTGCTCTCACTGACCATCGCGCCGGTGACGAGCAGCGTGCTGCTGGCGTTTTTGCTCGGCGGCGCGCTGCTGATCGCGGGCATGATGTTCTTCACGCTCGGCGCGGAGCTCGCGATGGAGCCGATGGGCAAGCAGATGGGCGGGCGCATCACCCGCACGCGCAAGCTGTGGCTCATTTTATCGATGGGCTTTCTGCTCGGCGGGATCATCACCGTGTCCGAGCCGGATCTGCAGGTGCTGGCCTCGCAGGTGCAGTCCATTCCGAACAGCGTGCTGATCTTCTCGGTCGCGGGCGGCGTGGGACTGTTCCTGATGCTGGCGCTGCTGCGCATGCTGCTGGGCGTCAAGCTCCGCACGCTGCTGCTGGGCTTCTACGCGGCGGTGATCGTGCTCTCGTTCATCGCGCCGGCTGACTTTCTCGCCGTGGCGTTCGACGCGGGCGGCGTGACCACGGGACCGATGACGGTGCCGTTCATTCTCGCCTTCGGCGTGGGCATCTCCGCCATCCGCAGCGACTCCAACGCGCAGGACGACAGCTTCGGCCTGATCGCCCTGTGCTCCGTGGGCCCGGTGCTGGCGGTGCTGGTGCTGAGCCTGATCTACCGCGTGGACGGCGCGGGGTATACCGCCGTCACCGTCCCGAACTTCTCGGACTCCGTCGAGCTGCGCACGCTCTTCACCAGCGCGCTGCCGACCTATTTCGGCGAGATCGCGCGCGCCCTGCTGCCGATCATGGTGTTCTTCGGCATCTTCCAGGTCGCGGGGCTGCACCTCGGCAAAAAGACGCTGCTGCGTATCGGCGTGGGCCTGCTGTACACCTATGTCGGGCTGGTGGTGTTCCTCACGGGCGTGAACGTGGGCTTCATGCCCGCGGGCACCTACCTCGGCGAGACGCTGGCGAGCCTGCCTTACCGCTGGGTCATCATCCCCGTCGGGATGCTGATCGGCTACTACATCGTCAAGGCGGAGCCCGCGGTCTACGTCCTGATGAAGCAGGTCGAGGAGCTGACGAGCGGCGCGGTGACGGGGAAGGCGCTGCAAAGGAGCCTTTCCGTCGGCGTTTCGATCTCCGTGGGGCTTGCGCTGCTGCGCGTGCTGACGGGGGTGTCCATTCTGTTTTTTATCGTGCCGGGCTATCTGATCGCACTCATGCTGACCTTTGCGGTGCCGGACATCTTCACCGCAATCGCCTTCGACTCCGGCGGCGTCGCCTCCGGGCCGATGACGGCGACGTTCCTGCTGCCGCTGGCGACGGGCGCGACCTTCGCCGTGGGCGGGAACGTGGTGACGGACGCCTTCGGCGTGGTCGCCATGGTCGCCATGACGCCGCTGATCGCCATTCAGCTGCTGGGCGTGAGCTACCGCCTGCACGAGGAGCGCGCCGAGGAGCAGGCGCAGCTGCAAACCATCGACGAGAAGATCGACTGGCTGGACGACTATGAGATCATCGCATTGTGAGGGCGCCTATGTCTGAATTGTATTTGCTGACGACGATCGCGGATCGGCGGCTGCTGCCCAGGTTTGTATCGTTGTATCAGGACAGGGGTATCCAGGTAAATCTCATCACGCTGGGGTACGGCACGGTCTCCGGCGCGGGCGCGGCGATGTTCCTCAACCAGTCAGAAAAGGCGGTGTGCTTCGCGCTCGTCACCATGGAGACGTGGCGCGAGGCGAAGCGGGGGCTGCGCCAGAGCCTGAAAATCGACGTGCCGGGCGTCGGCATCGCCTTTCTGGTGCCTGTGAGCAGCATCGGCGGGCGGCGCGAGCTGGCGTTTCTGACCGACGGGCAATCATTTACCAGAGGGGAGGAGAGCGAATTGAAGGGAACGGAGCGCGAGCTGATCGTCATCATCGGCAATCAGGGCTACAACGAGCTCATCATGGACGCGGCGCGCGAGGCGGGCGCCTACGGCGGCACCGTCGTCCACGCGCGCGGCACGGGTATGGAGCGCGCGGAGAAGTTCCTCGGCATCTCGCTCGCCTCCGAAAAAGATATGATCTTCATCGTCACCAAGACGTCGCAGCGCGACCGGATCATGCAGAAGATCATGATGCAGGCGGGGATGGAGACGCCCGCGAAGGCGATCGCGTTCTCCCTGCCCGTGACCGATACGGCTGGCCTGCGCCTGCTGGACGACGAGGACGAGGACAAGGTGCCCGCCGCGCCCGCGGCGGAGCCGGCGCAGTAAGGGAAAGCTGCGCGGGGGGCGCTCCGCCGCCCGTGTGGATATAGAAATCATGCGAAAGAAGAGGATTTGCACATGAAGGGAAAGCGTATTCTGGCAGTACTGTTGACCGTCGCCATGCTTTTGTCCATGAGCGTAACGGCGCTTGCCGGCAACGACGTGGTCAATCTCCAGACGGACGAGAGCACCGTTCTGACCACGTCGCTGGAGGGCGACAACTATACGTGGTCCGGCGGCGAGCCGTTTGTCTCGGTTGCCTCGAACGGGAACCGGGCGACGGTCACCGCGGAGCGTCCGGGCAGCACCACCGTCACCGTGACGGTGACGCGGAACGTGGCGCCCGACCCCACGGCGGGCGCCGAGCCTACCGCGCCGGTCATTACTGTCGGCGAGGAGACGTGGACGATCTCCATTATCGAAAAGCCGCAGCCCCAGACGCAGGTGACGATCGGCATCGATCCGGCGACGCTGACCCTGAACTCCACCGAGAGCGAAACGCTGAACGTCCGGTTCAGCGCAGGGAGCGAGTCGGATGTGGCGAGCTGGGATTGGCGGAGCAGCGACGACGTGGCCGCCACGGTCTCCGGCAACAATACCTCCGCCGTCGTAACCGCGCGGAAGGCGGGCTCGACCGTCATCACCGCGGTCGCCTACCGCGAGGACGGCAGCGAGGCCGCCTCCGCCCAGTGCCGCGTTACCGTCAAGAACCAGCAGATCCCCGTCTCCGTTACCGGCGGCGGAAACATCACGATCAGCGCGGGCGCGACGCAGCTTGTCACCGCGCATGTTTCCGGCGGCAGCGGCGAATACGACTATGTGTGGAGCTATGAAGGCACCGCGGCGATCCAGAGCAAATCGGACAACGCCGCCACCATCTACGGCATGGACGTCGGCACCGGCAGCGTGACGCTGACCGTGTACGACGTGGCGGACCGCTCCAACTTCGACAGTGACAAGTGGAACGTGAAGGTGGAAGGCAACGTCACGCCGCTGAACGCAGCCATTGCGCCCGAGACGGTCACGCTCGCCGTCGGCGGCACCTCCTCGCTGTCCGTCAGCGCGACGGGCGGCAGCGGCCAGAACAGCAACTACAGCTACAACTGGTATTCAAACTCCAACAAGGTCGCGGTTTCCGGCAACGGCGCGGTCGCGACGGTGACTGCCGGCGGCATCGGCTCGGCGACCGTCAGCTGCGACGTGCTCGACACCAAGACCAACACGGTGAAGACCGTGAGCGCGGTCGTCACCGTGACGGGCGGCAGCGCCTCGTACAATGCGAGCGCCAGCGCCACCGTCGGCAGCAACCTGCCCCTGACCACGATCGCCGGCAACATTGCATCGGAGTTCAAGGCGAAGTTCGGAACGGCGGTCAGCGGCGGCGCCGTCATGAGCTTCTCCGCGCCGAACAGCAGCGTGGGCATGATCCGCGCCGCGAACGGCAACCAGATCAAGGCGAACGAGAGCATCACCTACAACAGCGCGCAGGCGCTGTACTTCCTCGCCGTCGCGAACGGCACGTTCACCACGCCCTACACCCTCACGGACGGCGGAAACACGATCAGCGGCAACCTCACGATCAACGCCTCCGGCGGCGCGGCCGTCACCGGCGCGACGATCAGCAGCAATTCGCTGGATATGGCGACGTACAGCTCCCGCACGCTCAGCGTCAACGTCGCGCCGAGCAACGCGGCGTACACCGTGAAGTGGACGAGCAGCAACACCAACATCGTCAGCTTTTACGGCAGCGGCCCGTCCATCACGCTCACCTCGCAGGGCGTGACCGGCAGCGCCGTAATTACCGCCGTCGTGACCGGCAGCGCCGGCGGCAGCGTCAAGTGCACCTGCACGGTGTATGTGACCAGCTCCGCGATCTACAATCCCACGCTGACCGTGACTGTCGGCTCCGATTACTACGGCACCGGCCCCTCGGACAGCATGGCGAAGCAGTTCCGCAACGTGTACGGCTACTCGCTGGTCAGCGGCGACGCGAAGATCAGCTTCAGCTCGCTGGGCAACTCCCGCTACGGCGTCCTGCGCCAGTCGGACGGCTCGCCGGTGCGCACGAACGTCAACTACGCGTTCAGCGAGTTCATCAGCTCTTACTTTGAGGCGCTTGCCACCGGTACGTACTCCCTGCCCTACAAGCTGAGCTATCGGGGCAATGTGCTCCAGGGCACGCTGGACATCTATATCCGCAGCTCCAACGTCGACGTGACGATCAGCCAGAGCAGCATGACGCTTGCCACCTACAGCAACCAGACGCTGAGCGTGTCCGTCTCGCCGTCCAACGTCTACTACAACGTCGTCTGGGCGTCGACGAACGTCAACATCGCCTCCGTCACCGGCAACGGCACCACCGCGACGGTGAAGACCTCCGGCACGATGGGCACGGCGACGGTCTACGCCACCGTGACCGACCGCAACGGCGTGGAGGTCTACCGCGGCTGCACCGTCACGGTGACGAACCGGAACAACACCTACAGCCCCAGCGTCTCCACGACCATCGGCGTGCCCTATCGCGGCACGGGCACCTCTGACGCGATGAAGTCCCAGTACCGCAGCGTCTATGGCGCGAACCTGCCCGACAGCGCGACGATCCGCTTCGGTTCCACGGGCAACAACGCCGTCGCGGTGATGCGCCTGAAGAACGGCGCGCCGATCAAGGCGAACACGAACTACACCCTCTCCGAGTACATCGACATGTACACGGACACCGTCGCCGCGGGCACCTTCAGCGTACCCTACACGCTGACCTACGGCAGCAATACGCTCTCGGGCAGCGTGATCGTCAACGTCAACGCCGGTTCCGTGACCGCCGCGCTGAGCCTCACGGGGACGCAGCCCTACGTCTTCTCCAAGACCGCGTCGGACGGCACGGTGGGCAGCAACCTGCTGAACTCCGCCATCACCAACGCCATGGGCGGCAACTGGAGCTACATCCGCTTCGGCTTGACGAACAGCAGCGTCGGCGGCCTGTTCCGCGACGAGAGCCACGCGACGCTCGCCAGCTACGCCATCACGCAGGCCGAGCTCGGCAAGCTCTGCTTCGTTCCCACCGGCACGGCGGGCGACTACAGCATCCCCTTCACCATCTACAACAGCGCCGACAACAACCTCGGCAACGGCACGCTCTATATCCGCGTAAGCACGAACACCACGCCGCTGAACATCACCTTCGCCGACGTGGATCCCAGCGCGTGGTACGGTCTGTCCGTGCAGTGGGCGGTCAGCCGCGGCATCACGAACGGCATGGGCAAGAACAGCGCGGGACAGGAGACCTTCGAGCCCACGACCATCTGCAAGACCGCGCACATCCTTACGTTCCTGTGGCGCTCGCAGGGCAGCCCCGTGCCGACCATCCGCAACCCGTTCACCAACATCAAGGAGACGGATTATTTCTACAACGCGGCAATCTGGGCGTATGAGAAGGGCCTCATCACCGGCACGACCTTCGAGGGGGCATTTACGGACTGCACCCGCGCGGAGGCGGTCATCTACATGTGGAAGCTCGCCGGCAAGCCCGACGCGCAGCCCAGTTCGTTCAGCGACGTGACGCCCGGCACCGAGCAGGCCGCCGCGGTCGCGTGGGCGGTGTCGAAGAACATTACCAGCGGCACCGGCAGCGACGCCAACGGAAATCCGCGCTTCGAGCCGGATACGATCTGCAACCGCGGCCACATCGTGACATTCCTCCAGCGCGCTTACGCATAACCGGACAATTTGCGCCGAGCCTGCCCCTGCGGCAGGCTCGGCGCGTCACAAAAAAGGAAAGCGAGGAAGAGCGCATGAGTTTTTTTGAGCGTGACATTCAGAAGCTGGGCTTCGGCATGATGCGTCTGCCGAAGAAGGACGGCGCAATTGATATCGAGGAGACAAAGCGCATGGTCGACCGCTTTATGGACGCGGGCTTCACCTACTTCGACACCGCGTGGGCGTACCCCGGCTCGGAGGACGCCGTGCGGCAGGCGCTCGTCAAGCGCTATCCGCGTGAGAGCTTCCAGCTGGCGACAAAGCTGGCGGCGTGGATCAAGTGCAAGACGCGCGCGGACGCGGAAAAGCAGTTTGAGGACTCCCTGCGGCAGACCGGCGCGGGCTACTTCGACAACTATCTGCTGCACAATCTCGGCGAGGGGCGCACGCATTTCTTCGACGATTTCGATTTGTGGTCGTTCGTTCGGGAGAAGAAGGCGGAGGGCAAGATCCGCCACATCGGCTTCTCGTTCCACTCCACGCCGGAGGAGCTGGAATCCATCCTGAGCGCGCACCCGGAGATGGAGTTCGTGCAGCTCCAGCTCAACTATGCCGACTGGGAGAACCCCGCCATCCAGTCGCGCGGCGTGTACGAGACCGCGCGCCGCCACAACATCCCCATCGTCGTAATGGAGCCGGTCAAGGGCGGGCTTCTGGCGAACCCGCCGGAGAGCGTCCTTCGCGTGCTGCGCGGCGCGGAGCCGGAGAGCTCCGCCGCCTCGTGGGGCATCCGCTTCGCCGCGAGCCTGCCGGGCGTGCTGGTGGTGCTCTCCGGCATGAGCAGCATGGAGCAGATGGAGGATAACCTCTCCTACATGAAGGACTTCGCCGGACTCGGCGAGGCGCAGCGCGCCACGGTGGAGCGGGCGCGGGAGGAACTGGCGAAGATCCCGCTGATCCCCTGCACGAACTGCAACTACTGCGCCAAGGTCTGCCCGATGGAGATCGGCGTCTCCGGCACGTTCGAGGCGGTGAATATCTACACGCTCTACGGCGATCTGGCACGGGCGAAGAGCCGCGAGGGCTGGCAGGTGGGCGGCCACGGTCGCAAGCACGCCGTGGAGTGTATCCGCTGCGGCCAATGCGAGGAGGCATGTCCCCAGCACATCGCCATTCGCAACCAGCTTGCCGCGGCGGCGGAACTGTTCGGACAGAAGAAGGAAGCATAAGAAGAAAAAACGTGGAAAAGCGGGGCAAAAGCTCCGCTTTTCCACGTTTTTCGCGCGGTGCGCGATTTTTCGGCCGTGATACCTCCCTTATCCGCGCACCTTTGTCGTGGGCGGGATGTGGGAGAGGATATAATCTTGCACAAAGTCGAAGTCCTCCGGCTGGGCGTAGACCTGCGAGTGCTCCAGCCGCTCGTTGATCTTGATCGTGCCGCTGCGGCGCAAGATCCGCACGCCGCGCACGTGGCCGAAGCGGACATAGGATTCGCTCTTGGACGCCGCAAGCAGCCCCGTGCCGACGGCGCCCGGACTGCTTCGCGCCGCCAGAAGGGAGATCAGCGCGAGCGCCTGCGCCCTCTCAAACTGCTCCGGCATCTGGATGTGCCGGACGCCGTCCTCGTTCATCTCGAAGATCACCAGATAGCGCCAGCCGTACATTTTCGCCACAATCAGATAGGCGAGAAAGCCGATCACCAGAAACACCGCGATCAGGATGCCGAAGCCCAGCGTCAGCTCGCCGAGGCCGTCCAGCCCCGATCCGCCAAACAGGTTGACGAGCACGACGAAGGCGTAGACGATGCCGAACGAGATGCCGAGCACCTTCCACACGGTGAAGAGGATCACAGGATTTCGCAGCATGTCGAACGGGTAGAACCAGCGGTAGACCCCGTCGGCGCACAGCTCGATGTTCGGCGAGGGCCTCTGCGGCGGCGGAGCGCCGGGGGCTTCCGGCACGTATGACCCGTCCAGCGGCGTTTCCTGCGCGCCGGGTGCGGCAGGCGCGGCGTCAAACGGCGTGCCGCAGTTGACGCAGAAGCGCGCGTCGTCGGGCGACTCGGCGCCGCAATTTGGACAGAACATGGCGAAGCCTCCTTATAGCGGTCGTTACTGCATATCCTTCCTGCGGACATAGGAAAAGACGTCGAGCCGCGTCACGCCCATGGCACGAAGCCGCTCGACGCTTTTTTGCCGCTGTTGCGGCGTGTTGTATTCCGGGATGAGCGGCACGCGTACGACGACGCGCTCCGGTCCGGCAGTATCCAGCAGGAAGCGGAGGTTTTCCTCCATCCGCGCCTCGTCCCCGCCGGTGTACGCGCGGTAGATCTCGGGGTCGGTCTCCTTGCAGTCGACGATGAATTCGTCGATGCTCTCCGCCGCGAGCGCCACGTTCTCGCGCGGCACGGCAAGGCTCGTCTCCGCGCACAGATGCCACGCGCCGCCGCACGCGGCGCGGAACGCCGCGAAAAACGGCGCGTGCAGCAGCGCTTCGCCGCCGCCGAAGGTCACGCCGCCGCCCGTGGCGCGGAAGTAGAGGTCGTCGATGCGCACGCGCGCAAAGAGCTCCTGCGCCGTGACGGGCGTCGATCGGTCGCGCGCGAGCAGCCTTTGGTTGATGCACCAGCGGCAGCGCAGGGGACACCCCGCGCCGGCGACCAGCGTCGTGACGCCCTTGCCGTCGATGCCCATGCGGTGCCGCGAGATCTTGAGCAGGGGGTAGGTGGGATCAGTCATCCGTCTCGCGCGCCGGGGCCTCGACGTCGCCGGCAAGCTCCTCGATCTCGTCCTCGCCCTCGTCCTCCGGGGGGATGTACTCGACGTCGCCGGCGAGCTCAATGATATCCTCCGGTTCCGGCTCCAGCGCGCCCGCCAGCTCCGGCTCCGGCGCGTCCGGCACGACGGTTGCGGACGTCTGTCCCGCGCCGTCGGTCTTGACGGTGCCGTCGGGGTTGGCGATCTGCTCGATCGGGGGCGCCTCCGGCGCGCCCGCGAGCTCCGTGGTGTAGCCGTCCTCGTCGCAGCCGCTCGCGCCCAGCGCGAGTCCGGCGCACAGCGCCGTTACCGCCACCGCCTTGCCCACACGCTGCCGCGCCTCCAGCTCGCGCTCCAAATAGCGCAGCTCGCTCTCACAGCGCGGGCAGGTGCCGGAGCAGTCACCCTGATAGGTGCACTCCCGCGTGACGTAGGGGATGTCGTTCTCATCCGCGATCTTCTGGCGGATCTCCTTCAATATTTTGCATTTCGCTCTGCCCAGCATGGCGATACCTCCTGTTGTATGGCACGATGGTGGATGCTTCCTCTATAGTTGTTCAGACGGTCACTCGACGTGTTTTGTTCCGCCGAGGTCAAGGTCGCCCGCGGGCATCTCCGGCTCAAAGAGGTCGGCAAAGTTGTGCGGAGCGTCGGCAATGCCGCGCAGCGCCCCGATCAGGGCGCGCGAGGACGTGCTGCGCGCGTCGCCGGACGGCTCCTGCGTCACGGGGACAATGTCTTCCCAGCCGTACATCAGGTAGTCGCGCCGGTGATCCTCCTCGATCTGCGAGGTGGGGATGCAGAAGTAGTCGTAATCGCTGCCGCTGTCGTTCCACGTCACATCGATCTCGTACCAGTTGCCGTCCTCCAGCTGCACGATGTTCCACGCGTGGCCGCCGGTGGGCTCGCCGCTGCTGTCGAGCGAGTGGCCCCACACGAGGTAGTTGGGGATGCCCACTTCGTTGCACAGCGCGGCGAACGCCCCGCTGTAGCCCTGGCAGACCGTCTCGCCGAGAATCAGCGCGCTGTAGGTGCTGTGGCACACCTCCGCGCCCTTGACGTAGACGTTGCGGTCGGCAAGATAGTCGTTGATCTGGCGCACCATCTGGCTCCGGGAGCCGGAGAGCGAGGCGGCGACGCGCTCCGCCTCCGCCTTCATCTCGCGGTAGTCGCTGCGGTAGTCGCGGATGGGGTCGAAGCGGAAGCGGTTGCTCCCGTCGGAGTAGTGCTGGGGCACGTACAGCTCCAGATAGTCGAAGATGTCGCCGATGTACGGGTTGTCGTTCGAGTAGGCGAAGATCGCCCGATCCTCGGACACGTCGTCCAGCAGCCCGTCGTAGTTCAGCCAATTGTCGTAGCTGTCGTCGCCCTCAAAGTGGTTCTTCAGCGCGTCGTAGATCGCCTTCTCACCCTCGTTCAGCCGGTCGTACAGCGGGGCGGGATCGACGTCCGGCACGGGCTGGAGCCCGACCCATTTGGGACTCTCCTGCTGGCTGAAGATGTTGACGATCCCGCCGGTGCTGCCACCGCCCGTGTTGCCTGTGATGCCGGTATTGCCGGTATTGCCGGTGTTGCCGGTATTGCCGGTATTGCCGGTATTGCCGGTGTTGCCGGAGCTGCCGTCCGTCGTGCCGGTGATTCCCGTTGTACCGCCGCCCGTCGTGCCGGTGATTCCCGTTGTACCGCCGCCCGTCGTGCCGGTGACGACGCTGCCGTTTTCGACGATGAGCGGGTTTTCATAGGTGGGCTGGAGCAGCGTGAGGATCGCGTTGGAGCCGATGTTGAGCACTATGACGAACGCGATCACGGAGACGGCGGTCTTGAGAAAACCGCGCTTTTTCCGCGTGCGGCGCGCCTGCGACTGATATGCCGCATACTGTGGCTGCGCCGGCATGCTTTGCCGGATCTGCGGCTGCCGGTACGGCTGATACTGCTGTGTCGGGCTGGCCTGGCGGAGCTGCGGCTGTACCGCGCCGAGCGGCGTGCCGCAGCGGGGGCAGAATTTCGCGCCCATGGCGATCTGGGTTCCGCATCTCGGACAAAACATGGCGTTCGCCTCCTTTTCGTTCACGGGATGGCTTCCGGCTCTGCGGTTTTGATATCATCACATATCTATCATAGCGCACAAGCCATGAATTGACAAGTGTGTCAAAACATTTGCCCATGGCGTTTTTTTGACACAATCCGCCGACACGACTGTTTTAGCACTCGCGATATGCGAGTGCTAAAATTCACAGTTTGTTCATAAAATCGATTCGATTTGTTCACAGGGGACGGGTATACTCACAGTCGAGAAAGAAAGGAGACTCAGCGGCTTGCGCGCCATGCGCGGGCCGCGGGAGAGGAGGATGAAACGATGAATCTGAACCAGTATACGCAGAAATCTCTTGCCGCCGTGCAGAGCGCGCAGGAAATCGCGCAGGAGCACGGCAATCAGACGGTGGAGCAGCTGCACCTGCTCGCGGCGCTCTCGGGCGACGCGGAGGGGCTGATCCCGCAGCTGCTGACCTCGATGGGCATCGAGGCGGAGGGCTTCGACGCCGCGGTGCGCGGCGAGATCGAAAAGCTGCCGAAGGTGTCCGGATATGGGCGCGAGGCGGGCAAGGTCTACATCGCGCAGGACGTGGACGCGGCGCTGCGCTCCGCCGAGGCGGTGGCGAACTCCATGAAGGACGAATATATCTCCGTCGAGCACCTGTTCCTCGGCCTGCTGGACAAGGCGAACGCCACCCTGCGGGAGCTGTTCCGCGTCTACGGCGTGACCAAGGAGACGGCGATGCAGGCGCTCTCGTCCGTGCGCGGCAACCAGCGCGTGACGAGCGACAATCCGGAGGAGACGTATGCCGCGCTCAAAAAGTACGGCACCGACCTCGTCGAGCGGGCGCGAGCGAACAAGCTCGACCCTGTCATCGGGCGCGATGACGAGATCCGCAACGTCATCCGCATTTTGAGCCGCAAGAGCAAGAACAACCCCGTGCTCATCGGCGAGCCGGGCGTCGGCAAGACCGCCATCGCCGAGGGGCTGGCGCAGCGCATCGTCAAGGGCGACGTGCCGGCGAGCCTCAAGGACAAGACGATCTTCTCGCTGGATATGGGCGCGCTGGTCGCGGGCGCGAAGTACCGCGGCGAGTTTGAGGAGCGGCTCAAGGCGGTGCTCAATGAGGTGCGCAAGAGCGAGGGTCGCATCGTCCTGTTCATCGACGAGCTGCACACCATCGTCGGCGCGGGAAAGACTGAGGGAAGCATGGACGCAGGCAATCTATTGAAGCCGATGCTTGCCCGCGGCGAGCTGCACTGCATCGGCGCGACCACGCTGAGCGAGTATCGCAAGTACGTCGAGAAGGACGCCGCGCTGGAGCGCCGCTTCCAGCCGGTCATGGTGGGCGAGCCGAGCGTCGAGGACGCCATCGCCATCCTGCGCGGGCTCAAGGAGCGCTACGAGGTCTATCACGGCGTCAAGATCACCGACGGCGCGCTCATCGCGGCGGCAACGCTGTCCGACCGCTACATCACTGATAGATTTTTGCCGGATAAGGCTATCGACTTAGTGGATGAAGCATGCGCGATGATCCGTACCGAGATCGACTCGATGCCGACGGAGCTGGACGTGATCCGCCGCCGCATCATCCAGCACGAGATCGAGGAGGCGGCGCTGAAGAAGGAGGACGACGCGCTCTCGCGCGAGCATCTTTCGGAGATCCAGCGCGAGCTGTCCGACCTGCGCGAGGAGTTCAACGCGAAGAAGGCGCAGTGGGACAACGAGAAGACGGCAATCGAAAAGGTGCAGAAGCTCCGCGAGGAGCTGGAGGCGGCGAACGCGGCGCTGGAGAAGGCGCAGCGGGAGTACGATCTCAACCGCGCCGCCGAGCTGCAATACGGCACGATCCCCACGCTGCGCGCGCAGCTGGACGAGGAGGAGAAGACCGCGAACGAGGGCAAGGCGCGCTCGCTGCTGCGCGACAAGGTCACGGAGGAGGAGATCGCCCGCATCATCGAGCGCTGGACGGGCATCCCGGTGTCGCGCCTGATGGAGGGCGAGCGCGAGAAGCTGCTGCATCTCGAAGACGTGCTGCACAAGCGCGTCGTGGGCCAGGACGAGGCGGTACGACTTGTCTCTGAGTCTATTTTGCGCTCCCGCGCGGGCATCGCCGACCCCGGCAAGCCCATCGGCTCGTTCCTGTTCCTCGGGCCCACGGGCGTCGGCAAGACGGAGCTTGCCAAGACGCTCGCCGAGTCCCTGTTCGACAGCGAGAAGAACCTCGTGCGCATCGACATGAGCGAGTACATGGAGAAGTTCTCCGTCTCGCGCCTGATCGGCGCGCCGCCGGGCTACGTCGGCTACGAGGAGGGGGGCCAGCTCACCGAGGCGGTGCGCCGCAAGCCCTACTCCGTCGTGCTGTTCGATGAGGTGGAAAAGGCGCATCCGGACGTGTTCAACGTGCTTCTGCAGGTGCTCGACGACGGGCGCATCACCGACTCGCAGGGCCGGACGGTGGACTTCAAGAACACCATCATCATCCTCACCTCGAACCTCGGCAGCCAGCTGCTGCTCGATGGCATCGACGATTCCGGCGAGATCCGCGAGGACGCCCGCGAACAGGTTGGCGAGCTGCTCAAACGCTCCTTCCGCCCGGAGTTTCTCAATAGACTGGATGAGATCGTGTTCTATAAGCCGCTGACGCGCGACAACATCACGCACATCATCGACCTGCTGACGGCCGACCTCAACCGCCGCCTTGCCGACAAGCAGTTGACGGTGGAGCTGAGCGCGGAAGCGAAGCAGTTCATAATTGACGCGGCGTATGACCCGGTCTATGGCGCGCGCCCCCTGCGCCGCTACGTGCAGCACACGGTGGAGACGCTGATCGGCCGCCGGATCATCGCCGGCGACGCTGAAAGCGGGCAGACGCTGCGTGTGGAGGTTGAAAATGGAGAACTGAAGGTGATATAATTGTCGCAAAGCGGCAATTATGACCGCCGTTTCGCCCGCCGCTGTGCGGCAACCGCGAAACATGGCCGCATCCCATGCCGGCGGCATGGGATGATTCCCCGTCATAGCCGCATTTGGGAGGAATGATATGCCACAGTTCGACTTTACCACCATGCTGGAGCGGCGCGGGATGGACGCCCTCGCCGTGGACGCCATTGGCACCAAGTACGGGCCCGACGGCCCGAGAGAGGGCTTTAACGCCATCCCCATGTGGGTGGCGGACATGAACTTCGTTGGCTGCCCCGCGATCGGCGATGCGATCGTCCGCCGCGCGCAGCACCCAGCCTTCGGCTACTTCCGCCCCACGGACGCGTACTACGACGCGATCATCGGCTGGCAGGAGAAGCGCAACGGCGTTACGGGGCTGGCTAAGCAGCACATCGGCTATGAAAACGGCGTGCTCGGCGGCGTGGTGTCGACGCTGAACGTGCTCTGCTCGCGCGGCGGCAGCGTTCTGCTGCACAGCCCCACCTACATCGGCTTCACCATGGCGCTCAAACGCAACGGCTACGACGTTGTGCTCAGCGACTTGAAGCGCGACGGGGCGGGCGTGTGGCGCATGGACTTTGAGGACATGGAGCGCAAGCTTGCCGATGGGCACATCCACGCGGCGGTGTTTTGCAGCCCGCACAACCCCTGCGGCCGCGTCTGGGAGCCGTGGGAGATCGAGCGCGCGATGGCGCTCTTTGAGAAGTATAACGTCTGGGTGGTTTCGGACGAGATCTGGTCGGACCTCCTGCTGGGCGGGCGGAAGCACACGCCCACCCAGTCCGTCAGCGAATACGCACGCACGCACACCGCCGCGATGTACGCCCCGTCCAAGACCTTCAACCTGGCGGGACTGGTGGGCAGCTACCACATCATCTACGGCGACTGGCTGCGCGAGCGGCAGGCGCAGGAGTCGGCGCTCTCGCTGTATAACGAGATGAATGTGCTGTCCATGCACGCGCTCGTCGGCGCGTATTCCCCGGAGGGACAGGAATGGGTTGACCAGCTGTGCGAGGTGTTGACAAAGAACGCGCGCTCCGCCTGTGCCTTTATCCGCGAACGGTTCGAGGGCGTGACGCTCGCCGAGCCGGAGGGGACCTACATGCTGTTCCTGCACTGCGAGGACTGGTGCCGCGCCCACGGCAAGACACTTCCCGAGCTGTTGAAGCACGGCACCGACGTGGGCGTCATCTGGCAGGACGGGCGGCCGTTCCACGACCCGTGGGGCATCCGGATGAACCTCGCGCTGCCGAACGCAAAGATGATGGAGGCGTTCGAGCGGCTGGACAAATACGTATTCAACGCGTGAGAAAAGGGCGCGCTGCGACTGTGCAGCGCGCCCTTTAAGGAAAGAACTGGTTTCAGGAGCCCCTGCGGGCTTGCAGCAATTCTGTTACGGCAGCATCAGCTCCGCCGCCGCGGCGTCAAACACCGAGATCTCGGTGAACATGGGCCGCGAGTGGATGTATGCGCGCAGCGCGGCGGGATGGATGCCCGGAATGGCGAAATCGACGTAGACCGCCTTGAGGTAAGCGCGGTAGAGGCTGATCTCGTTGAGCGCTTCCGTCGCCCGCCCCGCCTCCAGACAGACATACTGCGGGCTCAGCCACGATTTGAGCCGTTCGCGCAGCGTGGGATTGGCGGTCATCAGGAAGACCGCGCTCTTTTCGGGCGGCTTGACGGCGTGCGTCGACCACATGACCGCCTGCGCCTTGCCGCGCGCCTTCGCCTCGTACAGCGCGTCGTCCGCGAGGCGGTACAGCTCGTCAAAGCTGCGCCCCGTGTGATCCGTGACGACGCCGATGCTGCACGAGAAGCCCTCGGCGTCCTGCACCTTCATCAGATGGAGCGCCGCGTTGATGCGATCGCAGCGCGAGAGAATGTTCTCGTCGGAGATCTCGCCGCACAGAAGCGCCATGAACTCGTCTCCGCCGACGCGGCCGACGATGTCTATGCCGCGGAAGCAGTTTTTCAGCATCCCGCCGAAGACGCGGAGCACCTCGTCGCCGACCTGATGGCCGTGTTCGTCGTTGACGCTCTTGAAGTTGTCGAGATCGACGATCAGGAGCGAGCGCTTCGTCTCCGGCTCCGCCGAGTCCAGATACGCCTTGGCGGCGGACTCGAACGACATTTTGTTCAGCAGTCCCGTCAGCAGGTCGGTGTTGCTCTTGACCTCCAGACGGAGGACGAGATCCTTTTCGTAGTGGATGCAGTTCTCCTTGCGGTTAAAACCGTTGTGGATCGCCGTCACCATCTCGAAGCAGCCCTCGTAGCCGCAGCAGGTACAGTTGATCTGCCGCGACTCCTCGGTGAACTTGTGCAGGCTCTCGAAGATCTCCTCCGCCTGTTCCGCGGTCGGGATCTCGTAACGGCAATGCTCGGAGAGGTCGGTATAGCCGCGCAGATAATCCTCCAGCCGGAGGGAGGAGAATTGCTCGTTGTAGCGCCTGAGCCGTTCGGCAGGGGTGTCGGGGATGGACCATGTCTTGCCGTGCTCCTTGCTCTTGGATGCCTCGCGGATGCGCAGCAGCTCGTAGAGCGCTTCGTCCGAGCGGGATTTTTCCGGACTGACGCCCGTGCCGCAAATACAGCCCCGTTCACAGTTGAGCGCGTCGATGAGCAAAAACGGCGTCTTGCCGCCGGCAATCAGCGGCGCGTTCTCGTGCAGCCAGCGGTACAGCCGCTTTTCACCCTCCACCTGCCGGATGAAGACGCTGTCCCCGAGGAACCAGCGCACCGTCTCCGTCAGGCCGCCCGGCGTGGGATAGAACGAGCCGAGCCCGTATTCGATCTCGCTCTGGGCGGATGGACCCTCGATGCGGTGCTCATCCACATAGCGCATCAGGTGGTCGAAGGTGACGTTGTACTGCACCAGCCCCTCGTTCTTCGGGTCGTCGATCTCCAGCTTCTTGGCGATGCAGGGGCTGATGAACGCGAATTTGTCGGTGATGTGCAGCTCCTTGCGCGCGTAGATCGCCGCGCACATCAGCGGGCTCTGCACGGGGAAGAGCTTGGGCAGAAGCTCCGGCATATAGTGCTCGATATAGGACACCAGCGCGGGGCAGGGCTGGGAGATGCCGCCGTAGAAGTTGTATTTCCGGATGTAGTTGAGATAGCCCCATGTGGTGATGTCCGCGCCGAAGGATACGCTGATGATCCGGCGCGCGCCCATCGCCTTCAACCCGCCGAGAATGGCGGCGTAGCGGTCGGGATAGTTTGCCTTGAACGAGGGGGCGAGCAACAGGGAGATCGGCTCGCCGTTTTGCAGATCGGCGAAGAAGCGCTCCGTGTCGTCCCGGTACTCCCGCGCGCCGTGCACGCACACGTCGATACAGCTGCCGCAGGCGACGCAGCGATCCTCGTTCACGACGATGTGTGCCTTGCCGTTTTCCGCGACGGAGACGCAGGCGCCGATGGCGCTGCACACGTTGATGCACTTGTTGCAGCCGATGCAGCGGTCGTTGGTGTAGACAAGGCCCATGTCCGCTTCCCTCCCCTCCGAGATCTTTTGCGCATAATTCATCTCCTATATTATAGCACATTATAATCAAAAAGGCGAGATATTTTTTGTATTTTCAGCATGTTTCGGCTCGCGGGACACACAAAAAAACAAAGATGATTTTGTGCATTGCCTCCAATGTCGGACGGTTTTCCCCGTGCCGGCGCATTTTTGTTTGCCAAGGCGAGCCGTCTGGGTTATAATCCATAGGGTGGGCGTGCGCGCACGACCCGCGGAAAATGTGACAATTTAACCTGAAAAGGAGGAGCATGATGAACCCGAACGATCTGCTGCAAGTCAAGGCCGCGCCCGACGGCGGCGCCGGCGCCGGAGAGAGCCGGAGCGAGACGTTTACTTTCGCCGCGCTGCCCGCGGCGCTCGCGGAGCTGCAAGCGCTGCCGGAGGCGTCGCTGGACACGCCGTTCAAGACCGCCGCGCTCGCGATCGCCGCGCTGTGCCGTCTGCAAGAGAACGAGTTCGCCGCGCTGGAGATGCTGAATTTCCTCAAGGGACCCGAGCCGCTGTCCGAATACGAAAAGCAGTTTATCAAGGAGCGCCTTGCGGGTAAGTACTATAAGAGCTTTTCCTTCTTCGCCGGAGCAAGCGTCGAAAACGGCTACAAACCCGAAGTCCCGTACCGGATCACGGTTTCCGCGAATCCCTATTCCTTTGACAACGAGAACTGGGCGGTGCTGTACGTACAAAGCGCCGGCGCGGATTCTCCCAGACCGGTCAAGCTGCGCAAAAAGCCCTCCACGGGTCAGTGGTTCTTAAACGAGCTGCAATGCCTCTCCGACATCCGCGTCCCCGCGGCGGAAGACCCGTGGGCATAACGCGGCAGGGAGGCGTGAGATGAAAAGAAGAAGCCTTCGCGCCGCGGCGGCGGCGCTGCTGGCGGCAACAATGCTGCTCTGTCTCGCGGGCTGCGCGCAGGAGGACCCCCAGCCGTCAGCGCCGACAGCGACCGTGACCGAGGTCACGCCCCCGCAGCAGACGCCCGCGCAGCCCGCCCAACCCGCGCAGCCCGCGGCACCGGCGCAGCCGGAGCCCCAGCCGGCCGCGGACAACGCGACCCACGTCAGCTCGACGGAGGAGCTGCTCGACGCCATCGCGTCCGGCGTGGAGATCGTCATCGAGCCGGGGTATTACAACATGAGCGAGCTCATCGACGACCTTCGCGCGCAGGCGATTTATGACAAGTGGGGCGACGAGCACCCATACGTCAGTCTGGACGCCGTCTACGACGGCTCGGAGGTCGTCATCAGCAACGCGGACGGCCTGACCATCCGCGGCGGCGGCGACAGCGCGGCGGAGACCGAGCTGGTGATCGACGCGCGCTACGGCACCGTGCTTACCTTTGATTCCTGCACGGGCGTCACGCTCGCCAACCTGACGATGGGGCACACCGACGGCGGCGACTGCAGCGGCAACGTGCTGAAATTTCGCAACTGCGCCGACTTCACGCTCAGCGGGATGGATCTCTACGGCTGCGGCGTGTACGGCGTCGAGGCAGGGTACTGCGACGGCAGCTTTGCCATAACGGACAGCACGCTGCGCGACTGCGACAGCGGCCCCTTCGCCATCTACGGCTGCACGGGGAACATGACCTTTACCGACTGCATCCTGACCGGCTCCAACTGGGGCGGCAGCTTCGATGGATCGCGCTGGCTCAAGCTGCGCTTCTCGCACTGCGTCTTCGGCGAACAGGAGTCCAATGTGTGGGCGTTCAGCGACGACGCCGTCGTCGACGACGACTGCCTGCTCAGCGAGCCGACGGAGTACCCGGACTACAGCTACATGGAGTGGATGGAGGCGCCGTCCTACGGGAATCTGGACGGGCATGAGCTGGATCGACACTACCTTTCCGATTCGGTGTGGCACGGCCTCAAGGAAGACGGCTATCCCACGCTGTACCTGCACGCGGACGGCACGGCGGAGCTGACGAACTGGAACGGCAGCGATGATACGCTGCATTTCAACTGGACGATGGGCGACGGGACGTTCGGCAGACTGGAGGGCGACGACGGAGAGGGCATGTTCGGCCTGCTCCGCGACGCCGACGCGGACACGGACTGGCTGAACATCGAGATTGGCGACAAGACGCTGTGGATGTACTAATACAAGAATACAAAATGCCGAAAAACAGGCTCGCCCATCGGGCGAGCCTGTTTCATACGGTTCTATGCGGTTTGGGATGGCTTAACGGCCGAACTGGCAGTCGTTGTTGCCGGACACGGTGGTCCACATCTCAAGCATGTTGATGGGGTCGTTGAAGTCGGCGATCCAACCCTCGCGGGCGAAGTCGAAGTTGCCGGCCTTGCGCTCCTCCAGGAACACGTTCCAGTCCTGCTGCTGGATGGTCAGCTCGATGCCGACGGCGGCCAGATCCTGCTGGATGGACTCGGCAATGGCGATGTGGCCGGAGGTGGTGTTGGTCAGGTACTCCAGCTGGATCGGAGTCTCGGGGGAGAGCTTGCCGTCGTCACCGAACTTGAAGCCGGCGGCCTTGAGCAGGGTGATCGCCTGCTCGACGGTGGCGTCGTAATCGTCGTTGACGGCGAAGGCATCGAAGTAACCGTCCTCGGCGTCCTTCTTGAACACGCCGCCGTTGCCATCCGCCATGCCGAGCGGAATGAAGGAGTTCGCGGCGACCTGGCCGGTCTGGCCGATGTTCTGGCAGATGTAGTCACGGTCGATCAGGATCGTGAACGCGGTGCGCATGCAGGCGGCCTGCTCCGGGGTCTTGCCGTTGAAGATGCTGCTCTTGGCGTTGAACGCGACATAGTAGGTGCCCAGCTCGTCAACGATGTAGAACTCGGGGTTGCTGAGCAGGGAAGCCACCTCGTCGGTGGGAACGGAGTCGGCGAAGTCGAGGTTGCCGGCGTTGTAGGCGGCGAAGATCGCGGTATCGTCGGCGGAGAGCATGTATTCGAGCTTGTTGATCGTGACCTTGTCGGCGTCATACCAGTACGGGTTCTTCTCGTAGGTCATGGAGACGTCGTGGTTCCAGCCGGTGCAGATGTAAGCGCCGTTGGAGACGAAGCCGGCGTCCTGGCACCAGCCGCCGGGGCTGGTCTGCCAGTCGGCGTACGCTTCGACCGCGGACTGCTTGACGGGATAGAAGGTCGGGAACGCCATCAGGTCTTCCATGTAGGCGCAGGGCGCGTTGAGCTCGAAGACGAAGGTCTTGGCGTCGGGCGCGGAGACGGCGAGGTCGTTGGGGAAGCCCTTGAAGTTGTCGAACATGTACGCGTAGTCGGCGGCGGTGTCGTCGCTGGCGGCGCGCTTCCAGGAGTAGACGAAGTCCTCGGCGGTCAAGTCGCTGCCGTCGGACCACTTCAGACCGTCCTTGAGCGTGACCGTGTAGGTCAGGCCGTCGGCGCTGACGGTGTAGCTGTCCGCGCAGGCGGGTACGGTGTTGCCGGCCTCGTCATAGGTGTACAGACCGGAGAAGGAGTTCGCCGCGAGGCACGCGCCGTCAACCGAGCTGTTCAGCGCCGGATCGAGATAATCGGGCTCGCTGGAGAGCTGGAGACGCAGCGTGTCGGAGCCGTTGGACATCTTGCCGTACATGAAGAACTTGGTGGCATAGGGGTTGGAATAGATGCCGCTGACATAGTCCTTCATCAGGTAGATGTCGTTGTAGTAGTAGATGGGGATGACGCAGTTGGTCGCCATGAGGATGTCCTCCGCCTGATGCATCAGGTCGGTGCGCTTGGCGAAGTCGGTCTCCGACTTGATCTGCGCGATCAGGGCGTCGTACTGGCTCCACTGGGTCAGCGGGTCGATGAACGCGGCGCTGACAAGCTCGCCGGCGTCGGGCGTGTCGTCCGCCTCGGGCGTGGCGGGCGTCGCCGGGGTCGCGGGGGTGGCGGGCGTCGCCGGGGTGGCGGGCGTCGCCGGGGTGGTGGTGCCTCCGCCTCCGCCGCAGGCGGCGAGCGCGAAGACCATTACCAAGGCAAGAAACATGGCAAGATACTTCTTCATTTTGATACCTCCAATTAAGATTTATAGCAACCCTTGCGGGACACTACCTTTATCTGACCCAGCAGGCGACACGGTGGTCGCCGCCGCGGTCGGTCAGCTCAGGACACTCCTGCGCGCACTGCTCGGTGGCGTAGCGGCAGCGGGTGCGGAACGGACAGCCGCTCGGACGCTTGAGCGGGCTGGGGACGTCGCCCTCCAGAATAATGCGCTTGCGCGCGCGCGTGACCTCCGGGTCGGGGATGGGCACGGCGGAGAGCAGCGATTCGGTGTAGGGGTGGATGGGGTGGCTGTTGAGCTCGTCCGCGTCCGCCAGCTCGACGATCTTGCCGAGGTACATCACCGCGATGCGCCGCGAGATGTGATGCACGACCAGCAGGTCGTGGGCAATGAACAGGTACGCGACGCCGAGCTTATCCTGCAGCTCCTCGAACATGTTGATGACCTGCGCCTGAATGGACACGTCCAGCGCGGACACCGGCTCGTCGCAGACGATGAACTTCGGGTCAACCGCGAGCGCGCGGGCGATGCCGATGCGCTGGCGCTGCCCGCCGGAGAACTCGTGCGCATAGCGGCGCGCGTGCTCGGCGTTGAGGCCGACGTAGTTCATCAGCTCCAAAATCTTCTCGCGCCGCTCCTTGCGGTTCGAGCAGAGGTGGTGCACGTCCAGCGGCTCGCCGATGATGTCCTCCACTGTCATGCGCGGGTCGAGGGAGGAGTAGGGGTCCTGAAACACCATCTGCATCTGCTTGCGCATGTGCATGATGTTCTTGTCGGTGACGGGCTCGCCGTCGAAGAGGACTTCGCCGCCCGTGGGCTTGTAGAGCCGGAGCAGGGCGCGGCCCGCGGTGGTCTTGCCGCATCCGGACTCGCCCACGAGGCCCAGTGTCTCGCCCCTGCCGACCTCGAAGGAGATGTCGTCCACCGCCTTGAGCGGGATGGTCTTGCCGAAGCCGACCTTGACGGGGAAGTACTGCTTGAGATTTTTGACTTCAACCAGAGCTTCGCTCATGTGGCGGACACCTCCTCAAACGCGGTTTTCACATTCATCCAGCAGGAGGCCTGATGCTCGTCGTTGATCCGAAGCTCCTCCGGCACCTGCGTCAGGCAGATCTTCATCGCCGCGTCGCAGCGCGGGCAGAAGGCGCAGCCCTTGGGCAGGTTGAGCATGTTGATGGGCGTGCCCGCGATGGGGACGAGCTTCTTCTTCATGTTGTTCACGTTGGGGATGGAGCGAAGCAGGCCCTTGGTGTATTCGTGCATGGGGTTGTAGAAGATCTCGCGCGCGGTGCCGCGCTCGCAGATGCGGCCGCCATACATCACGACGATATTGTCGCACATGTCGGCGATGACGCCGAGGTCGTGGGTGACGAGGATGACCGCCATGCCCATCTTCTTTTGCAGCCCCTGAATCAGCTCCAGGATCTGCGCCTGAATGGTCACGTCCAGCGCGGTCGTCGGCTCGTCGGCGATCAGGATGTCCGGCTCGCAGGCGAGCGCCATGGCGATCATCACGCGCTGGCGCATGCCGCCGGAGTGCTCGAAGGGGTACTGCTTCATGCGCTTTTCCGGCTCGTTGATGCCGACGAGCTCCAAAAGCTCCTTGACGCGCGCGTCGGCGTCCGCGCCGCGGCGGTCGGTGTGCAGCACCACCGCCTCCTTGAGCTGGTTGCCGATGGTGAACACGGGGTTGAGGCTCGTCATCGGGTCCTGGAAGATGATGGAGCAGTTTTTCCCGCGGAAGCTCTGCATCTGGTGCTCGCTCCACGTGGACAAATCCTCGCCCTTGAAGAGGATGCGCCCGCCGGTGATCTTGCCGGTGTCGGCGAGAATTTGCATGATGGAGTACGCCGTCACCGATTTGCCGGAGCCGGATTCGCCCACGATGCCGAGGATCTCGCCGGGATCGAGGTCAAAGCTGACGCCGTTGACCGCCTGCACCTCGCCGGCGTCGGTGAAGAAGGAGGTGTGCAGGTCCTGCACGCTCAACAATTTCTCTGCCATATCGCTCACCTCTTCAGCTTCGGGTCAAAGGCGTCGCGCAGGCCGTCGCCGAGCAGGTTGAGGCTCAGCACGATCAGGCAGATCACGATCGCCGGGAAGACCAGCTTGTACGGATAGCTCTGCAAGCCCGCGCGGGCGGCGTTCGCCAGCGAGCCGAGGGACGGCATGGGCGCCTGCACGCCGATGCCGACGAAGCTCAGAAAGCTCTCGGTAAAGATGGCGGACGGGATTTGCAGCGCGGTGGAGATGATGATGACCGACAGGCAGTTCGGCAGGATGTGCTGGCGGATGATGCGCCCGGGCTTCGCGCCGATGGAGCGTGCAGCGAGGATGTACTCATTTTCCTTGATCGAGAGGATCTGACCGCGGATCAATCGCGCCATGCCCACCCAGTAGAGGCCGCCGAACACGATGAACAGGCTCACCATGCTGGTGCCGAGGCGGGCGAGGAAGCTGCCCGAGGGGAACTGGAGCCGCTCGTCGAGCACGACCTTGAGCAGAATGATCATCAGCATGTCGGGCAGCGAATAGATGATGTCGACGATGCGCATCATGATGAGGTCGACGCGCCCGCCCAGATAGCCCGATATGCTGCCGTAGAGCATACCGATGATCAGCACGATGATGGCGGCGAAGAAGCCGATGAACAGCGAGATGCGCGTGCCGTAGACAACGCGGATGAAGTAGTCGCGGCACTGCTCGTCGGTGCCGAAGATGTGGGGGAAGCGCTCGCCGCCCTTTTCGATGTACTTCTGCTCCATCTGGCTGTAGGTGAACGGCGCGAGGTTCTTCGCGCCCTTGTCGCGCCGCCCGTCGACGGAGAGGATCTCCTCATAGCGGTAGGGCACGATCATCGGCGCGACGATGATGGTGATGAGAATGAGCGACAGCAGCACGAGGCTCAGCACCGCCAGCGGGTTTTTGAAGAGCTTGCGCATACCGTCCTTGAAGAAGGTGGTGCTCTCGCTCATGACGTCCTGCTGGCGCTTTTCCTCCTCGGTCGCGGGGATGAAGGACTCCGCGGAGAACTTGCTCAGGTCGAGCTGCATGCTCAGAGGGTTCTTTTTCGGCAGATTGTTGTTTTCCAAGACGCTGACCCTCCCCTTAATCGTACTTGATCCGCGGATCGACCACCTTGTAGAGCAGATCGCAGATCAGGTTCGCAATGACCATGAGCGTTGCGAGGAAGATCGTGGTCGCCATAATCATGGTGTAGTCGCGGTTGTTGATGGCGCTGACGAATTTGCTGCCGAGGCCGCCGACCGTGAAGATGGTCTCAATGACCATCGAGCCGGTGATGATGTAGGCGATCTGGGGTCCGGCGTAGGTGATGACGGGGATCAGCGAGTTGCGCAGCGCGTGCTTGAAGATCATCTTGAGCTTGCTCACGCCCTTGGCGCGCGCCGTGCGGATATAGTCCTGGCTCAGCGCGTCAAGCATGCTGGTCTTGGACAGACGCGTGATATACGCCATCGGATAGGCGGACAGCGCGATCACGGGCAGCGTGTAGCTGCTGTTCTCCACGCTCCACACCGGCACCCACTGGAGCTGGATGCAGAACACCAGCAGCAGGAGCGTGGCGAGGATGAAGCTCGGCACCGCGGTGAACAGCGTCGAGAAGAAGACAATCAGCCGGTCGGGCAGCTTGTTGCGCATCAGCGCGGCGGTGCTGCCGAGCACGGTGCCGAGGCAAAGCGCCACGATCATCGCCGAGAGGCCCAGCCGCGCCGAGATCGGGAAGGATTCACCGATGATGGCCTTGATCTCGCGCCCGTTTTTCAGCGACACGCCGAAGTCCCCGTTTAGCAGATTCTTGAGGTAGAGCAGGAACTGCTCGCCCACAGGCTTATCGAGGTTGTAGCGCGCGTTGAGCGCGGCGATCGTCGCTTCGCTGAGCGCCTTTTCCTTGTTGAACGGCCCGCCGGGGACCGCGTGCATGAGGAAGAAGGTGATCGCACAGATGATAAAGACCGTCAAAACGGCAAGAAGAATGCGCTTGACGACGTATTTTCCCACATTCTCCTCTCCTTTCCCTTGGTTTTGGCGCTGTCGCGCCCTCTTTGATTTAGCGGACTGGCATAACAAAGTCCTGTGAGATTATAGCACAGGGCAGGGGAAAATTCAATTGATTTATTTGCCAGAAATCCCGAAGAAATCAGACTGTTCGGGATTGTTTTTTGTGAAAAAGCGTGCTAATCTGAATCCGGCAATCAATATCGGATATGATCCGTCATCACTATGGAGGAGAGCTATGCCAGTCTTGGAAAAACTCGAACCGAAATCCGTCTTTTCGTTCTTTGAACAGCTCAGTGCCATCCCGCACGGCAGCGGGAACACGAAGGCGGCGAGCGACTGGATCGCCGCGTTCGCGCGCGACCGCGGTCTTTGGTACGTGCAGGACGCATCGAACAACGTCGTCGTAAAAAAGCCCGCCTCGCCCGGCTATGAGGCATCGGCGCCGGTCATTTTGCAGGGCCACATCGACATGGTGTGCGAGAAGACCGCCGATTGCGCGAAGGACATGGCGCGCGAGGGGCTTGACCTCGTCGTGGAGGGCGACGTGCTGCGCGCCGAGGGGACGACGCTCGGCGGCGACGACGGCATCGCCGCGGCAATGCTGCTCGCCGTGCTGGACGACGATGCGCTGGAGCACCCGCCGATCGAGGCGGTGTTTACCTCGGACGAGGAGATCGGCCTCATCGGCGCCGCCGCGCTGGACGCCTCCGTGCTGGAGGGCAGGAGGCTCATCAACATCGACTCGGAGACCGAGGGCGTCTTCACCGTCAGCTGCGCGGGCGGCGCGCGGGCGAACTGCCGCGTCCCCGTCACGCGTGAGGCGTTCGGCGGCACGGCGCTCCGCCTGCGCGTCAGCGGCCTCAAGGGCGGCCACTCCGGCGTGGAGATCGACAAGGGGCGCGCCAACGCGAGCAAGCTGCTCGGCCGCGTCCTGTGCAGGCTCTCGGGCAGGACGGACTTCCGGCTGTGCGCCGTGCGCGGCGGCATGGCGGACAACGCGATCCCGGTCGCGGCGGAGGCGGTGCTCGTCGGCGACGAGGCCGCCGTGCGCGCCGCCGCGGAGGAGATGGGGCGCGCCTTTGCCGCGGAGTTCCGAGCGGCCGACCCGGACATCCGCGTCGACGTTTCGCCCTGCGAGGCGGAGCTTGCGCCCATGAGCACGCAGAGCACGGCGGACGCGGTCGCGTTCCTCGCGTGCTGCCCGAACGGCATCCACGCCATGAGCCCGGAGATCGCGGGCCTGCCGCAGACTTCGCTCAACCTCGGCATTCTCGACACCGAGGCGGACGCGCTCCTCGCGTCGTTCTCCGTGCGCAGCAGCATCGACACGCAGAAGGATATGCTGCTCGAAGCGCTGCGCTGCCTGAGCGAGCGGCTCGGCGGCGACATGGGCGTCACGGGCGACTATCCCGGCTGGGCGTACCGCGCCGACTCGCCGCTGCGCGAGCTGATGACGCGCGTCTTTACCGGGCAGTACGGTCATGCGCCGAAGATCGAGGCGATCCACGCGGGGCTGGAGTGCGGACTCTTCGCGGGCAAGCTCGCGGGGCTGGACTGCGTGTCCATCGGGCCCGACATGGAGGGCGTCCACACGCCCGGCGAGAAGCTGCACATCGCCTCCACGCAGCGCACATGGAAGCTGCTGTGCGAGACGCTGCGCGAGATGAAGTGAAGACAACAAACAGGAAAGCTCTCCGCGATGCGGAGAGCTTTTTTGTATGAATACAACAATACAACGCTGTTTCGCCGCGATGCCGCGCTCATTCGGTGACGAGGATCGGCTGGTGCTCAAAGGTGGGCGACGTCTGCGCGCCGTCCGCGCGCCAGTGGTCGAGCACGCGGTTGATGGCGACGTCGCCGTGCTCGGGCAGGGGCTGGGGCAGGAGGACCATAAACTGGTTGTCGCCGCTCTTTGTGTAGACGTCGCTGCGGCGCAGCGTCTTGCGCAGCATCACGCCGAAGGAATCCGTGATCTCGGCGGAGGTGCCGGCGGGGAAGTTGAAGACGCAGATCTCCGCGTCGTTGTGGTAGTTTTCCAGCATCCGGTTGATGAAGCGGTACACGGTGCGGAAGCTCTCAAAGCCGACCTCGTAGGCGCCGCTCGGGCGGTTGCGCTCGCCGAGGATGCGCCGCGCGTTGCCGAGCGCGTCCGGCTGCGGCTCCGATACCGTCGCCGTGTCCTCCCTCTTGTGCTCGCGGGAGAAGCCGCACTCGTGGTTGCCGCTCTGTTTGGCGGTGTAGAGCGCCTTGTCCGCCTTCTTGTACAGCTCGTCGAACTTCGTCCCCTCGTCGGGCACAAAGATCGCGCCGACGGAGACGCCGAGGGGCAGGTTCATGTCCTCGCCCATGAGCTGCTTGGCGGAGGCGAGGAACACCGCGTTGATGGCGGCGACCTTCTGCTGCACCAGCTGCTCGCTGTTCACGTCACGGCAGAAGGCAATGAACTCGTCGCCGCCCATGCGCCCGCACACGTCGGAGGAGCGGATGACGCCGCGCAGGATCTCGGCGAAGCGGATGAGCACGCGGTCGCCCATGTCGTGACCGTAGAGGTCGTTGACCAGCTTGAAGCTGTCCAGATCGAGCATCATCAGCACGCCCTTTGCCTTGGGGCAGAGGTCGACGAGCGTCTTCTGGGCGAAGGTCTTGTTGAGCAGCCCCGTCATCGGGTCGGTCTCGGCGACCGCCTTGAGCCCCTGGATCTGGCGGAGGTTGTCGATGTGGAGCATGGTGTTGTCCACGCGGCGCATCAGCACCTCGACCTTGAAGGGTTTGCCGATGTAGTCCAGCGCGCCGGACTGGAGGCCGACGCTCTCGTTGTCCTCCTGTTCGTCGTCCGCCATGAACATGAAGGGGACCAGCTCGCGGTACTGCTCGGTCAGGCGGCGCTGGAGCTCCAGACCGCTGATCTCCGGCATATTCAGCTCGCAGAGGATCATGTCGGGGCGCTCGCGCGTGTAGCGCTCCAGCGCCTCCCGTCCGGAGGACGCGCAGACGGCGTCGTACGTCTTGCTCAAAACACTGTACAGAACCTCCTGCATTTCCAGCTCGGGTTCGACGATCAGGATCTTCTTCATATGGCACCTCATATCCTCGCGGCGGCGGTTTTTTACGCCTCTTATCATATCAGAAAACCGGGTCATAAGCAAGGTTTTTTTCGGCTTCGCAGCAGCAGCAGTTCCGGCGGCGCGGCAAATTCTTCTTCCCTTTGCCGCGGCGGCGTGCTAAAATGGAAGCGGAAAGCAAAATCGTGGAAGGAGGGATCGAACGGTGGGCCTGTTTGATTGGCTCAGGGGGCGCAGGGACGACGATGAGTTTGACGACCTCAGCCCGTTTGCCGGGATGCGTCTGGAGGTCTCGGACGAGAACGACAATCTGCTGTTCTCCGCCCGCGCGGACATCATCGACGACGACGAAATGGAGCTGCGCCCGATCACCACGCCGCGGCTCCGCCCCGGCGCGACGGACGTCCCGGTGCAGATGCGCGGATACCTGACCGAGGAGAAGAAGGCCGTCCACATGGACTGCTACATCAGCCCGAACCGCGACGGCACATGGAGCGTGGACGACCTGGAGATCACGGCGACGGAGAATGACCGCGGCTCCTACCGCCAGCCGACCCTCATCGGCGGAACGGTCATGCCGCTGCGGCAGAGGGGGCTGTATGAGATCCCCTGCCGCCTGGTCAACATCAGCACGGGCGGCGTGTGCCTGCAGCTCGCCACCGAGTGCAAGATCGGCGACCGGCTGCTGCTCAAGTCGAGCCTGCTGGAGGGCTGGCAGATCAAGCCGCTGATGTGCCTTGTGCGGCGCGTCACGCGCCGCGTGCAGATCTACGAGTGCGGCTGCGAGTTCGTCGATATGACGCCCGCGCTCGACGAGCACGTTTCGCGCGCGATCATGGAGATGCAGCGCCGCCGCAGGCGTCCGGAGGGCTGAGGGAGACGCGCGGGAAATAGTCCTCCCGCGCCACGCCCGCGGACGCGCAGATGACCGAGCTGGGGCCGTCCCACGGAAGCGGCGACCCGCCCAGACCGGTCACGCGGCAGCCCGCCTCCTCGGCGATCAGTCCTGCCGCGGCGTAGTCCCAGAGCTGGAGCTCCAGCTCGTAGTAAAGCCCCGTCGCGCCCATGGCGCAGCAGCACAGGTCCCACGCCGCCGTCCCGCTGCGGCGCAGGTCGATGCAGCGGGGGAGGTAGTCGGCGCAGACGGCAAAGGTGCGCTGCGCCAGCTCCGGGTAGTAGGGCGCGGTGCCGAAGGAGACGACGCTGCGCGCAAGCGGCTCCTCCGAGGAGCGGATCGGCGCGCCGTTGAGCGCCGCGCCGCCGCCGCGCACGGCGGAGAACATCATGTCCGCATAAGGGTTGTAAACCACGCCGAGAAGCGGTTTACCGTCGTGCAGCAGCGCGATCGACGTGACGGAGGGACGGTAGCCGGTGAGGAAATTCGTCGTGCCGTCGATGGGATCGACGCAGAAGGCGAAGCCCCGGCGGTCGTCGTCGGTGAAGGCGTCCGCGCCGTCCTCCTCGCCGATGAATTTCGCCTCCGGCAGCACCCTGGCGAGCTCGGCGAACAGGTATGCCTGCACGCGCTTGTCGTACGCGGTGACGAAGTTGCCGTGCCCCTCCTTCTCCGTCACGACGGAGCGGACGTCGTCCGCCTCCAGCATGATCCTTCCCGCGCCGCGCGCCGCCGCCTCTATGCCGGCGAGTAGTTTTTGCATGTCCATTTCGCGCCTCCGTTCATTTGATAATTATGATTATACCGCAGCCGCGCGCAAAAGGAAAGCCCCCGCCGCTTGACGGGGCGCGGAAAATGGTATATTCTGACGGCGTCGGTTTCCGACAATTTGTGTGTAAGGCAAAAAGGAGGAGATTTCCATGGATACCAAGCTTTCCGTCAAAACGGTGGTCGCCATCGGCATCGGCGCGGCGCTGTTCTTCGTGTGCGGCCGCTTCATCGCCATCCCCAGCCCGGTGCCCAACACCAGCGTCACCATCCAGTACGGCGTTCTGGCGTTTATGGCCGCCGTGTTCGGGCCCATCGCCGGCGCGCTCATCGGTCTGATCGGCCACGCGCTCATCGACGCGTCCTGGGGCTGGGGCATCTGGTGGAGCTGGGTCATCGCGTCCGCGGTCTTCGGTGGCCTGATGGGCTTCGCCACCCGCAAGATGCCGCTCGCGGACGGCGTGTGCGGCTCGGACGAGCTGATCCGCTTCAACGTCACGCAGGTGATCTGCCACGTGATCTGCTGGGGCGCCGTCGCGCCTGTTCTCGATATCCTAATCTACAACGAGCCGGTGGAGAAGCTGTTCGTGCAGGGCCTTTTCTCCGGCATCGCCAACGCCGTGACGACCGCCGTCATCGGCAGCCTGCTCTGCGTCGCCTACGCCAAGGCGCGGCCGCAGAAGGGCAGCCTTGAGCAGGAGGACTGAGCAAACCGTTATGAGAGCCGGCGAAGGTCGGCTCTCATTGCTTTTGGGGAGAAAAACGCCTTGAAACAACCTGTGATCGAATTCCATGGCTTTTCCTGGCAGTACAGCGCCCAGAAGGAGCCGACGCTCCACAACGTCGACCTGACGATCCGCGCCGGCGAAAAGGTGCTGATCTGCGGTCCCTCGGGCTGCGGCAAGTCCACGCTGGCGCACTGCCTCAACGGCCTGATCCCGTTCTCCTACCGCGGCGAGATGCGGGGCAGCCTCCGCGTCTTCGGCAAGGAGACGCGCGAGCTGAGCCTTTTCGACATGTCCAAGATGGTCGGCACCGTTTTGCAGGATCAGGACGGGCAGTTCGTCGGCCTCACCGTGGCGGAGGATATCGCCTTCGCGCTGGAGAACGACGCCGTCGCGCAGGACGAGCTGTTCCGCCGCGTGGACGCCGCCGCGGAGCAGGTCGACATCCGCTCGCACCTGAGCCACGCGCCGAACGAGCTGTCCGGCGGGCAGAAGCAGCGCGTGTCGCTGGCGGGCGTGATGGTGGACAACGTGCCGGTGCTGCTGTTTGACGAGCCGCTGGCAAACCTCGACCCCGCCACGGGCAAGCAGGCGATCGAGCTGATCGACGAGATCTGGCGCAGGACAGGGACGACCGTCGTCATCATCGAGCACCGCATCGAGGACGTGCTCCACCGGGACGTGGACCGCGTGGTGCTGATGCAGGACGGGCGCATCGTCGCCGATATGGCGCCGGACGAGCTGCTCGCCACCGGCCTTCTGCGCGAACAGGGCGTCCGCGAGCCGCTTTACGTCGCCGCGCTGCGGCTGGCGGGCGTGGCGCTGCGTCCGGATATGGGTTTACATAATATCGAATCCCTGCGGCTTTCGGAGGACGAGAGCGCGGCGGTGCGGCGCTGGTTCCGGGAGACGCCGGCCGCAGCCGAACTGCCGGAGGCGCCGGTGCTGCTTGCGGCGGAGCACATCCGCTTTGCCTACGACAACGGCTTCGGGGCGCTGCACGACGTGTCCGTCACGGTGCGGCGCGGGGAGATGCTGGCGATCGTCGGACGCAACGGCGCGGGGAAATCGACGTTTTCCAAGGTGCTCTGCGGCTTCGAGCGGCAGCAGGAGGGCACGCTTTCGTTCGACGGCGTCGATTTGAACACGCTTTCCATCAAGGAGCGTGCCGACCATATCGGTTACGTGATGCAGAATCCCAACCAGATGATCTCGAAGGTGCAGATCTTCGACGAGGTGGCGCTGGGGCTTGTGACGCGCGGCGTGGCGGAGGCGGAGCGGCGGGAGCGCGTGGAAAAAGCCCTGCGCGTCTGCGGGCTGTACCCGTTCCGCAACTGGCCGGTCTCGGCGCTGAGCTTCGGACAGAAAAAACGCGTGACCATCGCGTCCATCCTCGCCCTCGACCCGGCGCTCATCATCCTCGACGAGCCGACGGCGGGGCAGGATTTCCGCCGCTACACCGAGATCATGGAGTTTTTGCGCGCGCTCAACGCGCAGGGCGTCACCGTGGTGATGATTACGCACGACATGCACCTCATGCTGGAGTATTGCAGCCGCGCGGTGGTGTTCGCCGACGGGCGGAAGATCGCGGATGCGCGCCCCGCCGAGATCTTGACCGATCCGGACGTCGTCGCGCGCGCGAGCCTGCGGGAGACGAGCCTCTACGCTCTGGCGGTGCGCTGCGGCGTCGACGATCCGCGCGCCTTCGTCCAGCGGTTCATCGACTGTGACCGGGAGGTGCGCGAGCGATGATAAACATCTTCAACTACATCGACCGCCCCTCGCCCATCCACCGTCTGACCGGCGCGACAAAGCTCGTGTGCCTGCTGCTGTGGTCGCTCGCGTCCATGGTGACATACGACACGCGCCTCCTCGCGCTGATGCCGGTCGCGGCGGTCATCCTGTTCGCCGTCTCGAAGATCCGCTTCCGCGACGTCAAGGCGGTATTTTGGGTGACGTTCGTGTTCATGGTGCTCAACAACCTGATGGTCTATCTGTTCGCGCCGGAGCACGGCGTGGGCATCTACGGCACGCGCACGGTGCTTTTCACGATCGCGGGGCCGTACACCGTGACGGCGGAGCAGCTTTTTTACCACCTCAACCTCGTGCTCAAGTACCTCGCGGCGATCCCGCTGCTGCTGCTGTTCGTGTGCACCACGGATCCCAGCGAATTCGCCGCCTCGCTCAACCGCATCGGCGTGAGCTACAAGGTTGCCTACTCCGTCGCGCTGGCGCTGCGCTACATCCCGGACATCCAGCGATCGTATCACGAGATATCCCAGTCGCAGCAGGCGCGCGGCATCGAGATGAGCAAGAAGGAATCCCTTGTCAAGCGCCTGCGCGCGGCGGGCGCGATCCTGATCCCGCTCATCCTCTCCAGTATGGACCGCATCGAGGTGATCTCCAACGCGATGGAGCTGCGCGGCTTCGGCAAGGGGAAGACGCGCACATGGTATCGCGGCCGGCGCTTCCGCGCGGCGGATATCGTGTGCATGGCGGTGTGCGCGCTGCTGCTCGCCGCGGCGATCCTCGGCACCGTTTTACGCGGCACGCGGTATTACAATCCCTTCGTCTGACCTTATCGCTCGTTTTGTTTATTTACGAATCGTTCATATTTCGTTGAAGAAAGGGAAACAATTCCGTGCTAGATTATCCACAGACCCAAACGGGGAGACCGTACATTTGATAAAGGGGGACACCAACAATGGAAATTACGCTGGAAATGATCGATCAGGTTCGTGAGCGCACGGGCGTCACCTATGAGTCCGCGAAGAAGGCACTGGAGGAGAACAACGGCAACGTCGTCGACGCCATCATCGCCATCGAGAAGGATCAGGGCTCCGGCACCGACGAGATCCTTGAGAAGATCAAGGGCGCGGTGAAGAAGGGCAACGTCACCCGCATCCGCATGCTGCGCGGCGACGAAGAGGTTGCCAACATCCCCGTGAACGCGGGCATTGCCGGCGGCGTGCTCGGCCTGATGGCCGGCCCGGCCGTGCTGGTTCCGGCGGTAATCGCGGGCGCGATCGCGAAGTTCGGCTTCAACTGCCGCTTTGAGATCATCAAGGAGGACGGCACCGTCGAGGAGATCGCCGGCGGGAACGACGATAAGGGCGAGAACGAGTAATCACGAAGCATAAAACATCCGGCTCCGCATGTTGCGAAGCCGGATGTTTTTTGCGGTTTTGCGGCTGCGTTACGCCGCGTCGTCCGTCGCGACCTCGGTGATCGAGTCGCGCCGCGCGCAGAACGAGCACAGGCGGGTGCGGTTGGCGGCGATGGCGTCGTCGACCTTGCCGACCGTCAGCGTCTCGCTGTTGTTGAGCGCCTGGCAGTCCTCGTGCGTGTGATAGACCTTGCCGAAGGGCGCCCAGTAGACGTCCGTATCGCCGAGCACATTCTCCGCGGTGGCAAGCTGCTCCTGCGAGACGGGGTTGTAGTCGACGCTCGCCGCGCCGCCGATGAGAAGCGCGATGATGGCGACGATGGTGCAGATCACCTTGGTCTTCTTGTCAAGATCCTTGTTCGAGAGGAACAGAATGATGATCGGGATGAACGCGAAGCAGCATACGATCACGCCCATGTTGTTCCACAGCCAGAACTTGGTCTTGTTCTTCTCGGAGGCGGGGTCGATGTGGTTCGCCTTCTTCCACAGCTGCGAGCCGATGATGACGCAGACGAGGTCGAGTACGAGGAAGGCGATGAGCTGCCACATCATGGGCATAAAGGTCAGGTTGATCTTGCCGAAGAGCACCAGCGCGGCGAGCACCTCAAAGACGATCGCAATCACCCAGAGCACCACCGCCCCGGCGCGCAGACCGCCGGCATTGCCCTTTTCGCCCGCGGGCTTGACCGTGTGCTGCACCGTCTGCGTCGTTCCGGCGGGCTTTGCCGCGGGCTTCTTCGCCTCTCCGCTGTTGGCGGCGACGATCTTGTGTTCTTTCTTTTCAGCCATTTTCGATTCCTCCTAACAATCGCCTATATGCGTTTGCTTTGTCCAGAATAGCACAAGATAAGGGATTTCTCAATACTTTTTTGCAACATGGTTGACGATGCGGGGGAAATGGGGCTATAATATGGGCAATCTGTCGAAAAAAGGGAGGAAGATTCCATGGCGATTGAGTCTGTGGTCAGTTCGGTCAAGTCGCTGGACAGCACGGAGGGCATCAGCAAGGCGACGGGCGTTTCCGCCGAGGCGACGCGCGGCGTGCTCGACGCGGCGCTCCCGCTGCTGCTCGGCGGCGCGCTCGGCCAGTCCAACAACAGCGGCACGTCGGCGGGCTTCGCCAACGCGCTCACCCAGCATGCCGCCAGCAACACCTCCAACGTCGGCGCGTACATGTCGGGCGTCGATCTGAAGGACGGCGAGAAGATCGTAAACCACCTGTTCGGGTCAAATGCCAACGAGATCATCACGCAGATCGCCAAGAAATCCGGCGTCAAGAAGGCGGACGTGAAGAAGGTGCTCTCCGCGGCGGCGCCGTATCTGATGAGCCTTTTGGGCAAGGAGGTCGGCGCGCAGCAGCAACAGCAGCAGGCGAACAGCGCCGCCGGCGTCGCGGGCATCATGGGTTCGCTGCTCGGCGGCGGCGGAAACGGTACGGCGAGCCTGCTCACGGGCCTGCTCGGCGCGTCCGGCGGCGCCAACGCGAATGCGAATGCTAACGCCAACGCAAGCAACAACGGCAGCGGCGGCCTGACGTCCCTGCTGATGGGGCTGCTGCGCTGAACATCCGGGAGAAAAGGAGAAATCACATCATATGAGTGGGATCAGGAAAACAAGCCTGGCGCGCATGCTCTGCATTCTGCTTGCGGTGATGCTGTCCGTCCCCGTTTCCGCGGCGGAGACACCGTCGGTCAACGCCGTCGGCGCCATTGTGATGGACGGCGACACGGGCGAGGTCTACTATGCCAGGAACGCCGACAAAGCGCGCCCCATTGCCAGCATGACGAAGCTGATGACCGTCTATCTTACGTTTGAGGAGATCCGCGAGGGGCGCCTGACGCTCGAAACCCCCGTGTCGATCAGCCAGCGCGCCGCCGCCATGTCGAACGACGGGCGGTATTCGGGGCTGGAGCATTTCCGCAGGGGACAGACCGTCCCCGCCGGCACGCTGCTGCGCCTCGCCATCTGCGCGTCGGGCAACGCGTCCTCCGTCGCGCTGGCGGAGCACATCGCCGGCAACGAGGCGGCGTTTGTCCAGCGCATGAACGAGCGTACCGCCGCGTGGGGCGTTGAGGCGCAGTTTGCGGACAGCTGCGGCTTCGAGGACGAAGGCAACGCCGTCACGCCTTACGCGATGGCGTATCTGGCGCGGCGGCTCCTCGTGGACTATCCCGAGACGCTGGAGTACTCCGTACAGAAGAGCGTTACGTTTCAGGGCGAAACGCACCGGACGACCAACCTGCTGCTCCGCGAGGGCGTGGAGGGCGTGGACGGCCTGAAGACCGGCTACACCTACGGCGCGGGCTACTGCTTCACAGCGACGGCGACGCGCAACGGACGGCGCGTCATCGCGGTCGTGATGGGCACGAACAGCGCTTCGGCGCGCGCGAGCGAGGCGCAGAAGCTGCTGGAATACGGCTTCGCGGTGCAGGCGGAGCGCGCCGAGCCGCGCACGTTCAAGGGACGGATGAACGTCCGGCGCGCGGAGATATACCCCGACGCGGAGCTGACCGTCACCTGCCGGGTCGCCTGTGCGCAGGACGCGGCGCTGATCGTCCCGTGCGGATGGTATCTGGACGGCGCGCTGATCGAGGGCTATCAAAACAGCGTGTTCCGCCTGACGGGCGACTACAGCCGCAGCCAGATCACGCTGCGCGGCGACCGGTTCACGGCGGGCGAGCACGTTTTGGAGTTCCGCTGCAACACGGCGGGGCTGCCGGGCATGGAGCCGTTCTCCGTCAAAACGGAGCTGCTGGTGCTCCCGGACGCCGACGCCGCCTGACAAACGAAGACAACAAAGAACAGGGTGCGGAGCCATTTCCGCACCCTGTTTATTTGCCCTCCCACGACAGCAGATTGTATTTCGCGCCGGCTTCGCGGAACAATTCGATAGACTCGCTGTCTGCACGATAGAAAACCGGGATCTCTCCCGGCGGCGCGGGGACGTCGTACCGCTCGCCGCCGGTGTAGACCTTGCCGGACCAGAGGTGTACCCACACGCCGCGGGGGAGGAACACCCTGCGCCTGTCCGCCTTGCGCCGCAGCACGGGACAGACGTAAAGATCGTCGCCCAGAAAATAGGAGTATGGATCGCGGGAAATAGAAAAATGCATCGACTTATAAAAATCCGGTCGGATTGCGGGCAGCCCCTCCCGTGCTTGCGCGGCAATCCTGACAAAATACGGACGCAATGCCCTGCGAACATTGCTCAGCCGAACCGCGTGGAGTCTGACGGCGGGGTCGTCGAGCGGCGAAGCACCGTGAGAATCGATTGACTCACGGAATGGAAGGAGCCAGTTAAAGGCGTCCGCCTCCATCCGGCGGATGAGCGGCTCCGCATCCTGACGGCGTGCGCCGGAGGAGTGGGGATCAAGCGCGCCGCAGTACGCTATCGGCACGCCGGAAAAGCCGAGAGAGAAGGCTGACGTCATGGCGTGGGGCAGGGCTCGATCGAGGGCGGAACCGACGCGAAAATCCGCGTTCCAGAGGGCTGGCGCGTATTCCTGTATGCCGGGGCAGCCGCCGCGCAGGAGGAAGAACGCATCGTCGTCTCCATGCGCCTCGATCGCCTCGCGATTGACCCTTGCCCAGAGCGTCGGCCACGTGCCGCGCAGCGTCCGCACGTCGCCGCCATGCAGCACGCAGTCCGGGGGAGGATACGCGCCGCAGTCCGCCATCCAGCCGGAGACGCCGAGGTCGAGCATACCGCGTCCGATGAGCACGTCCCTGACATAGGCAAGCGCCTCCGGATTTGTTAGGTCTATCATTCCGAAACTGCATAAAATAGACTTATCGTGATAGACCTCACCGTTTTGACGGGTGACGAGCCAGCCGTTTTTTCGGAACAGCTCGTAGAGCACACCGTTCCGAACGAGACAGGGGCTGACGGAACAGAGGAAGCGGACGCCGTGATCGCGCAGCACGCCGATCGCGTCGGCGAGACTTGGGCGTAGAGACTTATCGATCTCCTGATTCCATATTACTTGCTGATCCGCGTCGGCTGGAACGGCGCCGAACCAGTCCGGACTCCATACGCAGCACACGGCTGCGCCGGTGTCGAGCATGGCAAGCGTTTTCTCCAGAACCGAATTTGCATTACCCCGGAGGTTCAGGATCATGCCGTCGAAGCACCAGCCGGGGAGGTACTGCCGGTTTGGGAAGCGCGCGGCGAGGATTCGGGCGAGAGTGGGGTAGTCGGCACCGCGCCTGAGCAGCAGCGCGTCCGGACAGCGGTCGAACCGGAACAGGTACTCGCTGTCCCCGAAGCGGGCAGAGCCGCCCGCTGTGGTCTCGAAGAGGATCAATCGTCCGCGGTCGGTGACGAACACGGGCATGGGCGCGACGGAAGCAGCGGCGCCGCAGGGCTTTTCGCGGTGTATTGCACGGGAAATAAAGGATTTTTGCGGGGTGGTTGACAAATGCAGCGATTCGTTTACAAAAAAGGAAACCATATCGCCGCGAAGGTTTACATTTTGACCTTGCGCGCCTCCGCCGAAGACCGCCTCGCCGTCGATGGCGGGGAGGCGAAGCTCGTACGCCAAGCCCTCCTCGCCGTTGAACACCAGCCGCGCCGCGCCGTCCGTTTCGCTGACGGTGACAGTCGCGACGTGATCTCCGCCGCGAAAGACGGTCTCGCCCGCTGCGCCCTGCGCCACGTCGGTCAGCGGGATTCGTTCGATTTCGCGAACCTGTTCCCGCGCGCTGCCGAAAACGGTGCGGGTACCCGATTCCAGCCGCAGCGCCGTGATGAAGGGACGCTCCGGCGTGTGCGCGGCGAGCTCGGCGCCGTCCAGCGCCAGCGCCCAGCTCCCGTGATCCATCGTCATTTGCAGCATCGCCTCGCACCGCCTTTCGCGCCGCCGTCGTTTTTTTTCATCATAATATGGCTTTCCGGCAAAGTCAACCGCGCGCCGTGCGGGAGGCGGTTTATACCAAAATGGGCGTGATTTTTCAGAAAACCGCTTGCCCATCCGCTTCGGGTTGTGATATGATATATCACAGTAAAAGGCAGGAAGATTTTTCTTGCCGGACCACATAGATTTGCATTAAATGAGTCTATTATTCTTGCAATTCTTGGAGGAAAATCATGGCGGATTACATCATTGCCACGTCCTCGACGTCGGATCTGCCGCGGACGTGGCTGGACGAGCACAACGTACCTTTCATCAGTTACCAATATACGGTCAACGACGAGGCGTTCACGGACGACTGCCGCGAGGAAAGCCGCGCCGCGGTGTACGCGGGGATGCGCGGGGGAAACCTGCTCAAAACCTCGATGATCAACAAATTCCAGTACCTTGAGTTCTTTGAGGAACTGCTGGGCAGCGGCAAGGACGTGATCTTCCTCGATATGTCACAGAAGATGTCCGCCTCCTTTGAAAACTGCCGCGAGGCGGCGGCGGAGATCGTCAAGAAGTACCCCGAGCAGAGCCTTTATGTGATGGATACGCGCTGCATCTCAGGCGGGCTTGGCCTGCTGGTGCAGAACATGGTGCGGCGCATGGAAACCGGGATGAGCTTCACCGACGTTGTGGACTGGGGCGAGGCGAACAAGCTCAAGATCGCGCACCGCTTTACGGTGGACGACCTCAAATACCTGAAGATGGGCGGACGCGTGTCCAACGCGTCCGCGCTGGTCGGCTCGCTTTTGAGCATCAAGCCGGTGCTCTACGTGCCCGACGCCGGCACGCTGGACGTGGTGGAGAAGGCGCGCGGCCGCAAGGCGGCGCTCAAGAGCATTATCGACGGCATCGAGCACGACCTCTCGAAGATCGACGCCGCCGGGACGGAGATCCACATTCTGCACGCGGACTGCCTGGCGGACGCGGAGGTTGTCCGCGATACGGTCAAGGCCGCGTATCCGCAGTTGGGCGAGATCACGATCACCTCGCTGGGCGTGGTCATCGGCGCGCACTGCGGACCGGGACTGCTGACGGTGTTCTACCTCTGCGGCGGCCGCAGCCCCGACTGACAAAGCAAGCTGTCTCCCGAACGTTTCCGCACGGGGCGTTCGGGAGAATCCATCTGTATGTGGGAAAGGAGCGTGTTCCATGTCGATCCCCGGTGCGATCATTGTTCCGCATCCGCCGCTCATCATCCCCGCCGTCGGCGGGGGACGGGAGCGCGGCATCCAGTCGACCGTCGATGCCTACCGCGCCGCGGCAAAACGCGTCGCGGCGTGGGAGCCGGATGCGCTGGTCGTGACGACGCCGCATTCGGTGATGTATTCCGATTACTTCCACATCTCGCCGGGGCTTGCAGCCTCGGGCGATATGCGCAGCTTCGGCGCGGCGTCGACGCGGCTGGATGTGCGCTATGACACGGAGCTGCGCCGCGAGGCGATCGCGCTGGCAGAGGCGGCGGGCATCGCCGCCGGCACGCTGGGCGAGCGCGACGCATCCATTGACCACGGCACGTTCATTCCGCTGTGGTTCCTGCGCGCGGAGGGCGTCGACTGCCCAATCGTCCGCGTGGGCCTCTCCGGCTTTTCGCCGCTGGAGCACTATCGGCTGGGCGTCTGCCTCGCACGGGCGGCGGAAAAGCTGGGGCGACGCGCCGTGTTCGTCGCAAGCGGCGATCTCTCGCACAAGCTGCGCCGCGACGGTCCATACGGCTTCGCGCAGGAGGGCCCCGTTTACGACGAGCAGGTAACGCAGGCGATGGCGTCGGGCGACTTTTTGCGCTTCCTCACGATGGACCAGGGGCTTTGCGACCGCGCCGCGGAGTGCGGCCAGCGCTCGTTCCAGATCATGGCGGGCGCGCTGGACGGCCTCGCGGTCGAGCCGGAGCTGCTCAGCCACGAGGGGCCTTTCGGCGTGGGCTACGGCGTCGCCGTGTTCACGGTGACGGGGCGGGACGATTCCCGCCGGTTTGAAAATGCATATATCGCTGCGCAGCGGAATCGGCTCGCGGCGCGCAAGGCGGCGGAGGACCCATGGGTGAAGCTGGCGCGGCTGTCGCTGGAGACCTATGTGCGCACGGGCAGGCCGCTGGACAGGCTGCCGGATGGGTTGCCGGACGAGATGCTGCGCGCGCGGGCGGGGTCGTTCGTGTCCCTGCACGCCGGCGGCGCGCTGCGCGGCTGCATCGGCACCACCGCGCCGACGACGGAGAGCGTGGCGTGGGAGATCGTGCAGAACGCGGTGTCCGCCTGCTCGCGCGACCCGCGCTTCCCGCCGGTGCGCGCCGGCGAGCTGGAGGGCATCGAGTACAGCGTCGACGTGCTCGGCGCGCCGGAGCCGATCGACTCGCCGGCGCAGCTGGACGTGAAGCGCTACGGCGTCATCGTTTCGCGCGGCGCGCGCCGCGGGCTACTGCTGCCCGATCTGGAGGGCGTCGACACCGTGGACGAGCAGATCGACATTGCGCGGCGCAAGGGCGGTATCGCCGCGGGCGAGCCGGTCCGGCTGGAGCGCTTTGAGGTGGTGCGGCACACATGAAAAAGGCCTGCAATCTCTGTTTTCACCGCTGTTCCCTCGACGAGGGGCAGACGGGCGTCTGCCGCGCGCGGGCGAACCGCGGCGGCAGGATCGTGCCGCTGGGCTACGGCAAGGTCGTCAGCCTCGCGCTCGACCCTATCGAAAAAAAGCCGCTGCGGCGCTTCCGCAGCGGGAGCATGATCCTGTCCATCGGCGGCTTCG
This sequence comes from Oscillospiraceae bacterium, assembly GCA_015067435.1. Lineage (GTDB taxonomy): Bacteria > Bacillota > Clostridia > Oscillospirales > Oscillospiraceae > Hominicoprocola. Next base: position 39,229 of record SVMM01000014.1, on the reverse strand, counting down.
GCTGCAACCTGCGCTGCCCGTTCTGCCAGAACCACGAGATCTCCATGGCGGGAGAGAGCGAGCTGAACACGGAGGAGGTCTCGCCGGAGGAGCTTGCCGCGCTGGCGGAGAGGCTGGCGCCGCGCGGCAACATCGGCGTCGCCTATACCTACAACGAGCCGCTGATCTGCTACGAGTACGTCAGGGACTGCGCCGAGGCCGTCCGCGCGCGCGGCATGGCGAACGTGCTGGTGACGAACGGCACCATCGAGGAGCACGCATGGCGCGCGCTGCTTCCGCTCATCGACGCGGCGAACATCGACCTCAAGGGCTTTGATCCCCTGTGGTATCGCCGCCTCGGCGGCAATCTGGCGACCGTGAAGCGCAATATCGCCATCGCGGCGGAACGGTGCCACGTCGAGGTGACGACGCTGGTCGTCCCCGGCGGAAACGACGACGAGGAGCAAATTCGCGCGCTGGCGCAGTGGCTCGCATCGATCGATCCGGAGATCCCGCTGCACCTCTCGCGCTTTTTCCCGCGTTTTCAGATGACGGACCGCGATCCGACGCCGGTGGAGACGGTCTACCGTCTCGCGGACGTGGCGCGGGAGTCGCTGCGATACGTCTACACCGGCAACTGCTGAGCATTTTTCCGCCGCAGACTGCAAATCGCGGCGGACACCAATATATAATATGAAGGGAAAGGGGGCGGGCGCATGGCTGCCGCGCAGACACAGGACCTGACGCAGGGCGATATCCGCGGCGTGCTGCTGCGCTTCGCCGCGCCGCTGTTCCTCAGCCAGCTGTTCCAGCAGCTCTACAACTCGGTCGACTCGCTGATCGTGGGGAACTATCTGGGCAAGGAGGCGCTGGCGGCTGTCAGCTCGTCCGGGTCGCTCATTTTCCTGATGGTCGGTTTTTTCGGCGGAATCGCCATCGGCGCGGGCGTGGTCATCTCCCGCTACTTCGGCGCGCGGGAGTATGACAGGATGAGCCTTGCTATCCACACGAGCATCGCCTTCGGCCTGTGCGCGGGCGTCTTCCTGACGGTGTTCGGCGTGCTGATGACGCCGGCGATCCTGCGCTGGATGGGCACGGCACCGGACGTCATCGACCGCTCGGTGCTCTACTTCCGCGTCTATTTCTACGGCGCGGTGCCGCTGGTGATGTACAACACGCTCACGGGCATCATGCGCGCGCTGGGGGACAGCCGCCGCCCGCTGTACTACCTGATCTTCTCGTCGCTTCTCAATGTTGCGCTCGACCTGCTGTTCGTGGCGAAGCTCGGCATGGGCGTCGGCTCCGCCGCGGCGGCGACCGCCATCGCGCAGGGCGCAAGCATGCTGCTGTGCTTTGCCGCACTGACGAAAAAGAGCGCCGCCGTGCGCGTCGAATGGCGGCGCATCGGCTTCGACCGCGCCATGCTGCGCGAGATCGTGCGCAACGGTATCCCCGCCGGCGTGCAGAACTCCGTCATCTCCATCGCGAACGTGCTCGTGCAGACCTACATCAACTCCTTCGGCTCGGACGCCATGGCGGCGTGCGGCAGCTATTCCAAGCTGGAGGGCTTCTGCTTTCTGCCGGTGGTCAGCTTTTCCGCGGCGCTGACCACGGTCATCAGCCAGAACCTCGGCGCGAAGCGCTATGACCGCGCGAAGCAGGCGGCGCGCTTCGGCATCGCCTTCTGCCTCATCCTGGCAGAGCTGATCGGCCTGACCATCGCGAATTTCGCGCCGACGCTCATCGGCGTGTTCAATGACGACCCCGGCGTCGTTGCCATCGGCGCGCGCCAGTGCCGCACGGAGCTGCCGTTCTTCTTCGCGCTCTCGTTCTCCCACTGCATCGCGGGCATCTGCCGCGGCGCGGGCAAGGCAAAGGTCTCCATGCTCATTATGCTCTCGACGTGGTGCGTCTGCCGTATCCTGTACCTGACCGTGACCATGCGCATCATACACGAGATCCGCTTCCTTTTCTTTGCATATCCGATCACATGGAGCCTCAGCTCGGTGCTTTTCCTGATCTACTACCTGAAAAGCGACTGGATACATGGCTTTGACGACGCGTAGGGAGGCGGCGGAGAACGCGCTTTTTGTGGATTCGTCCGAAAAAAATGACCGCCGTCCGTAACCATTTGTGCGACATGGGTGGAATGGCATATTTTCGTCATTATAACCAAAAAATTACGGCAAAAAACGGTTGACTTATGTGTTTTTTCGCCGTATAATGTCTCACGCTGTGAAAGAATACACTAAGGAGCGTACCCATGAAGTTTTCGGAAATGATTTACCAGCGTCCGGACATCGAGCAGCTCAAGGCTGTTTACGCGGACATACTGGCGTCTATAGAGAATGCGCAGACCGCGGAGGAGCAGTTCGCCGCGGTCGATCGCTTTAATGAGGTGTCAGGGCACATCAGTACAGCGGAAAACCTCGCCATGATCCGGCACAGCATCGACACGAAGGACGAGTTCTACGACCGGGAGAATGACTTCGTCGACGAGAGTATGCCGCTGCTCGAAGAGCCGGAGAAGAAGATATACCAAGCCCTGCTCGGCTCGAAGTTCCGCGACGCGCTGGAGAAGAAATACGGCAGGCTGCTCTTCACCGATCTGGAGATCGCCGCGCGCAGCTTCAAGCCCGAGCTGGTCGAGCTGCGGCAGAAGGAGAACAAGCTTTCCAGCGACTATCAGAAGCTCTATGCCTCCGCCATCGTGGAGTTCGACGGCAAGAAGCTGACGCTGCCGAAGCTCGGCCCCTATCAGCAAAGCACCGACCGTGCCGTGCGCAAGGCGGCGTATGTGACCTTCGCCAACTGGTTCGACAGCCACCGCGAGGAGCTCGACGAGCTCTATGACGCGCTGGTCAAGAACCGCGACGAGCAGGGCCGCGTCATGGGCTACGACAACTTTATCCCCCTCGGCTACGACCGCATGGGGCGCAACTGCTACGGCCCCAAGGAGGTCGCCGCGTTCCGCGAGCAGATCGCCCATGACGTCGTTCCGCTGGTGGCAAAGGTCAAAAAGGCGCAGGAAAAGCGCCTCGGCGTCGACAAGCTGATGTTCTGGGACGACGCGCTGCTCTTCCCGGACGGCAACCCCGTCCCGCAGGGCACGGCGGACGACATCCTCGCCGCGGGGCTTTCGATGTACCGCCAGCTCAGCCCGGAGACCGCTGAGTTCATCGGCATGATGTACGACGGCGGCCTGCTGGACGTGCTGAGCAAGGAGGGCAAGGCGCCCGGCGGCTACTGCACCGAGATCTACGACTATCGCTCCCCGTTCATCTTCTCCAACTTCAACGGCACCTCCGCAGATGTGGACGTGCTGACGCACGAGGCGGGGCACGCGTTCGAGTCGTGGCGCGCGATGGGCAGGGGCTATCTGCTCCAGCAGATCTGGCCGACGATGGAGGCGTGCGAGATCCACTCCATGTCCATGGAGTTTTTGACCGCGCCGTATCACCACCTGTTCTTCGGCGACGCCACGCGCAAGTACGAGCTCGCCCACTGCGAGGAGTCGCTGACCTTCATCCCGTACGGCTGCATGGTCGACGAGTTCCAGCACGTGATGTACGAGAATCCCACGCTGACGCCGGAACAGCGCAACGGCGTGTGGATGGACTTAGAGAAGAAATACCGCCCGTGGACGGACTTCGGCGATCTGCCGTTCTACAGCCGCGGCGCGCTCTGGCAGCGCCAGACGCACATCTTCGGCTCCCCGTTCTACTATATAGATTACTGCATGGCGCAGACGGTGGCGTTCCAGTTCTGGATGGCTTCGCTCGCCGACCGCGAGGACGCGTGGAAGCGCTATCTCGCCCTCGTCGACAAGGGCGGCACCCAGACGTTTGAGGACTTGGTGCGCGGCGCGGGGCTCAAGGTGCCCTACGAGCCGGGCTGCATGAAGGAGATCAGCGAGTCCGTCGGCGCGTGGCTGGACGGAAACCAGCTTAGCTGAGCGATGCTGCCGCGAAAATACGCCGGGGACTACACGCTGGAAAACGTGCTGGACGCGGACGGCAAAGTCCGCACCGTCGGCGTTTACACGGGGCCGTGGTTCCGCTTCCGCTCGGACGCGGAAACGGTTCGGCGGACAAAGCATATGCTTTGCGCTTCCGCGGCGCTGTGCGCCGCGGCGGTGCTGGTGCCGCTGCTCGTCTTGTCGCCGATGCTGCGGCTGTGGTATGTGATGATCCCCCTCGCGCTTGCCGTGATCCCGGCGGCAAGGCTCGCGTACTGCTCCGCCGTGCTGGCGCGCAAAGAGCGCTTCACGCGGCGGGAACGGGATACGCTGGTGTCCGCGCTTGCGCCGTGGAGCGGAGCGGTGCTGATCCTGGCGCTTCTCTCGCTGCTCGGGCAGCTCGTCTACGCCCTGGCCGGCGGCGCTTACGCGCTCGCGGAGGCGGGCGTGACGCTCGCCGTGCTCGCGCTGGGCGCCGCGGCGCTGCGGATACTGTCCCTGCGCACCGCGCTTGCGACGGAGGAAACGAGCGCGGAATGAATGATGTTTATTACCGTCTAAACACGGTGGTAAAAAATGAAAAGAAGGAGATTTCGAATGAACAGCAAGAAACTTTTGTCCCTGCTGCTGGCTCTTGCCATGGTGTTCGCTCTCGCTGCCTGCAACAACGGCGGCGGAACCACCCCGGCCGAGCCCAGCACCCCGGCGACTCCGGCGACCCCGGCCACGCCGTCGACCCCGGAGCAGCCCACCACGGACGAGCCCAAGACGCTCTCCGTCGGCTACAGCCCCTTCAACAGCAAGTTCTCCCCGTTCTTCTCGCAGACCGCGTATGATCAGGAGGCGTCTACCATGACGCAGCTTGCCCTTCTGCCCAGCGACCGCACCGGCGCGATCATCTACAAGGGCATTGAGGGCGAGACGATCCCCTACAACGGCACGGATTACACCTATTACGGCCCCGCCGACCTGACGATCACCGAGAACGCCGACGGCACCGTCGATTACGACTTCGTGCTGCGCGAGGATCTCGTGTTCTCCGACGGCGAGCCCCTGACGGTCGACGACGTCATCTTCTCGATGTACGTCCTCTGCGACCCGACCTATGACGGCTCCAGCACGCTGTACGCCCAGCCCATCGACGGCATGGAGGCGTATCGCAGCGGTATGGACACCCTGTTCAACCTGCTTGTCGCCGCCGGCCGCGACAACACCGACTTCTCCCACTGGGATGAGGCCACGCAGACCGCGTTCTGGGCCGACGTCGACCAGGCGGGCGAGAAGTTTGCGCAGTCCATCTGCGACTACTGCATCGCCGCCGGCTACAACGAGGCGACCGACTCCGTCTCCGCCTGCGCCGCGAACTGGGGCTTCGAGGTTCCCGAGGACGGCACTGCCGCTGATTTCTGGAACATTCTCGTCGAGTCCTATGAGGGCGACCTCGCCAATCTGTCCGACACCGAGAAGGCCGACTCCAGCCTGTTCGACCTGATGACCGGCTACGACAACTACACCAAGGGCGTTCAGACCGGCGATTCCGCGCCGAGCATCACCGGCATCCAGAAGACCGGCAGCAACACCCTGCGCATCCACATGACCAAGGTCGACGCCACCGCCATTTATCAGCTCGCCATCAACATCGCCCCGATGCACTACTATGGCGACAAGGCGCAGTACAACTACGAGAACAACCAGTTCGGCTTCCCGAAGGGCGACCTGAGCATCGTGCGCGCCAAGACCACCCAGCCCATGGGCGCCGGACCGTACAAGTTTATCAAGTTTGAAAACGGCGTTATCAACTATGAGGCGAACGAGCACTACTTCCAGGGCGAACCGAAGACCAAATACATGAACTTTGTCCAGTGCAACAGCGATGACGACAAGCTCAACGGTATCACCACCGGCACCATCGACATCACCGACCCGACCTTCAGCGACAAGAACATCACCGCCATCGAGCAGACCAACGGCGGCGAGCTGACCGGCCCGAAGATCACCACCAACACGGTCGACAACCTCGGCTACGGCTACATCGGCCAGAACGCCATCAACGTCTCCGTCGGCGGCGACGGCTCCTCCGAGGCGTCCAAGAACCTGCGCAAGGCGTTCGGCACCATCTTCGCCGTGTATCGCGACGTTGCCATCGATTCCTACTACGGCGACCGCGCCAGCGTCATCAACTACCCGATCTCCAACACGTCCTGGGCCGCTCCGCGCCCCGCTGACGACGGCTACAAGGTCGCCTTCTCCACCGACGTGAACGGCAACGACATCTACACCTCCACCATGAGCGCCGAGCAGAAGTACGAGGCCGCCAAGCAGGCCGCTCTCGGCTTCTTCGAGGCCGCGGGCTACACCGTCGCGGACGGCAAGGTCACGGCGGCTCCCGCGGGCGCCAAGATGGAGTACACCTTCTGGATTCCCGCTGACGGCACGGGCGACCACCCCGCCTTCATGATCGTCACCGAGGCGTCCAAGGCGCTTGAAGAGCTCGGCATCAAGCTGAACATCAAGGACCTGACCAACTCCTCCGACCTGTGGAACAACCTCGACGCGATCCAGGTCGATATGTGGGCCGCTGCATGGGGCGCCACCGTCGATCCGGATATGTATCAGATCTACTATTCCGACGTTGCCAACAAGGGCACCGCGCGCAACGGCCAGAACCCGCTGGGCGGCTCCGGCCAGGGCGGCTCGAACTACGAGTACTGCATCGCCGACCCCGAGCTCGATCAGCTCATCATGGACGCCCGCGCCACGACCAACCAGGAGTACCGCAAGGCGATGTACAAGGCCTGCCTCGACATCGTGGTCGACTGGGCGGTCGAGACGCCGACCTATCAGCGCCAGAACGCCATCATCTTCAGCACCGAGCGTGTCAACATGGACACCGTGACCCCGGACATCACGACGTTCTACAACTGGTACGCCGAGATCCAGAATCTGGAGATGAACTAAAGCCCGTTTGCCCGCTCCGGGCAGAAAACAACGACGTAAAATCCGGAGCTCCGCGGCCTTGCGGCCGCGGAGCTCCGGCGACGCCGTATATCAAAGGGCGGCTCAGGAGATATGAGCCGCGTTTTGATATACGGCAGTCGGAAAATGGGGGGAGTATTCCACAATGCACAAATACATCATCAAGCGCCTGCTCTATTCGCTCATCATCTTTTTCTTCGTCATGCTCGTGATCTACATCGTGCTGCGCTGCCTGCCCACCTCTTATCTGGAGAATGTGGCGCGCCAGATGTCCCAGCGCCCCGGATCCAAGACCTATCAGGAGTGGCTGGCGCAGCTGGAGGCGCAGTACGGCATGGACAAGGGCTATCTCGCGGGCTATCTGGGGTGGCTGAAGAACTTCTTCACCGGCAACTTCGGTGACAGCTGGTTCTACACCGTGCCCGTCATCGAAAAGTTCCACGACACGGTGTGGCTGTCCTTCGTAATGGGCCTGATCGTCATGTTCTTCGAGATCATCATCTCGATCCCGCTGGGCATCATCGCCGCCACGAAGCAGTATTCCGTCACGGACTACACCGTGTCCATCGTCGCGCTGGCGGGTATCTCCCTGCCGACGTTCTTCTTCGCCTCGCTTTTGAAGCTGGTCTTCTCGGTCAAGCTGGGCTGGTTCGACCTGTTCGGCCTCGTGGGGCGCAACTACGAGCAGCTTGACGCGATGGGGCAGTTCCTTGACAAGGCGCACCATCTGGTGCTGCCGATCGTGACGCTGGTGGTGCTGTCCATCGGCTCGCTCATGCGTTACACCCGCACGAACATGCTGGAGGTCATGAACGCGGACTACATCCGCACCGCCCGCGCCAAGGGCCTCGACGAGCACACCGTCATCTACAAGCACGCGTTCCGCAACACGCTCATCCCGCTGGTGACGATCCTCGGCGGCTCCCTGCCGGGCCTGTTCTCCGGCGCGCTGATCACGGAAACGCTGTACGCCATCCCCGGCATCGGCTACACGTCCTACCACGCGATGGTCGGCGGCGACATTCCGTTTTCCATGTTCTATCTGGCGTTCATCGCCATTTTGACCCTGCTGGGCAACCTGATCGCCGACCTCCTTTACGCCGCGGTCGATCCGCGCGTGCGTCTGGCGTGAGAAAGGGGGACGGTACAACATGAGTGACAATCTGAACGAGAACAAGGCCGCGGAGGCCGAAAAGCCCGCCGCCGGAGCGGAGAAGCAGTATGCCCTCGACGACGAGCGCCGCGTCAAGGTGCTCTCGCCCGGCGCGATGGTCGCCAAGCGATTTTTCCGCAACCGCATCGCTGTGGTCGGCCTCGTGATCCTGACGTTTATGTTTGCGTTCTCCTTCATCGGCGGCCTCGTCTCGCCCTACAAGGAGGATGAGCTTTTCTACACGCAGACCCTGCAAAAGAAGGAATACGCCGGCGCGGTGAAGAACGAGGACATGCGCTTCCTCGGCGCCGAGGGGCAGGATTTCAGCTCCATCATCCAGGCGCAGGTCGTCCTCGCCGTCACCACGCACAAGGACGTTGTGACCTACCGCGAGGTCAATTACCACGTGACGCAGGAGGGCCGCGACTTCCACTCCGTCGCGCTCGACGACGGCACGGTCATCGGCATCGCCTACAAGGACGTCATGACCTCCAGCGTGGAGGGGCAGAAGCTGAGCTTCGATCTGGTGTTTGCCGCGCTCAAGGCGTACACCAACGGGCAGAATACGTTCTCCCTGAACGGCGACAGCTACACCATCAGCGAGGGCGGCGTCGTGGAGAAGGGCGGCGAGGAGCTTGCCTTCATCAGCCGCTACGTCATCAACCCCATCGCGCCCGACATCTTCCTCACCCGCGAGTTCCAGGAGGAGCTGGCGCTGTCGCTGGAGTCCGGCGACGAGTCCTTCAAGTTTGTGGACGCGGACGGCGTCGAGAGCGAGTACTTTATCGACTACAAGCCCGACGTCAAGAACTGGGTCGTCCGGCAGGAGACCTACACGCGCACCTATGACCGCTATGCCGAGCCGAACAGCGAGCACTGGCTCGGCACCGACCGGAACGGCATGGACATGCTCACCCGCCTGATGTACGGCGGCCGCGTGTCGCTGGTCATCGGCTTCATCGTCGAGCTGATCTCGCTGGTCATCGGCGTCATCCTCGGCGGCCTCGCCGGCTACTTCGGCGACTGGGTCGATTTCCTCATCATGCGTATCGTCGATATTTTCTACTGCATCCCCTCCACGCCGATCATCATCATCCTCGGCGCGGCGATGGATACCATGGGCGTCGATCCGCAGATCCGTATGCTCTACCTGATGCTGATCCTGGGCTTCCTCGGCTGGCCCGCCATGGCGCGCCTCGTCCGCGGCCAGATCCTCGGACTGCGCGAGCAGGAGTTCATGGTCGCCACCGAGTCCAGCGGCCTGCGCGTTTCGCGCCGCATCTTCAAGCACCTCGTGCCGAACGTCATCCCGCAGCTGATCGTCTCCTGCACGATGGGCATCGGCGGCACGATCCTGACCGAGGCGACGCTCTCATTCCTCGGCCTCGGCGTCAAGTTCCCGTTCGCCTCCTGGGGCAACATCATCAACGACGTCAACAACACGTTCGTTCTGCAAAACTACTGGTTTATCTGGATCCCGGCCGGTATCTGCATCCTGCTGACCGTGCTGGCGTTCAACCTCGTCGGCGACGGTCTGCGCGACGCGTTCGACCCGAAGATGAAGCGTTAAGGGGAGGTGGCATCAGATGGCAAAGAAAAACGAGGGCTACCTCTCCGCAAAGGAATCCCGCCGGATCTCCAAGGAGAACCGGAAGATCACCAATGAGTACGAGAAGAAGCGCAAGCGCAAGAACGTACCGGAGTCGGAGTATCTGACGACGATGCACGATCCCAACAACGCCGTTGAGTTCGACAATCTGCACACCTACTTCTTCACCGACACCGGCGTGGTGCACTCCGTGGACGGCGTCTCGTTTGAGGTGCCCATCGGCAAGACCGTCGGCATCGTGGGCGAGTCCGGCTGCGGCAAGAGCGTCACGAGCCTGTCGCTCATGCAGCTGCTCCAGCGCCCGCAGGGCCAGACCGTGGAGGGCGAGATCCGTCTCAATCTCGGCGACAAGGCGTACGACGTCACGAAGACGCCCAACGAGGTCATGCAGAAGCTGCGCGGCAACTTCGTGTCCATGATCTTCCAGGAGCCGATGACCGCGCTCAACCCGGTGTTCCGCATCGGCGAGCAGCTCAACGAGGTCATTCAGCTCCACGACACCGAACACAAGACCGAAGAGCAGGTCAAGGCACGCACGATCGAGCTGCTGGAGATGGTGGGCATCGCCAACAGCGAGGGTGTGTACCTCATGTACCCGCACGAGCTCTCCGGCGGTATGCGCCAGCGCGTGGTCATCGCCATGGCGCTCGCGTGCAACCCGCGCATCATCATCGCGGACGAGCCGACCACCGCGCTCGACGTGACGATTCAGGCGCAGATCCTCGACCTGCTGCGCCAGCTCAAGAACAAGACCAACTCCTCCATCATGTTCATTACGCACGACCTCGGCGTTATTGCCGAGATGGCGGACTACGTGGTGGTCATGTACGCCGGGCGCATCGTGGAGAAGGGCACCGCGGAGGACATCTTCTATCACCCCGCGCACCCCTACACCATCGGATTGATGGCGTCGAAGCCGGTCGTCGGCAAGCAGGTCGACGAGCTGTACTCCATCCCCGGCAAGGTGCCGAACCCGATCAACATGCCGGATTACTGCTACTTCCGCGACCGCTGCGAGATGTGTGTGGAGGGCTGCAAGGGCGACTACCCGTGCGAGGTGAGCATCTCCGAGACGCACAAGGTCAGCTGCTACCGGTATTACGAGGATCAGAAGGGAGGGAAGCAGGATGGCGAATGAGACGGTACAGTCCGAGAACCTCCTTGAGGTGAAAAACCTCGTCAAATACTTCCCGATCAAGGGCGGCTTCTTCGGCCGCACGGTGGGTCAGGTCAAGGCGGTGGACGGCGTTACGTTCCACATCAAGCGAGGCACCACCATGGGCCTCGTGGGCGAGTCCGGCTGCGGCAAATCCACCATCGGGCGCACGATCCTGCGTTTGCAGGAGAAGACCGCCGGCGAGGTGTACTTCAACGGCGTCGACATCTTTGCGCTCTCCCGCGAGGAGCTGCGCAAGCTGCGCCCGAAGATCCAGATCATCTTCCAGGACCCGTATTCCAGCCTGTCGCCGCGCCTGCCCGTCGGCGAGATCATCGGCGAGGCGGTGCGCGAGCACAACATCGTGCCGAGCAGCGAATTCGACGACTACATCACCGACGTCATGCACAAGTGCGGCTTGCAGGAATACCACAAGGACCGCTATCCCCATGAGTTCTCCGGCGGCCAGCGCCAGCGCATCTGCATCGCGCGCGCCCTCGCGCTCAAGCCCGACTTCATCCTCTGCGACGAGCCGGTTTCCGCGCTGGACGTGTCGATTCAGGCGCAGATCATCAACCTGCTGCGCGAGCTGCAAAAGGACATGGGGCTGACCTATCTCTTCATCTCCCACGACCTGAGCGTGGTCGAGCACATCTCCGACACCGTCGGCGTCATGTACCTCGGCACGATGGTCGAGTTCGCGGAGACGAAGAAGATCTTCGACAACCCGCTCCACCCCTACACGGAGGCGCTGTTCTCCGCCATCCCCGTCCCCGACCCGCAGTACAAGATGGAGCGCATCGTGCTGGAGGGCAGCATCCCGTCTCCGGCGAACCCGCCCAGCGGCTGCAAGTTCCACACCCGCTGCAAGAAGTGCATGGAGGTGTGCAAGTACGCGGCGCCCGAATGGACGGAGGTCGAGCCGGGCCACTTCTGCGCCTGCCATCTGCACAACAGCGCCGCGCAGAACGCCGCGGCGGAGAAGGCCATGAACGAGGCAAAGTCCGCCGGCGCCGCGCAGGAAAAAGCGGAAAAGGAGTAAACCGACATGGATGAGGAGCGCCGCCCCTATGACGAGGACGACGGACATACCATCGCGGACATGAACGTGGAGGGTATGCCGTGGTACGACGCGCATCGCCGCGGCGGCGCGCCGCGCGGGACCTCCGGCGAGCGCATGAGCTTCCGCGAACGCCTGACCGCCTACGGCGGCATTCTCTCCGCGGTCGGTCTGGTGACGCTGGTCTTCGGCGGCGCCTACTTTCTCGTGATCCTGCTGCTGGATCTGCTCTGGTCGTGAGCAATCGAAAAACATAAGGCACAAGCCCTCCCGCATAGTCTGGACAAGAGACTGTGAGGGAGGGCTTTTATGTTATGTAAACTGATTGTGTACAACAGACGCCGGCTCGCGCTGCTCGGCGCGGCTCTGGCAGCCGCCGCGATCCTTGCCGCGGCAAGCTGGACGCCCGCTGCGGTGAGCGCCGCCGCGGCGCGGGAGCTGCCGATCTACTGTGTGGAGCGCGACCAGAAGCTGTGCTCCATCAGCTTCGACGCGGCATGGGGCGCGGACAATACCCAAAAGATACTGGACGTGCTGGACGAGTACGGCGTCAAGGCGACGTTCTTTGTCGTCAGCGCGTGGGCGGAGCAGTACCCCGACACGGCAAAAGCAATCGTCGCGCACGGGCATGAGCTGATGAACCACTCGACGAAGCATGACCACTACAGTTCTCTGACTGCGGAGCAGATCGTGGCGGATGTGAACAAATGCAACGATGTGATCGAATCGATCTCCGGCGTGCGCCCGACGCTGATCCGCTGCCCCTACGGGGAGTACGACGACCACGTGATCGCCGCCATCCGCTCCATCGGCATGGAGCCGGTGCAGTGGGACGTGGATAGCCTCGACTGGAAGGGCATTTCCGCCGCGGAGATCACGCGTCGCGTGACGGGAAAGGTGCGCTGCGGGTCGATCGTACTGTTCCACAACGCGGGGGAGCACACGCCCGAGGCGCTGCCGGACGTGCTGCGGTGGATGAAGCAGGAGGGGTACGAAATCGTGCCGATTTCACAGCTTTTGCTCTCCGGCGACTACACGCTCGACCACGAGGGAAGGCAGCACGCCGCGGGGTAGCTGGGCTTAACAACTTATGTTTGTTTCTCCAGTAGATCCTCTATGTCATCACAGAACCTTATCGAGAAAGCTGATGAGGCGCGGGCTCTCCGGCTTTGCGAAGAGCTCCCGCGAGGGCTTGTCCTCTTCGATGCGCCCGCCGTCGAGAAAGATCGAGCGGTCGCTGACCTCGCGGGCGAAGCGCATCTCGTGCGTGACCACGATCATCGTCATACCCGTTTCGGCGAGGCGCTTCATCACATCAAGCACCTCGCCGATCATTTCGGGGTCGAGCGCGCTCGTCGGCTCGTCAAAGAGCATGACCTCCGGCTCCATCATCAGCGCACGCACGATGGCGATGCGCTGCTTCTGCCCGCCGGAGAGCTGGCTGGGATAGGCGTCCGAACGATCCGCGAGGCCGACCCGCTCCAACAGCTCGACCGCCTTCGCCTCCGCCGCCGCCTTGTCCATGCCCTTGATCTTGACTGGCGCGACCGTCAGGTTGTTCATCACGTTCATGTTGTTGAACAGGTTGAACTGCTGGAAGACCATACCGATCTTCTGGCGGTGCCGGTCGAGATCCTGCTTTTTGCCGCAGATATCGACGCCGTTGAAGAAGATCTGGCCGGAGGTCGGCGTTTCCAGCAGGTTCAGACACCGCAGAAACGTACTCTTGCCGCCGCCGGACGGCCCGATGATGGAAACGACCTCGTTGCGGCGGAAGACCGTACTGATATCATGAAGCACCTCAAGCCGGCGGAAGCTCTTGTTCAGGTGCTGCACGACCAAAAGCTCATCTTTCATGCGACATCTTCCTCTCCATCAGCGCGATCAGGCGGCTGCTGCCGAACGTCATCACAAAGTAGATCATTGCCGCGACCGCAAGACACGCAAGCGTGCGGTACGTCACGGCGATCACGTCGTTGGTACGGAACATCAGATCGGCAATGCCGATCACTGAGACGATGGAGGACTCCTTGATGACCGTGACGAACTCGTTGCCGAGCGCCGGCAGGATGTTGCGCACCGCCTGCGGCAGCACCACATTGGTCATCGCCTGCGTGTGGCTGAACCCGATGCTGCGTGCCGCCTCCATCTGACCGCTGTCCACCGCCTGTATCCCCGAGCGGATCAGCTCCGCCACGTACGCGCAGCTGTTCATGCTCATCGCGACGATGCCGGCGGCAAAACGGGAGAAATTCGGGATCCACGAGACGTCCGGAAACGTGATGCCAAGCATGGGAAGTCCGTAGAAAATGAACATCAGCTGCACCATCAGCGGCGTGCCGCGGATGAACTCGATGTACGCCAGCGCGATCAGCTTCAATGGCTTGACCCTGCTCATGCGCATCATTGCCATCAGCGTGCCGAATATCGTGCCGAACAGCACGGTCGCCGCCGCGATGATAAGCGTGTTTCTGACGCCCTCTGTGAAAAAGCGGTTATAACGGGCGAAGACGAACCACATGTCCGCGAAAAACTTCAAAACCGCATCCCTCCTTCCGCATTGCGAAAAAATGCGTGAAAACGCACAAAGCCGTGACGGCGCCTGACGCCGTCACGGCTCAAAGCTTTTTTTACAGACCCATCGAGGCCGCCAGCTCCACGGCGTCGTCGTAAGCCTTCTGATACGAGCCGTCGCCCGTGACCTTTTCGATGACCTGATTGACCGCCTCAACCAGCGGTTCGTTGCCCTTGGCGATCACGACGGATTTGCCGAAGCTTGCCTCCTCTGCCGAGAAAGCGAAGTTGGAGACCTCCAGCTTGCCCTCGCTCGTGGCGACCAGCGCCTCGCCGACGGCTGCGTCAACGACCAGTCCGGCGATGTTGCCGTTCTGTACCTCCAACGCCAGCGCGGGGTACTTTTCCAGCTCGAAAAGCGTGCTCTGCGGAAGCGCGGAGGTGATCAGCTGGGACTGGATCGTGCCCTTCTGCGCGCCGACCTGCTTGCCGGCGAGCGCTTCCTTTGTGCTGTAGGCGTCGGCGTTGCCCGCCTTGACGATCAAAAGCTGCTGGCTGGTCTCATAGAGCGCGGAGAAGTCGATCACCTCGGCACGCTCCGGCGTGTTGGTGAACGCGGCGATGCCCATGTCGACCTGTCCGGACTGCACAGCGGCGATGATTCCGTCGAACGCCATGTCGACCACCTCAAGCTTTACGCCGAGCGCGTCCGCGATCTGCTGGGCAAGGAACATATCGCAGCCGGTGAATTCGGCGTTCATGTCCTTGAACTCATAGGGCGGGTACTGCGCCTCGGTGCCGACGACCAGCTTGCCGCTGGATTTGATCTTGTCCAGCACCGGCGAGGAGGGACCCTGTGCACTCGCCTGCGGCGCCTCTGCCTGCTTTTCCTCCGCACTCTTCACCGGTTCCTGCTGCGCGCTCTGACCGGAGCCGCACGCGGTGAGGACGCTCACCATCATCAGTACGCTTAAAACAAGGCTCAAAAGCTTCTTCATTTTGCCGTTCATCATCCATCTTCCTTTCTTGGGCCATCCTTGAAAGGATTTGACCCGTGTGAATATATTGTACAAGATTCACGGCAAAAGTAAATATTTATGCGAACCAAAAAGAATCTGTGCATAAAAATTTGTTTTGTGCAATCCGACGAACCGCGCGTGCACCATCAGAACGACAGCCTCTCCATGCGGTCGAACGCCTCGCGCAGGCGCGCGTCGTCCACGGTGCAGGCAATGCGGAAATGCCCTTCGCCGGTCTGCCCGAACACATGGCCCGCGCTGACCAGGATATGGGCTTTTTCCAGCAGCTCCGCGCAGAACCGCGCGGAGGTCAGCCCCGTCTTTTTGATGTCCGGGAACAGATAGAACGTTCCTCTGGGGCGGCACAGACTGAGATAGGGGATTTTCTCGATGCGCTCCGCCGCATAGAAGACGCGGTCGCGGTATTTCGTCACGTATTCGCGACGGATGCTCTCACGCAGGGCCAGCGCCTCGATCGCGGCGCGCTGGGAAACGGAGGGCGCGGTATAGACGAGCGCGCCGTTGATGCGGTTGACGGTGCGGATCAGCTCCGGATCGGCGATGATCGAGCCGACGCGCCAGCCGGTCATCAGGAAGTTTTTGGAAAAGCTGTTGAGCGTGATCGTACGCTCCGCCGCGCCGGGCAGCGTGCGGATCGGACGGAACGTGCCCTCGTACAGGTACGCCGTGTAGATCTCGTCCGCCGCGATCAGCAGGTCATATTCCCGCGCGATGCGCACGAGAAACTCCAGAACCTCCTGCCCGTAGGCCATGCCGCTGGGGTTGACGGGATTGTTGAACACAATCAGCTTCGTCTTTGGTGTGATCGCGGCGCGCAGGCGATCCTCACGGATGGCGTAGTCCTCCTCCGCGTACGTCGGTACCTCCACACACACGCCGCCCGCAAGCTCGATCTGCTCGCGGTAAACCGCGAAATACGGGGAAAATACAATCGCCTCGTCGCCCGGATCGAGCGTTGCGAGCATGACAAGCGCCATGCCGAGGCAGCTCGAAGCGGTGACGATCACCTCGTCGGGCGATAGCTCCTGTGCGTAGTCCTCCCTCCACGCGCGCCGGATCGCGTCGATCAGCTCCGGATCGCCCTTGGGGTCGCCATAGTGCGTGTAGCCCGCGCGGGCATCACGGAAGGCAGCGTCGATGATGCGGCTGTCCGTGATGAGGTCCGTGTCACCGATGCTCAGGTCGATTACGTCGTCATAGCGGCGCAGCGCCTCCGAATCCCGCGCGAGGCCGCCCGACTGCGCGCGGAACCTTTTGGCGATAAAGCTCCTTTGCATGAAGTTCACTCCTTTTCCGCGACATAGGGGATCACTGTGGAGGCGTTCGGGATGATATAGGTCTCCTTCCCGCCGATCGCTGCGTCGCGCAACAGCGCGTCCATGTCCGAATACGCGCGTATGCCCATCGGGGCGACCGACGCAGGGTCGACAGAGGAATACAGGAAGATGCGGTAGCGCTGCGCCTGCTCGCAGTTGAGGAAAAAGATATACCCCGGGATCGTGAAGTCGTTTCGCAGACGCTGTTCAATCGTGCCGGTGCAAAGGTCCTTTACCCAGTCGAAATACTCCGCCGGCCCGCCGCCCTCGCGCGCTTCGATGGCAAGGATCAGCGTTCCGCCCGGCTTCAGCCCCGTTTCCACATTATCGATCGATTTGGTGCCCTGATAGAGCGACATATCCTTCGGATAGCCGCCGCAGCTCGCGATGATGACGTCCGCACGGCGCGGCACCGGCACACGGTAGATGCGGTTGACCTCCTCACAGGCGCGCTCCCACGAGGCGAGGTAGTGGCCAGAGAAGATGGCTGCAAGCCGCATCTCCGCGTTCATCACCAGATTGACGACAAAAAGGTTCGGAACAAGCCCCGCCGCCTCGCACATGTCCTCGTGCAGCGGGTTCCCCGCCAGCACGGCGTTTCCGATCAGCGGATTTGTGCGCAGCGCGTGTGGGTCGAGTGCGAAGGCATGATTATGTCGGATCGTCTCAAGCGAGCTGATGCCGGGCAGGATGCTCTTGCGCCCGCCGCCGAAGCCCGCCATAACGTGATGCGTGCAGGCGCCGAGGCAGAGCACGAGATCCGCTTCGGCGGCGGCTCGGTTGATGGACACCGGTGTGCCGTGCGGCGTGACGCCCAGCGCGACCAGATCGTCCGCTGTGCAGTCATGGTTGACGACACGCACCCGCTCAAAGACGGCGTCCGTCACCAGCGTGCGCAGTTCCCGCTCGTCGCCGCCCAAATGCGTGCCGTTTGCGACCACGATCGTGATGTCGCCGTCCGGTACACCGCACGCGTCGCCCAGATAGTCTACCAGATGCGGGACGACGAGGTCCTGCCGCATCCAGAAGCGAGACATATCGCTCACGACCAGCGCGACCTTGTCGCCGGGCTTCACGCGCTCGCGCAGGGGCTCGATGCCAATCGGCCGCTCCAGCGAGCGCCGCAGCGCGGCGCGGATATCGTCCAGCGCCTCCACGCGGTTGCCGTGCAACTCGGCGAGCACCTGCGTCTCGTCAAGCGGGAACGTGACCGTTCCGCTTCCGTAGGGCAGCGTATAGTCCCTCATGCGCGCCGCCTCCTCCCCATACGCCATATTTATGGCTTTCAGTTTACGCTTCAGATGGTTAAAGTCAATGGTGATGTTGCCAGAAAAAAGCACGCCGCGCGGCAACTTTTTCGACATTGCCGCGCGCCGCGCTTCGGGATGTTGGATGCGGGCACTCACTTAAAACGAGCTTTTTAAATCTTCCCGCCGTCGTTCGGCGTCAGCTCAGGCGTGATCGGCGTATCCGTGCTGCTCCCGCAGACGCCGGCGGACGCATAGACGTAGGCGCAGTAACAGGCACCGCTGAGAGAAACGGTTTTTCCTCTGATCCCCCGTTCCGAGGCGAACCAGCGGCACTCATAGAACAAGGATACATCCCCGACCTTATACAAAATATTTGCATAATGACGATTCATAATGCCTGCTCAAACGTAAATTGTACGATTCTCCTAATTGATTTCGCGTTCAAAGCAATCTATACTGTGTCCAATGAGACAAAGGCGTCCCAGAGAGTGCAATGCGCTCTCTGAGGCGCCTTTTCTCTATTGCCATACGTGTGCTCCGGCGCACAGACGGTAACAAGCATCATCCTGTGTCCTCAGGGCTGATGACACGATGCGAGAAGCGGGAGGCGCGATATGGAAGCAAGGGAAATCATCGAGCGTATCGGAAACGCGAAAAAAAGAACGCCGGTCCGGCTCTATGTAAAGGAGCGGGAGGCAATTGACTACGGCTATTCGACGGTGTTCGGCGCGGGCGACAAGATCGTGTTCGGGGACTGGGCGGAGCTTCGCCCGATCATCGAAGCGAACCGGGACAAGATCGAAACCTGCCTTGTCGAGACCGAGTGCCGCAACAGCGCCTTGCCGCTGCTGGACGTCAGGAACGTGAACGCGCGCATCGAGCCGGGGGCGCTTATCCGGGAGGATGTGGAGATCGGCGAAAACGCCGTGATTATGATGGGCGCGATCCTGAATATCGGCGTGGTCGTCGGCGAGGGAAGCATGATCGACATGGGCGCGGTGCTCGGCGGGCGGGCTGTCGTCGGCAAAAACTGCCACGTCGGCGCGGGCGCGGTGCTGGCGGGCGTGATCGAACCGGCGTCCGCAGCGCCCGTCGTGATCGAGGACGACGTGCTCATCGGTGCGAACGCCGTGGTGATTGAGGGCGTTCGCGTCGGCCGCGGGGCGGTGGTGGCGGCGGGAGCCGTCGTGACGCGGGATGTGCCGGAGAACACGGTCGTCGCCGGCTGCCCGGCCCGCGTCATCAAGCAAAAGGACGAAAAGACCGCGGGCAAGACGGCGCTGGAGCCGGCGCTGCGGAAGCTCTGAGGGAGTGTGCCTATGACGGATTATCTGGCGGAGGCAAAAGCCATCGCCCCGGAGCTGACCGAGCTGCGGCGGGCATTCCACCGCTGTCCCGAGCTGGGAAACCGCGAGCATCGGACAGCAGCGCGGATCGAGGCGTTTCTCGCATCGTGCGGCATCCCGACGAAGCGTTTGCTGGACACGGCGGTCTTCGGTACGCTGACGGGCGAGCGCGCGGGACGGACAGCGGCGCTGCGCGCGGATATGGACGCCCTGCCGCTGCAAGAGGACACCGGCGCGGACTTTGCCTCGGAGGTTTCGGGCGTTATGCACGCCTGCGGACACGACGTGCATATGGCCGCCGCGCTCGGCGCGGCGAGGCTGCTCGCCGCGCACCGTGAGGAGCTGCCCGGAGCCGTGGTTTTCCTGTTCCAGCCCGACGAGGAGGGCAGCGGCGGCGCACAGCGCATGATCGACGCCGGGGTCTTGGACGGCGTGGACGCCGTGTTCGGCTGCCATGTCTCGCCGGAGCTGCCCGCGGGCCATGTCGGGGTGAGGTACGGGAAATTCTACGCGGCGTCGGATACCTTCCGCGTGACGCTCACGGGGAAAAGCGCCCACGGCGCGCAGCGGGAGAAGGGCGTCGACGCGCTTGCCGCCGCGTCGGAGCTGGTGCCCGCCCTGCTCACGCTGCCGGAGAGCCTCCCGCAGGAGAGGAGCGTCGTGTCCGTGGGCACGCTCCACGCGGGAACGGCGGGCAACGTCGTCGCCGATCACGCGGAGCTGACCGGCATCATCCGCACACTGGGCCAGGAGAGCAGAAAGGCGATGCGCTCACGCTTTACCCGCACGGTGGATATTGTCGCGCGCCGGCACGGCGTTGGCTGCAAATGCGATCTGCGGGAGAGCTATCCCGGCGTCGTCAACGACAGCGGCATGACGAGGCTCGCGCAGGACGCCGCCTCCGCCCTGCTGGGGAGCGATCGCGTCGGCGTGATTGCCGAGCCGACCATGACCACGGAGGACTTCGGCTGCTTTCTGCTACAAAGGCCGGGATCGTTTTATCATGTGGGCGCGGGCTGCACGCTGCCGCTGCACAACGCGGCGTTCCTGCCCGACGATTCGGCGGTCGTGACCGCCGCGGCGGTGCACGCCGCGGTCGTCGACGCCTTTTTGCGAGGTGACAACACATGAGATTTACAAAGATGCAGGGCTGCGGCAACGATTATATCTACGTCGACTGCTTTGCCGAAACGGTTCCCGAAGAACCGTCCTCGCTGGCAAAGCGCATCTCGGACCGCCATTACGGCGTCGGGAGCGACGGGCTGATCCTGATCGAGCCGTCGTCGCGCGCCGACGCCTTCATGCACATGTTCAACGCGGACGGCTCGGAAGGCGCCATGTGCGGCAACGGCGTCCGCTGCGTCGCCAAGTACCTCTACGACCACGGGCTCGTCCCACGCGGGCGGCGCGCCGTCCGCGTGGATACACGCTCGGGCGTCAGGGAGATCGCCTTCCGCGCGGAGGACGGCAGGGCGGCGGAACTGACCGTGGATATGGGCCGCCCCGCGCTGACCGGAGCGCTGCCGGAGGATATTTCGATCCTTGGGATGCCGCTGCGCTTCATCGGCGTCGACGTCGGCAATCCGCACGCCGTCTATTTTCTGGAGGACAACGCCGCGCTCGACGCGAAAAGCGTCTCCGAGCTGGAGCTCGCACGGCTCGGCAAAGCCCTTGAGATGTGCGGACGGTTTCCGGAGGGTGTGAACGCGGAGTTTGTCAATATCGTCAGCCCCCGCGAGATCAACTTCCGCGTCTGGGAACGCGGCTCGGGCGAGACGCTTGCCTGCGGCACCGGCACGGTCGCGGCGGTATACGCGGGCATTTGCGCGGGAAAGCTCGAAAACGAGGTGCTGGTACACCTTCCGGGCGGAGACCTCGGCGTCCGATATGAGCCCGCGAGCGGGCACTGTTTCCTGAGCGGCGGCGCCGTCGAGGTGTTTTCCGGGGAGTATCCGACTCATGGCGCGTAAAAGCATTGCATCATCCTTGCATAGAAATGACAAAAAATGCGGATAAATATCTTGACAAATCAGACATTTTGTAGTAGCATCGTCCACATGAACAAAGGTGTTCATTATGGCTTACTGCGGCCATAATGGGCGCCTTTTTTTGCTTTTTGGGGCGAATTTCCGCGGATCGTCCGCTGAAATAAATCATAAGGAGGAGAATGAAAATGAAGAAACTGACTGCACTGGTACTTGCGCTCTGCATGGTATTCTCGCTCGCTGCCTGCGGCGGCGGTGGCGGCTCGACAACGACCACCGCACCGGCGTCCGGCGGCTCAACGACGACCACAACGCCGGCGGCGTCCGGCAGCGGAACGGAAACGGCCAAGCCTGCGCGCGGCAACGTGATCTGGACCTTCGGCACAGCTGACACGGGCGGCTCGATGTATCCCGCCGGCGCGGCGGTTTCCCAGTGCTGGACGAACAGCGTGCAGGGCATGAAGTGCAACACCCAGACCTCCACGGGCTCGTTCCAGAACGTACAGGACGTCGCCAGCGGCGAGGTTGACGTCGCGGTTGCGACGGCCGACGTCGTGCTCAACGGCTACAACGGCACGGGCAAGTTCGCCGACATCGGCGCGCTGAACAACATCCGCGTCATCGGCGCGGTCTACACCTCCGTGCTCTCCGGCGTAACGCTCAAGTCCAGCGGGCTCAAGTACATCCACGACCTGCAGGGCAAGCGCGTGGCCGTCGGCCCCGCCTCGTCCGCGACGGAGAACGCCTCCATTGCCGCGTTCAACGTCATGGGCATCACCAAGGACAACACCAGCCTTGAAAACCTCGGTCTCGGCGACGGCGCCGACGCCGTCGGCGACGGCATCCTCGACGCCGCGTTCGGCTTCGCGGGTCTGCCCATCGGCGGTCAACTGAACCTTGCCGCGACGAAGGACATCGCGGTTCTCGATATGACCGACGACGAGCTCAACCAGGTTCTTGCCAACAACGCCGCCTATATCAAGACGAAGATCCCCGCCGGCACCTACACGGGCGTCGACTACGACTGCCAGACCTTCGGCGTGAAGTGCCTGATCATCGTGCAGGACACCGCGGATGAGGACCTCATCTATGACCTCTGCAAGGCGATGAACGAGGGCGCTGCGGACATGGCCGCGGGCAACGCACTGCTCAAGGACATGACCGATCCCAGCTTCCTCTGCACGCAGATGCCCATTCCGCTCCACCCCGGCGCGGAGAAGTACTATAAGGAAATCGGCGCGATGTGATCCGGACGAGCCGGAGCATAAAAGCCGGCCCCGCACAGGTATTTGAGGCCGGAGTTGGGACGACCAGCTCCGGCCGTCGCGCTTTCCCGCAAAAATGACCATAACAGAGGGAAGGAAAATCGAAATGGCTGAACACAAGAAGAAAGACGAAGTACAGGAGATCGACGTATCCTCGCTCGACAGCGAGCTTGCCGCGGCGAAGACGCTGGAGGAGGGCAAGGGCGACATTTTCATCAAGGCCGCAGCCCTGTTCGCCTTCTGCATGACCACGTTCCACATCTGGACCGGCTTCCACGGCCTGTACGACTACGTCACGCAGCGCGGTATCCACCTTGCCTTTGCGCTGACGCTGATCCTGCTGACCCAGCCGCTCTACAAACACTGTTTCAAGGATAAATTCGCGGGCAGTAAGGCGTTCCGCGCGGTTTGCCGCGTGATCGACATCTGTCTGATCGTTCTCTCGTGGATCGCCGTCATCATGGCGATGGACGAGGTGCATCACCTGACCGAGCGCCTGAGCAAGACGACGTGGATGGCGACCTTTGCCGGCGCGGTTTTGACCATCATCGTGCTGGAGGCGGCGCGCCGCACCCTCGGTTACATCATGCCGATCCTCTCGCTCATTTTCATCGCCTACGCGCTGGCGGGTCCGCATCTGCCGATGGCCATCGCGCACCGCGGCTATTCGCTCACGCGTATTTTCAAGTTTCTTGCCACCGACCTCGACGGACTGTTCGGCACGACAATGAGCGTTTCAGCGTCCGTGATCTTCATGTTCGTCATGTTCGGCGCGTTCCTCGAAGCGTCGGGCTGCTCGGACTTCATCAACAACATCGCGATTTCCCTGACGGGCAAGATCAAGTCCGGCCCCGCGCTCTCCGCGGTCGTGGCGTCCGGCCTGATGGGCTCCATCAACGGCTCCGCCGTCGCCAACGTCGTCGGAACGGGCACGTTTACCATCCCGCTGATGAAGTCCCGCGGCTATAAGTCGCAGTTTGCCGGCGGCGTGGAGGCGGTCGCGTCGACGGGCGGCCAGATCCTGCCCCCCGTCATGGGCTCCGGCGCGTTCCTGATGGTCGCGTTCACGGAGCAAAAATACATTGCCATCGTCATCGCGGCGGTCATACCGGCGCTCCTGTATTACTGGGGCTGCGCGGTGGCGGTCATCACCCAGTCCGAGCTGATCGACATCACGAAGATGGACGAGAAGGACATTCCGAAGACGCGCGATGTGCTCAAGGACGGCTGGATCTATCTGCTGATCCTCGGCATCCTGATCGTGGCGCTGCTGGTTATCCAGCTCTCGCCGCTGTACTCCGCCCTGTGGGCGACCGTGGCGGTTCCGGTGGTCATGTTCTTTGACCGGAAAAAGCGTTTCACGCTCAAGAGCATCCCATCCGCGATGGTCAAATCCGGCTTTTCCGCCATGTCCATCGTCATCGGCTGCGCCTGCGCTGGCTGCGTGGTCGGCATGGTGTCCCTGACCGGCATCGGCGTCATCTTCGGCGATATGATGATCCAGCTGGCGCACAGTATGCTGTTCCCGTCGCTGCTGTTCACCGCCATCACCTGCATCATCCTCGGCATGGGCCTGCCGACGACCGCGGCCTACGTCATTGCGGCATCGATCCTTGCCCCGTCGCTGATTAAGCTGGGCCTGACCCCGCTGACGGCGCACCTGTTCGTGTTTTACTTCGCCTGCCTGTCTGCCATCACCCCGCCCGTTGCGCTGGCGGCCTACGCCGGAGCGGGCATCGCCAAGGCAAGCCCCATGACCACGGCGGTCGAGGCGTGCAAGCTCGGCTTCGCGGGCTTCCTGGTCCCGTTTGCGTTCTGTTACAGCCCCGCCATGATGATGCAGGGCAATGTGATCGAGGTGCTTTCGGTCTTTCTGTCGGCTTTCATCGGCACGGCAATCATCTCCGGCGGTTTCCAGGGCTGGCTGTTCTGGAAGCTCAACTGGTTTGAACGCGTCATTCTTGTCGCCTCCGGCGCGCTGATGTTCGTGCCCGGCACGCTGACGGACGTCGTCGGCGTCGCGGTGGCGGCCGTTCTGCTGCTCGTCAACCTCAGGAAGTGGGAACGCGGCCCCGCTTTCATCATGAGGCTTCAGAAGAAGTGAGATGAACAACCGATCCAATCTGGCAAACGCCCTGATGTGGGGCGGAGGCGGCTTGCTCTATCTGGGTGCGACGTTTCTGGTGGACGTGGGCATATTCCGCGTTTTTGCCTATCTGTTTTTGCTGCTGGCCTGCATGTACCTCATTCGATATCTCAACGGCCGCCGCAGCGGTAAGCGCTAAGAGAGGCTTGCCTTTATTGCGCCATTCCGGTTGATCCCGTATATGATCAGTTGGTCAGTCAATGTGATTTTCTCTCTTTTTCACACACCCCTATACAGAACGACGCTCCGCGGTTCGACAGAACCGCGGAGCGTCGTTCTGTATTATTGTTGTGCGCGAGGTGCTTATCCGATCACGCTGGTC
Source organism: Oscillospiraceae bacterium (assembly GCA_015067435.1). GTDB lineage: Bacteria > Bacillota > Clostridia > Oscillospirales > Oscillospiraceae > Hominicoprocola. The sequence continues at coordinate 14,154 of SVMM01000014.1, read as the reverse complement.
TTCTCGCTTAAACCCGCCCGTGTGGACGCGCCGGTCACGCCGTCGATGCCGCTGCTGTCCGGCTTGCCGACCAGCAGCACCGCCACCGCGGTCATGGAGGGATCGACGCCCAGCTTTTCACAGATCTGATCGTGCTCCGCTCCGTTGAGTGTCATCGTCGGCGAGGACACGATCTTTGCTCCGTAGCCGAGCGAGACGGCGGCAAGGTACATGTTCTGCGTCGCGAGGCCGCAGTCAAAGGCGGGGGTGGGCGAAGCGGTGCTTTCGTCCATGTAGACGATGATGGCAAGCGGGGAGTCACCGAGCGAGGCCTTTGCGCCGCCGGACGCCGGAGCGCCGCCCTGCGGAGGCGTGGGCATGGTTCCGTCCTGTGAAGGCGTAGGCATCGAGCCATCTTGCGTGGGCGTGGGCATCGAGCTATCCTGCGGAGGTGTGGGCACCGTGCCGTCCTGTGGGAGCGCCGGCATCGAGCCGCCCTGCGGGGGCGCGGACATGCCGGCGGAGCCGGAAAGCTCACTCATCACGTCCTTGTCGGTGATCGCGACAAAATACCAGGGCTGCTGATATCCGCTATGTGGACTATACGACGGCGGAGGGGCTCAAGTGCTTTGCCGTTGAGATCGTGATCCAGAACCCCGGCTCGCTGACCGAGGGCACGACGGTGACCTGCTGGGCGCAGGACGCGTCCGGCGGCGAGATCTACGCGGTGGATGACGCGAAGCTTACGTACAACAACGTCAAAACGGTCATGGCGGGCGCGACCGGCGAGCTGTCGGCGGTCAACGTGGTGGATTACGAGCGCGTCAGCAGGGGACAGGTCCTGTTCGTCATCGACGCGTCCAGCTATGAAACGCAGCTGGAGACCCTGCAAAAGCAGATCAGGAACTGCGAGGAGAAGATCGAAGACCTCCGGACGTCCATCGACACGGAGTACACGCGCTACGCCGACATCTCGGGGCGCGTCGTCACCGCGAACTACTCGAAAAACCGCATGACGGGCACCGACATGGGCAGCGTGGTCATCTACAACCAGGATTCCATGGAGATCTCGGTCAACATTGACGAGCTGGACGCGGATTATCTGACGGAGGGCATGGACGTCACGGTGTACCGCACCACCTCCTCGCGAACCGTTACCTATCCGGCGAAGCTGACCTATCTGAGTTTGGAAGCGACGTCGGGACAGAGCGGCGTGAGCACCTTCGCCGCGACGATCACCATCGACTCCGAGGGCGAGCTGTCCTCCGGCGTGACGGTCTACTACTCCATCGACGTCAGCGGCGGCTCGGACAGCGGCGCGGCGGCAGAGACCGTGCTCGCGCCCCTGAACGCGCTTTGCTCCTATGACGGCGGCTATTACCTGATCGTGCAGGCGGAGTCGGAGCCTGAAAACACGATTGATCCCACAGAAGCCGGCGGCAGCGTGACGGATTTCCCGAAGGGCTACTACGCCGTCCCTGTGGAGGCGGGCGACTTCAACGACAGCTACATCCAGATCCTCTCCGGCGTGGAGAAGGATACGACGCTGTTCCTGCGCTATCGGAACACGGCGCCCGCGGGCGGGGACACGACCTCGCTCGTGAGCAACGACGAGGAGGAGAGCGCGAGCGGCATGCCGGACTTCGGCAGCATGCCCGATTTCAGCGGCGGCAATATGCCGAGCTTCGGCGGCAGCGGTATGCCGAACTTTGGCGGCGGCAGCGGCGGCGGCATGCCGGGCGGCGGCCGGAGCGGCGGCAGCGGCGGCGGTATGCCGGGCGGCATGGGTTGACCGGGAGGCCGGTATGAGTCTCATTGAAATCAAAGACCTTTACAAGATCTACGGCGAGGGGCAGGAAAACGAGGTGCGGGCGCTGGACGGCGTGAGCCTCTCCATCGACTACGGCGAGTTTGTCGCGATCGTCGGCGCGTCCGGCTCCGGCAAATCCACCATGATGAACATTCTCGGCTGCCTTGACGTGCCGACGCGCGGGACGTACCTGCTGGACGACATCTCCATCGCCGAGCGGACGGAGCGCGAGCTGGCGGAGATCCGCTCGTACAAGATCAGCTTTATCTTTCAGGGCTACAACCTGATCCCCTCCCTCTCCGTCTGGCAGAATGTGGCGCTTCCGATGGCGTATCAGGGCGTGCCCCTTGCCGAGCGGCACGAGCGCGCCGTCGAGGCGCTGGACAAAATGGGGATCGCGGACCGCGCGGAGGCGCGCCCGATGGTGCTTTCCGGCGGACAGCAGCAGCGCGTCGCCATCGCGCGCGCCATCGCCACGCGTTCGCCCATCATCATGGCGGACGAACCGACCGGCGCGCTGGACTCCAAAACGGGGCGTCAGGTGTTGGACATCCTGCGCGCGCTGCACCGCGACGGCACCACGGTCATCCTTATCACGCACGACAACGGCATCGCGGCGAAGGCGAAGCGCATCGTCCGATTGCAGGACGGGCGGATCATCGAGGATCGGCCCAACGAGCCGGACGAGACGGTCGAGATCAATCAAAACATGTGAGGAGGCGCGGCATTGGACAGCATATTCATGGCTTTTGAGTCCATCCGGGACAAGAAGGTCCGCTCGTTTCTCACGATGCTCGGCATCATCATCGGCGTGGGCGCCGTGCTGATCCTCGTCTCGGTGGTGCAGGGCTACAACGCCGATCTCACGGCGTACTACGAAAAGCAGGGCGTCAACAAGGTCAACGTCACCATGACCAACTACGACCGCACGAACAGCACCGACCAGTCCGGCGAGTTCATGGAGTGGGTGGACACGGCGCTTTCGGATTACATCACGGGCGTCAGCCCCAGCTATTCCACCTCCGGCACGCTCAAGTATTACGGCAACAGCAACACGACCGCGAAGATCTACTTCGGCAACGAGCAGTGGTCGGCGTGCAACAACTTCGTCTTGAACGAAGGGCGCGATCTGACGGAGATGGACATCGAGGGCAAGAACCTCGCCTGCGTGATCGGCTCCCATGTCGCGGATTCGCTGTTCGGCTACCGCAACGCGGTGGGCGAGACGCTGATGTACGACGGCCACCCGCTGACGGTCGCGGGCGTGTACTACGCCAAGGACGGCAGCGCCGAGGAGTCCATGGACGACATGATCGTCGTGCCCTACACGCTCAACCGGCAGATCCTGAACACCGACGCCGTATCGCAGTTCGCCGTCAAGGTCAGCGCCTCGACCTACATGGACACCGTGATCGACGCGGTGGAGGACTGGATGGGCGAGAACTTCAACACCAACCGCGGCTCCTACACCGTGGAGAACGGAAACGACGCCATGAACGCCGCGGAGGACGAGACCGCGAGCCTTCAGGTGGTTCTGGGCGGCGTTGCGGGCATCGCGCTGCTGGTTGGCGGCATCGGCATCATGAACATCATGCTCGTCACCGTGACGGAGCGCACGCGCGAGATCGGCATCAAAAAAGCCATCGGCGCGCAGCGGGACGTGATCGTTTCGCAGTTTCTGGTGGAGTCCACCGTGCTTTCCGGCATCGGCGGGATCATCGGCATCATCATCGGGTATGCCGGATCGCTGCTGGCGGGCAAGCTTATCTATGACCTGATCCTGTTCCCCGAGATCTGGATGACGCTGGTCGCGTTCCTGTTCTCGCTGCTCATCGGGGTCGGCTTCGGATTATATCCCGCGGTCAAGGCGTCCGGTCTCCAGCCGGTGGACGCCCTGCGCGCGGACTGAGGAGGAATCGACATGAAGAAAACAAAATGGCTCGCCGTGCTGCTCTGCGCGATTTTCGTGCTCCAGAGCGTTCCGGCGGCGAACGCTTCCTTTACGGATATCAGCGACGCGGAGACCGCGCGCGCCGCGCCGACGCTGGCGGGACTGGGCATCATCGACAGCGCGTCCAGCTTCCGCCCGAACGATTCCCTGACGCGCGCCGAGGCGTGCAAGATGGTGATCGGCGCAATGGGACTGCGCGCCAAGGTGAGCGCCTACGAGAAAAAGACGCTCTTTTCCGACGTGAAGCCCTCTATGTGGTACACCGGGTACGTCAACCTCGCCTACTCGCAGGGGATCATCAGCGGACTCGGCAACGGCACGTTCGGCCCGAACGACACGCTCTCCTACGGGCAGCTTGCGACGATGCTGCTGCGGATGCTGGGCTATACGAGTGCGGAGACCGGCTCCGTCTGGCCCGTGGATCAGATCAACTTCTGCGAGAGCCTCGGCGTCTCAAGCGGCCTCGGCCTGAACGGGAACCAGACGCTCACGCGCGCGCAGGCGGCGGTGATGATCTGCCGCGCGCTGAAAACCGATAAAAACGGCACGGGCAAGCCGTACTACACCGCCATGGACGGCGTGGCGTCCACCGGCGACGCGATCCTCATGGACACCAACGCGTCGACCGGCGGCGCGAGCGGATTGGTGACGGCGTATCTCCTTGAGGGCAGCACCGGCGCGGCGTATTACACGCAGGCAAACCCGCAGAGCGCGGAGCTTTGCGGCTGCGCGGGCACGCTGCTGTTCGACGCGGCGGGCCGCGTCACGGGCTTCATTCCCAACAGCACCGAAACGCTTGATTTGAAGCTCGCCTCGGCGGACGCCTCGACGATCACGGGCGCCGACGGCAAGAGCTATCGCGTCGCGTCCGGCGCGAAGCTGATCGTGGGCGGCGAAAGCTATCCCTATGCCAGCACCGGCTATCTCCAGCTGAACGATCAGACGGGCAGCAGCATCCGCCTGTATTTTGACGACAACGGCGCGATCGCGTACCTGTATCTCGCCGGCGGCATCCTGAACAGTGCCAACGCCGCGGTGGCAGCCACCACCTCCGCCGCAAGCTCGCTGGCGCGGCAGCTCGGCATTGCATCGTCGGGCTGCGCCATCACCAAAAATGGCGCGGCGGCGTCCGCGTCCGACGTCGCCAAGGACGATGTGGGCTACTACGACGCTCTTTCCAATACGCTGCGCGTCTCGGACTATCGCGTGTTCGGCTATATCAGCGCCGCGTCCCCGAATATCTCCGCCGCGCAGACCGTCACGGTCGGCGGCCATACCTTCGACGTGCTGGAATGCGCTTGGGATACGCTCAAGAACTTCAAGGTCGGCGAGCCGGCGGCGCTGCTGCTGACCGACGACGGCAAGGTCGCCGCCGCGCAGTCTTCGAGCAGCGGCGCAAGCATGCTGGGCATCCTCGCCGCGAACGGCAAATCGGTCACGCTGCTCGGAAGCGGCGTCACGCTCAGCGCGGGAAAGATGGAGTATAACGACGGCGCGGCAGGTTCCCTCGTCACCGTCACCGTGGCTGCCTCAGATACGATTTACTGCTCGACGGTTTCGGGAAGCGGCGCGGGAGAGCTGGATCTGGAGGCGCGCACCCTCGGCAAGCTGTCGCTTGCGCCGTCCTGCGCGGTCTTCGAATGGGGCGGCAGCGACTACGTCTACAGTCTGGAGGGCGTTCAGGGGCAGGCGTCTTACGATTTCGACGCGATCGACTGGACGACGACGGTTCCCGCCTCGTGCGTCAGCTATGCCCATAAGAACACGGCGGGCGAGGTGGACGTGCTGGTCCTCAAGGACGTCACCGGCAACTGCTACACCTACGGCCGGTTCTCGCTCTATGCGGACAAGGACGGCATCAACCTCGGCAACGGGAGTATGGAGGCCTACAACACGGCGGCAAGCATCCGCAACAGCGGCGGCGCCTCGTCGAAATACCTCTGTCTGGTCTCCGCCGCGGGCGGATGCTACGCCGGCGTCACGCTCGGCACCCATACCATCTCCGGCTACACGAAGGTGTCGGACTTTAAAAAGATGTTTTGCTTCGAGACCGCGCCGGACAGCTTCTTCGTACAGGACGGCAGGCTGTACGCCGTCTCCGGAAGCGTGGAATATCCGGTTTCCGATCAGGTGGAGATCTATTTCAGCGGCACGGATACATGGATCAGCGGGACGGACGCGCTTATCACCCTGCTGTCCGGAGATTATACCTTCGAAGCCTATTACGACGCCGTGCCCTCGGCCGGCGGGCGTATTCGCGTGATCGTGGTATCGTAAACGACAAGGCGGGCAGAGCGGCAATTGCCGCTCTGCCCGCCACAGACTTTGTTGAAAATCACGTCAAAAACGCTTTTTCCCCGTGTACCGTCCAGAGACACCCAAATGCCCGCAAACCCGTTCTGCTCGGCGATTGACAAACGCGCGGCTCTGCGGCATAATAATCCCCTAAGGATACGATCATCCGAGGAAGCGAGGTGTGACAACCATGAAGGCGATCCCGCGCGGTAAATGCCTCCTGCCCGTGCTGCATTTTGCCGCGTATCTGTTTCTGTTCACGACGACCTTCAACATGGCGAGCCACGGGGGCGGAGACGTTCTCTCCTTCTCTCAGCAGAGGGCGCTGTACTACATCCATCAGATCGTTTTCGCGCTGGGGCTGCTTTGCTTCGCCCTTGCGCGCCGTTGCCTGCACTCCGAACGGACGTACCGCGCCCTGATCGGCGCGGCGCTCAGCGTCTGCGCGCTGGGCGGGGCGGCGCTGTTCCTCTTGCGAGGGGCGTATGTCTATCTGTACGTCGCGTCCGCGGTGGTCTTCTGCCTCGGCTTCCTGGGCGGGGCGTCCTATCTGCGCGCGTCGCGCGCCCCGGTGGAGAGCGCCGGGATCGCATGGATCGTCGGGGGCGGCAACGCGATTGCCTACGGACTGCAATACCCGCTGCAGCTTCTCGGCAGCTCGCCGCTGCTGCCCTTTGTGATGCTTGCCGCGCTTGCCGTGGTCGGTCGCGCGGCGCTGATCTGGTCGGAGGATGAGACGAGTGCGAAAACGGGGTGCGGCGCGGAGAATATGGTACTGCCGCTGCTGTGCGTCTGCATCGTCACGGCGGCGCTGGTCGTTCCCACCAGCTTTTACGACGGGTATATCGTGGAGCTGCAGATCCGAACCGCGAACGGCGCGGGGCCGTTTGAATGGCCGAGACTGCTGCTTGTTCCGGTCTACCTGCTTTTTGGCTGGCTGGGCGGAAAACGGGACGGCGGCCTTGTCCCACTGGCGGCGCTGTGTACGCTCCTGTTGGCGCTGTTCCATCCGCTTCTGGTCGGGGCAAGCGAAAGCTACCGGCTCAACATGTGCCTTTTCTATATTTGCATCGGCGCCATGTACTCCTACATCGACATGACGTTCTTGCGCGTCGCGGCAAGGACGCGCTGTCCGGCACTTTGGGCGCCCATGGGCCGCGTCATCGACGCGGCGATGGCGGTGGCGCTGAGCCTTGCTCATCCCACGTCTTTTTCCAGCGGCGTTGTGCTGGCGGTTGACGTCGCCGCGCTGTGCGTGGTCATCGTTTTTATGACGCTCTCCGGAGAGTTGAGCATGCCATTTTCAATCCTCTCACCCGCGCCCGCCGATGCGGCTTTGGGCAAGAGAAGCGGCATCGCCGCGTTTTCCGAGAACTATGGATTGACGGAGAAGGAGCGCGAAGCACTCACCGTGATCCTGCGAAGCGACCTGCCCATGGGCCAGCTTGCCCATGAGTCCGGGATCAGTGAGAGAACGCTGTACCGGCACATGAACAGCATCTGCGAAAAGACCGGGACGGACTCCCGCATGGGTCTGGTCATGCTGTACTATCGGGACGAACGTCCTTGATCGAAGCGCCTTCCATCGTTTTGACCGTCTCTCCCGCCGTGCTTTCCAGCCGAGGAAAGCACGGCTTTTTTGCGCTTTTTCGGCATTGGCAGAAATCTGCCGCACTTATCCGGGACTTGGCAGGCATCTGACGTTGCACCTTGCGCTTTGAGACGATAGAGTATAAATGGTGATATTATACGAAAGCGAAGGCTGGGAGGGACAGAGGATGAAGACGAAAGCGATTCGGAGATTTGTTTCCCTCGCTCTCACGCTGGCGATGGCGCTGACGCTGCTGCCGGTGCCCGCGTGGGCGGCGGTGGCGCACGACGCGCCCAAGTGGGGCGAGGCGATGGCGAACGCGGCGGGGCGCACGGCGGAGACCGTGCGCGTCAAGCTGCTGCACAGCGCGAACGGACCGTCGCGTGACACGAGCGGCGGCCAAAACGACAGCGCGCACCTTTGGATTTGCAATACAGGAACCGGGCTGGCAACAACGCAGCTTTATAATGCTTACGGCAGCGTCAATAACAGTGCCGCCGGCGCAGTGTATGATTTGGCTTCGAACACACTGAGTCTGACGAACTATAACGGCGTCGGGACCTTTCTGGAAGCCCGCGCGATGGGCGAAGACTTCACCATCCGTCTTGCGGGAAGCAGCGCGCTCGACGTACTGCTGGTTTACGGCGCGGGATACGGCGGTTCTCTGCACATCGTCGGCGACGGCTCGCTGACGGTAAACGGAGCCGGCAACGCCGCGCGTTTTCTCAACAGCGATCCGCAGAACCCGATCTATGAGGACGGCCTGCGGTTGTACGCGGGCGGCGGAAGCGCAAAGCTGACAGTCAGCGCCGCGTCCGCGCTGACCGTGCGCGGCTACAACAACGGCGAGGCGATCGCCGTCAAAAATACGACCGACGTCAGCGGCGGCATCGACGGAAATCTCTCCAGCGGAACGGTACGCCGCACATCGCCGCGGGTCGGGCCCGTGCAGGCGCAGCCGGAGAACGCAACGGATGGAACCGCGAATTTTGCTTTTCTATGCGAGAAGGGAACCAGCCTCTACGGCGTCCAGCAGTCCACGTATTACAATAACGGCATCCCCGTTTCGCAATACGCCATATATCACCTGACGAAAACCGAAACCGGATATACCTATGGCGCCCGGGTCGTAACGCTGGCAAGCGAGGAAGCCATCGCGGAGGCAGGCTACAGCATCATCTACGAGGAAGGAAGATACATCTACGAGGTGGTAGACGGGACCGGCGCGCCGCTGAGCACCGTCTCTTTCACGCCGACCGCGCAGGCGGCTAACGCCCCGGAGATCACCAAAACCACGCTGAACCCCGCATATCTCGGCAGGGATTACAGCGATACGCTGACCGCGACGCCGCATACGGAGGGCAAGGCGATCACATGGTCGCTCAACTCCGGCACGCTTCCAGACGGGCTGACGCTGGAGAGCAACGGCCAACTCAGCGGTACGCCGACGAAAGCCGGACGCTTCAGTTTCCGCGTACAGGCGAGCGAGGCGGACAACGACACGCCCGCGTTCGCTCAGTATACCCTTTCCGTGACCGCACCGACAATCACCACTACGGCACTGCACGGTCTGGAGGGCGCCAGCTTCCAGCCCATTACGCTTGCCGCGACACCTTCGAACGGCGGTGCAATCACATGGGCGGCGACAGGGCTTCCGGAAGGGCTTGCACTGAATGAGACTACCGGCGTACTCTCCCGCGCGGACGGTGCGGCGGACGGGAAGCCGGAAAAGGGCAATTACAATATTATCGTCACGGCTGCGGAGGCGGGCGGCGGTATCGCCTCCAAGACCCTCACGCTCAGCATCGTGGAGGCGCGCACTGCCGCCTATGAACTCAACGGCGGCACGGGAGCGAGCGGCGTAAGCTATGATCCCGTCGCCGTCGCGTCCGGCGAGGTTATCGCCCTGCCCGCTGCACCGACGAAGAACGACGAAAAGGGAGCGCTCGACTTTGCGGGCTGGAAGGTCACGAGTGTCGGCGCCTCCTCCTTCGGCTACACCTATAACGCGGGCAACGCGTTTACTCTGGACGAAGATGTGACCTTCACCGCGCAGTGGGAAAGGCCGCTCACCGTGACCTATACCGGACCGGCCGTTGCGTGCTGGGCGACCCTGTACGGCGTCAGCGGCGGGCAAAAGACCACGCTTTGGAGCGGAGTTTTGACATCGAGCATCGAGGCGGATAAGCAGAGCCTGCGCGGCAGGTCTTACGACTCGCTGGAGCTGGTCGCCCCCGTGGACGGCAGCAGCACCACCATCGCGGCCTATACGCCGTCTGGGGACAATAAGGTCACGCAGGAAACCGGCGCGGTCGAACTGACCGGCGGAACCTATGCCGTTTTGAACGGCGTGACCGTGACGGGGCTGACCGAGGGCACGGACTACACGGTGGGCAAAATCATGCACGGTACGCGCCCCTTGTCCGCAGGCTATCTTCCCTGCCTCGTTTCGGCGAACGGAACCTACACAGTGGAACTTGCGGGCGTCAAGGGCTCCGAGAAATACGGCAGCTATGACTGGAGCGTGGAGTATTCCGGCCTCACTCTGCCGGATACGGGCATGCTGACGATCAATCCGGCGGCGATCACCCAGACGGTCGCCGTCTCGGGCACGGTGACGGTCGACCAAGGCTCCGGGAGCAGCAAACCCTCCGGCGTCATCGTCACCGCGACGCAGATCGTCGGCGGCGTTGCGCGCAGCGTCTCGGCGGCAACCAAACCTGAAAACGGTACGACGAAATACACGCTCCATCTGATCCCCGGCAAGGAAACGACGTTCAGCGCCTCGTATCAGGGACAGCAGCTGAGCATCACGAGCGGCGGCACGCTTGCCGTCGCGTCGGATGCGACAAGCGTGACGCATGACCTTTCCGCCATTTCCAACCAACTGACGGTCACGATCACACCGGACACCGCGGGCATGACCGAAACGGAAAAGACGCTGGCGGACAGTTACCTGCAAAACCTCGTCCGCAACAGCTCCCGGTCATGGGATCCGGACAGCACCGTTACCGTCAAAAGCGGCGGCAAGAATTGGTCGGAGGGCATCTCCGTCACCGGCATTTCCGGCGCGACGCGGAGCTACAGCCTCGACTTTATATCGAGTAACAGCGCCGATCTGACCGTCTCGGCGAACGTTCCCGGCCTTGCGGCGATGAGCAACAACGTCACGCTGGCGAGCAGCCGTGCGGAGGTCGCGTTCACGCCCGCGCTGATCCCGGGCGTGGTCGTCACGCTCTCCGCGACGCGCGGCGCCGACGTTTTCACCGCGTGGTACGACGGCAGCGGGAATTACATCGGCAAATCGGAGACCTTCGGACTCTGCAGCGACAGAAACGCCTACGGTATCCCCTGCCCGACGGGCGCGGCGGGCACGTTCACCGTCGTGCTGCTGCCCGCGAGCTATGACGGCTGCGTCGAGAACCTTGCCTACAGCGCGCTTCCCGCGGGGGCGGAGCTGACGCATTGGAGCGCGATGCTGACGGCGGGTCGGGTGACCGACATCGGCTCGTACAGCCTGAGCGCCGCGGCGTCCGAGAACGCGGCGTTCGTCACCAAGCCTGGCTCGACCCTGACCGCGAGCGCCCAGAGCTTTTCGAGCGAAAGCGACCTGATCGCCTTCACGGGGCGCATCGGCCTTGACGACGGCTGCAAAAACGGCAGGCTCATCGAGCTGCACGCCAACATGGGCAACTCCGTGCACGATTCGGCGTCGTCCTCGGTTCCCCGCCGGCTTGTCATCAACGGAACGAGCTATGTGCTCCCCGGCACTCAATCATCGGGCGACTACCGCATCGACCTTTCCGCTTATAACATCCCGCTTCCCTGCGACTACACGCTCTACTGCTCCCCCGGCAGCGTGTTGTGGGAGATGGCTGTCAGCCTGAGCGCGGACGTGACCTATAATACCGGCACAAAAGCCTACCGACAGCTGATCGGGCGCGCGGTGGTGGAGAAGCCGGATGCGTACATCACGACGCTCTCCTCTTACGTTTGCGACAAACAGATCACCGTCGAGGGGACCGCCGCGGCGAATCGGAGCGTCACCATCTACGACAACGATGTCGTCGTGGGCACGGCGACGGCGGACCGGTACGGCGACTGGACGGCGATCATCACCCTCGCCGGAACGGACGCGCGGTACGTCACCGTGCACAGCATACACTCCGTCAGCGCGACGGGCGTTATGAGCGACGGGATCACCGTCTTCCATCAGCCGGGCGGCGCACAGCTCACGGGCTTCACGATGTCCTACACGGGGGACGAAGGGAGAAAGACCGTCAACGTGGGCGATACCTACACGACCGGCAGCGGTGGTATCCGCAGCGTCAGCTTCGCCGTCACCGTTAAGAATCCGGAGCAGCTGGAGGTGCTGACGGAGGGCTTCAACAGCAAGGTCACGGTCAAGGTCTACACCAACGACGGGCAGATCCGCTTCGTTCCCGCGACAGAAGGGCCGAGCGGCACGTTCGTCGCAACCGTCGGCGACCTGCCCGCGCTCGTCTCCGGCGCGGAGGCAATGATGCTGCCGATCACAAAGACGAATCCCGTCACCGACGGCGGCCTGACCATCGACGAGGGAACGGTCGAGTATGTGCACAGCCTGCTCAATCAAGTGCTCGGCCAGTATAATCTCCAGAACGGCACGACATATACGGGCTTTTCCCAAATTTGGGAGCATTCCACCCCCGGCAAGGTGGCATTCATGCAGGACGGCAGCGGCAATTTGACCGTTACCGCCGGAACCGCGACCGACAGCCAATTGGCGGACGTCAAGGCCAAAATGGACGAGACCAACGCCTCTCTTGCGGGCAGCGGCATGACGATTGAAGGGGCAGCCGTACAGACGCAGAACGGCTATGACGACAATTCCGGCGTCGCCGCCACGGTGAGAGCAATGGCGGCGCAGAACAGGACCGTTTCCGGAACCGCTTCGCTCATCACCGAGCAATGCTTTTTCAGCGAGCTGCAAACGCTGCTGTACGACTTTAGGAAAACGCTCGGTCTCGGCGCCGAAGTCAGCATGCAGTCCGGCAGCCTGGATCTGGACAATGTCGCGGGGGGCGGCGACGCGTTCTTTGTGCTTTCGCTCAGCGGCAGCGGGTACGATATCTCGGTCGCTTACATCGCAAGCACCGACAGCAGGTTCTATATGCGCTCCATCACTGCGACGTTCCACGATTCCTTCACCGGCTTCCCGGCAAGCTTCGCCGCCGCAACGAGCCGGGACGGCGCGTTTACGGTGCAGCAGAGTCTTGTTCTTGCCCGCGAAAAACCGATGACGCCCTACGAACGCGCGCAGCTTGAAGCGCAGCAGGAAGCGTTGGAGAACAGCTGGATTACAAAGTTCATAAACAACTGCAGAACGGAAGATGGCTACGGAATGCTCCATCTCGAATCGGTGATCTCGCTTTCCCAGAGTCTCCTCGCTTCGACTGTGGGCGCGGGGCTTACCATATGGGATGGCATGGGATCCGTCTTCAAATTGTTCGGAGACTACCATGAGCGGCAAGAGGAGCTGAACAAATTCTGGAAGGATCTGGACGAGCTGAAGCAGCACCCGTGCTATCAGGCGATGAACCCGACGCGCAGATCGATCTGCGAAGGTCTTTACCAAAAATATGTTGATGAAGCCAACGCGTGTTCCACGATAATGATGCTTACCGAGCTGGCCCTAGCTGTCTGCGTGTCAACCAGTATCATCAGCGCACTGGTTACCATTTCCGGTGGTTTGCCGGCGGCGGCCGTCTCAATAGTCAGCGGAGCGGCGGGATTCTATATCGCGAAATATGGTCAGATATGGGCGGACGATCTGTTCTTCAAAGCATCGGACGCCTATCAGCAGTGCTATATGAAGACCGCGCAGTTCATCCGCGTCACGGCGCAGGAGTACGAGGGCGACGACTGCAAGGGTGAGAAGAAGAAAAAAAGGGACGGCATCAACGGCAAGACCATTATGGGCAACGTCTTCGACCCCTCCGGCATCGTCTACGAGGGTGTTCTGGAGAACCCCGTCGAGGGCGCGACCGTCACGCTGTACTACGCGGCGGACGGAAATGAGACTGCAAGCGGCATTATCAAAGAAACTTCGCTCGGCAGCGGAACGCCCACACGGACGCCGACGCAGCTTTTGACCGCAAGCGGCGTGCGCGGCCTGACGCCGAACGACCCCGTACAGGTCACGGGCGCGGACGGCCTCTATCAGTGGTTCGTGCCGGAGGGCCTGTGGTTCGTCACGGCGGAGAAGGGCGGCCTCACCGGCGACAGCAACCGCGACAGCGCCGCGACGGTCAGCGGGAGCGTCGGCAACGGCACTGTCACGGCGACGAAGCTGCTCCCCGTGCTGCCGCCGCAGCTCGACGTCAACATTCCGCTCGTGGATACCGCCGTGCCGTATGTGACGGGCGTGCAGTACACGACGGACGGCATCTATGTGACGTTCAGCAAGTATATGGTTGACAGTGGAAACAGCGCGGATTCCGTGCTTACCAGCTCCAACTATACGCTGATGAACGGCACGGAGCCCGT
>SVMM01000001.1 GCA_015067435.1 Oscillospiraceae bacterium | reverse complement strand
TAGCACTCTCATTTAAGCATGTTTGAGATGTTTCCTGTACCTTTTTTGAAATTGTCCTACAATTACTTTACACCGAGCGAAAAAGACGCTCAAATTGTACGCCCGAAGCAGCGGCGAGGCTGTTGCGCGGCGGGTATCGGTATGCTATAATCTACAGGTGATTCTGATAAATGCGGCGGGGTGATGTCATGGAACGAAACGGTACGGCTGCTTTCGACGAGAGAACGCGGCGCTTTGCGGAGACGCTTGCCGCGATGGTCCGCAAAGAGACGATCTCCGCGCCGGATGCGCGGGACAGCGCGAAGTTCCGGGAATTTCAGGAGCTACTTTCGACGCTCTTCCCGCATATTTACGGCGCTTGCACGCGGGAGCGCTTTTCAAACGGCTTCGTCCTCCGCTGGCAGGGGCGGGACGCGTCGCTCCCGCCGGTGCTGTTCATGAACCACCACGACGTCGTGGAGGTGACGGACGGCTGGACGCACGCGCCGTTCTCCGGCGAGATCGCGGACGGCAAGCTCTGGGGGCGCGGCACGCTGGACGACAAGGGCGGCCTCTGGGCGATGCTGCAGGCGGCGGACGAGCTGGCGGCGGACGGCTTCGCGCCCGCGCGCGACGTCTGGTTCTCCTCGTCCTGCACCGAGGAGACCGACGGCTCCGGCGCGGAGGAAATCGCCGCGTGGTTCCGTGAACAGGGTATCCGCTTCGAGATGAGCTTCGACGAGGGCGGCATGATCCTCCGTGACCCCATCGGCGGCGCCGACGGCGTCTTCGCCATGATCGGCGTGGGGGAGAAGGGCTGCGCCGACCTCAAATTCATCGCACACTCGAACGGCGGGCACGCCTCCACGCCCGGAAAGAACACGCCGTTGGTGCGGCTGGGCAAGTTCATGGCGGCGGTCGAGCGGAGCCATATCTTCCCCGCGGAGCTCTCGCCGACCGTCTGCGAGATGTTCCGGCGGTTTTCGCCCTACATGGGCGCGCTCGGCCGCGTGACCGCGCAGCCGGAGAAGGCGGCGCCCGTCCTCAAGCGCGTGATCCCGGCGGTTTCCGGCTCCGCCGCCGCGCTGCTCCGCACCACGCTCGCCTTCACCATGGCGCAGGGCTCTGCGGGCACGAACGTGCTGCCGCGCGAGGCGTGGGTCGTCGGCAACATGCGCTTTTCCCACCATCAGGGGCAGCAGGCGTCCTTCCGCGCCGTCGAAAAGCTGGCAAAGAAGTACGGCGTCGAGATGGAGGTCCTCGACCCCGGCTTCCCCTCGCGCGTGACGGACTATAACGGCGCGGCGTTCCGCCTGACCGAGCGGGCGGTGCGCGCGGTCTTCCCGGACGTGGTGCCGGTGCCCTACATCATGACCGGCGCGTCCGATTCCCGGTATTTTGACACCGTGTGCGACCAGTGCATCCGGTTCCTGCCGTTTTTCATCAGCGAGCAGCAGCTCGCCTCCATTCATGGAATCGATGAAAACGTCGATTTGAGTTCACTGGCGCGCGCCGTGGACTGGTACAAGTATCTGATGCGGGAGGTGTGAGCATGGAGCAGGAAGGCAAGGGCCTTGATATCAGCGCGAAGAGCTTTATCACCGCCATCGTCATCATCTTTGTCCTGATGCTCGCGACCTATATCCTGACGTTCGTGATCCCCGGCGGCGAATACGCGCGCACGCTGAACGAAGCCGGCAACACCGTCATCGACACCGCCGCCGGCTATCACACCGTGGAGGGCGGGCTTCCGCTGTGGAAGTGGCTGCTCTCGCCCATTCTCGTGCTCGGGGCGGAGGGCTCCGGCACGCTGATCGCCGTCATTGTGTTCCTGCTGGTCATCGGCGGCGTGTTCAACGCGCTGAACGTCTGCGGCCTGATGGGCTATATGCTCGACAAGCTGGTGTCCCGCTTCGGCGCGGTGCGCTGGCGGCTGATGGCGGTGCTGATCTTCTTCTTTATGGCAATGGGCTCGCTGGTCGGCTCGTTCGAGGAGGTCGTGCCGCTGGTGCCCATCGTCACGTCGCTCGCGCTGGGGCTCGGCTGGGACGCCGCGACGGGCGTCGCCATGAGCCTGCTGGCGGCGGGCTGCGGTTTCGCCGCGGGCGTCGCGAACCCGTTCACCATCGGCGTGGCGCAGACGCTGGCGGGGCTCCCGATGTTCAGCGGCATCTGGCTGCGGCTGGTGTCGTTCGCGTGCATCTACGCGCTGCTGCTCGCCTTCGTGCGCCTGCATGCGAAGCGCCTGACCGCCGGGAAAGAGGACGCGCCGCGCGCGGACAAACACGCGCCGGACGCGAAGATGGACAAAGGGCTCCTCCTGTTCGCAATCATTCTCGGCGCGGGCATCGTGCTGGTGCTCAGCTCCGGCTTCATCCCCGCGCTGCGGGACTATACGATGATTATCGTCGCGGTGATGTTCCTCGCCGCGGGCATTGCCTCTACGCTGGCGGCGGGCATGGGCGGCAGACGCCTCGGCAGGGCGTTTTTGAGCGGGCTCGTGACCATCGCGCCGTCGATCCTTATGATCCTGATGGCGTCCTCCATCAAGTACACGCTGGTGGAGGGGAAAATTCTGGACACGCTTCTGTATCACGCCGTCCGCGCGGCGGAGGGCATGTCCGGCGCGGGGCTGATCCTGTTCATCTACGGCATCTGCCTCGTGATGAACTTCTTCATCCCCTCCGGCTCGGCCAAGGCGTTTTTGCTGATCCCGCTCATCGTGCCGCTGGCGCAGATCTTCGGCGTCAGCGCGCAGCTGTGCATCGTCGCCTTCGCCTTCGGCGACGGGTTCAGCAACGTGTTCTACCCGACGAATCCGGCGCTGCTGATCGCGCTGGGCCTCGCGGACACAGGCTACGGGGACTGGGCGAAATACTCCTGGCGCTTCCAGCTCCTCAACCTGCTGCTCACTGGCGCGCTGCTGCTGTTCGGTCTGGCGGTCGGCTATTGAGAAAATGGAACCGGCGGTTCACTTCACAAAACGGAAAAAATGCCGTATCATTGACAGCGTAAGAGTTGAAAGCGAAACGGGGTGGGCAGGATGATCGAACTGACCGACAAGTTGATATCGGATTTTTCGGCGATGTTCAAGGCCGTGCCGGCGGACGCATTGGATCGCGGCGGCACGCGCAGGAGCGTGCCGGACTGCGCGTGCTCCGGCTTTGTTGTCGTGCGCGGCGGCAGGCCCGCGGATGTGCCGGAGCAGGTGTTCAACGTCCTGAACGAGGTGTACGGCGTGAAAACCGCCGGCTTCAACGAGACGTTCCACAAGTCGTTCGG
The DNA here is from genome assembly GCA_015067435.1 of Oscillospiraceae bacterium. Lineage (GTDB taxonomy): Bacteria > Bacillota > Clostridia > Oscillospirales > Oscillospiraceae > Hominicoprocola. The sequence continues at coordinate 316,723 of SVMM01000001.1, read as the reverse complement.
CACGGTGGCGGATATGACGCCGGAGGCGTATTTCTTCCAGCAGCTTCTGCACTATTTCACGACCTACGGGGCGGAGTCCGCCGGCGTGAGCGTGCCGACCTACGTCCCCGCCGAAGCGCTGGAGCTGCCCGAGGGCATGCTGCCGGTCAACAGGCTGACGGTCATCCGCGCGCTTTCGGAGGATGAACTCATCGGAAGCATGGACCGCTTCGCCATGGCGACAAAGGCGCCGAACGAGCGGCAAACGGAGGCCATGCGCCGCTTCCTCCCGTATGTGACGGCCTCTGTGGAAAGCATGGCGTCCTTCGAGTTTCAGGTGATGGCGCACGACTGCCGCGGCACGGTTCCGGAGAATCCCGTCTCGGTGCTGCGCTACCTGATCTACAAGACCACGGGCGGTACGCTCCTCATCAAGAGCCCGCGCCTCATCGAGGCCATCCGCGAGGCTGCCGAAACGGCGGACGACACGGCGCGGGACATCCTCCTGCGCGCGAGCGAGATTTCGCTCGCCGAGGTGTTCCTGCGCTACAAACCGATCTTCCTCGCCTACAAGCACTATCCGGGCTGCGCACCGATCGTCAACCGCATCCGGCGCCTCGCCGTGCGGCATCACAGGCCGCTGACGGACGAGGCGTTCCAGAACGTCATCCAGCTCGCGCTCGCGGGCAGGGACGACGCCGTGGAGCGCTTGCTGGACAAGGCGGACAACCGCGCGCTCATCAAGCTCGCGAACGCCGTCATGCTCCGCTGCTTCGCGCTGTGTGAGACGCCGGGCGTCTACATGGTCCGCAACGGCCGCATCTTTGTGCGCTCCGGCGCGCTGCCGCCCGCCGGAGCCATGGATGAAGGCGCGGCGGAGCGCCTCTCCGCGCTGTTCAACCGCGCGAAGGGCCTTCTGGCGGAGCGGCTGCGCCCGTCCGTCGAGGGAAAGGTCTTCCTCATGCCCGCGTACATCAGCTACGCCGCGCCGTATTCGGAGAAACAGATGATGGGGCACATCCCCTACGGCACTCGGATCATGACCGGGCAGGACGGCGCGTTCACGGCGGGCATCCACTGGGTCAACGCGCAGGAGGAGCGGATCGACCTCGACCTCCACATGCGTTCGAAGAAGGGGCACTACGGCTGGAACGCCGGCTTCCGGCTGGACGACGCCGTCCTGTTCACCGGAGACCAGACGGACGCGCCGGAGCCGAACGGCGCCGCCGAGGCGTTCTGGTTCAAGCCCGACGCGGACGACGTCTACATCCTTTCCGCCAACCAGTATTGCGGGACGGACGGGGCGAAATTCGAGTTCGTCATCACGACGCAGAAGCCGACGGAATCGGACATCCGCAGCCAGAATTTCACCTATGACCCGGCAAAGCTCGTCTTCGCTCCCGTGCCGCTGCAATTCAACGACAGCCGCGACATGAGCATCGGCATGTTCGTCGGCAACGCGTTCTACATCTACGGCGGCGCGCTCGGCGACGGCATTGTGCCCCACGAAAACGGCGACGATCTGATCGACGGCATGCGCCACGTGCTGGAGCAGCGGCTCAGCCTCGCGGACGTCCTGCGCGCCGCGGGTGCGATCGTCGTCGGCTCCCGGAGCGAGCTGCCGGAGGGCGCGGAGGGCGTCGTCGACTTCACGCCGCAGGCGGTCACCTCCGCGCTGCTGTTCCGCCTGATCGACGGGACGGACGGCGGCGAGAGCGCATAGGTTTTTCCCCCGGACCTTCCCTGTCGCACAGAGAGTTCCTTTGTTATACATTTTTGGTGTACATTACTCTCCGCGACAGTTTTTGCCGGCACAGGAGCTTCCTTTCTTACCGGAATCGGGCGCGCGGCTTCGCCGCGCACCGATGCTCATAGCTCCCGCCGGCGCAAAAACGACGCATAGATGCTTCCTTTACTGACTATTTAGCATCCGCGTCGAAATAAGAACGGCGGACGCCGCGGAGCCAAACAGCTCCGCGGCATCCGCCATTAAGGAGGTAAATGATATCGGATTCAGACAAAGACGGAGCAGGTGTTCGTAATGGTCATCAGCCCCACGATGGCGCCGCAGATGATGCCCGCGATGTACGGGTTCTTCGTGCTCTTGTAGATGGCGCGGGAGATGAGCGTCGCGCCGAAGATGATGAGGATGATCGGGAACAGCCACAGCACGAACATCGGGTAGTTCGGCGAGGTCATGGTCGTCTGCGCCCACATCATGTGATTGGCGGAGAAGTACGTGCCGTACTGGATGGCGGGCAGAATGACGGCGGGCGCCGCGGAAAGAATGCCGCAGATCACGACGTTCGCCCTGCCGCCGATGTTGTTGAAATTGAAGCAGTTCGTTGCGACGGAGAGCGCGATATAGTACGTGAAGAACAGAAGGACATACGGCAGATACCGCAGGATCGGCGCCTCAAACGCCTTGATGGCGAGCGTCCAGAGCCGGAAGTCCGAGAGGAAGAAGTAATCCACGGTGAACACGATGCCGTAGGCGACCGTCACGACGATGAGCGCGAGCAGCACGCTCAGGCCGAGCTTTTTCGCCGGCATCTTCACGCCGCAGGCGTTGAGATCCATGCCGTTCTTCTTCCCGTAGGCGCGGTAGCACACAAACATGCTGAGGATCGTGAACAAGCCGCAGCAGGTGGACCAGAGGCCGAGACCCATCGCCTCGCCCTGCGCGACGTTCATCGTGTTGCCCTTGGCGAGCAGCGTCAGGAAGACGAGGCTGCCGAACGCCGCGCCGGCGAGCAGGGAGAGCCAGAACCAGAGCTTGCCGGCCTTATCCTTGACGACCACGGGCTCCGCGGGCGTCTCGGCGCGCAGGGAGGCAAACGTCGGCGTGAAGACGAGCAGCGTCGCAAACGAGCAGAGGAACAGGGCGAAGCCGATGACGCCGACAAAGTTGAACGCTTCCTTCCACTGCCAGACCTGATCGGTCGCCGCGATGGGGTTCACCGCGCCGAGCGTCTTGGAGAAAAAGTCGATGATGTAGGATTCGGAGCGCGCGGAGAAGTGCGACCACGGGTGGATGATCGGCGGACGGTAGACGACGCGGAGCGTGTCCTTGCCGTCGACGTTCTCCCAATACTCGCGGTACGCCTCGCGCTTCTCGGACGCGGCGCCGTCCCTGCCGAAGTTCAGGAAGGTCTGCGCCGTGGCGCTCTCCATAAAGTACGGGGAACCGAGGGTGTTCCCGTTCGCGTCGGCGGAGGTGCCGAAGAACTCGTCGTAGACCGCGGAGATCACGCCGACGTCGCGGCTGCCGTATGGGTTGGCGGCGTTGCCGGCGTCGTCCGCCACCAGCGGGTCGTTGCAGTGGATGAGCGCGGCGGCAATCAGCGGCGTCTCGTTCTCGTTGTCCGCCTGCACGGCGGCGTTGACGGACCAACTGCCCATGGAGTGCCCGGTCACGCCGATGCGCGAGACGTCCACGAACGGCATGCGGCTGAGCGCCAGCACGCCCTGATAGACGCCGTCCGGCGCGAGGATGAAAAACGACGGCGTCACCTCGGAGTCGCCGTGGTCCGGCTGGTCGATGGACAGCACCACGAAGCCGCGGCGGGCGAGCTCCACATAGTTCGCGTCCGCCATCTCCTTGTTGTTGAGGTAGCCGTGGCTGGTGACGATCGCGGGCGCGGGGTTGTCGGCAGTCGCGGTCTTCGGCACCAGCAGATACGCGGACATCGTATAGCCGCTGTCCGTCTCGATGTTCAGCTCCTTCATGCTGACCTGTCCGCCGGAGGTCTGCACCGCCGAGGACACGATTCCGCTGAGCAGCATCAGCACCAGCGACAGGCAGAGCGTCAGCTTGGCGTTTTTCTTCACTTTTTCCACGGGATGATCTCCTCTCCAAATTGTGTGCTTCCGTGAAGCTGCGCCCAGTATATTATAAATGCTTTCCGTTGGCAAGTATTTATATTCTACAAGAAAATATATGCCGAATTGTCGGAAATGACGGTTCGGTTTCGTTGCATATTCATGCGAAGCGTGCTATAATAATCATTTAAAGTGGCCGTTTTGTCACGGACGCACCACACTTTGGAGAGGACGATGACCGATGAAGCTGGAATGGATGGGCGAATACCGCGATATCGTGGGGAACTTTTACCGCTCTGCGAACGGCTATTCCCAAATCTGCAAGACGGAGCTGTTCGGAGACAAGGTCAAGTTCTCCCCCTACGAGGTGCAGATCATGGAGAACATCCTGGAGCATGCCGAGGATCACAAGAACATGAAATGGTACGCCGACCAGCTCGGTCTGGGGCAGGCGACCTACTCCAAATATGTGCAGAAGCTCGTCGCCAAGGGCCTTGTGGACAAGTACCACGCGGTGGGCAACAAAAAAAACGTTATCCTGATGCTCTCGCCGCTCGGCATGGAGGAGTACGGGAAGTATGTGGAGCTCATCAAGGCGCGGTGGTTTCAGGAGCTGTTCGACGTGTTGAACGCGGCGAGCCCGAAGGAGCTGGCGCTGATCAAAAAGGTGTTTTCCGTCTGGGGCGGCTGGCACGTCGAGGACCGGACGGGGCGGGAGGACGCACCCGCCGAGCTGCTGAAGCTTGAGGGATAAGCCCGCCGCGTGATGCAAAAATGCGTCACGGAAGCCAAGAATGAGAGGGGGCATGCGGGGTATGCAAAGCAAACAGGCGAAGCCGGGCATCGGCCGGGCCAGGCTGACGCGCGACGCCTTCGTCGTCTGCGGCATCGCGCTGAACGTCATATTGTCGATGGTGGTGGAAAAGTGCGGCCTCCCGCTGTTTCTCGACACCATCGGCACGATCATCGTGGCATGGGAATGCAGCCCGCTCGCCGCGATCCTGACGGCGCTGGCGTCCAATCTCCTGTGCCTGCCGTTCAGCCGGATGTCCTCTTACTTCGCAATCGTCAACATCTGCATCGCCATCAGCGCCTCGCGGATGTTCTACCGGAACGTGTTCAAGCGCAAGGGCGGCTATGTGCTCTTCGCCCTGACGCTCGCGCTGATCGGCGGCGTGCTCGGCGGGCTGATCGCGTGGAGCCTGAACACCGTGATCAGCGTGGATTTCGTCTCCGTCCCCTTTGTGGATCGTTTCGTCGGCATGTACAGCGTCGACCGGCTCCCCGCCCTGTTGCTGATCAATCTGATTCTCAACATCGCGGACAAGGCGATCACGACGGCGATCGTGGCGATCGTCCTGCGCATCCTGCCCGCGCGCATCCGCGAGGAGATACAAAGCGTTAACCGTCTGGACGACGCCGGCCGCTTTGACATGAACCGCCTGCACCGGCGTCTGCTGGCGGCGATCGCGCTGGGAGCGGTCGCGCTGGTGGTGGTCTGCGCGTGGATCAGCGTCGCGCTCTACACCGCAAACGCGCGCCGCGAGCGCATTGAGGTGGCGAACGGCGCGGCGCAGCAGGTCGTGAACGCCGTCGATCCGCGCCTGATCGACGTCTATCTGGAGCGCGGCCACGCCGCGCAGAGCTACGGCGAGGTGCGAAATGTCCTCCAGGGGATACGGGACAACACGCCGTATCTGGAGTACGTCTACATCTACCGCATTTCGGAGGACGGCTGCCACGTGGTGTTCGACACGGCGCCGGAGGGGGAGGAAACGTTCGAGCCCCGCGAAGTGCTCCCCTTTGACCCGTCCTTCGAGCCGTATCTTTCGACGCTGCTGGCCGGCGGGGAGATCGATCCGGTCGAGAGCGACGATTCCTTCGGCTGGCTGCTCACGGTGTATCAGCCGATCTACGATCTGGACGGGAGATGCGTCGCCTACGCGGGCGTGGACATGGCGATGGAGGACCTCAACGACTATGTCCGCGACTTCCTGCTGCGCGTCATTCTGATCGCCTCCGCCTTTCTCGTGTTCTCGCTCGCGATCGGCGTGCGGATGTCCGGCGGCTATCTCGACATCATCCGCCGCCAGTACGGGCAGATCAAGGACGCCAAGGAGGAGGCGGATTACGCGAATCAGGCGAAATCCCACTTCCTTGCCAACATGTCGCATGAGATCCGCACGCCGATCAACGCCGTGCTCGGCATGAACGAGATGATCCTGCGCGAGAGCGAAAGCGACGACGTCCTCAGGTATTCCGAGAACATCAAGACGGCGGGTAACACACTGCTCGGCCTCATCAACGATATCCTCGATTTCTCCAAGATCGAGGCGGGCAAGATGGACATTCTGCCCGTGGATTACGACATTTCCTCCCTTCTCAACGACCTCGTCACCATGATCCAGCCCAGAGCGAACGACAAAAATCTGCTGCTCAGGCTCGATTTCGACGAAGCGACGCCGCGCCTGCTCCACGGCGACGAGGTGCGCGTCAAGCAGGTCGTCACGAACATCCTCACCAACGCCGTGAAATACACGGAGACGGGCAGCGTCACCTTCCATGTCGGCTACGAGCGGATCGCGGACGAGCCCGACGGCGTTTTTCTGAACGTTTCCGTCAGCGACACGGGCATCGGCATCAAGCCGGAGGATATGAAAAAGCTCTTCTCCGAGTTTGAGCGCATCGAGGAAAAGCGCAACCGCAACATCGAGGGCACGGGTCTCGGCATGAACATCACCCAGCGCCTGCTGGAGATGATGGGGAGCCGCCTGGAGGTGGCAAGCGTCTACGGCGAGGGCTCGACGTTCTCGTTCCGCCTGAAGCAGAAGGTCGTCAAGTGGGACGCGCTCGGCAATTACGAAGCGTCTTACCGCGCCTCGATCTCCGGCCGCAGAAAGTATCGGGAGCGGTTCACCGCGCCCGACGCCGTGCTGCTGGTGGTCGACGACACACCGATGAATCTGGAGGTGTTCAAGAGCCTCTTAAAGCGCACCGGCGTGCAGATCGACACCGCCGGATGCGGCGGCGACGGATTGTCGCTCGCGCGCGGCAGAAAGTACGACATCATCTTCCTCGACCACATGATGCCGGACAAGGACGGCATCGAGACGCTGCATGAGCTGCGCGGCGAGGCGGGGAGCCCGAACCTGCAAACGCCGGCGGTCTGCCTGACCGCGAACGCGATCTCCGGCGCGCGGGAGCAGTATCTCGCGGCGGGCTTCGACGATTATCTCACCAAGCCCATCGACGCCGACCGGCTGGAAGAGCTTATCATGCGGTATCTTCCGCGGGAAAAGCTGCGCGTGTCCGGCGACGGCGCCGCGGCGGGGGAGCCCTCCGCCGACCTTCCGGACTGGCTGCGCGCCGTCGACGGGCTGGACACTGAGCGGGGGCTTTCGCACTGCGGCTCGGCGGAGTCCTACCTCGACACGCTGACGATCTACGAAAACAACGCCGCGGCGGCGGCGGATGAGGTCGAGGGCCTGTGGCGCGCCGGCGACCTTGCCAACACCACGGTCAAGGTGCACGCGCTCAAGAGCACGTCCCGCGCCATCGGCGCGGAGACCATCGGAGCGCTGGCGGAAAAGCTGGAGCTCGCGGGCAAGGCGGGCGACGCCGAGACGCTCTGCGACGGTCTCCCCGGCCTTCTGGAGCGCGTCCGCGCGATGTGCGCGGCGCTCGCGCCGCTGCGCCAGACCGCGTCCGGCGATGCGGCGGCGGACGATTCCCTGCCGGTGATCCCGGACGACAAGCTCAAGGAGGCGTACGACTGCCTCCGCGAGCTGGCGTCGAATCTGGATTCGGACAGCGCGGCGTACATCTTCCACTATCTCGCCGGATTCCGCATCCCGTCCGGCGAGCGGGAGCGCGTGGAGAAGATCCAGCGCGCGATCGGCAGCTTCGACTGGGATCAGGTGCACATTCTGCTGGACGAGCGGGACGATCCGGCGTGACGGGACGGCGATCCGCCGTCTCGCCGCCGTGGAAAGGGGGAGGGAAGCCATGAAGAGAATCGCGCCTTTCGCCGCGCTGCTGCTGGCGGTCTCCCTGCTCTGCGGCTGCGTCGGAGGGGCGGACACCGCTCCGCCGGAGCCCGCGCCCGCCCCCGTCAGCCATACGGAAAAGCCGCTCATCCCCGCGGAGCTCACCTATGCCGAGGGCACGGTGCTGCGCATGGCGACGGGCTACAACTCCCCGCAGACGGGCATGAGCTTTGACGCGGATACCGCGGGCGACGGCGTGACCCTCGCGGACGGCGTCACCTACCGCACCGGCGACCTCAAGCCGACCTGGGCGGAAGCGGAAAAGCGCCTGAATATCACCATCGAGGACAAGTATCAGGGCAACAGCGCCGGCAAGGAGCTCGCCTTCTGGTCGGAGTGCATGGACGAGATCGACCTCGTCAGCGGCTCGGCGGACAGCCTGACCGAAGCCGGCGAGGCGGGAAAGCTGCTCGACATTTCCCGATACCTCGACGTCATGCCGAATCTCAGGGCGTTTCTGGAAAGCGACCCCGTCGTCCTCCTGTCCATCACGGGAAACACCGACATCGGCGCCTTTTACTTTGCGCCGTATTTCGACGGCGTGGACGACATCGAGCGGATGCCGCTGATGCGCGTTGACTGGGTGGAAAAGCTGCTTGACGGCGGCGGAGCGTTCACCGCCCCCGCCTGCAACACGCTCGGCACGCCGTATTATCTGCCCTATATGCCGACCTCCGGCCAGATCATGGTCGACGTCGTCAAGCCCGACGGAACGGGCATCGAGATCATCACCAAGGACTACGACGCCGCCGGGAACATCATTCAGAAAATGAACGCCGCCGGGGAAATCAGCGGCGTTTCCGCGGTCAACATGCTCCGCGGCTACATCGACCGGGCGTACGGCGGCTACTACGGCACGAAGCGCTCCGACCTGTTCGTCGGGCAGAACGCCGCGTGGGACGCGGACGAGCTGGTCGCGCTGCTGCGCTGCGTGGTCGCCAACCCGCAGACGCTCAACGGCACGGACTCCGTGCAGGGCCTCTTCACCCGCGCGGACGAGAACAACAACCGCCGCGCCGATCTGGTCCGGTTCGCCGGACAGCTCTTCGGCGTGCGGGGTCTGGAATCGCGGCAGGATTACCTGTACTTCGATCTCGTCGGCAAGCTGCACGACGCGCGGCAGGAGGCGGACACCTACCGCGCGCTCGACCGGATGCACGCCATGGCGCAGGAGGGGCTGATCTCCGCCTCCTTCCTCAACGGGACCTGGATGTCAAGCGAGCACATGCTGGCGAACGACATGGGCTTCATGCACTACGACTACAACCAGACGCAGACCGTCTACAACCGGACGGTGCTGCAGGCCGGCGAGGGCGAGCGGTACATGGCGGTGATGCTGCCCGTCGCCTGCTGGCAGGACGGCTCGCTCGGAAGCAAGTACATGCGCTTCACGGAGTCGTGGCGCAGCGTCAAGCCGACGGGCTGGGGCATCTCCCGGGCGGGCGTGGCGAACGATCCCGACAAGCTCTGCGCCGCGCTCCGGCTCATTGACTACGCGTACAGCGACGAGGGCACGATCCTCATGTCCTACGGCCCGGACGCCTTCATCAAGACGAACGGCGACGGCAGCTACGCGACGTTTGCCTTCAACGGCGCACAGATGCCGGAGATCGCGGAGGCGACCTACGCCGAGCTGTGGGAGAAGTCCGGCGGCAGCTACACGGACTACGCGCGCCGCTATCTGGGCTCGACGCTCGGCTTCGTCAAAAGCCAGGCGTATGAATACCAATGCCTCAGCGAGGTCGGCAAGGAGGGCGCCGACCACATCTCCGCCGCGATCGCCCTCGGCACGATCAAGCATCCCGAGCTTCAGATCGAGCGCGTTTCGCGAAATATGTGGTACACGTCCGTGCCGACGGTCTTCCCCATCACCAGACGGGAGACGGATCTGCTCAGCATCCACGGGGAGCTGGAAACGTCGTTCTCGCTGAGCATGGGCGGACAAAACCTGCTGGTCGACGCGATCGTCAACGGCGTCGGTGTCGCCGGCACGAACGCGGCGGAGCGCTTCGCCGCGGAGGTGCGCGACAATATGGGCGGAAAGGAATACCTGGAAGTCAAGCAGAATGCATGGAATCGCCTGCTCGCGTGTTATTCGCTGCGATAAATATTCAGGGCTGTCCCCGTCATCGGAGACAGCCCTGATTTTTTGTGCGCTTGAAATGAAATACCGCTTTCCGCTCCATCGCCGGCCTTCACGCCGTCGCGATCGCCAGCAGCGCGGCTTTTTCGTTTTCCGCCGTGCCGTCCAGCACGGCGTCCAGCGCCCGCCGGAGCCGGACGCCGATCTCAGGGCCGGGCGCGACGCCCGCCTCGATCAGATCCCTGCCGCTGATCGCCAGATCGCGCAGGGTAAACGCCTGCCGCTCCGCGATGATCTGCTCCAGCAGCGCCTCGCTCTCGGCAAGCTCCCGCTGCTTGCGCTCTCTGGCAAGGTCGGACTGCGCGGCGAGGTCGGCGCGCTTGACCTGCATCAGCCGCCTTGCCTGCTGCTCGCCCAGACGATTCAGCAGCCTGCGGAGCACGCGCGCGGAGGGCTTCACCTCCATGTCGTGCGCGCGGACCAGCTCGGTCACGTCGCGGATGAACTGGTTGGAGCAGTGGAACCGCCGCAGGATATCCTCCGCCAGCCCGGCGGAGATCTCGGGGTGTCCGTAAAAGTGGTCGATCCCCGCCTCGTCCGTGGACGCCGCGGCGGGCTTCCCGATATCGTGCAGCAGCATCGTCATCCGGAGCGTCAGGTCCTCCGGCGCGCTGCCCACGCTGCGCATCGTATGCTCGAACACCGTATAGGTGTGCCATGGGTTGTTCTGCGGAAATCCGATGCAGGGCGTGATTTCCGGCATGATCTCCGCAAGTATGTCACGGTAGCGCATCAGGTACTCCCAGCCGTGTTTGGACAGGAGAATTTTGCCGAGCTCATCCATGCACCGTTCGACCGAGATCCGCCGGAGGAGCCGCCGCCCCGCCAGCATGGCGTCGTGCGTCGCCGGGTCGATCGTCAGCTCCAGCCGCGCGGCGAAGCGAATCGCCCGCAGAATGCGCAGCGCGTCCTCGTCGAAGCGCTTTTCCGGCTCGCCGACGCATCGCAGCACCCCGCGGGACAGGTCCTCCCGCCCGCCGAAGGGGTCGATGACGGCCGTGATATGGCCGTCGCCGTCGACGGACATGGCCATGGCGTTGATCGTAAAATCACGGCGGGAGAGGTCCTCCGCGACGCTTGATGTGAAGGACACCGCGTCCGGGTGCCGTCCGTCCGAGTAGGCGCCGTCGATCCGGAAGGTCGTCACCTCATACTGCCCGTCCGGCATCAGGGCGGTGATCGTGCCGTGCCTGAGCCCCGTGTCGATCGTCCGGCAGCCGGCAAGCGCCGCCTTCATCTCGTCGGGCTTCGCGCCCGTGCAGATGTCCCAGTCGTGGACCTCCGCGCAACCCGACGTTTCGGCGAGGAGCGTGTCCCGCACGCAGCCGCCCACCAGATAGGCCTCGTATCCCGCGGCGTTGAGCGCGCGGATGACCTCGCGCGCGCCGTCCGGTACTCTCATGCGCGCTCCCTCCTTTCCGCGGCGGCCGCCGCTATGCGGGTTTCGCAAAGCCGAACAGGCAGAACCAATAATACCACAGCCATTGCAGCGACTCGTTCATGCAGCGCTTCGGTTCCGTGCTGTCCGCGCTGTCCGGAGCCGCGGGATTCGTAACGGCTTGCGCCGGCGTTTCCGTGACGGCGGGCGCCGTCGGCACGGTATCGCGCGCGGGCAGCTCGGCGTCGGACATCTCCACCGTGTAGACGCCGCCGGAAACGCTGAGCTTCACCGCCCCACCCATGAGCAGCGGATAGTTGACGCGGGCGTGTCCGGCGGGGAAATCGAACGCCACGGGGATGTCCGTGTCCGTCAGGAACTCGCGGTGGATCATGTCCGCGACCGACTCGAATTCGCCGCCGCGCACCGCGCCGAAGTTGCCCTCGCCGTCCGCCGGAAGCCCCGTCCATTCGCCGAACAGGAAGCCGGCGGCGTTGTCCAGAACGCCCAGATGCTTGAGGATCGTCAGATAGCGGTGGATCTCGCGGAGGTTGTCGTCGCAGTCCTCGAAAAACAGGATGTACGGCTTGTCGAGCCGCGTGCAGTCATACGCCGTGCCGAGCACGGAGACAAAGGTGGAGAGATTCCCGCCGATCAGGACGCCTGCCGCCGTGCCGTCGACGCACGGCGTGTCCGTTCGGCAGCGGTACGTGGGGATCTCGCCGAGCAGCATATGCCGCTCCGCCTCCGCGCAGGACTCAGGATTCCACGAAAACGCCTCGTTCATGCCGCCGTGGATCGACGGGACGCCCGCCATCGTCCACGCGGAGTGATATACGGTGATGTCGCTGAAGCCGATGATCGGCTTCTTTGCGTTCTCGATCAGCTCCAGCGGCAGGCGGTCCATCACCTCCGACGCGCCGGAGCCGCCGCGCACGCAGAAGATCGCGCGGATCTCGGGGTCGTTCAGCGCCCAGGTCAGATCCTCGATCAGCTCGTCCAGCGTGCGCGTCTCCGGACAGACGTGCCTGCCCTCCACCGGCACAAAGCCCCACGCCGCAAGCCCGCTCTTCGCCGCGTCGACCTGTCGGCGGCTCGGCAGCTCGGACGGCGAGATCACGGCGACCTTGTCCCCCCTCGCGGGGAAGCAGCCGCTGTTCGCGCCCACATAGCGCTGATAGCCGATGATCTCGCACCGCGCGTCCAGACCCTCCGAATATGTCGCGCCGGACGCGTAGACGGCGCTGCCGCGCACCTCGTCCGCCGCGCGGGCGTCCACGGCGTAGCCCATGCCCGCCGCGCCGAGCATCGACAGCGCGAGCAGGAGCGACGCGATTCGTTTTCCCTGCCTCATATGGGTTCCTCCGTTCCTGAAACTCAGTTTTTGTTCTGCCTCCCAGTATACCACAGATTGTCCTGCGCGCAAGGAAAAAGCAAGCGGGAGGCTTCCGGAAGATGCTCCGGAGGCCTCCCGCGCTGTTTGGGAAGGGAACGGCTTTTCGAGCGCTACGAGCCGAAGATCAGCCTCGGCAGGCAGAGCGAGATCTCGGGGATAAAGGTCACGAGAAGCAGGCCGATGATCTCCGCGATGATGAACGGGAAACATTCCTTGACAAAATCCTCCAGCTTGCAGCCCGTGATCGACATACAGGTGAACATCATCGAGCCGAAGGGCGGCGTCAGGCCGCCGATCATAATGTTGACGATGCACATGGCGCCGAAGTGGATGGGATCGACGCCGAGCTGGGTGACGACGGGGATCAGCAGCGGCGCGACGATGATCAGCGCGGCGCCGCCCTCGAGGAACATGCCCATGATCAGCAGCAGGATGTTGACCATGATGAGCATGACCCACTTGTTCTGCGTGATGCCGAGCAGCGAGGTGGTGATCATCTTGGGGATGTTCTCCCAGCTCATGTAGTAGCCGAAGATGTTCGCCGCCACGATGACGAGGATGACCGTCGCCGTGCCGTTGATCGTCTCCAGGAAGATCTTGGGCACGTGCTCCCACTTGAGGCCCTTGTAAATGAAGATGCCGACGACCGTGCAGTAGAGCACGGCGAAGGCGCCCGCCTCGGTGGGCGTGAAGAGGCCGATGCGGATGCCGAGCACGATGCCCAGCGGGAACAGCAGCGCCCAAAGGGAGGAGGCGCACTGGCGCGCGATCTCACCGCCGGAGGCGCGCTTGTCGCGCGTGGGCTGATAGCCGCGCTTGATGGAGATGAAGTGGACGCTGATCATCAGGCACGCCGCGATGACGAAGCCGGGCAGATACGCCGCGGCGAACATCTTCGCGACGGACGCCTTGGCGAGCAGCGCGTAGATGATCAGGTCGATGCCCGGCGGGATGATCGGCGTGACCGCCGAGGACGCCGCGGTGATCGCGGCGGAGAAGCCCTTGGAATAGCCGCGCTTCTCCATCTCGGGGACGAGCATCTTGCACTCCATGGCGGCGTCCGCGTTCGCCGAGCCGGACACGCCGCCCATCAGCAGGCTCAAAAGGACGTTGCTCTGCGCGAGGCCGCCCTTCATATGCCCCGTCAGCACGTCCGCGACGCCCATCAGCTTGGCGCTGATGCCCGCGTAGTTCATGATGGAGCCCGCCATGACGAAAAACGGGATCGCCAGCAGCGGGAAGGACTGGGCGCTCGTGATGAACTTCTGGAAGATCAGGTCGACCGGCGAACCCGTGTTGATTACGGCGAAGTACAAAAGGCCGGAGGAGAACAGCGAGAACGCGACAGGCATGCCGGCGAAATAGAGGATAAAGACCAGAAGGACGGGCAAAAAGCCCATAAGACCGGAACTTGACATCAGACGTCCTCCTCTCCGACAACTCTGCCGTTTTCTTTGATGGATTTCAGATCCCGAAGGATGAAAATGATCGACCAGACGGCCATATCAAGAAACGCAAGCGTCAGCGAGATGGAGACCGTGGCGGAAGAAATGCCAAGGATCGCCGTGGGCTTGCGGTAGGAGCGGAGTACATAGATGATGCTGAGATAGAACATGTAGGCGCACAAAAACGCCATCAGAACGTCGATCACGATCTTCACGACGTTCTGCGCGCGGATGGGCAGACGGTTGACCACAACGTCCACGCCCACGTGGGCGCGCCGCTTGTAGCACGCCGCCGAGCCGATAAACGCCGTCCAGACGAAGCAGCCCGTCGCGAATTCCTCCGACCACGGGATGCCGGTGCGGAAGACGTAGCGCGTGATCACGTTGACGATGACCAGCGACAACGTCGCCACAAACAAAAGGGAGGCAAGGATCTCCTCAAAGTGGACAAAGATTAGCTTTCCGGTGATTTTCTTCATATGAACCCTCCGTACGACTGCCGCTGAAAAAGATCAGGGGGAAGTGAGAAGCAACGCGCCTCACTTCCCCCTTGCAGTCCCATATTACGCAGTTTTTACGGTTTGCCCCTTAGCTCTTGGGCATTTTCGCGATCTCGGCCTTGAGCATGTCGTAGATGCCGGGCGTCGTGCCCTCGATGGCGTCATACACGGCCTTAAAGCCGGGCGCGAAGGAGTCGATGTCGACCTCGTTGAAGGTGTGGCCGTTCGCCTCGAGGTACGCCATATCCTCGGCGTAGCTGTTCTCGATCGTCTCGACCATGCGCTTGCCGGAGGCGGTGAACTCCTCCTGAATGATCTTCTGATACTCGGCGGGGATGGAGTTCCAGACGTTCAGGCCGATGTACACGCCGCACACGCCGATGAGGTGGTTCGTCAGGGAACCGACGGAGGCAACCTCGCCGGAGCCGTCATAACGGAAGTCGGACATCGTGCCCTCGAGACCGTCCACAACGCCCTGAGAGACCGCGGAGAGCGTCTCGTCCCAGCCCATCGGGACCGCGTTCGCGCCCATCGCGTTGAGCGTGTTGACGAACAGGTCGGACTTCGGAACGCGGATCTTCATGCCCTTGAGGTCGTCCGGCGTGCGGATGACCTTATTGGTCTTCATGAAGCGGAAGCCGGAGAAGTAGTCGAGCGCGAGGACCTTGATGTTGTCGTTCTCAAGCTTCTTAATCATGCCCTGGACCAGATCCGTCGTGAGCAGATACTCATACTCCTGGATGTTGGAGCACATCATCGGGCCGACGAGCGCCTTGAAGTCGGGCACATAGTCGCCGATGTAGGACGGGTCCTCAACGGAGATGAAGTTCGCGCCGCTCGCGACCTGCTCCAGACCGTCCTTGTAAACGGGGAGCTGGCTGTTGGGGTAGCACTGGATGTCGATCGCGCCGTTGGTCTTCTCGCGGATGTTGTCCGCCGCCTCCTGCACGGAGATGGCGAGCTGCTCGGTCGGTCCGAACACGTGGCTGAGCTTCAGCTCAAGGTGATAGTCCGCCGGGGTCGCGGTGCTGGTGCTCCCGCCGCCGCTGCTCGCAGCAGGGGTGGTGGTCTGGCCGCCGCAGCCCGCGAGAAGCCCGGCGATCATGCCGACAGTCAGGATCAGTGCCAAAACTTTTTTCATGTTGTGCTTCCTCTCTTCCTAAATTTTGATACCCTTCCGGAGCCGCAAAAACGCGCTCTCCGAACGATACACATTGTATTATATGCGCTATGGGACTGTCAAGAAAAGGTATGCGCGCGTACCGTAATTTTCCAGAATAGATAGTTTTTTGGGCTTAATCTGTGCATTTTGTTAGGTCGGCTTCCGCCGAGAGAAACGCGGTCAGCGCGTCCATGCCCGTCCCGTCGACGGAGCTGACCGTGAAGACCGGCTCCGCCCCCGCAAGCTCCAGCAGCTCCCGCGCGCGCGCAAGCTGCTCGGGCGTGGCGAGGTCCGCCTTCGTCACGACGCCCGCCACCGGCAGCATAAACGCCGCCGCCTGTCCGGGGGAGTACATGTACCGCTCCTGCGTGGGGTCGATCAGAAAGAGCACGAGCTCGGTGCCGGTCGCCGTCACCATGAGGTTTCGCAGATACGAGCGGTGCTCCAGATACTCGCCCGGCGTGTCGATCGTGTGGTTGACGACCTCCAGCGCCTGTGTCTTCCGGTACTCCTGCCGGAGCCCGTTGAGCTTTTGGCACAGCGTCGTCTTGCCGCACGAGACCGCGCCGACCAGAAGGATCTTCTTCATGTGCGCGTGATCTCCGTCGGCGCAAAGCGCAGCGTCTCGGTCAGCACGCGCAGCACGTCCCGCAGCGCCGCCTCCACGTCCGCCGTCTCGCCGCAGATGACCAGCGAGCCGTTGAAGCGGTCGACAAACACGACCTCCACGTTCGCCGCCTTCGTGGCGACGTCCGCGCCGATGATCGCGCCCTCGCTCGGCGTGATGGTCATAATGCCGAGCGCGCCGTTCACCTCCCCGATCACGCCGAGCTTTTTGTAGAGCGAGGCGTCGGGGTTTGCGATCAGGTGCGCGAGCGTGATTTGCTTGCCGGGGACAAATTCCTGAATAATGCGTTTTTTCTCGTCGATCTCGATCATATCCCCGCCTCCTTACAGCAGCGTTTCGAGCAGCTCGGGGTGCGGGCTGGGGATCACGACCGAGGAGAGCACCATGCCCTCCGCGTTCGGCGTGCTCACGCCGCACGCGACCGCCTCGCGCACCGCGGCGACCTCGCCCGTGAGCACCACGAACGACTTGCCGCCGATGCCCGTGCCGAGGCGCACGTCCACCAGCTCCACGTCCGCCGCCTTGACCGCGGCGTCCGCGCCGTAGACGGACGCGGTGACGGAGTAGAACTCCATCACGCCCACCGCGTTCATGTGCTCGGGGTAGCTTGTGAGGTTGATCGCGCGCACGACCTGCGGATCGATGTTCGCGATCACGCAGGAATCGACGACCGTCCCGCCGCCGAGCGCGCGTCCGGCGTCCACGGACGCCTGCACCGCGGCGACCTCGCCGGTGAAGAGCATGTAGTACTTGCCCGGACAGCCCGCACGGGCAAAGAGCATGTGCACGTCCGCGGTCTTGAGCACGGCGTCCGCCGCCTCCATGCCCCTGGCGATGCTGTTCAGTTCCAGAAAGCCGATGCTGTTCACGCCCCCGCGCCTCCTTTCTCGATCACGATCCGATCCGAAACCTCCGCCACGGTGCCCGCGATGCTCGCGTGGACGTTCGCGCCGAGCTTCCCGTCCGGTATGGCGGCGATCAGGTCGCCCTCGCGGACGGCGTCGCCCACCCGGACGCGCGGCTCCGCCGGCGCGCCCGCGCTCATCTTCAGCGGGATCGCCACGCGCGACGGCGCGCCGTAGACCAGCTCCGTGATCTCGCGGTCGTAGTAGGCGTACACGCCCGCGCGCGCGGCAACGCGCTCCGCGGGCGCCTTGCGCTCGCCGCGCAGCGTGTCCGGACGCCATTCGCTCTGCTTCCGCTCGTAGCGGACGCCCGCCGCGCCCAGCTCGCCCTTGAGCATGGCGTTGATGCGGCGCGGCTGGAGGCCCATCGGGCAGGCGTAGACCTCGCAGACGCCGCACTCGCAGCAGATCTGTGCGTTTCGCACGTCGGGGTCGTTCAAAAGCTCCCTCACGTCCACACCCGTCGCCATCTTGCGCATGATGCGGTGCGGCTCGAGCGGATGGCCGAGCAGGTGGCGCGGGCAGAGCTGCGTGCAGGTCGTGCACTGGATGCAGGCGGAGCGCGCGCGGTTCAGCATGGCGCGGACGCTTATGCCGTCCGTGCGGCTGCCCTCGGGCAGCACCAGCACGGCGGAGGTCGTCTTCGTCACCGGCGTGTCCGCCGCGGCGTCGGGCGCAAGGGGCCTGCCCATCATCGGGCCGCCGAGCACCAGCGCATAGTCGCTCCGCTTCGTCCCGCCCGCGAGCGCGATGCACTCGGCAACGCTCGTGCCGACGGGGACGCAGGCGATGACCGGATGCTCCACCTCGCCCGCGACGGTCAGATACTTGTAGATAAAGGGGTAGCCCCTGAGCGCGAGGCCCACGGAGTACATCGTCGCGGCGTTGCACACCACGGCGCCCACCTCGGCGGGGATGCCCGCGGGCGGAACGACGCGCCCCGTGACCTCGCAGACGAGCGTCTGCTCGTCTCCGGCGGGGTAGAAGCTGCCGAGCAGGTGCAGCCGCACGCGGCTGCCCGCCTGTTCGATCGCCGCCTCCAGCGCCGCGCGCTCGCTCTCGTAGTGCTCCTTGAGCGCAAGCACGGCGTTGGGGATGCCCAGTTCGGCGGCGACGGCGTCCATCGCGGCGACGATCTTCT
Organism: Oscillospiraceae bacterium; assembly: GCA_015067435.1. GTDB lineage: Bacteria > Bacillota > Clostridia > Oscillospirales > Oscillospiraceae > Hominicoprocola. The sequence continues at coordinate 298,178 of SVMM01000001.1, read as the reverse complement.
CCGCCTTGCTGCGCATGAGCCACCGGTCGTGGCGCAGCAGCGGTTCGCACTCCGCGCCGTTGACGATCAGATATTCAAAGCTCCCCTTGAGCTTGACGTGCGTGGGAAAGCCCGCGCCGCCGCAGCCGACCACGCCGGCGGCTGCGATCTGTTCCGTCAGGTTCATTTCTTCTTCGCCTTCTTCGCCGCCTCGCGCTCGGTCTCCACCGTGTCGATGATGGCGACGATCGCCATGTCGGCGGGCACGTCGTCGCTGCCGAACGCCTTGCGCGCGGTGCTGCCGGAGACGACGAGCACCTGCTCGCCGACGCCCGCGCCGACGGTGTCCGCCGCCACGAAGGTCTTGTCGGAGGCGGTCTCCCCCTCCTCGCGCACCACCATCAGCTTGAGCCCTTCGAGATTCGGTTCCTTCTTCGTCGCCCACACGTGGCCGACCACTCTGCAAATAATCATCGGGATCTCACCTCGTTCCGTCTTCGGTTTGGACCGTCACGTGCGCCTGCGCGAAGACATCCCGCGCCGAGGGCGTGACGATCGCGCCGCGCGGAAGCGTGACGGTGTCAGCGCCGCGCGCCGTCAGCTCCAGCGCGACCGCCTCGGTCACAACGCGGCTCCCGTTCGGTTTCGCGCTGCCCGTCGGTACGGCGGCGGGCGGCGGCGCGAACTTCGCGGGCTTTGCCGGCGGCTCCGCGCGCGGCGCCAGCCGCTCCGCCGACCACAGCTTGACGCCATAGCCCTGGAGCGTGCGGACGTAGCCCTCGATGCGCGCGTACAGGCCCGTGCTACCCTTGCCCGCGTAAGCGCGGTGGGGAAGCCCCGCCTCGACGAGGTCGACCTCCTTGCCCGCGAGCAGCGCGGAGACAAGCGCGCAGCACGCCGCGTCGCCGGGCCGCCCCAGCGCCGCGTCGACGAGCTGCAAAAGCGTCAGCTCCGCGATGACGACCCTGTCGTAGCGGCAGATGTTGCGGCTCGCCTCATACTCCGCGAGCGGGCAGAGCACCGCATCGGCGCGCAGCCTCTCCGGCACCGCGTCGGGCGCGCCGACGACCAGCACCTTCGCCCTGCCGTCGTTTGCGATCGCGTCCTCCGCGCCGCCCTGACGGCGCGCCAGCTCCGCGACCACCTGACGGACGATCTGTTCCAGTTCCTGTTCTTCCATGTTGATTCTCCATGTGTCGGCGTGAGAACCACGCCGTTTCACCCGCGTTTCACGATGTAGCCGACCGTGTCGGGCGTCACCGCCGCCGCGTTCGCCTCGTCCACGTCGATGTGGACGGCGAGCCCCGCGTCGCCGCTGACGCGCGCGATCACGCCGTCGAGCGTGACGGGCCGCGCCGTGTCCATTTGGACGGAGAGCGTCTGCCCGTCGCGGACGTTCCAGCGCGCCGCCTGCTCCGGCGTCATGTGGACGTGCGCGCGCGCAATGATGGCGCACGCCTTCGCCTCGTAGACCCCCTTGGGGCCCATGAGCAGCATATCCCCCGCGCCGTCCAGATCGCCGCTCAGGCGCACGGGCAGCTGCACGCCGAGGGCGCGCGCGTCCGTCGCCGACAGCTCCACCTGCACATGCTTCCGCACGGGACCGAGGACGGACACGCTCTCCATCGCGCCCTTGCGCGTGACGAGCTTGACGTGCTCCTCCGCGGCAAACTGCCCCGGCTGGCTGAGCTCCTTCTTCGGCGTCAGGCAATAGCCCTTCCCGAACAGGACGTCCAGCGCCTCCTGCGTGAGATGCACGTGGCGCGCCGAGACCTCGACGGGGATCGGCTCTCCGCGCTCCGCCGCGGCAGGCTCATCCGACGCCGCGGATGCGGACAGGCCCGACTGCGCCAGAACGCCCGCCACGATATCCCGGATATCCTTTTCGCTGTAGTAGTTCATGCCTTTTTCTCCTGTCCGCGTCCGCGCGCGACTTCGCGGCAGAACAGAATGTAGACGCAGCTGGAGAGGCGGTTGAGCCCCTCGATGACGTCCATCCGCTCCCCCGTGCCGTCCTCGTTCAGGAATGCCCGCGCGGCGGCAAGCTCCGCCTCTCGCACCTCGGCGCGCAGCTCGTTGAGCAGGAGGCAGGCGCTTCCCATGCGGTAGTCCGGCACGGGATGGTCGATGCCGAACGTCTCCCTCACGCGGTGCGACGCGCGGCGGATGCCCGCGCTGTCCAGCCCCAGCAGGCGCGGCTCCGGCAGCGGCTCGTCCTTGACCTCGCAGCCGAGGATCGTGCGCACGTAGGAAAGAAGCTCGCCCACGTCCGCGCTGAGCTGTTCGTTCCCCGCCTCCGACGCGGCAAGCTGCGCGCGGAGAAAGCGCGCGGACAGCGTGTCCAGCTTGCCGCGCAGCGCGATGCGCGGGTCGGTCTTCGGGACGAGCAGATTGCCGCGCAGATGCGTCATCCCCTCGCCCTTGACCGGCGTTTCCTCCCCCGTGGCGGCGTTCTGAAAGACGACCTTCCCGCCGCGCAGGGGGATGGGCGTGACGGTCATGCGCTCATAGGGCGCGCCGTCCTCCCGCAGCGTCATGCCGTGCTCGCGCAGGAAGTCCCGCGCCGCGGGCGTGACCACCGTTCCCGGCGCGACGCGGCACTCCGTCTCGCCCGCGCGCCAGCGCGCGCGCAGCTCCGTGTCGCTGAGCACGCGATGTTCCCTGTCCATGGCGTCTTACTCCGTCGGACAGCCGCGTCTTACTTGTCGCTCGTGCCCAGCGTCGGCAGGATCTGCTCCACTTCCTCGTGCGGACGGGGAATGACGTGCACGGAGACCAGCTCGCCCACGCGGGAAGCCGCCGCCGCGCCCGCGTCCGTCGCCGCCTTGACCGCGCCGACGTCGCCGCGCACCATCACGGTCACGAGGCCGCCGCCCACGTGTACCTTGCCAATCAGGTGGACGTTCGCCGCCTTGACCATCGCATCCGCCGCCTCGATCGAGCCGACGAGCCCCTTGGTTTCGATCATACCCAGTGCCTGTAACGTTGCCATTGTTTTGTTCCTCCTGTTTTTTGAATTTTATATGTTTGGTTTTTGCTTTCTTACCGTAAGCGCGCGATGACCGCGCGGGTGATCGCCTCGATGTCCTCACGGCTGAGCAGGGACGCCGCGCGTTCGCCGCCGCCCTCCCCGCACGTCGCGGCGCTCACCGCCTCCGGCGCGGGGCTTTCGCCGCGCAGGTCGCTGAGTTCCTTCAGCCCGTAAGCGACGCGGCGGATGTTGATGAGGTTCATCGGCCCGACGTTGTCGGACGTGGCGCTGCCGCCCACCGCGCCGCAGCCGAGCGTCAGCGCGGGCGCGAGGCCCGTGAGCGCGCCCACGCCGCCGAGCGAGCCGGCGGTGTTGACCAGCAGGCGCGAGACGGGCTTTTTGAGGGCGAATTCGCGGATGATGTCCTCGTTCTGGCTGTGAATGGTCATCGTGTGGCCGCGCCCCTCGTTGAAGAGGATCTCCATGCAGCGCGCGCAGGCGCGCTCCCAGTCCTCCTCGACGTAGAACGCCAGCACGGGGCAGAGCTTTTCGCGCGAGTAGGGGTTGTCCTTGCCGACCGTCGTCTGGGGCGAGATCAGCACGCGCGTCCCCTCCGGAACGCTCACGCCCGCCATGTCCGCGATGGTCTTCGCGCTGCGGCCGACGATCTTCGGGTTCATCGTGCCGTTCGCGCGCATCAGGTATGCGCCGACGCGCTTGCTCTCCTCGTCCGAGAGAAAATAGCCGCCCTGCCGCTTCGCCTCGTCCATGACCTTGTCCGCGATGCAGCGCTCGGTCACGATACTCTGCTCCGAGGCGCAGATCGTGCCGTTGTCGAAGGTCTTGCTGTCAAAGATGCGCCGGATCGCGGCGGGGATATCGGCGCTGCGCTCGATGAACGACGGGCCGTTGCCGGGCCCCACGCCGAGCGCCGGGTTGCCGGAGCTGTACGCCGCCTTGACCATCGCCTCGCCGCCCGTGGCAAGGATGATGCCGATGTCCGGATGCTTCAACAGCGCCGACGTGCTCTCCGGCGTGGGCGTCGAGACGCACTGCACCACGCCGTCCGGCACGCCCGCCGCGCGCGCCGCCTTCTCGACCACGCGGAACGTCTCCAAAATGCTGTTTCGCGCGCCCGGATGCGGGCTGATGATGATGGCGTTGCCGGATTTGAGGCAAATGAGGCTCTTGTACATCACCGTGGACGTCGGGTTCGTGGACGGGATCAGCGCGGCGACGACGCCCATCGGGACGCCGATCTCCGTGACCTTTTTCTCGCGGTCCTCCCGCAGCACGCCGACGGTTTTTAAATCCTTGATCGCCTCGTAGGTCATTGTGCTGCCGAGCAGGTTCTTGAGCACCTTGTCCTGCCAGACGCCGAAGCCCGTCTCCTCGCACGCCATCTTGGCGAGGCGCTCCGCCTCGGCGGCGCACGCCTCCGCGACCGCGCGCACCGCCTCGTCGATGCGGCTCTGGTCGAACGCGGCGTATTCCCGCTGCGCCGCCTTCGCCTTCGCGACCAGATTCCGGACTTCCTGAATGGAGTATAAGTCCCTGTCAAATTCCAATGCTCCCCCTCCTTTACGATTGATAGTGCAGCGGCGTCTCCGCCACCTCGCAGACCTTGTCGGCGAAGGCCTTGCACGCCGCCTCGCACGCCGCCTGCTCGCCCGTGAGCAGGCCGCCCGCGAAATTCGTCTCCGTCGGCGGGCCGTAGAAGAGCCTGAGCTCCACGTCCGCCGCCTTGAGCGCCGCGTCCAGCCCCATGACCGCCTCGGCGGGCGGCGCGATCAGGTACGCCATCGCCGCACCCTCCGGAATGCCCGCCTCCGCGGACAGGTAGCTGCCCGTGCGGGAGATGCAGTGGGCGAAATAGACGACCGAATCGTCGTCGCAGGCGCTGTAGAACGCCGCCTCCGTCTCCGCGCAGCGCACCGCCGCTTCGAGCCCGCTGCGCACCGCCGCGGGGTCGGGGCCCGCGAGGATGCCGATGAACTCGCCGGCGAGGCGCGTGCTGGCGTTGGACGAGCCCGCGTACATGCTGCGCGCGTAGACAACGCGCACCTCCGCCTTCTTCGTCGCCTCGTCAAGCGCCGTGTAGGAGACGTCGTCGCAGTCCGTGGTGAGGATCCCGACCGAGCGGCAGCCCTCCGGCAGTTTCAGCGCGGCGCACAGCGCCGGATCGGCGCGCGGGATCATCTGTATGCTCAAAACATGGGTGGGTATCCTGTCTCCCCGCATCGCCCCGCCTCCTTACTTCACGAGATCCACGCCGCTTTTCCGCTGGCGCAGGATCTGCTCGATGACCTCGGTGATGTAGGCGCCCGCCTCCACCGCCGTCAGGCCGTCCTTGTGGATGTTGGACACGACCGTGCGCTTCGCCTCCGGTATGCCCGGATGCGCGCCGTAGACGATGTAGGCGCTCATGCTCTCGGCCGTGGCGAGGCCGGGGCGCTCGCCGATGAGCACGCACACGACCTTCGCGCGCAGCAGCTCCGCGATGTGATCCTCCGCCGCAACGCGTCCGAAGCGCACGAAAAACGGCGTCCCGAGCTTGAGTCCCTTCGCCTCCAGCCCCTCGGTCAGCACGGGGAGGATGCGCTCCAGATTCGCCTCGATCGCCGCGGAGCTGAGGCCGTCGGAGGCGTAGATCTGCACGTCAATGTCCTTGACGCACCTCTCCTCCAGCGTGCGCACCGCCTCGTCGCTCAGCCTGCGGCCGAGGTCGGGGCGCGTGAGATAGGTGTCCTTGCAGTCGCACTGCGTCTGTACCGTGAAAAGCCCCAGCCGTTCCAGCAGCCTTGGGTCGACGTCGGCGAAGACCGAGTCGCGCGCCTTGGCGTGGTCGGCGCGCAGCGTGAGCATCGTCTCGGTATTGAGACGCGGCCCCGCGCGGCCGACGCCGATGCGCGCCGTCGTGCGCCGCTTCATGCGCGCGAGCGCCTCGGGATCGGCGGCGGAGCGCAAAAGCGGCTTCGCCTTGTGCTCCGCCGAGGCGATGTCCTCCGCGGGGGCGGGTTCCGCCGCGCTCTCCGGTGCGTTTTCCACAGGCGGCGCGTCCGCCGCGGGCGGGAAGCGCCCCGTTTCCCGCAATCGCCGCGCGACCTCGTCCGCGATCAGCGCGATGGTTTTTTCATCCAGCACACGCTCACCCCCTCGCGGTAAAGATCGTCGGATCGCCGGCGCGCGCCGTCAGACGTCCGTCCTCCATGATGCCCATTTTCTCCAGCCAGCGCTCGAACTCCGCGATGGGGTGCAGCCCTAATATTTCGCGCACGGTGTTCGCGTCGTGGTAGGCGTTCGTCTGGTAGTTGAGCATCACGTCGTCGCTCGTCGGCACGCCGATGACGTAGTTCACGCCGCAGGACCCCAGCAGCAGCGCCAGATTGTCCACGTCGTTCTGGTCCGCCATCATGTGGTTGGTGTAGCAGCAGTCGCAGCCCATCGGGATGCCGGAGAGCTTGCCCATAAAGTGATCCTCCAGCCCCGCGCGGATGACCTGTCGGCTGTCGTAGAGGTATTCCGGCCCGATGAAGCCGACGACCGTGTTCACCATGAACGGGTGAAACTCGCGCGCGAAGGCGTAGCAGCGCGCCTCCATCGTCACCTGATCGGCGCCGAAGTGCGCGTCGGACGAGAGCTCGCTGCCCTGTCCGGTTTCAAAGTACAGCACGTTCGGGCCCTTCGCCGTGCCCTTCTCGCGCAGCAGCGCATACGCCTCGCGCACGGTGTCGGCGGAAAAACCGAAGGCGGCGTTGCCCTTCTCGCTGCCCGCGATGGACTGGAAGATCATGTCGCACGGCGCGCCGCGGCGCACCGCCTCGATCTGCGTCGTGATATGCCCCAGCACGCAGATCTGCGTGGGAATTTCAAAACGGTTTTTCACCTCGTCGAAGCGCTTTAAGACCTCCATCAGGCTCGAAACCGTGTCGTTGACCGGGTTGAGGCCGAGCAGCGCGTCGCCGCAGCCGTAGCTGAGGCCCTCGAACAGCGACGCGGTGATGCCCTCGACGTTGTCGGTGGAGTGGTTGGGCTGAAGGCGCGTCGAAAAGTGCCCGCGCAGGCCGATCGTCGTGTTGCACGTCGCCGGAACGCGCAGCTTGCTCGCGCCGTAGACAAGGTCGAGGTTGCTCATCAGCTTGCACACGCCCGCGACGGTCTCCGCCGTGAGGCCGCGGCCGAGCTCAAGCAGCTTTTCCTCCGTCGCCTCGTAGCTGAGGATATATTCGCGCAGCTCCGCCATCGTCCAATTCCGGATGCGGCCGTAGACGTCCGCGTCCAGCGAGTCCTGATTGAGCCGCGTGACCTCGTCGGCCTCGTAGGGGACGACGGGGTTCTCGCGCAGGTCGCGCACGGTGAGGCGGCTCAGGACCTCCTTCGCGGCGACGCGCTCCAGCACCGAGCCCGCCGCGACGCCGGCGAGCACGTCGCCGGATTTTTCCTCGTTCGCCTTGGCAAGCACTTCCTTGATGGAGCCGAAGACAAAGGTCTTGCCCGCGAGCGTTGTTTTCAGTTCCACGCCTTTTCCCTCCGTCTATCCGAACAGCAGCGTCTTGACCACCACCGGCACGACCAGCCCGTCCATCAGCGGCCTGCCGATGTCCACGAAGTCGCCCGCCTCGACGCGGATCGAGTCGATGGCGGCGACGGCGCGGCGGCCGTTTGTCTCCTGCTTCATCGCGTTGCCGAGCGCCTTGGCGATATCCTGCTCCACGACTGTGACGACCGGCTCCCCCGCGGGGAGCGAGCGATCCATCGCGCCGACGATGCACTTCGCCATGCGCTTGACCTCCTGATACGTGGGGTCGAGCTTCCCCGGGAGCGCGAGGAGCATCCGCTCGGCGTCGTTCTGCGCGAGAAACCATCTGCACCGCTCGTACAGCGCGTCGGGCCCCGCGTCCAGAAACGCCTGCTGCTCCTGATACGAGAGCTTGAGCGCCGGCACGTTCTTGAGCGGGAACACCCCCGGCGAATACGAGATCGTGCTGCCGGAGAGCGAGGTCGTGTATGTCCCGGCGCCGACGACGGTCGCGCGGATCGTCTCGCTCGCCGTTACGCGGCGCAGCGCGGAGAGCGCCGCGTTTTCGCGCAGCGCGCGCCCGAGGTACATGCCGATGTCCCCGAAGCGCAGGAAGTCCGCCGTTCCGGCGCGGCTCGCCTCCATACAGTCCGCGACGCCGCCGGAGAAGCAGACGCGGCTCACCTTTCCGCACGCGGGCGGGGGCGAGCTGTTCGGCGTCTGCACCGCGCGCAGCAGCGGCGTCTCCGGCACGAGCCCCAGCGCTTCCGACAGGAGCTCCGCCATGCGCGCCGTGAGCCGCGCGAGCGTCTGTTCGTCCGCGCGCTCGCCGACGCGCAGCGAAAGCCCCTGCTCGTCCGCGACGCGCTTTGCCGCCTCGCTCACGGATTCCACCGTGCCGTCCTTTTTCAGGCGCACGAGCCGCCCGCCGACGTCGCAGCAGCACTTGCCCACCGTGTCGCCGCCGCGGAACCACACGATGTTCGTCGTTCCGCCGCCGACGTCGAGATTCGCCACGGCGCAGTCGTTTTCGATGCTGTACTGGTACGCGCCGCTGCCCTTGCCCGCGATGATGGATTCGAGGTCGGGCCCCGCCGTGGACACCACGAATTCGCCCGCAAAGCCGCTGAGCTTTTCCAGCACCTCCGCCGCGTTCTCCTTGCGCGCGCTCTCGCCCGTGATGATGACGGCGCCCGTGTCCACGTTCTCCGGCTTCATGCCCGCGCGGCGGAACTCCTCCTCCACGATGCCGCGCACGGCGTCGCCGTCGATCAACACCGCCGTCTTGAGCGGTGTGAAGCGCACCTCGCTGCGGTAAAAGACCTCCTTGCCCACGATGGAGATGCGCGGCGCGGTGAAGTATCCGGCGGTGTTGTCCATCGTGATGCGGCTGAAGATCACCTGCGTGGTGGACGTGCCGATGTCGATGCCGACGCTGACGATAGTTGGCATGGCTTTCCTCCCGAACTGTCCCGAAAAAGCACAAACAGAGCCGAGGCGGCGTTTCCGTCGCCCTGACTCTGTTGTCAGTCCCCCGCACGATGCTGTGCGGGCTATTCACCTGTCTTGAAGTCGAAGGACGCTTTTGTCCCCCGGCTGTCGGAGCTGATGCGGAGCAGTCCGCCGAGCTTGTCGCGCACCGTTGCGCGCACAATGCTCAGCCCCAGCCCCTCCGGCTCCTCCGCGGGCAGGAAGCCCGCGCCGTCGTCCCGCACCGAGACGGTGTGGAACATCGTTCCGCGCAGCACGGAAACCGTGACCGTGCCGCCGCGGCGCTGCGGAAATGCGTGGAGGATGGCGTTCGTCACCAGCTCCGTCACCACGACGGCGACCGGCGTGGCCGTCTCCTCGTCCAGCGGGATATCGTCCCCCTCCGCGCGGATAACGACATCCTGTCCGGGCGGAACCAGCGCGGAAAGCTGCTCGCACAGCCTGCCGAGCAGCGCCAGACTGCCGATGCCCGCCGTGTTCTCCGCGCCCGGATGATAGGAAAGCATATCATGGATCGCGGCGATTGACAAGACCCTCCCGACATTTTCGTCCAGAATTTTTTGCGCCTCCGGCTGCGACGCGCTCCGCGCCTCCATGCGCAGGATGCTCGCCACGAGCTGAAGGTCGTTCTTCACGCGGTGGTGCATCTCGCGCAGCTCGTTGACGCCCGCGCCCTCCGAAAGCTCGATGGGGTCGTGCCGCCGCTCGTAGCTGCGGGCAAGCTCCTCATACTTGCGCTGCTGCTGCAAATCGTCGCTGACGTCCTTTTCGCGGATCAGCACGGCGATCGTCTCGCCGTCGTCCCCGAGGATGGGCGCGACGTTCTGGCGCACGGTGCGCCCCTCCTGCGTGCGCGCCTTGAGGTCGCACACCGGCACCCCCGCGCGCAGCGCGTGGAACACGGCGGGCTCGTCCTCCCGATAGGCGTACGCGCCGAGGATGTTGCCCGCGTAGACGCTCGTCCCGCGCGACGGGCGCGCCTGCGCCACGACCATCGCCCGCTCGTCGTCCACCGCCACGTCGATAAACGCGTCGGCGTTCGTGACCTCGGCGATCAGCGGAAGCTGCGCCTCCACCTGCTCGATGCGCGCGATGTCCGCGTCTGACAGCGAAAGCTGCGCGCAGCGCCGTTTCAACTCACTCACGGAATCCCCGACCTTCCCTTGCCGCCCGACGCATGATACTGCTCGATCAGCGCCTTCGCGAGCACCGCCATCGACTTGCGCTTGTGCATGGAGAGGCGGCGCAGCACCTGATACGCCTCGCTCTCGGAGATCATCTCCTGCTCGGCGAGGATCGTCTGGGCGCGCGCGATCAGCTTGGTCTCCTCCAGCTTGCGCCGCGCCTCCTCGGTCTCCTCCCGGCTCTCGCCGAGGCGGCGGCTCTGCGCGAGCGCGACCTCGATCGCCGGGCGAAGATGCTGCTGCGCCACGGGCTTGACGAGGTAGCCCGCAACGCCGATGCGCGTCGCGCGCTCGATGAGCTCCGCGTCGTTGAACGCCGTCAGCAGCACCACGCAGCGGCAGACGTCCTCCCGCAAAATGCGCTCGGCGGCGGTCAGCCCGTCGAACACGGGCATCCACACGTCCATCAGCACCACGTCGGGGCGGCAGGCGCGGCAGACCTCCAGCGCGTCGAAGCCGTCGCCCGCCTCGCCGGCGATCTCATATCCCAGTTCCTCCAGCATGGAGCACAGATCCATCCGCACGATGGGCTCGTCGTCGGCGACCAAAATCCTGAGCATTGTCTCTCACCCCTCCGCGGAGGTTTTTCGCCGCGGCTGTTTTACCATGTCCGCAGGACATGGTATACGGCCATGTTTCGCGGTTGCCGCTTTGCGGCTATTTTACCACAGTGTCGGGCGCGATTCAAGCGTTTCCGCCCTACGTCTTGCAGCGCCGGACGAGATGCGCTATAATGTCGGAAAACAAAAGCGGGGAGGGTGCTGCGATGATCTACACGCCGGAGACGGAGAAGGCCATGCGCCTGTGCTACAAGGCGCACCACGGGCAGACGGACAAAAGCGGGATACCCTACGTGTTCCACCCCATCCACGTCGCGGAGCAGATGTCCGACGAGACGACCACGGTCGTCGCGCTGCTGCATGACGTCGTCGAGGACACGCCCTATACGCCGGAGGACCTCGCGAAGATGGGCTTCAGTCCGCAGGTGCTCGACGCGCTCGCGCTCCTGACGCACCAAAAGGGCGTCCCGTACCTCGAATATGTCGCGCGGATCAAAGAAAACCCCGTCGCCCGCGCAGTCAAGCTCGCCGATCTTCGCCACAACAGCGACACGAGCCGCCTCGCCGTCATGGACGACAGGGCAAAGGAGCGCCTTGCCAAATACAAAGCGGCGATCGCGCTGCTGGAGGAAGCATAACAATGAGCTCAGGAGCCCTTTCGGGTCCCTGAGCCTGCTTTTCAACAAACAGGGGCTGCGAAAAACGCAGCCCCTGTGATATTCCGATATATCGTGCGTCGCGTCCGCCTCAGCGGATCTGTCCGCTGCCCCGGACAACGTACTTGTAGGTGTTCAGCTCCTCCAGCCCCATCGGCCCGCGGGCGTGGAGCTTCTGCGTCGAAATGCCCATCTCGCAGCCGAGGCCGAACTCGCCGCCGTCGGTGAAGCGGGTCGAGGCGTTGACGTACACCGCCGCGGAGTCCACCTGCGCGGTGAAACGCGCCGCCGCGTCCTCGTCGCGCGTCAGGATGGCTTCGCTGTGTCCCGTGGAGTGGCGGGCGATGTGGGCGATGGCGGCGTCCGTGTCGTCCACCACCGCGACGGCGAGGATGTAGTCGAGAAACTCCGTGTCGAAGTCTTCCGGCCCCGCCGGCGTACCGGGGATGATCGCCGCCGCGCGCGGATCGAGCCGCAGCTCCACGGGCGTCTTGCCCTGCGCCGCGCGGTCGTCCGCAAGGCGTGCCCTGAGCCGCGGCAGGAAGGACGCGGCGATGTCCCTGTGGACCAGCAGCACCTCCTCGGCGTTGCAGACCGAGGGGCGGCTCGTTTTGGCGTTTTCGATCACGTCCAGCGCCATGTCGGGGTCGGCGGAGGCGTCCACGTAGACGTGGCAGATGCCGGTGCCGGTCTGGATGCACGGCACGCGCGCCGTCTCCACGCAGCGGCGGATCAGCCCCGCGCCGCCGCGGGGGATCAGCAGGTCGACGAGCCCCACGGCGGACATCAGCTCCTCCGCGCCGCTGTGGTCCGCGTCCTGCACGAAGCCCACCAGCGCCGCCGGAAGCCCCGCCTCGGCAAGGCCGAGGCGGATGGCGCGCACGATCGCCGCGTTGGAGCGCAGCGCCTCGCGTCCGCCGCGCAGCACCACCGCGTTGCCGGACTTGAGCGCCAGCGCCGCCGCGTCCGAGGTGACGTTCGGGCGGCTTTCGTAGATAATCACCACCACGCCCAGCGGCGCGGAGGTCTTCTCGATGACAAGGCCGTTCGGGCGCTCCACGCGGCGGATCACCCGCCCCTCGGGGTCGGGCAGCGCCGCCACGTCGCGCACGCCCTGCGCCATGTCCGCGATGCGCTGCTCCGTCAGCGTCAGACGGTCGAGCATCACGGAGCTGTAGCGCTCCTTCGCGTCCTCCAGATCGTCGCGGTTCGCGGCGAGGATGCTCTCCCGCTCGCGCGCCAGCGCGTCCGCGATGGCGAGCAGGGCGGCGTTCTTGCGCTCCTGCGCGCCGTTCAGCGTCTTCTGCGCCGCGCGCGCCTCAACCAGAATGTCATGTACCGCGCTCATGTCGTTTTCCTCCCGATAAAGCGTGTTCCGACGCGCTTGCCGTCCAGCACGTCGTAAAGGATCTCCGGACGCGCGCCGTTGACGATCATCATGTCCGTCCCCGCGTTCATGCACAGCTCCGCCGCGGTCAGCTTCGTCGCCATGCCGCCGGTGGAGAGGGCGGTCCCGCCGCCGCCCGCGCCCGCGCGCATCTCCGCCGTGATCTCGCGCACCTCCGGGATGAGCGTCGCGTCCGCGTGCTTGCGCGGGTCGGCGGTGTAGAGGCCGTCGATGTCGCTGAGGATGATGAGCAGGTCCGCGCTGACGCTGACCGCGACCAGCGCGCCGAGCGTGTCGTTGTCGCCGACGGCGATCTCGCTGGTGGAGACCGTGTCGTTCTCGTTGATGACCGGCACCACGCCCAGCTCCAGCAGACGGCGGAGCGTGTTGGAAAAGTTCTCGTGCCGCACGTCGTCGCGCAGATCCTCGCCGGTCAGCAGGATCTGGGCGACCGTGTGGTTATACTCGGAAAACAGCTTGTCGTAGACGTACATCAGCTCGCACTGGCCGACGGCGGCGGCCGCCTGCTTGGTGGGCATGTCGGCAGGGCGCTCGGACAGGTTGAGCTTGCCCACGCCCATGCCGATCGCGCCGGACGACACCAGCACCAGCTCGTGTCCGGCGTTGCGGATATCGCTGAGGATGCGGCAAAGCGTTTCCACACGGCGGATATCCATGCGCCCCGTCGCGTGCGTCAGCGTGGACGTTCCGACCTTCACGGTGATTCTCATGGCGTTTCCTCCTGCAATTCTAATGCGCTTATTATACCCGCGGCGGAGAAAAATGCAAGGTTTTCGCATCCGTCCCCGCCCGCGCGCTACAGCCAGACGCTCCGGTCCTTTCCGGAGCCCAGCTCGAAGTGGTACTTCGCGATGCCGAGATCGACGCGGCTGAACGGCCCGAGCCCCGCCCGCGCGGAAACCTTGTCGCCGTGGAGCGTGAAGAAAAACTTCTGCTGGTTGATCGCCGTCGGCGCGAGAAGCGCCGCCTCCACGCCCTTTCGGAACCACTCCGGCGCGTTTTCCGCGCGGCTGACGTCGGATACGGACTTCGATTTGCGCGCCGTGCCCTGCGCCGCGCCGTAACCGACGGCGATCACGAGCACGAGCTTTTCGCCCGCGTCCACGCGGAAGACGTCGGGGATCTTTTTAAACGTCGCCCCCACCCAGCAGGTGTTGAGCCCCAGCGCCTGCGCCGCGAGGACGAGCTTCTCGCCGTAATACCCGCACGCCTCCTCCGCCGCGCCGCCCTTTTTGCCGACGAGCGCGAGGTAGTTCTTCACGCCGGAGAATTTGCCGTAGTGCGCCATGAAGCTGTCGAACGCCATCGGCTCGTTGCGCACGAGCTGAATGTGCAGGCCGCTTTCGCGGTTGCATTCGTCGATCAGCTTTTCAAGCGCCTCCAGCGTCTCGCCCTCGATGGGCTTTCCCGTGTAGCTGCGCACGGAATGCCGCGCGCGCATCGCTTCCATCATGTCCATCGCTTATCTCCTTTTCTTCGGCTCCGGCACATAGTCCGAATAATCCTTTGTCGATGCCATGGCTCCCTCCGTGTCACAGCGGTTTTTCCGCGTCCGCCGGAAAGGCGTTGAGCCACGCGCGCTCCTCGAACGTCTTCTTTCTGGGGCCCGCCGGCGGCTCCTCCGCGACGCCGATGGGCAGGAAGCAGACCAGCTCGTAGTCCTCGGGCACGCCGAGGATGCGCGCCATCCGGTCGCCGATCCGGTCCTCGTCGGTGATGTGCCCCTCGTACCAGCAGCTCTGATACCCCAGCGCCACGATGGCGAGCAGCATGTTCTCGATGGCGGCGGAGTAGTCCTGCACTGCGTAGCAGCGGTTGCGGTAGGCGATGATCCGCCGCGTCAGCACGCAGATCGCCGCGGGCGCGGTGTCCCCGATCGGCGGCTGCCGCACGCGGCTGAGCTCCGCCAATATGGCGGGGTCGTCCACCGCGATCAGGCTCGTCGTCTGCTTGTTGCAGGCGGAGGGCGCGTCCAGTCCCGCCTGCATGATCGTGATCAGATCCTCCCGCGGCACTTTCGTCGGTTTGTAGGCGCCCCGATAGCTGTGTCTGCTGAAAATCGCTTCCAATACGTCCATGGTTTCCTCCGCTTTCCGGCGTGTTCCGCTTTGATATGCTGGTAATCATACCATAGGGCGGCGGATTCGGCAACAGGATATTGCATGGTAAAATAGACTTGTGCTATAATGGCTGTAATACAACTACTGAGGAGGAGCCTGAGATGAAACAGCGTGTGTTTTCCCTTGCGGCGGCGCTGGCCATTGCCGTCGCCTGCCTCGCGCCGGTTACGGTGCGCGCCGACTACGACCACTTTGACGACGTGCCCGCCCGCGCGTGGTACGCCGACGCGGTGAACTGGGCGGTGCTCAGCGCCATCACCAGCGGCACGTCAGCGAGCACGTTTTCGCCGACCGCGATCTGCACCCGCGCCCAGACGGTCACGTTCCTGTGGCGGATGAACGGCTGCCCGCAGCCGGGCAAAACGGCGACCCCCTTTGCCGACGTGCCCGCCGGCAGCTACTACGAGCAGGCTGTCGCGTGGGCGGTGGAGCAGGGCATCGTCAAGGGCGTCTCCGCGACCGCCTTTGCGCCGGAGAGGAACTGCACCTGCGGCCAGATCCTCATCATGATCTGGCGCAGCGAGGGCCGCCCCGAGCCGGAGATGCCCGGCGAGGTCACCGAGGGCTGGAGCGAGGGCGATGAAAAGGACGCCGTCGCGTGGGCCGAGTCAAAGGGCATGCTGGCGTACGGCGACGTGCCGGCGGAGGCGTTCGACCCGTCGGTCCCCTGTTCCAGAGGCATGGCGGTCAAGTATCTCTACGACGCGTCCTTCCGCTTCGTCACCACCGTGGAGCAGCTGGTGGACGCGCTCGCGCCCTGCCGCAACATCTGCCTCGCCCCCGGAGCCTACGATGTGACCGAGTGGGTGATGAACGCCGTCGCCGAGGAAGCGCTCGAAGCCAATCCCTATGTGCGGGTGGATCTTGCGGGCGACGGCTTTGAAATGCAGATCGTGGGGCTGAACCACGTCTCGTTCTTCTCCCCCACGCACGACCCGGCGGACACGTGCCTCACGGCGGAGCCCCGCTATGCGAACGTCCTGTCCTTCATCGGCTGCAACGACATCAAGCTGCGGGACCTGACCATGGGGCACACCCCGGACAAGGGCCAATGCACCGGCGCCGTGGTCAACATGGAGGACTGCGGCAACATGTTCCTGCAAAATCTCGACCTCTACGGCTGCGGCACCTACGGCGTCACCGCCGAGGACACCGCGTATCTCTACGCCAGCGACGTCCTCATCCGCGACTGCTCCTACGGCGGCATGTCGCTCTACCGCGTGCCCAGCGCCGTCTTCACCGACTGCACCGTGCGCAACTGCCGGGAGTACGACATCCTCGACCTGAACGACAGTCAGGTGCGGTTCAGCCGCTGCACCTTCCAGAACAACACGTGGGGCAGATTCTGCGACTTTATCGGCGGCGCCGGCTCCACGGTCGAGTTTTTCCACTGCACCTTTGACGAAGCCTCTTTCCGCGCGGTCTCGTTTTTCGAGAAGGACGGCATGACCGTCAACATGGAAAACTGACGGAGGCGTGAAGCGATGAAGCGCATCCTGTGTCTGGGCGACTCCAACACCTTCGGGTTCGACCCGCGCGACTTCCTCGGCTCCCGCTATCCCGCCGGCGTCCGCTGGACGGGGCGTTTGCAGGGCATGGGCGCGGAGGTCTGCAACATGGGGCAGAACGGCCTCTCCATCCCGAACGAGGCGCAGCTCCCCGTCCTCGCGGACACGCTCCGCCGCGGCGAGGCGTTCGATGTCGTCACGGTCATGCTCGGCAGCAACGACCTGCTCGGCGGCGCGACGCCCGAGGAGACCGCCGCGCGCATGGAGCCGCTGCTCCGCTGCATCGCGGAGAACGCCGAAGGCGCCCGCGTCGTCCTGATCGCGCCCCCGCCGATGCAGTCCGGCGAGTGGGTGGCGGAGAGCGCTCTTTTGGACGCGTCCGCGCGGCTCGGCGGCCTGTACCGCGCGCTTGCCGAAAAGCTCGGCGTCACCTTTGCCGACGCGGGGGGATGGGGCGTCTCGCTGACCTTCGACGGCGTCCACTTCTCGCCCGAGGGGCACGAGGCGTTTGCCAAGGGGCTCGCGGCCATCGTGTTTTAACCGCATCATCGACGAAACCGCCCCGCCCGCGTCCCTGCTTCGGTCGCGGGCGGGGCGGTTTTTTTGCACGTTCCGTTTTTTGGCGTTATAATCCGCTTTGCGCGGCGGTTCAAGCAAATCGGCTTGATAAAGCGCCGTTTTTGTAGTACGATGGTGCCCGAAGAATCGGCGGACGCCGGAGCGGAGGTCGTTGTATGCGGGGGATCGGCGGAAAAGACGGGCGCGGGAGAGCGGGATGGCTTGACGTTCTCAATCTTGCCGCGCCGCAGACGTGGACGGGCTCCGTAACGCCCGCGCTGGTGTCGCTCGCGATCAGCCGGCACAGGCAGGCGCATCTCGATCCGGTGATGACGGTGTGCCTCTTTGTCATCGTGCTGCTGATGCAGTCCGCCGTCAACGCCTTTGACGATTACGCGGACTTCGTGAAGGGGACCGATACGCTCGACAACTCCCCCGACGCGCAGGACGCGGTCATCGTCTACGGCATGTCGCCGAAGGCCGCCCTCGCGTCCGGCGTCTCGTTCCTGCTCGCCGCCCTGCTCCCCGCCGGGTACGTCGTGTACCGGCTGGGCGTCGTGCCGCTGGTGATCGGCGCGATCGGGGGCGTGGTGCTGGTGTGCTATGCCTTCGGCCCCGCGCCGATCTGCTATCTCCCGCTGGGCGAGCTGTGCTGCGGCTTCGTCATGGGCGGGCTGATCCCGCTCGCGGGCGTATACATGCAGACGCGCGTGCTGGACTTTTTCGTGCTCTTCGAGGCGATCCCCCCGATTCTGGGCATGGCGGTCAACATGTTCTCCAACAACGGCTGCGACATCGCGCGCGACCTGCCCGCCGGACGGAAAACGCTCGCCTGCCTGATCGGGCAGCGGCGGACGGACGCGCTCTACCGCTTCTGTCTGCTTCTCTGGGTCGCAAGCCCCGCCCTCGTGCTCTCGGCGCAGCGGCGGTGGAGTGCCGCGCTCGTCTACTGCATCGCCTCGCTCGCCTTCGCGCATCTGGTGGCGCGGCAGTACCGGCGGCAGCTCGGCCCGGAGGAGCGCGGCGAGGTCATGACCGGCGCGACGACGCTCGTCTCGCTCGTGGGGCTCGCGTACAGCTTTGCCATGATCGTCGGCTAGGCCGGAGAAGGGGGTAAGCTATGGCGGACATCCGTACCGTACAGGACATATTCACGTGGAAAAAGACCGATTTCGACGGCATTCGCGCGCGCATCCGCGAGGCGGTCGAGGACGTGCCGGCGCACGACACGCTGCGCACGCTCCTGCTGGAGTGCGCGGAGAATTCCGGCAAGATGCTCCGCCCGCTGATGATCCTCATGGCGGCGGAGGACTACGACGGGCAGCAGCGCGACAAGCTGCTGTGGAGCGCCGCCGCGGGCGAGCTGCTGCACACCGCCTCGCTCCTGCTGGACGACATCATCGACGGCGCGGACACGCGGCGCGGGAAGCCCAGCGTGCAGGCGCGCTACGGGGCGCCCGTCGCCCTGTGCGCGGGGAACCATCTGGTCGCGACGGCGTACGCCTGCCTCTGCGACCGCGGGTATACCGACGTCGCGCGGGATCTGATGACGGTGACGCAGCTCGTGTGCGACGGCGAGATGCTTCAGGACGAGAACCGCTGGAACACGGAGATCACGGAGGAGACGTACCTCCGCGCCGTCACCGGCAAGACCGCCGCCGTGTTCTCCTTCGCCTGCGAGATCTCGTCCCGCATCTCCGGACATTCGGAGCGGACGCAGGACACCATGCGGGCGTTCGGCGAGACGGTGGGCGTCATGTTCCAGATCCGGGACGACGTTCTGGACTGGTCAATGGACGGGCGGAAGCTCGGAAAGCCCTCCGGCGAGGATTTCATCAACGGCATCTACACGCTGCCCGCGATCTGCGCCTTCCGGAGCGCGGAGCACGGCGAGGCGCTGCGCGGCTTCGCGGCGAAGCGTCAGGCGCTCTCGCCGCCGGAGCTTGCGCAGGTACGGCGCCTCGTCGAGGCGTCGGGCGGGCTCGACGGCGCGCGCGCCGCGGCGGACAGGCTCGCGGACAGGGCGCGGGAGCTGCTGGACAGCCTCTCGCCGAGCGTTTACGTCTCCGCGCTGCGGATGTTCGTGCGCCAGCTCGCGCCGTGAAGCGTCCGGCAGGCGGATGTGCGCAAAAAATTACAGTGGGTATTGTCAAAAGGAGACAATACCCACTGTTTTTTTATCGTGATGCCGGATCGCCGGAATCAGCCCTGATTCCGAACAAGCTGGGTGTGGAAGGCGCTGAGCATCGCGGCGCATTCGGCGCGCGTCATCGGCTCCGTCGGCGTGCCGCCGCAGGGGATGCCGTTGATGACGCACCACGACAGCGCGGCGGCGGCCCAGGGAGACGCGCCCTCGACCTCGACGAACTCCGTGCTGGCCGGCAGGCGGGCAAACAGGGCGTAGCGGTACAGCAGCGCCGCCGCCTGCTCCCGCGTCAGCGTGTCGTCCGGCGCAAAACGCGTCTCGGAGACGCCGTAGACGATCTCCTTGGAGGCAGCCCAGCCGACGGCGTTCGCGTACCACGCGTCCGCGGCGACGTCGTCAAACGCCGCCTGCGCCGCCGCCGGCTCGCCGGCGAGGCGGTGCAGCACCGTCACCAGCGCGGCGCGGGTCGTCGTGCCCTCCGGCGCGAAGCGGTAGCTGCCGACGCCGTTCATGAAGCCGAGCGCGACCACGTCGCTCACGGCGGGGAGATAGTTCGCGGAGGCGGGGATGTCGCAGAAGAGCGCGCCGCTCTCCGTCTTGACGATCTCCAGCACCTCGCTCTCCAGCCCGTCGCCCACGGAGGCGACCGCCTTCGTCACCGCGGCGGGCGCAAAGGGCGCGGTGTAGACCGTTCCGCCGGCGAGCGGGTCGCTGCCGTCCGTCGTGTAGCGGATCGTCGCGCCCGGCGTCGAGCAGGACAGCGTGAGCATGCCGTCCTGCCAGCTTTCGATCTTCAGCGGCGCCGTGCGCACCGTGACCGCCTGCTCCGCGGCGGGCGTGCGCGTCAGGAACCGGTCATAGCCGACCGCGCGCACCGTGGCGTCCTGCCCGATGGCGAACGGCCCGTCGTACACGGGGCTGGTCACGGTCGGCACGGAGCCGTCCGTCGTATAGTGCAGCGTCAGGCCGCTCTCCTGCGTGCTCAGCGTGACGAGCATGCCGCCGGAGGCGGGGTCGGGCGCGGTCGCGATCTCCGGCGCGCCGTAGGCGGGCAGCGTGACGCCCTTGTTGGACGCGCCGGTGTAGACCTGCCCGTTTTGCAGCTCGATCCCGCGGCGGCGGAACAGCTCCGAGACGGTGACGAGCTCGTAGCCCTTCGCGCGCAGCGCGTCGATGGCGCGGATGCCGCCGTCCACGCTCGTGGGATAGAGGTCGTGCAGCAGCACGATCGCGCCGTCATAGGCGTGGTTCATGATGTTGTTGTACACGGTGTCGGCGTTGCGGTAGCGCCAGTCCTCCGGATCGACGCTCCACAGGATGATCGGGCGGTTGACGTTCTGCTGGATGGTCGAGCTGCGTTCGCCGTAGGGCGTGCGCACAAGCTCGATGTACTCCGTGCCCGCCGCGCGGTACAGATAGGACTCCACGGCGGAAACCTCGCTGCGGATCTGCTCGCCGCTGAGCTTGGAGAGCTGCGCGTGGCTGTTCGTGTGGTTCGCCGGCTCGCAGCCCAGCGCGATCATGCGCGGGATCAGGTCGCTATGCGTGGTGACGCCGTTGTTCCCGTTCCGCCCGTTCATGAAGAAGGTGGCGGGGACGCCGCGCTGCTCCAGCGCGTCCAGCAGGCGCGAGGTCTGCGCGGAGGGGCCGTCGTCAAAGGTGAACGCGATCAGCTTCGGCGAGTCGGCCGCCGCGCGGGCGCGGGTGGGCGGCGCAGCCGTCAGCAGCAGCGCGAGCGCAAGCACGGCGCAGAGCGCGCGAAGTGTGTTTTTCCGCATGTTCATCAGCTCCTTTAGTGTCTCAACCGGCGGGCTTGTCCGCCCGGCCGCGGTTATTCTATACCTCCGCGCGAAAAAGTGCAAGAAATGGATGTCGCGCGGCGCGGTTTTCGCGCGGATCAGTTTCCGATGCGGTGGTGCGCCGTGGAGGACTCCGGCGTGAGCGGCAGGAAGACGACGCCGTTTTCCTTCCCCCAGCGCAGGATCTCCTCCACCGCGGCGACGCTGAAATCCTTGACGTCATGCTGCAGGACGACGGAGACGTCGTGCCCCCAGATGCCGTTTTTGATGTTGCCCGCCACGCTCTCGGTGGTGGCGATGTTGCTGGTGTCGGCGCCGGAGACGTTCCAGTCGAAGTACACCAGCCCCCGCTCGCCCAGCATGCGCGAGAGCTGCGTCATGATGCCGGGCGTGTACTGGCGGCTCACCGTGTTCGAGCTGCCGCCGGGGAAGCGCACCAGCGCCGTGCGCTCGCCCACCTGCTCCTCGATCTTCTGCTGCACGCGGTCGAGGTCGTCGAAATAGCTGTCAACGGACGCGTAGACTCTGGCGTAGTCGTGGGAGTAGGTGTGGGCGGCGATGCTGTGCCCCTCCGCCTTCATGCGGGGCAGGAGGTCCAGATATTCCGAGCGTCCCACGACGAAAAACGTCGCCTTGACGTCGTACCGCGCCAGCGTGTCCAGCAGCCCCGCCGTGTACGGCCCCGGGCCGTCGTCAAAGGTCAGATAGGCGACATGGCCGCTGCCGGCGATCTTCTTTTCGGCGGTCGCGACGTTCCCCTGCCGGTCGGCGGCCTCGTAGTACAGGACGCCGCCGGACTCACGGAGGCGCACCCGGTCGTACAGGTCGCCGTCCTTCGCGTCGACGCAGGTGAAGTCCAGCAGGCCGTCTCCGAGCGTCAGCACCGGCGGCGTCAGGTCGCGCAGCACGGTCTTCTCGGCGCGGTTGCCGCTGCTGTCGGTCACGGAGAAGACGATCTTCTCCCCCTGATCGGTCACGACGACGCGGTCCGTCAGGTCGCCGTCCGCGCGGTCGCGGGCGGAGGCGGTCAGCGTGTCCTCGTCGACCGTCAGCTCCGGCGGCGTGGTGTCCACGACGCGCAGGGGATAGGCGCCCCCGGCGGTCAGCTTCCCGTACGCGGCGGTATAGCGCACTTCATACACGCCCGGCGCGCCGACGTCCGGCTGCTCGACCGTCACATCCAGCGGGACGCCGCCGCGGTGCAGCAGCCTGCCGCGGCATACGGCGGCGATCTCATGAGCGGGGAGCGGCTCGCCGTACTCGACGGTGAGCTCGTCGTAGCTCTCGCGGTCGAATTCGATGCGGGGGCTGTCGAAGGCGGCGCCCGCCTGCACGCAGACCGTCGCCAAAAGCGCCGCCGCAATTTTTATTCCGATATGCATCCAATCGCCTTCTCTCCGCCCTTTTGCGCGCTTTCTCCGCCGCTACGAGTATACCATCACGCGCCAAAAATGCAAGCGTGCCTTTTGATTGGGGCACTAACTTCTTGTGCACAATACCCAAAATTGTGGTGTTTTTTTCAGCTGAATGACCGTTGATATTGGGCGTTGCACACAGGGCTTGACTGGTGTATGATGGATTTCGCGAATTATGTCAAACGCACACAGCAAAACGGCAGAAGGGAGAACGCACATGAGGAGACGGCTTTTCGCACTGGCAATGGCGCTGACAATGGCGCTGTCGCTGCTTCCGACCTCGGTCATGGCGGCGGAGACCGCCGAGACGATCCGTATGCAGAAGACGGAGGGCACGGTCAAGGTCACGAACGGCAGCGGCAAGGCGCAGAACGTCCGCGCCGACATGCGCATCTACAACGGCTGGCAGGTCTCGACGGAGAAAAAGAGCTACGCCTACCTGAGTCTGGACGACGACCGGGCGGCGAAGCTGGACGAGGCAGGCAAGCTTGAGGTGCGCAAGAACGGCAAGAAGCTGGAGCTGCTGGTCAACGCCGGCAGCCTGTACTTCGGCATTGACAAGCCCCTCGCGAGCAACGAGACGCTCAACATACGCACGACGACGACCGTGACCGGCATCCGCGGCACGGACGGCATCATCGGCGTCAACCCGGACGGCACCACCCGCATCTGCGTGCTCAAGGGCAGGGTGGAATCCGAGGTGACGGACCCCGTCACCGGCAAATCCATCGCCGTTGAGGTCAACTCGGGCGAGAAGGTGGACGTCGCCATCGGCGAAAACGGCGAGCTTGTCACCGAGACCGCGTCTCTGGAGGCGGATGACATCCCCGCCTACGTGCTCGTGGAGCTGGTGGAGAATCCGGAGAAGCTGGAGGCGATCAGCGAGGCGACCGACGGCCAGCTCGATCTGACCGAGATGACGGCGGAGCAGGCGGAGGCGCGTCTGGAGGCGGAGCAGGCGGAGACGGAGGAAAAGCTCAACGCCGTCGCCGAGGAGCAGGCGCAGCAGCCCTCCAACGTCGAAAACGAAGGCAAGCCGACGCAGACCTCCTCGCGCGAGGATCATGAAAACAACGGCG
Source organism: Oscillospiraceae bacterium (assembly GCA_015067435.1). Classification (GTDB taxonomy): domain Bacteria; phylum Bacillota; class Clostridia; order Oscillospirales; family Oscillospiraceae; genus Hominicoprocola. The sequence goes on along the minus strand of SVMM01000001.1, from coordinate 274,785 downwards.
GCGGCAATCAGCCCGTGCAGCCCACGCGCACGGTCACGCTGACCATGCCGATCAACGCCAGCGACATCAACGCGGCGTTCGCGGACGCCACCGTTCAAACCGTCAAGGTCGTCACCGAGCCGAACAGCGGAAATACGCTCGGCCATCCGAACGGCTTCGACGCCGTGCTGACCGTTCCGGCGGGCAGAACGCTGGAGGTCGGCTCGGCAAACGACCCGATCAACGTCAACGTGAACGGCACGGGCCCCAACGGCATTCAGGTCTACGGCACCATGACGGCGAGCAGCGGACTCACGGTGAACTATGCCCCGCTGACCATCGACGGCGGCACGCTGACCGTCGCCGGAGACGTGCAGTGCAGCGGCGCCACGTCGTTCGGCGCGAAGGGCGGCACGCTGACCACCGGCGGTGAGTTGCAGATTCCCGGCGGCTCGCTGACGGTCGGGCAGAACGCCACGATCAAAGCGAACAACGGCGTCAATCTGGGTTATGCCACGGTAAACAACGCGCCTACGTTCAGCATGACGGGCGGCAGGATCGAGGCAAACTCGGCCAACCCGGCGTTGACGATACAGTCGAGCGTGCCCGCCGGCAACGTCACCATCAGCGGCGGCACGATCACGAACGAGGATTCGTCGGGCACCGGCAGTGCCTATGCGATCCGTATGGCGAACGGCTCTCAGATCCCCGCCATCGGCAGCGCGACGGTGCGCGCGAAGCAGGCCGACGTCGTTTACCCCGCTTCCAACAGCTACGTCAACTACCCGTCGGGCGGTTACTATGAGCTGCGCGATGCTTCGACGCTGTGGACGGTTGAATTTTCCTTGGGCATCGGCGCCGCCCAAGGCGCTAGAGTGGCGGATCAGACGGTTGCCGTGGGCGACAAGGTGACGAAGCCCGCCGACCCTGCGGCGGCAGCCGGCTATGTCTTCGACGCATGGTACACGGACAGCAATTACTCAACCGAGTGGAATTTCAACACGGACACCCTGCCGGCAAATCCGACGCAGGGAGGCTTCACCCTTTACGGGAAGTTTACATACGACACGGGCCCGTTCACCGTGACGGGCGGCATGCCGGTCACGGACTACACCTACGCAGGCAACGTGCTGACGGTCAACAACGTGACCACGGCGCTGACGATTCAGAACACGACGGCGGCGGCGACCACCGACCGCATCGTGGTGACGGGCGGCTCGAATGCGGTGAACGTCACGCTCAACGGCGTGAACATTGACACCTCCGCCGGTACGGACGCGGCGCTTATGCTCGACGACGACGGATCGAACCAGCTCGCGAACATCACGATCACCCTGCAGGGCACGAATACGCTGAAATCGGCAGTCAATTGCGCGGGTCTGCAAAAGGACACCAACGCCCCGTTAATCATCACGGGCACCGGCTCCCTGACCGCCACGGGCGGCGACAACGGCGCGGGCATCGGCGGCGGCAACGGCAGCAACGGTTCGAACATCACGATCTACGGCACCGCGCACGTGGAGGCCACAGGCGGCAAAGATGCCGCGGGCATCGGCGGCGGCAACGGCGCTAACGGTACTGATATCAACATCAACACCGCCAACGGCAACAGCAACAGCGCGTATGTGAAGGCAACGGGCGGCAGCAACACCACCAACTCCAGCAGCACCGGCGGCGCGGGCATCGGCGGCGGCACCAGCGGCAGCGGCACAGGCATCAACATCGGCGGCGGCACGGTAATCGCCACGGGCGGCGACAACGGCGCGGGCATCGGCGGCGGTTACAACAAGGCCGGCTCAAGTATTACGATCAGCGGCGGCACGGTGACCGCCAATGGCGGCCTAAGCGCCGCGGGCGTCGGCGGCGGCTACGGCGGCAACGGCGGCGGCGACGTCAGCAGCGGCAACGGCATCACGATCAGCGGCGGCACGGTCCATGCCTATGGCGGCTACAACGGCGCAGGCATCGGCGGCGGCACCAGCGGCAACGGTACGGGCATCACGATCACCGGCGGCACGGTGACCGCCACGGGCGGCGCAAGCGCCGCGGGCATCGGCGGCGGCTACGGCGGCAACGGCGGCGACGGCAGCAACCGCATCACGATCAGCGGCGCCGTGGTAACCGCCACAGGCGGCAACAACGGCGCGGGCATCGGCGGCGGCGAATCCGTCAGCACGGGCGGCGGCTTCGGCGGCTACATTACAATCACCGAAAGCCAAACCGCCACCGAGACGCAGGTCACCGCCAATGGCAAGGGCAAGGGCGCGGGCATCGGCGGCGGAATGGGCGGCGTCGGCGACTCCATTGCGATTTTTGGAACGCTTTATGGAGCTTCGTACAGTGCATATAACAGCGCCAACGACAGCAACAGCGGCACTCTCAGCCACGTCAACGGCGACTGGGTCACCGCCACTCGCGAAAGCACCGCCGCACCCAATCTGATTGGCAACGGCGGCACGTAAGCCCTGCCCCGCAATCCACCCCAACTTAACACTACAGGAGGGAACTCTCGCATGAAGAAGAGACTCTTTTCGCTTGCCCTTGCCGCCGTACTGGCGGCGGCGCTCGCCGCGCCCGCCTCGGCGTCGTTCACGGACGTGGCGGCGGACGCGTGGTACGCCGACGCGGTCGCGTACTGTGAGCACGAGGGGCTGATGGACGGCATGGGCGACGGGCGCTTCGCCCCCGACGGCGCGGTGACGCGCGCGCAGGCGGTCACGGTGCTGTGGCGTCTGGCGGGCGCGCCGGAAACGGAGGGCGCGACCGTGTTTTCCGACGTGGCGGCGAACGCGTGGTACGCCGACCCCGTGCGCTGGGCGTATGTCGCGGGCGTCGCCAACGGCAGCGGCGGGCGCTTCGCCCCCGACGACGCGGTGACGCGCGAACAGCTCGCGGCGTTCTTCTTCCGCTTCTCGGACGGCACGGCGGAGGCGGGCGAAGCGTTCGCGGACGAGGCGTCGATCTCGGCGTGGGCGCTGGACGCGGCACGCTGGGCGAAGGCGTCCGGCCTGATGTCCGGCGTGGGCGGCGGCCGCTTTGACCCGGCCGGCGGCGCGACGCGCGCGCAGCTGGCACAAACGCTGATGAACTACTGTGAAAACGTCGTCGCCGCGCCGGAGCTGACCAACGAGCTCGACGTCATGTGCGCGCCGACGGGCATCGCGCGGACGAGCGACGGCGCGCTGCTGGTGACGGACGGCTACAACCGTCTGGTCTGGCGCGTGCAGGACGGCGCGGGCAAGGTCTTCGCGGGCGCGATGAGCGTGGCGGACATCTACGGCCAGCCCGTGGGCGGCTACAACGACGCCGCGCCGGACAAGAGCCTGTTCGCCTCGCCCTGGGCGGTCGCGCCGTACCTCGACGGCTGGGCAGTGTCCGACCCGGACAACGGCGTCGTGCGCCTCGTGACAAGCAAGGCGGTCAAGACCCTCAACGCCGTGAAGCTCAAGCGCCCGACCGGCCTCGCCGCGGACGCGGACGGCAATCTCTACATCGCGGACACCGACGCGGGCGTCATCTACCGCGTCGCGGCGGACGGCAAGTCCTCGGTCGTGGCGTCGAATCTGACCGAGCCGATGGGCCTGTGCTGGCAGGGCGGCGCGCTCTACTGCGCCGAAACCGGCGCGCACCGCATCATCCGGCTGACGGACGGCCGGACGGAGCTCCTCGCCGGCACGGGCGACAGCGGCTTCCGAAACGGCAGGGCGGAGACGGCGAGCTTCTCCTGGCCGCAGGGCGTCGCAGTCGGGCCGGACGGCACGGTCTACGTCGCCGACACCGCCAACGGCGCGATCCGCCGCATCCGCGGCGGCACCGTGGACACGCTGCTTGCCCAGCGGGAGGGCCGCGCGCTCACGCTGTGCCCGGTCTCGCCGGTCGGCCTGCTCGTGGACGGCGGCAAGCTCTACGTCTGCGACAGCTTCGCGCGCACGCTCTTCTCCATCCCGCTTGGTAACTGATCTCCTTATAAAAAACCAACCGCCCCGCGGCAAGCGCGGGGCGGTTGGTTTTTTTGTTCGGGATTCAGTTCAGCGCATCCTTCAGCGCCTTGCCCGCCTTGAACGCGGGAGCCTTGGAAGCCTTGATCTTGACGGGCTTCTTCGTCTGGGGATTGATGCCGGTGCGCGCGGCGCGCTCGCGGACTTCAAACGTGCCGAAGCCGACAAGCGTGACCTTGTCGCCGGACTTCAGGGCGCCCTCCACGGACGCGGTGAAAGCGGACACGGCGGCCTCGCACGCTTTCTTCGTGAGACCGGACTTCTCAACCATCGAGACAATCAGATCGTTTCTGTTCATGGGAGCCCTCCATTTATCGTGTGATACTGACTTTATACCGCAATGCAACCGGATTGTCAATTGCGAAATGGTCAAAATCTTGTGGTCATTTAAAAAAAATCTCAAAATCTTGTGGTCATTGGCGCGCACATGTGCTATAATGATTGAAACAGTGGTTCTATGGCGGTTGTGACGCAGGTCATACCGCGGGGGAAGGGCGGTCTGTCCATATGATCTGGATACCGGTTGTTTTGCTTATTCTTGCCATGGCGATAGTCCTGTGCGGGTTTACGGTCATACGCTTTCCCGTGATACGCAAAGCGGGAAAGCTGCATGTCGCCTGCGTCGGAGACAGTATGACCTACGGCTGCACGCTGCCGCTGTTCTTTTTGCGCCGTTATCCCGCCGTCCTGCAGCGGCTGCTGGGAAAGGGCGCCCAGGTCGCCGTCTTCGGCGTAAACGACCGGACCTTGCAGGACACGGGCAGCAAGCCCTACCGAAAAGAGGCGGCGTTCCGGCAGAGCAAGGACTATCTGCCGGATATGGTGGTCATCCTGATCGGCTCCAACGACTCCAAGGATTGCAACTGGGTCTCGGAGGAGGCGTTCCGGCAGCAGTACAGGGAGCTGATCGCGGAGTATCGGGCGCTGCCGTCCAAGCCGCGCGTCCTGATCTGCACGCCGCCCTTCGCCTACGAGCCCGCCAACCGTTTCCTCCGCGTTCTGAACGACGCGAAGATCGAGTTCATCCCCTCGATCGCCAATATGGTCACCTCCGTGGCCTGGGAGACGGGCGTCGAGCTGGTCGATCTGTTTACGCTGACAAAGGGCAGGCGCGAGCTGCTCGGTCCGGACGGGCTTCACCCGTCCGCCGCGGGCGCCGCGGCAATCGCCGAAGCCGTGTATCAAAAGAGCCTGGAGACTCCGCCCGTTTCGGCATCGGAGGATTTGAACCTGGGCGTTTTGGTGCCGGAGGCTTCGGAACCGGAAAGCTGGGAACCGGCAGCCTGGGACACAAAGCCTTCGGAATCGCGAGTCTGGAGCCCCGAAGCCTGGGAATCGGGAGCCTGGGAACCGGATACCTCGAAACTGGAAGGGATATGATGGAAAATTCAAACGGGCATAGCGGCGTCGAGCTGCTTTGCCCGTTTTTTTGCGCATCCGTATCATGTCATCTCATGGCATCGTGCGGTTGCGCCCCCCATCCGCTTCGCCGGAGACAAGCGTCGGCTGCGCCTTTTTCAGTAATCGATTAAGCTATCGACCGCTTTCCCTTCATTATTTGATTTGAACGAAAGAAGCAGGATATCGTCACCCGAACATTTGCAGATTACATAAAGAATTGCCGCAAATTGCGGCGATTTACCATACTACTGTGAAAACTTCATAAAATCGCACCGTTAAATTTTGCAGAAATCACGAAAATTTGCATTTCGCAAACTATTTCGGATTATTCTATTGATTTTTCCTTTGATATGGGTTATTTTGTGGTTGCGTAATCGATTAAGTAACGACTGAGGTGTGCGCCGTGGTTTCTATGAAGGATATCGCGCTTCGCTGCGGCGTCTCCGTGGCGTCGGTGAGCAAGGCGCTCAACGGCCAGCAGGATATCAGCGATGCGACGCGCCGGCGCATCCTCGCGGTCGCGAAGGAGCTCGGATACACCACCAACGCCGCCGCCCGCTCGCTGAAGACCAACCACACCTACAACATCGGCATTCTGTTCTCCGACCTGTCCAACAGGGGCTTCATGCACGAGTATTTCGCCTCGACGCTCAACAGCCTGCGCACGGAGGCGGAACGCCTCGGCTATGACACCACGTTCATCAGCGACAACGTCGGCAGCCAGAGCACCAGCTATCTCCAGCACGCGCTCTACCGCGGCGTGGACGGCGTGGTAATCATCTGCGCGGACTTCCACGACCCCATGGTGCAGGAGCTCGCCTATTCGGAGCTTCCGACCGTGAGCCTCGACCACGTGTTCAACAACCGCACGGCGGTGCTCTCCGACAACATGAACGGCATGGAAACGCTGGTGCGCTACGTCTACGATATGGGCCACCGGCGCATCGCCTACATCCACGGCAACCAGACCGCCGTGACGGAGCGGCGCATGACCGGCTTCTACCGCGCCTGCGAGGAGCTGGGCGTCGCCATCCCGAACGAATACATCGGCGAATGCAAGTATTACGAGCCGATGAGCTGCTACGCGGCGACGAAGAAGCTGCTGGCGCTGCCGGAGCGCCCCACCTGCATCTTTTTCCCCGACGACTACGCCTACATCGGCGGCGGCAACGCGATCCTGGAGGCGGGGCTCCACATCCCGGAGGACGTCTCCGCCGTCGGGTACGACGGCATCCACATGGCCAAGATGATAAGCCCCAGGCTCACCACCTGGCACCAGAACTCGGAGGAGATCGGGCGCATCGCCGCCTCGCAGCTCATCGAGTGCATCGAGCATCCGCGCACGACGCTGCCGCAGCACATCGAGGTGCAGGGAAGCCTGCTGGAGGGCGAGACGGTCAGGCGCCTGAACTGACGCCGCCGCGGAAAACCGCCGAAGGGAGAAAAGCCGACCATGACGCGAGAGAGAGCAAAAGAGCTTGCCGAGAAGCTGGTGGGCCGCATGACCGCCGAGGAAAAGGCGGGGCAGCTCCGCTTCGACGCGCCGGCGATCGAGCGGCTGGGCGTTCCCGCCTACAACTGGTGGAACGAGGCGCTGCACGGCGTCGCCCGCGGCGGAACGGCGACCAGCTTCCCGCAGGCGATCGGCATGGCCGCCATGTTCGACGACGCGCTGCTCGGGCGCATTGCCGACGCCATCGGCGTCGAGGCGAGAGCCAAGTACAACGCGCTCTCCCGCGAGGGGGACCGCGACATTTACCACGGGCTGACGATGTGGTCGCCCAACGTAAACATCTTCCGTGATCCGCGCTGGGGACGCGGACAGGAGACCTACGGCGAGGACCCGTATCTGAGCGCGCGGCTCGGCACAGCCTTCGTGCGCGCGCTGCAAGGGGACGGCGAGACCATAAAGGCCGCCGCCTGCGCCAAGCACTTCGCCGTCCACAGCGGTCCGGAGGCGCTTCGCCACAGCTTCGACGCCAAGGCGACGGCGAAGGACATGGAGGAGACTTACTTCCCCGCTTTCCGCGCGCTGGTGTGCGACGCGCTCGTCGAGGCGGTCATGGGCGCGTACAACCGGCTCAACGGCGAGCCCTGCTGCGCCAGCGAGCTGCTGATGAACAAGCTGCGCGGCGAGTGGGGCTTCGAGGGGCACTTCGTCTCCGACTGCTGGGCGATCCGCGACTTTCACGAGAACCACAGGGTCACCGCCTCGCCGGAGGCGTCGGTGCGGCTGGCGCTCAAGTCGGGCTGCGACCTCAACTGCGGCTGCACCTACCAGAACGTCATGCAGGCACTGGAGCTGGGCATGATCTCCGAGGAGGACATCACGCGCTCCGCCGTGCGCCTCTTCACCACGCGCTATCTGCTCGGCCTTCTCGGCGAGGAGGGCAGCGAGTACGACGACATCCCCTACAGCGCCGTCGCGTGCGACGAGCATCTCGCGCTCGCGCGGCAGGCCGCGCGCGAATCCTGCGTGCTGCTGAAAAACGACGGCCTTTTGCCGCTGGACGCCGCAACGTGCGGCACCATCGGCGTGATCGGCCCCAATGCCGACAGCCGCAGGGCGCTGATCGGCAACTACCACGGCACCGCGCCGCGCTACGTCACGGTGCTGGAGGGGATCGAGGATCTGACGGCGGGCAAATGCCGCGTCCTCTATTCCGAGGGCTGCGCGCTCGGCGCGGACCGCGTGGAGGCGCTCGCCCTGCCGAATGACAGGCTCGCCGAGGCGGTCGCGGTCGCGAAGGCGAGCGACACGGTGATCCTTGTCCTCGGTCTGGACGAGACGATGGAGGGCGAGGAGGGGGACACCGGCAACAGCTACTCCTCCGGCGACAAGGAGGACCTGCTCCTGCCCGCGCAGCAGCGGCTCCTGATGGAAAAGGTGCTCGCGCTCGGCAAGCCGACGGTGCTTGTCCTGATGGCGGGCAGCGCCATCGACGTGTCCGCGGCGCAGGAGAGCGCCGGCGCCGTGCTGCTGGCGTGGTATCCGGGCGCGCTCGGCGGGCAGGCTGTGGCGGAGCTGCTGTTCGGCGCGGAATCGCCCTCCGGCAAGCTGCCGGTCACGTTCTACCGGAACAGCGCGCTCGGCGAGCTGCCCGCGTTCACCGACTACTCCATGACCAACCGCACCTACCGCTATTACCGCGGCGAGCCGCTGTACCCCTTCGGCTACGGCCTGAGCTACGGCGACTGCTTCGTCACCGAATTGTCGGCGGACCGGAAGCGGGCGCGCGTCACCGTCCGCAACGACGGCGCGCGCGGCACCGGGGAGGTCGTCGAGCTGTACATCCGCGACGAGGAAAGCCCTTTCGCGCCGCCGAACCCCATCCTCTGCGGCTTCCAAAGAATCACCCTCACCGCGGGCGAGGAGAAGACCGTCGAGGCCGCGATCGATCCGAACGCGTTCACCGTGGTGAACGACGCGGGCGAGCGGCTGCCGGGCAGCGGACGCTGGACGCTGTACGCGGGCTTCGGCGGCCCGGACAAACGCACCGAAGAGCTGGTCGGACGGCGCGCCCTCAGCGTTTCGATCACGGATTGATTCAAAAGCACCTCCACCCGTAAGACTTTGGGACGGCGCGCGGCTACATCAGCTGGACAATGGACGCCGCGTCTCCGAACCAGATCTTGATAGAAAGGCAACAGAATTTTAAAAGGAGGATTATCATGAAAAAGATTCTTGCACTCGTTCTCTCGCTTTGCATGGTGTTCGCGCTCGTCGCCTGCGGCGGCGGCACCACCACCGAGCAGCCCGCGACCCCCGCAACCCCCGCGGCTCCCGCAACGACCACCCCCGCCACGCCCGCGACTCCCGCCGAACCGGCGACTCCCGCCGCCCCTCAGACCACGCTGACCATGTGGTGCATCGCCACCGAGAGCGACGCGAACCGCCCCGGCTATGAGAAGGCCATCGCCGAGTTTGAGGCGAATCACCCCGACATCAAGATCGAATGGGAAGCCTTTGAGAATGAGTCCTACAAGACCAAGATCAAGGCTGCCATGAGAGATCCCGACACGCTGCCCGACATCTTCTTCACCTGGTCCGGCGCGTTCCTCGGCGACTTCGCCAACGCCGGCACGGTCTACTGCCTCGACGAGGCGTATAAGCCGTTCTCCGGCCAGCTGCCCGAGGTCATGCTCTCCAACTCCACCTACGGCGGCAAGCACTACGCCGTGCCCCTGACCTACAACATTGTCGCCCTTTTTGCGAACATGGATCTGCTGGCGCAGGCCGGCTGGGATCACGTTCCCCAGACCTATGAAGATCTGACCGCCTGCTGCGACGCGCTCGTCGCGAAGGGCATCGTCCCCTTCGGCTGCGCCGGCAAGGAGACCTGGTGCGTGACCGAGTACCTTGAGCCCATCATCGAGAAGACCATCGGCTACGAAGAGCTCAACCAGATCTTCGCCGGCCAGGCCACCTGGAACGATCCCGCCATCGCCACCGCCGTCACCACCTTCCAGGATATGATCAACAAGGGTTACTTCGATCCAAACGGCATGGCGCTCGGCAACGACGAGGTCAAGGCCAACTTCATCGCCGGCAAGACCGCGTTCTATCAGAACGGCTCCTGGAACTGCGGCGAGGTCAACGACCAGGTCGCCAACGCGCAGGTCGCTCTGTTCCCCGTGATGGACGCCAGCAAGGCCACCTATGGACAGGTCATCGGCGGCCCGTCCGACTCCCTCGCCGTCTCCGCCTACTCCAAGCAGGCTGACGTTGCCGCCGCCGCCGCCTTCGAGCTCGGCCGCGGGATCTGCCACTACTGCTACCTCGCCGGCGCGGGCCTGCCCGCGTGGACGCCCGACTATGACACCAGCGAGGTGAAGCCGCTGGTCTCCGCTGTCGCCGACATCGTCGCGAAGTCCGACGGCATGGTGCTCTTCGGCGATACCGCCATGAGCGCCGACCCCGCCAACACCTATCTGGATTACGTCTCTCAGGTTTACGGCTGCCAGATTGACGGCGCCGGCTTCGTCGCCGGTCTGACCGCCGACCTCGGCTGAGCCCGCGGGCACAACCTTACCTGATTGGCAAAAAGGCGGCACTTCTCAAACCGTCCAGAACTTGGGGAGTGCCGCCATCCCCTTTATAAGGAGCGACACAGACGATGAAAAGAATGTACAGCGACAAACTGCATATTCTGATTTTTCTCCTTCCGGCGCTGATCCTTTTCTGCGGCGTCCTGATCGCGCCGATCGGCGCCTCGGCCTATTACAGCCTCTTCAACTGGGACGGGCTCGGGCCGAAGGCCTTTATCGGCCTTTCCAACTACAAGGAGCTGTTCACCAGCAACTCCATCGGGTTTTTGAAGGCCCTGCGGAACTCGCTGCTGCTCGCCGGGCTCTCCGTCTTTCTCCAGCTGCCGCTGGCGCTGGCGCTGGCGCTGACGCTTGGCAGGAAGATCAAGGGCGAGCGGCTGTTCCTCTCGGTCTACTTCATGCCCGTTCTGATCTCCACGGTCGTCATCGGCCAGCTGTGGCTGAAGATCTACAACCCCGATTACGGTATCCTGAACGTATTCCTGCGCAGCGTCGGTCTGGAGAGCTGGACAAAGATCTGGCTCGGCACGAAGGAGACCGCGCTGTGGGCGGTGTTCGTCCCCACGCTGTGGCAGTATGTGGGCTATCACATGCTGCTGCTTTACGCGGGCGTCAAGAGCGTCCCGGTCGAGCTGCGCGAGGCCGCCATGCTGGACGGGGCGTCGGACAGGCAGGTCAACCGCTACATCGTCCTGCCCTACATCAAGCCCATCATCCGCATCAGTGTGATCTTTGCCGTCACCGGCTCGCTCAAATCCTTCGACCTGATCTACGTTTTGACGAACGGCGGCCCTCTGCACGCGACGGAGGTGCCGAGCACCCTCATGATAAGTATGCTGTTCCTGCGCAATCGCTACGGCATGGGAAGCACGATCGCCGTGCTGCTGATCGTTCTCTGCTTCGGCTTTGCCCTGCTGATCAGCGCAATTTTCAGGGAGGAGGAGTGACGAAATGCGCAACACAAGCAAGACAAGAATGGTCGTTACCTACATCGGCCTGTTTCTCTGGATGCTCGTCAACCTGTTCCCCGTATACTGGATGTTCACCTTCTCGCTGAAAAACAATCAGGAGATCTTCGGCGAGAACGTCGTGGGCCTCCCCCGCTACTGGCTCTGGTCCAACTATGAAAGCGCGCTCCATACGGGGCACATGGGCAAATACTTTCTCAACAGCATCATCGTGGCGACCGCCACGATCCTCATCACGCTCGCCGTCGCCCTGATGGCGACCTTCGCGCTGACGCGGCTGATCTGGAAGCGCCGGAAAACGCTGAACAAGTTCTTCATGCTCGGACTCACCATTCCGATCCACGCCTCCATCGTGCCCGTGTACGTGACGCTCTCGCGCCTGCACCTGCTCAACACCTATTGGGCGCTGATCGTTCCGTACGCCGCGTTTTCCCTCTCCATGGCGATCCTGGTGTGCACGGGCTTCATGAACGAGATCCCGCGCGAGCTGGACGAGTCCGCCTGCATCGACGGCTGCAACGTCTGGGGCATCTTTTTCCGGATCATCGTGCCGCTGATGAAGCCCGCGGTCGCGACCGTCGGCATCTACACGTTCCTCCAGTGCTGGAACGAGCTGATGTTCGCCAACATCTTCATCAGCAAGACGGCGCTCAAGACCCTGCCGGTCGGCGTGCAGGCGCTCTCCGGCCAGTACACGACCGAATGGGGCCCCATCGGCGCGGCGCTGGTGCTCGCCACCTTCCCGACGCTGCTGGTCTACATTTTCCTGAGCAAGAAGATCCAGGACAGCTTCATCGCGGGCGCCGTCAAGGGATAAGCGCCCATCGACCCGCCGGCGGCGAGCCGGCTGACTTGATCGAAAAGGAAGTGTTCGCTTGAACTACATCGGGATAGACCTCGGCACCTCGGCGGTGAAGCTGCTGCTCGTGGACGGGGAGGGGAAGATCCTCAACGCCGTCTCGCGCGAGTACCCGCTCTCCTTCCCGCACCCCGGCTGGTCGGAGCAGGCGCCCGCGGACTGGTGGGACGCCGTCACGCAGGGGCTCGCGCCGCTGCTGGACGGGCACGACGCCGCGCAGATCGCCGGCATCGGCGTCGGCGGGCAGATGCACGGTCTGGTCGCGCTGGATGAAAATGACAACGTGCTCCGCCCCGCGATCCTGTGGAACGACGGGCGCACGGCGGATGAGACGGATTGGCTCAACCAAAACATTGGCAGGGAAAAGCTCTCGGAGCTGACCGCGAACATCGCGTTCGCCGGCTTCACCGCGCCGAAGCTGCTGTGGATGAAAAAGCACGAGCCGGAGCTGTTCGACCGCATCGCGAAGATCATGCTGCCGAAGGACTATATCGTCTACCAGCTCACCGGCGTGCACGCCTGCGACTATTCGGACGCGAGCGGGATGCTCCTGCTCGACGTGGCGCACAGGCGCTGGTCGCGGGAGATGCTGGACGTGTGCGGCGTCTCGGAAGCGCAGATGCCGCGGCTCTTCGAGAGCTACGAGGTCGTCGGCGCCGTAAAGCCGGAAATTGCGCGCTCTCTCGGCCTGCCGGAGGGCGTGAAGGTCGTCGCCGGCGCGGGCGACAACGCCGCGGCCGCCGTCGGCACCGGAACCGTGGGCGACGGCGCGTGCAACATCAGCCTCGGCACGTCCGGCACCATCTTCATCTCCTCGGAGCGCTTCGGCGTCGACCCGAACAACGCGCTCCACTCCTTCGCCCACGCGGACGGGACGTATCACCTGATGGGCTGCATGCTCTCGGCGGCAAGCTGCAACAAGTGGTTCTGCGACGATATCCTCAAGTCGCGGGACTACGCGCAGGAGCAGCGGGAGATCACCGACGAGCGCCTCGGGAACAACCGCGTGTTCTTCCTGCCCTACCTCATGGGCGAGCGCAGCCCCATCAACGACACCGACGCCCGCGCCATGTTCATCGGCATGAGCATGGATTCGACGAGAACCGACATGGTGCAATCCGTGCTGGAGGGCGTCGCCTTCGCCATCCGCGACAGCTTTGAGGTCGCCAAGAGCCTCGGCGTCCGGATCGAACGTTCGAAGCTCTGCGGCGGCGGGGCGAAAAGCCCGCTGTGGCGGCGGATCATGGCAAACGTCCTGAACCTGCCGCTGGACATCCCGCAAACGGAGGAGGGCCCCGGCTACGGCGCGGCGATGCTCGCCATGGTCGGCTGCGGCGCTTACGGCAGTGTGAAAGCATGCGCGGACGCACTGGTGCGCACGACGGAGACCGTGCAGCCCGAACCCGCGCTCGTCGAGAGATACGAGCGCGCCTACCGCAAATTCCAAAAGACTTACCCGGCGGTCAAGGAGCTGTTCCGGGAATTGCAAAAGGGAGGAACCGACCATGAGTGAACCGTTTGAGAATATCCCCGTCATCCCCTACGAGGGCCCGCAGAGCAAGAACCCGCTGGCGTTCAAGTTCTACGACGCCGACAGGATCGTCGCCGGCAAGAAGATGAGCGAACATCTGCCCTTCGCCATGGCGTGGTGGCACAACCTCTGCGCCGCCGGCACGGACATGTTCGGCCGCGACACCGCCGACAAGTCCTTCGGCGCGGAAAAGGGCACGATGGAGCACGCGCGGGCAAAAGTGGACGCGGGCTTCGCGTTCATGAAGAAGCTCGGCGTCAAATACTTCTGCTTCCACGACGTCGATCTCGTGCCGGAGGCGGACGACATCAAGGAGACGAACCGCCGTCTCGACGAGATCAGCGACTACATCCTCGAAAAGATGAAGGGCACGGACATCCGCTGCCTGTGGGGCACGGCGAACATGTTCTCGAACCCGCGCTTTATGAACGGCGCCGGCAGCTCCAACTCCGCGGATGTGTTCTGCTTCGCCGCGGCGCAGGTGAAGAAGGCGCTCGACCTCACCGTGAAGCTGGGCGGGCGCGGCTATGTGTTCTGGGGCGGCCGCGAGGGCTATGAAACGCTGCTCAACACGGACGTGAAGTTCGAGCAGGAGAACATCGCCCGCCTCATGCACCTCGCCGTGGACTACGGCCGGTCGATCGGCTTCACCGGCGACTTCTACATCGAGCCCAAGCCGAAGGAGCCCATGAAGCACCAGTACGACTTCGACGCCGCCACCGCCATCGGCTTCCTGCGCCAGTACGGGCTGGACAAGGACTTCAAGATGAACATCGAGGCGAACCACGCCACGCTCGCCGGCCACACCTTCCAGCACGACCTGCGCATCTCCGCCATCAACGGGATGCTCGGCAGCATCGACGCCAATCAGGGCGACATGCTCCTCGGCTGGGACACCGACGAGTTCCCGTTCAACGTCTACGACGCGACCATGTGCATGTACGAGGTGCTCAAGGCGGGCGGCCTGACCGGCGGCTTCAACTTCGACTCCAAGAACCGCCGTCCCAGCTACACGGAGGAGGATATGTTCCACGCCTACATCCTCGGCATGGACACCTTCGCGCTCGGTCTTCTCAAGGCGGCGGCGCTCATTGAGGACGGGCGCCTCGACAAGTTCGTCGAAGAGCGCTACGCCAGCTACAAGACCGGCGTCGGCGCGAAGATCCGCTCCGGCGAGACGACGCTCGCGGAGCTCGCCGCCTACGCCGAGAAGCTCGGCGCGCCGGCGCTTCCCGGCAGCGGTCGGCAGGAATATCTGGAGAGCATTGTCAACGGCGTGCTGTTCGGATAACCGCCGGAGATCAAAAAACGCCATACGGGCATCCGAGAATGCGAAACGGGCAGAGCGGCCGCTCTGCCCGTTTATTTTGCGGGGAAGCCTTAAAGCTTCCCGGCGTTACACCCATTACTCCACAGGGAAACACGCTTCCGTTACATACTCCTCGGGATTCTGCGTCTGCGCGGGGCTCACATGATAGATGTTGAACATAGGCCCGTTCATCTGATACCCATTCGCCTTGATCCAGGAAGCCACGGTTGCATACGCCTCGCCCATCTGATCGTAACTGCCTTTGATGATGCAGCTTGCCACCTTGACCGCCGGAAGCGTCCTGAACTTGACATGCTCCGTATCCTGATACCTGCCCTTGACCGCCATGGATACAACGATCTCGACGTTCTCTTCCTTGAATTCATCGTCGAGAAATTCCGCAACGGCGTAGCAGGGGTCCGCGGGGATCAACGGCTCTTTGCATTCTCCCATCATGCTCCACGCCATTCCCTCATCCTCATAGCGGGGCACCACCATATGCACGGTGGCGGCATACCTTTCCGGTATCGTCTTTACGGTAACATCAAAACTCATATTTTGCTCCTTTCTCAGCCTCTTTCGGGCTGTATCCAGAAGCATCAGCTTATACTCCGTTTCCCTGGCCTGTTCAGTCAGTTCTTTTTGTCTGGCTGTCAAAAAGCCGTCAAGCTTTTCCCTGTCGTCAAAGATTTCAAGAATACGCACGATATCCGTCAGGGCAAAGCCCATGTCCTTGAGCGCCGTGATCCTTGCGACTAGGAACAGCTGATCCTCACGATAATATCGATACCCGGTAAAATCGTCTGTTTCCGCCGGCTTGAGCAAACCGATATCGTCGTAGTGGCGGAGCATCCTGATGCTTACTCTGGACAGTTTTGAAAAATCTCCGATTTTCAGCATGATCGTTACCTCCATGGATGGTTTTCCTTGAGCTCGCCACTACCTTAATCCCTGCCATAATGTGAGAGTCAATACCCTTTTTCAAAAAAAGCAGACTTGCAAAAGCAAGTCCGCTTTTTTCTGGCGGACAGGGTGGGATTCGAACCCACGGTACCCTTGCGGGTACACCTGATTTCGAGTCAGGGCCGTTATAACCACTTCGATACCTGTCCGTGTATGAAATTGCCGTTTTTGGAGTGCTCCGCTATTATGCCACAAAACATTCGCCGATGCAAGCCTTTTTTGTTTGACTTTTGTTTTTCCGCGGCATATGCTGTTCGCGAGGTGATCTCCATGAAGACAATCTTTCTCGGCTGGACCGCGCAGCCGTTCCACAGCTACATCGACGCGCTGACCGCGCTCGGCGCCGCCGTCGAGCGCGAGGACCCCTCCCGCTGCGACGCGCTGCTGCTCCCCGGCGGCGGCGACATTCATCCGCGCCGCTACGCTCAGGCCGTCGACGGCTCGAAGGAGATCGACGAAGCGCGCGACGACTGCGAATTCGCGCTCTTCCGCCTGTTTTACGACACACAGCGCCCCATCCTCGGCATCTGCCGCGGGATGCAGCTGCTCAACGTCGCCCTCGGCGGCACGCTGCGCCAGCACATTGAAAACCACAGCCAGATCGACGGGGAAGACCGCCGCCACTTCGCCCTCTCCGACGACTCTCGGCTCGTCTCGCTCTACGGCGAACGCTTCCCGGTCAACAGCGCGCACCATCAGGCGGTGGACCGCCCCGGCGACGGCCTGTGCGTGATCGCGCGCGCGGAGGACGGCGTCACGGAGGCGGTTCGGCACGCGGAAAAGCCGATCCTCGGCCTCCAATGGCACCCGGAGCGCCTGCGCGCCCCGGCGGGGGACGGCCTGCCCGTGCTGGAGGACTTCCTCAAGAGCATCTGACGCGCAAAACGGCGGGCCCGCGAGCGCGGGTCCGCCGCCGTTCATTTTTCACCGCGCGGGCGCGGCGGCCGGTTTACTGGATCTCCAGCCGGCGCGCGGAGGATACGGTCTGGCGCTTCTTGGGCATCGTCAGCTTCAGGACGCCGTCGGTGTACGCCGCCTGGATCTCGCCCTCCTCGATGCCGCTGATGTCGAAGGAGCGCTGATAGCTGCCGTAGCTGCGCTCGCAGCGGAGGTAGTTGCCCTCCTTGTCCTTCTCCTCGTGGTCGCTGTGGCGCTCGGCGGAGATGGTCATCGTCTCGCCGTCGAGGTCGATGTGGATGTCCTCCTTCTTGAAGCCGGGCAGGTCGGCTTCGAGCAGGTAGCTGTCGCCCTTGTCCTGAATGTCGGTCTTGAATTCGGTCAGGCCGCCGAAATCACGGGTTCCGGCAAACGGGCGTCCGCCGAAGAACGCACGCTCCAAGTCCTCCATCTCGCGGAAGGGGTCGTAGGGACGCATGGCGCGGGTGGCTCTGTGCTCAAAAGGTCTGAGTTCAAACATGATGGTTGCCTCCTTGTATTTTCATTTGATTGTTTGTTGCATGTATGTCGTCCGTCGTTTTCCCTTCGGACTATGGTCAGTATACCCATCACCTGTGAACAAAAATACATCTTTTTGTGAACGGGCTATGAATTTTAGCACTCACGCGTCGTGAGTGCTAAAACTTTTTTTGCCGTCGCTATGGCAAAAGCGAAAAATACCTGTTATAATGTCTCCGATTATTCCAGACAGAAAGGTTTTGATGCCAATGAAACGCTTTGTCTCTCTGCTCCTTGCGCTGCTGATGACGCTGAGCCTGCTCACCGCCTGCGGGAAGAAGGAACCCGCCGATGAGCCCGACAAGCCCGCGCAGGGATCGCAGACGGAGAACCCGCAGAACCCCGCCGATTCCACCGACCCCAACGCCCCGGTCGAGCCCGAGCCCGAGCCGGAGCCCTATGTCGATCCCTACGACGCGGTGCGCAACTATTGGAAGCCGGAGCAGCTCACGCAGGCGTGGGGCCCGGACCAGATCGTCGAGCACCTGTTCTTCCACCCGATCATCGCCTATCCCAAGTACGCGTTCTGGGAGTGCGCCGCGTCCGAGGCGCAGCGCTTCGGCCTCGACGACTGGATGTGCACGGTGGACGAGTACAACAAGATCCTGCAGAGCGTCTACGACAAGGGCTACATCCTTGTGGCGATGGAGGACGTGTGGAGCGAGTACACCACCGATTCCGGCGAGCAGCGCATGAAGCGCAACACGCTGATGCTGCCGGAGGGCAAGAAGCCGCTCGTCATCTCGTTCGACGACGTGAACTACTATCCCTACATGCTCGACGAGGGCTTTACCAGCAAGCTGGTCGTCGGCGACGACGGCGAGATCTGGGCGGAGTGCAAGGACCCCTACACCGGCGAGGTGTTCAACACCAAGGAGCTGGACGCGACGCCGATCCTCGATCAGTTCGTCTATGAGCATCCCGACTTCTCGCTCAACGGCGCGAAGGCGATCTTCTCGCTGACGGGCTATTACGGCATCCTCGGCTACCGCACGCAGGACGACCGCGACATCGCCAAGGACAGCCCCGAACGCGCCGCGTTCGACGCGAACCGCGCCGCCGAGATCGAGGCGGTCAAGCCGGTGATCGCGCGCCTCAAGGAGACGGGCTGGACGTTCGGCAGCCACACGTGGGGCCACATCCGCCTCAGCAAGTCTCTGGAGGTCGTCAGAAACGACACGGAGCGCTGGCTGGACGAGGTCGGCTCGCTGGTCGGGCCGACGCAGATCCTGTTCTACCCGCACGGCGAGCGTCCCGACGGCGACGACTGGCAGAAAACCGGCGAGAACTTCAAGTACCTGCAAAGCAAGGGCTTCCGCGTGTTCGCGAGCGTCGGCATCAACTCCTTCAGCTACATCAAGAAGGACATCTGCGCCGTCATCTGCGACCGCCTGCATCCGGACGGAACCACGTTCCGCCACTCCCGCTCGCGCTATCTCCAGTTCTATGACTGCAAGGACATCATGGACGTCGACGTCCGCCCGCCGCTCGGCGTGGATTGGTAAAAAGGAGGAAATCTATGGCCACCGAAAAGGAATTGATTGAAAAGGCTGTCGCCATGCTGGACATGTCCTACAGCCCGTACTCCCATTTCCCCGTCGGCGCGGCGCTGGAGTGTGAGGACGGCGCGGTCTACACCGGCTGCAACATCGAAAACGCCAGCTACGGCCTGTCGAACTGCGCGGAGCGCACGGCGGCGTTCAAGGCGGTCAGCGAAGGGCACACCAAGTTCAAGCGCATCGTCATCGCGGGCCGCTGCGAGGACTACTGCTGGCCCTGCGGCGCGTGCCGCCAGGTGCTCAACGAGTTCGGCCCCGACATGGAGGTCATCTGCCTCAACGGCAAGGGCGAGGCGGCGCACACGACGCTCAAGGAGCTGATCCCCCACGCCGTCGACGCCATCTGGCTGGGCAAATAAAACGAATAGAGAGAAAGACGCAGAGGCGATGAACCTCTGCGTCTTTTGCGTTTTGTATGGAGTTACAGGTACTTCTGCATGCCGTCGGTGGCGTTGGAGGGGTCCTCGGACATGGCGACCGTGAAGCTGACGCCGTGGTCGCCGCTGAACTTCTCCAGCCAGTCAAGGAAGAGCTCGCACTCGTGGTCGCTCTTGCCGCGGACGATCTTGAGCAGATTGTCGATGAAGATGTGCGAAATATCATAATTACCGGCGTAGAGACCGCTGATAAAGCCTCGCATCGATTCGTACGACGCGAGCGGATACTCGCCGGCAACGATCAGACGAACATGGTAGTGGAGGTCGAAGGTCATGGTCTTTTCGGCTTCGATGCAAACGACGTTGCCCGCCTCCTGCGACGCCGCGTCGTTGATGAGCTCGATGAGCTTCTTGGTCTTGCCGGCGCCTTTTTCTCCCATGATGACTCGAACCATAGGGAATCACTCCTTTCAAATTTCCTGCCCTGAGCATATCATACGGACAGGCTTTTTGCAATGCGGAAAATGTTAAATCTTTTCGCTTTTCTCAATCCGCGAGCTTGCGGCGCAGCGCGTCGCCCATCTCCTCGTAGCCGGGCTTGCCCAGCAGCGCGAACATGTTCTTCTTGTACGCCTCGACGCCGGGCTGGTCGAAGGGGTTCACGCCCAGCACGTAGCCGGAGAGGCCGCAGGCGTACTCGAAGAAGTAGATCAGCTCGCCCAGCGTGCGCGCGTTGCGCTTGCCGGCGCGGACGATCATGTTGGGCACGCCGCCCTCGACGTGGGCGAGGAGCGTCCCGTCCATCGCCTGCGTGTTGATCTCGTGGAGCGTCTTGCCCGCGAGGAAGTTCAGCCCGTCGCCGTCGGCTTCGTCGCGCGGCACGACCATCTGGTCGTCGTCGGGGTCAAAGCGGACGACCGTCTCCATCAGGAAGCGCTCGCCCTGCTGGATGTACTGGCCCATGGAGTGCAGGTCTGCAGTAAAGTCGACGCTGGCGGGGAAGATGCCGCGCTCGTCCTTGCCCTCGCTCTCGCCGTAGAGCTGCTTCCACCACTCCGCCATGAAGCGGAACGACGGCTCGAAGCAGGCGAGCAGCTCGACCTTCTTGCCCTTGTGGTAAAGCTCGTTGCGCATGGCGGCGTAGCCCCACGCGGGGTTGGTATAGTCCTCGGTGCGGCAGAGCTTCATCATGTCCGCCGCGCCCGCCATCAGCTCGTTGATATCGATGCCCGCGACTGCGATGGGCAGCAGGCCCACGGCGGTGAGCACGCTGTAGCGCCCGCCCACGTCGTCGGGCACGACGAAGGTCTCGTAGCCCTCGGCGTCCGCGAGGCTCTTGAGCGCGCCGCGCGCTTTGTCGGTCGTGGCATAGATGCGCTTCGCCGCGCCCTCCTTGCCGTACTTCTCCTCCAGCAGCGCCTTGAAGAAGCGGAACGCGACCGCCGGCTCGGTGGTGGTGCCGGACTTGGAGATGACGTTGACGGAGAAGTCCACGTCCTTGACGAGCTCGTACACCTCGCGCGTCGCGGCGCTGGACAGGCCGTTGCCCATGAAGTAGACGTTGGGCGTGTCCTTCTTCTTGAGGTTGTAGTTCGGGGAGCCGAGGCACTCGATCACGCCGCGCGCGCCGAGGTACGACCCGCCGATGCCGATGACCACCAGCGCCTTGGAATCGCCCTTGATCTTCGCGGCCGCCTTCTCGATGCGCGCGAACTCGTCCTTGTCATACGCCTCGGGCAGGTGTACCCAGCCGATGAAATCGGAGCCCTTGCCGCCGCCGTTTTGCAGCCAGCCGGACGCCTTGGCGAGCATGGGGCGCAGCGCCTCCTCATAAGGCAGGGGTAGAAACGGCGCAGCCTTGGAAAGATCGACAGACAACATAAAAAGTGCCTCCTGACGTCAAAAATATAGTGCGGTTTCAACAAATCGATTGTAACACAATCCCCGCCAAAGAACAAGCCCCAAAGGGGCTTGCAAGGGCGGGGGAAGCATGATAAAATTTTATCGTGGAAGGAGGCGGAAGCCATGAGCGAACATGAACACGAGCACACCCACGGACACACCCACAGCCACGAGCACACGCACGCAGTGTCGAACCGGCTGGGGCGCGCCATCGGGCATCTGGAGGCGGTGCGCAAGATGGTCGAGGACGGGCGCGACTGCTCCGAGGTGCTCATCCAGCTTGCCGCCGTGCGCTCCGCGCTGGCGTCCGTGAGCCGCATCATCCTCAAGGACCACATGGAACACTGCATCGTCGACGCCATCGAGCAGAACGATCAGACCGCCATGGAGGAGCTGGAGCGCGCCATCGACCGACTGATTAAATAATGCCGTTCTCCGTCAGATAGAGGGAACATTTGAGGTCGTGCGGCTCGGCGGGCACACGCCCGGCGACCAGCTTTTCGCGGCAGATGCACACCGTCGGGCACGTAAGGCGGGGCAGCAGGCGGTCGTAGTACCCGCCGCCCTGGCCGAGCCGATTGCCCGCGCGGTCGAAGGCCGTGCAGGGAACGACGGCGAGATCGACCGCCTCCGGCTCCCGCAGGGGACAGGAGGGCTTCGGCTCCAAAATGCCGAACGCGCCGGGGACGAGGTCGGCGTCCAAATCGCGCACGACGCACAGCGCAAGGCGGCGCTCCGGCTCGCAGCGCGGCAGGAGCAGCGTTTTGCCGCGCCGCAGCGTCTCGGCGAGAAAGACGCGCGTGTCGATCTCGCGCGCCGTGCCGGAAAAGGCGAGCACCGTCCCCGCCGCCTCGAATGCGGGCAGCGCCGCAAGACGGCGGCAGATCGCCGCGCTGCTCCGCGCGCGGTACGCCTCGCCGAGCGCGCGCTCCGCGGCGCGCACCTCCGCGCGCAGCCGCTTCTTTTCCTCCGCAAGCGTCATCGAATCACCCTCGGTTCTCATCAATATTTCGGAAAGGATGTGCCGGTATGGCAGAGCTTCTCAAGGGCGCGCTCGCCGCAAAAGCCCTGACCGAATCGCTGCGGGAGAAGACCGCGGCGCTGGGCGGCAAGGGAGTGACGCCCTGTCTCGCGCTGCTGCGCGTCGGTTCGCAGGAGGCGGACCTCGCCTATGAGCGCAGCGCGCTCAAGCGCTGCGAGCAATGCGGCGTCGCGGTGCAGCGCATTGTGCTGCCGGAGGACGTGCCGCAGCAGACCGTGCTGGATGAGCTCACCGCGCTCAACACGAACCGCGGCGTGCACGGCATCCTGCTGTTCCGCCCGTTCCGGGGACATCTGGACGACGCCGCGATCTGCGCCGCCGTCGCGCCGGAAAAGGACGCCGACGGCGTCACCGCCGCGTCGATGAGCACGATCTACGCCGGCCGCGGCAAGGGCTTCGCCCCCTGCACGGCGGAGGCGTGCATCCGGCTGCTCCGCCACTACGACGTCCCGCTCGACGGGAAGCGCGCGGTGGTGATCGGGCGCAGCTTCGTCATCGGCAAGCCCGTGTCCATGCTGCTGCTGCGCGAGAACGCGACCGTCACCGTCGCCCACACGCACACGCGGGAGCTGCCGGAGCTGTGCCGTCAGGCGGATATCCTGATCGTCGCCGCCGGACACCGCGGTCTGGTCGGCAAAGAGCACGTCCGCCCCGGTCAGGTGGTCGTCGACGTCGGCATCCACGCGCTGGACGACGGCTCGCTGTGCGGCGACGTGCGCTTCGACGAGGTCGAACCCATCGTCGCGGCGATCACGCCGGTTCCCGGCGGCGTCGGCTCGATGACGACCGCGATATTGTGTTCTCACGTAATTGAAGCTGCCTCCCGCTAGGGAGGCAGCTTCTTTGTTATTCGATATACACCGTTTTGATGCCCAGAAGCTGGCAGAGCTCCACCTTCTGCGCGATGTCCGCCTCCGTCTCGTACCACACCACGGTCGTCCTGTTTTCAAGCGGCGCGGTGTACATGACGTAGGAGCTGCCGTAGCGCGCGGAGCGGGAGAGCGTGGCGCCCTCCTTCGTGAGCAGACCGTCCAGCTCCTCGCGCGTGATCGTGCGGCCCGGCTGCGCCGTCCCGCTGACGATATCCACCGCGTAGGGCGCGGTGTGCAGCGCGACTGCGCCGCCCTCTCCCGCCTTCACCGCCGCGGTGTACACACTCTCCAGCGGCGCGCGCGGGCAAAGGGGAAGCCTGCCCGTCATGTCCGCGAGGGAAGCGGCGTAGACCGCTGAGGAGCCCGTCAGATCGCTGAGCCGGCTGCGCGTGATGTCGGCGTTGAGCCGGTCGCGCACCCGCAGGAGCACCGCGGCGGCCTGCTCGCGCGTGGAGACGGTCCTGGGCGAGAAATGGCTGAAGCTGACGCCGTTCATGAAGCCCATACGGTTCGCCAGCGCGATGTAGCCGGGGTTGGTGGTCACGTCCGCAAAGGGGCAGTCGTCCTGCACCACGCCGGCGAAGGACGCGCCGAAGCCGAGGGCGCGCACCGTCATGGCGGCCATCTCCTCGCGGGGCAGCGGCTCGTTGGGGCGGCAGGTATCGTCCAGCATCACCAGCGCGCCGCGCGCGCGGGCGGTCTCGATGGCGCTGTAGTACCACGCGTCCCTGTCCTGATT
This sequence comes from Oscillospiraceae bacterium, assembly GCA_015067435.1. Lineage (GTDB taxonomy): Bacteria > Bacillota > Clostridia > Oscillospirales > Oscillospiraceae > Hominicoprocola. The sequence goes on along the minus strand of SVMM01000001.1, from coordinate 250,782 downwards.
GTCGGTATAGCTGCCCGTCTGCGGCGAGATCATCATCCAGCCCATCAGTCGGCAGAGCATCGTGGCGTACTGCGCGCGGGTGACATTCTGTCCCAGCCCGAAGGTATCGGCGCTGATGCCGTTGACCAAGCCGTACTCCGTGGCAAGGCGGATGCTTTCGCTGGCCCAGTGGTCCTCCGGCACGTCGGAAAACGCGGCGCGGGACGGAACGGCGAGCAAAATCGCGGCAAACGCGAGCACGCCGAAGCGTTGAAAAAGTCTCATGGCAAACACCTCGGCGCGTATTGTATCATAAAAAATCGCTTCCGTCAAATTTGGGAAATAACGGATGAACTACAGCAGCGATCCCACGTCGTAGAGGGCGTGGAGCAGCGTCCAGTTCTGCGGCATGTCCCGCATCAGGCTCCAGTAGCCGACGCCGCGCAGGTCGTATTCCGCCGCGAGGCGCAGCTTCGCGTCCATGCTGCGCGCGTCCTCGAACCAGACGGCGTGCTGCCGCCCCGTCTGATCCGTGTAATAGAAGTACGGCGCGCGCGCCGTCTCGTCATAGAGGATGTCCGCGCGATGGCGCAGCGCCAGCTCCACGGCGTAGACGGGCGAGATGGAATCCGCGCGCGTCTCGCCCCGCACGTAGGGCAGCGGCCAGTCGTAGCCGTAGAGCGGCACGCCGAGCAGGATCTTGCCCCGGTCGATGACGCGCACGGCGTAGTCCAGCACCGCGCGCACCTGCGGCAGCGGCGCCACCGCCATCGGCGGGCCGTAGGTGTAGCCCCACTCGTACGTCATCAGCAGCACCGCGTTTGCCGCCGCGCCCAGCAGGGCGTAGTCGTGCGCCTCGTACAGAAGCCCCGGCTGGTCGGCGCGCGTCTTGGGCGCAAGCGCGACGAGCACCGGGTATCCCAGCGGGTTCAGCCGCTCGCGCAGCGTGCGGACGAAGGCGGCGTAGAGCTCGCGCTCCTGCGGGAAGACGAACTCGAAGTCCACGTCGAGGCCGGTATAGTCCTTCTCCCGCATCGTTTCGATCACGTCCCGGATCAGCGCGTCCTGAAGCGCCATGTCGTTCAGCACGCGGGATGAGCGGTCGTTGGAAAAGCTCCCGTCCTCCGTCAGCGACGAGAGGTGCATGAGCGCCGCGCAGCGATAGCGCGCGGCGGCGGAGAGCAGCGCGCCGTCGTCGAGCGGCAAAAGCGTCCCCTCCCTGCCGATGCCGTAGGTAAACGGCGTCAGCGCGGAGAGATACGGCAGCGCCGTGTCCAGCAGCGGCGCGCCGACAAACGGGTAGGCGTAGCCGTTGGCGCCGATCGCGCCGATGCGCGCGTCGTCCGCGAACGAGACAACGACCGGTTCGCCGGGGCGCAGGACGCGCTGCGCGGCGAGCGTGACGTTGTTGCGGTACAGCGCGCGCACGTCCGTGCCGTACCGGCGGGCAATGGCGTAAACCGTGTCACCGGGCGCGACCGTGTGCACGACGGCGGGGCTGCGCACGACGAGCGTCTGTCCGACGACGAGCTGCGCGTCGGGGCGGACGCCGTTGATGCCCGCGAGCAGCGCCGGCGCCAGGCCGTAGCGCGCCGCGACGGCGGAGAGCGTCTCTCCGGAGCTTACCACATGGATCTGCATGTAAAAATCACCTCGCATCAGCCTATGCGGGGTGATTTTCGTTTATCGTCCTTTCCTGACGCCTAGCCCAGCGCCACGTCGAGGATCATCATCAGCAGAAAGCCCGTCAGATAGCCGCACACGCCGCCGCGGGTGTTCGCCTGCGGCACCAGCTCCTCGACCACGACGTAGAGCATCGCGCCGGCGGCGAAGCTCAAAAGCCAAGGCATCACACCGCAGACGCCCGCCGCAACGAGCACCGTCAGCACGCCGAACAGCGGCTCCACGGCGCCGGAGAGCGTCCCGCCGAGGAAGGCGCGCGTCCGGCTCTCGCCCATCTGGCGCAGCGGCAGCGAGATGGCGGCGCCCTCCGGAAAGTTCTGCACGCCGATGCCGAGCGCCAGCGCCGCTGCGCCCGCGAGGCCGTCCCCGTCCGCGGCGAGGGCGAAGGCGAGGCCCACCGCCATGCCCTCCGGGATGTTGTGCAGCGTGATGGCGGTGAAGAGCAGCGTGTTCCTTCGACGCTCCGCGTCGTCGCTCAGACGGCGCAGCCGCGGCAGGAGCGCGTCGAGCGCGGCGAGAAACACCGCCCCCGCCGCCACGCCCGCCGCGGCGGGCAGCCACGCGGGCAGCGGTCCCGCCTCCGCCTGCTCAATGGCGGGCAGCAGCAGGCTCCAGACCGACGCCGCGGTCATCACGCCCGCCGCGAAGCCGAGCATCGCCGCCTGCGTGCGCGGCTGATCGCCGCGGCGGAGCAGAAACACGGCGGCGGCGCCGAGGGCGGTCATCGAAAACGTGAAAAGCGTGCCGAGCGCGGCGAGGGCGAGCGCACGCAGCATAATATCACTCCCTGTCTCGTGCAGGCGAACGCCTGTAGGACAGTATAAGCGGCGCGGCGCGCAAAGGTTCCGCCGCCGCTGCGAAAAACCCTTGCAACTGTGCGGCGCATTGTGGTAAACTATATCGCAAGTTTCGCCGTCCTTCCATTCGGGGCGGCAGGAAGAGAGGACAAGCACTATGGACAAGAAAACCTTCTACATCACCACGCCGATCTACTATCCGTCGGACAAGCTGCACATCGGCCACGCCTACTGCACCGTCGCGACCGACGCGATGGCGCGCTACAAGCGCCTCACGGGCTGCGAGGTCATGTTCCTCACCGGCACGGACGAGCACGGCCAGAAGATTGAGGACAAGGCGAAGGCGGCGGGCGTCACGCCGCAGCAGTTCGTCGACAACATCGTCACGGGCGAACGCGGCATCCTCGATCTGTGGAAGCTGATGAACATCTCGAACGACCGCTTCATCCGCACCACGGACGACTACCACGTCAGGGCGATCCAGCGCATCTTCCGGCGCATGTACGACAACGGCGACATCTATAAGGGCAAGTACGTCGGCAAGTACTGCAAGCCCTGCGAATCCTTCTGGACCGAGAGCCAGCTCAAGGACGGCAAGTGCCCCGACTGCGGCGGCGACGTCTACGACGCCGAGGAGGAGGCGTACTTCTTCCGCGCGTCGAAGTACGCCCAGCGCGTGCGCGACCTGCTCACGGGCACGGACTTCCTCCAGCCCGCCTCCCGCGTCAACGAGATGGTCAACAACTTCATCGACTGCGAGGGCGGTTTGCAGGACCTCTGCGTCTCCCGCACGAGCTTCCAGTGGGGCATCCCCGTGGATTTCGACTCGAAGCACGTCGTTTACGTGTGGCTCGACGCGCTCTTCAACTACATGACCGCGCTCGGCTTCGAGAACGACAAGTATGACGATCTCGACAAGTTCTGGCCCGCGGACGTCCACTTCGTCGGCAAGGAGATCGTGCGCTTCCACGCGATCTACTGGCCCGCGTTCCTCATGAGCCTCGACCTGCCGCTGCCCAAGCACGTCTACGGCCACGGCTGGCTCGTCATGGACGGCGGCAAGATGTCGAAGTCCAAGGGCAACGTCGTCGATCCCTACATCCTCGCCGAGCGCTTCGGCGTGGACGCGCTGCGCTTCTTCCTGCTGCGCACGTTCCCCTTCGGCTCGGACGGCAACTTCTCCAACGAGCTGCTCATCAGCACCATCAACGTCGATCTCGCCAACGACCTCGGCAACCTCGTCTCGCGCTCGACCGCGATGGTCGAGAAGTACTTCGGCGGCGCGCTGCCGAAGACCGGCGTTTCCGAGAGCGTCGACGACGAGCTGATCGCGATGGTGAAGGCGCTGCGCGGCAGGTATGAAACCCAGATGGAGAAGTTCCAGTTCCAGAACGGTCTGGACGAGGTGTTCAAGGTCATCGCCCGCGCGAACAAGTATATCGACGAGACCGCGCCGTGGGTGCTGGCGAAGGACGAGGCGAAAAAGGACCGTCTCGCGGCGGTGCTCTACAATCTGCTCGAAACCGTGCGCGTCTGCGCGGTGCTGCTCACGCCGTTCATGCCCGAATCCGTCGAGAAGATCTTCGCCCAGATCGGCGCCACCGCCTGCGAGCGCACGTGGGAGAGCGCCGAGGTCTTCGGCGCGCTGCACGACGGTGTGACCGTCACGAAGGGCGAGGCGATCTTCCCGCGCATCGACGCCGCGGCGGAGCTCGCGGAGTTGGAAAAGCTGGAAAAGGCGGCGAAGAACGGCGGAAAGCCCGCCGTCGAGCTGGAGCCCTACGCGGCCGAGAGCGTTGATTTCGACACGTTCTGCAAGAGCGACTTCCGCGCCGTCAAGGTCAAGGCGTGCGAGGCGGTGAAGAAGAGCGACAAGCTCCTGCGCTTCACGCTGGACGACGGCAGCGGCACGGATCGCCAGATTTTGTCCGGCATCCACAAGTTCTACGAGCCGGAAACGCTCGTCGGCAAGACGCTGCTCGCCATCATCAACCTGCCGCCGCGCAAGATGATGGGGCTGGAGAGCTGCGGCATGCTGATCTCCGCCATCCACCACGAAAACGGTGAGGAAAAGCTGAACCTCATCATGCTCGACGATAACATTCCGGCAGGAGCCAAGATGTGCTGATGGCTCTGATTTTCGATACACACGCGCATTACGACGACGAGGCGTTCGACGCGGACCGCGGCGAGCTGCTCGCCGCCATGCCGGAGAATGGCGTCGGGCTGATCGTCGACCCCGGCTGCGACCTCGATTCCTCACGCGCCGCAATCGCGCTCGCGGAGCGGTTCCCGCACGTCTACGCGGCGGTGGGATACCACCCCGAGAACTGCGCGCCCTTCGTGCCGGAGGACATCGAAACGCTCCGGGAGCTGGCGAAGCACCCGAAGGCCGTCGCGATCGGCGAGATCGGGCTGGACTACTACTGGGCGGAGAACCCGCCGAAGGAGTTCCAGCAGGACGTGTTCCGCCGCCAGCTGGCGCTCGCCGTCGAGCTGGATTTGCCCGTCATCGTCCACGACCGCGACGCGCACGCCGACAGCCTTGCCATCGTGCGGGAGTTTCCCGCGGCGCGCGGCGTGTTCCACTGCTTCTCCGGCAGCGTCGAGATGGCGCGCGAGCTGTGGAAGCTCGGCTGGTACGTCGGCTTCGACGGGCCGCTGACCTACAAGAACGCGAAGAAAGCCGTCGAGGTCGCGCGGGAGGCGCCGGATGACCGCATCCTCATCGAGACGGACGCGCCGTACCTCTCTCCCGTGCCCCTGCGCGGCACGCGCAACAACTCGCGGAACCTCACGCATGTCGCGGCGAAGCTCGCGGAGGTGCGCGACACGACGGCGGAGGCGATCGTCGCGCTGACGGCGGAGAACGGCAGGCGGCTTTTCCGAATTGCATAACAAAAAGGAAGCGGAACGTTCCGCTTCCTTTTTTCATGGATGGATACCGCTTCTCCGGCGCGTCAAAAGCGGAAAATGTTGGGGACGGCGTCTGCTCCGAAGGTCTGCACGCCCATGCGGTACATGGCTTTTGCGTGTATCCTGTCGTGCCAGAGGAACCGCCTGAGCACCTTGGCAAGCGACCACTGCTCGCCCCAGCTCCCGTCAAACACCCCGCCGGAGAGAAAATCGCCGCTTTGTTCCAGCGATTCAAACCCTCTCGCCCTGCATTCCGCTATGGTCCCGCCGTTGTCCGCGTCGACGCCGATCTCGCCCCAGTAGTATGCGTTCACGTTTTTCGTGTGCAGATACATTTCCTCCGCCGTGCGCGGCACGTCCCCGTAGAAGGTCTTTCGCGCGGGAAGGACGGTTTTGTCCCGGTCGGGGAAGGTGCGATAGAGCGCGAGAAAATCCGCGGCGGACTTCATGGCAAGCGCCTTCAGGCTCTGATACGCGCTTTCCGTCAGAGGCGAGCGCTCCGTATCGAAAAGCACGTCGCTGTCCGCGTCCCGGACGTCGAGGCCGGACGCCTTCTCCTGCACGACGACCACGTCAAGGGGCGCGTCGGGCGCCATGTTTGCCCAGGCCGCGTAGGATGCGATCTCGCGGGGCATTTTTCGCAGGGCCTCCTCCACGGAGGAACCCCTCGCGAAGGCTCCGGGGAAGCCGCACGCGTAAAGCAGGCTGTCACTTCCGTTGTGTTCCCAGACGCACTCGATCTTCATTGCCTGTCCTCCCGACTGTTTCACAAAATCCAAGCGAGCAGCGCGCAGTGCGCCAGCAAAATCGCGGGGAGGCCGTATCGAAAATACCAATGCCGCGTCTTGTGGCGAAAGGCGCACATGCCGCACACCGCGCCGAGGCTCCCGCCCGCGAGCGCGAGCAGAAAGAGCGTTTTCTCCGGCACGCGCCATGCGTTTTTCCTCGCCCGGCGCTTGTCCATACCGAATACGGCAAACGCCGCGACGTTCATCGCCGCGGCGTAAACCGTTATGATCCAAAGAATTGCGCGCGGCATCAGGCTTCCAGCTTTGCCAGCTCCGCCGCCGTCGCCGCGGCGAGGCGCGCGTTGTTGTACACGAGCTGGATGTTGGAATCGAGGCTGTCGCCGCCGGTGAGCTCCTTGACCTTGGCGAGCAGGAACGGCGTGACCGCCTTGCCGTGGACGCCGTTCGCCTTCGCCTCGGCGAGCGCGGTGTCGATCGCCTTGTCGATGACCGCCTTGTCCATGCTGTACTGCTCCGGGATGGGGTTCGTGACGAGCATGCCGCCGCGCAGGCCCAGCTCGCGCTTGACGTGGAACGCCTCCGCCAGCTCCGCGGGGGTGTCGAGCTCGTAATCGACGCCGAAGCCGCTCTTGCGCGTGTAGAACGCGGGCAGCTCGTCCGTGCCGTAGCCGATGACGGTCACGCCCTTCGTCTCCAGATATTCGAGCGTCAACCCGAGGTCGAGGATGGACTTCGCGCCGGCGCAGATGACCATGACCGGCGTCTCGGCAAGCTCTTCGAGGTCGGCGGAGATGTCCATGGTGGTCTCCGCGCCGCGGTGCACGCCGCCGATGCCGCCGGTGGCGAATACCTTGATGCCCGCCATCGCGGCGATCATCATGGTGGTGGTGACGGTGGTCGCGCCGTCCTTCTTCTTCGCGACGAGGACGGGCAGGTCGCGGCGGGACGCCTTGGCGACGCCGCTGCCGGTCTTGCCGAGGTAGTCGATCTCCTGCTCGGAGAGGCCCGCCTTGAGACGGCCGCCGATGATGGCGATGGTGGCGGGCACGGCGCCCGCCTCGCGGATGATCTTCTCCACGTTGAGCGCGGTCTCCACGTTCTGCGGATAGGGCATGCCGTGGGAGATGATGGTGGATTCGAGCGCCACGACGGGCTTGCCGGCCTTGAGCGCGGCGTCGACCTCGGGCGCGACGTCCAGATATTTGTTCAGACTCATGTCGTTGTCTCCTTTGTTTGGATTTATGCGCCTCATTGTAGCGCCTCGGCGGCAAAATGTCAACCGCCGAACAGCGCCCGCACCGCCAGCGCCGAGGCGAAGAACATCACGGCGTCCGCAGCCAGCGCCGCCGGGATGGTATAGCGCGTCTTGTGGATGCCCGCCGCGCCGTAGTACACCGCGACGGTGTAGAACGTCGTCTCGCTCGACCCCAGCATCACCGCCGTGACGCGCCCGACGTAGGAATCGGGGCCGTAGGTCTCCATCAGCTCGCTGCCCACCGCCAGCGCCCCGCTGCCCGAAACCGGACGGACAAGCAGCAGCGGCGCCGTCTCCGGCGGGATGCCGAGCGCCGTGAGCAGCGGCGCGAGCACACGGCCGAGGCAGTCCGCCGCGCCGGACGCGCGGAACATGTAGATCGCGGTCATCAGCCCCACGAGCGACGGCAGCACGTGCAGCAGCACCGTCAGCCCCTCCTCCGCGCCGCGTGTCAGCGCGCCGTAGACGTCCACGCGGCGGCGCGCGCCGTAGAGCCCGACGCCGCAGAGAAGCGTCGGCACGATCAGGTCGGAGAGCAGCATCCTAATCCCTCCACACGCGCGCGAGCAGCTTCGCCGCGCCCAGCCCCGCCGCGACCGACAGCGCCGACGCGAGCCAGACGGCGGGCAGGATGTCGAACGGCGCCTTGCTGCCCAACGCGGCGCGGACGCCCGCGACGGTGGTGGGCAGCAGCTGGATCGACGCGGAGTTGAGCACGACGAGCAGGCACAGCTCGTCGGACGCGACGCCCTCGCAGCCGCGCGCCATGGCGCGCGCGGCGCGGATGCCCAGCGGCGTGGACGCGTTGCCCAGCCCCAGCAGGTTCGCGGACAGATTCGCCGACAGCGCGGCGAGCGTCTCCGCGTCGCGCGCGGCGCGGGGCAGGAGCCGCCGCAGCAGCGGGCGGAACGCCTGCGCGAGCTTTTCAGTCATGCCGCTTTGCCGCATGACCTCCATCACGCCCGTCCACAGGCACATCACCCCCGCCATGGAGACGCACAGCTCCACGGCGGCGCGCGCCCCCTCGAACGCCGCGCCGCCCAGCGCGGCAAGGTTGCCCGTCCAGGCGCCGAACAGCAGCGACAGCGCCACCATCCCCGTCCACACCCAAGTCATCGCCATGACCGCGTCCCCCTCTCCCAAGATGCTTCGCAGGGCAGTCTATGGCGCGCGCAGACAGGATAGAACAACGGAGCCGCGAAACCGGCTCCGTTGACGTTGTTATTCCTCCGGCGGCGCTGCGTCCATCGGCAGCGTGATCCACTCCATGCGGAAGATCTGCTTTTTCATCACCCACGGGTTTTCCAGATCGAACACCGCGCCGTCCTGATTGACCTTCGGGTCGCTCAACGCCTCCGCCCAGCGTGAATCGAAGGACGGCAGGTGGTATACGCGCCCCACCGTCATGCCGGTGAGCGCGTCCTTGCGCGAGAACGAGATGTGCCAGCCCTCGAACTTGTCGTAGCGCACGGCGGCGAGGGCGCGCATGATCTGGATGCGGTTCGCGCGCTCGGCTGAACTCTCCCGCCGCAGGATGCCGTTTTTCACAATGTACTTCCCATAGCGGTTGAACGCCTCCTCACCCTGCGTGAGCAGGGACCAGAGCACCGCCGCGCCGAGAAAATGTCCCGGCTTGAGCGCCGCCAGCTCCTCCACCAGCGCGCGCACGCTCTCGCGGGGGGTCCACAGCACCGTTTCCAGCAGGCACTTTTCCAGCATCTCCGCCGCCGTGAGGTCCCAGCCGCCCGACGCGCGCGTGGGACGGATCTTCTCCAGCGCGTTCATCTGCCTGGCAAGCGCGATCCACTCGTTGTGCAGCGCGCCGGAGCACTTGCCATAGGCAGCGTAGATCGCGTGGGCGAGCGTCAGCATCTCCGCGCGCGTGCAGTCCTTCGACTTGCGCGCAAGCGCCTCGTTGAACACGTCGTGCAGCGCCTTTGCCGCCATCTCGCCGCCGAGCGTCGATTCCACGCCCTCCAGACAGGTCGGGCAGTCGGCGCTCGCCTCCAGCTCCTGCGTCCACAGCGCGCGGCTCTCCTCGTCATCCATGTACGACAGGGCGCGCAGCGCCGCGTCGCGGCACTTGCCCTCCTCGGTGTGGAACAGCTCGATGAGCAGCGGCGCGTTGTCCTGCGACACGCCAAGCGCGCCGATCACCGCCTCGCGCACCTCGCCGCGGCTCTCGGGCAGGATGGAAAGCAGCCACTCGTTTTCGCGCGCGCCGGTCAGCCGCGCCACCCAGTACACGCGCCGCGCCATCGCGCGGCGGCCGTCCGGCTGGAAGCCGTCCTTCAAAAAGTGGATTGCGCGCGAGTCCAGCTTCGTCAGGATGGTGGCGGCAAGCTCCTCCATCTCCTCGTTCGGGTCGCCGAGCGCGTCCACCAGATGCGGCAGCACGCGGTAGTCCCCGAAGTCCTCCGGATGGTTCTGCCACGCGTCCTCAATGATGGACAGCCGTCCCCTGCCCGAGCCCTCCAGCGCGTCGATCAGCGGCGCGAGGCGGCTGTACGGCGCGCGGACGCGGCTTCCGCTGCCGCCGCGCATCGGCTTGAGCTCGCCGGGCACGTCCGTCACGGCGGAAAGACGTTCCGTCGCGGTCACGAGCGCCAGCAGGTCGAGCAGCAAGCCGGGGCGCGCCTCGTCCTCCGCCGTCAGCAGGGCGCGCGCCTCGGATTCGACGCGCTCGAACATGCTGCCCTGCTCCGCCAGCGGCGGCAGCAGCTCCACCGCCTCCCACAGGCGCCGGTCCTCAGGGATGTTGTCCGTCCCGGCGACGGCGGCGGCTTCCAAACACTCTTTGTAATTGAATAATGCGTCCAGTTCCATAACCGATCAAAATTGCAGGCGGATGATCTCGTCCGCCGTCACAAGGCTGTAGGGATGCAGGCAGATGCTGTGCGTCCCGTCGTCGTAAAACAGCAATCCGAACAGCGCGTCGCCCGCCTTCGGCGGCTCCTGCATCACCATCAGGCGTCCCACCGAAGCCAAAACGCCGCCGTCCTCCTCGCGGTCGCGCAGGGCGATGCGCGCGCCCTCCGGGTCTTCCAGCACCGGCACGCCGTCCACGTAGCCCACGCGGCCCACCGCCACGAGAGCGGGATACCAGCCGGGCATCAGCGGCTCCGCGATCTGCTCGCGCGCCGGACCGATAACGTCTGCGAGCCGCGGCGCGGCGCAGTGCAGCACCGCCTCGCGGTCCTCCGTCGTCAGCTCCGACCTCACGGAATCCTCCCACCACACGCGGCGGAAGGGGGAGTTCGGCGCCTCGTAGAGCATGGGCGTCTCCACCAGGTCGAAGCAGGTGTCCTCCAGTGCGGTGTACTTGCCGTCCTTCGAGCGGCGGGAGGTGTACGTCTGCACCACGTCGCCCTGCGTCAGCTCCGCCCAGAAGCCGCGCTCGGCGAACACGCGCCGCCCCTCGTCGTGGGACACGTCGAACGAGAGCTGCACCAGCCGCGCGTTCCTGCGGCAGGAGCCAAGCTCCCGCAGCTCCTCGTTTTTCCACACGCCGCCGAGCTGCTCGTAGAGCACGGGGTCCTCCGCGCCGTAGCTTCCCGGCGCGCGCTCGGTGTTCAGAAACCCGCGCGCGCGGGCGATGAGCACGCGCAGCGCCGCGAGGTTGCGCACCATCTCCGCGCGATAGGCAGGCGCAAGCTCCTCGTCCTGCTGCGCCAGCCGGTCGTAATACGCGGCGTGCTCCAGCGCCGCCTGCGCGCTGGGCAGCTCATAGTTGCCCAGCTCCGTCGCCATGCGCTCCAGCGACTGCGAGGGCAGCTCGGAGATCGCGTCCAGACCGCCGCGCAGCAGCTCGTCCGACAGCGCCTCCGCCTTGGCGAGCGCTTCGAGCTGCCGCTCCAGCTTCTTGTCCCGCACGGCGGCGTCGTACCGCCGCGCGCGCGCCAGACGCTCCGCCTCCCGCGCGCGCTCCTTGGCGAACTTCTCCCGCGCCTTGAGCACGTAGGGCGGGATCTCCGCCACGGTGAAGGGCTTGTCGTAGTACAGCTCGTACATCAGGCCGCACACGTGCTTGCAGGGATGGTGCGGGCTGGAGCAGGAGCAGCCGAAGCCCGGCTCGCGCTCGTCGATCGACCAGTCGAGAAAGGCATAGTAAGGGTTGTGCGCGCTGCCGGAGCACTCCGCCCAGCAGGTCTTTTTATCCGCGGTATAACAGCGCGCGGAAAAGCAGCCCTTTTCGGACAGCTCGCGCCCTTTTTTGACAATCACCGGACCCGGCGCGTGCCATTGGATCCATTCCTCCGTGATCTGCATGGCTCCGGCGTTTACTTCTTCTTGCCCTGGTTGGCGACCGCCTGCATCTTCGCAGCGATGGCGTCCTGATCGCCGAGATAGTAGTGCTTCACGGCGTGGAAATCATCGTCGAACTCGTAGACCAGCGGCACCGCCGTCGGGATGTTGATGCCGATGATCTCCTCACGGCTGACGTTGTCGAAATACTTCACCAGCGCGCGCAGGGAGTTGCCGTGCGCCGCGATGACCACGCGCTTGCCCGCCGCCATGTCGGGCTTGATGACCTCCTCAAAATAGGGGACCACGCGCTCGATGGTGGTCTCCAGACTCTCGTTCGCGGGCAGCAGCGCCGGATCGACGCCGCGGTACATCGCCTGCTTCGTCGCGCTGCGCTCGTCGTCCGCGGCAAGCTCCGGGGGCTTGACGTCGAAGCTGCGGCGCCAGATCTTGACCTGATCCTCGCCGTACTTCTCGGCGGTCTCGGACTTGTTGAGGCCCTGCAGCGCGCCGTAGTGGCGCTCGTTGAGCTTCCAGCTCTTGATGACGGGCAGCCAAGCGCGGTCCATCTCGTCGAGCGTGATGTTCAGTGTGTGGATGGCGCGCTTCAAGTACGAGGTATAGCACACGTCGAAGTCGTAGCCCTCCGCCTTGAGGGTCTGTCCGGCGGCCTTCGCCTCCTCGCGGCCCTTGTCGCTCAGATCCACGTCCATCCAGCCGGTGAACAGGTTCAGCTTGTTCCATTCGCTCTCGCCGTGGCGGAGCAGCACGAGTTTCATCATAATCGGTTCTCCTTTGTCAAAAATAATTGTCCACCGAATATTATACGCGTTTCGCGCCTTGCGCGCAAGCACAGTATATGGTGGTCGGGGCCGCGCGCGGGGGCAAGAAAACAGCGCCCGCCGGTTCGGCGGGCGCTGCGGGATATGCTGTTTTTCAGTCCTGCGGCTTCATCGTCGGGAACAGGATCACATCGCGGATCGAGTCCGTGCCGCAGAGCATCATCGAGCAGCGGTCGATGCCGAAGCCGAGGCCGCCCGTCGGGGGCATGCCGTACTCCAGCGCGAGGACGAAGTCCTCGTCCATCATGTCCGCCTCCTCGTCGCCGTTGGCGCGCTTTTGCGCCTGCGCCTTGAAGCGCTCGTACTGGTCGATGGGGTCGTTGAGCTCGGAAAACGCGTTGCCCATCTCGCAGCCGCAGATGAAGAGCTCGTACCGCTCGGTGAGGCAGTGGTCGGTCGGGCTGCGCTTCGCCAGCGGCGAGACCTCGACCGGGTACATCGTGATGAACGTCGGCTGGACGAGCTTTTCCTCGACCTTCTGGTCGAAGGTCTCGTAGAGCGCGTTGCCCCACGTCTTGTCCACGCCGTCCATGTCGACGCCGGCGCTCTTCGCCAGCGCGACGCCCTTCTCCGCGTCGCCCTCGCACGCCATGAAATCGACGCCGACGTACTCCTTCACCGCGTCCGCCATGGTCAGGCGGCGGAAGCCGGGCGTCAGGTCGATCTCGTTGCCGAGCCACGTGACCTTGTAGCCGCCGTGGATCTCCTTCGCCGCGCCGGAGAGGATGTTTTCCAGAATGTCCATCATACCGCTGAGGTTCGTGTACGCCTGATAGAGCTCGCAGGTGGTGAACTCGGGGTTGTGCTTGGTGTCCATGCCCTCGTTGCGGAAGATGCGGCCCACCTCGTACACGCGCTCCATGCCGCCGACGATCAGGCGCTTCAAGTGCAGCTCGGTCGCGATGCGCATGTACATGTCGATGTCCAGCGCGTTGTGGTGCGTGATGAAGGGGCGCGCGTTCGCGCCGCCCGCGATGGGGCTCAAAACCGGCGTCTCGACCTCCATGAAGCCGAGGGAGTCGAGATAGCGGCGCAGGAAGCTGACAAACTTGCTGCGGATCTCAAAATTCCGCTTGCTCTCGGGGTTGACGATCAGGTCGACGTAGCGCTGGCGGTAGCGGATCTCCTTGTCCTGCAGGCCGTGGAACTTCTCCGGCAGCGGCTGGAGCGACTTACTGAGCAGCGTGATCTCCTTGCAGCGGACGCTCATCTCGCCGCGCTGGGTGCGGAAGACCTCGCCGCTGACGCCGACGATGTCGCCGATGTCGTACTTCTTGAACTCGTTGTAGGCGTCCTCGTCCATCTCGTCCTTGCGGGCGTAGAGCTGGATGCGGCCGGTCTTGTCCTGCATGTCGCAGAAGCTGACCTTGCCCATGCCGCGCTTGGACATGAGGCGTCCCGCGACGGAGACGCTCTTCCCCTCCAGCGCGTCGAAGTTGTCCTTGATCTCCTGCGTGTGGTGCGTGACGTCGAACTTCGTCACGGTGAACGGGTCGCGCCCCGCGTCCTGCAAGGCCTTGAGCTTCTCGCGGCGGACCTTGAGAATTTCGGAAATGTCCTGCTCGGGGGCGTTCGTGATGTTTTCTTCTGCCATGTCTGTTCTCCTCAACGCTCGATCTTGACGACGCGGTACCTGATCTCGCCGACGGGCGCCTCGACGACGACGTCGTCGCCCTCCTTCTTGCCCATGAGGGCGTGGCCAAAGGGGGACTCCTCGCTGATGGCGCGGTTCATGGGGTCCGCCTCCTGCGAGCCGACGACCTTGTACTCCGGCAGCTCCTTGCCGACCTTGCCGTCCTTGAGCTCCGCGACGGTGACGCGGCAGCCGATGGTCACGGCGTTGCCGTGGTCCTCGCTGTCCGAAATGATGACGGTGTGGAGCAGGATGTCCTCGATCTCGGCGATGCGGGAGTAGAGCTTGCCCTGCTCGTTCTTCGCCTCGTCGTATTCGCTGTTCTCCGAGAGGTCGCCGAAGCCGCGCGCCTCCTTGATGAGCTCCGCGACCTCCTTCTCACGGACGGTCTTGAGGTAATTCAGCTCGTCTTTAAGCTCCTGATGGCGCTCCTCGCTCATCTTGAATTCTTTTTTCATGGCGGTCGTCCTTTCTTACCGCGCGCAAAGCGCAATGATAGGGAGCTGCCGGACGAAACGCCCCGCGCGGGGGCCTGACATACGGCAGTTCCGAAACTATTCGCATATTATATGTGTCGCCGTCGGCGTTGTCAAGGGTGCTTTTTGTCCGAAACGGCACGGCGCGGGCGGCTTTTTGCAGCCGTCCGCGCCAAAAGCGTTCTTATCTGGTCGTGATGATCGCCGTGTCCGTCTTCTCGTTGTAATCGACCGAGTAGCCCAAAAGCCCCGACAGCTCGCGCAGGTTGAAGTAGTTGTTGCCGCCGATGTTGTACGCCGACAGCCCCGACACCTCGCGGTCGCCGATGCAGATCGTCTGCGGGCTGGGCCGCGCGCTGTCCGAGTGATCCGTGGGATCGGTGTTCAGCGTACCGGTGTAGGGTGCGTCCTTCGTGATGATGACCCGGTTTGTCGACGCGTCATAGCTCACGTTGAACCGCGACGCCGTGTTTGCCAGCAGCACCGCGAGGTCGCGCAGCATGACGTAGTTCCTGCCGTCGACATTGTACGCCCGGATCGACACCGGCACGCCGTTGACCTTGACGGCCTGCCGCGAGACCTGCACCTGCGCCCTGCTGATCGCCGTCGCGGGCGAGGGCGCATTGGCCGCCGCCTGCTGCGGCTGATCCTGCTGCGGCTGCTGTTCCAGATACTTCTCCTCCACAAAGGTCGCGTTGATCTCCACGTTTCCGCCGGGCTGTGTGTACGTATAGAGATAGTTCCCCTTGTCGGTGAGCTTCACCGCGCCGACGCCCTTGTGCGTGACCGTCAGATTGAGCAGCCCGTATCCGTTGTCGGGGACGGCCTTCAGCGTCACCGTGTCGCGGATGCCCGCGCTCTCGGGCGAGACGACGATCTTGCCGCCGTCGAAGGTCAGCGGGGACTGGAACGTCTGTGAAAACGGCTCGCTCGGCTCGCGCGGCTCGTTGTTGGTCGGGGTCGTGGGCGTCGTGGGCGTGGTGGGGGTGGTGGGGGTGGTGCCGCTGGCGGGGAACTTCACGCGGATATAGTTGCCAAGATTGCTCTGCATGTAGGTGACGCCAGAATCGCTAGTGTCACCCGCCGTCCAGCCCGCGCCGGCGAGCGAGGAGCTGAACGTTCCGCTGTCGAGATATATCGCGCGATTGTCGCCCTTGGCGTCGACGGAGCCGCCCGTAATCGACATGGTGCCGCTTTCGCAGTAAACGCCGTAGGATTTGCTCGCCGTGCTTGCAAGGCCCGTCGCTTTCACCGTGCCGTCCGAGACCGTTACGTTAGCCCGGCAGTAAATGCCGCAGGAGACGCCCGCCGCGTTGGCTCCGCCAATTGCAGTCAGCTGACCGGTCGAAATGGTCGCAAAGTCAATGATTTCAATGCCAACACTGCGGGCGCCGGAATTCACCGTTGGGCCCGCCTGGCCGGTCACCGTGCCGCCATTGTCGATATTCAGCCCTATGCAGGTCACGCCCCAACTGCATCCCGCCGAAGCATCGTAGTCCGACCCGAGGCTGTAGGCGGTCAGCGCACCGGTGTCCTTGACGGTCAGCAGAGTCGTTGACAGCCCCTGACTGGAGGCCGCCGTCGATTTGCCCGCCTGTGCATTTACTGTGCCGCTCGTGATCGTAACACCACCGCGCGTCTCGATGCCGCGCACAGCCGCGGCCTCGTTGCCGGTCGCGTACAGATTATTAACGCTGGACGTCAGACTGCCGCCCACAAAAATGCCGTAGGAGTCCCCGAGCTGCGGCGTACTGGCGTAGTCGTTTTCCCCGCCAATCGCGTACAGCGTGTCGCTGCTCCCGCCGCCCTCTATGGTCAGGCTGCCCGCGCTGAAAATGCCCCCCCTGCTGTAGTCAGCAGTAGTTGAAACTTCAGTGTATTGGACCGTGCAGCTACCATTGACCACAATGGTCAGATTATCCAGCGTGGAATAGATCGCGGCATAGCCGTCGCCCGGGCCTGCCGGAATAGTACCCGTAAACTGATACCCGTTCCCGATCGTCACGTCCGTCAGCGTCAGCTTGGGATTCCCGTTATCTCCAGTAGGGTCAAATACAACCTTGCCGTCGCCAAGGACGTTGCTCGCGTTCAAATCGGTCACCTGTACGCCGCCGACCCACAGATTGTAGTTAGCCGCCCTTGCCGTCGCCGGCAGGAACGTCAGGCACAGCGCCAGCGCCATCACCAAACTCGCCAGTCTCTTCTTCATACAGTCGTTTCCTCCTCCTGTAATTTTGATCCCAATGTAAGAATATAGCACACCTGTCAACGCTTCGCATCGTCCGATGGTACGATGCGCGCAATTTTTTCGCGCGGAATTATATGGCGCTCCGGCGCTCAATAGCCCTTGCGGCGGTCGACCTCGTGCGCGAGCGGACGCCCCGAAACGTAGTTGTCCAGATCCTCCAAAAACATGTCGATCGTGCGCTGCTGGGTGTAGGGCAGCGTCATGTTGCCCGCGACGTGCGGCGTGAGCAGCAGGTTCTTCGCCCCGCGCAGCGGGTGGTCGGCGGGCAGCGGCTCCGGCACCACGACGTCCAGCGCCGCGCCGCCCAAATGCCCGCTGTTCAATGCGTCGATCAGCGCGTCCTGATCCACCGCCGTCCCGCGCCCGACGTTGACGACGAGCGCGCCCTCCGGCAGCAGCGCCATGCGCTCACGGCTGAGGATATTCACCGTGTCCGGCGTGTTGGGCAGCGCCATGACCAGCAGCTCCGTCTCCGGCAAAATCGCGTCCAGCTCCGCCGTCGTGCGCATCTCGTCGAACGCGGCGTCGCCCGGCTTCGCGCTGCGGCGCACGCCGGTGATGCGCGCGGGGCCGAACGAGCGCGCGCGGCGCGCGAACTCGGTGCCGATGTCGCCCGTGCCGAGCACCGTGACGCGGCAGCCGTGCAGCGAGCGGATGTTGCCCGGCAGCGTGTCCCAGCCGCCGGAGCGGATCAGCTCGGTGTACTCCATCTGGCGGCGCATGAGCATCAATGAGACCATGACAAGATGCTCCGCGATCGTCACGCCGTACGCGCCCGACGAGTTCGAGAGGCGGCAGTCCGGCTGCCGGTACAGCTCGTCGCGGCAGAAGCGGTCGATCCCCGCCCAGCAGCAGCAGAACCACTTGAGATTCTGCGCCGAGGCGATGACCTTCTGCGAGCAGTGGCCGAACAAAATCTCGCAGTCGTCCGCGCTGCCCACGGCGGAGCGGCTGTCGGGGAAGTAGCGCGTCGCGTAGCCGTGCTTCGCCGCCGCCTCGTCGATCATGCGGCGGTAGTCGTCGGTCAGATAGTCGATGATGACGCCGATCGTTTTACCCATGGCAATATCCTCCATAAAAATTACGATTCGTTATCGGATAATTCGCGTATGATCTGCTCTCCCACGCGCATGCCATCGGCGGCGGCGCTCATGATGCCGCCCGCCCAGCCCGCGCCCTCGCCGCAGGGGTAGAGCCCGCGCAGCGGCGACCGGTACGTCTCGTCGCGCGCGATGCGCACGGGCGAGGACGAGCGCGACTCCACCGCCGTGAGCACCGCGTCCGGCGCGGCGAAGCCGCGGAGCTTTTTGTCCAGCTCCGGCAGCGCCTCGGCGAGCGCGTCGCAGATGAAATCGGGCAGGCAGGCACGCAAGTCGCCCCACTTGACAGCCGGGCGATAGCTCGGCTCGACGCCGCCCGCGCCCGTCGACGGACAGTTCGCCAGAAAGTCGCCGACGAGCTGCGCCGGCGCGGCGTAGCCCCCGCCGCCCGCGCGGTAAGCCGCCGATTCCAGCCGCCGCTGGAGGGCGACGCCCGCAAGCGGGTCGTCCGCCGCGCCGCCGAAGTCCTCCGGCGTGACGGAGACGAGCAGGCCGCCGTTGATGTTCGCGCCGTCGCGGGCGAACTCGCTCATGCCGTTGGTGACGACGCGCTCCGTCTCCGACGCGCTCGCGACCACCTGTCCGCCGGGGCAGACGCAGAACGAGAACACGCCGCGCCCGCCGCGCGTATGGTACGCGAGCTTGTAGGACGTGGGCGGCAGCGCGGGATTGCCCGCCGCCTCCTTGTACTGCGCCGCGTCGACCGCGCTCTGGCGGTGCTCGATGCGCACGCCCACGGCGAAGGGCTTCGCCTCCATCGGCACGCCGCGCGCGTGCAGCCGCTCGAACGTGTCGCGCGCGCTGTGCCCGATGGCGAGCACAACGCGGTCTGCCTGTAAAGTGTATTCGCCTTCCGGCGACGATATCCGCAGGGCGGAGACGCCGCCGTCCGCCGTCTCGATATCGACGAGGCGGTGTCCGAAGCGGACGTCCGCGCCGGCGGAAAGCAGCGCGCGCCGCAGGTTTTGCAGCACGACGTAGAGCCGGTCGGTACCGACGTGGGGGCGCGCGTCGATCAGGATGTCCGGGTGCGCGCCGTACCGGACGAAGCGCTCCAGAATCCAGCCGTGGCGCGGGTCGCGCGTGCCGGTGTTGAGCTTGCCGTCCGAGAACGCGCCCGCGCCGCCCTCGCCGAACTGGACGTTCGACTCGGTGTCCAGCGCGCCGGTCTCCCAAAAGCGGCGCACGTCCGCCGCGCGCTCCTCCACGCATTTGCCGCGCTCCAAGACGATGGGGTTTGCGCCGCACTCCGCGAGCACCAGCGCGCAGAAAAGCCCCGCCGGTCCCGCGCCGACGACGACGGGACGGCGCTCCGGCGTGCGCGCAAGGCGCGGCGGCGGCGCGTAGGCGTCCGGCTCCCTGTAGCGCGTCACGTCCTTCGACTTACAGCGCCGCAGCACCGCCGCCTCGTTCGGCAGCGATACGGCGACCGCCCAGACGAAGCGCGCCGCGCCGCCGCGGGCGTCCACCGAGCGGCGCAGCACGCGCACTTCCGTGATCGCGGACGCGTCCACGCGCAGCACGGCGGCGGCGCGCTCTCGCAGCGCGTCGGCGGAGCGTGTGGGTTCGGTTTTCAGGTTGTCGATGCGCAGCATATTCCGCCCTCCGTTCGCCAACATCATATCCTCCCGCGGCGCAAAGCGCAAGCAAAATGCGCGGCGCTGTTCCGCGAATGTTCAAAAAAAAGATAATACGATTTCACAATTTGGACATAAACATGTTTTATCATAACGGCATCCAAAAGGAAATAGCGCCGCCGGTAACGGCGTACCATAAGGAGGCATCCACCATGTATTACGAGGACGAAAGCAATCTGTATCACTACAGCCACCGCAAGGGCGACACGAACGTCGTCGAGCCGGTGTACAACACCCGCAATTATGCGGAGGAGCCCGCGGAGGATCGCGCGGAGGAGCCCAGGCGCCGGAAGCACGGCGGCATGAAGCTCGTCGCGCTGATGCTGGTCTGCGGACTGATCGGCGGGCTGATCGGCGCGGGCGCAAGCGGCGTCGCGCGCACGGCGGTCGGCCGCAATGCGTCGGAGGCCGCGGCGACGACCTCCATCGCCGTCAGCGACCGCGAGCAGGTCGACGTCGAGACCGTCGCCGTCACGGGCGCGAAGCAGCTCACGCTGCCGGAGCTCTACAAGGCGAACATCAACAGCGTCGTGTCCATCAACACGACGACCACCACCAACATCTTCAACCAGACGGTTGAAAACGCGGCGTCGGGCAGCGGCTTCCTCATCACGTCCGACGGCTACATCGTCACCAACTACCACGTCATCGACAGCGCGACCACCGTGAAGGTGACGCTCTACAACGGCGACACCTACGACGCGAAGATCATCGGCGGCGACGAGGACTACGACATCGCGGTCATCAAGATCGACGCGACCGGCCTCAAGGCGGTCACCATCGGCGACTCGTCCAAGCTCCAGATCGGCGACGACATCGCCGCCATCGGCAACCCGCTCGGCGAGCTGACATTCTCCATGAGCGAGGGCATCGTCTCCTGCGTCGACCGCGAGATCAACGTCGACGGCACGCCCTTCAACATGATCCAGGTCACCGCCGCCATCAACCCCGGCAACTCCGGCGGCCCGCTGTTCAACCTCTACGGCGAGGTCGTGGGCATCGTCTCCGCCAAGTACTCCACCTACGCCAACACCGTCGCCGAGGGTCTCGGCTTCGCCATCCCCATCAACGACGTCATCGCCATGGTCGAGGATATCATGGAGAACGGCCGCGTGACCAACCGTCCCTACTTTGCCATCACCGCCGAGGAGGTCACCTCCCGCCGCGCCCAGCAGAACGGCTACAGCATTGACTACGGCGTGCGCGTCGGCTCGGTCGAGGCGGGCGGCGCCGCCGAGAAGGCGGGCATGAAGGCCGGCGACATCATCGTCAAGGTCGGCGACAAGGACATCAAGACCATGAGCGACCTCAACGGCGTGAAAAAGAGCTACAAGGCGGGCGACACCGTGACCGTCACCGTCAACCGCAACGGCACGGAGACCACGCTCCAGCTCACGTTCGACGCCACGCCCGCGCAGACGCCCGCCGTGCAGCAGCAGCCGCAGCAGAACCAGGGCAGCGACAACTACTACGGCAACGGCGGCTACGGCTACTACGATCCGTGGGACTTCTTCAATGAGTTCTTCGGCGAGGGCAGCTACTACGGCAATGGCGGCTATTACAACGGCGGCGGCTACAACGGCAGCAGCTTCACCTACGGCGCGGACGACGCCGCGTAAGATACCCTCTCTCTCCGATCCCCCGCACAGCCCCCGCGCCCTCATCGGCGCGGGGGCGTTTCTTTGCCGCTTTGCCGGTGTGTTTTCCCGCCCCGCAAACATTTTTGCCGTTTTGGGCTTGTCCTTTGTCCGCCTTTTTGGTATAGTAATAATTTGATATAGTATGCTGCGGGCAAATGCCCGCACAGGAAAGGAGGGCAGAGCGTGAAATACGAACAGTGGATGATCCCCTCGCTCGACGAGGGCAAGATCGAGGCGCTGATGGACGCGGGCTATCCGTATCTGGTTTCCTCCGTGCTCGTATCCCGCGGCGTGGAGACGGCGGAGCAGGCCGCCGTCGCGCTGGAACGCGAACGCACGCTCTCCCACTCGCCGCTGCTGATGCGCGACATGGACAAGGCGGTCGCGCGCGTGCAGGAAGCACTGGCGAACGGAGAAAAGATCGCCGTTTTCGGCGACTACGACGTGGACGGCATCACCGCCACGTGCCTTTTGACCGATTACCTCCGCGGGCGCGGGGGCGACGTGGTCATGCACATCCCCGGTCGCTTCGACGAGGGCTACGGCCTGAGCTGCGAGGCGATCCGCTCGCTCGCGGAGCGGGGCGTAAAGCTCATCATCACCGTGGACTGCGGCATCACCGGCGTGGAGGAGACGGCTTACGCCAACTCCCTCGGCGTGGACGTGGTCATCACCGACCATCACGAGTGCAAGGAGACGCTGCCCGCCGCGGCGGCTGTCGTCGATCCGCACCGCGCGGACTGCGGCTATCCGTTCAAGCACCTCGCCGGCGTGGGCGTCGCGCTCAAGCTGGTGCTGGCGCTGGGCGGCAACGACCGCGAGGACGCCCTTTTCGCGCGCTACTGCACGCTCGCCGCCATCGGCACGATCGCGGACGTGATGCGCATGGAGGACGAGAACCGCGCCATCGTTTCCAGCGGGCTGGAGGCGATCGACCACAGCGATTTCACGGGCTTGCACGCGCTGCTGCGCGAGGCGGGGCTTGCGGGCAAGCCCATCTCGTCCATCCAGATCGGCTTCGTGCTCTCGCCGCGCATCAACGCCGCGGGGCGCATGGGCCGCGCGGCGCTCGCCGCCGAGCTGCTGCTCACGAGCGACGAGGAAGAGGCGTCGCGCCTCGCAAAAGAGCTGTGCGACCTCAACCGCGAGCGGCAGAACGTCGAGCAGGAGATCTACGCGCGGGCGGTGGAGCAGCTCGAACAGCTGCCGCCGGACGAGAAGTTCGCCCTCGTCCTCGCCAGCGAGGACTGGCATCAGGGCGTGGTGGGCATCGTCGCCTCGCGCCTGAGCGAAAAGTACTCCTGCCCCAGCTTTATGATCCACCTCTCGGACGGCATGGGCAAGGGCTCGTGCCGCAGCTACGGCGGGTTCAACCTGTTCGGCGCGCTGGAGGCTTGCTCCGACCTGCTCGTCGGCTTCGGCGGGCACGAGCTCGCCGCCGGCTTCACCATCGAGGAGGGCAACATCCCCGCCTTCCGCAAGAAGATGAACAAATACGTGCGCGAGCACACGGGCCGCGCGCGTCCGGTGTCCTCCCTCGCCGTTGACGCGGAGCTGACGCGCCCCGCGCTCATCACGCTCGACGAGGTGGAGCGGCTTTCCGAGCTGGAGCCCTTCGGCGCGGGCAACGACCGTCCGGTGTTCTGCCTGCGCGGCGCGATGCTCGACGCGGCGCAGAGCGTGGGGCAGAACCGGCACCTGAAAATTCGCCTGCAAAAGGGGCATACTTCCCTGGAGGGCATCTTCTTCTCCGTCACGGCGGAGGAGGCGGGCATCGCCCCCGGCACGCGCGTGGACGCCGCGTTCTATTTGCAGATCAACGAGTTCCGCGGCAGCCGCAGCGTGCAGCTCCAGCTGCTCGATCTGCGCCCCTCGCGCGCGCCCAGCGCCCACGAATCGGAGCTGCTCGCCCTGCGGGACGCGCTCGTCGGCGGCGACGACGCGCTTTCGCCGCGGGACGCGGCGCGGCTGCTGCCGACGCGGGAACAGTTCGTGCGCGCGTGGCGTATTCTGGAACGCGAGGCGCCCGACGGCACGCTCGCCGAGGCGGAGCTGCCGCTCCTGCGGCGCATCGCCGCCGAGGTCGCCGGAACGGAGAGCTTCGTGCGCACGGCGGTCTGCCTGAGCGTCTTCGCCGAGCGCGGGCTGCTGTCGCTGGAGCGGAGCGGGGACATCCTGACCGTCCGGCTGACGTCGGACCGGAAAAAGGTGAATCTGGAAGACAGCCCCTATCTGCGCCGCCTGCGCGAGATACTGTCGTAAGGAAAGGAGGGGACGGAGTCATGACCGTACAGGAGCAATACGAGCATCTGGTCGAAACCATCCGCGGCTACAATCCGGGCGCGGATTTCGCCATGATCGAAAAGGCATATCACTACGCCGTGGAGCACCACGGGGAGCAGAAGCGCAAGGACGGCTCGCCCTACGTCACGCATCCCATCGCGGTTGCGCAGATCGTCGCCGACGAGCTGCATCTGGACTCCGAGTCCATCGTCGCCTCGCTGCTGCACGACTGCATCGAGGACACCGACGCGACCTATGAGGACATTGAAAAAGAGTTCTCCGCCACCATCGCCAATCTGGTCGAGGGTGTTTCCAAGCTCTCCCGCGTCGTCTACACGACGAAGGAAGAGGAGCAGATGGAGAACCTGCGCAAGATGCTGCTGGCGATGTCGCGCGACATCCGCGTCATCCTCATCAAGATCGCCGACCGCACGCACAACATGCGCACGATGGAGTACCAGTCCAAGGAAAAGCAGCGGCAGAAGTCGCTGGAGACGATGGAGATCTACGCGCCCATCGCGCACCGGCTCGGCATGCAGCGCATGAAGTGGGAGCTGGAGGACACGTCGCTCAAGTACCTCGACCCCGTCGCCTACAACGAGATCGAAACGTCGCTGGAGAGCAAGCGCGCCGAGTATGACGCCTTCATCGAGCGCGTTACGCGCCAGATCGAGGACCGGCTCAAGGAGACACATATTCCCTATCACCGCGTCTACGGGCGCATGAAGCACCCCTATTCCATCTACCGCAAGATGTACGCGCAGGCGAAGTCGATGTCAGAGGTGCTGGATCTGTTCGCCTTCCGCGTCATCGTGAACACGGTGGCGGACTGCTACAACGTGCTGGGCATCATCCACGACCTCTACCACCCAATGCTCGGCCGGTTCAAGGACTATATCGGCAACCCCAAGCCCAACATGTACCAGTCGCTGCACACGACGGTCATGGGCAAGAGCGGCATCCCCTTCGAGGTGCAGATCCGCACGCAGGAGATGCACGAAATCGCCGAGTACGGCATCGCCGCGCACTGGAAGTACAAGCAGGGCATCTCCGGCGCGGCGCGCGAGGGCAGCTACGAGTGGGTGCGAAAGCTGCTGGAAAATCAGGAGAACACCGACGCCGAGGAGTTCATCCACACGCTCAAGGTGGATATGTTTGCCGACGAGGTGTTCGTCTTCTCCCCCGCCGGCGACGTGACGAACCTGCCCGCCGGCGCTACGCCCATCGACTTTGCCTACAGCGTCCACAGCGCGGTCGGCAACCACATGGTCGGCGCAAAGGTCAACGGGCGCATGGTCGCGCTGGATTACCAGCTGCAAAACGGCGAGATCGTGGAGATCCTCACCGCGAAGAACGCCCACGGCCCCAGCCGCGACTGGCTCAAGATCGCGCAGTCCAGCGAGGCGCGCAGCAAGATCCGCCAGTGGTTCAAGAAGGAAAAGCGCGACGAGAACATCGTCAACGGCCGCGCCTCTTTCGACGCGGAGCTGCGGCACATGGGCGTGCCGATGAGCAAGGTCGTCGGCACCGAGCTGGAGACGACGCTGCTGAAAAAGCTGCCCTACAACTCCATGGACGACATGTACGCCGCCATCGGCTACGGCGGCTTCACCGCGCAGAAGGCGGTGGCGCGCATCCACGAGGAGCTGGCGCGCATGAAGCGGCAGGAGCAGGCGGACAAGGACGCCGCCGAGCCCGCGCCCGAAAGCGCGCAGCCCGTGCCGCGCCCCGCGCCCCAGCACACCAGAAGCGAGCAGGGCATCGTGGTCGAGGGGCTTTCCAACTGCCTCGTCAAGTTCTCGAAGTGCTGCACGCCGGTGCCAGGGGACGAGATCATCGGCTTCATCACCCGCGGCTACGGCGTCTCGGTGCACCGCTGCGACTGCCCCAACGCCCTGCGGCGCACGCCGGAGGAGGCGGGACGGTGGATCAAGGTCTCGTGGGGCGAGGACGTGCGCGAGTCGTACCTCACCTCGCTGGAGGTCTACGCCAAGGACCGCATCAATCTGGTGCTGGACATCTCCACGGCGCTGTCCACCACGCAGACGCGCGTGCAGGCGCTCAACGCCATGAGCATGCCCGACGGCACCGCGCTGGTGCGGCTGAACGTCTATGTGCCGAACAACACGCAGCTTTCGTTCCTGATGCGCAAGCTCAATCAGATCAGCGGGGTGCAGCGGGTCGAGCGGCCCGCGGGCTGAAAACGATTCGCGCGACCCCACGCGATGGGGAAACGGTTCCTGAAACCAGTTCTTTCCTTTTCGGGAAAAGGAAAGAACCGTTTTCAGACTTTCAAAGAAAGGAAAAGCCTGGCGCGCCGCCGCGCAGACGTACAACACCGCGCATCGATGAACGAGCGCGTCAGCGCAAATAGAGACACAACGGATCGACATGGCGCGCCGGATGGCGGCCATCGGCGTCGACAGTGAGAAAGGGATTCCAAAACCGTAGGTTTTGGCGAACTTTTGGTTACTTTTCCTTCGCGGGAAAAGTAACCCGCGCCCGCAGGCGCGGAATACTCCCCCTCCGCCGGGGCTCGGCGGCGAAACACCAACCAGAGAGGCAAATATAACAATGAGAGCAGTATTATCAAAGGTCAATAGCGCCGCCGTCCGCGTGGACGGCAATATCGTCGGGCAGATCGGGGAGGGCTTCCTCATCCTGCTCGGCGTCACGCACGAGGACACCGAGGTGCAGTGCCAGAAGCTGGCGGACAAGCTGTGCTCGCTGCGCATTTTTGACGACGAGGAGGGCAAGATCAACCTCTCGCTCGACGACGTGGGCGGCGAGATCCTCGTCGTCTCGCAGTTCACGCTTTACGGCAACTGCCGCAAGGGCCGCCGTCCGGAGTTTTTGAGCGCCGCGCGGCCGGAGCTCGCCATCCCGCTCTACGAGAAATTCGTCGCGCTGTGCCGGGAGAAGGGCTACCGCGTCGAAACCGGCGAGTTCGGCGCGCACATGGAGGTCGAGTCCGTCAACAACGGCCCGTTCACGCTGATCGTGGACACGGACAATCTGAAGTAAAAGAGGACGATGCCATGAAGGTCATTCGCAGTATTCTGGGCGAGCTGGAAACCAATTGCTACATCCTGTACGACGAGGAAAGCGGCGAGGCGGCGGTCATCGATCCCGCCGACGAGGCGGAGACGATCCGCGACGCGATCGAAAACCTCGGCGCGACGCTGCGCTATATCCTGCTCACCCACGGCCACCGCGACCACACGCTCGCCGCGCCGCGCCTGCACGAGCTGTTCCCCGGCGCGGCGGTGTACATCCACCCCGCGGACAAGGGCGTAGTCGGCATCTATCACTATCCGATGGAGGAGCTGATCGGCGCGGAGCTCAAGTTCTACGATGAGGGCGACACGCTGCCGCTGGGGAAGGAGACGATCGAGGTGCTGCACACCCCCGGCCACACGGGTGGCTCGGTTTGCCTGCGCTGCGGCACGGCGCTCTTCACCGGCGACACGCTGTTCGCCGGCTCCATGGGGCGCATCGACCTGCCCGGCGCGCAGCCGGACAAGATGATGCCCTCGCTCGCGCGCCTTGCGAAGCTCTCCGGCGACTATGACGTCTACCCCGGCCATATGGAGACGACCACGATGGCGCGGGAGCGGCAGTATAATCTGTATATCAAGATGCTTTCGGTGCAATGAAGCTTGAATTGCGGGGACACGACGAAAAATACGCGCTGGAGCAGAGCCTGCTGGCGCTGCTGCCCGACGAGCGCCCCGTTTACGGCGAGATCACCGGCGACGATGCGAGCTGGGCGCGCGTGACGATGACGGAGACGGCGGAGCGCGTCAAGTTTGTCACGGAGCTTTGCCGCGGCGGCAAAACGGGGCGCGGGGCATACGACTATCCGCTCTCCGGCAGCGATTACGAGCGCGAGGGGCAGCGCCGCCACGCGCTGGGGCTGAGCTTCTTCGCCGCTGCGCGCGACGCGCTTGGCATCGCGCCCGCGTGGGGGAGCCTGACGGGCGTGCGTCCGACCAAGGTCGCGCTCGCGCTGCTGCGCGAGGGCGGGCGTGAGCATGCCGAGCGAGAGCTGGCGGAGACATACTTCGTCACGCCCGCGCGGCGCCGCCTCGCCATCGAGGCGGCGGAGGCGGGGCAGAAGGCCGCCGACACGCTCGAACCGAACGACGTCTCTCTCTATGTCGGCATCCCGTTCTGCCCGACGCGCTGCGCCTATTGCAGCTTTGTCGCGCAGAGCGTGGAGAGGACCTTCGCCATGGTCGAGCCGTATCTGGACGCGCTGTGCGGCGAGATCGCCGCGGCGGGGGAGATGGTAAAGGCGCAGAACCTGCGCATCCGCTCGTTCTACATGGGCGGCGGCACGCCCACGACGCTGACCGCGGCGCAGCTGGACCGCCTGCTGACCGCGCTGGAGACGCATTTCGATTTCTCCGCCCTCGCGGAGCTGACCGTCGAGGCGGGACGTCCGGACACCATCGAGCCGGACAAGCTCGCGGCGCTGCGCGCGCACAACGTCACGCGCCTGAGCGTCAATCCCCAGTCGATGAACGACGCGGTGCTCGCCGCCATCGGCCGCCGCCACACGGCGGAGGACATCCGCCGCGCCATGGCGCAGGTCGCGGAGGCGGGCTTTGCCCACGTCAACATGGATCTGATCGCGGGGCTGCCGGAGGACACGCCGGAGAGCTTCGCCGCATCGCTCCGCGAGTGTCTGGCAATGGGCGCGGACAACATCACGGTGCACACGCTGTCCCTCAAGAAGGGCAGCCGCATCACGCTGGCGCAGAACACGCCCGGCGCGCGCCTCCCCGGCGCGGAGGACGTCGCACAAATGCTGGACTACGCGAACGACACGCTGCGTAAGCATGGATATATACCCTACTACCTCTACCGCCAGAAGTACATGTCCGGCAGCTTTGAAAACGTCGGCTGGGCGCTGAGCGGGGCGGAGAGCCTGTACAACATCTGCATCATGGAGGAGCTGCACGGCATCCTGTCCCTCGGCGCGGGCGGCTCGACGAAGATGGTCGGGCGCGCGCCGTCCGGCGACGCCGTGATCCGCCGCGCGTTCAACGCGAAGTATCCCAAGGAGTACATCGAGCGGCCGGAGAAGTGGCGGGCGAACCTCGACGAGTTTGCGGCGTTCTACGGGGAGCAGGCGCGAACGGAAGCTTGAAACCGTTCCCCCTCCGTCGGGGGAAGAAAAGAGGCTTTATGGCAAGAACCAAAAAACAATCCTTCTTCGGCGGCGCGGCGATCCTCGCCGCCGGGATCGCCATCGTCAAGGTCATCGGCGCGGTGTTCGCCATCCCGCTGTTCAACATCGTCGGCGACGCGGGCGCGGCGGACTTCAACAACGCCTACAACATCTATTCGATGCTGCTGATGATCTCGACCGCGGGATTGCCCGTGGCGCTGAGCAAGATGGTGTCGGAGGCGAACACGCTCGGTCGCGAGCGTCAGGCACGGCGCATCTTCCGCGTCAGCTTTTCCGCGTTTCTGACGCTCGGCCTGCTCTCGTTCTTCGTCATGTGGTTCGGCAACAAGTGGTGCGCGGGCCTGCTGCACAACCCCAACGCCGCCTACGGCATCCGCGTGCTGGCGCCGGCGGTAGTGTGCGTGGGCTGCCTCGCCGCCTTCCGCGGCTACGCGCAGGGCAACATGCGCATGACACCGACCGCCGTGGGGCAGATCATGGAGGCACTGTGCAAGCTGGTGATCGGCCTTGCGCTCGCAAAGCACTTCATCGACGCCGGACGCGGCGAGTCCATCGCCGCCGCGGGCGCGATCGCGGGCGTGACCATCGGCACGGTGCTCGCGCTCGTGTACATGATCTTCGACTACTTTCTCCACCGCTCGCGCCCGCGCTCGCATGACCACCCCGACGAGAGCGGCGTCATCCTGCGCCGGCTGATCGGCATTGCGGTGCCGATCACGATCTCGGCGTCGATGGTGTCCGTCATCACGCTCATCGACACCTCGCTCGTGCAGGGGCAGCTGCAAAACGCCCTCGGCTACTCGCTCGACGAGACGCGCAAGCTCTACGGCACGTACAGCGCGGTGATGAAGCTCTACAACCTGCCCGCGTCGCTGATGGTGGCGCTGACCGCGTCGGTCATCCCGACGCTGTCCGGCTCGCTCGCCGCGCGCGACCGCGCGCAGACCGCGCGCGTGACCAACGCCTCGCTGCGCGTCACGGCGCTGCTGGCGTTCCCGATGGGGCTGGGCCTGTGGTCGCTCGCGGAGCCGATCACGCGGCTGTGCTACCCGAAATACGACGTCAAGCTCGGCGGGGAGCTGCTGGCGGTGCTGGGCATCGCGTCGCTGTTCGTGTGCCTGACGCTGATCTCCAACTCCATTTTGCAGGCGCACAACGCCGTCAAGGTGCCGATCCTGAGCATGTTCCTGGGCGGCGTGGTCAAAATCGTGCTCAACTACAACCTCGCGGCGGTGGAGTCGGTCAACATCCACGCCGCGCCCATCGGCACGCTGGTCTGCTTCGCCATCTCCACGGTGGTCAACCTGTTCTTCGTGTGGCTGATCGTGCGGGATAAGCCCAACTTCTTCGCCCTGTTCACCAAGCCGCTGGCGGCGTCGCTGCTGATGGCGGCCTGCGCCAAGGGCACCTATGCGCTGATGCATCTGGCGGTCGATTCAAACCGGCTGTGCGTCGCCGTGTCGGTCGCCGGCGCCGTCGTGGTCTATTTTGTGCTGGTGCTCGCGCTTCGCATCATCTCGCGCGACGAGCTGATGCTTCTGCCCAAGGGGCAGAAGCTGGCGCGGCTGCTGCGCGTCAAGTGAGGATATAAGCTATGGTACAGTTTCCCGATAAGCCCGTCTACGATATGGACGACCTCGTCCGCCTGCTGCGCATCCTGCGCGCGCCGGGCGGTTGCCCGTGGGATCGCGAGCAGACGCACGTCAGCAACCGCCGCAACTTTCTGGAGGAGGCGTACGAGGCGGCGGACGCCTTCGACCGCGACGACCCCGACGACATGTGCGAGGAGCTGGGCGACATGCTCATGCAGGTGCTCTTCAACATCCACATTGAGGAGGACGCCGGCCGCTTCACCACGGACGACGTCACCGACCACGTGGTGCGCAAGCTGATCTACCGCCACCCGCACGTGTTCGGCGACGTGCGGGCGGACAACAGCGACGAGGTGCTCAAAAACTGGGAGCAGCTCAAGCGCGCGGAGAAGGGGCAGCGTACCGCCGCGGACGCGATGGACGCCGTCGCCCGCTCGCTTCCGGCGCTCTGGCGCGCGGACAAGGTGCAAAGCAAGGCGGAGAAGACCGGCTTCCGCTTCGCCGACGCCGACGGCTCGCTGGACAAGCTGGAGGAGGAGGTCCGCGAGCTGCGCGAGGCGGTGGAGCGCGGCACAAACGTCGAGGAGGAGCTGGGCGACGTGCTGTTCGCCGCGGTGAACGCCGGACGCTACCGCGGCGTCGACCCGGAGGACGCGCTGAACGCCGCCTGCGACAAGTTCGTCCGGCGCTTCCGCGGCGTCGAGGCCGCCGCCGCGGCGCGGGGCACGCCGCTGGACAAGCTCTCCGAGGACGAACTGCGCGCGCTGTGGAACGCCGTAAAAAAGGAGGAAAAGGCATGAGACTGGACAAATATTTGAAGGTGTCGCGCCTCATCAAGCGCCGCACCGTCGCCAACGAGGCGTGCGACACCGGGCGCGTGGAGGTCAACGGCAAGGTCGCCCGTGCGTCGTATGAGGTGAAGGAGGGCGACAGGATCACGCTCCGCTTCGGCGAGCGCGCGCTCTCCGTCGAGGTCGTCAGCGTGCAGGAGAACGCCGGCAAGGCGGAGGCCGCGGCGATGTACCGCGAGCTTGCAACATAAATGGCATATTTGGGAGCCGTGTTCCGTACAATGTAGGGAACACGGCTTTTTGCTGCGAAGGGGGCTTTTCTATGCCATATGACGCTGATTTTTCCGCCGCGCCGCACCGCGTCTCGCTGGAGGGGCGCGACCGGTTGACCGTCTCCGGCGTCGAGGACGTCGAACGCTTCGACGAGACGGAGATCGTGATGAACACCGCCGAGGGCACGCTCGTCGTCACCGGCGAAAACCTGCACATCGACAAGCTGAGCCTCGACGGCGGCGAGCTGCACGTCGACGGGCGCGTGGACGCGCTGAGCTATGAGGACGGCGCGGCGGGCAGCGGCGGCGGATTCCTCTCGCGCCTCTTCGGCGGCTGAACCATGCTCATCGAGATCGACGCCGAGGTTCGGCTGCTCGCGGCGTCGCTGCTGCTGGGCATGGCGCTGGCGCTGGTGTACGACCTGCTGCGCGCCCTGCGGCTGCGGCGGCGCGGCCGCGCGTGGTTCACCGACGCGCTGGACGCGCTGTACTGCGCGGCGATGGCGCTGTCCGGCTTCGTCTTCGCGCTGCGCATCGGCGACGGCGAGCTGCGCCTTTACACGGTCGCCGTCGCGGCGCTGGGCGCGGCGCTCTTTTTCGCCGTTTTTTCCCCGCTGCTGCGCCCGCTGTGGGATTTCTGGGCGCGCACGTTCTTCGAGCTGCTCCGTCTGCTGAAAATTCCGATCAAAACGATTAAAAACTTTTATAGAAATTTACATAAAATCGCCCGAAGGCTCTTTCTTTTTTCGCGCAAGTCCTTTATAATAGGGACGATCCGGTGGGATGCGCGGCGTGCGCGGCACATCGCCGGAAGAGGGGAGGGTATCCGGAATGGCGGAAAAGGCGAAAACGCGCGGCGGAGCGTTCGCGGCGCTGGTCGTCCTCGTACTGCTGCTTCTGGTGGGCATGCAGCTGATGAATATGCGCGGCAAGCTCGCCGAGGCCCGTTCGGAGCAGATCTTGCTGTCCGAGCGCGTCGCACGGCAGGAGCAGGAGAACCGCACGCTGGAGGCCGCGCTTGAGCGCGCGGAGGATCCGGCGTATTTGCAGCAGCTCGCCCGCGACCAGCTCGGCATGGTCACCCCCGGCCAAAAGGACTTTTACGACGTCAGCAATTGAAGATATTTCAAAATTGTGCAGGCACTTTTTTGAGCAGGCGGCGCGCAAGCGCCGCTTTTTTGCGCCCTCTTTTTTTGTATAAAAAGGGGCCGCCGATCAACGATCAGCGGCTCAAGAGTGGGTGGGATATTGGAAAGCTTCCGTGACACAGAATACCCCGCCGGGGCGAAAAAATGCGTCGAAATCCGGCGAGCCGCCATCTTTCGGCGTTTTGCACAAAAGCGGTATTTTATTGTTGTCACCGTTTGACATTTGGTCAAAGTATGCTATAATTGATTAAAGTGAAGAGGGAGTCGGCGCGGACTTCCTTTTTGCTTCCGCAGAAGCCGTGTGTGCCGTGCGAAACCCGGTCTCCCGGCCCACGCGGCATCACCCAAGATCGAAAGGAGCGCAGCGACATGAAGTTTACATTTGCCTGCAAGAAGATTACCCTCAACGACTCCGTGAAGGCCTACGCCGAAAAGAAGATCGGCAAGCTGGACAAGTATTTCCGGAGCGAGCCGGACGCGACGGTCACGTTCGCCGTCGAGAAGAAGAACCGCTGCGTGGTCGAGGTCATGCTCAGAAGCCCGGACGGCACGATGTTCCGCGCCGTGGCGGAGGACCCGGACGGCGATATGCGCGGCGCCATCGACTCCTGCGAGCAGCAGATCGACCGCAAGATCCGCAAGAACAAGACCCGCCTCGCCAAGAACCTGCGCGAGGGCTCCATCAAGGCCGAGGTGCCGGAGGAGTTCGACGTCCACGAGGAGCGCGATTTCGAGGTCGTGCGCACGAAGCGCTTCGCGGTCAAGCCGATGAGCGTGGAGGAGGCCATTTTGCAGATGAACCTGCTGGGCCACAGCTTCTTCGTCTTCCGCAACACCGAGAGCGACTCGGTCGACGTCGTCTACAAGCGCAACGACGAGGGCTACGGCCTGATCGAGACGACCGAGGAGGTCTGACGTCAAAATTGACGCGATGCGTCGCCCTTTCGCGGCGCTCACGATAAAGCGGGGTATCGCGCCGGACGCGGCGCGATACCCCGCGACCCTTTTGCGCGGAATATGCGGTTTTGTGCGCTTATTGGTCGACCACGCGCGTGAACTCGGTGACGCCCTTCTGGAAGCGCACGTCCAGCTTGACGCGGTCGGCGCGCATATAGCTCGTGGTATACTCGTAGATGCGGCCGTTCTCGTTCGTGGTGCGGCGCTGGTGGAAAAACGCCGGCACGCCGCTCTTGCAGTCGAGCAGCGCCGCCTCGCGGTCGCCGAGGAGCACCGCCTCATAGCTCTCCTCCGCCGAGAACGGCACCACGCCGACATGGTAGAGCAGGCTGTAAAAGCTGTGTGTCTGGAGCATTTCGCGCGTCAGGTTGGGGTAGATGTCCTGCGGGTAGTACGACGTCTCCACGATCAGCGGCTTGCCGTCGACGTTGCGCACGCGCGTGAAGCAGTAAAGCTTCGCGTCGTGGCTGAGGTCCATGATCTCCCGGATGCGGGGCGAAACGGTGATGATATCGAACGTGACGAGCGTGGACGACGGCGTCTTGCCCATCTGCGAAATCTCGGTGGTGAAGGAGTACTGCACGCTCTTGCGGCGCGTCGTCGGGTCGGCGACGAAGGTGCCCTTACCGCGCTTGCGCACAACGAAGCCGTCCTCCTCCAGCGCGCCGATCGCCTGGCGCACCGTGTTGCGGCTGATGCCGTAGGCACGGCAAAGCTCCGCCTCGGAGGGCAGCAGCGCGCCCACGCCCGCCTCGCCGGAGGTGATGCTGCGCTTGATGATGCCGATGAGCTGGGTGTAGAGCGGCATTTCGCTGTCCGCGAGCAGCTTATGGTCCAAAATGGAATTGGCTTCCATCCCATCCCTCTTTTCCGTATGTCTGGAATGTTTTGATTGTACCACACGTTTGGGGCATATTTCAAGCCAAAAAAGCGTGGTATGCAAAAAAACACCCAAAGCGGAGGGCGCGTGCATGAATATGCCCGCGCCAAAAGGGGAGTATCAGCCCTGCGCGCCCGATTTGTCCGCGTTCATCGTGAGGTAGCTGCGCGGGATGTGGCAATAGCCGCCGGGGTTCTTGTCCAGATACTTCTGGTGGTACTCCTCGGCGGAGAAGAAGTTCTTGAGCGGCTCAAGCGCCACCGCCAGCGGCGCGCCCGCCTTTTCCTGTTCGCGCGCGAACGCCGCGCGGATCGCCGGGAGCTGGTTTTCGTCCGTGTAATAGACGCCCGTGCGGTACTGGATACCCTCGTCATGCCCCTGCCGGTTGACGGAGAGCGGGTCGATGACCATGAAATAGTATGCAAGCAGCTGCTCCAGCGTCATTTTCTCCTCATCGTAGACGATCCTGACCGTCTCCGCGTGCCCGCTGTCGTTACACACGTCCTCATAGCTCGGCGCCTTGTCCGGGCCGTTGGCGTAACCGACCTCGGTTTCCGCCACGCCGTCAAACTGGTCGAGAAACTTCTGCATTCCCCAGAAGCATCCGCCCGCAAGATAGATGGTTTGCATGTGCCTGTCCTCCTTTGTATGTGAAATAGTGATCCTCCGCAAGCATACTCCCCGGCGGAGCGCTCTGTCAATCGGAAGAATCGTGCGGCAGAATCTTGCGCCGCACGAAGCACGCGGCGCGTCGGGAAGCCCTCAAAAAATGCGCCGGATGCGCAAAAAATTTGGCTTGACAGCCGGACAGACGCGTGCTATTATACTCTAGCTGATACGTTTTCAGGCCATTTAGCCAATTGGCCGCCGGCTTGGCTGCCGATGCAGGTGTAGCACAATGGCCAGGGCACCAGCCTTCCAAGCTGGGGATGCGGGTTCGATTCCCGTCACCTGCTCCATCCTATGCGCCAGTAGCTCAGTTGGATAGAGCAACGGCCTTCTAAGCCGTGGGTCGGGGGTTCGAATCCCTTCTGGCGTACCATCGCCTAAAAGCGTTTCGGCATCGCAGGGATACAGCATATGTGGTGGGTGTAGCTCAGTTGGTTAGAGCACCGGATTGTGGTTCCGGGTGTCGAGGGTTCGAGTCCCTTTACCCACCCCACAACAGGGGAGGGATCGGGTTCACCCCGATCCCTCTTCTCCACATAGGGGTGTAGCCAAGCGGTAAGGCAAGGGACTTTGACTCCCTCATTCGCTGGTTCGAGTCCAGCCATCCCTGCCACGTCGGAGCAAACTGCGCTCACTCCGTTTCCGCTGTCCGCGAAAACTCAGTATCGCTTCATTGCTCCTCCTTTTCCCATCGCAAACGCTTCGCTGGTTTGCGATGGGAGCCCATATTCGCTCCGTTAGCTCAGTCGGCAGAGCACCTGCCTTTTAAGCAGGGTGTCCGGGGTTCGAATCCCCGACGGGGCACCAGAAAAAGGACGACGTCTTTGACGTCGTCCTTTTTCTGGTGGCGCGCTTCGCGCGCTGTGATTTTATAACGCGCTGACGCGCGGCTCCCTCGCCTCCGCTCGGTCGCGTGAGTTTGTTCCCGCTTTCCCGCGCAGGAGTTAGTGTCCGTCTACAAAAATAGAGACTTGCCAAAGGCAAGTCTCTATTTTTGTGTCGCGGCGCTTTGCGCCGATCAGAACTTGGGCTTGGTGGCGGGGCACTTGGGCGCCTCGCCGTTGCACACCAGCACGATGTCGTTGGCGACGCTGGTGCAGCAGTTGAGCACCGACTGCTCGGTGGTCGCCGCCATGTGCGGGGTCATGACCACGTTGTCGAGGTTGAACAGCTCGCGGCTGGACTCCTGGATCGGCTCGTGCTCGAACACGTCGAGGCCCGCCTGGAACAGCGTGCCGTCCTTGAGGCACGCCACCAGCTCATCCTCCTTGATGAGGCCGCCGCGCGCGCAGTTGATGAACGTGGCGTTGGGCTTCATCCAGCCGAACTGCTCGCGGCCGATGGAGTGGTGGGTGGACTCGACCTCGGGCAGATGGACGCTGACGAAGTCCGCCTGCTCCCAGACCTCCTTCGCGGTCGCCTTGAGCTCGCACAGGTCGCCGACCTTGTCCTGCGTGAGGAAGGGGTCGTAGGCGATGACGTTCATGCCGAAGCCGTACTTCGCCTTCTTCATGGCGAGCTGGGAAATGCGGCCCGCGCCGATCATGCCGAGGGTCTTGCCCTCCAGCTCGTAAGTGTGCTCCATGCCCATGCGGACGAGGAAGTTGCCGCCGCGGAACTGGCGATCGACATAGGTGAAGCGCTTGGCGCAGGCGAGCATGAGAAGAAGCACATGCTCGGCGACGGCGTTGGCGTTGCCGGCGGGCGCGAAAACGACCTGAATATCCTTCTCGGCGGCGTGGTCCATATCGATGTTGTCGAGGCCCGCGCCCTGCTTGCCGACGACCTTCAGGTTGTTGCAGACGTCCATCATCTTCGCCGTGATCGGCTCGGTGCGGCACATGATGCCGTCGGGCTGGAACTCGGCGAGCTCCTTGACATAGGTCTCTTCATCGTTGTGCGAGCACAGCTTCACTTCAAAATCGTTCTGCTCGAAGATCTTCGTGGCCACCTCGTTGAGTTCGATGGTGTAATAAACCTTAAACTTTGCCATTTTCGCTGCTCCTCTCAATCAAATTTATAACAATATACAAAAGTTTTTTCCGACGGTCTCATTGTATACGCTAAACCGACGAAAAGCAAGACGATATTTGCAAGATTCCATTCAGATTTTTAAAGCTAACGATTTCTTTTTGAAATTGTGCCGTCAGAGCGTGAACGTCTCGCCGTTCTGACGGATGCGGACGATGCGCGCAGCCTCCGCGGGATGCTCGCCGCGGTAGCGGTCGATCCAGTCGTATTTGTCCCACATGTGCATGGGGAACAGGCGCTCGACCTCGACGCATTTCATCAGCTGCTCCACGCCCATGCCGTAGGCGTCCTCCAGCCGCGGGTCGAGCGGCGCCATCGCCGCGGCGATGACGGGCGGACAGCCGGCGTCCGCCGCCTCGTCCCGCACCGCGGCAGCGAGCTTCTCCATCGCACGGCGGAAGTTCGCCGACATGTTGTTGCGGAACTGCTTGTCCTCCTCCACCCAGTGCCACCAGTTGAGGTCGCCCGCGTGATAGACGAGCTTGCCCTCGGCGGAGAGCAAGAAGGCGACGCCCGCGTCCGTGGACTGGATCGTGCGGATCGTCAGCGGCTCGCCCGCGACCTCCGTCGCAAGCACGCTGTCCACACGGAGGTGTGTTACGTGCGCGTACACCTCGTCTGTTACGCCCAGCTTCTCCCAGTGGCGCGTCGCGAGCCGGATGTCGTGGGAAAGATAGAATGAGACATCCGGATATTCCTTCAGCAGCTTGAAAATTCGCGGGTCAAAGTGGTCCTGGTGGCTGTGGCTGGCGAAGACGAGCAGGGGCTTGTCCCCCAGGGACGGCAGCTCGCCCTTCCAGAAGTCAAAGAGCGTATAAAACCGCTCCCACTCGACGAGAAATCCGCTGTGGGCGATGTAAGTCACCTTCATATGCTTCCTCCCTCACCCGACGCGCCGACGCGGGGGTTTACTATAAATATCATTTGCGATAGACCGAGCTCAAACACGGCATATTTCGGGACAATTCGACCGAATATCCGTTTTTCGCATCGACTTTTCCTCAAGATTCTTCATCGACCGACCGGCTTCGCGTTTTTCTCTCGGTACGGCGCAAATCATTTTTTCAAGCGGATTATACCACGAAAACGGCTGTTTCGGCAAGCCGACACTTGCACAAATCCCGTCTTTTGTGGTATCATTTTGCAGACAAAAGGGAGGGGCGGAAACATGCCGAAAAAAGCGTACGTGGAGATCACAAACGTGTGCAACCTGCGCTGCGCGTTCTGCCCCGGCACCCGTCGCGCGCCGCGCGCAATGTCGCCGCGGGAGTTCGATCTGGTGCTGAAAAAAATATCCCCGCACGTTTCCTATGTCTATTTGCACGTCATGGGCGAGCCGCTGACGCACCCGCAGCTGCCGGAGCTTTTGTCCGTCGCCGAAGGACACGGCGCAAAGCTCTGCATTGCCACGAACGGCATGCTGCTCCGCGAGCGCGGGGACGTTTTGCTTGCGTCGGGCGCGCTCTACCGCGTCAGCGTCTCGCTGCACTGCGTGGAGGGGAACGGCATCGACGTCGCGCTCTCGCGCGCGTATCTCGAAGCCGTCTGGGACTTCGCCGTCCTCGCC
Source organism: Oscillospiraceae bacterium (assembly GCA_015067435.1). Lineage (GTDB taxonomy): Bacteria > Bacillota > Clostridia > Oscillospirales > Oscillospiraceae > Hominicoprocola. Next base: position 212,195 of record SVMM01000001.1, on the reverse strand, counting down.
GCGGCGCGGGGCGTCATCTGCGCACTGCGTCTCTGGAACGAGGGCGGCGCGGAGAGCGGCAACGGCGCGATCCTCGATTTTCTGCGCGAGAAGACGGGACGGGACGACTGGCCGGAGCACCGCGATCGCAGCTTCCGCCTCGCGGAGCGCATCTATCTGGAGCGCGAGCGCGTCTTCGACTGGCCGGATCTGCGCGCCGCGGAGGCGGGCGTCGAGTTCTGCCGCGCGCTGCGCGAGCAGATCGGCGTCCTCGCGGACGGCACGGTCGTGCCCTGCTGCCTCGACCACGAGGGCGACGTCGCGCTGGGCAATCTCTTCGACGAGGAATTGGACGATATCCTGCGAAAGCCGCGCGCAGTCGCGCTGCTGGACGGTTTCTCCCGGCGTCTGCCGACCGAGGAGCTGTGCCGCCGCTGCGGTTACGCCTCGAGATTCAACAGGACAAGTCCTGTTGAATCTTGAAAGAACCGACATTTCGCTCGCCGCCGAAGCGGCAACCGCGAAATATTGCTGCGCGCCGGAGGCGCTGTTCATCATGACCGAGCATTGGGATAATATAGAGAAGTTGTGCGCGCCGCTGCTGCTGTGGTACGACGCGCACCGGCGCGTGCTGCCGTGGCGCGAGGAGCCTTCGCCCTACCGCACGTGGGTGAGCGAGATCATGCTGCAACAGACGCGGGTGAGCGCGGTGCTGCCGTACTACGAGCGCTTCCTGCGCGAGCTGCCGGACGTGCGCGCCCTCGCCGCAGTCCCGGAGGAGCGGCTTTTCAAGCTGTGGGAGGGGCTGGGCTACTACTCCCGCGCCCGCAACCTGCATCGCGCAGCGAAAGTCGTCGTCGATGACTGCGGCGGCGAGCTGCCGCGGAGCTTCGCGGCGCTCAAGAGGCTGCCCGGCGTCGGGGACTATACCGCCGCCGCCATCGCGTCCATCAACTACGGCGCGCCGGAGCCCGCCGTGGACGGCAACCTGCTCCGTGTCGCGGCGCGCGCCGCCGGCTGCGCCGACGATGTGACGGACGCGCGGACGAAGGCACGCTTTCGGGAGCGCCTCGCCAACGCCATCGACCGCGATCGCCCCGGCGCGTGGAATCAGGCAATGATGGACTTGGGCGCGCTGGTCTGCCTGCCGAACGGTGCGCCGCTGTGCGCCGAGTGTCCCGTCCGCGCCTTCTGCGAGGCGTATCGCGCGGGGCTGACCGGCGTTTTACCCGTGCGCGGCGCGAAAAAGCCGCGGCGCGCGGAGGAGCGCACCGTCTTTCTGCTGCTGCGCGGCGGTTTCCTCGCGCTGCGCCGCCGTCCCGATACGGGGCTGCTGGCAAAACTCGACGAGTTTCCGAGCGTTTCGGGCAATCTCGATGAATCCGGCGCGCGCGTCGCGCTGGCACAGCTCGGTGTAAAGCCGATCAGCCTGACGCCCTGCGGGACGGCGAAGCACGTTTTCACGCACCTTGAATGGCAGATGAAGGGCTATATCGCCGAGGTCGCCGGCGGCGCGCCGCCGGACTGGCGCTGGGTCGACGCCGGCGGACTGGACGCCGCCGCCATTCCGAGCGCGTTCCGGCATTTCACCGCGCAGGCGGTGCGGCTGCTGCAAAATCAGGATGATTTCGGGCTTGAGCGGCCCGGTCATGATAACAACAAGGAGTAATCTGATGGCACAATTATACTTTAAGTACGGAGCGATGGGCTCCAGCAAGACGGCGAACGCGCTGATGACGCGCTTCAACTACGAGGAGCGCGGGCAGAAGACCCTGCTGGTTAAGCCCCAGCTCGACACCCGCGACGGCGACCACATGGTGCACTCGCGCATCGGTCTGGAGTACCCCTGCATCTACTTCCACGAAATGCGCGAAATGAGCGAGGACGCGCTGAAGAAAAACGCCTGCATCATCGTGGACGAGGCGCAGTTCCTCACGCGGGAGGAGGTCATGTACCTCGTCCACCTCGTCGACGATTGCGGCATTCCCGTCATTTGCTACGGCCTGCGCGCGGACTTCCGCGGCGAGCTGTTTCCCGGCAGCTATGAGCTGCTGGTCATGGCGGACAAGCTGGAGGAGGTCAAGACCATCTGCTGGTGCGGCAAGAAAGCGACGTTCAACGCCCGCTTCGACGCCGAGGGCCATGTGCTCAAGGAGGGCGAGCAGGTGGTGCTCGGCGCGAACGACAAGTACATCGGCCTGTGCCGCAAGCACTGGGCGCAGGGCGATCTGGGGCCGGATTTTGCCTCGAAACGCGCCTAGAGCAGGCATGTGTATTATTGTATTATGACATGCAATCTCTGTCCCAGACACTGCAACGCCGAGCGCACGGAGACCGCCGGCGCGGGCTTCTGCCGCCTGCCCGCCGGGATCATGGCGGCGCGCGCGATGCTCCACTACTGGGAGGAGCCCTGCCTCTCCGGCACGCGCGGCGCGGGCTGCGTATTCTTCTCCGGCTGCAACCTCGGCTGCGTCTACTGCCAGAACGGCGTGCTCTCGCACGAGAACTTCGGAAAGCCGCTCACAACGGAGCGGCTGCGGGAGATTTTCGAGGAGCTGATCGCGCGGGGCGCCCACTGTATCGACTTAGTGACGCCCACATGCTATCAGCCATGGCTGCTGGAAGCGCTGGAAAATCCGCTTCCCGTACCCGTGGTTTGGAACTGCGGCGGCTACGAATCCGTGGAATCGCTTCGGCTTCTGGAGGGTAAAATTCAGGTGTTTTTGCCAGATTTTAAGTACGCGGACGATCGTTTGGCGATAGAACTCTCGCATGTATCAGACTATTTTGAGGTCGTGAAAAACGCCCTCGACGAGATGTTCCGGCAGGTCGGCCCCTACGAAATCGGGCCGGACGGGCTGCTCCGGCGCGGTTTGCTCATCCGGCACATGGTTTTGCCGGGTCAATTGGACAATACGCGGCGTGTGATCGACTATGTGGCGTCCCGTTTTGCCCCCGGTGAGGTGCTTTTTTCGCTCATGAGCCAGTATACGCCGCAGAAAAACGCCGTCGGAGCCCTCGCGCGGCGCGTCACGGGCGCGGAATACCGCGCCGCGGTGGACTATCTGCACGCCTGCGGCATAGTGGACGGATTTGTTCAGGAAAAGTCCAGTGCAAGGGAAGAATTCACACCGATTTTTGACCTTAGCGGGCTATAATATTATTGTACTAATATTTTGATACACCTATCGAGCGTTGATTTCCGCGTTTTTGGTGCGGCAAAACCTTCTCAATTTCATCTGTACTAATACATTCACACATTACATCATACAGGAGGGGACAGCATGGAGCGCACGAGCAAGGACAACTACTATCTGGACATCGCGCAGACGGTTCTGGAACGCGCGACCTGCCTGCGGCGGGTCTACGGCGCGATCATCGTCAAGAACGACGAGATCATCTCCACCGGCTACAACGGCGCGCCGCGCGGACGGCAGAATTGTGTAGACTTAGGGTTTTGCACGCGCGAGGCGATGCGCGTGCCGCGGGGCGAGCGCTACGAGCTCTGCCGCAGCGTCCACGCCGAGGCGAACGCCATCATCTCCGCCGCGCGGCGCGACATGGTCGGCGGCACGCTCTACCTCGCCGGACGGGACGCGCAGACCGGCGAGCTGCTGGGCGACGCCACGTCCTGCGCCATGTGCCGCCGCCAGATCATCAACGCGGGCCTGGAGCGCGTCGTCATCCGGCGCACGCCCACCGAGTTCGAGATCGTGCCGGTCAGCGACTGGGTGAAGGAGGACGATTCCCTCCCCGAAATGCCGTAAGTCGATACCATTTTCGCGCAATAACGACGCCATGCGGATCGCATGGCGCCGTTTTTCATTGTATATGGGGTCTTGTGCGTTCAATCGCCCTCGAAGAAGGCGTCAAAATAGTCGATCAGCTCGCTGAGCAGGGGACGCAGGTCGTCGATCGTGCTCTCCGCGCTCGTGTGGATGCCGAACTGATTCTCGTCCTCAAACCAGAAGACCAGCTGCAAAGCGCCGGAGAAGGGGTTCTTCCTGTCCTCCTCCGTCACCTCGTAGCCGTAGAGTGCCGAGTGGACGTCGTACGAGCGCAGGTCGTGGCGTTTCAGGATCTCGCCGACGCCGGCGAAGAACGCCTCTTCATCCGCGATGGCGACCTCCTGCTTCTCGCCGTCGACATAGCGGAAGAAGACGCGCCGCCCCTCGTCCTCCACATTCGACCAGATGCCGTAATCGTAAGACCGGCCGGACGCGGCGTCCTTGAACCAGAGCTGCACGTTCGTCACCGTGCCCACGACCGTTTCGGGCGGCTGCAGCGCGTCGATCCCCTGCGCGGCGAACCAGTCGGCGAACGCGAGGTACAACTCCTTCGCCCACTCCGCGCGGGGGTCGTTGTCGTGCGTGAAGGTCAGCTTCTCGCCCGAGGCGTAGCGCGCGGTCAGCGTGCAGGGCCAATACTCCGGCGGGAGCCCCGCGGTGGTGCGGTACTCACCGTTCAGCGCGGCGAGCCCGTGCGCGTCGATGACCTGCTGCACGGCGGTCAGCAGCGCGTCGTCCGCAGGAGCGCTGACGCCGGCGGCGGACTCGGACGCCGTCAGCACGCCCGCGGCGTCGGGCTTGACCTCGAAGGTATAAAAGATCGTGTCCCGCCCCGGAGACCACTCGCCCGCAAGGCAAAAGGTCGCGTAGAACTCCGAAATATCCTTGGATACGATCGTCTTCGGCGCCAGGGGGTTCGTGTGATCCGTCACCCCGCCCTTTTCCTGCCGGCATCCGCTCAGCCCGAAAAAAGCAAGCGCCGAGAGCAGCATGGATATGATCCGCATAGCGCGCCGTCCTTTCCTATTCCGCATATGCCCGTCACCTGCACAGGTACGAATACCAGCCCTCGGAGCTGTTTTCCTCCGCGATCTCCCAGCCCGCGGCCTCCAGCCTGCCTTTGACCTCGGCGGCGCGGTCGTCGATGATGCCGGAGCAGAGGAACGCGCCGCCCGCCTTCAGCAGCGGGCGCACGCGCGGCGCGAGGGCGATGATGACGTCCGCGACGATGTTCGCCACGACTACGTCGTAGTCGCCGCCGAACTCGCGGGCAAGCTCCCTGTCGGCGGTCACGTCGCCCGCGCGGACGGTGTATTTCTCGCGCTCCACGCCGTTGAGCGCGGCGTTTTCGTAGGCGACGTTCACGCAGGTGGGGTCGACGTCGCAGGCAAACGCCCGCTCCGCGCCGAGGCGCAGCGCCGCGATCGACAAAATGCCGCTGCCGCAGCCGAGGTCGAGCACCTTTTCGCCGCCGCGGATCAGCTTGTCGAGCGCCGTCAGGCACAGGCGCGTCGTGGCGTGGCTGCCCGTGCCGAAGGTGAGGCCGGGGTTGAGGATCAACCGCACGCGCTCCGTGTCCTCCGTCTGCTCCCACTCCGGCACGACGAGCAGACGCTCGCCGATCTCCATCGGCTTATAAAACTGCTTCCAGTTGTTCTCCCAGTCCTCATCCGCCACGTTCTCCATCGAGAGGATCAGCGGCGCGAACTCCGGCTTCTGCTTCTTGAGCGCCGAGAGCGCGATGCGGATCTGCCCCAGACGCGACCAGCCGTCCTCGTCCTCGCTCAGATAGAAGGTCACGCGGCACTTGCCTCGCTTTTCCTTGAGCAGCGCCTCATCCACATAGTCCCAATACTGGCGGTTGTTCTCCAGAAAGCTCTGGAAATCGCCCTCCTCGTCGATCATCAGCGAATCCACGCCGTAATCGCCGAGCAGCGCGCTGACCGGATCAATGCCGGCGGGCGTCGTATCGACGTGCAGCTCCAGCCACTTCATCGCTCGCTCCCAAAGAAGAACAGGCCCAGCGTGCCCGCGCCGGTGTGCGAGCCGATGACCGGCCCGATGTAGTCCGCGCGCACGTCGGTGACGCCGAAGCGCTCGCGCAGCAGGCCCTTGACATAGTCGACGCTCTCCTGCGCGTCGGCGTGACAGATGAACACGGTCTGCTCATCCAGCGGACGCGTGCCCAGCTCGTCCATCTTGTTCACCAGCTCCGTCAGCGCCTGCTTCATGCCGCGCGCCTTGCTCACGGGCGTCAGCTTGCCCTCGGCGTCGCAGTGCATGACCGGCTTGATCGCCAGCACCGTGCCGATGACCGCGCTCGTCGCGTTCAGGCGCCCGCCGCGGCGCAGATGGTTGAGGTCGGCGACCGTGAACCAGTGCTCCTGATGCGGGATCGTCGCGCGCACCCAGGCGGCGACGGCGTCGAGGTTCTCGCCGCGCTGCCGGCGCTTCGCCGCGTGCCACACCAGCATCCCCTGACCGCGCGAGGCGGACAGCGAGTCGATGACCTCGATGCGCGCGCCGGAAAACTGCGCGCGCAGCTCGTCCGCGGCGATGCAGGCGGACTGATAGGTGGTGGACAGCGCGCTGGAGAAGTTGATGCAGAGGATATCGCGCCCGGATTGCAGGATCGGGCGCATCGCGTCGACAAAATCACCGACGTTGACCGCCGACGTCGTGGACAGCACACCCGCGCGGATGCGCTTATAATACTCCTCCAGCGACATTTCGGCGTGATCCGGGGTGTCGCGCCGGTTGACGCCCTCCATCGTAAAGGTGAGCGGCACGACGGCCAGCTCGCACTCGGCGACCTCCGCCGCGTTCAGATCGCAGCAGCTGTCGGTCATGATGACGTAATCACGCATCGCAAATTCCCCCTGTAAATCTCATATCAAAAACCACATTACCTAATTTCTTATACCATAGATTGTGGCAAATTGCAACCTTCTTTATTTTCCCACGCAGAACCGCTCGAAAATACGCGCGACCATGTCCTCCCGCGCCGTGCGGCCCGTCAGCTCGCCGAGCGCGTTCGACGCCGCCTCGACCTCGGTGAGCACCACGTCCGGCGTCATACCGCCGCGCAGCGCGTCAAGCGCCGCGCGCACGGCGGAAAGCGCGCGCGTCACCGCGTCCGCCTGCCGCGCGTTCGTCAGCAGCGTGCCGCTCTGCGGCGGCGGGGCGGGGAACAGCTTCGCGACGGCGGCCTCCAGCGCGTCGAAGCCCTCGCCGGTGACGCTGGAGAGCTCGACAAACGGCGGCGGATTTTGCCCGTACAGGCCGAGCATCGCGCTGCCGGCGGCGAGGTCCTTCTTGGTCGAGACAAAGATCCACGGCTTGCCCGCGCTCTGCGCGAGGTTGAGCGTCTCCATCTGGCGCTCGTACGCCGCCTCGTCCTGCGCGTCCTCCGTCTGGTCAAAGAGCGCGAGAATGAGGTCGGCTTCCTCGACCGCGCGGCGCGAGCGCTCGACGCCGAGCTTTTCCACCGCGTCGTCGGTCTCGCGCAGACCCGCGGTGTCGATCAGGCGCAGCAGCACGCCGCCGACGATCGCCTTCTCCTCGACCGTGTCGCGCGTCGTACCGGGGATGTCGGTGACGATGGCGCGGTCGTAACCGACGAGGCGGTTCAAAAGCGACGACTTGCCCGCGTTCGGCGCGCCGATGATCGCGGTCGCGACGCCGTTTTTGACGATTTTTCCGCGCGCGTAGGTGGCGAGGAGGGCGGAGAGAGACGCCTCGATCTCCGCGAGCGCCGCTTCGGTCTCGGCGGGGGAGGCGTCGGCGATGTCCTCGTCGGGATAGTCCACCACGGCGTAAAAGCGGCTCGAAATGTCGAGCAGAGCGTCGTATGCGTCCTCCGCGAGCCGGCAGAGCGCGCCGCCGAGCTGCGTCGCGGCGTTGCGCGCCGCCTCGGCGGTCTCGGCGTCCACGAGGTCGACGATCGCCTCGGCGCTCGTGAGGTCGAGCTTGCCGTTCAAAAACGCACGGCGGGCGAATTCGCCGGGCCTCGCCTGCCGCGCGCCCGCGGCAAACGCGGCGGAGAGCACCTCACCGAGCACCACGGGCGAGCCGTGGCAGTGGATCTCGGCGTCGCAGTCGCCGGTGTAGGACTTGCCCGAGGCAAACCAGACGGCGAGCGGCCAGTCGATGACCCGCCCCGCGGCGTCGTGCACGGAGCCGTAGACCAGCGAGCGCGGCCGCGCCGCGGACATGGGTTTCCCGTTCGCGGGCGCAAAGAGCTTATCGAGGATGTTCAGCGCGTCCGGCCCGCTGAGGCGGACGATGCCGAACGCGCTGCGTCCCGTGCCGGTGGCGATGGCTGCGATGGTATCCATGGCGTTCCCTCCAACAGAAAAGGGCGGGCTTGCGCCCGCCCCCGTATCCATTTTACTGCTGCTCCTGCTGCGCCTTCTGCTGCGCTTCGATGTCCAGCAGCGCGTCCTTGCGCGAGAGGTTCCAGCGGCCCTTCTCGTCGATCTCCATGAACTTGACCCAGATCATGTCGCCGACCGTGACCACGTCCTCGACCTTCTCCACGCGCTTCTTGTCGAGGCGGGAGATGTGGACGAGGCCGTCCTTGCCCGGAGCGATCTCGACGAACGCGCCGAACTGCATCAGACGCACGACGCGGCCGTAGTACAGCTTGCCGACCTCGGGCACGAACACGATGTCGTCGATGCACTTCTTCGCGGCGTCGCAGGCGGCGGCGTTCGGGGAGGCGATGCGGATGGTGCCGTCGTCCTCGATGTCGACCTTCGCGCCGGTGTCGGCGACGATCTTCTGGATGACGCTGCCGCCCTTGCCGATGACCTCGCGGATGCGGTCGGGATCGATGTGCATCGTGATCATCTTGGGCGCGTAGGGGCTGACCTCGGGGCGCGGCTCGGCGATGACGGGCAGCATGACCTGATCGAGGATCTGGCAGCGCGCGTCATAGGTGATGTCGAGGGCGTTCTCGATGATCGCCATGGTGAGGCCGTCGTTCTTGAGGTCCATCTGGATGGCGGTGATGCCCTTCTTCGTGCCGGCGACCTTGAAGTCCATCTCGCCGTGGAAGTCCTCGACGCCCTGAATGTCGATGAACGTCGTGAACTCGCCGTTGTCGTCCTGAATGAGGCCGCAGGAGATGCCCGCGACGGGCGCCTTGATGGGCACGCCGGCGTCCATCAGCGCGAGCGTCGAGCCGCAGATGGAGCCCTGAGAGGTCGAGCCGTTGGAGGAGACGACCTCGCTCACGACGCGGATGGCGTAGGGGAACTCCTCCTCGGAGGGGATGACGGGCAGCAGCGCGCGCTCGGCAAGCGCGCCGTGGCCGATCTCGCGGCGGCCGGGGCTGCGCGCGGGCTTCGCCTCGCCGACGCTGTAGCCGGGGAAGTTGTAGTGGTGCATGTAGCGCTTCTCGGTCTCCTCCCAGATGGTGTCGAGCTTCTGGTTGGCGGAGAGCGTGTCGAGCGTGCAGACGGAGAGCACCTGCGTCTGGCCGCGGGTGAAGAGGCCCGAGCCGTGGACGCGCGGCAGAACGCCGACCTCGGCGGAGAGCGGACGGATCTCGTTCTTCGCCCGGCCGTCGACGCGGTGGCCCTCGAGCAGCCACGCCTTGACGATCTTCTTCTGGAGCTTATAGGTGATCTCTTCGAGGTACTGGTCCATGTTCTCATGGTCGGCGAGGTACTTCTCGTGCCAGTGCTCGATCATCTCATTCCAGCGCGCCTCGCGGACGTTCTTGTCGTCGGTGTCCATGGCGGCCTTCGCCTCGTCCATGAAGTCGGCGCAGATCTTGTCGAAGAGCTCGGTGTCGAAATCCGCGTGCGGATAGTCGAACTTGGGCTTGCCGATCTCGGAAACCATGCGGTTGATGAGCTCGACCTGCTTCTGGTTCTCCTCGTGGGCGAGCTTGATGGCGGCGAGCATCTTGTCGTTGGGCACTTCGTTCGCGCCCGCTTCAATCATGACGACCTTCTTGCCGGTGGAGACGACGGTGACGTCAAGGTCGCTGACCTTGCGCTGCTCGCTCGTCGGGTTGAGCACCAGCTCGCCGTCGACCATGCCGACCTTGAGCGCGCCGATCGGGCCGTTCCACGGAATGTCGGAGATGGCGAGCGCCGCGGACGCGCCGATGAGCGCCGCGATCTCGGGGGAGCAGTCGTGGTCGACTGCCATGACCGTCGCCATGATGGAGACATCGTTGCGGAAGTCGTAGGGGAACAGCGGGCGGATGGGGCGGTCGATGACGCGGCTCGTCAGGATGCCCTTCTCGCCCGGGCGGCCCTCGCGGCGGTTGAAGCTGCCGGGGATGCGGCCCACGGCGTAAAGCTTCTCCTCAAAGTCGACGGACATGGGGAAGAAGTCCACACCGTCGCGCGGACGCGGGGCGGCGGTGACGCACACCAGCACGCGCGTGTCGCCGTAGCCGACCATGACGGAGGCGTTGGCGAGCTCCGCGAGCTTGCCGACCTCAAGGAACAGCGGGCGGCCCGCGACGGTCAGCTCATACTTGCGGTAGTTGGGGAACTGTCTTTGGGTGATGATGGTTGACATGGTTGATCTCCTTCGTTTTGGTACTCGGGAGCGCGCTTTCGCATTTGAAAACAGGCCCGACGCTCGGGCGCATTTTCAAACACAAAAGCCGCGTCTCCCGGCAAAAATAACGTGTTTTGGGGTAAGATGCGGCGAAAGGGTGACGGAGGGGAACCTCCGCCACCCTTTTTGCTTTTTACTTACGGATGCCGAGCTTGGCGATCAGCGCACGGTAGCGCTCGATGTCCTTCTTCATCAGGTAGTCGAGCAGGCTGCGGCGCTTGCCGATCATCTTGTACAGGCCGCGGCGGGAGTGGTTGTCGTGCTGATGCACCTTGAGGTGCTCGGTGAGCTGGTTGATCCGCTCGGTGAGAATGGCGACCTGCACCTCGGGGGAACCGGTGTCGTTCTCGTGGGTACGGTTGGCCTCGATGATGGAGGTCTTCTGGTCTTTGAGCATCATGGTTTGTTTCCACCTTTCATTATATTCGCCCGCGGCTGCGTCAGGGAGCAGGTGGACTGTCCGCAAACGAGGCCGGGGCAACGGTACGCTCATCAAATGAGCCCGATGATACTATCACAGTTTTTCCGGAATGTAAAGAAAAATTTCGGGAAAATCCGCAAAAAAATCCGCAGGCATTCAATGGTCGGGAACAAGCGGAGGGAGCAGCCCCGCGGGCCGCCCCCTCCGTCGATCGGAAAAACTTATTTCTTGATTCCGGCGAAGTGCTCCTTCGTCAGCTTGAAGGCGACGGGGCTGAGCAGCAGCACCGCGACAAGGTTCGGGATCGCCATCAGGCCGTTGAGCGTATCGGCGATATCCCACGCGAGCGTCAGCTCGGTGATGGAGCCGACCACGACCACGAGGCAGAAGACGATCTCATAGGGACGGATGATCTTGGGCCCGAACACATACTCGGCGCAGCGCACGCCGTACAGCGACCAGCCGAGGATGGTGGAGGTGGCGAACAGCAGCAGGCCGATCGCCAGCAGGGCGGAGCCGAACTTCGGCCCGAACACGGAGGCAAAGCCGTCGATCGTCGTCGTGGCGCCCGCCATATCGGCGTTGCCGAACTGGGGATTCGCGCCGCAGAGAACGACGAGAGAGGTCAGCGTGCAGATGACGATGGTGTCCATGAACACCTCGAACATACCGTAGAGGCCCTGCTTGACGGGGTCCTTCTCGGAGGTCGCCGCGTGGGCGATGGGCGCGGAGCCCATACCGGCCTCGTTGGAGAAGACGCCGCGGGACACGCCGCGGCGGATGGCGTTGGCGATGGTGAAGCCGGCGATGCCGCCGACAGCCGCCTGCGGGTTGAACGCGCCGGCGAAGATCGAGCCGAACACCGCGGGAAGCTTACCGGCGTGGACAATGATAACAACGATGGCGCAGACAATATAGATCGCAGCCATGAAGGGCACCAGCTTCTCCGTGACCTGGCCGATACGCTTCACGCCGCCGAGCAGCACCACCGCGCAGAACGCGGCGATGACGATACCGGTGCAGAGGTTGATGGCAAAGGACGCGCTCTCCGCGCCCGGAGCGAAGGCAAGGACCATCTTGTTAACCGAGCCCGCGATGGAGTTGATCTGGGTGAGGTTGCCGATACCGAAGGCGCAGATCATGCCGAGAACGGCAAACACGGTGCCCAGCCACTTCCAGTTCTTGCCAAGGCCGTTCTTAATGTAGTACATCGGGCCGCCGACCCAGTCGCCCTTTTCGTTGCGCTCACGGTACTTGACCGCCAGCGTAACTTCGGTGAACTTGGTCATCATGCCGAAGATCGCGGAGACCCACATCCAGAAAACCGCGCCGGGGCCGCCGAGAATGATCGCGCCCGTGACGCCCGCGATGTTGCCGGTGCCGACCGTGGATGCCAGCGCCGTGGAGACCGCCTGGAACGGCGTGATCTCACCCTTGCCCGCTTCGGTCTTTTGGAAAATCTTCCCGAAGGTGTTTTTCCACATGTAGCCGAACTTGGTGAACTGCTTGAATCCGGTGACTACGCTGATGTAGACGCCGGTTCCGACCAGCAGCGCCAGCATGATCGGGCCCCATACGAAGCCGTTGATCGCGCTATTGATTTGTTTGATTGCTTCCATGTGACTTCTCGCTCCCCCTTTTTAATTAAAAACTTTGAACGCCTTGTTCAAAATCCGCAATAAGAATAGCAAACCTTGACGGAATTGTCAATAGATACGCGCCTTTAATTTTTCCTTCCGTGCATATTAACCAATTAATTCGGTTTTTCCCGATCTTTCCTTGACAAACCGACCATCGCGAGCTATCCTAACTGTACTAGTACGGTTAGTACAGTTTGCGGAAGGGAGGAGACGCTTTTTGATCACGTTGGATTACCGCGACGCGCGGCCGATCTACGAACAGGTGAAGGACGGCCTGCGCAGGCTGATCGTCAGCGGGGCCATCGCGGACGGGGAGAAGCTGCCCAGCGTGCGGCAGCTGGCGAGCACGCTCGCCATCAACCCCAACACCATCCAGCGCGCCTACAACGAGCTGGAGTCGGAGGGCTACGCCGCGTCGGTGCCGGGGAAGGGCAGCTTCGCCGTCCTGGGAGGACGCGAGCGCGACGACACGCGGCGGAGGGCCTTGTGCGAAACGCTGCGCGAGACCGCCGCGGAGCTGCGCGCCATGGGCGTGAGCCGGAGCGAAATCGAAGCCTTGTGCAGGGAGGGATCGGAAATATGATAGAAGTGAGAGGTCTGGTCAAGACCTTTGATGGGTTCCGCGCGCTCGACGGCGTGGATGTCACTGTGCCGAAGGGCGCGATCTACGGGCTGGTCGGCCCCAACGGCGCGGGCAAAACCACGCTGCTGCGCCACCTGACCGGCGTGTACCGCCCCGATGCGGGCACGGCGCGCGTGGACGGGCAGGACGTGTGGGAGAACCCCGCCGTCAAGGTGCGCCTCGCGTCCATTCCGGACGACTGGTTCTATTTTATGCAGGCGGATATCCGCGACATGATGCGGTATTACCGCGGTTTTTACCCGCAGTTCAACATGGAGCGCTACGAAAAGCTCAAATCCGTGTTCGAGCTCAACGAAAAGCAGGCGATCCGCCGCATGTCCAAGGGCATGCAGAAGCAGGCGGCGTTCTGGCTGGCGATGTGCTGTATGCCGGACTGTCTGATCCTCGACGAGCCGGTGGACGGCCTCGACCCCGTGATGCGCCGCCAGGTCTGGGGGCTCATCATGCAGGACGTGGCGGAGCGCGGCACGACGGTGCTCGTGTCCTCCCACAACCTGCGCGAGCTGGAGGACGTGTGCGACCACGTGGGCATCATGAACAAGGGCAAGGTGCTGCTGGAGCGCAGCCTTTCCGAATTGCAGGACAACACGGTCAAGATTCAGATCGTCTTCTCCGGCGAGCCCCCCGCCATCGCCGGCACGGAGGGCTTCCACGTGCTGCACGAGAGCGCCGTCGGGCGCGTCCACACCATTATCTTCCGCGGCGCGCAGCACGAGCTGGAGGAGCGGCTTGCCGCCTATCAGCCCATCTTTATGGAGGCTGTGCCGCTGACGCTGGAGGAGATCTTCATCTATGAGCTGGGAGGTGCCGACTATGCAGTCAAGGACATCATTCTTTAACGCCACGGTCTTCTGGAGCGACCAGCGCCGCTGGTGGCCGCTGACGGCGGGCTACACGCTGTTCTGGCTGCTGATGATGCCGCTGGCGATGCTCACGTCGCTCAACCACGCCAGCTCCCACCTCAGCGCGTGGAACATTCAGCTCGATTCGCTCAACACCTTTGCCATCTCCGGTTACTGGACCGCGTTCCTCACGTCGGTTTTCTTCGCCATGGCGGCGTTTTCGTATCTGGCGAACCCGCGCGCGACGAACGGCCTGCACGCGCTGAGCGCGCGGCGCGAGACGCTGTTTTTCACGCACTGGCTCGCGGGGCTCTGCTCCCAGGTCGTGCCGCAGCTCGTCACCGTGCTGCTCACGGCGCTCGTGCTCGCCGGCCGCGGCGCGTTCGACGCGCGCATCGCCGGCCTGATGCTGCTGGGGCTCGCGCTCCCGACGGTCTTCTTCTACTCGCTCGGCGTGCTGTGCATGATCTTCACGGGGCAGGTCCTCGCCGCGCCCGTTTTCTACGGCGTGCTGAATATCCTCGTGGTGGGCGTGGAGATGCTCATCCGCGCCTTTGCGGGCAACTTCCTCTACGGCTGGGCGCTCGGCACCTCGCCGGAGCTCCTTGTCTTCTCGCCCATCGTCAAGCTGGTGGAGGCCGACGTGGGCTCGGACTACGTGCGCGTGCCGAACGCCGCGCAGTATGCGGCGGAGGAGGGCGGACGGATCTTCCTCAACGGTCTGGGCTGGCTGGCGTTCTACGCCGCCGTCGGTCTGGTGCTCGCGGCGCTGGCGATGCTGGCGTACCGCAAGCGCCACAGCGAGGCGACGGGCAGCATCATCGCCATCGGCTGGGCGCGCCCCGTGTTCCGCTACGGCGTCGCGTTCTGCGCGGCGCTGGCGCTGGGCCAGCTGCTGTACTACCTGTTCTTCGGCCAGTACCGCGACAACGGCCGCTACTCCCTCGTCGGGATGCTGCTGTGCATGGCGGCGGCGGGACTGATCGGCTACTTCGGCGCGGAGATGCTGCTCAAGAAGAGCTTCCGCGTGTGGCGCTCCGGCAGGAACGGCGCCGCGGCGGTGGCGGCGGTGCTGGTGGCGCTGGGCCTCGTGCTGTCGTTCGACCTCACGGGCTATGAGAAGCGCATCCCGAACGTCGATCGCATCGAGTCGGCGTCAATCAGCCTGAACATCTATAACAACGACGCGAGGTGCAGCATTGTCGTCACCGACGCGGACACGCTCCGGCTGGTCACGGAGGCGCACCGCGCGCTGGTGAGCGACAAGGCGCGCCAGCAGTCGCTGGATCGCAGCTATTATAACTCCCACGATCAGAACGACGCCTTCGTGCGGGGCAGCTTTGAGGTGACGTACCGGCTGAAATCCGGCGCCACGATCCGCCGCAACTACAGCCCCATCGGCATCTATGCCAATGAGCTGAACGATCCCGCCTCGCCCGCCGCGGCGCTGACAGCGCTCTACAACGCGCCGGACGTCGCGCTGTGCCGCACGCTCGACAGCTACAGCTACAAATATGCGGACATCGACCCGCGCAAGCTGCCCGGCCTGCGCTTCACCGGCGGCTACGTCAGCGTTCCCCACACCGGCGAGAACGAATGGGGCCTTTACAACGAGTACAACCTCTCGCCCGACGAGGCGCAGCGCCTCTTCGACGCGCTCGTGCGCGACGCGGAGCTGTTCCACGTCAGCGACTCGCTGTTCGGCGACGAATCGGAGTATCTGGGCGAGGTGGAGCTTTATGCCACCTACAGCGCCGAGTCCGGCGGCAATTCGACCCTCAGCTTCCACGCCACGCTCACAGCGGAGAAGAGCGAAACGCTCGGCGCGCTGCGCGCGATCGGCATTTCCTGATATATTGAACATGGAAAGAGGAACCGGCGAAAAAAGTCGGTTCCTCTTTCCGGTTTTACGGATTGTTCCCCTTGATGAACTCCACGATCATCTCATTGGTCAGGCTGAACCCGCGGTCGACGTAGACCGCCTTGAGCTCGTCGCGCGAGACCCACGCGCCCTCGGCGAGCTCCATATGGTCGAGGCGGATCTGATCGTCGCCGTCCACCTCGCACCAGTAGCCCAGCAGCAGCCCGCCGGCGGAGATGCCCCACGGCTGGGTCTTGTAGTAGCGGATGTTCTTCACGCGAAGGCCAACCTCCTCCATGACCTCGCGCGCGACGGTCTGCTCCGCCGTCTCGCCGATCTCGGTGAAGCCCGCGACCAGCGCGAAGCGCGTCGCGCCGGGGCGGTTTGCGTATTTCGTCAGCAGCAGCTTATCGCCTTCCGTCACCGCCACGATGACCGACGGCATGATCTTCGGGAACGCCATATGCCCGCACTTCGGGCACTTCATCATGCGCTCTTGCCCGTCGTGGACGTTCTCCGCGCCGCAGGCCCCGCAGTAGCGCGACTCCGCGTACCAGCTCGCGAGATGGTAGCCCGTCAGCGCGGCGAAGGCGGTCTCCTGCGGCCGCGCCGTGCGGCAGACGCCGATCTCCTCGTAACCGAAGCCGTCGACGGACAGTTCGCCGCCGTCGCGGCGGAGGAAGTACGCCGTGTCGTCCAAGCGGAACAGGTAGGTGTAGTTCCCCTCGCCGAGCTGCGCGACGGCGGGGAGGGAGAGCGCGCCGTCCGAGAGGCGGCACAGCAGGCGCTTGCCGCAAAAATGCAGCGCGACGCTGTCCGGCGCGGGACGCGCTTCGGGGTCGTAGTGGTTGTCGAGGCGGTGCGGCGCGATGTCCTGTATCATCATTTTGGTGCCCTCCCTGGTATTCTTCGTCGGATTTTTGCCCATTTTAACATCAAAAACCGCCGCTGGCAACCTTGACAAACGCGCGACAATCTAATAATATATGTGGTTGTTATGCAAATTTGCACCAGGAGAGTACACCATGGAATACAAACAGACTTTGAACATGACCAAATCCGGCTTCCCCATGCGCGCGGGCCTTCCGCAGCGCGAGCCGGAAATGCTCAAAAAGTGGGAGGAGCTCGACCTTTATCACGAGCTGCTCAAAAAGAACGAGGGCAAGCCCCGCTTCTCGCTGCACGACGGCCCGCCGTTCTCCAACGGCGACCTGCACATGGGCCACGCGCTGAACAAGGCGCTCAAGGACTTCATCGTGCGCTCCTACGCCATGCGCGGGTACTACACGCCCTACATCCCCGGCTGGGACAACCACGGCATGCCCATTGAGAGCGCCATCATCAAGAAGAACAAGCTCAACCGCAAGGCGATGGGCGTGCCGGAGTTCCGCTCCGCCTGCCACGAGTTCGCCGACCACTACATCGACGTGCAGCGCGAGGGCTTCAAGCGCATGGGCGTCGTGGGCGACTGGGAGCACCCCTACAAGACCATGGACCCCGGCTTTGAGGCGGAGGAGGTCAAGGTCTTCGGCGCGATGTTCCGCAAGCGCTACATCTACAAGGGCCTCAAGCCCGTGTACTGGTGCCCCAAGGATGAGACGGCGCTCGCCGAGGCGGAGATCGAGTATCAGGACGACCCCGTCACGACCGTGTACGTCAAGTTTCCGATGCACGACGACTCCGGCAAGCTGAGCCATCTGCCCAAGGACAAGCTGAGCTTCGTCATCTGGACGACGACGATCTGGACGCTGCCTGGCAACCTCGCCATCGCGCTGCACCCCGACGAGAGCTACGCGATCGTGCGCAACAAGGCGAACGGCGAGCTGTACATCCTCGCTGAGGCGCTGACGGCGAAGGTCATGGGCGTCGGCGGCGTCGCGGACTATGAGATCGTCGAGACGCACGAGGGCAGCTTCTACGAGAACATGCTCGCCAAGCACCCGTTCCTCGACAAGACCTCGCGCCTCGTGCTTGCCGACTACGTCACGATGGACAGCGGCACGGGCTGCGTCCACACCGCGCCCGGCTTCGGCGCGGACGACTATGAGACCTGCAAGCGCTACGGCATGGACATGGTCGTGCCCGTGGACGACCGCGGCCGCCACACCGATTACGCGGGCAAGTACGCCGGCATGACCACCGACGAGTCCAACCCCGCCATTCTCGCCGACATGAAGGCGAGCGGCGCGCTCTTCGCGTCCGAGGACATCACCCACTCCTATCCGCACTGCTGGCGCTGCAAGGGCCCCATCATCTTCCGCGCGACGCCGCAGTGGTTCTGCTCGGTCGAGGCGTTCAAGGACGACGCCTGCGCCGCTGCGGACGACGTGCGCTGGGTGCCCGACTGGGGCATCGACCGCATGAAGTCCATGATCCGCGAGCGCAGCGACTGGTGCATCTCCCGCCAGCGCAAGTGGGGCCTGCCGATCCCGGTCGTGTACTGCCCCGACTGCGGCAAGCCCATCTGCACGGAGGAGAGCATCGAGGCGATCTCGAAGCTCTTCGCCGCCGAGGGCTCGAACGCGTGGTTCGTAAAGGACGCGGCGGACTTCCTGCCCGCCGGCTTCACCTGCCCCGAGTGCGGCTCCAAGGGCCCGTTCGAGAAGGAGGAGGACACGCTCGACGGCTGGTTCGACTCCGGCTCGACGCACTTCGCCTCCATGCAGAAGGATCAGGGCTTCTGGCCCGCCGACATGTATCTGGAGGGCCTCGACCAGTACCGCGGCTGGTTCCAGTCCTCGCTGCTGACCGCCGTCGGCGCGCTGGGCAAGGGCGCGCCCTTCAAGCAGTGCGTCACCCACGGCTGGACGGTCGACGAGCAGGGCAAGGCGATGCACAAGTCGCTGGGCAACGGCGTCGACCCGCAGGACATTTTCAAGCGCTACGGCGCGGACATGCTGCGCCTGTGGGCGGCGAGCGCCGACTATCACGCCGACGTCCGCTGCGGCGAGAATATCTTCAAGCAGCTCTCGCAAAACTATCTCAAGTTCCGCAACACCTGCAAGTTCATGCTCGACAACCTCGTGGACTTTGATCCCGAGAAGCAGCTTGTCGCGCCCGACGGCATGGTCGACCTCGACCGCTGGCTGCTGACGAAGCTAGGCGCGCTGACGATGAAGGTCATGCAGGCCTACGACAACTACGAGTTCCACATCATCACCCACGCGGTCAACGACTTCTGCGTCGGCGTGCTCTCCACGTTCTATCTCGACGTGGTGAAGGACCGCCTGTACTGCGACGGCGCGGACTCCGTCTCCCGCCGCAGCGCGCAGACGGCGCTGTATCTGACGCTCGACACGCTCACGAAGCTCTTTGCGCCGATCCTCGCCTTCACCTGCGATGAGATCTGGCTCGCCATGCCGCACCGCGGCGGCGACGACACGCGCAACGTGCTGTTCAACGAGATGAACGGCCCGATGACGGAATATGCCCTTCCCGGCGACGTTATGGCGCGCTACGATCTGGCGGAGGAGCTGCGCGACCTCGTCAACGGCGAGCTGGAGCTTGCCCGCGCGGACAAGCAGATCGGCAAGAGCCTCGAAGCCGCGGTCACGCTGTACTTCGAGCGTCCGGAGGACCTGCCCGACACCGAGCTGAGCGACCTGTTCATCGTCTCGCAGCTCAAGGTCGAGCCCGTGGTCGGCGACACGTCCGTCTCCGTCAAGGCGGCGCCGGGCGAGAAGTGCCCGCGCTGCTGGAAGCATACCACGACGCCCGACGCCGACGGGCTGTGCCCGCGCTGCGCCGCGGTGGTCGCCGCGCTGCCGAAGCTGGATTAAGGAAATCCGGCAGGAATACAACATCAACAATTGCATATCGGGGTGTCTGGTAACCCCCGTTATCAAAACAGAAAGGATACCACAACCATGTCTTCCAAGCTCAATACCCGTTATCTCACCCGTGCCGCCGTCATCGCGGCGCTCTACGTCGTACTCACCTACCTTGCGGGGCTGATGAACCTCGCCTACGGCCCCGTGCAGTTCCGCTTCTCCGAAGCGCTGACCGTGCTGCCGTTCCTGTTCCCGGAGGCGGTCCCCGGCCTGTTCGTCGGCTGCGTCGTCTCGAACATTTTAAGCCCCTACGGCGTGCTCGACCTCGTGGTCGGCTCGGCGGCGACGCTGCTCGCCGCGCTCTGGACCGCGAAGTGCCGCAGCCGCTATCTCGCGCCGCTGCCGCCGGTCGTGTGCAACATGCTGCTCGTCGGCGCGATGCTCGCGTGGTACGAGGCCGGCTTCGGCGCAGGCTTTCTTGCCGCGTTCGCCTACAACGCGCTGACCGTCGGCGCGGGCGAGCTCGCCGTGTGCTACCTGCTCGGCATGCCGCTGCTGCACGTGCTGGAAGGCCGCGGCGTTTCCGGCAGCAGCCTCGCGTAATCGAAAAGGAGGGCTTATGCCCGATCTGACGGCGTTTGCACAATCGAATACCGCCGCGCGCATCCGCGGCGCGGCTTCGCGCGGCGCGCTCGCCCACGCGCTGATCTTTTCCGGCGCGCAGGAGCGCGCCGACGCCGCGCGTTACGCCGCCGCCGCGTTCGAGTGCGTCTCGGAGGGGGATCGCCCCTGCCTGACGTGCGCCCACTGCCGCAAGGTCATGGCGGGCATCCACCCCGACGTGCAGTACGTGCGCGACCCGGAGCATAAGGAGCTCTCCGCCGAGGTGGTGCGCGCCGCGCGCAGCGACGCGTTTATCCGCCCCAACGAGGGCGAGCGCAAGGTCTATATCTTCGAGGATTGCGCCGTGCTCAACGAGCGCGACCAGAACATCATGCTCAAGACCATCGAGGACGGGCCGCCCTACTGCGCGTTCATCTTCTGCGCGGAAAACAGCGCCGCGCTGCTGCAAACCATCCGCTCGCGCTGCATCGAGCTCAAGCTCGGCGCGTCCGGCGCGGACGCGGAGGCGGAGGACGAGGCGCGGGAACGCGCCGAAGCGTTCTGCCGCCTGCTGGCGGAGGGAAACGCCGCGTCGCGCGCCTCCTTCCTCGTGAAGCTGGAAAACGCCAAGCCCAAGCGCGAGGAGCTCGGCGCGTTCTTCGAGAGCGCGCGGCTGATGCTCGCCGACGCTCTGCTCGCGCTCTACGGCGCGGCGGACGCGCAGGCCGACGCGGCGCTTGCATCGGCGCTCTCCCGCCGTCTGGGCAAGGCGAAGCTGACCGGCATGCTCGATCTGCTGGACGAATACCGCCGCAGCTGCCGCTACAACGTCGGCGTGGGCGTGACACTCGGCGGCTTTGCCGCCGAGTGCGAGGACATCCTTGCGAAGTAATTCGCAAGGATGCCCGCCATTTGCCATTTCGCTAAAGGAGTTACCCCCTATGACTGAAGTGATCGGCGTCCGCTTTCGCGGCGGACCAAAGGAATATTATTTCGACCCGCGCGGCCTGACGGTCGAGCCGGGCAGCTATGTCATTGTCGAGACCGCGCAGGGGCAGGAGTACGCCCGCTGCGTCTCCGGCAACCACGAGGTCGAGGACGACGCCGTCGTCCAGCCGCTGCGCACGCTGGTGCGCGTCGCCACCGAGAACGACCAGCGCACGTGGGAGCTCAACCGCAAGCGGGAGAAGAGCGCCTTCGGCATCTGCCAGAAGAAGATCGCCAACCACGGGCTTGAAATGAAGCTCGTCAAGGTCGAGAGCAACTTCGACGGCAGCAAGATCGTGTTCTACTTCACCAGCGAGGGGCGCGTCGATTTCCGCGCGCTGGTGCGCGACCTCGCCTCCGAATTCCACGCCCGCATCGAGCTGCGCCAGATCGGCGTGCGCGACGAGGCGAAGATGCTCGGCGGCATCGGCATCTGCGGCCGCGCGTTCTGCTGCGCCGAGTTCCTCGACGACTTTATCCCCGTGTCCATCAAGATGGCAAAAACGCAGAATCTCAGCCTCAACCCCACCAAGATATCCGGCACCTGCGGGCGGCTGATGTGCTGCCTCAAGTACGAGCAGGACGCCTACGAGGACGCGGTGCGCCGCTGCCCCAAGCAGGACTCCTTCGTGCTCACGCCGGACGGTCCCGGCAACATCACCAACGTCGACATCCTGCGCGAGCAGGCGGTCGTCCGGCTGGACGACGCGCCGGAGAGCCCCAAGCGCTACCGCAACTGCGAGCTCAACGTCCTGCGCAACGGCAAGGGCAGCCGCGAGGGCATCGAGATCCCCCGCGAGCGTCCCGAGCGCTACCGCGCGCCGGAGGAGGAACGGGAGGAGCAGGAGCTTCGCGTGCGCGGCGAGCTGCGCGTGCCCGATCTGTCGGAGGGCGATGCCGCCGGCGAGGAAACGGGCGAGAAGCGCCGCTCCCGCCGCGGCGGACGTTCCCGCCGCAAGAGCGACAAGCCGCAGGCCGAGGCAAACGAGACGCGCGCCGAGAGGCCGGACAAGGCGGAAAAAGCCGAAAAAGCGGAGAAGTCCGACAAACCCCGTGAGCGCGCCAGAGGCGAGCGGGCGAAGCGCGGCGAACGGCCGCCGCGCGAGGCACAGCGCGACGCGCAGCGTGAGGAACGCCGCGAGGAGCGGCGCGAGGCGCAGCAAGCCGCCGAGGGCGAAAAGGCCGCGGCGCGGCGCAGGAACCACCGCGGCGGGCGCAGCCACCGCCGGAGCGGCGGCGGCGACGCGCCCAAGGGCGAGGCGTAAGCGCCATGGGAAAGTTTGACCGGGTGCTGCTGGCGAGCGACTTCGACAACACGCTCGTCTACACGCAGGGCGCGTTGGACGCGGGGCTGACGGAGCTGCCGCCCCTGCCCGCGCGCAGCCGCGAGGCGCTGGAGTATTTCACGCAAAACGGCGGTTTCTTTTCCGTCTCCACGGGACGCGCGCTGCCCGCCTTCGCGCGCTACGCCGCGGAGCTGCCGATCAACGCGCCGTGCATCATCGCCAACGGCGCGGGGCTGTACGACTTCCGCACGGAGGAGTATGTGTACACCGCGTTCCTCCACGAGGAGACGCGTGCCCACGTCGCCGTGCTGCTCGAACGCTTTCCGCAGCTGCCCTTTGAGATCTACCATACCGACCGGCGCATCCACGCGATGCACCCGAACCGCTTCATCATCAACCACGAGCACCTGACCCGCGCCAAGACCGTGACGATCGAGAGCTTCGACGAGGTCGATTTCCCGCTGGTCAAGCTGCTGTTCGAGGACGAGCGCGACGCGCTCGACGAGGTGGCGGACTACATCCGCGCGCAGAGCTGGGGCGGGGAGTACGAGCTGATCTACTCCGGCGACCATCTGCTGGAAATGACCGCGCGCGGCGCAACGAAGGGCGGCATGGTGCTGCGTCTGGCGGAAAAACTGGGTGTGGCGCGGAAGGACGTCTACTGCTTCGGCGACCACAGCAACGACATCTCCATGGCGGAGGTCTCGGCGGTGCGCTTCGCGCCGGCGAACGCCATCGAGGAGATGAAGGCGCTTCCGGAGATGCACATCGTCTCCCACTGCGCCGACGGCGCCGTCGCCGACGTGATCGAAGCCCTCGACAAAACCTATTGAAATGAAAACGCCTGCCTCGCGGCAGGCGTTCTTCGTGTGCAAAACGGCACGCGCCTCAAGTGAGCGGGGCGCGTGCTGTTTTCATATATTCTTCCCGCGTCAGCTCCAGCCGGACGATCTCGTCCTTCGTTCCGAGCTCCCGGAAGCCGACCGCCTTGTGGATGCGGTACGCGGCGCCGCGGGCGGTCTCAAAGTCGTTGCAAAGGCGGGAAACGCCGTCGACCCTGAACGCGCGGTCCAGCAGCAGGCGAAGGCCCTGTTTGCCGTAGCCCCTGCCGCGCTCCGGGGCATAAATCACGATGCCCATATCGTGCCGATCCCGCTCGGCGGCAGCATGATAGTTCACGTCTCCCACAAAGGCGCCATCCGCTGTGCGCCGCAAATAGGCATAGAACCGCTCCGGCGCGCACCCGATCCACTTCGCCTGCAAATCGAGCCATTCCGACGCCGGGTCCGGAATGCATCCGTCCGGCGGGAACCATGGCGCGTTGTACGCCATCGTCGCGGGGTCGGACATCATCTTCTCATAAAACCAGCCGTCCTCCGCCCGGGGGATATACAGCTCCAATTCCTCCGCCGTGACGGCTTTCTCGTCTCCGCTCTGCGGCATAGCTCCCTCCGATTTCTGAAATGCCGACATTTTCAGGGCAGCTTTGCGCAGTCTGCCGCGCCCTCGCCGCGCAGCATTTCAAGCCCGTGCGCAAGCGTGTCCAGCACCGCGGCGAGGTTCTCCTTCGCCCCCTTGGGGCTGCCGGGGAGGTTGACGATGAGCGTGCGCTCCAGAATGCCCGCCTGCGCGCGGGAGAGCATGGCGCGCGGCGTCACGCGCATCGACGCGGCGCGCATCGCCTCCGGGATGCCGGGGGCGAGCTTTTCGCACACGGCGGCGGTCGCCTCCGGCGTCACGTCCCGCGGGGCGAAGCCGGTGCCGCCGGTCGTGACGCACAGCGCCACGTCGTCCCGCGCCGCCTCGCGCAGCGCCTGCTCGATCTGCGCCACCTCGTCCGGGACGAGCACGATCTTGTCCACGGCGTAGCCCGCGTCCGAAAGCATCGCCGCAACGGCGGGGCCGCCCTCGTCGGCGCGCTCGCCGCGAAAGCTCCGGTCGCTGACGGTGACGACTCTTGCCGAAAACTCCATGCCGCGCCTCACTTTCCGTATCCGCAGTTGGGGTAGGTGCAGGGCTTGCAGCCGAGGCAGAGCCCGCCCTCGCCCAGCGTGGTGAAATCGCGTTTGCAAAGTTCCACGCCCGCCGCGACGCGGGGCAGCACCACGTCGAAGATCGTCGAGCGCGCGTACATGACGCAGCCGGGCAGCCCCATGACGGGCGTGCCGTCGTCAAAATAGCCCATCAGGAACATCGCGCCGGGCAGCATGGGCGCGCCGTAGGTGACGATGCGCGCGCCGCTCGCCTTGATCGCGCCGGGGGTGTTGTCGTCGGGGTCGACGCTCATGCCGCCGGTGCAGAGGATCAGGTCGACGCCGCTCTTGCGCAGATCGTCGATGGCGGCGCGGATGTTGTCCAGACCGTCGTCCACGGTGATGTGCCCGGTCATCGCGACGCCGAACGCCGCGAGCTTGCGCTCGACGACCGGCGTGAACGCGTCCTCGATGCGCCCGCGGAAGACCTCGCTGCCCGTGGTGACAACGCCCGCCGTTTTGAGCCGGAAGGGCAGCAGCTCCAGCAGCGGCCTGCCCGCGACGAGCTTTTCCGCCTCGGCAAGCTTCGCTTCCTCGATGACCAGCGGGACGACGCGCGTGCCGGCGAGCTTGTCGCCCGCCTTCACCGCCGTGTTTCCGTGGCGCGTCGCGATCATCAGCTCGTCGATCGCGTTGACGGCGTCCAGCCGCTCGCGGTCGACGAGCAAAAGCCCGTCGCGCGCGGCGAAGATCTCGATTTTGCCCTCCTTGACCTCGGAGCGCGTCATGCCATCGTTCAGGCACAGGGCGCACATGCGCTCGGCGGCGTCGTTTTCGTGCAGCTTGCCCGCGTCCAGCTCGAAGACGTAGAGGTTTTCCTTGCCCATGCTCAGCAGCACGGGGATGTCCTCGGCGGTAACGATGTGCCCCTTGCGGAAGCGTGCGTCCTTGTACGCCCCGGGTATGATCTGCGTCATGTCGTGGCAGAGCACCTGCCCCACCGCGTCCTCGGTTTTCATCAGCTTCATGCCTCTGTCTCCTCTCCGGCGGCGTCCCTGTCCGGACGGCGGTAATCGCCAGACTTGCCGCCCGTCTTTTCGAGCAGGCGGATATCGGTGATCTCCATGCCCTTTTCCAGCGCCTTGCACATGTCGTACACCGTCAGCGCCGCGGCGGTCACTGCATGCAGCGCCTCCATCTCGACGCCGGTCTCGCCGCAGCACTTCACCGTCGCCTCGATGTCGACCGCTTCGGCGCGCAGCGCAAAGCGCACGTCCACGCCTGTGAGCGCGAGCGGATGGCACATCGGCACGATCTCCGCCGTGCGCTTCGCCGCCATGATCCCCGCCACCTGCGCCACGCCCAGCACGTCGCCCTTCGGCGCGCCGCCGGTGCGGATCGCCTCGACCGTCGAGGGCAGCATTCTGACCGTGCCCGCCGCCGTCGCCGTGCGGGTTGTCGCCGTTTTTTCGGTCACGTCCACCATGCGGGCGCGCCCCTGTTCGTTAAAGTGCGTAAAATCCGACATTCCATCCTCCGAACAGGTTATCCGGCGAAATCACATTTCGCCGGATAACGTCATCACATGCTCCGGCGCGACGCCGAGCAGCACCATGCTCGGGTTGCGCATCAACGCCCACTCCTCCTTGGGCAGCTCCATGCGCAGCATAGAGTTTCCGCCCTCCGGCGCGAGCATCAGGATCGTGGAAAATGCATCGTCGATCACGCGCACGACGCGCGCGTCGAAGCGGTTCGGTTCGCCGCTTCTGGCGATGTGCAGGCTGTGGGCGCGCACGCCCGCGTAGGTGCATATGCTGCTGACCTCCTGCGAGGTCTCCAGCGTCACGCCCCAGTTGAGGCACTGCACGTGCGTCGCGTCGATGCGGCGGACGCGCGAAAAGTTCTTGCATCCGGAGATCAGCGCGGCGCTGACCGTGCGCGGCTCCGCCATCAGGTCGCGCACGCCGACCTTCTCCTCGCTCTTGCCGTCGGCGAGTACGCAGACGGTCTTGCAGAGGCGGTACGCCTCGTTCCGGTCGTGCGTCACGAGCAGCACGTCGCCCTCAAAGTGGCGCAGCAGCTCGCTGAGCTCCAGCTCCGTCTGCCATTTGAGATAGCTGTCGAGCGCGGAGAACGGCTCGTCGAGCAGCAGGCACTCCGGCTCGCTTAAAAACACGCGCGCGAGCGCCGCGCGCTGCTGCTGTCCGCCGGAGAGCTGGCGCGGGTAGAGCTTGTCCGTGTCCTCGATGCGAAACGACCGCAGCTTTTCGTCCACGGCGGCCTCGCGCCGGTCCTTGGGCAGGCGGCGCGCGGCGGCAAGCAGGTTCTCCCGCACGGTCATGTTCGGGAACAGCGCGTACTGCTGGAACAGACAGCCCACGCGCCGCCGCTGCGGCGAGATGTTCGTGCGCCTGTCGCTGTCGAACAGCGTCCGGCCGTTGAGGATGATCTTGCCGCGGTCGGGCGTCTCCAGCCCCGCGATGCACTTGAGCGTCATGCTCTTGCCGCAGCCCGACGCGCCGAGCAGCGCCATCATCTCGCCCTCGGTCTCAAACTGCACATTGAGCGTGAAGTCCTCCAGCTCCTTGTGAATGTTGACGGAGAGGCTCATTTCTTCTTCCCCTCCTTCTTGTTCCGCGTATTCGCGGCGGGGCGCTTCTCCCCGCCCTTCCGGGGCGGGCGCTTCCGCGCGTTCCCGTCCGCGTGCTTTTGCGCGTGCGCGGCGGGATGCTTCCCCTCGTTCCGCTCCAGCAGGTTGACTGCCAGCAGCACCACCGCCGAAATGACGATGTTGACCAGCACCCAGCGCAGCGCCGCCGCGTCGTCTCCCGTGCGCCAGAGCTGGTAGACCTCGGTGGAGATCGTGGCGGTCTTGCCGGGCGTGTAGCCGGCGATCATGCTCGTCGCGCCGTACTCGCCCAGCGCGCGGGCAAAGGAGAGCACCGCGCCCGCCAGGATCCCCTGCCGGCAGCAGGGCATCCGGACGTGCCAGAAGATATAGGTGTTGCTCAGCCCCAGCGTGCGCCCCGCGTCCGACAGCGTCTCGTCGAAGCTCTCGAACGCGCCGCGCGCGGTGCGGTACATCAGCGGAAACGTGACGACGGCAACGGCGAAGACCGCCGACCACCACTGCATCACCAGCTTGGCGCCCCACTTTTCCAGCACCCACGCGCCGATGATGCGCCGCGGTCCCAGCACGCACAGCAGAAGATACCCCACCACCGTCGGCGGCAGCACCAGCGGCAGCGTCAGCAGCACGTCCAGCACGCCCTTGGCGACGCGGGGCAGCTTTGCGATATAGTACGCCGCCGCAATGCCGAGAAAGAACACGATCACAGACGAGATCGCGGCGATGCGCAGCGAGTTGAGCAGAGGGAACCAGTCCATAGGGCGCTCCTTTTTGTGAGTTGCCCTTTATTTTACCCTATTTTGAAAGCGTTGTAAAGCCGACCGACTCAAAAATCGCCGAAGCGTCCGCGCCCTTGAGATAGTCGAGGAATGCCTTCGCCTCCGATTCATGCTTCGTGGTATTCAGCACCGCCGCGGGGTAGATGACCTGTCCGCACATCTCCGCCGTCGCCTCGTCCACGACCGTCAGGCCCGCGGAGAACGCATCGGTCGCGTAGACGATGCCGCAATCGGCGGCGGCCTCGCTGACCTGCGCCGTGACCTCCTTGACGTTACCGCCGTAGGTCAGGCAGGACGCGACGGCGGATTCGTCGATGGCATAATAGGCAAAAATTTTCTGCGTGTACTGGCCCACGGGGACGTCGCTGTTGCCCATCGCCAGCAGCACATCGCCGCTTTGCAGCAGCTGCGCGAGCTGCTCGTAGGACGCAACGCCCTTGGGATTGCCCTCCGGCACGACGAGCGTCACCTTGTTCTCCAGCAGGTTGCAGCGCGTGCCCTGCAACACGAAATCGAGCCCGTCGGGGTTCTTGTCCTTGTCCGTGGCGAGCGAGCCGTCGAGCTGGTTCATCTGCTTGGGCGCGGCGGAGATGAACAGATCGCAGTCCGCGCCCTCGGCGATCTGGGTCTTGAGCGTGCCGGACGAGTCGAAGTTGCACACCAGCGTCACATTCGGCGCGACGGATCTGTATTTCTCCGCGATCTCGGTCAGCGTCTCCTTCATGGACGCCGCCGCGAACACGATCAGCTCCACCGGCTCGGCGGCGGACTCCGCAGGCGTGGCGGGCTCGGCAGGCTGTGCGGCGGGTTCGGCAGCGGGCGCGCTCTGTGTCTGCGCGGGGGCGGCGGGCTCGGCGGGCGCGGGCGCCTCCTGCGCGGCGCAGCCAAAGAGCAGCGCGCACAGCAGCGCGAGCGTCAGGGCAAGGGAAATGGTCTTTTTCATCGTTTCTCCCTCCGTTATTCTTCACTTGGGATAACGAAATTCTAGCCCGCTTTCCCCCTCCGCGGCAAGATGCGCCATTCCGCATGGCGAAAAACTTGTCCGACGATGCGGAATTTTGTCTTGTGCGGCACAAAAAAATATGCTACGCTGACAAAAAAGGAGGGAACCGCCATGCCGAAAGAAAAACGTCCCGCGCAGGTACATTCCGTCGCCAAAGCGATGGAGCTGATCGAGGCGCTGCTCGCGCGGCGCGCGCCCATGAGCTTGCAGGAGCTCTCCGCCGCCGTGGGCTACCCCAAGAGCACGATCCACGCGCTGCTCGCCACGCTGCGCGACTACGGGATGGTCGCGCAGGAGAGCGACGGACGCTACGCGCTGGGCGTGCGGCTGTTTGAGTGCGGCTGCGCCGTCAGCGCGGGCTGGGACGTCAGCAAGGTCGCGCGTCCGTATCTGGAGCAGCTCGCCGAGCAGACGGGCGCGAGCGCGTTCCTCTCGATCCTGGAGGGGGACTACGTCATCTCCTTCGACCAGTGCACCGGCGGCGCCGGCGTGCAGGTCGTACCGGAGGTTGGTTCGCGCCTGCCGCTGCACGCCACGTCGCAGGGCAAGCTGCTCACGGCGAACCTCTCCGCCGGCGACGCGCGGATGCGCCTGCTGCGGGCAGGGCTGACGCCCTACACGCCGCACACGATCACGGACACGGACACCATCCTCAACGGCATGTCCGCCATCCGCCAGATCGGCTACGCCGTCGAGGACGGCGAGTACAAGATCGGCCTGCGCTCCGTCTCCGCGCCCGTGCGCGACAGTCTGGGCGCGGTGCGCTACGCGCTGGGCGTGGTGGGCCTGTTCCGCCGCGTGCAGTCCGACGAGTTCCGCCTCGCGGTGGACGCCACCGTGCAGCAGGCGGAAAAGCTCTCCGCCGCGCTGGGCTGGCACAGATAAAAAACGCCGGCGGGGAGGTTTCCCCGTCGGCGAAGATTCGCGATCCGGTTTTCGCGCGGCGTCAGGTCAGCAGCTCGTAGAGCATCTTGGCGAACAGCAGCCCCAGCACGACGAACATCATGCCGCGGATCTTCTTGCTGCCGCCGCGGATGGCGAAGCGCGCGCCGAGCCAGTTGCCGAGGATGTTGCACACGACGGCGGGCGCGGCGAGCTTCCACAGCACGCTCCCGTGCAGGATCCACACCACGGCGCTGCCGATATTGGAGGCGAGGTTCGCCGCCTTCGAGCAGCCCGACGCGGTGAGCAGATCCATCGAGAGAAACGCCGTGAAGCACAGGATCATGAACGTGCCCGTGCCGGGGCCGAGCAGCCCGTCGTAGCAGCCGACGCCGAGGCCGATGAGCGCGGAGACGACGACCTCGCGCGCGGCGGAAACGTCGGCTTTCGGCGCGTCGTCGCGGCCGAAGTCGCGCTTGACCACAAGGAACACCGCCACGCAGGGCAGCGCGATGAGCATGGCGGTCTTGAGCGCCGCGTCGGAGATCATGGAGGCGAGCTGGGCGCCGAGTGCGGCGCCCGCCAGCGCGCACACGGCGGCGACGGCGGCGGGGCGCAGGCGCACCTTGCCGCTGCGAAAGTACTTGAGCGTCGCCACCATCGTGCCGGTGCCGTTGACGACCTTGTTCGTGCCCGCGGCAAGGTGGGCGGGCAGCCCCGCCATCAGATAGGCGGGCAGCGAGATGATCCCGCCGCCGCCCGCGACGGAGTCGACAAAGCCCGCGAGGAACACCAGCGGGCAGACGATCAGACAGGTCTTGAGGAATTCGTCCACAAAAACACCTCCTTTGGGGGATGTCAATTTGATTTTATCACAGCGCGGAGGTTTTTTCCAGCTTTTTCGCCGCGCTGGGCTGTTTTTGGAAGGGAAGTGACGGCATGACGCCCATCGACGGCGCTTACGTCCGCGGCGCGCTGCCCGCGCGGCGCGAGGACGGCCACAAGGGGGATTTCGGCAAGCTGCTGATCGTCGGCGGCGCGGTGGGCTTCACCGGCGCGCCGTATCTCGCCGCGCGCGCCGCCGTGCGCAGCGGCTGCGGGCTGGCGTACCTCGGCGTGCCGCGCGCGATCTGGGCGGTCGAGGCGGCGAAGTGCGTCGGCGCGATGCCGTTCCCGCTGCCGGACGAGGACGGGCTTTTGTCGGCGGACGCCGCCGCGCCGGCGCTCTGGAAGCTGCGCGGCTGCGACGTGCTGGCGCTCGGTCCGGGGCTCGGGCAGAGCGACGGCGTGCGCGCGACCGTCAATACGCTGCTGTGGGAGGCGGACATGCCCGTCGTGCTCGATGCGGACGGGCTCAACGCGCTCGCCCGCGACTTGAGCGCGCTGGACGCGCGGCGCGGCCGCGTGACCATCCTCACGCCGCACGACGGCGAGCTGGCGCGGCTGCTGAACGTGCCGCTTCCGGAGCTTTTGGCGCAGGATCGCGCGGAGGTCGCGCGGCGCTTTGCATCGGAGCATGGCTGCGTGCTGGTGCGCAAGGGCCACCGCACGCTCGTCGCCCTGCCCGACGGGCGGGTGCTGGAGAACACCTGCGGCGGCAGCGCGCTCGCCAAGGGCGGCAGCGGCGACGTGCTGACCGGCGTCATCGCGTCCCTGCTCGCGCAGGGCGCGGACGCGGAGCGCGCGGCGGCGTGCGGCGTATGGCTCCACGCCCGCGCGGGCGACATTCTGGGACAGCGCCTGACCGCCTACTGCGTCACCCCGGAGGACGTCGCCGACGCCGGCCTCCCCGCCGCCTTCGCGGAGGTTGTGTCTTAATAACGCAGGCGCCGCCGAAAACGAGCCGCAGCGCCCCGCAAACGCCCAAGGCAGCGCCAGCGGAAAACGAGGCAAAATGTATCGACAACATGCGCCGGATGGGCTTGCGGAACCCCGCAGGCACCATCCGGCGCTTTTCTTTTCTTTGGAAGTCTGAAAACGGTTCTTTTCTTTTGCGCCTCAAAAGAAAAGAACTGGTTTCAGGAACGTCCCCCTTACCCCTTGTTCTTCAGCCTCTTGTCCGCCTTGACGGCAAGCCGCGTGCCGACAGTCTGGAACAGCTGCACCAGCAGGATCAGCAGAATGACCGCCGCGACCATGATGAGGTACTTGTAGCGGTAGTAGCCGTAGTTCATGGCGATCTTGCCGAGGCCGCCGCCGCCGATGATGCCGCTCATGGCGGAATATCCGAGAATGGTCGTGATGGCGATGGTCGCGTTGGAAATGAGGCTCGGCACGCTCTCGGGGATCATGACCTGCGTGATGATCTGCATGGGCGAGGCGCCGAGGCTCTGCGCCATTTCGATCGTGTTCGGGTTCACCTCGCGCAGGCTCCCCTCGGCGAGGCGCGCGATGAACGGGAACGCCGCGATCACCAGCGGCACGATGCTCGCCACCGTGCCGACCACGGTGCCGACGATGGCGCGCGTGAGCGGGAAAACCAGCACCATCAGAATGAGGAACGGCACCGAGCGCAGCAGGTTGATGATGACGTTGAGCGCGCGCATCAGCCACGCGGGCAGCGGGCGAATGCCGTTTTTCTCGCCCACCACAAGGATCACGCCGAGCGGCAGGCCGATGACGATGGCAAACGCCGTGGAAAGGATGGTGACGTACACCGTCTCCCAGATCGCCAGCGGAAACTGCGTGCGGATGATCTCCGCCGCCTCCGCGAGCACGTCGGGTGCAAAAAGCTTGTCAAACATCAGAACTTCACCTCTCCCGCCATGACGCCGTCCGCGGCGTTGAGATAGTCGATCGCGCGGCGCAGTGCCTCCTCGCCGTCGCGGATACCCAGCAGCATCGAGCCGTACTCGCGCCCGTCGAGCGTGCGCGTGGAGGCGTAGGCGATGTTCGCCTCGATGCCCTCCTCCACCGCCATGTGCGCGATCAGCGGCGTGGATGTCGCTTCCGAGCCGTTGAACACCACGCGGATCGTGCGCTCGCCCGGCACCACGGAGGCGGCGATGACGTCGCCTTCCGGAAAGACCAGCCGCTTCGCCGCCGCCGTCGTGGGATAGGAGAAGATCTCGCCGACCTCGCCCGTCTCCGCGATCACGCCGCCGTCGAGGATGGCGACGTGGCGGCACACGCTCTCCACCACGCTCATCTGGTGCGTGATGATGATGACCGTGATGCCGGTCTTTTCGTTGATGGAGCGGATGAGGTCGAGGATGGACGCCGTCGTCGTGGGGTCGAGGGCGCTCGTCGCCTCGTCGCACAGCAGCACCTTCGGGTTCGTGGCGAGCGCGCGCGCGATGGCGACGCGCTGCTGCTGTCCGCCGGAGAGCTGCGCGGGATACGCCTTCGCCTTGTCCGCGAGGCCGACGGTCTCCAGCAGCTCCATGGCGCGCTTCTCGCGCCACTTCTTCTCGCCCGCGAGGCCGGAGATCTTCAGCGGGAAGCAGACGTTTTCCAGGCAGTTGCGCTGCATGAGCAGATTGAAGCCCTGGAAGATCATCGTGATCTCGCGGCGCTTTTTTCGCAGCTCGGCGTCGCTGAGCGTGCTCATGTCCACGCCGTCGACGACGACGCTGCCGTCCGTGGGGCGCTCCAGCATGTTGATCGTGCGCACAAGCGTGGATTTGCCCGCGCCGGACATGCCGATGATGCCGAAGATGTCCCCGTCCGGGATGGTGAGCGAGACGCTGCGCAGCGCCTCCACGTCCCCGTCCGCGGTGTGATAGCTCTTGGATAGGTTTTTGATTTCGATCATGGCTCAATTCTCCCAAAAAAGAGCGGCAACTCATTGCCGCTCTTTTCAGTATATCGGATTTATTTCAGCGCGTCAAGATTCGATTGCTTGCCGCCGTAGATGCCCATCGGCTCCACATGGATGGCGCCGATGTTCACCACATGGGTGCCGTTCTCGGCGTTGAAGTCGTCCAGATACGGCTGGTGCTGGAAGTAGTTGGCGTCGATCTCGCCGCTGTCGACGACGTTGTTGGGCTGGACGTAGTCCGTGAACTCCTTGACGTCGAGCGTGATGCCCTTCGCGGCGAGGATGCCCTTGACCACGTCGTTCAGGATCTCGGCGTGGGGCGTGGGCGTCGCGGCGACGGAGACGGTCGCGCCGTTCAGCGCGGCGTAGTCGATGGAGGCGTCGTAGCCGTCGGTCGGCTTGTCGACCACGGAGAGCACCGCGCCGTCATACTTGTCGGTGATGTAGTCGGCGACCTGCTGGCTTTGCAGCGCGGCGAGCAGCGCGCGGATGACGGGCTCGTTTTCGCGGCCCTCCTTCACGCACAGGATGTTGCCGTAGGCGGAGAACGAGCCCTCGACGCCCAATGCGTCCTTCGCGGGGTTCAGCCCGCCGTCGAGCGCGTAGTTGGAGTTGATGACGGCATAATCGACGTCCTTGAGGACGTTCGGCAGCTGCGCAGCCTCGATCTCGTTGATCTCGATGTTGTGCGGGTTCTCCGCGATGTCGAGCTTCGTGGCGGTGATGCCCGCGCCCTCCTTGAGCTTGATGTAGCCGAGATTTTCCAGCAGCATCAGGGCGCGCGCCTCGTTCGTGGTGTCGTTGGGTACGGCGATGGTGACGGACTTGCTCTTCCCGCCGCAGGCGGCGAGAGACAGCGCGAGCACCAGCGCGAGTGCAAGAGATACAAGCTTCTTCATGGGTTTCCTCTTCCTTTCCAAAATGGCCCTTCCGAGCCTTTGCGCTATATTAGCACAGCAACCCTATCAAGTCAATAGGTTTTTTCTCATCCGCCCAAATAGGCTTTCTTCACCTCGTCGCTGCGCGCCAGCTCCTCGCCGGTGCCGGAGAGGGTGATCTTGCCGGTTTCCAGCACGTAGGCGCGGTCCGCGACGGAGAGCGCCATCTGCGCGTTCTGCTCCACCAGCAGGATCGTCGTGCCCGCCTTGTGCAGGGAGCGGATGATGTCGAAGATCTGCTCGACAAGGATGGGCGCGAGGCCCATGGACGGCTCGTCGAGCATCAGGAGGCGGGGCTTGCTCATCAGCGCGCGCCCCATGGCGAGCATCTGCTGCTCGCCGCCGGAGAGCGTGCCGGCGATCTGCCTGCGCCGCTCCTTGAGGCGGGGGAACTGCTCGAACACGCGCTCCATCGACTCGCCCGTGTTCGCCTTGGGCTGGGTGAACGCGCCCATTTCGAGGTTTTCCTCCACCGTCATCTGCAAGAAGATGCGGCGGCCCTCGGGAACGTGCGCGAGACCGTGCTCGACCAGCTTATGCGCCGGCACGCCGGAGATATTCCTGCCCTCGAAGGTGATCGAGCCGGTCTTGGAGTGCAGCAGGCCCGACACCGTGTGCAGCGTCGTGGACTTGCCCGCGCCGTTCGCGCCGATCAGGGTGACGATCTCGCCCTCGTCGACGTGGAAGGAGACGCCCTTGATGGCGTGGATCGCGCCGTAATAGACGTTGATGTCCTCGACCTTGAGCAATTCAGCCATCGTTCCCGGCCTCCTTTCCGTCCTTCTTGCCGAGGTAAGCCTCGATGACGACGGGGTTCTGCTTGATCTCGTCGGGCGAGCCCTTGGCGATGACCTCGCCGAAGTTCAGCACGCAGATGCCCTCGCAGATGCCCATGACGAGGTTCATGTCGTGCTCGATGAGCATGACGGCGATGTGGAACAGGTCGCGGATCTTGACGATGTTGTCCATCAGCTCCGACGTTTCGCTCGGGTTCATGCCCGCCGCCGGCTCGTCGAGCAGCAGCAGGCTCGGGTTCGTCGCCAGCGCGCGCACGATCTCCAGACGCCGCTGCGCGCCGTAGGGCAGGGAACCCGCCTTCGTCTCGGCGAGGTCCTGCATGTCGAAGATCGACAGCAGCTCCAGCGCCCTCTCGCGGGCGATGCGCTCGCCGCGCCAGTAGGTCGGCAGGCGCAAAATCGCGCTGGGCAGGCGGTAGTCCATCTCGTGATGCAGGCCGACGAGCACGTTGTCCACCACCGACATCTCCTTGAAGAGGCGGATGTTCTGGAACGTGCGCGCGATGCCGGCGCGGTTGATCTGCTCGGTGTTCATCTTCGAGGTGTCGTTCCCGTCGAGCAGGATCGTGCCGCGCGTGGGCTGGTAGACCTTGGTGAGCAGGTTGAACACCGTGGTTTTGCCCGCGCCGTTCGGGCCGATGAGGCCCGCGATCTCGGTGCGGCCGATCATCAGGTTGAAGTTGTTCACGGCGGTCAGGCCGCCGAAGTCGATGCCTAGGTGGTGGCACTCCAGGATGGGGCTCTTGTCCGCGTCGCGGTCCGGCACGATGGCGTTGGTCTGCACCGGCACCATCTTGGTGGCGGGACGCTTTTTCTGCTGGCTCATTCCTCAGCGCCTCCTTTCTTCCCGAAGCGGAACCGGCCGAAGAAGTTCTTCGCCGCGGGGCTGTTCGTCGTGAGCATCACGACGATCAGGATGACCGCGTAGATCAGCATGCGGTAATCGTGCATCCCGCGCAGCGCCTCCGGCAGCACGTAGAGCAGCACCGCCGCGATGATGGAGCCGCGCATGTTGCCGAGTCCGCCGAGCACCACGAACACCAGCACGAGGATGGAGGTGTTGAAGTCGAACTTCGCGGCGACGAGGTTGGAGTAGTTCAGGCCGTAGAGCGCGCCCGCGCTGCCCGCCATGGCGGCGGACATGACGAAGGCGATCATCTTGTGCTTTGTGATGTCGATGCCGACGCTCTCGGCGGCGATGCGGTTGTCGCGGATCGCCATGATCGCGCGGCCCGTGCGGCTGTAGATCGTGTGGAGGATGATGAACAGCGTCACGAAGATCAGCAGCATGCCGGCGTTGAAGGTGGCGATGGTCTGCGTGCCCGTCGCGCCCTGCGCGCCCTTGATGATGACCTGCCCCGCTTCGGAGAGGTTCAGGTCTTCCACGTTCTTGAGGCCCTTGTAGTTGAAGATCATGTGCAGCCCGTTCTCGTCCACGCCGACGAGCAGGCAGGTGATGAGCTCCTTGATGATCTCGCCGAAGGCGAGCGTCACGATGGCGAGGTAGTCGCCGCGCAGGCGCAGCACCGGAATGCCGATCAAAAAGCCGAAGATGCCCGCGAAGAGCGCGCCGACCAGCATCGCGGCGAGCAGCCGCAGCGGAACGGACGACGTGACGCGCATCAGGCTCTGCGACACGACGATGCCGGTGAAGGCGCCGATGCCCATAAAGCCCGCGTGGCCGAGGCTCAGCTCGCCCATGATGCCGACCGTCAGGTTCAGCGAGATCGCCATGACGACGTAGCAGCAGATCGGCACCAGCAATCCCAGCGTGGAGCGCCCCAGCGCGCCCTGCGAGCGCAGGACGGTGACGACGATCCACACGACCGCGAGGCCGAGGAAGGTGATGATGTTCTGTTTGGTATGCGGCTTCAGATTCTTTATCATATCCGTCACCTCACACCTTCTCGGGCACGTATTTGCCCAGCAGGCCGGCGGGACGGACCAGCAGCACCACGATCAGCACCGCGAACACCACGGAGTTCGCAAGCTGCGTGGAGATATACGCCTTCGCCATCGCCTCGATCACGCCGATGAGCAGGCCGCCGAGGAACGCGCCGGGAATGGATCCGATGCCGCCGAACACCGCCGCGGTGAACGCGCGGATGCCCGGCATGGAGCCGGTGGTCGGCATCAGCGTGGGGTTGAACGAGCAAAGCAGAACGCCCGCCACCGCCGCCAGCGCGGAGCCGATGGCAAAGGTGACGGAGATGGTCGTGTTGACGTTGATGCCCATCAGCCGCGCCGCGTCCTTGTCCTCGGAGCAGGCGCGCATCGCCTTGCCCATCTTGCTGTTGGCGGTGAACAGCGTCAGCCCCACCATGATGATGATGCACGCCGCCATCGTCAGAAGCGAGATGTAGGAGATCGACAGGCTGCCGTCAAACAGGCGCAACGCGTTCGGCGTGCCGGCGTCGTTCGTCAGGGGGATGAGCGGCTGGTAGACCTTGGGCGTCGCGCCCCAGATCAGCAGCGCGGAGTTTTGCAGAAAATAGCTCACGCCGATGGCGGTGATGAGCACGGCGAGCGACGTCGCCTGCCGCAGCGGGCGATAGGCGAGGCCCTCGACGATGATACCCAGCACCGTGCATACCGCCATCGCCAGCACGAGCGCAAGCCAGCCGTTGAGGCCCATGTACATCATGCCGCAGAACGAGATGTAGCCGCCGATCATGATGACGTCGCCGTGGGCAAAGTTGAGCATCTTGGCGATGCCGTAGACCATGGTGTAGCCCAGGGCGATGATCGCGTACACGCTGCCGAGGCTGATACCGCTTATCAGGTAGGAGAGAAATTCCATGTTCCCGCCTCACTTTCCTCTTGGAATACACATACAGCGGATGGGAGAGCTGCCGGAGACCGGCGGCTCTCCCCCCGTAAAAGCTGCGCTTGATTCGATTTCCGCTAAGCTCAGGCGGAGACGTACACGCCGTTCTGGATGACCACGGCGGTGGGCATCTTGGAGACCTCGCCGTTGGCGCTCCAGGTCATGTCCTGGCCGGTCAGGCCGTTGTAGCTGGTCTTCTGGATCTGGGCAATGAGCTTCTCGCAGATGTCCTTGGCGCTCATGTCGGGCGTGCAGCCGGACTCGGTCAGCGCGTTGTAGAGGACGTAGACCACGTCGTAGCCGTCGGCGGCGAACTGGTTGGGCGTCTCGTTGAAGCGCTTCTGATACTCGGCGACGAAGTTCTTCGTCAGGTCGTCGCCCGCGTCGGCGGCGAACGGGGTCAGCAGCATGACGCCCTCAGCCAGGGAGGTGTCGAAGCCTTCCATGGTCAGGATGCCGTCCATGCCGTCCACGCCGAAGAAGATGGGCGCGTAGTTCATGCTCTTCGCCTGGGCGAGGATGACGGAGGCGGGCTGATAGTAGATCGGGAGGAACAGAAGGTCGGCGCCCTCGGACTGCGCCTTGCCGAGCTGGACGGAGAAGTCGGTCTGGGTGTCCTTGGTGAAGGTGCCCTCGTAGACGACGGTCAGGCCCTTCGCTGCGGCTTCCTTGACAAAGGTGTCGCGGATGCCCTGGGAGTAGGCGTCGTCGTTGCGGTAGATGACGGCGATCTTGTGGCCGGGCATGTTCTCAGCGATATAGTCCGCGGAGCCGGTGCCCTGGTTGGGGTCGGTGAAGCAGAGCTGATACATGTTGTCCTTGTTCGCGGTCACGTCCGTGGAGGAGGCGGAGGGGGTCAGGCAGAACGTGCGGTCGTTGTACGCCACGGCGGAAGCCGCGATGGCGGAGCCGGTCGTGACCGGACCGACCATGACCTGCATGCCCCAGTCCATCAGGTTGTTGTAGGCGTTGACGGCCTTCTCGCCGTCCGCCTCGTCGTCCTGCGGGTTGAACTCGATCTGGATGCCGCCCTTGGCATTGATCTCGTCCACGGCGATCTGCGCGCCGTTCATGGCGGCCTTGCCGTAGATCGCGGCGTCGCCGGTCAGCGGGCCGCTGCCGCCGAACTTGAACGCGCCGGAGGCGCTGCCTTCGGAGCCGCCGGAGCTGGACTGCGTACCGGTGCTCGTCTGGGTACCGGTGGAGGGAGCGGCGGGCTGGGTGCCGCCGGAGGTACCGCCGGTGGAGCCGCCGCAGGCGGCGAGCGCGAGCACCATGGCCAGCGCCAGCATCAGAGACATAGCTTTCTTCATGTTCATCTTCTCCTTAATCATAATAGATTGGTTGGTCGGGATGATTTATAATCAAGCGCCCGGAGGCGTCCGATCCGTGGGGTGCGCCGGATATAGAAAAACCCCGTCTCCCTTTTGAGACGGAGTCGGTTTCGTTCGCTTGTGTGCGATCTCTGACGTCCGGCATCAAAAGGGAGCCTTGGCGCGTACGCCTACTACCCCCGTCAGAATCGCAATAATCGAGAAAGCCCCTGCCATCATGGCGGAAGCGAGAGCGGACAGGTTGGCGAAAAGCATCGTCGTCATGGCGTCGGGCTCCTTTCTCGGAAGATGGGGATATTTTGACACATTCATGCTTTAAAGTCAATAGTCGGCTAAAACAAATGATTCGCTCTGTCTATCGATCGTATCTGTCTATTTCGCACAAATCATTACGGTTATATGAGAAAGTGTAATATAAAATTCCACCCTCTCTCATGGAAAAGTTGCATTTTATGGCTTGTTGCGGCGGGGTATTGTATGATATACTGATAATTCCGTGAGAGGGGGTGGTCGCGCCGTGCGCATCGGAAACGTGGAGATCGACGGAAAAGTGTGCCTTGCGCCGATGGCGGGCGTGACCGACGCGGCGTTCCGCCAGATCTGCCGCGAGCACGGCGCGGCGCTGAGCTGTACCGAGCTTGTGAGCGCCAAGGCGCTGTGCTACGACGACGAGAAGAGCAAAAAGCTCCTGTTCCTCGCGCCGAACGAGAAGCCCGGCGTCGTGCAGATCTTCGGCAACGTGCCCGACGAGATGGCGAAGGCGGCGAAGGTCGCCGTCGACGTCTCCGGCGCCGACATCCTCGACATCAACATGGGCTGCCCCGTCCACAAGGTCGCGACCCACGGCAGCGGCGCGGCGCTGATGCGCGATCCGGACAAGGCCGCCGCCATCGTCGCGGCGGTCGCGGACGCGGTGGACGTGCCGGTGACGGTCAAGATCCGCCGCGGCTGGGACAAGGGCAGCATTAACGCCGTCGCATTCGCGCAGCGCATGGAGGCGGCGGGCGCCGCCGCGATCGCCGTGCACGGGCGCACAAGGGCGCAGATGTACGGCGGGCAGGCGGACTGGACGACCATCAGGCAGGTCAGGGAGGCGGTGTCGGTTCCCGTCATCGCCAACGGCGACGTCTTTTCCGCCGAGGACGCAGTGCGCATCCTGCACTTTACCGGCGCGGACGCCGCCATGATCGGGCGCGGCGCGTTCGGCAACCCGTGGATCTTCGAACAGGCCGCGGCGGCGCTGGACGGGCGCGAGATCCCGCCGCTTCCGCCGGTGGCGGAGCGGTTCGCCGTCGCGGTGCGGCAGATCGAGCTGAGCGCGCGCTACCGCAGCGAGCGCACGGCGCTGCTGGAGGCGCGGCGGCACTGCTGCTGGTACCTCAAGGGCGTGCCCTACGCGAATTATTATAAGGAGCAGATCGTAAAGATGGAAACGCTGGACGACCTCTACCGGGTCGCCGAAGGCGTAAAACGGGATTTACGGGACGGATAGGTGAGTATGGAAGAAAAAGAGTTGATCGCCCGATGCCGGGAAGGAGACGAGGCCGCGTTTGAGGCGCTCGTCCATATGCACGAGAAAAAAGTATACGCCCTCTGCCGCCGCATGTGCCGCGACGAGGACGACGCGCTGGAGGCGGCGCAGGATGCATTCCTCGCGCTCTGGCGCGGGATCGGGAGCTACCGCGCCGACGCGGCGTTTTCCACGTGGCTCTACCGTCTGGTGTCCAACGCCTGCCTCGACCTGCTGCGGCGGGAGAAAAAGCGCACGGGGGACGTGTCGCTCGACGACGAGGAGGCGCGCATCGACACGCCGGACAGCGCGCCGCTGCCGGAGGAGGTCGTGGAGCGCGCGGAAACGATGCGCATGGTGCGCGAGGGGCTGATGGCGCTGCCGGACGAGTACCGTCAGGTGCTGGTGCTGCGCGAGACCGAGCAGCTTTCGTACACCGAGATCGCCGCGGTCACGGGTCTGGAGCTGGGCACGGTCAAGTCGCGCATCAACCGCGCGCGGCAGGCGCTGAAAAATTATCTGACGGCAAGCGGGAACTTTTTTGAACGATACCCGTCAAAGGTAACAGAATGTAACCGAAAGGAGGCGGAGTGCGGATGAATCATGAACAATACAAGGAGCAGCTCTCCGCCCTGCTGGACGGCGAACTGAACGAGCGGGAGCGCGAGGAGACGCTGGCGCATCTCGCGTCCTGCGAAGCGTGTCAGCAGTATTTCGCGGCGCTGAACGCCATGCACGACGCCCTCAGCGAACCGGAGGACTATCCCGTGCCGGAGAACTTCGCCGCGGGCGTGATGGCGCGCCTGCACGAGGAGCCGAAGCTCATCCGCAAGCAAAGTCCGTGGCGGGAGGAGGCGTCCGCGCCGCCCGAACGGGCGAAAACGCGCCGCCCGTGGCGCGGCTTCGCGGCGATGGCGGCATGCGCCGCGGTCGTCGTGCTGGCGGTGACGGTCGTGCCGCGCATCGCGCGCGGCGGCGGCGCGGCGGCGGCGCCGGAGATGACCATGGCGATCCAGAGCGCCGCGACCGCAGCCCCCGCGGCGCCCGTTGCGCCGCCGGACAGCACCCGCGACTATGACGGCGCGGAGGAAGCGGCGTCCGCCGACGGCGCATACACCGGCAAAACAGCGGGCGTGGAAAACTCGATGATCGCGAGTCCCGCCGAGCCGGAGCCGCCCGTCGGCGCGTCCGGCGTCGCGCCCGAGGCGCGCGCGCCCGGCGATTCGGGCGTGGCCGTCGATATCGTGACCAGCGGCCCGAACGGAGAACCCGCCGTGCCGGAGATGAACGGCGCCGGGATCGAGGGTCCGTCCCTCGCGCTGACGCTCTACGGCGAGGGCGCGGAGGAGTGGCTCGCCGAGCACGGCTTCTGGAGCGAGGCGGACGACGCCTGGGTCGTGGACAACGAGGTGCTCGACCTTCTGCCCGAGGGGCTGACGCTTCGGGACGACGAGGGCGTGGAGGAAGACCCGAACCTCACGTGGCATTTCGTCCGCGTCGGGACAACGGAGGCGGCACCGTGATCGATACAACTGTCACCGGTGGGGCGGACAGCCCCACCGCCGTCTATGTTTCGCGAAGCGCGGGGGACACGGTGCTGCTGTACTTCGCGATATTGCTGGTCATCCTCGCGCTGGCGGTCTTTATGGCGCGGCGGCGCGGGATGCACCGCTTTTACGCCGTCCTCGGCGCGGCGTGGGTCGTCATCATCGACCAGTACGTCAAGCGGCTGGTGGTCGCCTCGCTGACCTTGGGCGATTCGTCGGAGCTGCTGCCGGGGCTGTTCCGGCTGACACACGTGCACAACTACGGCGCGGCGTGGTCCAGCTTCTCCGGCGCGCGCTGGCTGCTCGTCGGCTTCACCGCCGCGGCGATGAGCATGCTGATCTTCCTCGTCACGCGCATCGTCACGCATCCGCTGGGCGTCTGGTCGCTGTGGCTGGTCGTCGGCGGCGGCGTCGGCAACCTCATTGACCGCGTGATGAACGGCTACGTGGTGGACATGATCGCGACGGAGTTCATCGATTTTCCCGTGTTCAACGTGGCGGACATCTTCGTCACCTGCGGCACGGCCGCGGCGGCGGTCTACTATTTCAAGTTCTACGAGAAATGCGACGCGAAAAACTGGGAGAAGAAAAAAGCGGATGGAACCGATCCTGCTGACAACCGAAACGGGCAAAAGTAAACGCCTCGACGCCTTCCTCGCGGAAAGTGTCGAAGGCGTTTCGCGCGCCGCGGCGGCAAAGCTGATCGAAAGCGGCGCCGTGCTGGTGGACGGGAAGCCCGCCGCCAAGAGCTGCCGTCTCACGGGCACGGAGACGGTCGAGCTCACGCTGCCGGAGCCGGAGCCCATCGACGCCGTGCCGCAGGACATCCCGCTGGACGTGGTGTACGAGGACGCGGACGTCATCGTGGTGAACAAACCCTCCGGCCTCGTCGTGCACCCCGCGCCGGGGCATCCGGACGGCACGCTGGTCAACGCGCTGCTCCACCATTGCGCGCTCTCGCTCTCCGGCGTGGGCGGCGCGCTGCGCCCCGGCATCGTCCACCGCATCGACCGCGACACCAGCGGCCTCATCATCGCCGCCAAGAACGACGCGGCGCATCAGGGGCTTGCCGCGCAGCTCAAGGACCACACGCTCGCGCGCACCTACGAGTGCGTCGTCGTCGGGAACCCCCGCGAAGACAGCGGCACCGTCGACGCGCCCATCGCGCGCGACCCGCGCGACCGCAAGCGCATGGCGGTGGTCGCCGGCGGGCGCAGCGCCGTGACGCACTGGGAGGTCGTCGCGCGCTATGCCGGTTACGCGCATCTGCGCTGCCGGCTGGAGACCGGGCGCACGCACCAGATCCGCGTGCACATGGCGTACATCGGGCATCCGATCCTCGGCGACACGGTATATGGCGCGAAAAAGCCCGTCAGCGGGCTGACGGGCCAATGCCTCCACGCGTCGGGGCTGCGGTTCATCCACCCCCGCACGCAGGAGGCGGTGGAGCTGACATGCCCTCTGCCAGAGGAGTTTACCGCGCTGCTCGCACGGCTGCGGGCACAATGATTTGTTTCCGCCATGCCCCGGCGGAGGGGGATGTTCCGCGCCTGCGGGCGCGTGCGCTGTTTCCGCCAGTCCGGCGGAGGGGTTTTTCCGCCTGCGGGCGGAGTGACTTTTTCGCCGCCGAAAAAGTCACCAAAAAGCCGCCAAAACCTACGGTTTTGGAATCCCTTTCCGACTGTCAACACCGATGGCCGCCGTCCGGCGCGCCATGTCGATACGTTGCTTCTCTATTTGCGCTGACGCGCTCGTTCATCGAGGAGCGACTACGTGCGTCTTCGCGGCGGCGCCGAGCGGGTCACAGCGGCACCGGCGGAAAACGCGACAGGCTTTTCCTTTCTTTGGAAGTCTGAAAACGGTTCTTTCCTTTTCCCGAAAAGGAAAGAACTGGTTTCAGGAGCCCGCCCCCGCCGCGGGCAGGTCACAAAACCACACCCTTGACAAAGATCTCCAGCCCGATAAAGATCAAAATCGCCCCGCCGAGGATCCCCGCCCTGCCGGCAAGGCGCGTGCCGAAGGTGCGCCCGATGCGCAGTCCGCCCAGACAGATCGCAAACGTGACGACGGCGATGATGAGCGCGCAGACGAACGCCTCGCGCGCGCCGTAATCAGCGATGGTGAAGCCGACGGAGAGCGCGTCGATGGAGGTCGCGACGCCCTGAAGCAGAAGCGCGAGCACGCCGACGCCCGACGTCTCCTCCTCTTTCCCGCCGCGGATG
Organism: Oscillospiraceae bacterium; assembly: GCA_015067435.1. GTDB lineage: Bacteria > Bacillota > Clostridia > Oscillospirales > Oscillospiraceae > Hominicoprocola. Next base: position 167,592 of record SVMM01000001.1, on the reverse strand, counting down.
CCGTCGCGCAGCATCGTCCCGCCGATGTAGGCGAGCAGGGCGAGCGCGATCCACGGCACAAAGCGGTCGAAGGCGGCGAAACGCTCCACCAGCGTGTGCACGCAGACCCAGCCGAGCAGCGGCATGAGGAACTGGAAGAACGCAAACGTCCCGGCGATGGCGCAGGCGCGGCGCTTCGACATCGCCGGCTCGTTCAGGCCATTCGCCAGCGACACCGAAAACGCGTCCATCGCAAGACCGACGCCCAGCAGTATGCTGTTGAACAAAAATACCGTTCCCATAACAGGGAATGATTATAAACGCTTCGGAACCGTTTTTCAAGTCGAAACCCTGACGGCGCGCGCCGTCAGGGTTTCGATCGTTTTCAGCGCCGAAGGGCGTCTCCGTCAGGCGCCGTAGCAGTGGAACAGCCGCAGCGCGGTCAGGATCGCCTGCTCGCGCGTGTAGAACGCGGCGGGGGAGAACATGTTCTCGCCCGTGCCGCCCATCACCGCCTTGCCGCTGGTGGGATCGACCAGACCGGAGACGAACGCGATGCCGTCCACCGCCCAGGAGGAAAAGCTGCCCGCATCCGCAAAGGCGATCGGCTTGCCGGCGGTCATATCCATGAAGTTCGCCGCGCGCGCCAGCATCGTCGCCGCCTGCTCGCGCGTGATCGAGTCGTCCGGCCGGAACGTGCCGTCGGGGAAGCCGTTCACAATGCCCATCGCATATGCCGTGAGGATATCCTTATCGTCGCCCGCATCGCTGAAAATGCCGTATTCCAGCAGTCCCTTGTCGGACATGATCCCCGTCATGTTCGCCTCCAGCGCCGTGCTCACGAGGCGCACCATCAGGCGGCAGAACTCCGCGCGCGTGATGTTCCGCTGATAGCTGCCTTGCAATTCGTCCGGCACCAGCCCCGCCGCAAGCGCGGCGGTGACCTCCTCGACCGCCCACGGCGACGCGCCCGCGGCGGAGGCGGCGGACACGACCGTCACGGTCACGCTTGCCGAAAGCCCGCTGCCCTTCTCCTTGATGAGAAGGCTCTCCACGGCGTCCACCGCGGCGTCTGCCGCGACGGTGAGGACGCCCGTTTCAGCGTCGAAGCTGAGCACGCCGGCGTTGCTGACCGTGTAGTTGAACGCGGGAACCGCGCCCATGGGCTCGGTCTCGATGCCGACGGCGACGGACTGTCCGGGCGCGAGATGGATGTGAGCGGGGTTGACCGTCAGCTCGTCGACGGGGACGGTCGGCCGCGGCTCGACCGTGACGGTCATGGCGTCCGCCTCCCGGCCGTCCGTGAAGCGGGCGAGAAATTCGTATTTCCCCGCCTTCGCCTTGGTGGCGTCCACCGTCAGCATATCGAACTCCGGATCAAAGGTGATGACCGGCGCGCCGGGCTGGTCGCACTCAAACAGCAATCCGTCGAGCCTGCCTCCCGAGGGCTCCAGCATGACCTGATAATCGCCGACGGTATACCCCACCGCCACGACGATGTTCTTGGGAAGCGTAATGGAGCTGACCTTGTATTCGCCGTTTTTGTCGGCGACGTCGATCAGCAGCTCGGAGGACAGCTCGCCCCCGCTTTTCAGCTCGCGGCAGATACGCAGGCTGCAATCGTTCTTGGCGGTTTGCAGCTTGGTATAGACGGTGGTATAGTAATTGTCCGCCGAAATCGGCGTCGTGCAGGCGGAATCGGCGTAGAAGGGGACGTAGCCCAGAACCTCCGCGGAGGGGGAGTAGTCCAGCCACCAGCAGTCGCCCCGAACGCCCATGAACGAGGCGCCGACGGCGGTGACCTCCAGCGTGAGAACGTCGCCCACCATGTACTCGGCGGTGCCGGAGCCGGAGCGCCTGCGATCCGTGATCGCCAGCTTGAGCGAGGTGATATCCTGGGGCGCGGCGGACGGCGAAACAAAGACGGACGTGTAAAGGATGCTGCCCGCTATGCGCGTCTCGGTCTCCCTGCTGCGGGTGCAGACATAGTTGACGCCCGTTTTGCAGGGCAGCCTGAGCGACCCGTTGGACGCGGGGGAGACCGCGCCCGCCCAGTCGGTCGCATCGGGGGAGGAGATCAATTTGTCGGAGGACACATACTCCTGATACGACTTGGCGTTCGACACGAGCAGATACTTTTCGCCCGTTTTGCTGTCGGTCTCCACCGTTACCTCGGGCTCGAAGGCGGGCATGGGCGCGCCCTTTTCCACCTGAATGACGTTGCTGAAGAGTCCGCTGCTGTTGTTGCCGTCCAGCCATACGCGGACACGGAGGTACTTGCCGACGTCCGAATCGAGCACATAATAGGTCTGATCCGTCCCGCCGGCGATGTTCCGGAACCCGCCGTCCGGGTAATCGGAGCGCTGCCACTGGAAACGCAGCTTGCTTTCGTTGTCGCGGTACACCTGATATACCTCGCCTCCGTAGCGGGGCCTGAGATAGCTGCCCGGGCTGGTGAAGCTGAGCGTCACGCTGCCGGACAGCTTCGCCGGGGTCTTGTAGCCGTTGAGCAGCAGCCGCGCCGCAACGCTCTCGGTGGTATAAGCCGGAGAGTGGTTGTATTCCTCGCTGCCCATGACAGAGACGGTAACGCTGAATTCCGTCTTCGGATCAGGCCAGTTCCGCAGAAATTCCTCGAAGGAAAAGTCGGTCGCGGTCGTGCTCTCGGTCTGTAGCACCCTGCATTCCGAATAGCCCATTTGCCAGAGTTTCAGGCAATAAGTGCCGGCGTTCGGCACCGCGTCCCATCTGGCGACGGGCCCGTCCCAGCGGAGATTGCCGACGGGGTCGTAGTTCTTGAGGCTGCCCGCCCGCGCGGCGGGCGCGAGGGAGAGCGCCATGCAGAAAATGAGCAGCAGACTCAGCCATTTTTTGCTTGTCTTCATCGTCCTATTCCTCCCGATCCGTTTTTTTCAGCTCCGGTTGAATCGCACACTATGGAGCAGTTTATCACGTCCGAACCGCTTTTGCATCGTCCGATGGTATGATATTTCGCCCCGATTTCAAAAAAAGAGCAAAATGTCCCCTTTTGTCTTGATGTTTTTCGTCAAAAGTGTTATGGTAAAGCTTAGTCTAATGCTTGAAAAGCGGGGGAGGGATCCCATGAAGCAACACAAGAAGGGGCTCGTCGTGTGGCTCGTCATCGTGGCGGTGCTGCTGGTGCTCTCGATCGCCGTCGGGCCGTCCGGCGAGCACGAGGACGTGCAGATCGCCATGCGCGACGCGGTGCTCCACGACGTAAACCGCATCAGCCTGTTCGGGATCAGGGACGTGAACCCGGCGCTGATCTCGGCGATGACGGTGTCGGCGATCCTGCTGCTCGCGGCGCTGGTGATCCGCGTATTCGTCGTCCCGCGCTTCTCGCTCGTGCCCGGAAGGTTCCAGATGGCGCTGGAGACGGTCGTCGGCCTGCTGGACGGCATGGCGGGCGTGGCGGAGCCGGGCAAACGCACGTTTATCGGCGCCTACGTGTTCGCCGCGGGCGTGTACATCTTTTGCAGCACGCTCTTTGAGCTGTTCGGCGTTCAGGCAGTCGCCACCAACGGACGCTCGGTCGCGCTGCCCGCGCCGCTTTCCGACGTGAACGCCGCAATCTGCATGGGCTGCATGAGCTATCTGGTCATTCTGTTCGGCGGCGTATCCCACGCGGGGCTGCACGGCGTCAAGGCGACGCTCAAGGAGTTCTCGCTGCCGATCTCGATGAGCTTCCGTCTCTTCGGCGCGCTGCTCAGCGGCCTGCTCGTCACCGAGCTGGTGTACCACTACGCCGCGCTGAGCTACGTCCTGCCGGTGATCGTGGGCGTGATGTTCACGCTGCTTCACGCGCTGGTGCAGGCGTACGTGCTGACGATGCTGGTGGGCATGTACTACCACGAGGTATCCGAAAAGCCCAAGCCCAAGCCGAAGAAGGAAAAGCGGAAAACAGCGGCGTAAGCGTCCGCATCTGATCGAAATACCGAAATAATTATATATTTGGAGGAATCACATCATGAATCGCAAGAAATCCTTTGCCGTCGCGCTGCTGCTGGTCCTGATCTTCTCCGTGGTGCTGCCCACGGCGATCTTTGCGGCGGATTCCGCCCCCACGCCGGAGGTCGCCGAGATCGAGGCGGAGGCCGCGTCCACCTCCGGCAAGTCCCTCGGCTCCGGCATCGCCATCGGCATTGCCGCCGCCGGCGGCGCCATCGGTATGGGCATCGTGGTCGGCAAGGCGGCGGAGAGCGTCGCCCGCCAGCCGGAGGCGACCGGCAACATCCGCTCGACGATGATGCTGGGCCTCGTGTTCATCGAGACCGCGATCATCTACGCGCTGCTCGCCGTCATTCTGATCATCTTCGTCCTGTAAAGCCCCAGAAGGAGTTTTGTTATGCCACTGAACATTGATTGGCAGCAGATTTTGCTGCATCTGCTGAACTTCGCCATCCTCGCCGGCGGGCTCTACTTCCTGCTCTACAAGCCGGTGAAGGACTTCATGGGCAAACGCGAGGAGCACTACCGCGCGATGGACGCCGACGCCATGAAGGACCGCGCGGAGGCGGAGCAGCTGCGCAAGGCCGCGCAGGAGCGCCTCGACGCAGCGCAGGACGAGATCGTCCAGATGCGCTCGCGCGCGAGCGACGAGATCGAGGCGGAGAAGCAGCGCCAGTTCGCCGAGGCGCGCTCCGAGGCGCGGCGCATCCTCGAAACCGCCGGAAAGACGGCGGAGCTGCGCGCAAAGAAGGCGCTCGCCGACTCCAACGACCAGCTGCGCGAGCTGGCGATGGAGGCGGTGCAGAAGCTGATCATCAACGACGGCAGCGCGCTGGACCAGTTCCTCGACGCTGCGGAAAGCGAGAAGCGCGATGGCTAACGACGAAAAGACGCCGCGCGCGTACCTATACAGCGACACCGAGCCCTCCGAGGAGCAGACCAAGCGATTGGAGGCGTTTCTGGAGCGCACCTACCGGCAGGTGATCCCCCTGCGCTGGACGCAGTCGCCCGGCATCAAGGACGGCTTCCGGCTGGAGGTCGGCTCCGACGTCTACGACTGGACGCTGGAGGGCCGCGTGCGCCAGTTCCAGGAGCGGCTCAACCGCATCGACAACAGCGAGCAGAGCGTCATCCCGCTCATCCGCCGCGTCGTCAACGAGTTCCAGCCCACCGTGGAGCGCGAGGAGAAGGGCGAGGCGATCTTCGTCGGCGACGAGATCGCCCGCGTCCGCGGCCTCCCCGGCGTACAGTACGGCGAGGTCGTCGAGTTCGCCAACGGCGTGCACGGCATGGTGCAGGATCTGCGCGAGGACAGTGTGGGCTGCGTGCTCTTCGGCGCCAACGGCGACGTGGCGGAGGGCAGCATCGTCAAGCGCACCGGGCGCACCGCCGGTATGCCCGTGGGCATCCGCTTCCTCGGCCGCGTGGTCAACGCGCTGGGCGAGCCCATCGACGGCAAGGGCGCCATCGAGCACGACGCCTACCGCCCCATCGAGGTCGCCGCCCCCGGCATCCTCGACCGCAGCGCGGTCAACCGCCCGCTGGAAACCGGCATTTTGTGCATCGACTCGATGTTCCCGATCGGCCGCGGCCAGCGCGAGCTGATCATCGGCGACCGCCAGACCGGCAAAACCGCCATCGCCATCGACACGATCATCAACCAGAACCGCCGCAACGTCATCTGCATCTACTGCGCCATCGGCCAGAAGGCAAGCTCCGTCGCGCAGATCGCGGCGAATCTGGAGGCCCACGGCGCGCTTCAGCACACGATCATCGTCAGCGCCTGCGCCTCCGACCCGGCGGCGGAGCAGTACATCGCGCCCTACGCCGCCACGGCGCTGGGCGAGCACTTCATGAACACCGGCCGCGACGTGCTGATCGTCTACGACGACCTCTCCAAGCACGCCATCGCCTACCGCGCGCTGAGCCTGCTGCTCGAACGCTCTCCGGGGCGCGAGGCGTATCCCGGCGACGTGTTCTATCTCCACTCCCGTCTGCTGGAGCGCTCGGCGCACCTCTCGGAGGAGCTGGGCGGCGGCAGCATGACCGCGCTTCCCATCATCGAAACGCAGGCGGGCGACGTGTCCGCCTATATCCCGACGAACGTCATCTCCATCACCGACGGGCAGATCTACCTCGAAAGCAACCTGTTCTTCTCCGGCCAGCGTCCGGCGGTGAACGTGGGCCTCTCCGTCTCCCGCGTCGGCGGCGCGGCGCAGACCAAGGCGATGAAGCAGAGCGCGGGGTCGCTCCGCATCGACCTCGCGCAGTTCCGCGAGATGGAGGCGTTCACCCAGTTCTCCAGCGACCTCGACGAGGTCACGAAGCGCCAGCTGGTCTACGGCCAGGGCCTGATGCGCCTGCTGCGGCAGGACCAGTACAAGCCGTTCTCGCAGCACCGCATGGTCATCCTGCTCATCGCCGCGCTCAATCACACGATGGAGAACATCCCCATCGACGACCTGCTGAAGTACCGCGAGGCGCTGCTCGACTCGCTGGAGGGCAAGTACGCCGACATCTGCCGCCGCCTCGACCGCAACGGCAAGCTGCTCGACCGCGACAAGGACCTGCTGCTCAAGGAGGCGAAGGACTTCGCCGCGCGCTGGCTCCACGACGGCGGCGCCGCCGCGGAGGCGGGCGAACAGGAGGAGAACGCCGATGGCGAGCGCTAAGGAGCTCAAGGACCGCATCAAGGCGGTGCAGGAGACGAAGAAGATCACCAACGCGATGTATCTCATTTCCTCCACCAAGCTCCGCCGCGCCAAGGTCGACCTCGCGCAGACGCGCCCCTACTTCGACGCGCTGCGCGACGAGATCGGGCGCATCCTGCGCGTCGGAAACGAGTATCAGAGCCGCTACTTCTTCAACGTTGACGGCACGCCGCCGGAGGGCGGCGTGCGCGGCGTGCTCGCGATCACGGCGGACAAGGGCCTCGCCGGCGCGTACAACGTCAACGTCATCCGCGAGGCGGAGCGTCTGGTGCGGGAGAGCCCCGACGCCATGCTGTTCGTCGTCGGCGAGTACGGGCGGCGCTATTTTGCCGCGCATTACGACGGCATGGTGTACCTCCGCGGCGCGCAAAGCCCCACGCTCGACGGCGCGCGCACGCTCTGCACGCAGCTGCTCGACCTCTACGACGAGGAAAAGCTCTGCGAGCTGACGGTGGTGTACACCGACATGAAGAATTCCCTGACCTCCTCGGTGCTCACGCACCGCCTGCTGCCCCTTGACCGCCGCAGCTTCGACGCCGCGCCGGGAGAGGGCTGCCGTGCGGAGCTGGAGTTCATCCCTTCGGAGGACGCCGTCGTGCGCGGCGTGATGCGCAGCTATTTGAGCGGCTTCCTCTACGCCGCCCTGCTTGACAGCTACTGCTCCGAGCAGAACGCGCGCGTCACCGCCATGGACGCGGCAAACGTCAACGCACAGGAGCTGCTGGGCACGCTTTCGCTCCAGCTCAACCGCTCGCGCCAGGCCGCCATCACGCAGGAGATCACCGAGATCTCCGCGGGCGCGCAGGCGCAGAAAAACAAACGGAAAAAAGGAGGTGCTCGCGCTTGACCACAGGAACGATCGTACAGGTCGCGGGCCCGGTTGTGGACGTCCGCTTCGACCCCGGCCAGCTGCCGCGCATCCGCGAGGTCGTTATCGCGGTACTGGACGGCGCGGAGCGCGTCATGGAGGTCAGCCAGCATATCGGCGGCGACGTGGTGCGCTGCGTCATGCTCGCCGGAAGCGAGGGGCTGTACCGCGGCATGAACGTCACCGCCCCCGGCCGCACCATCATGGTGCCCGTCGGCGAGGCGACGCTCGGCCGCATGTTCAACGTGCTCGGCGACCCCATCGACGGCGGGGAGGAAATCGGCCCCGGGACGGAGCGCATGAGCATCTACCGCCCCGCCCCCGCGTTCTCCGAGCTGACGCCGTCGGTGGAAATTCTCGAAACCGGCATCAAGGTCATCGATCTGCTGGAGCCCTACGCCCGCGGCGGCAAGATCGGCTTGTTCGGCGGCGCCGGCGTCGGCAAGACGGTGCTCATCCAGGAGCTGATCCACAACGTCGCCATGGAGCACGACGGCTACTCCATCTTCACCGGCGTCGGCGAGCGCAGCCGCGAGGGCAACGACCTCTGGCACGAGATGCAGGAGAGCGGCGTCATCGGCAAGACGGCGCTCGTGTTCGGCCAGATGAACGAATCCCCCGGCGTGCGTATGCGCGTGCCGCTTTCGGGTCTGACCATGGCGGAGTATTTCCGCGACCGCGAGCACCGCGACGTGCTGCTGTTCATCGACAACATCTTCCGCTTCGTGCAGGCGGGCAGCGAGATTTCGACCCTGCTCGGGCGCATGCCCTCCGCCGTCGGCTACCAGCCGACGCTGGCGGGCGAGATGGGCGAGCTGCAGGAGCGCATCACCTCCACCGAAAACGGCTCGATCACGTCCGTGCAGGCGGTCTACGTCCCCGCGGACGATTTGACCGACCCCGCCACCGCGACCACGTTCTCCCACCTCGACGCCACGACGGTGCTCAGCCGCAAGATCGTCGAGGAGGGCATTTATCCCGCGGTCGACCCGCTGGAATCCATGTCCCGCATTTTGCAGGCGGACACGGTGGGCGAGGAGCATTACCGCACCGCGCGCACGGTGCAGGAGATTTTGCAGAAATACCGCGAATTGCAGGACATCATCGCCATCCTCGGCATGGATGAGCTGAGCGACGCGGACCGTCTGACGGTCTACCGCGCGCGCAAGATCAAGCGCTTTTTGTCCCAGCCCTTCCACGTCGCCGAAAAGTTCACGGGCGTCTCCGGCGCGTACGTCAAGCTGGAGGACACGCTCAAGGGCTTCGGCGCGATCATCGCGGGCGACATGGACAACGTGCCGGAGGCGGCGTTCTACAACGTCGGCACCATCGACGACGCGCTCGCCAAGGCGAAGACGCTGGGTGAGACGTGATGGCGGCGGTGTTTCATCTGCGCATCCGCTCCGCGGACCGGGATTTCTTCGAGGGCGAGTGCGTGTCGCTGACGATGGCGCTCTCGGACGGGGAGCTGGGGCTGCTGGCGAACCACACGCCGCTCGTCGCCGCCGTGACGCCGGGCGTGCTGTCCTGCCGCCTGCCGGACGGCGGGACCCTTACCGCCGCCAACGGCAACGGCATCGTCCGCTTTGAGAACAACGACGCGCTGCTCCTGCTCGACAGCGTGGAGCGCGCGGAGGAGATCGACGCCGAGCGCGCCGAGCGCGCGCGGCAAAAGGCGGAGGAGGACGTCAAGTCCGCCAAAACGCCGCAGGAGCTTTTGCAGGCGCGCTCCGACCTCCGCCGGGCGCAAAACCGTCTGAGAGCGGCGGAACGGAAGCCGTAATTGCATCGTATATGACCCCCGGAAGGCGTGTTTTCCGGGGGTCTGCACTTTTGTTACCGTATTGTTGCTTGCCTTATTCGACAGTACGCGGTAAAATGTGAGCAGCCAACAAGGGAGGACGCTCCATGAAACGAACTGCCGTCGCGCTGCTTGCGCTTTGCATCCTGCTGACCGCGGGCTGCGCCAACAAAGAAAAACCCACCGCCGAACCGCAGGAGCCGCCCGCCAGCCAGTCGATCACCGTCGACAACCCCGCGCCGCCGCTCCCCTCGACGGATCAGACGCCGACCGAGCCGGCGCCGAACGCGGACGACGGAGTCACCGTGTATGCGCTGGACGGAGGGGTGGAACTCCCCATACCGACGGAATACGTCGACTCTCTGATCATCGACGCCACGCCCGAAGCGCTCAACGAGCATTGGAAGCCGCTGTTCACGCTGACGGAGCGCGCCTCCGCCGAGGATTTCGAGAAGGACTATCCCGGCGAGGATCAGGGCGCGGGCTGGCTTTGCTCCGTCTCGCGGCTCGACCGCATCGGCTTTGAGGAATGGATCTCCGGCGACGACACCGGCGCCGGCGTCTTCGCAAGGGACGGGCAGGACAACTACTATCTGCTCTCCAAGCCCACCGACGTGCGCTTCTACCGCTGCGGCAAGGGCTTCGATCTGGCGGGGAACGACCCCGCGCAGCTGGAACAGTGGACGCTGCTCAACGACTGGGCGGCGACCCTGCCCGACATGCTCATCGCGCGCAACCACCTGACCGCCTACGGCGCGAGCGAGCTGCTCGACATGGACTTCACCTACGGCGGGGATCACGTCGACCTGGGCTACCGCATCCCCGGCGAGCCGATGGATCTGGTGGTGCTCTCGCTCTCGCAGCCGGCGAAGCAGGGTGAGGGCGGCCTGTGGTGCGTCGAGCGCGTGCGCTATGTCTACAGCGACTACGACTGGACGGACACGCACCTCGTTTTTCCCGCGGCGCTCGGCTTCGATGAGACGGCGGCGGGCTACTACGCGCGCCTGCAGGACGAGTGCGACGCGGGCGAGCACGAGGACCTGCTTACGCCCGTGGGCGCGGCGCTGGACTATGCGCGGCGCGTGGCGTGGCTCTTCGGCGAGGACGTGTCGGCGTCGGATTTCGAAGTCATCGAATCCGTGGGCTGAGCGCGCGGCGCGAAAAGTGTCGAAACCGCTGAAAAAAAGCGAAAACGGGGACGTGTCCGCGCCCCCCGTTTTTGTATTGTTTTCCGTCTTGCGCTTTTCATCGAAATCACGCATAATAGAGGGCAAGGTTATCCATCCGTCACACGTCAGAAAAGGAGGAGATTTCCCATGCAGCTTCTGATCGACCGCATCCGAAAAGAGGGCAAGGTCCTGCCCGGCGACATCATCAAGGTGGACGGCTTCCTGAACCACCGCGTCGACACCGCGCTCCTGTCCAAGCTCGCGGACGAATTCGCGAAGTATTTCCCCGTTGACAAGCTCACCATGGTACTCACCGCGGAGGCAAGCGGCATTGCGCTGGCTACGGTCTGCGCCCAGAAATACGGTGTTCCCCTGCTGTTCGCCAAGAAGGCGAAAAGCGACAACATCGAGGGCGGATTGTACCAGAGCGATGTCTTTTCTTATACCTACAAGAAGAAAGTGACCTACATCATCTCGCAGGAGTGGCTGCACGCGGACGACCACGTGCTCATCATCGACGACTTTATGGCGAAGGGCAACGCGATGCAGGGGCTCGTCGACCTCGTCAACGCCGCGGGCGCAACGCTGGAGGGCATCGGCATCGCCGTCGAGAAGGGCTTCCAGGACGGCGGCGACCGCTTCCGCAACCTCGGCGTGCCCTACAAGGCGCTCGCCGTCATCGACCGCGTCGAGGGCGACCAGCTCATTTTCCGCGACGAGGACTGAGCTATGGGACAGAATAAAGTCCTTGTGCTGGATTTCGGCGGGCAGTACAACCTGCTCGTCGCGCGCCGCGTGCGCGAGTGCGGCGTCTACTGCGAGATCAAGCCCTACCGCGTCACGCTGGACGAGATCCGCGCCTTCGATCCCGCCGCCATCATCTTCACCGGCGGCCCCGCCACGGTGTTCGAGCCGAACGCCCCGCAGCTTGATCCGGCGGTCTTTTCGCTGGGGCTGCCGATCCTCGGCATCTGCTACGGCCAGCAGCTGATGATCCACCAGCTCGGCGGCGCGTGCCGCAGGGCGGAGGTGCGCGAATACGGCAAGACCCCGCTGACGCACGACGGCACGAGCGCGCTGTTTGCGGGCGTCGAGCCGACGAGCGTGTGCTGGATGAGCCACGGCGTCGAGGTCGAGCGCCTCGCCCCCGGCTTCCGCGCCGTCGCGACGACGGCGGGCTGCGCCTTCGCCGCCATCGAGGACGCGGCGCGCAAACTCTACGGCGTGCAGTTCCATCCCGAGGTGCTGCACACGGTCCACGGCACCGAGATCATCCGCAATTTCCTGTTCACCGTCTGCGGCCTGACGCCGGACTGGTCGATGGCGTCGTATGTGACCGAGGCGGTGGAGACCTGCCGCGCGAAGATCGGCTCCGGCCGCGTGCTGCTGGCGCTCTCCGGCGGCGTGGACAGCGCCGTCGCCGCCGCGCTGCTCTACAAGGCGGTGGGCGACCAGCTCACCTGCATTTTCGTCGACCACGGATTGCTGCGCAAGAACGAGGGCGACGAGGTCGAGGCCGCCATGCGCGACGCGCTCGGCATGAAGATCGTCCGCGTGGACGCGAGCGAGCGCTTCCTCTCCAAGCTCGCGGGCGTCACGGAGCCGGAGCGCAAGCGCAAGATCATCGGCGAGGAGTTTATCCGCGTCTTTGAGGCGGAGGCGAAGAAGATCGGCAAGGTCGACTTCCTCGCGCAGGGCACGATCTACCCCGACGTCGTCGAATCCGGCGTCGGCGGCGAGAGCGTCGTCATCAAGAGCCACCACAACGTCGGCGGCCTGCCCGACCATGTGGACTTCAAGGAGATCATCGAGCCGCTGCGCCGCCTCTTTAAGGACGAGGTGCGCGCGCTCGGCATCGAGCTGGGCCTGCCCGAAAAGCTCGTCTGGCGCCAGCCGTTCCCCGGCCCCGGCCTCGCCATCCGCGTCATCGGCGACATCACGCGCGAAAAGCTGGACATCGTGCGCGACGCGGACGCCATCTTCCGCGAGGAGGTCGCGAAGGCGGGTCTTGAGCGCAGCGTGAACCAGTATTTCGCGGCGCTGACGAACCTCAGAAGCGTCGGCGTGATGGGCGACGAGCGCACCTACGACTACGCGGTCGCGCTGCGCGCGGTGGAGACGCAGGACTTCATGACCGCGGACTTCTCGCGCCTGCCGTGGGATCTGCTGGACACGGTGTCCCGCCGCATCGTCGGCGAGGTCAAGCACGTCAACCGCGTCGTCTACGACATCACGAGCAAGCCGCCCGCTACGGTGGAGCTGGAATAATTCCACCGCACGCAGGAGGCCGCTGGTTTAGCGCGTTTCCGGGCACCGCCGCCGCGCTGTGGCAACACAGCCCCAAAGCCGCATCATTTCGCGTCCCCTGCGGTTTGCGGGTAACACGATCCATATTGTGAAAGCCCTTACCGATGGCAGCGTCGGTAAGGGCTTTTTGTCGTTTTTCAGTCAGTGTCCGGTTTATCCTTGAACGCAGCGGTCAGAGCGTCGCCCTACGCGTTTTGCGCATCCGCTTACTGCCGCCAATGCTTCAGCCGGGAAAGCTGGCTGTCGAACTGGCTGCGCCGCTCCTCGTCGGACAGATTGTCGGGATTCGGCATGTGGCCGAGAAGGAAGTCCAGCAGCGCTTCCTTGCTCTGATAGGCGAACGTCCCGTCCGCGTAGCACCACTTGCAGTACTCCTCATTGAACGAGCCGTCCGGCTCGCGGCTGATCGAGCTGTCCTCGAAAAGCGGCATACCGCAGCACTGGCAGACCATCTGACGCGGCGAACCGAGCAGCGTGTTGATAGACACGTCGAACTCCTTCGACAGCAGCTTCAGAGTGTCCGTGTTCGGCTGAGTTTCGCCGGTTTCCCAGCGGCTGACCGCCTGCCGTGAGACGCAGGCACGGTCCGCAAGCTGCTCCTGCGTCATGCCGTGCTTTTCGCGCAGGCTCTTCAAAACCTCTTTGCACTCCATTGCGAGCACCTCCCGTTCGTTGTGGCTCCATTATACCCGCCGTGGAGGAAAACGCAAGCAACGCGCGGTTGCGCGCCGAGGCGCCGCCTCTGCTTTTCTTTTCAGCCGAGATTCTTGACCATGCGCGTCGCAATCAGCAGCGCCGCCTCGCGGGTCGCCTGCGCGTAGCCCGCCGCCTGCTCCGCCGGGGTCGTCGCCTTCGGCGCGAACTTGTTGTCTCCCACGCCGTTGATGATGCCGTTCGCCGCCATGAAATACACGCTGTCCTTCGCCCAGCCGGAAATGCTCGCGTCGTCCGCGAACGCGGCGGGAGCCGTAAAGAGCGCCTTGAACTGTTCGTTGAAGCTGCCGTCCGTCTCCAGCGTCCAGCCGTCGAGCGCGACCTTCTTGTAAACGCGGGAGAGCATCGTCGCCGCCTGCTCGCGGTTCAAAAGTGTGTTCGGCTCAAACGTCGTTGCGCTGATGCCGTTCGTGACGCCCACGTTGTACGCCTTGAGGACTTCCGCATCCTTCGTGTCGGTGAACGGATTGACCGCGACCGGCTCCGCCTTCGTGCCGGACAGGGACTCATAGACCCTGACGCTGACGGCGGCGAATTCCGCGCGCGTGATGGGCTTGGTAAGGTCGGCGCCCTTGAGGGAATCGGGGATCAGTCCCAGCGCGGCAGCCTCCGCCAGCTCCGCCTGCGCCCAGTCGTGGGCGGTAAAGTCAACCTTTTCATTGAGCGTCAGCATGTTCGACCAGTCGCTGTAGCGGGGATTGCCCTCGGCGTCCGCGCCGTTGTAGCGCGCGCGGGCCTTGACCTCGGAATTCACGTGCAGCTCGTCCAGATAATAGGTCTCGTGGATGCCGTTCCAGCGCGGAGTCTCATCCGCGTCTTCATAGTATCTCCCCGCAACCGATATCATGGTTTCCTGCCATTCGCCGCCGTCAATGGAATATTGCAGGTCGATTTGGCCAATGTATCCGGCCTGATTGTAGCCCAACTCGTGATTTTCAAAATAGTCGATGGCGTTCAGCACGTTTGCAGGCGTTTGAACCGTGACCTCCAGCCAGACATAGTTGCCCCCGTCGTCGTGGATTTCCAGATTGGAAATCACGGGCGGCGTTTTCAGGTCTTCCGCCGTCGGCGCCGTCGCCGCCATCGCGGAGAACGGCAGCAGGGAAAATGCCAAAAGAAGTGCGAGGACAAGGGAAATACCGCGCTTTTTCATGGTGTTTTCCTCCTTTTGTATTGGGTTGTTGGGCAGTATGAAACGCTATCTGTTATAGCGGGAAAATTGTAACACAGGCGAATTCGTTTGACAAGGGGACGAGAAATGCGCTCCGTGGCTAAACATTCAGCATATCGAACAAATATTTACGGAAATCCGCAGCTTGCTTCGTCATTGGATACATTGACCGCAATGCATTTTTATGCTATTGTGGTAGTGCGTTAGTGTGTATGGCGCATAAATATGCAAATCGGAGGGAAAATGTATGGCTAACGGAATCATCGTCGTGGTCGTGGTCGCGTACCTGCTGTTTATGTTGTGGATCGGCTGGTATTCGTCCAAGAAGATCACCACCAACACGGACTTCATGCTGGCGGGCCGCCGGCTGGGGCCGTTCCTCATGGCAGGCACCCTCGCCGCCACCGAGATCGGCGGCGGAAGCTCGCTGGGCGTGGTGCAGCAGGGCATGCAGAACCACGGCATCTCGGCGGCATGGTACATCATCACCATGGGCATCGCGTTTGTGATCCTGACCTTCATGGCGCCCAAATTCCGCGCGTCCACCGTCAAAACCGTTCCCGAATACTTCCGCCGCCGCTACGGCAAGAGCGCCGGCGTGCTGACGGCGATCATCATGCTCATCCCGCTCATCGGCCTGACCGAGGGCCAGTTTGTCGCCTCCGCGACGATCCTCTCCACCATGCTCGGCATCGGCTACAAGCCCGCCATCGTCATCGTCGCGGTGGTCGTGACCGCCTACTCCGTCATGGGCGGATTGTGGAGCGTGACGATGACCGACTTCGTGCAGGTGTTCATGATCGTCATCGGCATGATTATCGCCATCCCGTTCGCCCTCGGCGAGGCGGGCGGCTGGAGCAACGTGGTCGCCAACGTCCCGCCGGAGACCTTCGACATGTTCAAGGGCTACAGCCCGATGGCGGTGGTCTCGCTCGTCATCATGTACGTCGCGACGTTCACGGTCGGGCAGGAGGCGGTCTCCCGCTACTATGCCGCGCGTGACGGTCAGGCGGCGAAGACCGGCTCCATCCTCGCGGCGATCGTCAACTTCATCTACGCGTTCGTGCCCGCCATCCTCGGCATCATCACGCTGGCGCTCATCAACATGGGCAAGTTCAGCAGCGCGGAGTTCGAGGCCGTCGGCGCGCGCTACGCCCTGCCCGTGCTGGCGGTGCGCACGATGCCCGCGATCATCTGCGGATTGCTGTTCGCCGGCATCATCTCCGCCACGATGTCGTCCTCCGACTCCGACCTGCTCGGCGCCGGCTCCATCTTCGCCAACGACATCTACCGCGCCATCCTCAAGCCGGACGCCGACAACAAGCAGGTCATGCGCGTGACGCAGATCACCATGGTCGTCGTCAGCCTGATCGCCATGGCGGCGGCGCTCTTCAACCCCGCGAGCCTCATCGCCATCCTCACCTTCGCGTTCACGCTGCGCGCGGCGGGCACGTTCTTCCCCTATGTGCTTGGCCACTACTGGAAGGGCGGCTCCCTCGCCGGCACGATCGCGTCCGTGATCTCCGGCTCCATCGTGGTCGTCTATCTGGAGAAGATCTCCGCGGACGGCACGCTCTTCGGCATCAAGTTCAGCCAGAAGATCATTCCGGGCCTTGTGGTGGGCCTCGTGTTCTTCCTGATCTTCTCCAAGCTCATGCCGCCGAAGGAGCAGACCACCGAGCTCGCCCCCGAAGAGGACTGAGCGCCGGAAGCGCAAGAAACCGCATAATCAAAACCGCCGTCCGGTCATTCGACCGGGCGGCGGAACTTTAGGATCATATAGACCGGTGTTTCGAGGAAGCTCTCATAGCGGTAAGGCGCGGTTTCCTTCCACGCATCGGGCGGCAACGGTTCTTCGATCCGCTCCGGTTGCAGTCCGGCTTCGAGCAGGGCGTTCATATAGTCGCAGAACGTGTGGTGAAAGCTGCGGCTCAACCGGTTCTCGTACGCGTCGTTGTACTCGATCCACGGCTGGATATACGCGCGTCTGCTTTGGTCGAGGTAGCGCACCGTCCAGTCGTCGTCCGACGGAAACGCGTCCCCACGCTCGACGGGGTACAGGGCGGAATACACCGGATGAATGACGGAGAAAACGCCGCAGCCGCCAGACTTGAGGCATTTGCAGACGCTTCGGAAAAACGCGGGCAGGTCCTCGATGTAGTGCGTGGTGGTCGAGGAAAACACAAAGTCGAACGGCGCGTCGACATATTCGGCGCAGCGCTCGGCGTCGGCGAGGATAAACTGCGCGGCGGAATGCTTTTCTTCGGCCTTTCGCGCGGCAATCCGCAGCATCTCCTCCGACAGATCAAGACCAACCAGCTTCTGCGGCGCATACTGCTCCAGCAAAAAGGTGAAAATGCCCGTGCCGCAGCCCAGGTCGAGGACGCTTTTCCCCGCCAGCGGCGGGAGCAGGCGGCGGATGCAGGGCCATTCGATATTCGTGCTGTAGGAATCCTCCGCCGTGTTAAACCGCTCATAGGCTGCGGCCATGCTGTTCCAGTCGTCTTTGATGCCGTTCATGGAAAACGCCTCCCGTTCCGTCAAAACAATTTGCCTTTCGCGGCGAGTATAGCAAAAACCAGCGGAAAAATCAACCTTTTGCCACTTTTGCTTGCAAATCACATGGGTCCATGCTAGAATAAAAATGCCACGTAAATTCAATAATACCCTTACAGAGAGAGACGCTGCCATTCGGCAAAAACGCTCTCTCGGCTTTGCGTCTCCTTGTGAGGGTAAAGAATTTGCGTGGCAGCAATCGAGAGCTGCGTTTTTCGTGGCGCGGCTCCGGTCGCGCCATTTTTTGTTTGGGAGGTATTCGACCATGAAAAAACTCGCATCCGCCCTCTGCGCGCTGCTCCTGTGCCTCGGCTGCACCGTCTCCGCCTCCGCGTACGCGAACAGGATCATCGATTACGCGCTCTACACCGACATCGTCGCCACCGTCAACGGCCACACGCTGCGCTCCTACAACATCGGCGGCAGCACGGCGGTCGTGGCGGAGGATCTGATGGGCTACGGCTTTCGCGTGATCTGGGACGCGACGGCGCGCACGCTGCGCATCAGTCTGGCGACAAAGAACGGGGAACCTGATCTCCCGTCCGTCTGGCCCTCCTATCAGCCGGAGGCGCTGACGCAGCGCATCGGCGCGCGGGCAAAGCCCGTCTACGAGACGGACATCGTCACCTACGCCGCGGGCGGCGTGCTGGACAGCTTCAACATCAACGGCGAAACGCTGGTTTGGATCGACGACCTCGCGCCCTTCGGCGCGGTGGTCTGGCACCCGGAGGAGCGCGTGATCTCGCTGACGCTGGGCGATCCGGTGGAGATCGCGCTCGCGCCTCTGATCGCCGACGTGGAGCTCTGGAAATCCATCGGCGGTCCGGGCAGCAGCTGGGAGACGGTCGAATGCAGGACCGGCACGCTGCTCACCACGCGCTACACCGGCACGCCCCACGGCAGCACCACCACCATGCTGTTTCTGTCGAAGAGCGGCGACCACATTTCGATCAACAGCCTGCTGCCGAACTACGTCTGGGGCAGCGGCAACTACCTCGCGCCGCGCGAGATCGCGATCGACGAGGCGGGGACGCGCCTGAGCTTCGTGACGCCCGTGCGGGAGATGGCGGACGTTTCGGGGCTGGGCGAGGTGAAGGAGCTGGGCGACTGCCGCTGCGTCGTCGACCTTCTGAACGGGACGCTGCTGTCGCTGGAGCCGCTGTCGGCGGGCTGAAGCGGGCAAAGCCGGTGCTTCAAGCCTTAAATAAATCTTAGGGAAAACCGATGACCGCCTTTAAGAATCGGGTGCTATTGTTTTGGCATCCCATTCAACGAAAGGCGGTCATCCCATGTTTTTCAGCCATCTTGCCCTCGCGCTCTCGCTGCTGCTCAAGGTGTTCGCGCTCTGGCTGTGTCTGACGGCGCTGCTGTTCTGGAAGCGTCCCGCGTCCTATCCGCGCCGCGCGCCCCGGACGCGCTTCGCCTGCCTGATTCCCGCGCGGAACGAGGAGACGGTCATCGCCGCGCTCGTGCAAAGCCTGAAGGCGCAGAGCTACCCCAGGGCGCTCTACGATATCTACGTGATCCCGAACAACTGCCTCGACGCCACGGAGGATGTGGCACGGGACGCCGGAGCGAAAATCTTCCGCTGCTTCAACCCCGTGCGCCGCAAGGGCGACGCCCTGCACGAGGCGATCGGCTGGTTGCTGCCGCGCGGCTACGACGCGTTCTGTCTGTTCGACGCGGACAACATCGTCGACCCCGACTTCCTCGCGCGGATGAACGACGCGCTGTGCGCGGGCGCGCGGGTCGCCAAGGCTCGTCTGCGTGTCAAAAACCCCGCGGACGCGTGGGTCAGCGGCTGCTACGCGCTCTACTTCGCGCTCAACGACACGTTTTTCAGCCGGTCGAGAGCCAACCTCGGCCTCTCGGCGAAGCTGGTCGGCACGGGCATGGTCGTCCACCGTGAGGTGCTGGAGCGCATGGACGGCTGGAACACGGAGACCATCGCCGAGGACGCGGAATTCTCCGCCATGTGCGCCGAACTGGGGGAGCGCGTGTGGTGGGTGCCGGAGGCGGTGACGTGGGACGAGGCGCCGCTCTCCTTCCGCGTCTCGCTCACACAGCGGCGGCGCTGGTGCAGCGGCATCATGTCCGCGGCGGAGCGGATGCTCCCGCGCCTCGTGCGCGCCCCGCGTGAGGCAAGCGCCGCGCGCGCCGCCGACATGTGCTTTTTCCTCTGCGCCCCGTTCGCGCAGGCGCTCTCCGTCCTGCCCGTCGTCCTGTTCGCGCTCGGCGCGGCGCTGATGGGCACGTTCGCGCAGCAGCTGCCGTCCGCCGCCGCCGCGCTGGCGGTCTCGGCCGCCGCCATGATGCTCTTCTCCTTCGTCCTGCGCGGCTTCTCCGGCCAGCGCACGCATCCGGCGAGCGTGTTCCTCTTCCCGCTGTTCATGGCGTCGTTCGTCCCGCTGCAAGTCGCGTCGCTCCTGCGCCGCACGACGGAGTGGAAGGCGATCCGCCACGGGGAGCGGCCGGAACTCCGTGCCGCGCAGGGGGAAAGCCTGCGCCGCAGCGCCTGAGCGCGCCTTGCGCGGCATTCTCGCCGCGCCGTCCGGCAGGCGTTGACAGCGCCGGGGGAATCTGCTATGTTTGATGTATCAAGCAGGGAACAAAGGAGGCGTTTTCATGGCACTTACCACCGATCCCGCGCTGCAAAATCAGGTCGTCTACTCCGTCTATGTCCGCGCGCACACAAGCGAGGGCACGTTCAACGCGATCATCCCCGACCTCGACCGCATCCGCGCGCTGGGCGTCGATATCATCTGGTTCATGCCCATCCATCCCATCGGCGAGAAGGGCAAGAAGGGCAGCCTCGGCTGTCCCTACGCCAACCGCGACTACCGCGCGGTCAATCCCGCCTACGGCACGATGGAGGATTTCGGGCGCCTGTGCGAGGAGATCCACAAGCGCGGCATGAAGGTGATGATCGACGTGGTGTACAACCACACCTCGCCGGATTCCGTGCTGTGGGAGACGCACCCCGAATTCTTCTTTAAGCGCCCCGACGGCTCGCCGGGCAACCGCGTCGGCGACTGGACGGACGTCATCGACCTCGACTACTCGGTTCCCGCGCTGTGGGACTATCAGATCGAGTCGCTGTGCACGTGGGCAAAGCTCGTCGACGGCTTCCGCTGCGATGTGGCGTCGCTCGTGCCGGTGGACTTCTGGAAAAAGGCGCGCGCCGCCGTCGAGAAGGTGCGCCCCGGCTGCCTCTGGCTCGCCGAGAGCATCCACCGCGAGTTCGGCGCGTTCTGCCGCTCAAACGGCATGTACGCCGCGCGCGACACCGAACTTTTCGACGCCTTCGACATGGAGTACGAGTACGACATCCGCACCGTGTTCGACAAGATGCTGCGCGGCGAGGCGCCGCTTTCGCAGTGGGCGGACCTGCTGGAGTTTCAGGAGGCGGTATATCCCGCGAACTATAACAAGCTCCGCTATCTTGAAAACCACGACCAGCCGCGCATCGCCTCGCTCGTCACGGACGCGATCGCGCTGGAGAACTACACCGCCATGCTCTACTTTCTCAAGGGCGCGACGCTGCTTTACGCGGGGCAGGAGTGGGCGGACACGCGCCAGCCGAGTCTCTTCGAGCGCGAGCCGATCGACCGTGATACCGGGCGCGACCTCACGCCGCTGCTGCAAACGCTCAGCCGCATCAAGCGCGAGGCGCTTTCGCCGGACGACGCGTTTTTCGCCCGCGCCATGGACAAGAGCGGCGTCGCCGTGATGACGCGCGTCAACGCCGCGGCGAAAAAGGTCGGCATCTTCAGCCTCCAGGGGCGCGCCGTCTCCGTTGAGCTTGACGACGTGCCCGACGGCAGCTACGTCAACCTCGTCGACGGCACGCGCGTCACGGTGCTGCGCGGCGCGCTGCGCTGCGACGGCAAGCCGATCATTTTCAGCATTGCCAAATAACATTCCGCAATATCGAACAGCCCCGCCCATAAGGCGGGGCTGTTTTTGCATTTTCTTCTCATTCCCCGACAGGATTCCCGCGTTTTTGCAGGGACAAGCTCCTACAATATGTAGTGGTAAGTGAAGGCAACAGCACTACATTATGATACATCAAGGAGGAGTTTTCCATGGAGCTGACGCGAAAAAACACCTTTTTGTCCCGGCGCGTGTTCTACCTGCCCATCGACAAGATCCATCCCAACCCCTCGCAGCCGCGGCGGTATTTCGACGAGGCGTCGCTCGTCGAGCTGAGCCGCAGCATCCTGCGCTACGGCATCATCCAGCCGCTGACCGTGCGCCTCGGCGCGCAGGGCTACGAGCTGATCGCGGGAGAGCGGCGCCTGCGCGCCGCGCGGCTCGCGGGGCTGCGGGAGGTGCCGTGCCTGCTGGCGCGGGCGGACGAGGAAGACTCGCCGCTGCTGGCGCTGATCGAGAATTTGCAGCGCCGCGACCTGCACTGGTTCGAAGAGGCGGTCGCCATCGCGAAGCTGATCTCCGCCTACGGGCTCTCGCAGGAGCAGGCGGCGGAAAAGCTGGGCAAATCGCAGTCCGCCGTCGCGAACAAGCTGCGTCTGCTGCGCCTCTCGCCGGACTGTGTGTCCTTGCTGCGCGAACACGACATGACCGAGCGCCACGCCCGCGCGCTGCTGCGGCTGGAGGACGACGAGGCGCGCCTCGCCGCGGCGCGCTTCGTCGTGGAACGGGGGCTGAACGTGGCGCAGACGGAGGCGTACGTCGAGTCGCTGCTGCGCGGCAGCGCCGTCACGCCGCCGCAGCGCCAGCCGACCTACATCATCAAGGACGTGCGCATTTTCCTCAACAGCATCCGCCGCCAGCTGGGCGTCATGCAGCGCGCGGGCGTCGACGCCGCGGTGGAGCGCGAGGACACCGACGAGGAGATCCGCATGACGATCCGCATCCCGCGCCGTACGGCTGAGGCAAAAAAAACTTGAGAAAAATCTATTAATTTGTCACTTGTTATTAATGACAAACCGCAAAAAATGTGCTATGCTGTCACGGAACGGACTACATATAAAAAAACAAAGCGTCTCTTCGGCGCTGCGCCGGCGCGAAAACGCGCGGCGATATCGTGATCCGCAACTCATTTTTGGGAGGTTCCCGGCATGGCAGGAAAGCGGGAAATCGTAAAGGAAAAAACGGCCAAGCCCTGGTTGATCCCGGTGGTCGCCGCCGTCGTACTGGTCGGCGCGTACGCCGGTTTCTGCATCGCCTCCGCGGCGGGCGAGTCCATCAATCCGCACACCGTGATCGGCGGGCAGGATGTGGGCGGCATGACGCGCGACGAGGCCGTCTCGACGCTTGCGCCGTCGCTGCACAAGATTCTGGCGCAGAACGGCGTGCACATCACATTGGACAACAGCGAGGAGCTGGCATACTTCAGCTATGAGGAGCTGGGCGTCACCTTCGATGCCGACAAGCTGGCGGAAGAGGCGTATGAGAGCAGCCACAGCGGCAATGTGCTTGCCGACGGCTGGAACCTGATCCGCTCCTCGTTCGGCAGGCACACGGCGGTCACGCCGCAGCCCGAGGGCGGCTGGGAGGCGGAGGCGGCGGAAACCGTCGCCGACGCGACGCAGCTGGATAAGCTCGACTTCTCCTACGAGGTCACGGACACCGCGCTCATGCTCACCAAGGCAAGGGATGGGCGGAATGTGGACCGCAACACGCTGCGCGCGCGCCTGATCGGCTCGAAGGCGGACGAGGACGGCTCGCGCACCGTCGATCTGCCCTACACCGCGATCGACGCCGAGAAGGGCGACCTGAACGCGCTGAACGACGCGCTCGGCGGCGAGATGGCGAACGCCCGCTACGACAAGGAGACGGGCACCATCCTGCCCGAGCGTCCGGCGCTGCACTTCAGCGTGACACAGGCGCAGCTGCTGCTCGACGCGGCGGCGCCCGGCGCAACCGTCAGCGTGCCCGCCACGGCGGAGGAGCCGACCGTCACGGCGGAGGTGCTCAAGGAGGTCCTCTTCCGCGATCTGCTGGGCACCTATACCACCAACGTCAGCGGCGCTTCGGGCCGTCGGGCAAACGTCCGCCTGACCGCCGAGCGCGTGAACGGCTGCATCCTCAACAGCGGCGAGGAGTTCAATTACTACGACCTCACCGGCCCGTTCAGCAAGTCGAACGGCTACCAGTCCGCCCCCGGTTACGAGAACGGCAAGACCGTGGAGATGGACGGCGGCGGCGCCTGCCAGTGCAGCTCCACCACCTACGCCGCCGCGCTGATGGCGAACATGGAGATCGTCTCGCGCACGGCGCACGGCTTTGCGTCCAGCTACATCGGCCTCGGACTCGACGCCACCGTGTCCGGCGGCGGTCCGGAGTTCATCTTCCGCAACAACACGGATTTCCCTGTCAAGGTTGAGACGGTCTACAGCTCGGACAACCGGCTGACCGTCAACATCATCGGCACCAAGACAGACGACACCTACGTCAAGATGCGCACCGTGGTGCTCTCGACCACGCCGTACGAGGAGGAGATCATCGAAAAGGAGGATCTCCAGCCCGGCGAACGCGTCGTCGACCAGACGCCGTACACCGGCTACGTGGTGGACACCTACCGCCAGATCTACGACGGCAGCGGCAACCTGATCTCGGAGACCTACGAGGCGCGCAGCAAGTACAACAAGCGCAACCGTATCATCTTCGTCGGCCCCGGCGGGCTGGTCGACCCCAACGACCCGAACGCGCCGGTCGATCCCAATGCGCCGGTCGACCCCAACGCGCCGACGACGCCCACCGATCCCACCACGCCGACAACGCCGACCGACCCGACAACGCCGACCGACCCGACGACACCGACCGACCCGTCGACGACCACCGATCCGCCGGCGACGCTGCCCGTCGATCCCACGCCGCCGTCCGACATCCCCGGCGGCGTCAACCCCACGCCGATCGACGATCAGATCGGCGAACTGACGCCCGGCGCGTAAGCCGGACGCTCAAACCGGTCCGGAGAGCCGATACGCAGCGGGAGTGACGGCGCGGACGCGCCCTGACGACGAAAAGAGGCAGCCATGGCCGACCACATAACCATCTGGTGCTGGTACTGTAAAAAGGAAATACCGGAAGACGCCGACGTCTGCCCGCATTGCGCCATGCCGCTGACCCCCGCGAAAAAGGTGCTGCAATGCCACCACTGCGGCCGGTTTCTGCTGCTCAGCTCCGACGTGTGCGACATGTGCGGCACGGAGGTGGACAAGCCCGCCCTCACGCCGCCGGAGGAGCCGGAGTCCGCGGAGGAGGTTTTCCCCTCGGCGGAGCGGAAGGCGGCAAAAAAGAACGCCGAGCCGCGCTCGCCGATAAAGGTGATCGTCCCCGTACTGCTGGCGGTCGTGTTTCTCGCGCTCGCGCTCAAGGTGGGCAGCAGCGTCATCAAGCGCGATCCGGCGTCCCCCTCCGCGCAGCCCGGCGACGCGGGCTACTGCGCCGAAGGCGCGCACAAGTGGCAGGCCGCCGACTGCACCACGCCCAAGACCTGCACGGTCTGCGGCAAGACCGAGGGCGAGGCGCTAGGTCACGACTTTGTGGACAACGTCTGCACCCGCTGCGGCGAGATCGGCAGCACGTTCTACTTCTACGACAATTCGAGCGTGCGCCACGGCTCGAACGTCACCTTCGCCGGCAAGGTGCAGAACTTTTCCGGCGAGACCGTCACCGCCCTGCCCGTCAAGGTGATGCTGTACGACAAGGACAAGAAGCTGGTCGATTCGGTGACGACCGTCGCCTCGCCGGACGACCCGCTCGCGCCGATGGCAAGCGCTCCGTGGGAGCTGGTCTACACCAACTGGGAGGTGCGCTGGAAGTACTGGCGCGTCACCGCGATCTGGGAGGCATCCGACAAAACTGACGACGCTCAGGCGGAGCCCGACGCCTCGCAGCTGGCGGAATCGCCGTAAGCGATACCTTATAATAAACCACCGGAATCGAGTCGATTCCGGTGGTTTTTGCATGGGGAGAGTTCGGGAGGGGAGGGTAGGCCCCTCCCGATGTATTTGATCTATGCGCGGCAAAGCCGCGCCCCTGCTCCAAAAAAGAGACGGCTTTTGCCGTCTCTTTCTTGGAGCAGGGTACGGGAGTCGAACCCGCCTTAACGGCTTGGGAAGCCGCTGTAATACCGATATACCAACCCTGCAAATTCACTTGCGGGATGTATTATAACAGATACTTCCGCACTTTGCAAGGCGAAAAATGTATGTTTCTCTCCGCCGCTTCATATCCTGTACCAAAACCGATTCGGAGGGGTTTCCATGAAACGATTTCTCGCCGCTCTCTGCCTTGCCGCGCTCATGCTCGCCGTGCCCGCGCATGCCGTGTCGATCGAGGCGCCGTCCGCCGTGCTGATGGAGAAGACCACCGGCACGATCCTGTTCGCGCAGGACGAGCACACGCCGCGCGAGCCCGCCAGCGTCACCAAGATCATGACCATCCTGCTGACCATGGAGGCGATCGACTCCGGCGCGCTCGGCTATGACGACGTGGTCGTCGGCAGCGCGCACGCCAGCTCCATGGGCGGCAGCCAGATCTGGCTCCGCGAGGGGGAGAAAATGACCGTGCGCGAGCTTTTGAAGGCGGTGTGCATCGTCTCCGGCAACGACGCGTCCGTCGCGCTCGGCGAGCATCTGGCGGGCAGCGAGGACGCGTTTGTCGAGCGCATGAACCGCCGCGCGCAGGAGCTGGGGATGAACGACACGCACTTCGTCAACGCCACCGGCCTGCCCGCCGAGGGGCACGTGACCTCCGCACACGACATCGCGCTGATGTCGCGCGAGCTGATTTTGAACCATCCCGACGTCCGGCAGTTCACAACCGTGTGGATGGACTCGCTGCGCGACGGGGCGTCCATGCTGGTGAACACGAACAAGCTCATCCGCTTCTACGACGGGGCGACGGGGCTCAAGACCGGCTACACCGAATCCGCGCGCTTCTGCCTCAGCGCCACCGCCGAGCGCGGCGGCATGGAGCTGATCGCCGTGGTGATGAAGTCCCCGACGAGCGATCAGCGCTTCGCCGACGCCCGCGCGCTGCTCGATTACGGCTTCGCGACCTACGCGCTCGCCGCCATTCTGCCCGACGAGGCGCTCGCGCCCATCCCCGTCACGCTGGGGGAGCGCGGCGCGGTGCAGCCTGTGCTGACCGGCGACAACACGCTGCTCGTGGAGAAGTCCAGGGTGGGCGGGCTGCAAAAGGAGGTCGTGCTGCCGGAGCGCGTGGACGCGCCCGTCGAGAAGGGCGATCAACTCGGCGAGCTGCGCGTGACCGACGCGGCGGGGGAGAGCGTCGCCGTGCTGCCCATCCTCGCGGGGGAGAGCGTCGCGCACGTCAGCTGGGGACAGATGTACCGCCGCGTGCTGCGCGTCGCGTTTTGTGCCGGATGACGGACATCGCCCGCGCGCCGAAACAGAGCATCGATAAAGTGAACAAATTATGAACATTCCGCGCGTTTTCCCCTTGACATAACGCGCAAATCGATTATACTGATAGACAACCGAATAACGTCTTGATAGAGGCGCGGATGACAAGAGTAGCTTCGCAGCACCGGCAGGCAACCGGGAAGTGAAAGGGGATTCCGCCGAGGGAGTACAGAGGTTCCTGCGTTTGTATTCACCGGGCCGTCGGGAAATACCCGCCGGACTGTCGCGGCGCAAGCCGCGGAGAGCTGTCGTGACGGTGTCTGGGCGGGCGTTCGCGTCCTTCCGGTTCAGTCATGATGGAAGTCATGGCTGTTTTTTTTGGTGAAAATCAAAAGAGAAAGGAAGCGCATCCCATGTTTACCAACACATTCTGGTGTCTTGTTCCCGCGATCCTCGCCATTGCCCTCGCGCTGATCACCAAGGAGGTATATTCCTCGCTGTTCATCGGCATCCTGTTCGGCGGCGCGCTGTACGCCAACTTCAGCTTCACCGGCACGCTGGAGCACGTCTTTATCGACGGCATGATCGGCTCGCTGACCGACAGCTGGAACGTCGGCATCATCATCTTCCTCGTCGTGCTCGGCGCGATGGTCATGCTGATGAACCGCGCGGGCGGCAGCGCCGCGTTCGGCCGCTGGGCTGGCAAGCACGTCAAGACCAAGGTCGGCGCGCAGCTCGCGACCATCGCGCTCGGCGTTCTGATCTTCATCGACGACTACTTCAATTGCCTGACCGTCGGCTCGGTCATGAGCCCGCTGGCTGAGCAGCAGGGCATCTCCCGCGCCAAGCTCGCCTACCTGATCGACGCCACCGCCGCGCCGGTGTGCGTCATCGCGCCGATCTCGTCGTGGGCCGCCGCCGTCGCCGGCATGGTCGAGGGCGCGAACGGCTTCACCGTCTTTGTCCGCGCCATTCCCTATAACTTCTACGCCATTCTGACCATCACGATGATGCTCACGCTGGCGATGGGCAAGTTTGACTACGGCCCGATGAAGATCGCGGAGATGACCAGGAAGCTTGAGATCCACGAGAACACGGCGCATGCCGCCGTCACCGGCGCGGAGGATCTGCCCACCCCGCCCGTGAGCAGCAAGGGCAAGGTCATCCATCTGGTGCTCCCCATTATCGTGCTGATCGTCTGCTGCGTGCTCGGCCTCACCTACACGGGCGGACTGTTCGACGGCGCGGGCTTCATCGACTCCTTCGCCGATTCCGACGCCTCCGTCGGCCTGGTATACGGCTCCGTCGTGGCGCTTATCATCACGATCGTCTTCTACCTCGTCACGCGCGTGCTCACGTTCAACGAGTGCATGAACGCGCTGCCCGAGGGCTTCAAGGCGATGGTCCCGCCGATCTTCGTGCTGACCTTCGCGTGGACGCTCAAGGCGATGACTGACTCCCTCGGCTCCACCGATTACGTCACGGGCATCGTGGAGTCCTTCTCCTCCAACAGCGCGATCATGAGCCTGCTGCCGGCGTTCCTGTTCCTCGTCGCCTGCGGCATCGCGTTCGCCACCGGCACCAGCTGGGGCACCTTCGGCATCATGATCCCCATCGCCTCCGCCGCGTTCAACGCCGACATGGGCAGCGAGCTGATGATTATCAGCATCTCCGCCTGCATGGCGGGCGGCGTGTTCGGCGACCATTGCTCCCCGATCTCCGACTCCACGATCATGGCGTCCGCGGGCGCGCAGTGCGACCACATCCAGCACGTCTCCACGCAGCTGCCCTACGCGCTGACCGCGGGCTGCACCGCGCTGGTGTGCTACATCTTCGCGGGCTTCATCCGCAACTGGGTCATCTGCCTGCCGCTGAGCATCCTGCTGATGATCGGCGTGCTGCTGGCGATCCGCAACATCGAGGCGAACAAGAACCCTGCCACGGAGTAAAGAGAGCGATTTCTGACACCGCCTTTTCTCTTTTGTCTTGCCAAAAGAGAAAACACGGTTTCAGACTTCCCCAAAAGAGAAAAAGCGCTCTGCCAGTTTTTGGCAGGGCGCTTCTCTTTTTCCGGCGCATCTTGTCGATACGGGTATTGTCTGTTTCCGCTTGCCGCTGTGCGTCTTCGCGCGCGGCGCTGTGCGTCTGCGCGGCGGCGCCTGCACTGGTGCAGCGGCGCCTGCGGGGGTGTTAATTTCACGGGCTTTACTGCTTGGCAAAGAATTCTTCGATTTCTTTTTTTGTCGCGCTCACGCTGCCCTGCACGAATTCCGGCTTGCCGCCGCCGCGGCCGTGCAGCGCGGCGTTGAGCGCCTTTGTCAGCTCGCGCAGGTCGCCGCCGCGGCAGCCCATCGCGTACTTCCACGCACCGTCCGCGCCCGCGAACACCGCGCAGCGCCCGCCGCAGGTCTCCGTCACCGCGTCGCAGAGCTTTCGGACGCTGTCGGGGGACATCTCCTCCTCGAAGAGCGCCACGTCGCCCTCGCCCGTGAGGCGCTGCGCCACCTGCGCGAACACCTGGCCCTCCAGCCGCGCCGCGCGCAGCTTGAGCGCGCCCAGCTCGTCCGAAAGGCGCGCGACCGCCGCCGCGCTCTCCGTCGGCTTCGCCGAAAGCGACTGCGCCACATGGAGGTTCTGCTCCCAGACGGCGGCGAGATAGCGGTACGCGCGCTCGCCGCACAGCAGCTCGATGCGCACGCCGTCGCGGAACTTCTGGCAGGAGAGGAACTTGACGATGCCGACCTGTCCGCTGCGGAAAACGTGCGTGCCGCAGCAGGCACAGCAGTCCGCGCCGGGGAAGGACACGATGCGGACAATGCCGTCGAGCGGCTTTTTGCTGCGGTACTCCACCGCGTCCAGCTCCGCGCCGCGGTAAAAGCGGATATCGATCGCGTGATCCTCGCAGATATAGGCGTTCGCCTTCCGCTCGATCTCCATGAGCCCGTCCCATGCGATCTCGGCATTGAAGTCAATGGTCACGACGTCCGCGCCCATGTGGAAGCCCACGTTGTCACAGCCGTAGCGCGCGCAGATCATGCCGGAGCAGATGTGCTCGCCGGAGTGCTGCTGCATATGGTCGAAGCGGCGCGCCCAGTCGAGCTCGCCGTGCACCGTCCCGCCCGGCGTCAGCGCGCCGTCGCAGAAGTGGACGACCGCGCCGTCCTTCTCGTGCACGTCCAGCACGTTCACGCCGCCCAGCGTCCCGTGATCGGCGGGCTGTCCGCCGCCCTCGGGATAGAACGCCGTCGCGTCCAGCGTCACGGCAAAGCAGGGCTTGCCGTCGCGCTTCGTCTCCTCGCAGGAGAGCACACGCGCGTCAAACGCGCGCAGAAACGGGTCTTCGTAGTAGAGCTTTTTGGTCTCCATCAGTCTCCTCCGTCCAGAGAGAGGGGCGCCGCGAACCGCTCCGCCTTCGCGCGCAGCACGCGCAGGCAGGCGAGGTTCACCCGCTCCTCCGATATTCTGCCATCCATCACGGCGTTGATGACCTGCGGGATCTGCGTCTCAAAATCGGCGGTGACGATCATGTCGTTGCCCGCCAGCAGCGCCAGCACGGCGACGCTGCCGTCGTTGGCGTACGCCTTCACCGCGTCCATGGCGAGGTCGTCGGTGAGCACCACGCCGTCAAAGCCCAGCTCGTCGCGCAGAATCTGATGCACGGCGGGGGAGAGGGAGGCGGGCAGTTCCGCGTCCATGCAGTTGACGATGTTGTGCGACACCAGCACCATCGGCGTAACCTTGCCGCCCGCCGCGATGCCCGCGCGGAAGGGCAGGAAATCCTGCTGGCGGAAGCGCTCGATGGGGCGCTCGTCGATCGCGATGCCGGTGTGCGTGTCCGCGTTATTGCCGTAGCCGGGGAAGTGCTTCAATACGCTGCCCATATCCGCGTCGCCCATGGCGAGCACGACGCGCGCAACGTAATCCGCCGTCTGCTCCGCGTCGAGGCCGAAGCTGCGCGCGAACATGAAGTCGTTCCGGTTCGTCGACACGTCGCACACGGGAGCAAAGTTGACGTTGATCCCCAGCGCGCGCAGGGTGCTGTTCTTCTGCATCGTGTCGTTCAGCACCGCGCCCATGCCGCCCTCGGCGTACAGCTCCTGCGGCGACTTCGACTTCTCCGCAAACAGGTTCGGGTTTCGGCTCGCGCGGGTGACGGTGCCGCCCTCCTCGTCCGAGCCGATGAACAGCGGGATGCCCGTGTCCGCCGCCGCGGCGTCCTGATAGCTTTGGAGCTTCGCGGCGAAATCCTCGCGGCTCAGCCAGCCGCCGAGCGCGTTTTTATAGTCGTCGGTGAACAGCAGCACGCCGCCGAGGTGGTACTGCGCGATCTTCTTCGCGGCGTCCGTCGGACAGTTCACGAAAAAGAGCTGCCCGACCTTCTCCTCCAGCGACATGTCGTTCACCAGCTGCCGCAACTGCGCCTCGCGCTCCGCCGCCTCGCGCGCGGCTTTCACGGCGGGGTCCTCCTGCGGCGTCTGCTGCGACTGACCCGCCGGAGAGGTCTCCGGCAGGTATTCGTAGTAGGCAAAGTCGCTCAGCTCCTCCTGCGGCGCGTTCGCGGACGGAATTTGCGGCGCGGCGGACTGACGCCCGCCGCAACCGGCGAGCGTCAGCACAAACAGCAATATGAGTTGGAGCAGCAGATGTTTCAGGTTTCGTCCTCCTTCGCCGTCACGGCGATGTGCAGCTCGTCGAGCTGCTTCTGTGTCACCTCGCTCGGCGCGCCCATCATCACGTCCTGCGCGTTCTTGTTCATGGGGAAGGGGATGATCTCGCGGATCGAATCCTCGCCCGCGAGCAGCATGACCATGCGGTCGACGCCCGGAGCGATGCCCGCGTGCGGCGGCGCGCCGTAGCAGAACGCGTTGTACATGGCGGGGAACTTCGCCTTGACATCGTCCTCGCCGAGGCGCACCAGCTCGAACGCCTTGACCATGATCTCGGGGTCGTGGTTGCGCACCGCGCCGGAAGAAAGCTCCACGCCGTTGCACACGAGGTCGTACTGATCCGCCATGATCGTCAGCGGGTCGATCTCGCCGCGTTCCGCGCGGAGCAGCACGTCGAGGCCGCCCTTGGGCATCGAGAACGGGTTGTGGCAGAACTCCAGCTCGCCGCTCTCGTCGCCGATCTCGTACATCGGGAAGTCGGTGATCCAGCAGAACTCGTAGCGCTCCTTGTCCATGTGGCCCTCGCACGCGCGGCCGAAGGTCTTGATCTCAACGCCGGACATCTTGGTCGCGAGCTCGCCCGCGGCGAGGACGACAAGCGTGTTCGGCGCGAGGGAGAAGAAGCCCTTCGCTTTCTCCGCGTCC
Source organism: Oscillospiraceae bacterium (assembly GCA_015067435.1). Taxonomy (GTDB): domain Bacteria; phylum Bacillota; class Clostridia; order Oscillospirales; family Oscillospiraceae; genus Hominicoprocola. Next base: position 135,697 of record SVMM01000001.1, on the reverse strand, counting down.
ACGAATTTCGCGACGCCGCCCGCGATCGCGCCGGTCTCGTCGGTCTTGAACCAGTAGCCCTTGGCGCCGCTCTGCACCTCGCAGTCGCCGAGGAGCTTTTCGACCTGCTTGCGCGTGAGCGTGCAGTTTGTGATCTCCACCGCCTTGACGGTCTTGCCGGCGAACGGCTCGAACTCCGTGCCGTCGAAGAGCGCGGTCACGTCCTTCGCGGTCAGGTCGATGCGCAGGTCCGGCTTGTCCGAGCCGTAGGTCTCCAGCGCGTCGAGATAGGCGATGCGGCGGAACGGCGGCTTCGAGGCGATGTTGTACGTGCCGTACTTGGCAAAGATCGGCGGGAGCACGTCCTCGCAGATGGCGAACACGTCCTCCTGCGTGGCGAACGCCATCTCCATGTCGAGCTGGTAGAACTCGCCGGGGGAGCGGTCGCCGCGCGCGTCCTCGTCGCGAAAACACGGCGCGATCTGGAAATAACGGTCAAAGCCGCTCGTCATGAGCAGCTGCTTGAACTGCTGCGGCGCCTGCGGCAGGGCATAGAACTTGCCGGGGTGCTTGCGCGCGGGCACCAGATAGTCGCGCGCGCCCTCGGGGGACGACGCGGTCAGGATCGGCGTCGTGATCTCCAGAAAATCGTGCGCGAGCATGGCGGAGCGCAGCGCGGCGATGACGTTGCAGCGCAGAATGATGTTCGCCTTAACCGCGGGGTTGCGCAGGTCAAGATAGCGGTACTTCAGGCGCGCGGACTCGTCCGCCTCGCGCGAGCGGTTGATCTCGAACGGCAGCTCGTTGTAGCGGCAGCGGCCGAGCAGCTCGATCGTCTCGGGCACAACCTCGATGTCGCCGGTCGCCTGCTTGGGGTTCTTGCTCGCGCGCTCGCGGACTGTGCCGGACACGCTGATCGTGGACTCCTTGTTGTAGCCCTTGACCTGCGCGAGCAGGTCCGGCGTCTCGATGACGATCTGCGTCGTGCCGTAAAAATCGCGCAGCACGAGGAAGGCAAGGCTTCCGCCGACCTCGCGGAGGTTTTCCATCCAGCCGACAAGCTTGACCTTCTCGCCGACGTTCTCCATGCGGAGCTGGTTGCAATTGTGTGTGCGGGACTGCATCATGGTTGATTCTTCCTTCTTCTATGTTGGATTTTGCCGCCGTTCCCAGCGGCGGAGATGGTTTTTTGCCGCTGTCCGGCGGAAAGGCACTTACGCCATGAACGGCTTTGTTTTGGGATTGACGATGTCGCGCCAGTCGAGGTCGCCGCGCCCGAGCGCCAGCACCAGCGCCTCCGCGGTGGCGGAGTTGGTCGCAAACGGGATGCGGTTCTTGTCGCACAGCTTCGCCATATAGGAGATGCTCGCGTCGTACTCCGGGCTGTTGGGGTCGTGGAAGTAGAGCACGAGATCGATCTCGTTGCAGTCGATGCGCGCGCCGATCTGCTCGTCCCCGCCCTGCGAACCGTTCATAAACAGGTGGATGCTCAGCCCGGTCGCGTCACTGATGACCTTTCCGGTCGTATTCGTCGCGCAGAGCGTATGGCGGGCAAGAATGCCGGCATAGGCGGTGCAAAACTGTACCATCAGCTCCTTGCGGTTGTCATGTGCGATCAATGCAATGTTCATTTTGTCCCTTTCTGCCGTAGCGGCTGTCTTCTGGAGCTTGTGACAATACTTCCATAAAACCATCCAACCGCGACGGCTCAATGGCTTGATGGGAGCATGGTCTCCGCTTCTTTTTCCTATATCTTCATCAGCGGCACCTTTTCGCCGCAGAGTCTTCGGGCGATGTTGCGCGTGGCGCGGCGCGCGCCGGAATAGTAGCCGAAGCCGTCCGCCTGCCCTTTCGCCAGCAGCGCGGGCAGATCCTCGTCCTCCGGCACGACGCCCAGCAGCGGCAGCCCCGCCGCGTCCATCGCGTCGTCGATGTTCGAGCGCAGCGACTTGAGCAGCCTGCGGCGCAGACGGTTGACCACCAGATGCAGCCGTCCCGCCGGGAAGTCGTGCAGCTCCATGACCGTGCGCTGCGCGTCGCGCAGGCAGCTCGGCTCCGTGGTGGAGACGACGATCGCGCGGTCGGCGCAGCTTGTCGAGAGGCGGAACGACTCGCCCAGTCCGGCGCCCGCGTCGATCAGGCACATGTCGAACTGCGCGCGCACCTCGTCCAGCAGCTCGCGCAGACCGTCGGGGGAGGCGAGCGATGATTCCGCCGTCACGGGCGCGGTCAGCAGGTAGAGGTCCTTCAGCCGCGGATGCTGTACGACCGCCTCCTCCAGCGTCGCGCGGTGCGTCGCCACGTCGGTGAAGTCCATCAGCACGCGGTCGGTGAGCCCCAGCGCCAGATCGAGGTCGCGCAGGCCGACGTCGCCGTCCAGCAGCAGCGTCCGCCGTCCCATTCCGGCAAGCGCCGCGCCGAGCAGCGCGGTCAATGAAGTTTTTCCCGTGCCGCCTTTGCCGGACACGATGGCGATCACCTGTCCCACTAGGTGCCTCCTCTACAACGGTTTCTTTTTGATCTGCCCAAACGCGCGGGGATATTTCGCCGGCGTGGGCTTCACCTTTTCGATCACGATTACGCGATGCGTCACGTCGCCCGTCGGGATCGCGTAATCGACGGTGCGCGCCACGCGCCCGCCCAGTGTCTCGACGGCGCGCGCCGCGTCGGAAAGCTCCGAATCGCTCTGCGTGCTCTTCATGGCAAGGAAGCGCCCGCCGACTCTTACCAGCGGGAGGCAAAGCTCGCAGAGTACCGGCAGCGCCGCCACCGCGCGCGAAGTCGCGAGATCAAAGCTCTCGCGCCCTTCCGCCGCGAATTCCTCCGCCCGCGCGTGCACGCACGCCACGTCGGAAAGACCCAGCGCGGCGCAGGCATCGCGCAGGAAGTCCACGCGCTTGCCCGTGCTGTCCAGCAGCGTCATTTGAATGCCGGGGCAGAGGATGCGCAGCGGCACGCCGGGAAAGCCCGCGCCCGTTCCCACGTCCACGGCGCGCGCGCCCTCCGGCTCCGCCAGCTCCGGCAGCGAGGCGAGCGCGGCGGAGTCCAGCAGGTGCAGCCGCGCGAAATCCGCCTCGTCCGTGATGGCGGTCAGGTTCATGACGCGGTTTTTCTCCAGCACCAATCGGGCGAATTCCGCCAGCGGCTCCGCCTTCGCCTCGTCGAGCCCCAACTCCGCAAGCCCCACGCGCAGAATGTCAAGCATAACCGCCTTACTTCCGCTCCTTCAGCAGGTCGCGGATCTCGGTGAGCAGCTTTTCCTCGGCGCTGGGCTCGGGCGGCTCCTCGGGCTTTTCCTCTTCCTTCTTCTTCAGCTTGTTCATCGCCTTGATGACCGAGAAGAGCACCAGCGCGATCACCAGGAAGTTGACGATCGTGCCGACGAAGGTGCCGAGGCCGAGGACGATCGCCTCGCTGTCCGCCGTGGCGGCGCGCAGCGTGATGTTCAGCGCGTCGGTGTTGGGGCTCTGGAACAGCGCCGCCAGCAGCGGCGTGATGACGTCGCTCACGAGCGAGCCGGTGATCGCCGCGAACGCGCCGCCGATGATGACGCCGACCGCCATGTCCACCACGTTGCCCTTGAGGGCAAACTTCTTGAATTCCTCGATAAACTTCTTCATGATCCTCTCTCTCCTTTTCTCCGCCGTGTCGTTACTTTTTCGGAACCAGCTTTTCGGTGCCGCCCATGTAGGGCTGCAAGACCTTGGGAATGTTCACGCTGCCGTCGGCCTGCAAATTGTTCTCCAGCAGCGCGATGAGCATGCGCGGCGGCGCGACGACTGTGTTGTTGAGCGTGTGGGGGAGGTACAGCTTTCCATCCTTGCCCTTGACGCGGATCTTGAGGCGGCGTGCCTGCGCGTCGCCGAGGTTGGAGCAGGAGCAGACCTCGAAATACTTCTTCTGGCGCGGGGACCACGCCTCAATGTCGCAGGACTTGACCTTGAGGTCGGCGAGGTCGCCGGAGCAGCACTCCAGTTCGCGCACGGGGATGTCCATGGAGCGGAACAGCTCGACGGAGTACTTCCACATCTGCTCGTACCACTTCATGGAGTCCTCGGGACGGCAGACGACGATCATCTCCTGCTTCTCGAACTGGTGGATGCGGTAGACGCCGCGCTCCTCGATGCCGTGCGCGCCCTTCTCCTTGCGGAAGCAGGGGGAGTAGGAGGTCAGCGTCTGGGGAAGAGACTCCTCGGGGATGATCTGGTCGATGAACTTGCCGATCATGCTGTGCTCGCTCGTGCCGATCAGATAGAGGTCCTCGCCCTCGATCTTGTACATCATGGAGTCCATGTCGGTCTGGCTCATAACGCCCTCGACCACGTTGCCGTGGATCATGAACGGCGGGATGCAGTAGGTGAAGCCCTTGCCGATCATGAAGTCGCGCGCATAGGCGATGACCGCCTCGTGCAGGCGCGCGATGTCGCCGAGCAGGTAGTAGAAGCCGTTGCCGGAGACGCGCAGCGCGGAATCGATGTCGATGCCTTCAAAGCTCGCCATGATATCGGTGTGATAGGGAACCTCGAAATCGGGCACCTTCGGCTCGCCGAAGCGCTCGACCTCGACGTTGGCGCTGTCGTCCGGGCCGAGGGGCACGCTGGGGTCGATGATGTTTGGGATCAGCAGCATGTCGTGGTGCAGCTTCGCCTCGTAGTCCGCCTCCAGCTTCTCCAGCTCCGAAAGGCGCTCGTCGTTCGCCTTGACCTCCGCCATGTTGGCGTCGATCTGCTTTTGGATCTCGTCCTTCTCCGCGCCTTCCGCCTTTTTCAACTTGCCGAACAGGGGGCCGTTCGCCTTGGAGAGCTGGTTGCGCTTCGCGCGCAGCTCGCTCGCCTCGGTGATGGCGGCGCGCAGCTTCTCGTCGAGGTCGATCGCCTCGTCGACGAGGGGGAGCTTCGCGTCCTGATACTTCTTCTTGATGTTTTCTTTGACGATCTCCGGATTTTCGCGCAGGAATTTGATGTCAAGCATGGTCGTTGTCCTTCTTTTATATGAATTCTTGATTGCGTTTCACGTGAAACAATCCACAGGTTTTTCCCTGTGCCGGCGGCAAAGGAGCTGTCACGGAGCGGCGGGAGCGGTCGTGTCGTCCGTCTGCTGCTCCGGCTCCTTTTGCTGCTCCATCTCCAGTTCCAGCTGGTCAAGGCGGGACTGGAGCGCGTCGCGCTCCAACGTGATCTCCGCGACCTGACGGGTGAGCGCCTCGTTGTCCGCGCGCGTCTTGTCGAGTGCGCTTTCCAGCTCGCGGAGTTTTTTCTCCAGCAGCTCGTTCTCCTGCTCCAGCGCGATGTTGCGATCCAGCGTGGATTGCAGCGCGCCGGCGTTGCCGCGCAGCTCCGAGAGCACCTGATCCGTGCTGCGCTGGTTCATGAAGAACGCCCACAGCAGCAGGGAGAATGCCACGATGAACAGGATGAAGATATACCCGTAGACGCGCTTTTGTCCCGTCCGCGTGTCCATCTCCGTCTCTTCCTCCGCCGGAGCGGGGGCGGGGGAGGGCGGAACGGCGTCCGGCGCGTCTTTCGGGTGCTCGTGGATGAAATCGGTCATGCATAGCCTCCATGTGCAGCGTCTGCCGCTTTTGCGGCGGGCGGCACGCGTTGTTAAGATTTGCCTCCGCTGCGCTTTTTAATCAGCGCCAGCGCGTCCAGCAGGTCGTTGAGGTCATCCATGCCGTAGTAATCCAGCTCGATGCGCCCCTTCTTTTTGCCGGGCACGATGCGGCAGCCGCGTCCGAGCTTGGTCGTCAGCTCGCTGGCGGCAAGGCGGGTGTAGTTGACGGCCTCCGCGTCGTCCTGCTTCTTCGTGGGCGGCTTCGCCGTCAGGCGCTTGACCAGCGCCTCGGTTTGGCGGACGCTCAGGGCGTCGTCGATGACCTTTTTCGCCGCGCTCTTCTGCTGCGCGGCATTGAGCGGCAGCAGCGCGCGGGCGTGTCCGCCCGAGAGCTTGCCGGCTTCCAGCAGCGCGCGCACCTCCGGGCACAGGCCCAGCAGGCGCAGCGCGTTCGCCACCGCGGAGCGCGACTTGCCCACGCGCGCCGCGACGTCCTCCTGCGTCATGTGATAGCTGTCCATCAGCCGGCGATAGCCCTCCGCCTCCTCGATGGGGTCGAGGTCCTCGCGCTGCAAATTCTCAATGAGCGCCAGCTCCGTCGCCTTGCGGTCGTCCGCCTCGATGACGATGGCGGGCACCTCGGTCAGCTCCGCCAGACGCGCGGCGCGCCAGCGGCGCTCGCCGGCGATGATCTGATAGTACCCCGACGCGAGGCGGCGCACGGTCAGCGGCTGCAAAATGCCGTGCTCGCGGATCGAATCCGCCAGCTCCGCGAGCGTCTCGTCGTCAAAGCGCTTGCGCGGCTGCTCCGCGTTGCACTCCACCTGCGAGATGGGGATGCTTTGCAGGTTTTCGCTTGTATCCGGACGGAGCGCGGCGTCGCCCAGCAGCGCGCCGAGCCCCTTGCCGAGTCCGCGTGTGGTGTTTGCCATATCGATCCTCCAATTGTATCTCGCGCGCGTCAGGCGTTCTTCTTCAGGAACTCCCGCGCGAACGCGTCGTATGCCTCCGCGCCGCGGCTGGCGCGGTCATAGGCGTTGATGGGCTTCCCGTGGCTGGGCGCCTCGGACAGGCGGACGTTGCGCGGGATCACCGTCGCGTAGACCTTGCCGGGGAAGTAGCGTTTGACCTCCTCCGCCACCTGCATGGCGAGGTTGGTGCGCCCGTCGTACATCGTCAGCAGCACGCCCTCCAGCTCGATGGCGGGGTTCAGTGAGCGCTTGACGATGCGCACGGTGTTGATGAGGTCGCTCAGCCCCTCCAGCGCGAAGTACTCGCTCTGCACCGGCACGAGCAAGGTGTCCGCCGCGCACAGGCCGTTGAGCGTCAGCAGCTCCAGCGAGGGCGGGCAGTCGATGAAGATGAAGTCGTAGTCGGGGGAGAGGGGAGCGAGCGCATCCTTGAGCAGGAACTCGCGCTTCTCGCGCCCGATCATCTCGATGCCGGCGCCCGCCAGCGCCTTGCTGGACGGCAGCACGTCGCCGAAGCGCGTGCGCACCACGCCCGCGTGCGCGTCCGCGCCGTTGATGAGCACGTCGTACACACCCTGCGTCGCGCCCTTGTCCACGCCCATGCCGGAGGTCGCGTTCGCCTGCGGATCGAAGTCGCACAGCAGCACGCGTTTTCCCGCCTCATGCAGCGCGGAAACGAGATTGACGCAGGTCGTCGTCTTGCCGACGCCGCCCTTCTGATTCACGATGGCTACGATCTTTGCCAAATATACCCCTGCCCTCCGCGGAAAAATGCCGCACAAGGGCATTTTACCCGATTTTCGTTATATATCTTATATAGTATAGCACAATCTTCCCTGATTTCAACCAAAAAATAGAAATCACGCCTTGTTTATCATAGTATAAGCAAAACCGCCGCGGTCTCGCGGCGGTTTTGAATGATGTTTCACGTGAAACAATCCACAGGTATGCACAGGTTTTGTCCCCCGACAGGGGGGCTTCATGACAGGGGGGCGGTTCCTGAAACCGCCTTTTCTCTTTCCTCTTGCGGAAAGAGAAAACACGGTTTCAGACTTCCCCAAAAGAGAAAGACGCTGTCGCGCCGACGGTAGTGCCGCTCTATCCGCTCGGCGCGATCGTCGACGATACCGGTATTCTCTGTTTCCGCTGTCGCTGCTTTTGTCGTGCGGGGCGTTATGCGTCTCCGCGCAGCGCGCCTCTGGGAGATGAAATCCGCAGGGTGGTGCATTGCGCACTCGCTTCGCTCTGCGCTCTTGGCGGATGGATACCGCAAGGCAGCGCAATGCGCACTCGCTTCGCTCTGCGCCTCTGGCGGATGGATGCGCACATATGTGTGCGCCAATTACCTTGCCATTCTAGCCCACCTAGGCGCCGCCGCGCAGACGCACAACGCCACTCCTCGATGAACAAGCGCGGTAGCGCTTGGAGACTATCGATGTATCGACACGGTGCGCCGGACGGCGGCTATCGGCGTCGACAGCGGGAAAGGGATTCCAAAACCGCAGGTTTTGGCGGCTTTTTGGTGACTTTTTCGGCGGCGAAAAAGTCACTCCGCCCGCAGGCGGAAAAATCCCCTCCGCCAGACTGGCGGAAACCGCGCCCCCGCGCCCGCAGGCGCGGAATACCCCCTTCCGCCGGAACCGGCGAAAAAGAAAGAACCGCATTTCTGCGGTTCTTATCCCTCGATGAGCAAAACCCCCTCCAGCGGGGCGAGCGTCAGCCGCAGCTGATCCTGCCGCGCGGCAAAGCGACGGCCGGTGAGCGCGTCCTTCGCCTCCGCGCCATCCCACGGGAGGATCAGCTCCTCCGGCTTGTCGCCGGCGTTGCACGCCATGAGGCTCTTTTCTCCCGCCGACGCGCGCAGGAACGCGAGCACGCCGCCCTCGGCGCGCAGATACTCGATCGTGCCGCTTTGCAGCGAGGTTCGCGCGCCGCGCAGCGCGCCGAGGCGCGTGAAGTACGCGATGAGCTGGCGGTTCTGCTCACCCCACGGATAGGTTCCGCGGTTGAACGGGTCCTCGAAGCCCTCCATCCCCGCCTCGTCGCCGTAGTAGATCGTCGGGGAGCCGGGGAAGGCGAACATCACCAGCGCCGCCAGACGCAGCCGCCGCATGGCAAGATAGCGCTCGCCCTCGCAGAGCCGCGTCTGCGCGCGTTCCTCGCGGCTCTGCGGCCACGGGCCGGAGTGCCCCAGCACCGTCAGGATGCGCGGTGTGTCGTGGGTGCCGAGGAAGTTCATCACGCCGTAAAACGCGGCGGGGGGATAGTTCTCGCGGATGGTCTCCATCATGTCGCGGAACGCTGCGGCGTCCTTTTGCAGCAGATATTGCAGCAGGGCGTTGCGGAACGGATAGTTCATCAGTCCGTGCGTCTGCGCGCCGAGCAGGTACTTGCGGCGCGTGGAGTAGGCGATCTTGTTCGAGCCGTCCTCCCACACCTCGCCGAGCAGGTACGCGTCGGGGAACTCCTCGTCCATCACGCGGCGGATGTGCTCGATGAACACGCCGGGCAGCTCGTCGGCGACGTCGAGCCGCCAGCCGGACGCGCCCGCGCGCAGCCAATGGCGCACGATGGAGTCCTCGTTCTCGATGATGAAATCCATGTAGTTCGGGTCGGTTTCCTCGATGGCGGGCAGGGTCTTGAAGCCCCACCACGCGTCATACTCGTCGGGGAATTTTGAGAAGTGGTACCACGACGCGTAGGGGGAGTCCTCGCTCTGCGCCGCGCCGACGCCGGGGTAGAAGCCCTTGGCGTTGAAGTACACGCTGTTCGAGCCGGTATGGTTGAACACGCCGTCGAGAATGACGCGGATGCCGAATTTCTTCGCCTCGGCGCAGAGGGTTTTGAAGTCCTCCTCCGTGCCGAGCAGGGGATCGATGTGCCGATAGTCCGCCGTGTCGTAGCGGTGGTTGGACGCCGCCTCGAAGATCGGGTTGAAGTACAGCGTCGTCACGCCCAGCGAATGGAAGTAATCCAGCTGCTCCGTCACGCCCGTGAGGTCGCCGCCGAAGAAGTCGGAGCAGGTGATCTCGCCCTCGGCGTTGGGGAGGTATTCGACCATCTCGTCCCAGTCCTCGTGCAGCGTGCGGTTGCCCACCATGCCGGAAACGTCGCGCTTCACGCCGCGGCGGAAGCGGTCGGGGAAGATCTGATAGCTCACGCCGCTGCCGAACCATGCCGGCGTCTCGCTCGCGCCGTCGTAGACGGTCAGCTGCCAGGTCGCGAGGTCGTCCCACTGGCGCAGGCCGTTCTTGCCGAAGCAGCACTCGCCGCCCGTCGCCCAGAAGATGCGGAAGTGATACCACACCAGCTCGCCCTCCGCCGGGGCGGTATAGACGCCGCGATAGACGACGCGGCCGTCCAGACGCAGGGGCGGGAGCTCCAGCTCCTCCCATGTGTCGGCAAACTCGGCGTGGGCGACCAGCACCACGTGATCCACCGCCTCGCCGCGCTCCGGATAGACGGAGAGCGTGATCTGCGTGCCGCAGGGAACCGCGCCGTAGGGCGATTTGCAGCGAATGTCCTTGGAATCAAAATACATGGCGATACCTCCGCATCTGAGCGTTCGCTTTATTTGAGGAGCACGTTTTCGCCGATCATGTTGGGGTCGGCGGCGGTGAAATAGGCGTTGAGGATTTCCACCGCGGATTCCGCCAGCGCGCCGCCGGTGTCGCCCTTTTCGATGACGATCGCGATCGCGATCTGCGGGTCGTCGTAGGGGGCGAAGGCGACGAACACGCCGTTGCTGATCGAGCCCTTGCCGCCGGTCTGCGCCGTACCGGTCTTGGCGGCGGCGTCGACGACGCAGTTCTCAAACTGCTTGCGCACGCTGCCGTCCGTGACGAGCAAACGCATACCGGTGAGCACCGCCTGCAAATTCTCCTCGCCGATGGGGACGATCTCGACGGGCGTCTCGTCGTAGAGATAGACGGGCACGGGACTGTCATAGGAGCTGACGTCCTTCAAAAGGTGGGCGGGACGGCGGACGCCGCCGTCGGAGAGCGTGGCGATGTAGTTCGCCAGCTGCAGCGGCGTGAACAGATTGTACGCCTGGCCGATCGCCGCCTGCAGCGTAAAGCCCTCCGTCCAGTGCTGATCCTTGAGGGAGTTGACGTACTCCGGCGAGGTCATCGTGCCGACGTACTCCGGGATCTCGATGCCGGTGGGCTCGCCGAGTCCGAAGGCGCGGGCGTACTGCTCCAGCGTCGCGATGCCGGTGAGCTTGCCGACCTCATAGAAAAAGTAGTTGCAGGAGACCTTGATCGCGTCCGTCACGTTGACGAGGCCGTGGTTGCCGGGGTAGATCCAGCATTTGAGGTTCAGGTCAAAAAACTTGTAGACGCCGAGGTCGCGGATCTTTGTATCCGTCGTGATGGTGCCGCTCTCCAGCGCCGCCACCGCAGACACGGGCTTAAAGGTGGAGCCGGGGGGATAGAGGCCCATCGTCGCGCGGTTGAACAGCGGCTTGAGCGGATCCTCCGACAGCCGGTTGTAGTCCTGATTGAAGGTGGCGCGCGAGAAGGTGGGGTAGGAGGCGAGCGCCAGCACCTCGCCCGTTCCGACCTGCACCACCGCGGCGGCCGCGCCGCGCTCCACCTCGTCCTGCGCCGTCATCGCGGTCACGGTGTCGGCAAGGATCTTCTCCACCTGCTCCTGAAAATCGATGTCCAGCGTCAGCGTCACGTTTTTGCCCGGCTCCGGCTCGACGGAGTACAGCTCGGAGATGACCTTGCCGTCGGCGTTGGAGGTGACGACGCGCTTGCCGTCCGTGCCGCGGAGATACTCCTCAAACGCCAGCTCGACGCCGTCGATGCCGACGAAGTCGTTCCACTTGTAGCCCTCTTTGTCCTTGTAGTCGTCCCAGTTCTGGATCTTGCCGATGTGGCCGAGGATATGCGCCGCCGCCTCGGTCTGGTACTCGCGCACGGCGGAGGTGCCGACACGCACGCCGCCGTAATCGCCGTCCTTCAAAAGCGAGATGAGCGCCACGTCCACGTCGCGCGCGAAGAGGAACGTGCCGTCGCCGTCCAGCTTCGCGGTCTCCAGCGAATAGCGCAGGCCCACGAGCGCGCGCTTCTGCGTCGCGCTCAGCGCGTCGTCCACGCCGAAGTCACCGCACATCAAATCGAAGATCTTCTGCGGCGACACGCCGTCGCGCAGCTCGTCGGAGGTCATGCCGTCCTCGATCCACTTTTTGCCCGCGAGATACTTCACCAGCATGCCGGAGCGGTTGACGCCGTAGTCATAGGCGTAGGGCGCGCCGTCGGTGAGCGGCAGCTCGTCGAACCAGGTCACGCCCTCGCGGCGCAGCAGCGCGATCAGGCGCAGCAGCTCGTCGTTGAGCGCGTCCTTCTCCACGAGCGAGGGGTCGAAGGTCAGCGTATAGACCGCGTGGTTGCTCACGAGCACCTTGCCGTTGCGGTCGGTGATGACGCCGCGGGACGCGTCCACCTGCTCGACGCTGGTGTTCGTGCTCACGGACATCGCGCGGTAGTCCGCGCCGTGGACGATCTGCGCGTCGAACATGGTGGCAAAAAACAGCACGAGCCCCGCCATGAACAGAAGGCACAGCGTCATCAGGCGATAGCGCAGCTTCTTTTTGTTTTCGTCCATCCCGAAGGCTCCTTTCGTCAGATTCGCTTTATCGCGTTAGCGCGTCAGAGCGGCTTGAACATCAGCAGCTCGTCGATCATGCTGCCGTCCCGCAGGCGGAACGCGCCGGGGATGCGCCCATACTGCCGGTAGCCCTCGGACTCGTAGAGCGCGAAGGCGCGCTCGTTGTCGGCGTAGACGCCCAGCTCCAGCTGCACGAAGCCCGCGGCCTTCGCGTGCGCCGCCGCCTCGCGCAGCAGCATCCGTCCGAGGCCCTGTCCCCAGTATTCCCGGATGATCGCGATGCCCAGTCCCGCGCGGTGGCGCATCTTCTCCCGCGGGCTGATTGCCTGAAACGAGCAGCTGCCCACGGGGCACGCGCCGTCGAAAAGCGTCAGCATGACGCGGCGCTCGTCCGCGAGCATTTCCGTCAGGAAATCGCGCTCCCACTCCACCGTGTGGGTCTGCTCCTCCGGATAGGCGGTGAGGAAGTGCGTCTCTCCGGCGGTCCGGCGCAGATAATCGAGCATCGCCTCCGCGTCGTCGGGTTCGGGGGAGCGCAGCGTCAGCGTCTTGCCGTTTTTGCAGGTGATCTCTCTCGGTTCCAGCTTCATGTTCTGTGATCTCCTTTGTCGTCTGTCCGGGGCGCCACGTTGAACGTCAGCCGGCGCTCGTGCTCGTTCAGCTCCCGCACCGACGGGGCGTACGGCGCCGTCGCCTTCTCCCAGAAGCGCATCCCCGATTCGTTGCGCACGGAGAATTTGAGCTGCCAGCGTCCGGGGTGCAGATCAAACAGCGCCCGCACCGCCGCAAGCCCCAGTCCCGCGCAGCGCCGCGCGGGGAAAATCGTAAACTCCGCGATCGTGTGGTCCGCCGGATCGTCGCGGAACGTGTGGTCGTTGACCAGCGCAAAGCCCGCCCATTCGTCGTCATTATATATAAGGTAGGGGAGGCGCCGCGGCTCTTCAAAATAGTACGGCAGCCACGGGTAGGGGTAGACGCCGTTTTCGTCCGGCTCGTCCCCGTAGAGCGGTGCCATCTCGCGCAGGTAGTCCTGCATCGCGGCGAAAAGGCGCGGCTCGTCGCCGCGCTCCGCCAGTCGAAGGCGCACCACGGCTACAGCGTGAATTTCCGGTGCAGCCCCAGCAGCACCGGATGGCACACGAGCAGCAGCAGGCAGGACGCCGCCGTCTCGCGGATCGCGACGGATGCCATCGCGCCGAAGGGCGCGCGGCACTTGAAAAACAGCGCCAGCATGTTCAGCGCGTCGACGAAGAGAAACGTCAGCACCGTCACGGAGAGGGAGCAGATCAGGCCCGGCTGCAGCACGCTCTTGGCGAGCAGCGAGCAGCACAGCGCCGCCCCCGTGAACGCGAGCGTGTAGAGGCAGGGGAAGGTGCCCGCGACGGTCAGGTCGCACAGCACGCCGCACACAAGGCCGAAAATGACCGACGCGCGCGTATCCTCTACCGAGGCGAGCACGCCCACCAGCAGCGGCGGCAGGAACATGCTGACGCCGAGCACCTTCACGTCGCGCAGCGTCAGCGCGAAGAGAAACAGCAGCACGAGCGACGCCACGGCGTAGCTCGACCACTTGACGATGATGTCGCGTCTTGTCAGCATGGCGTCCTCCTTTCCCGAAGCTGCTGTCCGCGCGTTATTCTACAATATCGAAGCTCTTGATGATGAAGACCTCGGTCTGCGTGTCGAAATCACACATCGGCGTGAGGATCGCGTACTGGGCGAGGCCGTTGTCATCCGTCTCCACGCTCTCCACCGTACCGATGACGATGTTGGACGGGTAGTAGCCGCCGAGACCGGAGGTGACGATGTAGTCGCCGACCAGCAGCGCCGTATCGGCGGGGAGGTAGCTCACGCGCAGCCGCTTTTCGCGCATGAGCGCGAAGTCACCCTCGGCGATCACGACGTCGCCCGTGCGGAACAGCAGGGCGCCCAGCTCGGTGTCGGTGTCGATGATGGTCTGCACCGTGCACCAGTTGAGGCCCACCTCCGTCACCACGCCGATCAGATATCCCTCGCTGCTGACGACGACGTTGTTAACCGCGACGCCGTGTTTCGTGCCCTCGTTGAGCGTCAGCGTGCGCGTCCAGTTGCTCGAGCTGCGCTCGACGACCATCGCCGACTCAAACTCCAGATCGCGGCGCTGCTCGCGCAGGCCGAGCAGCTCGCGGAAGCGGGCGTTCTCCTCGCGGTCGCGGTCCGCCTGCCGCGCGTTGGCGCGCAGCTCCGCCACCTCCGCTCGCAGCTGCGCGTTTTCCGCCAGCAGCTCGTTGAAGCTCTGGTAATAGTGGCGCTTGTCGTCGACCCATTCGCTCACCGACTCCGCGGCATAGCGAAACGGCGAGGTCAGAACCCCCGCTGTGTTTTCCAATATGGAGGAGGTCGAGGTGAAGTACGACACCACGCTCAACCCCACCGCTGCCACCGCGGCGACGGCAAGGATCCAGACGCCGTAGCGGGATAAGAAATTCTTCATCGATCAATAGTACCTTCCTGTGGGACTGCCGCGCCGCGCGGCACGGCCGGTTCGCCGCCGGTCATAGCAGCCGGACGCCGAATTCGCGCAGCGCGTCCGCGAGCGGGAGCAGCGGCAGGCCCATGACGTTGTAGAAGTCGCCGTCGATGCGCTCCACCAGCAGCGCGCCGAGCCCCTGGATCCCGTAGGCGCCCGCCTTGTCCATCGGCTCGCCGCTGCGGACATAGGCGCGAAGCTCCTCCTCCGAAGCGCGGCGGAAGTACACATCCGTCGCAACTGTAAAGCAGTTCAGCCTGTCACCCATCCGCACGGTGACGCCGGTGCAGACCGTGTGGCGGCTGCCCGCAAGCTCCGTGAGCATCCGCAGCGCGTCCGCTTCGTCGCGCGGCTTGCCGAGCCGCTCGTCGCCGAGGAACACCATCGTGTCCGCCGTGATGACCAGATCGGTGTCGGCGGTCAGCTCCCGCGCCGCCTCCGCCTTCCGCCGCGCGATATGGGCGACCGTGTCCCGCGCGGACAGTCCGGCGGGATAGGTCTCGTCCGCGTGGGGGACGACGATGTCGAAATCCGTGATCCCGATGCGGCGCAGCAGCTCCTGCCGCCGCGGGGAACCGGACGCCAAAACAATATGATGCTTTGTATTATCCATCGCAAATATTACCTTCTGTTGATACACGCTTACTGATACAGGTCACTCGACGCCGCGGTAGAACAGGCCGCGCGTCAGCTCCTCCGGCGCGCAGTCCTCGCCGACGTTGTGCGCGTGGAGGATCGCGGCGCACTCCTCCGGCGTCTCCGTCGTAAAACGCAGGCGCGCGAAGGCGAGGCCGACGTTCCGCCAGTCGTCATGGTCGGCGAGATAGAGCGTCTTCGCGTTTTCGATCTCGCTGCGTCCGCCCGTGACGGTGAGGACGGGAAAACGCTCTCCTCTGCGGTCTGTCAAGGTATTATCATTGTCAGTCTTGATGCGGTTTTCGGTGATCATCAGCGGCAGTCTGCCGTAGATGACCGCCTCGCAGGGCAGCAGTTTTTGCAGATCGCGCACCTGCTCCCGCCGCAATTCAAAGGAGACCGCCGCCGTGTCCAGCCCCATCTCGCGCAGCAATTGCAGCGCGGCAGAGTTGAATACGTTCAGCGATAAATCTCCGCGTTTTTCCAATTCGTAATCGCGCGCAATGGCAAAATGCCCCAGATTGCCCAGCGCCACGGCGCTCAGTCCCCGGCGGCACAGGTCGGCAAGCTGGGCGCGCAGCGGCGCGTCGTCCGCGCTGCGATAGATGCGCGGCAGCACCGCGCAGATGCGCGTGCGGTCGAGCCATGGCTTCAGCTCCATGCGCGCAAGCTCTCCGATGGGGAGATAGACCACCTCCGGACGCTCGTCGGCGAGCGCGTCGGTGAGCTGCGCGGCGCGCAGCAGCGACACGGTCAGGCGCGGCGGCTCCGTGGGGTTCTCCGCGCTCTCCGGCGCGGTATAGGCGCCGAAGCGCTGCTCCGGCACGGCGGTGCGCGCCGCCTCCAGCGCCGTGAGCGCATCCCGCCGCAGCGCGTTGAGCGCGGCGGCGGATACGGACAGCCCCTCGCCGACGCGCACGATGCACTCCTCGACGCGGAAGGCGGTCCCGCCGGTCTTGCGCAGGCGCTGCTCCGCCTCCTCGGCGGTGACGCTGTGGGTGCGCGCCGGCTCCGGCTTCACACCCGTCACCGTGACCAGATGGTCGTCCCCGTCGGCGGCGAGCAGGGCGATCGGCTCCTCCGACACGATCTTCGCGGCAAAGCGCACGGGCACCATGCGGCGGTCGCCGCGCTCATATTCCGCGCGCAGCGCCGAGAACCACTCCTCCGGCCAGCGCGCGTTCGGGGGACGGACGCCGAACATGGCGTCGCCCTTGCGGTTGGTGTAGTATCCGTCGGTGAACCCGTCGCGGGAGAACGCCTCCGCGAGCTGCGCGCGCTCCTCGTCCGTCGGCGTCCGGTGCTCGCGCAGGAGCCGCGCGTAGATGCCCGTCACCGCGGCGACGTACTCCGGACGCTTCATCCGCCCTTCGAGCTTGACGCAGGCGACGCCCATGTCCATCAGCTCCGGAATGTAATCCGCGAGGCAGTTGTCGCGCAGGCTCAGCGGGTGGCCGCCGTTGTAGGGCAGGCGGCAGGGCTGGGCGCAAAGGCCGCGGTTTCCGCTGCGCTGGCCGATGATCGCGCTCATGGCGCACTGGCCGGAATAGCACATGCACAGCGCGCCGTGGACGAAGACCTCCAGCTCGATGGGGCTCTCCCGGCACAGCTCCGCGATCTCGGTGCGGTTGAGCTCGCGGGCGAGCACCACGCGCGAGATGCCGAGGCGCGCCGCCTCGCGCACGCCGGAGAGCGTGTGGACGCTCATCTGCGTACTGGCGTGGAGCGGCAGGTCGGGCACAACACGGCGCAGCGTGTCCAGCACGCCCCAGTCCTGCACGAGCACGGCGTCCACGCCCGCCTCGGCGGCGACGCGCGCCGTGGACGCGAGGGCGTGGAGCTCCCGGTCGGTGATGAGCGTGTTGAGCGTGAGATAGACGCGCACGCCGCGCAGATGGCAGTACGCCACGGCGTGACGCAGCTCCTCCGGCGAAAAATTGCGCGCGCCGCGGCGGGCGTTGAACTCGTCAACGCCCAGATATACCGCGTCCGCGCCGTTCTGCACGGCGGCGACCAGCGCTTCCTTGGAGCCCGCGGGGGCCAGCAATTCCGTCATGAAACCTTCACTTCTTCTGTAGGATTGGTTACTTCTTGTTTTGCAGCTTGAACAGCTCGCGCTTGAGCTCGGACACCTCGTTGCGGGCGCGCGCCGCCTCGTCCACGTACTCCTTGACCTGCGTGCGCAGCGTCTCCGCCGCCTCGCGCTCCTTGAACAGTTCGTCGGCGATGTTGACCGCCGTGAGCACGGCGGCGTCCGTGCGCCCCACCTTTGCCGATTCGATCAGCTCGCCCATCTTGGTGTCGACATAGCCGCCGACCTTTTGCATATAAGAGGGCGCTTCCTCGGCGACAAGGGTGTATTCCTCGCCGCAGATACTGACGGTGACTCGATTTTCCATGATGGCTTCCGTCCTTTCGTACTTGATTGAAGGTGCCGATCCACCCAATGATTCACGATATTATAGCACAATCCTGTGTTCCTGAAAAGGGGTGCGGCGCGGAAAATTTCCTGTTTACGAATGGGCGCGAATATTGTAGAATAAGAAAGTTACAGAAAGAAGGGGGGCGGGCGCATGAGCGGATACCAGCTGCATCTGACGCAGGAGGAGAACGTGGTCCTCGGCGCTGGCGCGGTGCGCCGCCTGATCGAAAGCGGCAGCGGCGACGCGGCGCTTCTGTATCTGTGCCTCGCGCGCCGCGGCGCGTCGGAGCCGGAGAAGCTGCGCGCGGAGCTTCGCTGGAGCGAGGCGAAGTTTGCCGCCGCCGAACGGACGCTCTGCTCGCTGGGGCTGGTCAGCGCGCCCGCCGCCGCGCCGTCCGCGCGCCCCGATCCGCGCTCCGAAGCGCGTCCCGATACGCCCCGCGGCGCGGAAGCCGCGCCGCCTCCCGCGCCGGAGACCGCCATCCCCGACTATACCCGCGACGACGTGATGGACCGGCTGGAGAGCGACAAGTCGTTCTCGTCGCTGCTCGTCGAGGTGGAGCGCAAGCTCGGCAAGCTCAGCGATCCGTCGCTCAAAAAACTGCTGGGGCTGTACGACTATCTCGGCCTGCCCGCGGAGGTCATCTATCTGCTGGTCAGCTACTGCGCCGAGCGCAAGGCCGAGCAGTTCGGCGCCGAAAAGCCGCCCACCATGCGCGAGATCGAAAAGGTCGGCTACGAATGGGCGCGGCGGGAGCTGTTTTCCATCACCGCCGCGGACGCCTATATCCAGAGCGAGCGCAAACGGCGCGTGCAGTTTCCCGCGTACATGGAGGCGCTGCGCCTCGGCGGCCGCGCGCCCGTTCCCAGCGAGGAACGCTACCTCGGCGCATGGGTCGAAATGGGCTTTCCGCCGGAGACGGTCGCCGTCGCCTACGACAAGACCATACTCAACTGCGGCGAGTTCAAGTGGCCGTACTGCAACGGTATTCTAAAGCGCTGGCACGAGGCGGGCCTGCACATGCCGGACGAGGTGCGCGCGGAGAACAGCGCCCGCGCAAATCCGCCGAAGAAGGGCGGCAGCCGCAACGCGTGGATGAAGGACTACGATTAGGGAGAGGGAAGCTATGGCATACGACGGAAAAGTGCTGCGGCGCGCCGTGGCGCGCTACGACGAGGAAAAGCAGCGCCGTGCCGAGCAGCTTCGCGCGCGCAAACGCAGCTGCTACGCAAGCTCGCCGCGCATCGAGGAGATCGACCGCGAGCTTGCGCACACCATGGGGAAGATCATCGCCTCCGGCTTTCGCCGCGGCACGGACCCTCGCTCCGCCATCGCGGCGCTGCGGGAGGAAAACCTCGCCCTGCAACGCGAGCGCGGCGAGCTGCTGACCGCGATGGGCTATCCCGCCGACTATCTGGAGGACAAGCCCGCCTGCGAGCAGTGCGGCGACACGGGCTGGGTCGGCAACAAAATGTGCGCGTGCCTGCGCGGCTACTACGCCAGCGAGCAGAACAAGGAGCTTTCGCGGATGCTTGATCTCGGCACGCAGAGCTTTGAGACGTTCCGCTTCGACTATTATTCCCGCGTGCCGGACTACGAGCAGAATCTCTCGCCCTATCAGCGCATGGAGAAGAATTACGACGCCTGCCGCGACTACGCCTACGAGTTTTCGCCCAAAAGCGGCAATCTGCTGCTCTCCGGCGACCCGGGGCTGGGCAAGACGTTCCTCTCCGCCAGCATCGCGCGCGTCGTCAGCGACGCGGGGCACTCCGTGGTCTACGACACGGCGAGCCATATTTTCTCCCGCTTCGAGGCGAAGAAGTTCAACCGCGACAACGGGGAGGAAGGAGACGACGCGGACGCCGACACCGCGCGCTATCTCAAGTGCGATCTGCTGATTATCGACGACCTCGGCACGGAGATGACCACGAGCTTCGTCCAGAGCACGCTCTATCAGATCGTCAACTCCCGCCTCACGTCGGGGCGCAAGACCATCATATCCACCAATCTCAATCCCGATGACCTGGGCGCGCGCTACGGCGCCGCGATCCTCTCGCGCATCATGGGCGAATACCGCATCCTGCCGTTCTTCGGCGAGGACATCAGAAGGTTGAAGAAAAAATGATCCGGCACATCCGAAACGTTATCCGGGGCGGCGAGGGGGCAAGCCCGCTCGAAGCCCGTCTGCACAGCATCTATTTCGCGTTCTTTCTCACGCTCATCGGCGTCGGCGTCGGGCTGCTCGCGCTGGCGATCTCCGCGTGCTCGCTCACGGGGAAGGACTACGGCGACGTGTTTTTGAGCTATTTCCGCTTCCCGCTCGTCGTGGTGCTCAACCTGCTGCCGCCGGTGCTGCTGATCTGGCTGGGATACTTCCTGTTCCGCCGCGCCTGGGCGGCGTACCTGCTCTGCGCCGTCGTGGGCCTGCTGCCCGCCGTGGTCAACCACTATAAAATCCAGCTGCGCGGCGACCCGTTCCTCGCCACCGACCTGCGGCTCGTGCGCACGGCGCGCGGCATCATCGGCAGCTATACGCTCGATTTGACGCTGATCGTCATCTACACCATGATCATCTTCGCCGCGCTGCTGATCTTCACGCTGGTTTTCATGCCGAACGGCCCCGGCGGCAAAAAGCTCCGCGTCGGCGGCGCGCTCGCGTGCCTCGCGCTGATGCCGCTGCTCTACGCGGGGCTGTACCAGAACGAGACGATCTACAACGGCACGTTCAACGACGAGCTCGGCGGCAACGAGTGGTCGGAGCTGGACAACTATGTCTGCCGCGGGTTCTGGTATCCCTTCGTGCGCAGCATGAAGAACGCGCTGCCCTCCGTTCCGAAGGGCTACAACGTCCGCGAGGCGGAGAGCACGCTCGCGCGCTACGCCGCCGCGGACATTTCCCCGGAAAGAAAGGTCAACGTCGTCGCCGTCATGCTGGAGGCGTTCTCCGACCTGAGCGACTATCCGATGCTCGCGGACTTGGACGGCGTCTCGGCGGTCTACGAGCCGCTGCACGAGCTGGAATCGCGGAGCGTCTCCGGCGATCTGCTGACCAACATCTTCGCCGGCGGCACGGTGGACAGCGAATGGGGCTTCCTCTCCGGCTACTCCCACCACGACGAGTTCCGCGCCGGCGTGGACTCCTACGTGCGATATTTTAACGCGCAGGGCTACGACACGTACTATCGCCACCCGGGCTACAGCTGGTTCTACAACCGCGAGAACGTCAACCGCTTCCTCGGCTTCGACGAGAGCGTGTTCACCGAAAACGGCTTCGGAGACTACGTCAAGATCGAGAGCGCGCCGTGGCACTCGGACAAGCAGCTCTTCGACTTCCTGCTGCGCGATCTGGACGCGCGCACGGCGGAGAGCGCGCCGCTCTTCGACTTCGCCATGTCATACCAGAACCACGGCCCCTACGACGCGACGCGCACGGACACGCCCGTCATCGACGCGGGCGTGCCGTGGTCGGAGGAGAGCTGCGGCATTCTCGACCACTATCTCACCGGCGTCGCGGACACGATCTCCGAGCTGCGCCGCTTTACCGACGAGCTGGAGAAGCGGGACATCCCCGTGGTGTTCGTGGTCTACGGCGACCACAAGCCATGGCTCGGCAACAACAACTCGGTGTACAACGAGCTGGGCGTTTCGCTGGAGCCGGACACGGTCGAGGGGCTGTACAACTACTACTCCACGCCCTATCTCATCTGGGCGAACAGCGCGGCGAAGGACGTGCTGGGCGGCGACTTCACCGGCAGCGGCGGCGACTTCTCGCCCTGCTTCCTGATGTCCGAGCTGTTCGACCTCTGCTCTTGGGACGGGCCGGCGTTCATGGCGATGCAGCGCGAAATGCGCGCGTACACGCCGATGCTCCACGATCAGGGCCTGTTCCTCGAAAACGGCGTGCTGACCGAAACGCTCTCTCCGGAGGCGGACGCGTTCTACCGGCAGTACCGCTGCGTCGAATACTGGCGCGAGACAAGAGGACTTACAAACGGTTGAAAAATTCAGGTAATCGTGTTATTTTAAACAGTATGAAAGGTATCGTTTCATTGGATAGATCGAGGTGGTTCCGATGCGCAGACGTTCAGGCTTTACGCTGGCAGAAATGCTGATCGTCGTCGCAATCATCAGCGTACTGATTGCGATTGCGATTCCAACCTATAACCGCGTTCTGGAAAAGTCCCGGGAGGCATATGATGTCTATACCATGCGCGCAGCCGCTTCGGCAGCAGTCGAGCTGGTCTACGCAGGCGTAACGGATCGGGAAAGCGCAGCCGAAGCAGGATTAAGCTGGTCGTCTGCCGGGGGGCGCGCCAGCAATAACGCATATGGCGCCTATGATCCCGGGAGCGGCACGTTTTATCCCAGCAGAGATGCTCTGCCCAAGGAAATCAAAACATATGGCAAGGGAACCCCTGTCAATGGGGGAACAACGTTTATCATGGGAAATCCTACCGGCGCCTATAGTGCCGTCGAGGATTACAGAAACGCGGTTGTCATGGTTGCGATCTACCCGTATGCAACTCCGGCCCGTGTGGATGTGTATTGGAAGAATAACAAAGGAAATACCAACTATGTCGGCGGACAAGCTTCAACAAATAATCCCAAATACTGCATCACGATTCCTCTTGATTAATCGGACTCCGCGGCTGGATCCATCGAAAGCGAAATACGCATGATTCAAAGATCGTCACAAAAACAGCAGGCACTTCGTCGGAAGTGCCTGCTGTTTTTGTGTTGATGTGTGCAAATTAGAAGCCAACGCGCTCGGCGAGGTAGCTCTTGACCTCCGTCATGGGGATGCGCACCTGCTGCATCGTGTCGCGCTCGCGGATCGTGACGCAGTGGTCGGCGGGCGTCTTGTCGTCGCCGACGGTCTCGAAGTCCAGCGTGATGCAGTACGGCGTGCCGATCTCGTCCTGACGGCGATAGCGCTTGCCGATGGAGCCGGTCTCGTCGTAGTCGATCATGAAGTCCTTCGCAAGCTCCTGATACAGCTCCATCGCCGGACCCGCGAGCACATCCTTCTTTGACAGCGGCAGCACCGCCGCCTTGAACGGCGCGAGGTAGGGGTGCAGGTGCAGCACGGTGCGGACGTCGTCCTTGCCGTTCTTGTCCTGCCCGACGACCTCCTCGTCGTACGCGTCGCAGAGGAACGCCAGCGCCACGCGGTCGCAGCCGAGCGACGGCTCGATGACGTAGGGGATATAGTGCTCGTTCGTCTCGGGATCGAAGTAGGTCAGATCCTTGCCGCTCGCCTCCTGATGGCGGCCGAGGTCGTAGTCCGTCCGGTCGGCGATGCCCCACAGCTCGCCCCAGTCGGTGAACGGGAAAGCGTACTCGATGTCGGTCGTCGCGCGGGAGTAGAACGCGAGCTCCGCCGGCTCGTGGTCGCGCAGACGCAGGTGCTCCTTGTTGATGCCCAGGCTCGTCAGCCAGTTCACGCAGGTCTCCTTCCAGTAGGCGAACCACTCAAGGTCGGTGCCGGGCTTGCAGAAGAACTCGCACTCCATCTGCTCGAACTCGCGCGTGCGGAAGGTGAAGTTGCCGGGCGTGATCTCGTTGCGGAACGCCTTGCCCACCTGGCAGACGCCGAACGGCAGCTTTTTGCGCGTCGTGCGCGCGACGTTCGCGAAGTTGACGAAGATGCCCTGCGCCGTCTCCGGACGGAGGTACACGGTGGAGGAGGAGTCCTCGGTCACGCCGATGGCGGTCTTGAACATGAGGTTGAACTTGCGGATGGGCGTGAAGTCGTGCTTGCCGCACACGGGGCAGACGACCTTCTCGTGCTCCGCAATGAACGCGTCCATCTCGTCGAAGGTCATGGCGTCGGTGTTGACGTCGGGGAACTCCTCGCCGATGAGCTTGTCGGCGCGGTGGCGCGCCTTGCACGCCTTGCAGTCCAGCAGGGGATCGGAGAAGCTGGACACATGCCCCGTCGTGATCCACGTCTGCGGGTTCATAATGATCGCCGCATCGAGGCCGACGTTATAGGGCGACTCCTGCACGAACTTCTTGAGCCATGCCTTCTTGACGTTGTTCTTGAACTCCACGCCCAGCGGGCCGTAGTCCCAGCTGTTCGCGAGGCCGCCGTAGATCTCGCTGCCGGCGAAGATGAAGCCGCGGTTCTTGCAGAGGTTGACGATGGATTCGAAATTCTTTTTGCTCTGTTCCATGGAAAATGCTCCTTTCTGGATGCGGCCCGAACGAAAAAACGCCCCGAGCCGGTTTTGATCGGCTCAGGGCGAACAAATTGCTTTGTCCGTGGTTCCACCTGAATTCGCGTCTGGCTGACGCGCACTCTGTCCCGGTAACGGCGGGGGCCGTCGGCGCATTTCCGCGCCGCCGCTCAAGGGCGCCTTCGCCGTCCTCCCGTCAAGGCTTGCACCGACCGCCTGTTCTCTGCATCGGGGAGAGGGGGCTACTGTTCCCTGTCAACGCGTTGGGGGCATTATAATGCAGATGCTGCCGGTTGTCAAGTGGGGTGTTTTGCCGCCGTGCCCCGGCGCTTTTTCCGCCGGCCCCGGCGGCGGGAATTTTTCCGCCTGCGGGCGGAGTGACTTTTTCGCCGCCGAAAAAATCGCCAAAAAGCCGCCAAAACCTGCGGTTTTGGAATCCCTTTCCGATTGTCGGCATCGATGGCCGCCGTCCGGCGCTCCATGTCAATACGTTGCGTCTCTCCTTGCGCTGACGCGCTCGTTCATCGAGGCGCGGTTACGTGCGTCTTCGCGGCGGCGCCTACTTTATCTCTAATCGGAAGACATATCCCTCCGAGGCGCGCGTTGCGAAGGCAAAAAATGCAACGCGCGGAGAAACGCAGCGACAGCGGAAACAGGGAATACCCGTATCGACAACAATCGCGCCGAGCGGATTTGCGCGGCACACATGGCAGGGCGACAGCGTCTTTCTCTTTTGGGGAAGTCTGAAACCGTGTTTTCTCTTTCGCAAGAGAAAGAGAAAAGGCGGTTTCAGGAACCGTTCCCCCCGCCGCGGGTACGGCGGAAAAACGAAAAGGCATCGCCATGCGGCGATGCCTTTGTGTGTTGCCATCAGTTCAGGCCGTTGAGCTTCAGCGTCAGCGCGCTCTTCTTGTGCGCGGCGTTGTTCTTGTGCAGAATGCCCTTCGCCACAGCCTTGTCCACGGTCTTGACCGCGACCTTGTAAGCGCCCTCGGCCTCGGTGCGATTGCCCTCAGCGGCAGCAGCGTCAAACTTCTTGAGCGCGGTCTTCAGCGCGCTGCGCTCCGCCTTGTTGCGGGCGTTGCGAACCTCGGAAAGCTGCACGCGCTTCTTGGCAGACTTGATATTCGGCAAACCAAACACCTCCTCCGAATACGTTCTACGATGTATCTGCGCATTTTGCCCGGTTGCCCCGCAAGGGTGAGGACAATGCGCATCAAATAAGTTTGCAAGGCAAACTCCCACCGTGCAGATTGGTATTTTAGCAAAGAATCCATCGAAATGCAAGCTTTTTTTTGCGGATTTACACGCTTTTTTTGTATGAAACAAATCTTGGTGGCGATACTAATGCCGATGCACTACATTTTGTGGAATCGAGGCGGGAGAAATGTTCGCAAAACGGACCGATCTGGCGCTGGAGGCACACGAGCTGCGGAAAAACGCGGCTGGTGGGGAGGATCTGCACGGCGTCGTCACCCACGAGCACCAAACCGGCGGCTGCGGCGCGACGGTGGTGGAGGTCACGGACAGCGCGGCGGCAAAGGCGCTGGGAAAACCCATGGGCGTCTACGTCACGCTGGATCTGCGCGGCGTCCTCGGCGGCGCGGATTCGCTGGAGCGCGCGGCGGGCGCGGTGGCGGCGGAGCTGCGCGCGCTGCTCGGCGCGGCGGGGGTGAAGTCGGCGCTGGTCGCGGGGCTCGGCAACGACGCCATGACGCCGGACGCCATCGGCCCGCAGGCGGCGGAGCACGTGCTGGTGACGCGGCACCTGACGCGCGAAGCGTCGTTTGCCTCGCTCACGCCGGTCAGCGTGCTGACGCCGGGCGTGCTGGGGCGCACGGGCATGGAGACGGCGGAGCTCGTCCGCGGCGCCGTGCGCACGGTGAAGCCCGACGTGCTCATCGCCGTGGACGCGCTTGCCTCGCGGTCGCTTTCGCGCGTGTGCGCCACGGTGCAGCTCACCGACACGGGCATCGCGCCCGGCTCCGGCGTCGGCAACCGGCGCAGGGCACTCGATCGCGCGTCGCTGGGCGTGCCGGTCGTCGCCGTGGGCGTGCCGACGGTGGTGGACGCGCGCACGCTGGCGCTGGACGTGCTGGAGGAGGCGGGCGTGCCGGCGCCGAAAGCGTCCGCGCTGCGCGGCGTCGGCGCGGAGGTCATGGTCACGCCGCGGGACATCGACGCACAGATCCGCGAGCTGGGGCGTATCGTGGGCTACGGCATCGACCTCGCGCTCCAGCCGCTCTCATTCGCGGAGCTGTGCGCGCTGATGGGGTAGGGGATTGCCATTTTCGCGCGGATGTTGTACAATACTCCGCAGAAAAGGAGGCGAGACCCATGAATGAATTCAACGCGAAGGCGCAGCTGCCCGGCCTTTTGGACTGGATGCGCGCGCAGATGCAGAACTGCCGCGGCAAGACCGCGGTCGTCGGTATCTCCGGCGGCAAGGATTCCAGCGTCATCGCCGCGCTGTGCTGCGAGGCGTACGGCAAGGAGAACGTCGTCGGCGTGCTGATGCCGGACGGCGTGCAGCCGGACATCGACTACTCCAACGGGCTGGTGGAGCACCTCGGCATCCGCAGCCACACCATCAACATCCATGCCGCCGTGCGCGGCGTGCTGGACGAGATGGAGCGCAACGGCATCGAGCCGACGCGCCAAACCACCGTCAACCTGCCGTCCCGCATCCGCATGACGACGCTCTACGCAGTCGCGCAGAGCGTGGAGAGCGGCATCGTCGTCAACACGTCCAATCTCTCGGAGGACTGGGTGGGCTACTGCACCATCTACGGCGACAGCGCGGGCGCGTTCTCACCCATCGGCATGTACACCACCGAGGAGGTCATCGCCCTCGGCGCGGAGCTGGGGCTGCCGGAGCGCTTCCTCGTCAAGCCTCCGTCCGACGGGCTGACGGGCCTGACGGACGAGGACAACCTCGGCTTCACCTATCACGCGGTGAACGAGTACATCCGCCGCGGCGTCTGCGACCCGGCGATCAAGGAGCAGATCGACGCGAAGCACCGCGCCAGCCGCTTCAAGTTCCAGACGCTCCCTGTGTACCACAACGGCCTCCCCATGGCGCTCGAAGACGAAACCGACTACTATAAGTAAGTGCGGTTGCCCCGCGGCGCGACCGAGCGAAGGCGGGGGAGCCGCGCGTCAGCGCGTATTAAAATCAAAGCGCGCGCAGCGCGCAACAACACACAGCAGCACACCCTGCTCTCGCAGGGTGTGCTGCTGTGTGTTGTGTGTGTATTTTAGGAGGGAGAAAATCACATCGGGGTGTTGCCCCTTTGCAAGTATAAGATACCCGATAATTATGGCGGATTCTTGAATCGCTTGTAAACAAACTGTAAACAAGCCGATTTTTCAATCCTGCCGGTACTTTCGGCTCTCCGCCACGGCCATCGCGTCGCAGCGGTTGTTGAATTCATTCTCCGCGTGGCCCTTGACCCAGTGGTAGCGGACGTCGTGCGTCTCGATGAGCGGCAGCAGCGTCTCCCACAGGTCGACGTTGAGCGCGGGCTTCTTGTCGCTCTTGATCCAGCCCTTTTTCCGCCAGCCGTACACCCAGCCCTTGGAGAGCGCGTCGATGACGTACTTGGAGTCGGAATACAGCTCGACGATGCACGGCTCCTTCAACAGCCGCAGCGCCTCGATCACGCCGGTGAGCTCCATGCGGTTGTTCGTGGTCTGCGCCGCGCCGCCGGAGAGCTCCTTCTCGTGCGCGCCGTACCGGAGCACCGCGCCCCAGCCTCCCGGCCCGGGATTGCCGCTGCAAGCGCCGTCTGTATAAATCGTTACAGTCTTCATAGGCATTTCGTCAGACGGCGCTTGCCGCCATCTTTCGCGGTTGCCGCGAGCGCGGCGAGCGAAAGGGCATCTCGGATTTGCGAAGCAAATCCGCCGTCTGTGTAAATTGTGACAGTTTTCATTCGTCGTCCGCACCGTATGCGTGCTTCGCCTTCACGCGCGCGACGCGCTGGGCGTACTCCTCACGGTCGAGGATACCCGCGTCGTACAGCACGCGCAGGCTTTCGAGCCGGCTTTCGCAGGAGTCCATATGGATGGAATGCACCTGTCCCGCGTCGTCCTGCTGCGTCTTCGCCTCACGCCACAGCTCCCTTTGCGCCATCTGCATGCGCTTTTGACCGCGGCGCGTCTGGTTCCCGGGCGTGAGCGGCGACGCCATCTCCGCAAGCTTCTCCGCGGACTTCGTGCGGTTTTTCTCCGCCTTCTTCTTGTTTGTGACAATGGCGTCCAACAGCGAGATGATGACCACAAGAACCACGATCAGTCCCTTCATATCGCGTCCCCCCTCAAAAGCTGCTGATCTCCAGACTCGCGTCGTCCGTTCCCGGCTCGACGGAGCGGATCTCCACCGTGTACTTCATCTCCGGACTGACCGCGATCTCCACGCGCTCGCCCGGCCTGTGTCCCATCAGCGCCTTCGCCACGGGCGATTCCTTGCTGATGAGGCCCTTGAGCGCGTCCTGCCGCAGCGTTGTGACGATGCGGATCGTCTGCTCCCTGCCCAGCTTTTCGTTGAACATCACGACCTTGCTGAACAGACCCACCGCGTCGCCCGTGTCCTTCACGTCGATGATCTTCGCCGTGGCGATCATCTTTTCCAGATAGCGCATCCGGCTGTCGTTGCGGCGCTGTTCCTGCTTGGCGACCTTGTACTCGTAATTCTCGCTCAGATCGCCGTGGGCGCGCGCCGTCTGCACATCCTCGATCAGCTTCGGGCGGATGTTGAGACGCCGGTCCTCCAGCTCCGCCTTCATTTTCTCGACGTCCACTCTGGTCAATTCATCGTTCATTGCGTTTGCTTCGCTTTCTTACTGTGATACGGAATAATTACTTCTCCTCGTTCGGCATCGCGGAGGTATCGGTTTCCTCCTCCTTCTCCGCGCGGGCGATGGAGATGACCTGCGCGCCGTCGGCGGGGCGCATGACGCGCACGCCCTGCGTCGCGCGGGAATAGGTGCTGATGGCGTCCACCGCCGTGCGGATGATCGTGCCGTCGTCGGATACCAGCAGCACGTCCTCGTCGCCGTCGACGACCTTGATCGCCACCACGGGACCGGTCTTGTCCGTGACCTGATAGCCCTTGAGGCCCTTGCCGCCGCGGCTCTGCGGTTCGTCGCCGCGCATGTACTCCTCGACCGCCGTGCGCTTGCCGTAGCCGTTCTCGGTGATGGCGAGCAGGGTCTTGCCCGCGTGGGCGCGGGCGGCGCCGACGACATAGTCCTCGTCGCGCAGGCGGATGCCGCGCACGCCGACCGCGTCGCGGCCCATGACGCGCACGTCGTTCTCGTCGAAGCAGATGCTCATGCCCTCATGCGTCATGAGGATGATGTTCTGATTGCCGTCGGTCAGGCGGACTTCGATCAGCTCGTCGCCCTGTTCCAGCGTCAGCGCGCGGATGCCCGCCTTCATGCGCGTGTTGACCGCGCGCAGCGGGATGCGCTTGACCGTGCCGTTCTTCGTGACGAAGAAGAGGTACTGGTCGTCCACATCCAGCGTCTTGACGCTGATGCCGGCGGTGACCTTCTCGTCCTCGTCCAGAGGCAGCACGTTGACGATGCTCGTGCCCTTCGCGGCGCGGCCCGCCTCCGGGATAAGGTAGCCCTTCTTGCGGTGGACGCGGCCCTTGTTGGTGAAGAAGAGGATAAAGTCGTGGGTCGACGCGGTGAACACCGCCTCCACGTAGTCCTCCTCGCGCGTCGTCATGCCGCGCACGCCCTTGCCGCCGCGCTTCTGCGCGGCGTACTCGTCGGCGGGGGTGCGCTTGATGTAGCCGTTGTGCGTCAGCGTGTAAACGCACTGCTCCTCCTCGATCAGATCCTCGATGTCGATCTCGTCCTCGACCTCCTGGATCTCGGTCTTGCGCTCGTCGCCGTACTTGTCGCGGATCTCGGTCAACTCGTCCTTCAAGACCTGCTTGAGCATGGTCTCCGAGGAAAGCAGCTCGTTGTAGTACGCGATCTTCTTCTCCAGCTCGTCGTACTCGTTTTGGAGCTTCTCGCGGTTGAGGCCCTGCAGGGCGATCAGGCGCATGTCGCAGATCGCCTGCGCCTGCACGTCGGAGAGTGAGAACTTCTCCATCAGGTTTTCCTTGGCGTTGTCGTAGCTCTCGCGGATGGTCTTGATGACCTCGTCGATGTGGTCCTGCGCGATGAGCAGACCCTCCAAAATATGCGCGCGCTCCTGCGCTTTTTTGAGGTCATAGCGCGTCCGGCGGACGATCAGCTCCTCCTGGAACGCCAGATACTCGTCGATGATGTGGCGCAGCGAGAGGATCTTCGGCTGCTTCTGGTCGTCCACCAGCGCCAGCATGTTGATGGCGAAGCTCGTCTGCATCTGCGTCTGCGCGAACAGGCGGTTCAGGACCACCTGCGGGTTCGCGTCGCGCTTGACGTCGATGACGATGCGCATGCCGCTGCGGTCGCTCTGGTCGGTGATGTCGCTGATGCCCTCCAGCCGCTTGTCGTTGACCTGATCCGCCATGTTCTTGATGAGCATGCGCTTGTTGACCTGATAGGGCAGTTCCGTAACGATGATGCGCGTTCTGTTCTGCGGAAGCTCCTCAAATTCCGTTCTGGCACGCAGAATGATCTTGCCGCGGCCCGTGGCGTAGGCGGCGCGGATGCCGCTGCGGCCCATGATGATGCCGCGGGTGGGGAAGTCCGGGCCCGTGACGTGCTGCATCAGGTCGTAAAGCGTCGCCTCGGGATTGTCGAGCACGCAGATGCAGGCGTTGATGACTTCGGTGAGGTTGTGCGGCGGGATATTCGTCGCCATGCCGACGGCGATGCCGCTGGAGCCGTTGACGAGCAGGTTGGGGAAGCGCGAGGGGAGCACGCGCGGCTCCTTCTTCGTCTCGTCGAAGTTGGGGTCCCAGTCAACGGTCTCCTTTTCGATGTCGCGCAGCATTTCGTTCGCCATCTTCGCCATGCGCGCCTCGGTGTAACGGTAAGCCGCCGGGGGATCGCCGTCCACGGAGCCGAAGTTGCCGTGCCCGTCGATGAGCGGATAGCGCATGGAGAAGTCCTGCGCCAGTCGCACCAGCGCGTCGTAGACGCTCGCGTCGCCGTGCGGATGATAGCGGCCCAGCACGTCGCCGACGGCGGTGGCGCACTTGCGGAAGGGCTTGTCCTGCGTGAGACCGTCCTCGTACATGGCGTAGAGGATGCGGCGGTGGACGGGCTTTAAGCCGTCGCGCACGTCGGGCAGCGCGCGCCCGACGATGACCGACATCGCGTATTCGATGTAGGAGGTTTCCATCTCCCGCACCAGCTCGCTGCTGACGATCTTTTGTTCGGGATAGCGCAGGGTTTCGGGATCGTAGTCCACGTTTTTATGTGCCATCGATAGATACCTCCTTTCTTAAAAGTCCAGATTCACGGCATATTTTGCCTTTTTCTCGATAAACTCCTTGCGCGGCTCAACCTTTTCGCCCATAAGAATGGAAAACGTTTCGTCGGCGCGCTGCGCGTCTTCGAGCGTGATGCGCTTGAGCGTGCGCTTTTCGGGGTCCATCGTCGTCTCCCACAGCTCGTGCGGGTCCATCTCGCCGAGGCCTTTGAAGCGGGAAATATCGACCTTCGCGTTGGGGTTGTCGCCGCGCAGCTCCGTGCTGACGGCGTCGCGCTCCTCGTCGGAGAACGCGACTCTGGTGGTCTTGCCGCGCGTGAGCTTGTAGAGCGGCGGGACCGCCGCGTAGACGTAACCCTCGCGAATGAGCGGCTGCATGTAGCGGAAGAAGAACGTCAGCAGCAGCGTGCGGATGTGGCTGCCGTCCACATCGGCATCCGCCATGATGATGACCTTGTGATAGCGCAGCTTGTTGACGTCAAAGTCCTCGCCCAGTCCCGCGCCGAGCGCGACGATCACGGGCTGGAGCTTGTCGTTGCCGTAGATCTTGTCCGCGCGCACCTTCTCGACGTTGAGCATCTTGCCCCACAGCGGCAATATCGCCTGAAAACGGCTGTCGCGCCCGCTGGTGGCGGAACCGCCCGCCGAATCGCCCTCGACGATGTATATTTCGGTCAGCTCGGGGTTGTTCTCGTTGCAGTCGCGCAGCTTGTCGGGCATCGCCGCGCCGCCGAGCGCGCTTTTGCGGCGGATGCTCTCGCGCGCCTTGCGCGCCGCCTCGCGGGCGCGGTTCGCCATCATTGCCTTGTCGAGGATGGCGCGCGCGACGGCGGGGTTCTCCTCCAAAAACTGGTCCAGCTTGTCGGAGACGACGTTGTCGACCAGCGTGCGCATCTCGCTGTTGCCGAGCTTCTGCTTGGTCTGACCCTCAAACTGCGCGTCCGGCAGCTTGACCGAGATCACCGCGGAAAGTCCCTCGCGGCAGTCCTCGCCGGAGACCTTGTCGTCGCCCTTGATGATGCCGGTCTTGATGCCGTAGTTGTTCAGCACGCGGGTGAGCGCCGCCTTGAAGCCCGTCTCGTGCATGCCGCCCTCCGGCGTGCGAACGTCGTTGGCAAAGGAGATGATATTCTCCTGATACCCGTCGTTGTACTGCAAGGCGATCTCCGCGAGGGAATCGCCCTTCACGCCGCTCATATAGATGACCTTGTCGTGCAGGACGTCCTTATTCTTGTTGAGGTAGGAGACAAATTCGCGGATGCCGCCCTCGTAGCACAGCTCGTCGCTCTGCTCCTGTCCCTCGCGCCTGTCGATGGTGCGGATGCGCAGGCCCGCGTTCAAAAACGCCTCCTCGCGCATGCGCGTGTGCAGCGTGTCGTAGGAGTAGACCGTATCCTCGAACATCTCCGGATCGGGCTTGAAGGTGACGGTGGTGCCGGTGCGGTCCGTCTTCCCGACGACCTTCATCTCCTGCGTGATGCTGCCGCGGGCGAAGCGCATCTCGTAGATACTGCCGTCCTTGTGCACCTGCACGGTCAGCCACTCGGACAGCGCGTTGACCACGCTGGCGCCGACGCCGTGCAGGCCGCCGGAGACCTTGTAGCCCCCGCCGCCGAACTTGCCGCCCGCGTGCAGCACGGTGAAGACGACCTCCAGCGCGGGACGGCCGGTCTGTGCCTGCACGTCCACGGGAATGCCGCGGCCGTTGTCCACGACGGTGATGGTGTTGTCGGGATTGATCGTCACCTCGATCTCGGTGCAGTAGCCCGCCAGCGCCTCGTCAATGGAGTTGTCGACGATCTCGTACACCAGATGGTGCAGTCCGCTCAGCGAGGTGGAACCGATGTACATGCCCGGACGCTTGCGAACCGCCTCCAAGCCCTCCAAAACCTGAATTTCGGAGGCGTTGTACTCCTGCTCGACCGCTGTCAGCTTGTTCTGTTCGATGTTTTCACTCATACGTTCTTCTCCTGTTTCTCAGCGCGGCCCATCAGGGTGCGGCTGTTTAACTGTGACAAATAGACGATCTGCCTGTGATACGGGTGGTCGCAGACCAGAAAGCTTTTGGGAATGTCCTCGCAGACGTCGATGACCACGCCCTCTTGCTCCGCGTTTTTCAAAAAGGCGGAGGTGATCTTCGACTGCGACGTGATCTCAAGGTCAAAAATGCCGATGATGCGCCGCTCGCTGAGCATCTGGTTGTTGCCGATGTGCAGATACATCTAGCGCACCTCTCCGTTCTCCACGTGCAGCACCCTGCCAGCGGTCAGCGTGCCGAGGCGGTCCTCCTCGCAGCAGGTGATGAACACCTGCCCGCCGCCGATGCGGTTGAGAACAAACTCCTGCCGCCGCGGGTCCAGCTCGCTGAGTACGTCGTCCAGCAGCAGCACCGGCGATTGTCCGGTGATCTCCTTATAGATATCACGCTCGGCGAGCTTGAACGCCAGCGCCGCCGTGCGCGTCTGCCCCTGCGAGGAAAACTGCCGCGCGTTCTCGCCGCCGATCTCGACCTCGATATCGTCCTTGTGCGGGCCGGACAGGCACAATCGCGAGGCAAGCTCCGCCTGCGCGTGTTCCCGCTGGTGCGCAAGCAGCTGTTCGACGAGCACGCCCTGCTCCGCAAAGGGGTCTTCGACGCTCTTCACCGTCTGATACCGCAGCGTCAGCGTTTCCTTTCCGCCGGAGCACTCGCTGTGCGCGGCGGCGGCGTATTCCGCGAGCCTGCCGCAGAAACGCGCGCGGTAATGGATCAGCACCGCGCCCGCCGCCGCCATGCGCGCATTGAACTCCGGCAGCGTGTCCAGCAGGGCGGGATGCTCGGCACCGTCCCGCAAAATGCGGGTCTTGTGCTCGTAGAGGCGGTTATACTCCGTCAGCGCCGCCGCGTACCGGGGCCGCAGCTGGCACAGCGACTGGTCCATGAACCGGCGCCGCGCAGCCGCGCCTTCGCGGATCAGCATGAGATCCTCCGGGCAGAAAAAGACCGTGCCCAGCACGCCGGACAGGTCGCCTGCTCGCTTTGCGGGCACCTTGTTGATCGATATTTTTCTTCGTTTTCCGGCAAAGAGCTCGACGTCGACGTCAAATTCTCGCTCGCGCGAGAAAATCTCGCCCTGGATGCGCGCCGCCGTATCGCCGAAGCGGATCATCTCCCGGTCGACGCGGGCGCGGGCGGAGCGGGCGCAGGAAAGAAAGACGACCGCTTCCAGCAGGTTTGTCTTTCCCTGCGCGTTTTCGCCGACGATGACGTTGCTGTCCGGCGCGAATTCGACGCTCTGCTCCGTATAGTTCCGGAAATTTTGCAGCGTCAGGCGGTCAATCCTCATACCGAACAGTCAACTCCCGGCCGCGAAACGAAACCGCGTCGCCGGGCCTGATTTTCCTGCCGCGCTGCGTGCAGACCTCACCGTTGACCGTCACCTCTTCGTTGACGACGGCCAGCTTCGCTTCGCCGCCGGTCGAAACCAGAGAGGCGAGCTTCAACAGGTCCTGTAATTTGATGTACTCTGTCGTAATTGTAATTGTTTCCATATTCTCAAGCCTTCAGCCGCACGGGCAGCACCATATAGAGGAAGGATTCGTCGGAATCGTCCACCGGAACGATAATGGCAGGGGAAATGCTGCTGTTGAGCTCCATCTTCACGGAATCCGCCGGCGCATAGCGCAGCGCCTCGGACAGATAGCGGTTGTTGAAGCCGATCTCCAGATCCCTGCCGTCGCCCTCGATGCGGCAGACGTCCTTGGCGTCGCCGTTCGCGGTCTTCGCGGAGAAGAACACCTTGTCCTGCGAGAACAGGCAGCGCACGGGGCTTTTCAGCTTTTCGCTGATGACGACGCCGACGCGATCCAGACTCTCCATGACCACCTTGGTATCCACCAGCAGCTTGATGGGGTTTTTGCGCGGGATGGCGTTCTTGTAGTCGAGAAATTCGCCCTCCAGACGACGGCAGATCAGCTCCGTGCCGCCGACCTCAAAAAGAATGTGTCGGTCGCCCAGCGTGATCTTGACCGGCTCCTCCACGTCCTCGCAGACCTTTTCCACCTCGTTCAGCGCCGAACCGGGCGCGACAAAGGAGAATTCTCCGCCGGCGTTCTGTTCCAGCTTCTCCCGCCGCAGCGCCAGCCGGAAGCCGTCCACCGACACCAGCGTCAGCGCGTCGACGCCGACCTCGAACAGCGAGCCCATGTGCACGGGCCGCGCCTCGTTGGTGGAAACGGCGAAGATCGTCTGCTGGATCATCGCGCGCAGCGTCTTTTCCGGCAGGGAGAAGGCGTTTTTTTCCTCCACCTCCGGCAGCTCCGGAAAATCTCCCGCGGGAAGGCCGACAATGTCAAAATCCGCGTCTCCGCACGTCACCTTGACCGTCTGCTTTTCGTCCGACACCAGCGTCAGCGTATCGTCCGGCATCCGGCGCACAATGTCGCCGAACAGCCGCGCGTTGAGCACGAGCTGTCCCTCCTCCTCTACATTGCAGGCAAAGCAGGTGCGGATGCCGAGCTGCATGTTGTAGCCCGTTACGGTCAGCGTTTCTCCCGAGCAGACAAGAAGCAGACCCTCCAGAGCCGGAATGGAGCTTTTGCTCGCCACGGCGCGGGAGGCGGTGCCGATCGCGTTTTGCAGAGTGAGCTTTTCGCAGGAGAATTTCATATCGTTCTTCCTTTCCGTCTGATTAGAAAAAGATCAATCTATAAAGTAGACGCAGTAGAGGGCGGGAAATTGTGGAAAACCGCAGGAAACGGCGAAAATGAGAAGCCGCGCGCCGTTTGGTAAACGGTGGAAAACAAAGGGGCTTTTGCACGCATTTCAGCGGGCAATGGAAAACGCACAGGGTTTCACGTGAAACAATTGTGAATTGTGTGGAAAACCCGCGGGAAACGTCAGCGCTTGTAGTTGATGTTCAGCGTGATGTCCTTGATGGTCTGCGAATAAGAGGGATCGGATTGCAGGCGCGCGTCCACCTGGTCGAGCGAGTGAACGGCGGTGGAGTGGTCGCGGTCGAATATCTTGCCGATCTCGATGGTGGAAAGGCCTGTGATGTTGCGGATCAGGTACATGGCGATGTTGCGCGCGTTGACGACCTGACGGCTGCGTCCCGGTCCGCGGATGACGGACTCGTCGTAGCCGAAGAAGCGCGCCACCTCGGCGATGATGGCGTCCGGCGTGGGGATCGCCTCGTTGTTTTTGCGCACGGCCTCCTTGACGATCTCTTCGATCTCGGCGTCGCTCATGTCCTTCTTTTTCAGCTCCCGGTGGGCGTTAATCATGTTGATGACGCCCTCGATCTGCCGCACGTTTGCCGTGACGTTGCGCGCGATGTAGTCCGCGCTCTTGTCGTCGATGACAAAGCCGCGCTGGTTAGCCTTGTTTTTGATGATGGCGATGCGCGTCTCATAATCCGGCGCCTGTACGTCGACGGTCAGGCCCCATTCAAAGCGCGTGCGCAGCCGGTCGTCCAGCAGCGTCATTTCCGACGGCAGGCGATCCGAGGTCAGCACGATCTGCTTGCCGGATTCGTAAAGCGTGTTGAAGGTGTGGAAAAATTCGTTCTGAGACTGCTCCTTGCCGGCGACGAACTGCACGTCGTCCACCAGCAGCAGATCGGCGTCGCGGTATTTCGCGCGGAATTCCTCGCCGCGGTTCGCGCGCACGAGGCTGATAAAGTCGTTGAGAAAATCGTCGCCCTTGATGTAGACGATCTTCGCGTCGGGCAGGCGCTTGCGGAACTGGTGGGAAATGGCGTAGATCAGATGCGTCTTGCCGAGGCCGGAGTCTCCGTAGATAAAAAGAGGGTTATAGTGGGCGCTGGCGCCGTCCGCCACCGCGCGCGCCGCCGCGTGCGCCAGCTTGTTGGACTCGCCGACGACGAAGGTGTCAAAGGTGAAATCATCCCGCTCGAAGAGGGAGACAGCCTTTTTCGCCTCGTTTTCCTTTTTCTCCGTGAGGTGCAGGGTGAAGTCGTCGGAGAAAATATCGTGCAGCGCCGCCTTGATCTGGTCGGAAAAGCGGTTGGAGATCATATCCCGCTTGAATTTGTTCGGGCAGACGATGACAAAGGTCTTCTCCCGCAGGTCCACGTCCTCGACCTCGTCGAACCACGTGTTGATGGTCGTCTCCGAAAGCTCCTGACGCAGTCGTTCCAAAACGATTTCCCAAATATCGGCTATGGAATTCAAGCAGGACACCCACCTTCCGCTATTTTATATTCAACTCGATTATTATAACAGAAAGTGAGACGGATTGCAACGCTTTTCTACATATTCTAAATATAAAGCATCGACGCGCCGGAAAAAAGATGGGCTTTCGGTGCAAAATTATGGTTGACAGAAAAAAGACCATCCTATATAATATCGGCTGCGCCGCTTTCAGAAAACGCCGGAGAACGCAATAGCGGCGACGCTTCGGCGAGACAGGAAAAACGTCGGCGCATGAGAATGTCAACTGCGCGAAAACAGTGTTTTCGTGTCGGGTAAGTGCGGTTTTGCAAAAAGCCGCCGGTATTAAAAAAAGGAGGAACGAAACATGGCAACCAAACGCACCTATCAGCCCAAGAAGCTCCAGCGCTCCAAGGAGCACGGCTTCCGCAAGCGCATGAAGACCGCGAACGGCCGCAAGGTTCTCGCCCGCCGCCGCTCCAGAGGCCGCGCCCGCCTCACCCACTGATCCGGGCAAAAGGGCAAACCGCGCCCATGGCGCAAACAGGAAACCATGATCGGATGATACAGGGGACGGACGCAGAAACGGAAAACGTTTGCGCCGTCCCTGAAAGGCTAGGATGAAGCGAGCGACCACGCTGAAAGAGAATTACGAATTCCGCCGGGTCTACAACAGAGGAAAGTCCGGCGTTTCGTCATTTCTCGTCGTATATGCAAGACCGAACCACAGCGCTCGAAACCGCCTTGGCATCACCGTCGGCACCAAGCTCGGCAAGGCGGTGGTGCGCAACCGCGTGCGCCGTCGCCTGCGCGAAATCTACCGGCTCAACCAGCCGCGGATGAAGCAGGGCTACGACGTTGTGCTCGTCGCGCGCACCCGCGCCGTCACCGCGGCGTATCGGGAGCTCGACCGCGCGTTTGGCCGCTGCTGTGAAAAGCTGGAGCTCATGGAGAAGGACATATGAAGGCGCTTATGCTGTGGTGCGTCCGGTTTTACCGGAGAAACATCTCGCCGCTGCGCGCGCCCTGCTGCCGCTTTATCCCAACCTGCTCGGAGTATGCGCTGGAGGCCATCGAGAAGTACGGCGCAATCAAGGGCGGCTGGCTCGCGCTGAAGCGTCTTCTGCGCTGTCATCCTTTCTACCAAGGCAATAAAATCTACGATCCGGTTCCCTGAGGCATATTTTCCGTTTTCTAAAAAAGCGAAAAATCTGCATTTTCCCATTTTTGGAGGAAACACAAGATGTTTTCAACGATCGGCTACTACATTTGTATCCCGTTCGCGTGGATCCTGCGCGCCTTCTATAACCTGACCGGTTCCTACGGCTGGGCGCTGGTGCTGTTCACGCTCGTGGTCAAGCTCGTTCTGCTGCCCTTCCAGCTCAAGAGCAAAAAGAGCATGATCCGCATGAACAAGTTCCAGCCCAAGATGAAGGAGATCCAGGAGAAATACGCGAACAACCAGCAGAAGATGAACGAGGAGCTGCAGCTCCTGTACGCGCAGGAGGGCATCAACCCTATGAGCGGCTGTCTGTGGTCGCTGCTGCCGTTCCCCATCATCATCGCGCTGTATTCCATCATCCGCCAGCCGCTCAGCCGCTTTATGCTGCTGTCCGGCGAGACCATCGAAAGGGTCCGCGAGATCGCGACCGGCCTCGGCTACGTTGCCGAAACCACCAACGGGCGCGCCTCCTTCTATGAGGAGATCCAGCTTGCCCAGTTCGTCCACGACAAGATCGAGAGCTTTGCCGACATCAAGGGCCTGATCCGGATGGATTACAGCTTTCTCGGCCTCGACTTGACCACCATCCCGCAGAACGTCCTCAAGCAGTTCTTCTCCGGCGGCTGGCCGGTCATCGGCCTGGTGCTGATCCCAATCATCTCCGCCGCGCTGAGCTTTTTCCAGTCCAAGGTTGCCATGGCGGGCAACGGACAGGGCGACAAGAACGACGCCGCGGCGCGTTCGTCCCGCACGATGATGCTGATGATGCCCGTCATGTCGCTGTGGATCGGCTTTACGCTGCCGGCGGCGCTGGGCGTCTACTGGATCGCGAACAGCGTGTTCCAGACCATTCAGGACGTCATTCTCAACAAGTTCTTCTCCGAGCGCATGGAGCGGGAGGAGACCGAGAAGGAGCGCAAGAAGCGCGAGGAGCGCGTCGCCAAGATGATGGCGGCACGTGAGCAGCAGCGCCAGTATCAGGAGGCTGTTGCCAACCGCGGCAAGACCGGAAAGCCGGCGCAGAAGAAGCAGGAGAAGGAGAAGAAGCCCGAGAAGAAGGGCACCTCCACCAGCGAGGCGGGCCGCATCGGCGACCGTCCCTATGCCCGCGGCAGGGCCTACGATCCCGAGCATTACGGCGAATAAACAAAACAACAAGGAGTATACCTTATCATGACACAGTACATCGACGTTACGGGCAAGACGGAGGAGGAAGCCATCGAAAAGGCGCTCGCTCAGCTTTCGATGGACCGCGACGAGGTTTCCGTTGAGATTTTGGAGCGCGCGAAGGCGGGCTTCCTCGGTATCGGCGCAACGCCCGCCACCGTCCGCGTCAGCTATGACGACGGCAAGGCGGAACCCAAGCCGGCGGCGCCGGAGGTGTTCCAGCCGGAGCAGCGCAAGAGCAAGGAGGAGCGCGAGCGCGAGGAGGCGGAGCGCAAGGCCGAGAAGGAGCGCAAGGCGGCGGAAGCGAAGAAGAACGCGCCGAAGGTCGAGCTGCCCAAGGATTTCCAGCCGGAGGTCCTGCAGAACAAGGATGGCGGCAAGAAGCAGGAGAAGCCCGAAAAGCCCGCGCGCGAGGAAAAGCCGAAGCATGAGTCCAAGGCAAAAGCGCCGAAGGTCGAGCTGGGCGAGGAGGTCCACGACGAGAAGTCAGAACAGATCCGCACCTTCCTGACCGGCCTGCTGCGCCACATGGAGAGCGAGGCGGAGGTCAAGGTCTACGAGGTCGAGAAGAACCGCTACAAGGTCATTCTGGAAGGGGACAAGCTCGGCGCGCTGATTGGCCGCCGCGGTGAGACCCTCGACGCGATCCAGCAGCTCGCCAGCTATGCGGTCAACCGCAGCGGTGAGAAGAACCGCGCCCGCATCCAGGTCGACGCGGAGAACTACCGCGAGAAGCGCGAGCAAAGTCTGGAGCGTCTGGCGGAGAAGGTCGCCGCGAAGGTGACGAAGTACCGCCGCAACGTGACGCTGGAGCCGATGAACGCCTACGAGCGCCATGTGATCCACACGGCGCTGCAGGATGCGAAGGACATTTCGACCTTCTCCATCGGCACCGAGCCGAACCGCCGCGTGGTCGTTGCGTACGACCGGAACAAGGAGACCAAGTAATTCTTGAATTTACAGCAAAAAAGGACGGTGGAAACCGTCCTTTTTGTTATCCATGTCTGCAAAGACTATTGCAATTTCCTCCGCAGCATGTCGAGCGCGGTGTTTGCCGCCTGCTGGCGGATGTGTTCGCGCGTGCGCCTGCCGAAGCGGCACTCGCGCACGACCGTTCCGTCGGGGGAGGCGAGCGCCACATACACCAGCCCCACCGGGTTGCCGCGGTCGTCGCCGTCCGGACCCGCGAGCCCTGTGACGGCGAGCGCGTAGTCCGAGCCGGTCACGGCGCGCACGCCCTCCGCCATCGCGCGGGCGACCGGCTCCGAAACCGCGCCGAACTCGTCCAGAAGCGCTTCCGGAACGTTGATCACGTGCGCTTTTACGCCGTTCGTATAGCTCACAACGCCGCCGAGAAACACCGCGCTGGCGCCGGGCACGTCGGTGATGCGCTTGGCGATCAGCCCGCCGGTGCAGCTCTCCGCCGCCGAAAGGGTCGCGCCGCGCGCCTTGAGCGCCGCGACACAGACGGATTCGAGGTTGTCCACGTCGACGCCGTAGACCCATTCGCCCACGACGCCCATCACCTCGTCGACGGCGGGCCCCAGCAGGCGCTCCGCCTCCTCGCGGCTCGCCGCCTTCGCCGTCACGCGCAGCATGCACTCGTCCGGCTTGGCATAGGGCGCGACGGTTGGGTTCGTCATCGCCGCGATCCGGTCGTGCAGCAGCATTTCGACCTCGCTCTCGCCCTTGCCGTAGATGCGCAGGGTGTGGGAGGCGATGACGTCGTGCGAAAGCGCGCGCAGATAGTCCGCCGCGCCCGTCTCGAACATCAGCGAGCACTCGTGCGGCGGGCCGGGGAGCATCAGCACATGCACCCCGCCCTCGCAGAACGCGCAGCCGGGCGCGGTGCCGTTGTGGTTGTGGAAAATGGTGCAGTTTTCCGGCAGATACGCCTGCCGGAGGTTGTTCTCCGTCATCGTGCGGCCCCGCTGGGCGAACCACTCGCGCAGCCACGCCTCCAGCTCCGGGTGCAGCACGTTCTTCCGGCCGAAGGTCTCGCAGATGGTCTGCTTGGTGAGGTCGTCATACGTGGGACCCAGCCCGCCGGTCGTGATGATGACGTCGACCCGCGTGCGCGCCAGCTCCAGCGCCGCGCGCAGCCGCCCGGGATTGTCGCCGACGACCGTGTGGTAGAGCACGTCGACGCCCAGCTCCGCCAGCTTTTCCGAGAGCATCTGCGCGTCCGTGTTGGCGATGTTGCCCAGCAGGATCTCGGTGCCGACGGCGATCAGCTCCGCTCTGTGCGCCATTATGCCTGCCCCTTCTTATCCTTGAGATACGCAATGAGCGAGATCACGTAGTTCGCGATGGCGATGGAAAAGCCCGCCACGTTGGTTGCAAGCAGTACGCAGGCGAGAACAAAGTGCGCGGTGTTCATTTTTTTCATGATGGAGCCTCCTGATGATTTGTATAGCAGAATAATTGTTATTATAGATTCGACAATACGGAATCACGGTTTGATGCGCAGGAACTCGCGGCCCGCCATCGCCTTGTCGCACAGCGTCGAAACATCGAGCGCGGCTTCGACCTCGCGCACCTCGTCGAGGTGCGGCTTGGTCTTGGGGTGGCGCGGCGTGAACACGGTACAGCAGTCCTCGTAGGGCAGGATCGACGTGTCGAAGGTGCCGATCTTGCGCGAAACGCGGACGATCTCCTCCTTGTCCATGCCGATGAGCGGGCGCAGCACGGGCAGGGAAACCACATCCTCCGTGCAGCGCAGCGCCTCCATGGTCTGGCTCGCGACCTGACCGAGGCACTCGCCGGTGACGATGGCGCGCGCGCCCGCCTCCTCGGCGCAGCGTTCGGCGAGGCGCATCATGAAG
The DNA here is from genome assembly GCA_015067435.1 of Oscillospiraceae bacterium. GTDB lineage: Bacteria > Bacillota > Clostridia > Oscillospirales > Oscillospiraceae > Hominicoprocola. The sequence continues at coordinate 93,084 of SVMM01000001.1, read as the reverse complement.
CGGCGCATGATGAGCGTGAAAAAGTCCTCCGGCACCTTGCGGCGGATCTCCTCCTGGATCTCGGTGAACGGGACGATTTGCAGCCGCATCCGGCCGCACCACGGCGCGAGCTCGCGCGCGAGCTCCACGACCTTCTCCTTCGCCGCGTCGGAGGTGTAGGGCGGGGAGAAGAAGTGCACGGGCTCCAGCGCGACGCCGCGTTTCGCCATCATCCACGACGCGACGGGGGAGTCGATGCCGCCGGAGAGAAGCGTCACCGCCGTGCCGCCCATGCCGAGCGGCAGCCCGCCCGCGCCGGACACCGCGGGGCCGTGGACGAACGCCGCGTCGTCGCGGATTTCGAGGAAGATCGTCAGCTCCGGGCTGTGGACGTCGACTTCGAGCTGCGGAAACGCCTGATGCAGTGCGCCGCCGACCTGCTGCGAGAGCTGGATCGACGTCAGGGGAAACGACTTGTCGGCGCGCTTGCTCTCCACCTTAAACGACCTCGCTGTGGATAACTCGTCGTGCAGATAGGTCTTTGCCGTGGCGACGATCGCCTGCACGTCCTTGTCGCAGGGCAGCGCGCGCGATACGGCGACGACGCCGAACACCTGCCGGCAGGCGTCGAACGCGGCGTCGAGATCGCAGCCCTCCGCCGTCGGCTCGACGTAGATGGTGGACTGCTTGGAGTAGACGCGGAAGCTGCCGCACTTCGCCACGCGGCGGCGGAGGTTGGAGAGGAGCTTATCCTCAAAGCTGCGGCGGTTGAGGCCCTTCAATACAACCTCGCCGAGCTTGCAGAGTATCATTTCCATTTTGTCTTTTCCTTTCTTTGGAAGTCTGAAAACGGTTCTTTCCTTTTCCCGAAAAGGAAAGAACTGGTTTCAGAAATCGTTCCCCGCCGGGGAGCACCGGCGAACCCCCATCAATTCCCCTTGAGAATATCCGTATTCCGGTACTGCACCGCCTCGGCGAGGTGCGCCGCGGAGATGTCCTCCGCGCCCTCCAGATCGGCGATCGTGCGCGCCACGCGCAGCAGCCGGTCGTGGCTGCGGGCGGTGAGGCCGAGGCGCTCGAACGCGTTTTTCAGCAGTTTTTCGCCCGCGGCGTCCAGACGGCAGTATTTGCCCACCATCGCGGGCTCCATCTGCGCGTTGCACAGGATGTCCGTGCCGGCAAAGCGCGCCTTCTGGCGCTCCCGCGCCGCGTTGACCCGCGCGCGGACGTCGGCGGAGGACTCGGAGGGCTCGCGGCGGCGCATTGCCTCGAACTCCACGCTCTGCACGTTCACATGGAGGTCCATGCGGTCGAGCATCGGGCCGCTGATGCGCTCGGCATACTTATGCACCTGCGCCTCGGTGCAGGTGCAGCGCCCGGACGGGTGGCCGTACCAGCCGCAGCGGCATGGGTTCATCGCGCCGACGAGCATGAAGCGGCTCGGCAGCGTGATCGAGCCGGCGGCGCGCGTGATCGTCACCTCGCCGTCCTCGATGGGCGCGCGCAGCGCCTCCAGCACGTCACGGGAAAACTCCGGCAGCTCGTCGAGAAACAGCACGCCGTTGTGCGCCAGCGAAATCTCGCCGGGGCGCGGGATGCTCCCGCCGCCGGTCATCGCCACGGACGAGAGCGTGTGGTGCGGCGCACGGAACGGGCGCTGCGCGAGCAGGGGACGCTCGGCGTCGGTCATGCCCGCCACCGACCAGATCTCCGTCGCCTCCAGCGCCTCCTTGCGCGTCATGTCCGGCAGGATGGACGGCAGCCGCCGCGCCAGCATGGACTTGCCCGCGCCGGGGGAGCCAATCATCAGAATGTTGTGCCCGCCCGCGGCGGCGATCTCCAGCGCGCGCTTGACGTTCTCCTGTCCCATGACGTCGGCGAAGTCGGGACCGTCCGCACGCTGCGTTCCCGCCTCCCATTTCGGCGCGGGCGCGATGGGGGATTCGCCCCGCAGGTGCGCCACCAGCGCCGCGACGTCGGACACGGGATAGACGGTCAGCCCGTCGGAGAGCGTCGCCTCCGGCGCGTTGACGGCGGGGACATAGAGCGAGGTGATGCCCGCGCGCGCCGCCGCCATCGCCATCGGCAGCACGCCGTTGACGCCGCGCAGCGTGCCGGTGAGGCTCAGCTCGCCGAGGAACGCCGCGTTCTCCGGCAAATCGGGGATCTCCTCCGCGCAGCGCAGGATTCCCAGCAGGATCGGCAAATCGTAAACCGTGCCCTCCTTGCGCTGGCCCGCGGGGGCGAGGTTGACCGTGATGCGGGAGACGGGGAACTTCGCGCCGCAGTTTTTCACCGCCGCGCGCACGCGCTCGCGGGACTCCTTGACCGCCGTGTCGCCCAGACCCACCACGTCGAACGCGGGCAGCCCGCCGGAGAGAAAGCACTCCACCGACACCTCGTAGCCCGAAATGCCCTGTAAGCCCAGCGAACGTACCGTCGTGACCATAGCGCGCCTCCTGCGTTTTTTCAACCGTTCCGGCGCGCGATTAACCGCCGCCGACACTTTTGTCCATGATACCACGAATCGGCGCGAAAGCAAATCCTAAAACGGAGAAAAGACCGAAAAAATGCAAAAGATGACGAATGATGCAACGCAATGCATCAACCGTTGCATAAATTATGAAATAAGTTGCACGATATCCGTTTACACCCGAAAAAAATCGTGCTATATTATATCCGCTGTGTTCTGCGCGATCCGTCGCGCGGTAATCTGTACCGAATGCCGCCGGAGGCGGCAAAACAAACAGGAGGTTTCATTGACTATGGCAAGAAAAATGAAGTCCATGGACGGCAACAACGCCGCCGCGCACGTTTCGTACGCGTTCAGCGAGGTTGCGGCGATCTACCCGATCACTCCGTCGTCCCCGATGGCGGATCTGGTCGACCAGTGGTCTGCGAACGGCCTGAAGAACATCTTCGGCACGCAGGTCAAGGTCGTCGAGATGCAGTCCGAGGCCGGCGCGGCGGGCGCGGTGCACGGTTCTCTCGGCGCCGGCGCGCTGACGACCACCTACACGGCGTCCCAGGGCCTGCTGCTGATGATCCCGAATATGTACAAGATCGCGGCGGAGCAGCTGCCCAGCGTTTTCCACGTCTCCGCGCGTACCGTCTCCACCCATGCGCTGAACATCTTCGGCGACCACAGCGACGTCATGGCATGTCGCCAGACCGGCTTCGCCATGCTCTGCGAGGGCAACGTGCAGGAGGTCATGGACCTCTCCCCGGTGGCGCATCTCGCCGCCCTGTCCGGCAAGGTGCCGTTCATCAACTTCTTTGACGGCTTCCGTACCTCCCACGAGATCCAGAAGATCGCGGTCTGGGATTACGAGGACCTCAAGGACATGTGCGACATGGACGCGGTCAAGGCGTTCCGCGAGCACGCGCTCAACCCCAACACCCCGCACATGCGCGGCTCCCACGAGAACGGCGACACCTTCTTCCAGCACCGCGAGGCGTGCAACAAGTTCTATGACGCCCTGCCCGAGGTCGTCGAGAAGTACATGGACAAGGTCAACGCCAAGCTCGGCACCGACTACAAGCTGTTTAACTACTACGGCGCGCCCGACGCCGACCGTGTCATCATCGCGATGGGCTCCATCTGCGACGTGGCGGAGGAGGTCATCGACTACCTCAACGCCCACGGCGAGAAGGTCGGCCTCATCAAGGTCCGCCTGTACCGCCCGTTCAAGGCCGAGCGCCTGATCGAAGCCATCCCGGCGAGCGCGACGAAGATCGCCGTCCTCGACCGCACGAAGGAGCCCGGCGCGCAGGGCGAGCCGCTCTATCTCGACGTCGTCACCGCGCTGGCCAACGCCGGCATCCAGAAGACCGTCATCGGCGGCCGCTACGGCCTCGGCTCCAAGGATACGCCGCCGTCCTCCGTGTTCGCGGTCTATGAGGAGCTCAAGAAGGCGCAGCCCAAGCGCCAGTTCACCATCGGCATTGTGGACGATGTGACCAACATCTCCCTGCCGGAGGACAAGAACTGCCCGAACACCGCCGCGGAAGGCACCATCGAGTGCAAGTTCTGGGGCCTCGGCGGCGACGGCACCGTCGGCGCGAACAAAAACTCCATCAAGATCATCGGCGACCACACCGACAAGTACGTCCAGGCGTACTTCCAGTATGACTCGAAGAAGACCGGCGGCGTGACGATCAGCCACCTGCGCTTCGGCGACAAGCCCATCCGCAGCCCGTACTACATCAACAAGGCCGACTTCGTCGCCTGCCACAATCCCAGCTACATCACCAAGGGCTTCAAGATGGTCAACGACGTCAAGCCCGGCGGCGTGTTCATGATCAACTGCCAGTGGGATTTCGATGAGCTGAACCATCACCTCAAGGCGGACGCCAAGCGCTACATCGCCAAGAACAACATCCAGCTCTACACGATCAACGCCATCGACCTCGCCATCGAGATCGGCATGGGCAAGCGCAACAACACCATCCTCCAGTCCGCGTTCTTCTCCCTCGCCAAGGTCATGCCCGAGGCGGAGGCGATCCAGTACATGAAGGACGCCGCGACGCACTCCTACCTGAAGAAGGGCCAGGACATCGTCGACATGAACCACAAGGCGATCGATCTCGGCGCCACCGCGTACAAGAAGATCGACGTGCCCGCCGACTGGGCGACCGCCGAGGATGCGCCCGACACCACCGTGCTCGAAGGCCGTCCCGAGGTCGTCGAGCAGGTCAAGACGCTGCTGAACCCGATCGACCGCATGGACGGCGACAGCCTGCCGGTCTCCGCGTTCATGAAGCACGTCGACGGCCAGTTCGAGCTGGGCGCCGCCGCCTATGAGAAGCGCGGCGTTGCCGTCAGCGTTCCGGCGTGGGACGAGAACAAGTGCATCCAGTGCAACCAGTGCGCTTACGTCTGCCCGCACGCCACCATCCGTCCGTTCGCGCTGACCGAGGACGAGGCGAAGGCCGCGCCCGCCGGCGCGAAGATCGTCGACGTCAAGGCCGGCAAGGGCAAGGGCGTCTATAAGTTCACCATGGCCGTGTCCCCGCTCGACTGCATGGGCTGCGGCGTCTGCGTCGGCGCGTGCCCTGCGGGCGCGCTCACCATGGTCCCGCAGGAGCAGGAGCGTCCGCAGCAGGAGGTCTTCAACTACTGCGTCGACAAGGTTTCCGACAAGGCCGACATGCAGGACAACACCGTCAAGGGCAGCCAGTTCCGCAAGCCGCTGCTTGAATTCTCCGGCTCCTGCGCCGGCTGCGCCGAGACCAGCTATGCCCGCCTCATCACCCAGCTCTTCGGCGACCGGATGTTCATCACGAACGCCACCGGCTGCTCGTCCATCTGGGGCGGCCCGGGCGCCACGTCTCCCTACACCGTCAACAAGCAGGGTCGCGGCCCCGCGTGGATCAACTCCCTGTTCGAGGACAACGCCGAGCACGGTCTCGGCCTGTACGTCGGCCAGCAGGCGATCCGCGACGACCTCAAGGCGAAGAGCGAGGAGCTCGTCAAGCTGCCGATGACCTACGGCCCGCTGAAGGAGGCTGCCCAGAAGTGGCTCGACACCTTCAACGACGGCGAGGCGAACAAGGCCGCGAGCGAGGCGTATGCCGCCGCGCTGGAGGACGGTCTGAACAGCATCGACGACACGATCGCCTTCCTGGAGAGCGACAAGGCGAAGGAGTTCTTCGGCGACAAGCTGCCCGAGGAGCTCGCCGCCGCGAAGGCGCACAAGGCCGCGGGCGGCAAGTACTGCACCTGCCCGGCCTGCACGCTGGCAGCCGCGATCCTGGAGAAGAAGGAATACCTCAACAAGAAGTCCGTGTGGATCTTCGGCGGCGACGGCTGGGCCTACGACATCGGCTTCGGCGGCGTCGACCACGTCCTCGCCTCCAAGAAGAACGTCAACGTCTTCGTCTTCGACACCGAGGTCTACTCCAACACCGGCGGACAGGCGTCCAAGTCCTCCAACATCGGCCAGGTCGCGCAGTTTGCCGCCGCCGGCAAGGAGGTCAAGAAGAAGAGCCTCGCCGAGATCGCCATGAGCTATGGTTACGTCTATGTGGCGCAGATCGCCATGGGCGCGAACCCGGCGCAGACCATCAAGGCCATCACCGAGGCCGAGGCGTATGACGGCCCGTCCCTCATCATCGGCTACAGCCCCTGCGAGATGCACAGCATCAAGGGCGGCATGATGAACTGCCAGAAGGAGATGAAGAAGGCGGTCGAGTGCGGCTACTGGAACCTGTTCCGCTTCAACCCCGACGCCGAGCAGAAGTTCACTCTCGACTCCAAGGCGCCCGCGGGCGGCTATCAGGAGTTCCTGATGAACGAGGCGCGCTACAGCCGCCTGACCCGCGAGTTCCCCGATCGCGCGACGACGCTGTTCGAGCGCAACGAGGCCGCGGCGAAGGAGCGCTACGAGCACTTGCTCAAGCTCGTGGAGATGTACAAGTAAATTTCTCACGGCAAAAGGAAAGACGGCTTTACAGCCGTCTTTCTTTTTGCTATATTATAAACGTATCATTTTGCGTTTCGGAGGGGCCATGAAAAAGCGCGCTGTCGCCCTCATTCTCATATGCCTGCTGCTCGCCGGATGCGGCGAGACCGCGCCGCGCGCGAACGCGCGCACCGTCTTCGCCATGGACACGGTGATGAACCTGACCGTCTACGGCGGGAACGACACGCAGCTCAACGCCGCGGAGCAGGAGCTGCACCGGCTCGACGCCGCGCTGGCGCGGGGCACGGAGGGCAGCGCGGTCTACGCGCTCAACCGAGACGGCACCGCCGCGGGGACGGAGCTGGCGTATCTCGTGCGCAGCGCGCTGGCGATCTCCGAGGCGACGGACGGGGCATTTGACGTCACCGTCGCGCCCGTGCTGGAGCTGTGGGGCTTCGGCAGCGGGGCGGGGGAGCACCGCGTCCCCACTGAGGCGGAGCTTGCGGAGGCACTGGCGCACGTCGGCGCGGCGCGCCTGCATACAGACGGCGATACCGACCATGTGACGCTCGACCTGCCCGCGCAGATCGACCTCGGCGGCATCGCCAAGGGCTACGCGGCGCTGTGCGTGAAGCAGAAGCTTGAGGCGGCGGGCGCGACCGGCGCGGTCCTCGATCTCGGCGGAGATGTGGCGCTGCTGGGGACGAAGCCCGACGGCTCAAACTGGCGCGTCGCGGTCAAGGACCCCGCCGACGGCGGCGCGTATCTCGGCGTGCTGGCGACGGACGGCGGCCGCTTTGTCATGACCTCCGGCGTGTACGAGCGGTACTTTGAGGAAAACGGCGTGCGCTATCACCACATCATCGACCCGCGCACGGGCTGCCCCGCCGAGAGCGGGATCGTCAGCGCGACCGTCGTCTGCGGCGACGGCATCTGGGCGGACGCGCTGGCGACGGCGTGCTGCGTCGTGGGCGCGGACGCTTCGCTTGCCCTGCGTGCCCGCCTCGCGAACGAGACGCCGTTCGAGCTGATCCTCGTCACCGGCGACGGCCGCGTGCTCTACACCTGCGACGGCTTCACGCCCGAAGCCGGGAACGGATATACCTATGAAAAGGTCTCCTGAGCTGAAGCCGACGAAGTACGACGCGCTCGTCGTGCTGGCGGTGCTGGCGCTGGCGGCGCTGTGCGCCGCGCGGTTCTGGTTCGCGCCGTCCGACGCCGCGCGCAGCGTCGTCATCTCCATCAACGGCGCGAAGACGGACCGGCTGCCGTTCGACGATGCGGAACGTGATTATAAAAACAACGGCTATACCGTACACATCCGCGTCACCGCGGAAGGCGTCTGCGTCGAGCACGCGGACTGCCCGACGCAGGACTGCGTGAAAACCGGCACGATCTCGCGCCCGGGGCAGAGCATTGTCTGCCTGCCCGCGCGCATCGTCGTCTCCGTCGCCGGCGGCGCGGCGGACGCCGGATACGACGCGGTGGCGGGATAGGAGGCGCGGCGTGCGGATGACGACAAAACAGCTCACGCGCTGCGCCGTGCTCGCGTCGCTGGCGCTGGCGCTCTCGTACGTGGAGGGGATGTTCCCGCCGCCCGTGCCGCTGCCCGGCTTCAAGCTGGGGCTTGCGAATCTGGTGACGGTTTTCGCGCTCTACGCCCTCGGCGCGCGCTATGCGCTGCTGATTTTGCTCACGCGCGTGCTGCTGGGCGCGATGTTCGCGGGCAACGCCTCGGCGCTGCTGTATTCGCTGCTCGGCGCGCTCGCGGCGCTCTTTGCGATGGCGCTGCTCGCGCGCAGCCGGCGGCTCTCGGTCTACGGCGTGTCGGTCGGCGGGGCGGCGGCGCACAACATCGGTCAGGTCTGCGCCGCGATGCTGACGCTCACCTCCGCCGCGCCGCTGGCGTATCTGCCGGTGCTGCTGGTCGTGTCGCTCTTCACCGGCGCGCTGACGGGGCTGATCGCCGCGCTGCTGCTGGGCGCGGCGCAGCGGCTCAAGCTGACGTGAAAAAACGCCGGAGGGAAAGAAAAAACATGGAAATTCGGAGAAATCGATATTCTCTTTTGGGGAAGGAGCAAACTATGGACAAGAAAGACGAAATCATCCTGCGCCAGCTCGACGTGATCCGCAGCATGTCGGAGAGCAGCCTCAACCGCATGAACGAGGACTTCTGGGGCGCGCCGAAATCCCCGTTTGATACGAAGGGGAGCGACGCCGCGAAGACGGACAACAAGCAGCCGCCCACGGCGACCAGCGGCGGCGACGGCGGCGAGAAGAAGGAAGAGGAGCTGCCGCCGCCGGAGAAGATCGAGGACCTCAAGGCGGAGCTGGACAGCTACATCGGCCTTGCCGAGATCAAGAAGGAGGTCAACAACCTCATCAACATGGCGACGGTGTTCAAGCGCCGCCAGGAGGCGGAGCTGCCGACGACGGACTTCTCGCTGCACATGGTGTTCACCGGCAATCCCGGCACGGGCAAGACGATGATCGCCCGCCTGATGGCGCGCATCTACCGCTCGCTGGGCATTCTGTCCAAGGGCCAGCTGGTCGAGGTAGACCGCAGCGGCCTCGTCGCGGGCTATGTCGGCCAGACGGCGATCAAGACGCAGCAGCAGATCCAGAAGGCGCTCGGCGGCGTGCTGTTCATCGACGAGGCGTACGCCCTCAACGGCAGGAGCGAGAACGACTTCGGCCAGGAGGCGATCGACACCATCCTCAAGGCGATGGAGGATCACCGCGACGACCTCGTGGTCATCGTGGCGGGCTACGACGAGCTGATGGACAAGTTCATCCACTCGAATCCGGGCCTCGAATCCCGCTTCAACCGCTATCTGCACTTCGACGACTACACCACGGACGAGATGGTGGACATCTTCAAGCTCCAGTGCAAGAAGGGCAGCTATCAGCTCGCCGAGGGCGCGGAGGAGGAGATCCGCGAGTTCATCGACGAGGCGAACGACGCCGGCGGCATCACCTTCGGCAACGCGCGCGGCGTGCGCAACATCTTCGAGCAGATCCTCACCGAGCAGGCGAACCGCCTCGCGGCGATGGACGACTTTACCAAGGACGACCTCATGACGATCAAGCAGGACGACGTGTGGCACGCGAGGGGCATGGATTACGACGCCCCGATGCCCGTCCCGGCGGAGAACGGCGCGGAAAAGGGCGCGGCGGAGAAAGCGGAGAGCTGAGCGCGCCATGTGGAAAACGGCGATACTCGACCTGATCTTTCCGCCGAAGTGCGCCGTCTGCGGACGCGGCGGCGTGCGCGGCGTCTGCGGGAAGTGCGAAAAGAGCCTGCCGCGCACGGCAAAGCCGCTGCGCGAGAGCGCGGGCTTCGGAAAATGCGCCGTGCCCCTGCGCTATGAGGGCACGGTGCGCGAGGCGCTGCTGCGCTTCAAGTTCCGCGGCGCGCAAAGCGCGGCGGAGGGCTTCGGACAGCTGCTCGCGCAATGCGCCGCGGAGGAGCTGGGCGGGGAATTCGACGTGGTCACGTGGGCGCCCGTGTCGAAAAAGCGGCTCGCCGAGCGCGGCTACGACCAGTCTTATCTGCTCGCGAAGGCGTGCGCGAAGGCATGGGGGACCGAGCCGGCCGCGCTGCTCGAAAAGATCCGCGACAACCCGCCGCAGTCGGGCCTCGGCGCGGCGGAGCGGCGGGGCAACGTCGTGGGCGCATACCGCGCGCGAAACGGGGACAAGATCCGAAACGCGCGCATTTTGCTGATCGACGATATTCTGACGACGGGCTCGACGCTCTCGGAGTGCGCGCGGGTGCTGCGCGACGCGGGAGCGGCGGGCGTTGTGTGCGCCTGCGCGGCGGAGGCGAGTCTCGAAACGCACACGGCACGGTAGTTTTTGGCGGCGGCGCGCGTACATAGAACCGCCGCGCCGGCGGAAAACTGGAAAATGGCGCGCAAACGGACGCCGGAGCGCCGAAAGCGGGCGAATTGGCGAGAAAAAAGCCACGAAAACGGCAAACTTTTGTCGCAAACAATATTGCAAACCGGCGGATGAGCGGATATAATAGTAATACTGGGCATATACACGAGAATTTCGTTTGAAATAAGAGGTATAACTATGGCAATGGGAAAAGATATCGGTATCGACCTCGGTACCGCTTCCGTATTGATCTACATCAAGGGCAAGGGCATCGTGCTCAACGAGCCGTCGGTCGTCGCCATTGACAAAAACACCGGCAAGCTGCTGAAGGTCGGCGCGGACGCGCAGGCCATGCTGGGCCGTACGCCGGGCAACATCATCGCCATCCGTCCGCTGCGCGAGGGCGTCATCTCCGATTACGAGGTGACGGAGCGCATGATTAAGGAGTTTATCCACAAGGTCGCGGGCTTCCAGTTCTTCAAGCCGCGCATCATCATCTGCGTGCCCTCCGGCATCACCGAGGTCGAGGAGCGCGCGGTCATCGACGCGGGCATTCAGGCGGGCGCGCGCCGCGTCTATCTGATCGAGGAGCCGGTTGCCGCCGCCATCGGCGCGGGCATCGACATCACGCAGCCCGATGGCAACTTTGTCATCGACATCGGCGGCGGCACGACGGACATCGCGGTCATCTCGCTCTCCGGCGTGGTGGAGTCGGCGTCCATCAAGGTCGCGGGCGACCAGTTCAACGAGGCGGTCGTGAAATACATGCGCCGCACGCACAACCTGCTTATCGGCGAGCGCACGGGCGAGGAGATGAAGATGCAGATCGGCTGCGTCTTCCCGCCGGAGGAGGAGAGCACCATGGAGGTCAAGGGCCGCTGCCTGCTCACGGGCCTTCCCAAGATGGTGACGGTCACGTCCACGGAGATGATGGACGCGTTCGAGGAGCCGGTGGAGCGCATCATGGAGGCGGTCCATCAGGTGCTCGAGCGCACGCCGCCGGAGCTGGTGGCGGATATCTCGACCAACGGCATCGTGATGACCGGCGGCGGCAGCCTCGTCAAGGGCTTCGACAAGCTGGTCACGGCGCGCACAGGCATCCCGACGATCATCGCCGAGAACGCCATCCAGTGCGTCGCCAAGGGCACGGGCCAGAGTCTCGACAGCCTCAGCGACATGCAGGACGGCACGATGAACCTCAGCCGCCGCAAGCAGATCAACTGAAAAGAAACGAAAGGGCGACAGCGGACCGATAGTCCCGCTGTGCCCTTTTTTGCAGAAGCGGATCAAAAAAGGAGGAAAACGACCATGAAAAGACTCATTTGCCTTGCGCTGGCGCTGACGATGCTGCTGTGCGTCTGTCCGACCTCCCGCGCCGCGGGGTCGGAGGCGGAAAACGCTGCACAGAGGCTCTACGAGCTGGGGCTGTTCCGCGGCACGGGAACCAATCCGGACGGCACGCCGATCTTCAGCCTCGAACGCACACCCACCCGCAACGAGGCGGTGACGATGCTCGTGCGCCTCCTGGGAAAGGAAAACGAGGCGATCACCGGAAAGTGGACAACGCCGTTCACCGATCTCACCGATTGGGCGAAGCCCTATGTGGGCTATGCTTACGCCAATAAGCTGACCAACGGCACGGGCAGGACGATCTACAGCGGCGGGACCGCCGTGTCCGCCGCGCAGTATATCACGTTTGTGCTGCGCGCGCTGGGCTACAGCAGCGATACCGACTTCAAATGGTATCAGTCGTGGGAGCTGTCCGACAAGCTGGGCATCACCGACGGGCGTTACAACGCGGACACGTACGAATTTACCCGCGGCGACGCGGCGATCATCTCTGCGGCGGCGCTGGATGCGAAACTCAAGGGGCAGAACCGCACGCTGCTTCAGGCGCTGGAGGCCTCCGGCGCCGTGACGCGCACGACGGGCCGCTGACAGAAACAATAATACAAGCCTCCCGCGGTTCACGAACCGCGGGAGGCTCTTTTAATGTGATTTGGTCCGTCTGCGGACGGCGAAAGACAAAATCCCGCAATATAGCGGGATTTTCGTCATGCTTCGCGGTTGCCGCACAAACGGCGAGCGAAACCGACATAAAATCCGTTTTACCGGAATTATCACGATAATTCCAGTAAAACGGGGCAGTGGTCGCTGCCCGTGACCTCCGGCAGGATGGACGCCGTCTCAACGCGGTCGCGCAGCCGCGCGGAGACGATGAAATAGTCGATGCGCCAGCCCACGTTCCGCGCGCGCGACTGCGCGCGGTAGCTCCACCAGGAATAGGCGTCGCGCGCGTCGGGGTGCAGCGTGCGGAAGGTGTCGATGAACCCGGCGCCGAGCAGCTCGGTCATCTTGCCGCGCTCCTCGTCGGAGAAGCCGGGGTTGAAGTGGTTCGTCTTAGGGTTCTTGAGGTCGATCTCCTCGTGCGCCACGTTCAGGTCGCCGCAGTAGACCACGGGCTTGACCAAATCGAGCTGGCAGAGGTAGCCGCGCAGGTCGTCCTCCCACTGCATCCGGTAGTCCAGACGCCGCAGCTCGTCCTGCGCGTTCGGCGTGTAGCAGCAAACGAGGTAGAAATCGGGGTATTCCGCGGTGATGACGCGCCCCTCGTGGCGGTGGATGTCCTCGCCGAAGTCGAGCGCGACGGACAGCGGCTCCGTCTTGGTGAAGACCGCCGTGCCGGAGTAGCCCGCCTTGTCGGCGCAATTCCAGTAGCGGTGATAGCCGGGCAGGTCGAAGCTGACCTGATGCTCCTGGAGCTTCGTCTCCTGCAAACAGATCACATCCGGATCAATCGCCGCGATCGAATCGAGAAAGCCCTTGTTCAAACAGGCGCGCAGCCCGTTGACGTTCCATGAGATCAGGCGCATGGTCAGCCTCCTTGCGTCAGCAGGTAATCGCCCTCGGCGGGCGCGGTCTTGAGGATCGGCACCAGCTCGGCGCTGTAGGGGGCGAGCGCCTCCTCCAGCGCGGGGATCTTGTCCGCCGTGGTGGGAACATAGATGCGGTCAAAGCGGATGGCGAGATCCGCGAGATTCTGTCCGGATTTTTCGTCCGAGCCGTTCAGCACGGTCTTTTCGTCCATCGTCAGCGAGAGCTTGACGCCGTACTCGGAGACGGTCTCGCGCAGATTGTCCGCCAGCAGCGCCAGCGCCGCCTCCATCGTCATCTCGCGGTCGTCGGTGAAGATGTTGCTCAGCCGCCCCTTCGTGGGATAGCCGAACTCGTCGAGCAGCAGCTCGTCAAAGCCCATCGACGCGACCTCCGCGGCGATGTTGCACAGGTACTGCCGCGCCATCTCCTTCTCGGGCGCGAGGTAGAAGCTGCTGTCCGGCGCGTACCAGACGTAGTTCTTGTAGTTGCGCTGCAAAATGGACGCCTCGACCATGTGCGCGAAGGAATAGCGGCTGTCGTGCAGCATGGCGAGCCGCGCGATGGTATAGCGGCCCGACGCCGTCAGCGTTTCGATGGCGGCGCGCGCCTCGTCCTTGCCCGCGACCGCCTTCGCCTCCGCCGCGTCGGCGAGCTGCGAGGGGTAGAGCAGCTCGCCCTTCACCGTCTTGAGACGGACGGCGACGCTGTTCACGCCCTCCGGCAGAGCGGCGAGCGCCGCGTTCATCTTGTCCGCCGTCAGGGCGGAGGCGTCCAGCTCCTGCGCGTGGAGCGGGATCTTCTCCGGCTCCGGTTCCTCGGGCCGCTCGATGATGATCTCCAGATCCTGTCTTCCGCCGTGGTGCGACGTCTGCTGCGTGCCGCCGTGGTGCGACCAGGGCAGCTCGAAGTGATAAGAGCCGTCCATGTCGTAGACGATGTACTGCTGCGCGAGCAGAAATGCGGCGGCTGCCAGCAGGATCAGCACCAGCGCGAAGACGATCCACTTCCTGCCGGCGCTCCGCCGCCCGCGGTAGCCCAGATAGCCCCGCGTTCCGGTATTACGCATAAACACTCAGACCCTCATTTTTTGAACTTGCCGAAGAAGCTCTTGCTCTCCTCGTAGTTTTTCTCGCCCAGCAGCTCGCTGAACTTCTTCAGCGCAGCCTTTTGCTCCTTGTTCAGGTTGCGCGGCGTCTCGATGTACACGGTGACGTACTGGTCGCCGCGCGCGCGGCCGCCTAGGCCCGGCACGCCCTTGCCCTTGAGGCGGAACACGTCGCCGGACTGCGTGCCCTCCGGGATGGCATACTTCACCTTGCCGTCGATGGTCGGGATCTCCAGCTCCGCGCCGAGCGCCGCCTGCGCGAAGGTGATCGGCGCCTCGCAGAGGATGCTCGTGCCCTCGCGGCGGAAGATCTCATGCTGACGCACCGAGATGACGATCAGCAGGTCGCCCGCCGGGCCGCCGTTCTTGCCGGCGTTGCCCTGGCCGCGCAGCGAGATCGTCTGCCCGTTGTCGATGCCGGCAGGGATGCTGACCTTGAGCGTCTTGCGCTTGCGCGCCATGCCGCGCCCGCCGCAGGTCTTGCAGGGCTTGTGGATGATCTTGCCGCGCCCGCCGCAGCGCGAACAGGGCGCCGAGGTGGACATGAAGCCCAGCGGCGTCTGGTGGCGCTGCTGCACCATGCCGCGGCCTTTGCAGTCCGGGCAGATCTCGGCGGTGGTGCCCGCCTCGCAGCCGGAGCCCTTGCAGGTCTCGCACTGCTCCACGCGCTCGATAATGACGTCCTTCTCGCAGCCGAAGCAAGCCTCCTCGAACGTGATGTTGACGCTGGTGCGCAGGCTCTCGCCGCGCGTCGGCGCGTTGGGGTTCGCGCGGGAGGAGCCGCCGAAGCCGCCGCCGAAAAAGCTGCCGAACAGGTCGCCCAGATCGCCGAAGTCGAAGTCCATGCCGCCGCCGTAGCCGCCGGTGCCCGCGCCGTAGCTCGGGTCAACGCCGGCGAAGCCAAACTGGTCGTAGCGCGCCTTCTTCTGCGGGTCGGAGAGGATCTCGTTCGCCTCGTTGACCTCCTTGAACTTCTCCTCGGCGGTCTTGTCGCCGGGGTTCATGTCCGGATGGTACTTGCGCGCGAGCTTCTTGTAGGCTTTTTTGATCTCTTCCTCCGAGGCGCCCTTTTGCAGGCCCAGTACCTCGTAGTAATCACGTTTGTCAGCCATGGAAAATCTCCTTAAAACGCCACATTCGGGGGCAGCTCACTGGGAGCTGTCCCCGCGGTGGTTTTTGCCTGTTATTTGTTTTCGTCGTCGTCAACGACCTTGTAGTCGGCGTCGTAGAACTGCTGACCGCCCATATCCGGGCCCGCGCCGGCAGCGCCGCCCATGTCGGGGCCTGCGCCCGGACCGCCCGCCGCGCCTGCGCCG
Source organism: Oscillospiraceae bacterium (assembly GCA_015067435.1). GTDB lineage: Bacteria > Bacillota > Clostridia > Oscillospirales > Oscillospiraceae > Hominicoprocola. The sequence continues at coordinate 77,521 of SVMM01000001.1, read as the reverse complement.
CCCGCGCCCGCGTAGAGCTTCTCGCTCATGGCGTAGAACAGCTGCGTCAGCTCCTCGGTCGCCGCCTTGATCGCGGCGGTATCCTCGCCCTTGAGCGTCTCCTTGAGCTTGTCGACGCCCGCCTGCACCTTCGCCTTCTCGTCCGCGGGTATCTTGTCGCCCACGTCGTTCAGGGTCTTCTCGCTCTGGTAGACCATCTGGTCGGCCTGGTTGCGGACCTCGACCTTCTCCTTCGCCTTGGCGTCCTCGGCGGCGTACTGCTCCGCCTCCTTGACCGCCTTCTCGATGTCCTCCTTGCTCATGTTGGAGGACGCGGTGATCGTGATGTGCTGCTCCTGACCGGTGCCGAGGTCCTTGGCGCTGACATTCACGATGCCGTTGGCGTCGATATCGAATGTGACCTCGATCTGCGGCACGCCGCGGCGCGCGGGAGCGATGCCGTCGAGGTGGAAGCGGCCGAGGCTCTTGTTCGCCGCCGCCATCTCACGCTCGCCCTGGAGCACGTTGACCTCGACGGAGGTCTGGTTGTCCGCGGCTGTGGAGAAGATCTGGCTCTTCTTGACGGGGATGGTGGTGTTGCGGTCAATCAGTCTCGTGCACACGCCGCCCATGGTCTCAATGCCGAGGCTCAGCGGCGTGACGTCGAGCAGCAGCAGGCCCTTGACGTCGCCGGTCAGCACGCCCGCCTGCAGCGCGGCGCCCATGGCGACGCACTCGTCCGGGTTGATGCCCTTGAACGGCTCCTTGCCGGTGAAGTTCTTGACAGCGTCCTGCACGGCGGGGATACGGCTGGAGCCGCCCACCATCAGGACCTTGGCGAGGTCGTTTGCCTTGAGGCCGGCGTCGCTCATCGCCTGACGCACGGGGCCCATCGTCGCCTCGACAAGGTGGTTCGTCAGCTCGTTGAACTTCGCGCGCGTCAGCGTCACGTCCAGATGCTTCGGGCCCGTGGCGTCCGCGGTGATATAGGGCAGGTTGATGTTGGAGGTCGTGACGCCGGAGAGCTCGATCTTCGCCTTCTCCGCAGCCTCCTTCAGGCGCTGCATGGCGACCTTGTCGACGGACAGGTCCACGCCGTCGCTCTTCTTGAACTCCTCGACGAGGTAGTCCATGATGCACTTATCGAAGTCGTCGCCGCCGAGACGGTTGTTGCCCGCGGTGGCAAGCACCTCGATCACGCCGTCGTCGATGTCGAGGATCGAGACGTCGAACGTGCCGCCGCCGAGGTCGTAGACCATGATCTTCTGGGGCTGGCCCTCCTTGTCGACGCCGTAGGCGAGCGCCGCCGCCGTCGGCTCGTTGATGATGCGCTTGACGTCCAGACCCGCGATCTTGCCGGCGTCCTTGGTCGCCTGACGCTGGGAGTCGGTGAAGTAGGCGGGGACAGTGATGACAGCCTCGCTGACGCTTCCGCCCAGATAGCTCTCGGCGTCCGCCTTGAGCTTGGAGAGGATCATCGCGCTGATCTCCTGCGGCGTGAGCTTCTTGCCGTCGATCTCGACGCGGTGGTCGGTGCCCATTTCACGCTTGATGGAGGAAATGGTGCGGTCGGGGTTGGTGATCGCCTGACGCTTCGCGACCTGGCCGACCATGCGCTCGCCCGTCTTGGAAAACGCGACGACGGACGGGGTGGTGCGGTTGCCCTCGGCGTTGGCGATGACGACGGCCTCGCCGCCTTCCATCACGGCGACGCAGGAGTTGGTGGTTCCCAGATCAATACCGATTACTTTAGACATGATAATTGCCTCCTCGTATATCTCAATTTTATTTGTTGACGGTTGTGGATTGTTTCATGTGAAACATTTTGTCGAATTCAGTTCGCGACCTTGACGATGGCAAAGCGCAGCACCCTGTCGCCCAGCAGGAAGCCCTGCTGCAAAACCTCGACCACTGTGTTTTCGCCGACGGTCTCGTCCTCCACGTGCATCACGGCGTTGTGCTTTTCCGGGTCAAAGGGCTTGCCCACGGCGTCGATCGTGGTGACGCCCAGCTTGGCGAGGCTTTCCCTGAACTGCGAGAAGATCATCTCCAGCCCCTTGCGGTGCGGGGAATCCTCGTCCTCGTTCTTGAACTGCGCGAGCCCGCGCTCCAGATTGTCGTAGACGGGGAGCATCGCGGTCAGCGTTTCAATCTTCGCGTCGGCGTAGATGTTCTCCTTCTCCTTCGCGGTGCGCTTGCGGTAGTTGTCGTACTCCGCGGCGAGGCGCAGGAATTTGTCCTGCTGCTCCGAGAGCTGCTGTGCCAGCGCCTCCATCTTCTCCATCTGCTCCGCGGTGACGGTGAAGGTCTCCGGCTCCTTTGCGGCGTCCGGCTCCTTTGCCGCGTCCGCTGTCTCCTGCGGCTCAACCGCCCCGGGCTGCTCCGCGGCGGCTTCCGCCTTTGCGGTCTCCTCGACGTCCGGCGTCTCCGCCGGCGCGTCCATTTTCTTTTCTTCCGGTTCCTTTGCCATATATCTCGACTCCTTTGGGATGTTGCTTACGTGTCTGATTTCTCCGCCGGGGGCAGCTCGTTCTTTCCGAACATCTTCGCCATGCTCTCGGCAAAGTAGGAAAGCCGCGCGGTGACGGTGGCGTAGTCCATGCGCGTCGGGCCAACGACGCCCACCAGCCCGCGCATCCCGTCGCCGATGTCGTAGCTGGCGACGACGACGCTGGTGTCGCGCAGCGCCTCGCTGACGTTCTCCGGACCGATGAGGATCTTGAGCGGCGCGCCGTCGTCCGGCACGGGCAGGTTCTCCTTGTTGTCCACGAGGAAGGTCATCAGCTCGTGCGCGCGGTCCACGTCGCGGTATTCAGGCATCTTGAGGATGCGGCTCGCGCCGGTGGTCTCCACGTCGCGCCGCGACGCCTCGTCCAGAATACCGGAGGCGTACTCGACGGTCTTGGAGAGGACGAGGAACAGCTCGGGGGAGAGCTGCTCACCCACGCTCATCAGGCGCGTGCTCATTTCGGCGCGGCTCTTGCCGGTGAAATGCGTGTTCAGCAGGTTCTTGAGATCGCCCAGACGGGCGGCGTCAAAGGCGAGCGCCGCGCTTTGCAGCTGGCTCTTCACGCTCTTGTCGCTGGTCATCACGACGGTGATGAAGCTCGTCGCGTCGACGGGGAGAAGCTCGAAACGCTCCACCGTCAGCGCAGCGTTGCCGCTCGTCACGCTGTAGGCGGGGTAGTTGACGATGGACGAGACCAGCTGTCCCGCGTTGGTCATCGCGCCGCCCATACCCTCCAGCTTGCCGCGCAGCGTCTCGTCGATGCCGGCGGCCTCCTCCGGGGAGACATTGCGACGCTCCATCAACTCGTTGACGTACAGCCGATAGCCCTGCGGCGACGGCACGCGCCCCGCCGAGGTGTGCGGCTGCTCCAGATAGCCGAGGTCGCACAGCTCCGCCAGCTCGTTGCGCACGGTGGCGGACGAAACACCCAGCTCCTGCGAGAGCATCTTGGAGCCGACCGGCTCCGCGGAATCGATGTAATGCTCGACGACCGCCTTCAGTATTTGCTTTTTGCGCTCGCTCAATTCCATCGCTGTCTCCCTGTTAGCACTCCTTTTCCTTGAGTGCTAAACGGAGTGTAGCACCGGAGTTTGCCAATGTCAATAGATTTTCGTGTAAATGATTTGTGAACTTGAAATATGAGAACGAATGCGACCCCATTTCTTCTTTTTCTTGAAAAGAAGAAACGGTGTCGCCCGACAAAGAAGAAAATCGCCTTGCCGAATGTGGCAGGGCACACGTCTATATCCGGCGCATCCATGACGATACGTCACTTCTCTGTTTGCGCTGTCGCGCTCGTTCATCAATGCGCGGCATCGTGCGTCTTCGCGGCGGCGCCTACTTTATCTTAAACCGGAAGATTTATCCCCAACGAGGCGCGCGGGGCGGCGACACACAACGCTCCGCACGGAGAAGCGCAGCGACAGCGGAAAGAGGGAATATCGGTATCGACAACAATCGCGCCGACCGGTCACAAAGGCATGACCGGCGGCGCGACAGGCTTTTCCTTTCTTTGGAAGTCTGAAAACGGTTCTTTCCTTTTCTCGAAAAGGAAAGAACTGGTTTCAGGAAACGCTCCCTATTTTTTATCAAGGAATATCATCAGCGCCGCGATGTCCGCGGGGCTGACGCCCGAGATGCGGCTCGCCTGCCCGAGACTGCGCGGGCGGATCGCCGCGAGCTTTTCCCGCGCTTCGAGGCGCAGGCCCTCAATGGCGGCGTAGTCGATGCCGTCCGGCAGCGTTTTGCGCTCTAAGCGCGCGAACTCCGCGACCTCCGCCTTCTGGCGCCTGATGTAGCCCTCGTACTTGACCGCGATCTCCACGCTCTCGGCAAGCGCGGCGGGGAAGGCGGCGCAAGTCTCGTCGAACGCGCGCAGGTCGTCGTAGCTGAGCTGCGGGCGGCGCAGGAGCGAGAGCAGCGTCGCGCCGTCGTGCACCTCGGCGGTGCCGCGCTCGCGCAGCAGCGCGTTCAGCGCGTCCGACGCGGGGACGCCCGCGTGCGTCAGGCGATCGATCTCGCGCGCCACGGCGGCGTATTTTGCCTCGACGGCGGCAAGGCGCTCCGCACTCACGAGCCCGATGCGGTGCCCGATCGCGGTCAGGCGCTCGTCGGCGTTGTCCTGCCGCAGCAGCAGGCGGTATTCGCTGCGCGAGGTCATCATGCGGTACGGCTCGTTCGTGCCCTTGGTCACGAGGTCGTCGATCAGCGTGCCGATGTAGCTCTGCTCGCGCCCGAGGATCAGCGGCTCCTCGCCCTTGAGCCTGAGCGCGGCGTTGACGCCCGCGACGAAGCCCTGCGCCGCCGCCTCCTCGTAGCCGGACGAGCCGTTGAACTGCCCCGCGCCGTAGAGGCCGCGGATCGCCTTGACCTCCAGCGTCGGCAGCAGCGCCGTCGGGTCGACGCAGTCGTACTCGATGGCGTAGGCGGGGCGCGTCATCTCGGCGTGCTCTAAGCCCGGCAGCGTGTGCAGCATCGCGAGCTGCACGTCCTCCGGCATGGAGGACGAGAAGCCCTGGATGTACAGCTCTTCCGTGTTGCGGCCCATCGGCTCGATGAACAGCTGGTGGCGCGACTTGTCGGGGAAGCGCACGATCTTCGTCTCGATCGACGGGCAATAGCGCGGGCCGATACCCTCGATCACGCCGGAATAGATCGGGCTGCGGTCGAGATTCTCGCGGATGATGCGGTGCGTCTCCGCGTTGGTGTAGGTCAGCCAGCACACCGCTTCGTTGCACGGCGGTTCGGTGGTGCTGAACGAGAACGGAACGGGTACGACATCGCCGTCCTGCCGCTCTAATTGTGAGAAGTCGACGCTGCGGGCGTTGACGCGCGGCGGCGTGCCGGTCTTGAAGCGGCGCAGGGGCAGGCCCAGCGCGGCGAGCTTCGGCGCGAGCGCCGTCGAGGCGTGCAGCCCGTCGGGGCCGCTCTCCTCCACGCACTCGCCGACGATGGTGCGTCCGGCGAGGAAGGTGCCGGTGCAGATCACGACGGCGCGCACCCCGTAGACGCCGCCGGTGGCGGTGACGACGCTTTGCACCGCGCCGTCCGCGACGCGGAGGTCCACGACCTCCGCCTGCCGCACGAGCAAGTTTTCCTGCTGTTCCAGCGTGTGCTTCATGATCTCCTGATAGCGCCGCCGGTCCGCCTGCGCGCGCAGCGACCACACCGCGGGGCCCTTGCCGCGGTTCAACAGGCGGTACTGGATGCACGCCCGATCCGCCGCCTTCGCCATCTCGCCGCCGAGGGCGTCCAGCTCGCGCACGAGGTGGCCCTTGCCCGTGCCGCCGATGGCGGGGTTGCAGGGCATGTTGCCCACGGCGTCGAGGTTGATGGTGAAGCAGATGGTTTTCATGCCGAGACGCGCGGCGGCAAGCGCGGCCTCAATGCCTGCGTGCCCCGCGCCGATGACAGCGATATCGAATTGTCCGGCGCAAAATTCGTGCATAATGAATATCCTGTGTGATGCGCGCGGCCGCTCAGGCGGCGCGCAGGGTGATGACCGCGATCTGCGGGTGGTTGAACAGCCGCGGCACCGCGCGGGGCGAGTTGCCGAGCCCGCGGGAGACGAAGACCGTCGCGCGCTCGTGCCGCCCGTCGTCGGTACATTGATAGAATCCGCTTGTGAATGTGGGCAGGGGGCGCATTTCGGAGTCGATCAGCCCGTCCGTGAACGGGAAGCGCCAGATGCCGCCGTGCGCGTGGCCGCAGAGCGTCAGATCGGCGCCGAGGCGGCAGTATCCGCCGTTGAAGAGGCTGTTCCGGTGCGCCAGCAGCAGCCAGAACGGGTTCTGCTCGGAGGCGTAGAGCTCCGCGGCGAGCGCCTCCGGCGTTTTCTGGTCGGCGAAGCCGTTCGGGTCGGCGACACCGGCGATCAGGATGCGCGCGCCGTCGCGCTCGACGGGGACGAACCGGTTGTCGAGGCAGGTCACGCCCAGCGCGCCGAGCGTTTGCAGCATCGCCTGCGCCTGTCCGCTGCCCCACTCGTGGTTGCCCGTGACGTAATAGACGGGCGCGAGCGCGACGAGCCCCTTGATGAGCGGGACGACGTCGTCCACGGCGGAGCCTTTGTCGACAAAATCGCCGGTGAGGGCGATGAGATCGGGTTTTGCGGCCTCGACGGCGGCGATCAGCCGCGCGTTGCCCTCGCCGAACTGCTTGCCGTGCAGGTCGGAGAGCTGCACGACGCGAAAGCCGTCGAACGCGTCGGGCAGGTGCGCCGAGGTGAACGCGTATTCGTCGGTTTGCAGCGTGTTGTTGCCCAGCCACACGGCGAGCGCGAGCAGCGCGAGAATGAGCGGAACGATCAGAAGACGGAGTAATTTTTTCATAATTCTATATTTTATCACAGGAACCCGCGGACGAACAAGCATTAAAATTGCCAAAAAGCAGCGAGACTGTGCCAACCGCACAAAGAAACCGAAAACGGCTTGTGCAAAATCATGAGACTTTCGCCTTGCAGAGCGGAAAAACGCGTGGTAAACTGTAAAATCATCCGAAAAAGGAAGGAGCGTGAGAACGTAACATGACGTACAAGTTCACCGGTTCCGACGTCGACGACATGATCTTCGAGAGTGCGGAACAGATCGTCAGCGAGCGCTGAGGATCGCAGGAACCACGCTTTTGTGAGCGTGGCCTTTTTGTTTTTTCGACAAAATTCGGCATTTTTCCCGCCGCCGCGGGGCGGACAATGAAAAAAACGCGCCGAATTGCGTCTTTTGCTTGCCTTTTATATATAGATATGATACACTTTTCAGGTTAATGAAGTTAGAATAGGAGATTATTGCCATGGCAGTGATTGAATACGACGGGTACAAGCAGAAGCTCCGCGCGATGGACGAGACGCTGGACAACCTCGGCAAGGCGCTGGAGATCGAGACCTCCCGCCACGAGATCGAGCGTCTGCTCGCCGAGGCGGAGGAGGAGGGCTTCTGGAACGACGTGGAGCGTTCACAGAAGAACCAGACCCTGCTCAAGCAGCTGCAAACCAAGGTACAGCGCTATGAAAAGCTGATCTCCGAGCGCGACGATCTGCTGGCGCTGGTGGACATGGGCACGGAGATGGACGACGACAGCCTGCTGCCGGAGCTGGAGGAGGGCTACGGCGCGCTGGAGGAGAAGATGGAGGCGGCGCGGATGACGACGCTGCTCTCCGGCGAGTACGACCACTGCAACGCCATTCTGGAGTTCCACCCCGGCGCGGGCGGCACCGAGGCGCAGGACTGGGCGGAAATGCTCTACCGCATGTACATGCAGTGGGCGAACAAGCACGGCTTCGAGTTTGAGATGATGGACTATCTCGACGGCGACGAGGCGGGGCTCAAGAGCGCGACCGTGATGATCAAGGGCGAGAACGCCTACGGCTACCTCAAGGGCGAGCACGGCGTGCACCGTCTGGTGCGCGTGTCGCCGTTCGACGCGAACGCCCGCCGCCAGACCTCGTTCGCGGCGCTGGAGGTCATGCCGGAGCTGCCGCAGGACATCGAGGTCGAGATTCGCCCCGAGGACATCGAGATGCAGGTCTACCGCTCGTCCGGCGCGGGCGGCCAGCACATCAACAAGACTTCTTCCGCCGTGCGCCTCATCCACAAGCCCACGGGCATTGTGACGGCGTGCCAGACGCAGCGCTCGCAGTTCCAGAACCGCGACTACGCCATGGAAATGCTGAAAGCCAAGCTGGTGCAGCTCAAATTGCAGCAGCACGCGGAGAAGATCAGCGACTTAAAGGGCGTGCAGCTCAAGATCGAGTGGGGCAGCCAGATCCGCTCCTACGTGTTCATGCCCTATCAGCTGGTGAAGGACCTGCGCACCGACTTTGAGACCGGCAATATCCAGGCGGTCATGGACGGCGACCTCGACGGCTTCATCAACGCGTATCTGACGAAGGCGGCGAATGGAGAATTGAAAAAATAACGGCTCAGCCGTTATTTTTTCAATATTGGGGTGAGATATGGAAACCAAAGAAAACAAAATGGGCGTGATGCCGGAGGGCAGGCTGCTGGCAACGATGGCGGTGCCGATGATGTTCTCCATGCTCTTTCAGGCGCTCTACAACGTGGTGGACAGCTACTTCGTCTCACGCGTATCGCAGGACGCGTTCACCGCGCTGTCGCTGGCGTTTCCGCTCCAGGCGCTGATTATCGGCCTCGGCGGCGGCACAGGCCTCGGCGTCAACGCGCTGATCGCCCGCTCGCTGGGCGAGCGGCGGCAGGACCTCGCGGACCGCGTGGCGAACACGGGCGTGGTGCTCTTCGCGCTGTGCGGCGCGCTGTTCGCCGTGCTGGGACTCACGGTCTCGGAGCCGTTCTTCCGCGCGCAGACCGACGTCCCCGCCATCATCGAGGCGGGCACGACATACTGCACGATCTGCATCGGCTGCTCGTTCGGCATTTTCTTCCAGTTCTGCTTCGAGCGGTTTTTGCAGGCGACGGGGCGCACCTCGCTGTCCATGATTACGCAGGTCACGGGCGCGCTGATCAACATGATCCTCGACCCGGTCCTGATCTTCGGGCTTCTGGGCTTTCCGGCGATGGGCGTGCGCGGCGCGGCGATCGCCACGGTGTTCGGCCAGATCGTCGCGGCGCTCATGGGGCTTTTCATGAACCTGCGGAAGAATCCGGAGATCCATCTGCGGCTTTCGGAGATGCGCTGGCACGGCGGGATCGTGAAGGAGGTCTACAAGATCGGTTTCCCGTCGATTTTGATGCAGTCGGTCAGCTCGCTGCTGGTGTTCAGCCTCAACCAGATCCTGCTGACGTTCTCCACCGTCGCGACGGCGGTCTACGGCGCGTACTTCAAGCTGCAAAGCTTTATCTTCATGCCCGTGTTCGGCCTGAACAACGGCATGATCCCCATTATCTCCTACAACTTCGGCGCGCACCGTCCGGACCGCGTGAACAAGACCATCCGCCTCTCCGTTGTCACGGCGATGTCGATCATGGCGGCGGGTCTGCTGATTTTCGAGCTGTTCCCCGCGCAGCTGATGCGCATTTTCAACGCCGACGGCGAAATGCTCGCGCAGGGCATCCCGGCGCTGCGCATCATCGCGACGCACTTCGTGCTGGCGGGCTTCTGCATCATCGCCGGCTCGGTCTGCCAGGCGATCGGCAACCCGATTCACTCGCTGCTGATCTCGGTGTGCCGCCAGATGGTGGCGCTGCTGCCCGCGGCGTACCTGCTGAGCCTGACGCGGCGGCTGGAGCTGGTCTGGCTCGCGTTTCCGATCGCGGAGCTGGTGTCGCTGACGCTGTCCGTGTACTTCCTGCGCCGGACGATGCGCCGGATGCATGAGCAGATCGGGGACTAGGGCATGATCGTTCGGGAATACTGCGCCGCGGACAAACGGGAGTGGCTGAGATGCCGGGTCGTCTCGTTTCTGGACTGCTCGTACTACAACGACGTCGTCACCAAAAAAGAGCCGTATGAAAACGATGCCGTCTGTCTGGTCGCCGTGGAGGACGGGAGGATCGTCGGCCTGATCGACGCGGAGATCGAGATCAAGCCCCATTCGCTGTGCGTCGCTGGGGATCGGACGGGCGCGGTCATCTGGCATTTGGCCGTGCTGCCGGAATACCGCAGAAAAGGCGTGGCGGCGGCGCTGATGGAGCGCGCGCTGGCCGAGCTGCGGCAAAGAGGCGTCGCCCGCTGCGAGGTCTGGACGCAGGAGGACGAGCCCGCGAACCGGTTTTACCGGTCGCAGGGCTTTCGCAACCTGCAGGAGCACAACTGGCTGCGCTGCTATGCCCGTCCGTCGAAGACGGACTGGTTTTTGAACCGGGAGAACGTCGGCGAGATCTACGGCGTGGAAGAGATGATCTTCGAGACGACGCTCTCGCGCAAAAGCGAGGTGGCGGAGTACTGTTATCGCATGGACGAAGTGCGTCTCTACGCCAAGGAACTGTGACTGTAAAACGAGCCTCCCGCACCATTTTTTGGCGCGGGAGGCTTTTTGTCCGGAGCCCTCTCAAAAAGCGCTTGCGCTTTTATCAAGTCAGAATTTGGGCAGCGTGGCGGCAAACTTCGCCAGTTCCTCGTCGGTGGGGATATAGTCGTCCATCTTGCCCTCGTGGTACTTCTCATAGGCGACCATGTCGAAGTAGCCCGTGCCGGTCAGGCCGAAGATGATGGTCTTCTCCTCGCCGGTCTCCTTGCACTTGAGCGCCTCGTCGATGGCGACGCGGATGGCGTGGCTGCTCTCCGGCGCGGGGAGGATGCCCTCGACGCGGGCGAACTGCTCCGCCGCCTCGAAGACCTTCGTCTGCGGCACGCTGACCGCCTCCATATAGCCGTCGTCGTAGAGCTGGGAGAGGATCGGGCTCATGCCGTGGTAGCGCAGGCCGCCGGCGTGGTTCGGCGCGGGGATGAAGTTGCTGCCGAGCGTGTACATCTTCGCCAGCGGGCAGATCATGCCCGTGTCGCAGAAGTCGTAGGCGTAGACGCCGCGGGTGAAGCTGGGGCAGGAGGACGGCTCGACCGCGATGATGCGGTAATCCGCCTCGCCGCGCAGCTTCTCGCCCATGAACGGCGCGATCAGGCCGCCGAGGTTGGAGCCGCCGCCCGCGCAGCCGATGATGATGTCGGGCCTGACGCCGTACTTGTCGAGCGCGATCTTCGTCTCCATGCCGATGACGCTCTGGTGCAGCAGCACCTGATTGAGCACGCTGCCGAGCACGTAACGGTAGCCGGGGTTCGTGACCGCGACCTCCACCGCCTCGGAAATCGCGCAGCCGAGGGAGCCGGTGGTGCCGGGATGCTCGGCGAGGATCTTGCGCCCGACCTCGGTCGTGTCGGACGGCGACGGCGTGACGGACGCGCCGTAGGTGCGCATGACCTCGCGGCGGAAGGGCTTCTGCTCGTAGCTGACCTTGACCATGAACACCTTGCAGTCCAGATCGAAGTACGAGCACGCCATGCTCAGCGCCGTGCCCCACTGGCCCGCGCCGGTCTCGGTCGTGACGCCCTTGAGGCCCTGCTTCTTCGCGTAGTATGCCTGCGCGATGGCGGAGTTGAGCTTGTGGCTGCCGGAGGTGTTGTTGCCCTCGAACTTGTAGTAGATCTTCGCCGGGGTCTGAAGCTTTTCCTCCAGACAGTAGGCGCGCACCAGCGGGGAGGGGCGGTACATCTTGTAGAAATCGGCAATCTCCCGCGGGATGGGGTACTCGCGGGTGTCGTTGTCCAGCTCCTGCGCGATCAGCTCGTCGCAGAAGACGCCCGCGAGCTCCTGCGCGGTCATGGGCTCGTGCGTGCCGGGGTTGAGCAGGGGCGCGGGCTTGTTCTTCATGTCCGCGCGGACGTTGTACCAATACTTCGGCATCTCCGATTCTTCGAGGTAGATCTTGTAGGGGATGTTGTTCTGGTTTGCCATGATGGTAGCCTTCCTTTCTTTCGGGACAGGCATAAAATAAATCCTGTCCCCGCAAATTTTTTGCTGGGACAGGATTGTATAACAGCCATCTTTCTCGGTTGCCGCGTCAGCGGCGAGAGAAACGGCGATTATATCGTATCGCTTGCGATACATCCTGCGGTGCCACCCGGCTTGACGCTTGCGCGCCCACTTTTTGCGTGCGGACGAAGCGCCGTCGGCGCGTACGACCATACGCCGGCCTTTGTTGACGGGGAGCCTTGCCCCGGCGCACATACTCGGATGCGAGCATCCTTTCCGCTTGCCCTCGGAAGCCCATTCGACGCCGCGTTTTCCGCCGCCCTTCCACCGCCGGCGGCTCGCTTTGGGAAAAGAGGCTGCGTCTACTCACTCTTCCTCATCGGTTTGGGTGGAGTATAGCATCTGAACCGCGTGCTTGTCAACGGTCAAAAGTGACCAAAGATTCAACGTCTTCAGGCAGCGGACTTTATCACTTTACCGAAACAGCACGGAAAACCGCGCGCCGCGGGGCACACCGCGGCGCGCGGTTTCGGTCAGTTCAGATATTCCGCGGGGTCGATGAACGCGCCGTCCTTCATCACGCCGAAATGCAGGTGCGAGGGCAGCCGCGTCTCGCTCAGCGCGGTGCGGCCCACCGCGCCGATGATCTGTCCGGCGGAGACGGAGTCGCCCAGGCTGACGGAGGGGACGCCCTGCAAGTTGGCGTAGATCGTGTCATAGCCGTCCTTATGGGCGATCACCACGGTGGTGCCCATCATGTCGTCGTCGCGCACGTCCGTCACCGTTCCGGCGCTGACGGCGCACACGGGCGTGCCCGGCTCGGCGGCGAAGTCCACGCCGTCATGCGTGCGCCAGTCGCCCATGGTCTCGCTGTAGAGCAGCTCTTCCATGGAAAAGGCGGTCACGATCTCGCCGATGAGCGGCGGCACCACCAGCGCGGGCGGCTCCGGCGTCAGGTCGGGGGACACGGTCTCCGGCAGCGTGATGGTGACGGCGCTCTGCGCGGGAAGCGCGGGCGCCTGCGCGCGCTGCGGCGCGGCCGGCTCCGGCTCGGGCTCCGGCGCGGGAACGGCAGCCGTCTCCGGTTTGACGGCGGGCGCCGGCACGGTGACGGCAGGCGTCTCCGGTACGGCGGGGGATTCGGCGGGGGTGTGGGGGATCAGCGTCCAATAGCCCGCGACGGCAAGCGCCGTCACAATGAGGAACAGGGCTATGTAGACGCCCGTCCCGTCAAATAGGTGCCGCGAGCCGCGGCCGTTTGTTGTGCTCATGTTTACCTCCGAACAAGATGAAATAAATGGATCGCGCGAAGCGCGAGAGCGTCATATTTCGCGGTTGCCGCGCAAGCGGCGAGCGAAATGGCATCTCTCGTTTTTGCGGCGAAAGCCGTAAAAATCGCTTCGACGGGTATTGTGTCCCGCCGAAGCGATTCGTATACATGAGCAGATAATTTTATTTGACAATCTACGTTCCGCCGCGGGCGGAACACAGCCATGTTTTCGCGGTTGCCGCGCAAGCGGCGAGCGAAACGGCGATCATTTCGCCATTGTGAAATGGCGCAAAGCGCTATTTCACAATGAGCGTTTTTCCGTCCATCTCCGGCGGAAGCTCCAGCCCCAGCACGTCGAGGATGGTCGGCGCGATGTCCGCCAGACGCCCGTGGCGCAGCACCGTGCCCGCGCCGCAGAGAATGAAGGGAACGGGATTGGTCGTGTGCGCCGTCATGGGGCTTTTTCCGTCCTCCTGGAGCATCTGCTCGGCATTGCCGTGATCCGCCGTCACCATGGCGATGCCGCCCATCTGCATGGTTGCCCCCACGACCTTGCCCACGCAGGTATCCACGGTTTCCACCGCCTTGACCGCCGCGTCGAACACGCCGGTGTGGCCGACCATGTCACAGTTGGCGAAGTTGAGGATGACGACGTCGTACTCGCCGGAGAGGATGCGCTCGACGCACTTCTCCGTGACCTCCCACGCGCTCATCTCCGGCTGGAGGTCGTAGGTCGCCACCTTGGGAGAGGGCACGAGCACGCGATCCTCGCCCTCGTACTGGCGCTCGACGCCGCCGTTGAAGAAGAACGTGACATGGGCGTACTTCTCCGTCTCGGCGATGCGCAGCTGCGTCATGCCCATGCGGGAGAGGTACTCGCCGAGATTGTTCTTCACCGCCATGCGCGGGAACGCGACAAGCACGTTGGGCATGGTCGCGTCGTACTCGGTGTTGCACACGTAGGTGACGGGGAAGCGCTCGCGCTTGAAGCCGTCGAAGCCCGGATCGACAAAGGCGCGGGTGATCTCGCGGGCGCGGTCGGGGCGGAAGTTGAAGAAGATGATGCTGTCGTTGTCGCCAACCATGCCGTTTTTGTCGCAGACCACCGGCTCGACGAACTCGTCCGTCACGCCCGCGGCGTAGCTCGCGGCGATCGCCGCGACGGGGTCGGGGTTCTGCGCGCCCTCGCCGTAGACCAGCGCGTCATACGCCGCCTCGACGCGGTCCCAGCGCTTGTCGCGGTCCATGGCGTAGTAGCGCCCCATGACCGTCGCGATCCTGCCGACGCCCAGCTCGGCGCATTTTTTCACCGTCTGGGCGACGTAGTCCCGCCCGCTGGTGGGGGAGACGTCGCGCCCGTCGAGGAAGCAGTGGATATACACGCGCTTGAGCCCCTTGATGCTCGCCATCTTCAAAAGCGCATAGAGATGCTCCAGCGTCGAGTGGACGCCGCCGTCGGAGTGAAGCCCCATCAGATGCAGCGACGAGCCCTTTTCCAGACACGCGTCCATCGCCGCGTTGTAGGCGGGGTTTTCAAAGAACGTGCCGTCCTCGATCGCGCGGGTGATGCGCGGCAGATCCTGATACACGACGCGGCCGCCGCCGATGTTGGTGTGGCCGACCTCGCTGTTGCCCATCTGCCCGTCGGGAAGCCCGACGTCCAGACCGGACGCCGAGAGCGTCGTATGGGCGTACTCGATAAAGAGCCTGTCGAGCACGGGCGTGTTCGCCGCGCGAACGGCGTTGCCCTCCATGGCGTCGCTCATGCCGAAACCGTCCATGATAATCAATGTGGTTGGGGATTTTTTCATGTCAGACCCCCCGAATTTCGCGCCTGCCGGCGCAAAAGAATAGAGTTGGTTTTCGCGCGATGCGGATCAGTTCTGGTTCGCCGCGTGGACGATTGCCATCAGCTGGTCGGGCTTGAGCGCCGCGCCGCCGATCAGGCCGCCGTCGATGTCCTCGTGGGAAAGAAGCTCGGCGGCGTTGTCGGGCTTCATGCTGCCGCCGTACTGGATGGTGACGCCGCGGGCGATGCGCGCGCCGTAGAGGCCGCGGATCGTGGCGCGGATGAAGGTGCAGACCTCGGCGGCCTGCTCGCCGGTGGCGGTCTTGCCGGTGCCGATCGCCCAGATCGGCTCATAGGCGATGACGCACTTGCGCACCTGCTCGGCGGGTACGCCCGCGAGCGCGGACTTGACCTGAAGCGCGATGAGCTCCATCGTGACGCCCATCTCGCGCTGCTCCAGCGATTCGCCGACGCAGATGATCGGGTTGAGGCCGGCGGCGAGCGCGGCGTGGACCTTCTTGTTCACGGTGATGTCGGTCTCGCCGAAGTACTGGCGGCGCTCGCTGTGGCCGATGATGACGTACTTGACGTCCAGATCGGCGAGCATGTCCGCCGAGACCTCGCCGGTGAACGCGCCGGACTTCTCAAAGTACAGGTTCTCCGCGCCGACGGCGACGCGGCTGTCCTTGAACGCGCGCACGGCGGCGGGCACGTCGACGAACGGCACGCACAGCACGACGTCGCACCACTTGGTCTTGGGCAGCAGCGCCTTGAACTCCTCGGCGAACGCCTTGGTCTCGGAGGGGGTCTTGTTCATCTTCCAGTTGCCGGCGATGATGGTCTTACGATATCTGCGGTTCATAATTGTGATCTCCTTTTTATTTATATCCTGAAATTTCATTTGGTATGCGGAATTGTGGGGGAGTGCCGCCGGTCCCGGCGGCGGGGGAAATTCCGCGCCTGCGGGCGCGGGGCGTGGTTTCCGCCAGACCGGCGGAGGGGTTTTCCGCCTGCGGGCGGAGTGACTTTTTCGGCGGCGAAAAAGTCACCAAAAAGCCGCCAAAACCTGCGGTTTTGGAATCCCTTTCCGACTGTCGACGCCGATAGCCGCCGTCCGGCGCTCCGTGTCGATCCGTTGCGTCTCTCCTTGCGCTGACGCGCTCGTTCATCGAGGCGCGGCGTTGTACGTCTGCGCGGCGGCGCCTAGGTGGGCTAGAATGGCAAGGTAATTGGCGCACACATATGTGCGCATCCATCCGCCAAGAGCGCAGAGCGAAGCGAGTGCGCAATGCACCACCCTGCGGATTTCATCTCTCCGAGGCGCGCTGTGCGGAGACGCATAACGCCCCGCACGACAAAAGCAGCGACAGCGGAAACAGAGAATACCGGTATCGTCGACGATCGCGCCGAGCGGTTACAGCGGCACCGATGGCGGCGCGACGGCGCTTTTCCTTCTACGGAAGTCCGAAACCATTTCTTCCTTTTGGCAAGACAAAAGGAAGAAACGGTGTCGGGAAACGCTCCTCCTGGAAGGGGGTTACTTATCCATCAGACAGGCAACGCCCGGCAGTTCCTTGCCCTCAAGGAACTCAAGGGAGGCGCCGCCGCCGGTGGAAATGTGCGTGATCTTGTCGGCAAAGCCCAGCTGCTCCGCCGCCGCAGCGCTGTCGCCGCCGCCGATGATCGTCACCGCGCCGGACTCGGCGAGCGCCTTCGCCATCGCCTCGGTGCCGACGGCGAACGCCGGGAACTCAAAAACGCCCATGGGCCCGTTCCAGACGATGGTGCCGGCGCCCTTGACCGCGCTGCAGAACAGCTCGACCGTCTTCGGGCCGATGTCGAGGCCCATCATGTCGTCGGGGATCTGGCCGGCGTCGAAGGTCGCGGGCTCGGAATCCGCCTTGAACTCCTTCGCGCAGACGGTGTCGACGGGGAGCAGGAGCTTCACGCCGTTCTTCTTCGCCTTTTCGATCATCTCCAGCGCGTAGTCGAGCTTGTCCTCCTCCAGAAGCGAGGTGCCGATTTTGCCGCCCTGCGCCTTGGAGAACGTGTACGCCATGCCGCCGCCGATGATGACGGTGTCCGCCTTTTCCAGCAGGTTGTTGATGACGTTGATCTTGTCGCTGACCTTCGCGCCGCCGAGCACCGCGACGAACGGGCGCTTGGGATCGTCGAGCGCCTTGCCCATGACGTCGAGCTCCTTGGCGACGAGCAGGCCGGACACGGCGGGCAGGTACTTGCTCACGCCCTCGGTGGACGCGTGGGCGCGGTGGACGCTGCCGAATGCGTCGGAGACGTAAATGCCGTCGGCTCCCGCCAGATCGGCAAGCGCCTTGGCCGTCGCGGGGTCGTTCTTGGTCTCGCCCTTTTCAAAGCGGGTGTTTTCCAGCAGCAGGATCTCGCCGCCCTTGAGCGCCGCGGCCTTAGCCCTGGCGTCCTCGCCGACGACGTCCTTCGCGAAGGCGACGTCCATGCCCAGCAGCTCGCCCAGACGCTTCGCCACGGGGGCGAGGGTCAGCTTTTTGAGGCTCTTCTTCCACTCGTCCTCGGTAATGTCCTCCGCCTTCTTGCCCTTTTCGACCTGCTTTTTCACATAGGAGTCAAAGGTGGCTGCCGGCTTGCCGAGATGGGAGCAGGCGATCACCGCCGCGCCCTGGTCGAGCAGATACCGGATGGTCGGCAGCGCCGCGACGATGCGCTTGTCGCTGGTGATCTCGCCGGTCGCCTTGTCCTGCGGGACGTTGAAGTCGCAGCGCAGAAGCACCTTCTTGCCCTTGACGTCGATGTCCTTGACGGTTTTCTTGTTGTAATTCATATATTACCCTCCTTGTTATGTGGAGAAATTGACATTTGCAGCCATTATTTCAAGCACATTCTGCCGTGCGCAGAATGTGCGCGCCATATTTCGCGGTTGCCGCGAAGCGGCGAGCGAAATGGCATCATGGCAATTAAGGTCAAATGATTTTATCATTTGACCGCATCTCGCCCGTCAGGGCGAGGTGCGGGAAATCCAGCTGCCGAAGCGCCTCAAAGGTCACGACGGCGACGGAATTGCTCAGATTGAGGCTGCGCGCCTCCGCGCGGATGGGGAGCCGGATGCAGCGCTCATAATGCGCCATGCGGAAATCCTCCGGCAGACCCGCGGTCTCCTTGCCGAAAAAGAGCCAGCAGCCGTCGCAAAACCGCGCTTTGGTGTAGTCCTGCGGCGCCTTCGTCGTGGCGAGCCAGCAGTCCGCCCCCGCCTCCGGGTGCCTTGCGAAGAGGTCGGCGAGGTTTTCGTAGACCGTCACCTCGACGAGGTGCCAGTAGTCCAGCCCCGCGCGCTTGACCGCGCTGTCGCTGACGTCGAAGCCCAGCGGCTTCACCAGATGCAGCCGCGCGCCCGTGGCGGCGCAGGTGCGGGCGATGTTGCCGCAGTTCTGCGGGATCTCCGGCTCGACCAGAACGATGTTGAGCATGGCGGCGGAACGGCTCCTTTTTCACGAAAGTCCTCTCATTATAGCGCATAAAGTTAAAAAAATCAACCATAAAAAGAGAAAATCAAACCTTAATTTGCAATTGCTTCGTTGAATGACCGTCATATAAAATATTAATGGATCAATCTGCGTGAAATCGGTGGATTTTTGCGCGCGCGTTTGATACAATACCGTACAGCAATGTATAAGGGGGAGTATGCGATGGATGGCAAGACTGCGATCTGGTTTTTGCCCGACAATATTGCCCTGACGGGGGACAAAACGCCGCTGATGCTGCAAACCGTCCAGTTCTGCCCGATCCTCTCGTGGACCTGCGCGGAGCTGACGGCGATGGGCGTCGGGCGGCTTTTTATCGTTTGCGACAAGAGCGTACACGAGCAGCTGCGTCCCTGCGTGCCCTGGGACGCCGTGCTGGTGGACGGCGCGCGCCACGCCGAAGAGCTGCTGGAGCATTTGAGCGGCAAGACCGGCGACGTGATCGTGCTCAACGGCGTTGTGCTGCCGGTGGGCGTGTTCTCCGGCGGCGCGGTCTACAGCGCGACCATACCGGCGGTGCGCCGCGTGCTCAAGGAGCACGGCGCGTTCGCCGCGTTCCCGGAGGGCGCGGAGATCCTGCGGGGCTTCCTGCCCGTGGGCGACGAGGAGGAGCTGCGCGCCGCGCAGCCGATGTGCCGCCAGAAGATCCTGCAAAAGCTGCTCGACGGCGGCGTTGAGATCATGGACACGAACAACTGCTACGTCGATCCGCGCGTCAAGGTCGGCGCGGGCACGGTGCTACTGCCCGGCACGATCCTGCGCGGCGAGACCGTCATCGGCGAGGGCTGCACCATCGGCCCGAACACGATGCTCACCGACTGCACGGTGGGCGACTGCACGGAGGTCAACGCCTCGCAGGCGACCGAGAGCCGCATCGGCAGCCACACGAACGTCGGCCCGTTCGCGTACCTGCGCCCGAACAGCACGGTGGGCGACCACGTCAAGGTCGGCGATTTTGTGGAGATCAAGAACAGCGTCGTCGGCAACGGGACGAAGATCTCGCACCTGACCTACGTGGGCGACAGCGACGTGGGCGAGCGCGTCAACTTCGGCTGCGGCACGGTGACGACGAATTACGACGGGTTCAGGAAGTACCGCTGCACGATCGGCGACGACGTGTTCATCGGCTGCAACACCAATCTGGTCGCGCCGGTGACGCTCGGCGACGGCTGCTATACGGCGGCGGGCTCCACCATCACGAAGGACGTGCCGAAGGACGCGCTGGGCGTCGCCCGCGAGCGGCAGGTCAATCTGGACGGCTGGGCGGCGAAGAACCGCGAAATCAAGGGACAAAAGAAATAAATCCATTTTGGATAAGAAAACAGGAGGGCTATCCACATGATTTCTCACGGGAAGGACATCAAGGTGTTTACCGGCAACGCCAATCCCAAGCTTGCCGCCGACATCTGCCGGACCATCGGCATCAAGCTGGGGGAGAACGAGGTCAAGGGCTTCGCCGACGGCGAGGTTTCGTGCTCGCTGTATGAGACCGTGCGCGGCAGCGACGTGTTCCTCGTGCAGTCGACCTGCAAGCCGGTGAACGACAACCTGATGGAGCTGCTCATTATGATCGACGCCTGCCGCCGCGCCAGCGCGGGGCGCATCACGGCGGTCATCCCGTACTTCGGCTATGCGCGCCAGGACCGCAAGGCGAAGTCCCGCGACCCCATCAGCGCCAAGCTCGTCGCGAACATGATCGTCGCCGCCGGCGCCGACCGCGTGCTGACGATGGACCTGCACGCCGCGCAGATCCAGGGCTTCTTTGATATCCCCGTGGACAACCTCCTCGGCAACCCCATCTTTGTGGATTATTACGCCAAGAAGTTCGGCGAGCGCGCCGAGCAGATGGTCGTCGTGTCGCCGGACGTGGGCTCCGTCGCCCGCTCCCGCGCGTTTGCGCAGAAGCTGCACATGGGCCTCGCCATCGTGGACAAGCGCCGCCCCAAGGCGAACATGAGCGAGGTCATGCACGTCATCGGCGACGTCGAGGGCAAGGACTGCATCCTCTTCGACGACATGGTCGATACCGCCGGCTCGCTCTGCGGCGCCGCGAAGGCGATCATCGAGGTCGGCGGCGCGAAAAAGGTCTACGCCTGCGCGTCCCACGGCGTGCTCTCCGGCCCCGCCATCGACCGGCTGGAGAAGAGCGCCATCGAGGAGCTTGCGCTGCTCGACACCATCCCCGCGCATCCGGAGGCCGCCCGCGCCCGCATCAAATACCTGACCGTCGCGCCGATGTTCGCCGAGGCGATCGAGCGTACCTATCAGGAGATCTCCATCGCCAAGCTCTTCAACTGAGCCAACCGATACAGAACAGCACATTTCGGAAACCGTTTCTTCCTCCCGTCGCGCGGGGAAGGAATGGTTTCCTACTTCCGTGGAAGGATCAAGGCTATGATACTGACAAAAAGACCGCCGGCGAACGGCGTGAAATGGCTGCTTGTCTGCCTCGGCAACTACGGGCCGAGGTATGAGAACACCCGCCACAACATCGGCTTTATGGCGGCGGATAAGCTCATCGACAAGTACGGCCTCAAGTGCAGCCGGCTGCGCTTCCGCTCGCTGACGGACCGGTTCGAGTTCGGCGGGGCGCAGGTGCTGCTGATGAAGCCGCAGACCTATATGAACCTCTCCGGCGAGGCGGTGGGCGAGGCGGCGCGGTTCTACCGCATCCCGGCGGAAAACGTGCTCGTCATCTCCGACGACGTGTCGCTGCCGCTGGGCAAGGTGCGCGTGCGCGCGGGCGGCAGCGCCGGGGGGC
Source organism: Oscillospiraceae bacterium (assembly GCA_015067435.1). GTDB lineage: Bacteria > Bacillota > Clostridia > Oscillospirales > Oscillospiraceae > Hominicoprocola. The sequence continues at coordinate 56,319 of SVMM01000001.1, read as the reverse complement.
ACAACGGCCTCAAGAACATCATCGCGCATCTCGGCACCGACCAGTTCCCGCGGGTCAAGGTCGGAGTCGGCGCGCCGCAGAATCCGGAGCACGACCTGATCGACTGGGTGACGGGCGCGTTCTCCGCCGACGAGCGCAAGACGATCGACGCCGCGGTGGAGCGCGCGCTGGACGCGGCTGCCTGCGTGATCGAGCGCGGCGTCAACGAGGCGCAGAATCGGTATAACGGGTGAGGGATTTACTGAGGATTCATGGCTGAAGGATTGCGACAACTCTGCTCCGCGTTCGCGGAGCTGCCGGAGCTGCGCGCGCTGACGGAGGCGGTGGAGGCGGGGCGCTGCCCCGTGTCCGTCACCGGGCTTTCGCCGGTGCACCGCGCCATGGCCGCCGCGGCGCTCCGCCAAAAGACGGAGCGCCCCGTCGTCGTGCTCTGCGCCGACGAGGCGGAGGCAAACCGCATGGCGGCGGATCTGCGCGCGCTGCTCGGCGGCGACGCGGCGCTGCTCTTTGCCCGCGAATGGCAGCTGCGCGACCGCGTCAGCGCGTCCCACGGCTTCGAGCAGCAGCGTCTGGGGACGCTGTGCGCCCTCGCGTCGGGCAAGGCGGGCGTGCTGGTCGCCACCGTGGGCGGCATTTTGCAGCGCACCCTGCCGCCGAGCGCCCTGCGCGACGCGGCGCTGACGCTCAAGCCCGGCGCGCGCTTCGACATCCGCGCGCTCGCGCAGCGGCTCTCCGACGCGGGCTACGCCCGCGCCGAGCAGGTGGAGGGCGTGGGGCAGTTCGCCGTGCGCGGCGGCATCCTCGACGTCTGGTCGCCGCTCGCGGAGCCGGTGCGCGCGGAATTCTTCGACGACGAGATCGACGCCATGGGCACGTTCGACGCCCTGACCCAGCGGCGCACGAAGAACATCAAACGGCTGGATATCCTGCCCGCGGCGGAGGTGCTGCCGGAGGCGGCGGAGGGCGGGCGCGACGGCCTGCTCGCCCGCATCGCCCACGCGGCGCGGCAGCTGGAAAAGAAGGGCGCGGACAAGGCGGCGCAGACGCTGCGCGCCGACATGGAGCGCTTTTCCCAGCGCCTTCCCGTCGGCGGCATGGACCGCTACCTTACCGCGTGCTATCCCACGAGCGTGTGCGCGCTGGACTATCTCGCGCGGGACGCGTTGATCTTCCTCAGCGACGGCGCGCGCGCCGCGGAGCGCGCGAAAGGCTTTTTGTGGGAGCTGGAGCAGGACACGCTGCCGCTCATCGAGACCGGCGAGCTGGCGGGCGCCTTTGCCGGAACGGCGATCACGCAGGACGAGCTGACGGAGCGCCTCGCCGCGTTCCCGACCGTGCAGCTCGACGCGCTGCCCACCTCCCGCGACCTGCTGCCCCCGCGCACGCTGCTGAGCATGAGCGTCCGGCAGCTGCCCTCCTACGGCGGGAGCCTGGAGACCGCGGCGGCGGACATGGAGCAGTATGTCGCCGCGCGCAGCGGCGTGCTGGTGCTCTGCGGCAACGAGACGCGGGGCAAGAACCTCCTGCGGTTGCTGGATGAGCGCGGCATTTCCGCGCGCTCTGACTTGAAAAACGAGACGCTGCCGCGCCCCGGCGAGATCGCCGTCGGCCTCGGCGCGCTGTCCGCGGGCTGCGAGCTCCCGCAGCTGCGCCTCGCCATCCTCACGGAGGGGCAGCTCACCGCCTCCCCGGCGGGGCGGCGTGCGCCGCAGCGGCAGAAAAAGGACTCCAACCGCCAGCGCATCCAGTCCTACACCGATCTGTCACCCGGCGACCTCGTCGTCCACGTCCACCACGGCATCGGGCGCTTCGTGGGCATCGAGCGGATGCGCGTGGACGGCGTGGAAAAGGACTACATCAAGATCGCCTACGCCGGACACGACAGCCTGTACGTTCCGGCGACGCAGCTCGACCTTGTGGCGAAGTACATCGGCGGCGGAGGCGAGGACGAGGACGGTACGCCGCGCGTCAGGCTCTCGAAGCTCGGCGGAACGGACTGGGCGCGCGCCAAGACCCGCGCGAAGGCGGCGGCGAAGGACCTCGCCAAGGGCCTGATCGCGCTCTATGCCGAGCGGCAGCGCCGCCCCGGCTTCGCGTTCTCGCCGGATTCGCCATGGCAGCGCGAATTTGAGGATTCGTTCGATTATGCCGAAACGGAGGACCAGCTCCGCGCCATTTCGGAGATCAAGGCGGACATGGAGCGCGCCGCGCCGATGGACCGCCTGCTCTGCGGCGACGTGGGCTACGGCAAGACGGAGGTGGCGCTGCGCGCCGCGATGAAGTGCATCCTCGACGGCAAGCAGGTCGCGATCCTCGTGCCGACGACGGTGCTCGCGCAGCAGCATTACGCGACCGCGATGGCGCGCTTCCGCTCGTTCCCCGTGCACATCGATTCGCTCAGCCGCTTCCGCACGCCGTCGGAGAAGAAAAAGACCCTGCGCGACGCGCAGGAGGGGCGGGTCGACCTGCTGATCGGCACGCACGCGCTGCTGCAAAAGAACATGAAGTTCAAGGATCTGGGGCTTCTCATCATCGACGAGGAGCAGCGCTTCGGCGTGACGCACAAGGAGCGGCTGCGCGAGCTCGCGCGGCAGGTGGACACGCTGACGCTGACCGCGACGCCGATCCCCCGAACGCTGAACATGGCGCTTTCGGGCCTGCGGGACATGTCCACCATCGAGACGCCGCCCGACGGCCGCCAGCCGGTGCAGACCTACGTGCTGGAGCACGACTGGGCGGTGCTGGGCGACGCCATCCGGCGCGAGCTGGGGCGCGGCGGGCAGGTGTACTACCTGCACAACCGCGTGGAGACCATCGACCGCTGCGCCGCGCGCCTGCGCGAGATGCTGGGCGAGGACGTCGGCATCGCGGTGGCGCACGGCAAGCTGGACGAAAAGGGCCTTTCCGCCGTCATGCAGGACATGGAGTCCGGCGCGGTGCAGGTGCTCGTGTGCACGACGATCATCGAGACCGGCATCGACATCCCCAACGTCAACACGCTCATCATCGAGGACGCCGACCGCCTCGGCCTCGCGCAGCTGCATCAAATTCGCGGGCGCATCGGCCGCAGCGCGCGCCGCGCCTACGCCTACATGACCTACCGCCCCGGCAAGATCCTGACCGAGGTCGCCGCCAAACGCCTCACCGCCATCCGCGAGTACGCGGAGTTCGGCTCGGGCTTCCGCATCGCGATGCGCGACCTCGAAATTCGCGGCGCGGGCAACCTGCTGGGCCCGGAGCAGTCGGGCTACATGGTGTCCGTCGGCTACGACATGTATCTGCAACTGCTCGAAGAGGCGGTTCTGGAGGAGCGCGGCGGCAAAAAGACCGCCCGCAGCGAGACCACCGCCGACCTCACGGTGTCGGCGAACCTGCCGGAGAGCTACATCCCCTCGCCGGAGCAGCGCATGGACGTCTACCGCCGCATCGCCGCCCTGCAAACGCAGGAGGAGTCGCGCGACCTGCTCGACGAGCTGCTCGACCGCTACGGCGAGCCGCCCAAGCCCGTGCTGGCGCTGATGGACGTGGCGCTGCTGCGCACCGCCGCCGCCGAGGTGGGCGTGCGCGACGTGACGCAGCGCGGCGAGACCGTGACCTTCACCTTCGGGGACGGTTTCCCCGTGGAGGCGGTGATGCGCCTGTGCGCCTCGCAGAAAAACCGCCGCCGGCTGACGCTCTCGGCGGGCACGGAGCCGAAGCTGAGCATGAAGCTCGCGGGCGGGGAAAGCGTGCTCGACGCCGCGCTGACGCTCGTGAACGAGCTGCACATCGAATCTGACGAAACAAAGAGAGGAACCTGAATCATGTTGTGGAAAGACCGCCTGATGTCCGCGGTGCTCGCCCTTGCGATGACCGCCGCGGTGAGCGCCGCCGTGTGGCGCCTTTCGCCGGAGCAGCCGCGCTTCACGCCCGACCAGCTCGACACCGGCATCACCTTCGAGGCGACCGGCGTCCCCTCCGGCGAGATCATCGCCACCCTCGGCGACAACGGCGCCGAGGCGGAGCTGTACACCTTCTGGCTGGGCAACGAGTGCGCCAATCTGAAGGGCGCCTACGGCATCGACGTCGCGGAGAACTGGGATATGGACTTCGGCGAGGGGAAAACCCTCAAGGACTACGTCAGCGAGGACACGATGACCGCCATCAAGCAGCAGCTTGTGCTGGAAAACCTCTGCGAGACCTACGGCGTCGCGCTCAGCGACGAGGACGAGGCGGAGCTTGCCGCCCAGCGCGCATCGTACGTCGAGGAGTTCGGCGGGGAAGAGGGCTATCTGACGGAGCTTTACAAGCTGGGCATCAGCGACGGGAGCTTCACGCGCCTCTCGCGCACGAATTACCTCTATTCCGCGCTCTATCAGGCGTATCGGACGCCGGGCAGCGCGCTGTGCCCCTCCGACGACGTGCTGCGCGCCTACGCCGTGGGCAAGGGCTGGATCACCGCCGACCACCTGCTGCTGATGACGGTGGACCCCGCGACCTATACGCCGCTGGACGAGGAGACGAAGGCGGCAAAGCGCGCGCAGGCGGAGGAGCTGCTCGCGCAGCTCCGCGCGAGCGACGACCCCAAGGCGCTGTTCGCCCAGCTCGCGGACGAGTACAGCGAGGACACGGGCCGCGCCTTCTATCCGGAGGGCTACACCTTCACCCACGGCACGATGGTCGAGGCGTTCGACGCCGCCGCCCGCGCGCTGGGCGAGGGCGAGATCAGCGACCTCGTGGAGACGGAGTACGGCTGGCACATCATTCTGCGCAAGCCCCTGAACGTGGCGGAGGCGGTCGAGTCGGTGCGCGAGGAGTATTTCGACGCGTTCTTCCTCGGCGAGCTGGAGCGCGCCGAGCTGACGGTCAGCCCCGCCGCCGCCTCGCTGGACGCCGCCGCCCTCTATGACGCGCTCAGGGCGGCGCAGGCTGAGGACGACGCGCCCGACGCCTCCGGCGAGACCGCCGCGCCGTAATGACGCTCTCCCTGCACGAATTGCGTTAAAACCTTAACGATTTGAACCGAAACTTGCAAAAATCAGGGGCGGGAAGTTGCGTTTTGCAGTTGATTTTTCATCACGCGCCGTGTATAATCCAAGATAGCGCGAAAGGGCCAGGCCCTCATTTCTGAAAAATTCATTCAGTAGAAGGAGAAACGCCATGAAAGACCTGTATGTAGTCAATTGCTGCCGTACCGCCGTAGGCTCCTATGGCGGGAGCCTGAAGGACGTCCCCGCTGCCCAGCTGGGCGCGATCGTCGTCAAGGAAGCGCTCAAGCGCGCGAACGTTGCGCCGGAGAATGTCGATGAGCTGATGTTCGGCTGCATCCTGACCGCCGGCCTCGGCCAGAACGTCGCCCGTCAGGTCGGCATCGGCGCCGGGCTTCCTTACAGTGTTCCCGCCTATACCGTCGGTATGGTCTGCGGCTCGGGCATGAAGGCCGTCATCGAGGCTGCGCGCTGCATCCTCGCCGGCGACGCCGACATCGTGGTCGCGGGCGGCACCGAGAATATGAGCGCCGCTCCCTATACGCTTCCGGAAGAGCGCTGGGGCGCCCGCATGGGCGACAAGAAGGTCGTCGACGAGATGATCAAGGACGGCCTGTGGGATGCGTTCAACAACTACCACATGGGCACCACCGCCGAGAACATCAACGACGTGTGGGGCATCACCCGTCAGGAGCAGGACGAGTTCGCGTTCTCCTCCCAGACCAAGACGAAGGCCGCCATCGAGTCCGGCCGCTTCAACGACGAGATCGTCCCCGTCCCCGTGAAGGTCAAGAAGGAGACCGTCGAGTTCAAGGTCGACGAGTTCCCGCGCCTTTCCCCGCTGGAGAAGCTCGCCGGTCTTCGCGGCGCGTTCCCCGTCGGCCCCGAGTCCCCCAATCCGCAGGTCACGCACACGTTTGAGCCGACCGGCATCAAGGACGCCGCGGACAAGGGCCAGCAGCGCGTCACCGCGGGCAACGCCTCCGGCATCAACGACGGCGCGGCGGCGATCGTGCTCGCCAGCGGCGAGGCGGTCAAGAAGTACGGCCTCAAGCCCATGGCGAAGCTGATCGGCTGGGGCCAGGGCGGCGTGGATCCGAAGATCATGGGCGTCGGCCCGGTCGTCGCGACCCGTCAGGCGATGAAGAAGGCCGGCCTTGAGGTCAAGGACATGGACCTCATCGAGGCGAACGAGGCGTTTGCCGCGCAGAGCATCGCCGTCGCGCGCGAGCTCGGCTTCGACATGAGCAAGGTCAACGTCAACGGCGGCGCGATCTCCATCGGCCACCCCGTCGGCGCCTCCGGCGCGCGCATCATCGTCACGCTGCTGCATGAGATGCAGAAGCGCCCCGAGGCGAAGAAGGGCCTCGCCACGCTGTGCATCGGCGGCGGCCAGGGCGTTGCCACCGTGTTCGAGAAGTGCTGATCGTTGTTCTTCTGATCGCCGCGGCTGTCGTCGCGGCTGTGGCAAGCGGTCTGACAAAGCAATAAAAACGGCGCCGGACGGCGGTTTGCGGGTGATCCGCAAGCGCGTCCGGCGCTTCTTTATTTCGCCGATGCCTCGGCGGCGGGCTCCTGAAACCAGTTCTTTCCTTTTCGGGAAAAGGAAAGAACCGTTTTCAGACTTCCAAAGAAAGGAAAAGCCTGTCGCGTTTTCCGCTGGCGCCGCTGTGACCCGCTCGGCGCGAGCGTGGACGATACGGGCATTCCCTGTTTCCGCTGTCGCTGCGTTGTGCCTTGCAGGACATTGTACGGCTCCGCGCCGCGCACCTCGGGGGGATGAAATCTTCTGGTTTAAGCCAAGGCAGGCGCCGCCGCGCAGACGCACGATGCCGCTCCTCGATGAACGAGCGCGACAGCGCAAAGAGACCATCGGCGTATCGACACGGCGCGCCGGACGGCGGCTATCGGCGCCGACAGCGGGAAAGGGATTCCAAAACCGCAGGTTTTGGCGAACTTTTGGTTACTTTTCCTTCGTGGGAAAAGTAACCCGCGCCCGCAGGCGCGGAACCTCCCCTCCGCCGGGGCCGGCGGAAACAGCGCGCCCGCGCGGGGTGATGTGCGGCGGCTTCAACCCCCGTCCCCCTCCGGCGGAACGTGCGGCGTGCGCGCCGCGAGCACGCGGCGATAGAACCCCACGCGCGCGAGCGAGAGATACGGCGTGATATACAGCGACGCGAACATCGTCAGCAAGCCGTTGCAGAGCGTGTCAAGCAGCCTGCCGGGAAGCGTATCGGGAAAGACGCCGCGCAGAAAATACTCGGCGACGCCGGTGGGCACGGCGAAGAGCAGCATCAGCGGCAGAAAGCTCAGCAGCAGCATAAAGAACTGCGTTTTATAGCCCGTCATCTCGATGCGGCTGCGCCGCAGCGCCTCGACGACGCCGATGTCCGGGTCCTCGCAGAGGTGATAGAGCGCGAAGGCGTAGGAAAACGCGAGGATGATGCCGGGTACGATGAACACCAAAAGGCCCAGAACGATGAGCACCCCTTCGAGCAGCATGAGCAGCACGATCTTGCCCGCGAAGGGGAACGCGTCGAACAGGCTCTCGTACGGCTGCTCCTGCCCGCTGTGCACGCCGAGGCAGTAGCAGGTGAAGCCCGCCAGCAGCACCGTGCTGAGCAGGGAGACAAGCATGTCGATAAAGGAGAACGACAGCTGCAGCGGCGAGAAGCCGAAGGAATCGCCGGTCATGTAGCTCACGGCGGTGCTGATCTCGCTGAGCAGCAGGTCGATGGCGAGGAAAAGCGCCGTGAACAGGAACGGAGAGACGCGCGCCGTCTTCAGCAGCGCCTTTGCCTCTTCCTTGACCTCGCGGCGGTCGATCAGATAAAGCGGCATGAAATCACTCCTTTTTTCGGCGGGACGGGCATATTCTTGCAGGGGAGGGCGGCCCGCGCCGCTTCGGGCCGGATATCTACAGTTCAGCATACCATAAAATGTGTCGAAAGGCAATTCCCGGCGGCAGATATTGGAAAGATGAAATATTTTTGCCGTTTGCCGAAATCGGCTTGAAAACCCGCACGATTTGTTGTATAATCTGTCCGATTATGGGGCAGTCTCCGAACTGCCTGTGTGAAAAATGAGGTGAGACAATGGCAAAAGCGTTCTTTGGCGGCGTTCATCCCAACGATATGAAGGCCGCGACCCATGAGAAGGCAATCGAGCAGCTCGCACCGCCGAAACAGGTCATCATCCCGATGTCGATGCACTTCGGCGCGCCCTGTACGCCGATCGTGCAGAAGGGCGACCATGTGAAGCTCGGCCAGAAGATCGGTGAGACCAAAGGTCTCGGCGCTCCGATCCACGCGAGCGTGTCCGGCACGGTCGTCGCGGTGGAGCCGCGTCCGTTCTCCATGGGCGGCAACATCATGTCCGTAGTGATCGACAACGATTTCCAGGACGAGCTCAGCGAGGAGGTCGTCGCGCCCGCCGACCCGGATCTCCTGTCTGTGGAGGAGATGATCGAGGTCGTCAAAAATGCCGGTATCGTCGGCATGGGCGGCGCCACGTTCCCGACCCACGTCAAGATCTCCGGCGGTATCGGCCAGGTCGACACGGTGATCATCAACGGCGCCGAGTGCGAGCCGTACATCACCGGCGACCACCGCGCCATGCTGGAGCGCCCCGAGCAGATCATCGGCGGCTGCTGCTTCCTCGCCAAGATGTTCGGCGTGGACAAGGTCATCATCGGCGTGGAGATGAACAAGCAGAACGGCATTGACTCGCTCAACAAAAAAATCGAGGAAATGAACGCGCCCGTCGTCGTGCAGCCGCTGCATACGCGCTACCCGCAGGGCGGCGAGAAGCAGCTCTGCCAGGCGATCACCGGCAAGCAGGTGCCGCCCGGCGGCCTGCCCAGCGCCATCGGCTGCGCGGTTTTCAACATCAACTCCGTGTGCTCGATCTACAAGGCGATGACCACCGGCATGCCGGTGGTGCGCAAGGTCGTCACCGTGTCCGGCTCCGGCGTCGTCGAGCCGAAGAACATCGAATGCCCCATCGGCACGCCCATCGGGCTGCTGTTCGACGCCTGCGGCGGTCTGAAGGACGAGACCTTCAAGATCATCGCCGGCGGCCCGATGATGGGCATGGCGCAGTACACGGCGGACATCTCCGTCGCCAAGGGCACCGGCTCGCTGCTGGCGTTTGCCGGCGACGAGAACAAGGTCTCCGACAACCCGACCTGCATCCGCTGCGGACGCTGCGTCGAGGCGTGTCCGATGCACCTTGAGCCGCTGTACCTCTATATGTATGTGCAGAAGAAGAATGTCGACGCGCTCAACGACGCGCACATCATGGACTGCATGGAGTGCGGCGCCTGCGCGTACATCTGCCCGGGCCGCCTGCACCTGACGCAGTCGTTCAAGGCGGGCAAGCAGCTCGTCAAGGACGACGCCGCGAAGAAGAAGGCGGCGGCGGAGGCGGCCAAGGCCGCCGAAGAGAAGAAAGGGGCGTGAGTGAATTATGACCGGTGATTACAAGGCGTTGAAGCTCATCGCTTCCTCGAACCCGCATATCCGCAACAACGAGGACACGCGCTCGATCATGCTGGACGTCATCATCGCGCTGTGTCCGGCGCTGGCGTGGTCCGTGTTCCGCTTCGGCTTCCGCGCGCTGATCGCGGCGCTCGTCTCCGTCGGCTCCGCGCTGTGCTGGGAGTGGGCGTACCGCAAGGTGCTGAATAAGCCGCAGATGCTCGGCGACCTCAGCGCAGCCGTCACGGGCCTGCTGCTCTCGATGGTCTGCCCGGTGACGCTGCCGTACTGGATGCTGGTGATCGGCAACTTCTTTGCCATCGTGGTCGTCAAGCAGCTCTACGGCGGCCTCGGCAAGAACTTCATGAACCCCGCGCTGGCGGGCCGCGCCGCGCTGGTCGCGTGCTACGCCTCCCAGATGACCAGCTGGATCGCCCCCGGCGAGAAGGCTCCCCTGAGCATGATCAACGCGGACGTCGTCACCGCGGCGACGCCGATGGCGATGATGGGCGAGGACTTCGCGGGCCTGACCGTGAAGTACGGCGTGCGCGACATGTTCGTCGGCCTGATCGGCGGCTCCGCCGGTGAGATCTCGGCGATGATGCTGCTCATCGGCGGCCTCTACCTGATCTGGCGTAAGGTTATCTCCTGGCACATCCCCGTGGCGTACATCGGCACGGTCGCGCTGCTGGCGCTCATCACCACGCCCGCGGGCAGCAGCCCGCTGACCTACATGGCCTACAGCGTGTTCGGCGGCGGATTGATGCTCGGCGCGTTCTTCATGGCGACCGACTACGTCACCTCCCCGGTGACGAAGAAGGGCCAGCTGATCTTCGGCGTCGGCTGCGGCCTGCTGACCGTGTTCATCCGCAAGTTCGGCTCCTTCCCCGAGGGCGTGTGCTACTCCATCCTGCTGATGAACTGCACGGTGTGGATCATCGACCAGCACGTCAAGCCCATCCGCTTCGGCGTCGATCCGGAGAAAGAGAAGGCGAAGAAGGCTGAGGAAAAGGCTAAGAAAAAGGAGGCGGCTGCCAAATGAAGATTTCCGGTAGTTTCATCGCAAAAGTCGCCGGTACGCTGACCGCCATCTGCCTGGTCGTCGCGGCGCTGCTCGGCGGCGTGAACGCCATCACGGCGGATAAGATCGCGGCGATCAATCTGGCGAACACCGAGGCGTCGCTCAAGGCGGTCGCCTCGGCGGACGAGTTCGTGCAGGTCGACCTGACCGACGCCATGACCGCCGCCGCGTCCTCGCAGGGCGCGAAGGTCACGGAGGCGTACGAGGTCAAGGCGGGCGGCGAGAACGTGGGCTACGCGTTCAAGATGGTCGCCTCCGGCTCGCAGGGCAACATCGAAATGATCGTCGGCGTGGACGCGGACAAGGCCGTCACCGGCGTGTCCATCGTCAGCAACAAGGAGACCGCGGGCATCGGCTCCAAGGTCATGAGCAACGAGCCCAACGCCAAGGGCGTGCCCGTGCTGGACCAGTTCAAGGGCCTCAGCGGCGCCGGCAGCCTGGTCGTGGGCAAGACGGTCGACGCCATCTCCGGCGCGACGGTCTCCTCCAAGGGCGTGACGAAGGGCGTCAACGGCGCGCTCGCCGTCGCGGAAGCCCTGGGCTGAGAAGGGAGGATACGGCTTTATGAATTTCGGTAAACAGTTCAAAGAGGGCCTGATTACCAACAACCCCGTTACGGTGCAGCTGCTGGGCATGTGCTCGACCATGGCGATCACCACCAAGATGTCCAACGGCATCGGCATGGGCGTGTCGGTCCTCATCATCCTGACGCTCTCGAACATCTTCATCGCACTGCTGCGCAAGGTCATCCCCGACGAGGTGCGTATCGCGTGCTTCATCGTCGTCATCGCCGGCTTCGTCACGATGGTCGACCTGAGCCTGCAGGCATTCTTCCCGGCGATCGCGAAATCGCTGGGCGTGTTCATCCCGCTGATCGTCGTCAACTGCATCATCCTCGGCCGCGCCGAGGCGTTCGCCAGCAAGAACGGCGTCGGCGCCGCGGCGGTGGACGGCATCTGCCAGGGCCTCGGCTACACGGCGGTGCTGATCATCCTCTGCGCGTTCCGCGAGATTTTCGGCATGGGCACGTTCTTCGACATGAAGATCATGCCGTCGGGCTATGTTCCCGCTGGTATCCTGACGCTCCCGGTGGGTGGCTTCCTCTGCCTCGGCGCGCTGATCGCGGCGATGCAGTGGGGGCTCAACAAGAGCAAGAACAAGGCTGCAAAGGCCGAGGGAAAGGAGGCGGCTGAATAATGTCGGTGACAAGACTGCTCGCCATTTCGCTCGGCGCGATTCTGACGAACAACTTCATTTTCTCACAGTTCCTCGGCATCTGCCCGTTCCTCGGCGTCTCCAAGAAGTCGGACACCGCCATCGGCATGGGCCTCGCGGTCACGTTCGTCATGGGTCTCGCCTCGGCGATCACCTACGCGGTGAACCTGATCCTTGTCGCGCTGGGCCTTGAGTTTATGCAGACCGTGGCGTTCATCCTCGTCATCGCCGCGCTGGTGCAGTTCATCGAGATGTTCCTCAAGAAGTCCATGCCGTCGCTCTACACGGCGCTGGGCATCTATCTGCCGCTGATCACCACCAACTGCGCGGTGCTCGGCGTGGCGCTGCTGAACGTCCAGAACGAGTACAACTTCATCGAGTCCGTGGTCTACGGCATCACCGGCGGCCTCGGCTTCCTGCTGGCGATCTACCTGTTCGCCACCGTGCGCGAGCGCACGGAGTTCGCGGAATATCCCAAATCCTTCGAGGGCTTCCCGATCGCGCTGATCACCTCCGGCCTGCTCGCCCTCGCCTTCATGGGCTTCTCCGGCCTTGAAGTGTGGCCGATGTAAGGAGGGACGAGAAGAATGAATACGATCCTTTACGCTGTTCTCATTCTCGGCGCGACCGCGGTCATCTTCGGCCTGGTCCTTGCCTTTGCCGCGAAGATCTTCGAGGTCGAGACCGACCCGCGCCTGCCTGAGATCCAGAGCGCCCTCGCCGGCGCCAACTGCGGCGGCTGCGGCTATCCCGGCTGCGCCGGCTGCGCCGAGGCGATCCTCGCCGGCAAGGCGCCCGTCAACGCCTGCGCGCCCGCCGGCGCGGAGGGCGCGGCGAAGATCGCCGCCATCATGGGCGTCGAGGCCGCCGCGGGCGACAAGATGGTCGCCCACGTCATCTGCAACGGCGGCGACGACTGCCAGAAGCGCTTCGAGTACGTCGGCACGCCCAGCTGCCTCGCCGCGACGAAGGTCGCCGCCGGCCCGACGGCATGTCAGTTTGGCTGCCTCGGCTTCGGCGAGTGCGTGGCCGCGTGCCAGTTCGACGCCATCCACATCAACGCCAAGGGCGTCGCCGAGGTGGACAAGGAGAAGTGCACGAACTGCGGCGCCTGCCGCGAGGCGTGCCCGCGCAAGATCATCGTCGAGGTGCCGTACAAGCAGAAGGTGTTCGTCAACTGCGCGAACAAGGAGAAGGGCCCCGCCGTCACGAAGGTGTGCGCCAACTCCTGCATCGCCTGCGGCATGTGCGAGCGCACCTGCAAGTTCGACGCGATCCACGTTGTGAACAACGTCGCGGTCATCGACTACGCCAAGTGCAAGAACTGCACCATGTGCGCCAAGGCGTGCCCGAAGAACGCCATTGCGCCGATCCCGACCCCCGAGGAGAAGGAGAAGTTCAAGGCGGCGCAGAAGGCCGCTGCCGAGAAGGCCGCCGCCGCGAAGAAGGCGGAGGCGGAGAAGGCCGCCGCTGCCGCTCCCGCGGAAGCGCCCAAGCAGTAAAACGAAGCGACAAAACCCCGTCCGGCCGGACGGGGTTTTGTTTTGCCGCAGGGCTTATTCTGCGCTTTCTTCTTTCTTGCGGATCAGGATGAACGGTGTGAGCTGGCGGTCCTGACCGGCGGGGTTGTCGGCGATCATCTCCAGCAGCTGCGCGTCGGTGAAGCCCGAAAGCTCCTTGCACTTGCCGAGCAGATCGATCTCCAGATCGCTGGCGTCCACGATCATCATCTTGACGCCGCACTTCTCGAAGATCTCGTCGCACACGCCGCCGGGATTCTCCGGGATACGGACGCCCATGTGCTCATACTCCGGGATGTCGCGCCCGTAGAAGCCGTCGAGGCCGTAGACCTCGTCGCCGAGCATGCGGTAAAAGACGCCCTTCTTGCCCACGAGCTTGCCGAAGCCCGCGCAGATCGCCGCCCAGATGACCTTGCCGACGCCGCAGGTGTTGATGGCGAACTGCATCTTGACCGGGAGGCCCATGCCGGGGCCCGCGGAGGTCTGGTGCACGAAGCGGCAAAGGAACTTCGCCCAGAACCCGGGCTTGCACTCCTCCTCCGTGACGATGCGCTTCTGGCACAGGGCGATGACCTTCTCGCTGGCGGAGACGATGTCGCCCTCCTGATACACGGGCTTGACGTACTTCTCGATCAGGTCGATATAGCTCTCGCCCACGCCGACGAAATGCGTCTGGATGGCGTGGCGGCGGTAGACGCCGGTGCTGGTCTCGATCTCGACCTTCTTTTCCTCGTTGGCAACAAATTCCATATCGCTTTCCTCTTTTGTCAAAAATGTCAATAAGGTATTGTACCACAAAAAATCAAAAAAGCTACAACAAATTGCGATTTACGCCAGAAAATCCGCGTAGCGCGCCACGATCTCGTCCGCCTCCGCGCGCATGGCGGCCCATTCGTCCGCCTCCGCCGCGCCCGCCACGGCGGCGACCCGCACTCCCGCCGCCTTCGCGCCGCGCAGCGCGGCGAGCCGTCCGGTGAACACAACGGTGTCCCGCGGCGTGGATTGCAGGCGGCGCATCGCCTTTTCGTAGATTGCCGCGCCGTCGAGGGGGCACTTCGTCTCCCGCTCGGTCAGGACGCCGCGGAAAAACTCCGCCGCGCCGGCCTCCGCAAGCGCCGCCTCCGCCTCGGCGCGCTCCATCGCCGTTACAGCGTAGAGCCACACGCCCTCCATCTTCAGGATGGAGAGCACCTTGTTCACGTCCTCGCGTCCGACAACGGCGTCCTCCACCGAAAAAACCGCGCTTTGCAGCCGCATACCGACCCCTCCGTTTCGCAGCTTTGTCATTTCGACCATCAGTATATGCGTCTTGCCTGCGTCTGTCAATTATGCTATCATAACAATGATTTATCCACGAGAGGGGAACAGATATGGAATTTCTGCGGCTTCTGGAGGGCTTTCGCACGCCCGCCGTCTCGGCGTTCATGGCGGCGATCACCTATCTGGGTCATGAATCGGTGCTCATGATCGTCGCCATCACGCTGTTCTGGTGCGTCAGCAAGCGCCAGGGTTACTATGTCTTCGCCGTCGGCCTCGCCGGGACGGTGGGGAGCCAGTGGCTCAAGCTGATCTACCGCATCCCTCGCCCGTGGGTGCTCGACCCGAATTTTACGATCGTCGAGGCGGCGCGCGAGGGCGCGAGCGGCTATTCGTTCCCCTCGGGGCACACGCAGAGCGTGGTGGGCGTATTTGGCTGCCTCGCGCTGGCAAACAGGCAGAAATGGCTGCGCGCCGTCTGCTGCGCGGTCATCGTGCTCGTGCCGTTCTCGCGGATGTATCTCGGCGTGCACACGCCGCTCGACGTGGGCGTGTCCTTCGCCGCGACGGCGGCGCTCGTGCTCGCGTTTTACCCGCTCTACCGCGACGAGGCACGTTTCCGCAGGTGGAATCTCACCGCGCTCGCCATCCTGCTCGCGTTCACGCTCGGCTATGTGCTGTGGGTCAATCTGACGCGCTTCCCGACGGACGTGGACGCGGAAAACCTCGCTCACGGCGTCAAGAACGGCTGGTCGCTGCTCGGCTGCGTGCTCGGACTGACCGCATCGTATATCTGCGACGAAAAGACGCTGCATTTCGACGTAAAAGCGCCGTTTTTGGGGCAAATCTGCAAGCTGCTGCTCGGCCTTGCGCTGCTCGTCGGCATCAAGGCGGGGCTCAAGCCCGTGCTGAACGCGCTCAGCGGCGGCGCGATGTGGACAAACGCCGTGCGGTACTTTGCGATGGTCGCGTTCGCCGGCTGCGTCTGGCCGAGGACGTTTCCGTTTTTTGCAAAGATCGGGAAAGAGAAAACAACGGTGTGAGCGTCGGCTCACACCGTTGTTTTACATCATTTACATCATGAACTGCACCGTGCAGAACGCGGCGTAGACGCACAGCAGCGTCACGCCCTGCCAGCGGGCGAGCTTGCCGCGAATGAGCGCGGGCACGGTCAGCAGCAGCATGACCGCGAACATCACCGGCAGATCCATCACCAGCGAGGCGCTGCGCCCCGCGATCATCGAGCCCTGCGGGATGCCGAACGGCGAAAGCGAGACCGATACGCCGCACACCAGCACGAGGTTGAAGAGGTTCGCGCCGATGACGTTGCCCAGCGACAGCGCGCTGTGCCCCTTGGCGAGCGAGGTGATCGCGGTCACCAGCTCCGGAAGCGACGTGCCCAGCGCCACGAACGTCAGCGCGATCACGCTCTCCGGCACGCCCAGCGCCTGCGCGATCAGCGTGCCGTTGTCCACCAGCAGCCGCGCGCCCACGGCGATGAGCGCCGCGCCGATGACCAGCAGCACCAGCGCCTTCCACAGCGGCATGTCCTTCGCGTCCTCCTCCGGCTCCGCGTCCGCGGGAGCGGCGGGCTGGCCCTTCATCTGGCGGACGGTCAGAACCATGTAGATCACGAACAGCGCCAGCATCGCGAAGCCGATGGTGCGGCTGAAATACCCCGTTGTGTACGCGACGCCGGCGAAGAGCGCCGCCGCGGCAAAGAAGAAGCACACCGGCGTCTTGAGCGCGGACTTGTCCACGCCGCCCGGCCGCACGGCGACGGTCAGCGCGGCGATAAGCGCCGTGTTGCAGATCACGGAGCCGACGGCGTTGCCGTAGGCGATCTCGCCGTGTCCGCTGAGCGCCGAGGTGGTCGAGACCATGACCTCCGGCAGCGTCGTGCCGATGGAGACGACGGTCGCGCCGATGAGCAGCTCCGGCAGGCGGAAGCGCCGCGCGAGCGCCGTCGCGCCGTCAACGAACCAGTCGCCGCCCTTGATAAGGCACACGAGGCCGACGGCAAACAATAAGACAGGAACCAGCATGT
Source organism: Oscillospiraceae bacterium (assembly GCA_015067435.1). GTDB lineage: Bacteria > Bacillota > Clostridia > Oscillospirales > Oscillospiraceae > Hominicoprocola. The sequence continues at coordinate 39,754 of SVMM01000001.1, read as the reverse complement.
TGAAACCTCTCCCCAATAGTGATTACGGCGCTCATTATAATTCCCGCCTGCGGATTTCGCAAGCGGGAATTGCATTTTTGACGGAATTTTTACCGCCTGCCGACCGCCGCGCACACGAGAAACGCCGCGAGGTCGCACACGACCACCGTCGCGCCCACGGGCGTCGAGAACAGGTAGGAGCCGGCAAGCCCCAGACAAAAGCACACGACCGCCAGCGCGCCGGCGAAGACGACGACCGAGCGGAAGCGCTTGAACACGCGCATGGCGGAGAGCGCGGGGAAGATCACCAGCGACGAGATGAGCATCGCGCCCATCATGCGCATACCGAGCACGACGGTCAGCGCCGTGAGCAGCGACAAGAGTGTCTTGTACGTCCCGACCTTCACGCCGGTGGCGCGGGAGAAGCTCTCGTCGAAGGTGACGGCGAAGAGCTGGTGGTAGAACGCGACGAACAGCACCAGCACCGCCGTCGCCAGCGTGACGCTCAACACCACGTCGGAGCGGGACATGGCGAGGATGCTGCCGAACATATAGCTGTCGACGTCGGTGGTCATGCCGGTCGTGAGCGAGGTGACGATGACGCCGATCGCCAGCGCCGAGGCGGAGAGCACCGCGATGGCGGCGTCCGCGCTGACGCGGGCGCTCTCGGCGATGCGCAGCAGGAAGAACGCCGCGAGCATCACCACCGGGATCGAGAACCACAGCGGCGCGAAGCCGCAGGCGAGCGCCACCGCCAACGCGCCGAAGCTGACGTGGGAGAGCCCGTCGCCGATCATCGAGTAGCGCTTTAGGACCAGCGGAACGCCCAGCAGCGCCGCGCACAGCGACACCAGCGCGCCCACGACGAACGCGCGCACGATGAACGGATAGGCAAACATGGAGAGCAGCAGGGTCATTGGACGCCGAACCTCCTTCCGCTTTCGTCGCGCAGATACTCCTCCACCGTGCCGTAGAACCAGCGCTTTTGTCCGATGTGCAGGATGGTCTTCGCCTCGCGCAGCGCGGCGGACATGTCGTGCGTCACCATCAGGATCGCAAGGCCCTCGCGGTCGTGCAGATAGCGCAGCGTCTTGTAGAGGTCCTGCGAGGCGGCGGGGTCGAGGCCCGTGACCGGCTCGTCGAGGATCAACAGCTCCAGCGCGGCGCAAAGCGCCCGCGCCAGCAGCACGCGCTGCTGCTGGCCGCCGGAGAGCTCGCGGTAGCACTTGTCCTTGAGCTCCAGAATGCCCAGCTTGCCCATGTGCATCAGCGCCGTCGAGCGCTCCTTGGGCGAGTAGGCGAGGCGCAGCCCGTGACGATTGAGGAAGCCGGAAAGCACGACCTCCTCCACCGTGGCGGGGAAGTCGCGCTGCGCGGGCGTCTGCTGCGGCAGATAGCCCAGCCGCCCCGCCTTCTGCGCGCTGCGGTCGATCGTGCCCGCCAGCGGCGGCGTCAGCCCCAGCAGGCTCTTTAAGAGCGTCGACTTGCCCGACCCGTTCTCGCCGAGCACGGCGACGTAGTCCCCGGCGCACACCGTGAGGTCCAGATGCTCCAGAAGGGGCTTGTGCTCATAGCCGAGGCTGACGTCGCGGCAGGCAAGCAAAATCTTGTTTTCTTTTTCCATCACGCCAGCCCTTTCTCCAAAGCCTTCAGGTTGCGTTCCATCAGTGTAATGTAGGTTTCGTTCGCGTCGAAATCCGCGCGCGACACGGTTTGCAGCGAATACAGCCGCTCGATCGACGCGCCCGTGCTCTCGGACACCGCCTCGGCGATCTTCCGGCTGTCGAGGTCCACGGTGTAGACCACCGGGATGTGCTCCTGCGACACCTTGTCGATCAGGTACTTGAGCGTGGCGAGCGACGGCTCGGTATCGCCGGAGCAGCCGTGGAACGCCGCGCGGTAGCGCAGGTCGTACGCGTCGCAGAAGTAGAGCAGCGGCATCCGGTCGGCAAAGACGAGCAGGTCGCGCGCCGCCCCCTCGCGCAGCGCGCGGAAGCGGCCGTCCAGCGCGCGCAGCTCCGCCGTGTAGGCGCCGCAGTTGGCGCGGTACGCCGCCGCGTTCGCCGCGTCGGCGTCGCAGAGCGCGCCGCAGATCGCCTCGCACAGCGCCGCGGCATTCCGCGGCGACGTCCAGATGTGCTCGTCGTACTCGATCTCGTCGCTGTCCCCGTCCTCATGGTCGTGCCCTTCGTGGTCGTGCTCCTCCTCCGCGCCCTGCATCCCCTCGACGAACTCCTCCTCCAGCGCGTCGACATGGTCCATCATGCACAGCACGGTGCCGATGTTCGCGCCTGCCGCGTCCAGCAGGTCGTCCACCCACGCCTCGCTCTCGCCGCCGTTGTAGACGAACACGTCCGCGCGGGAGATGCGCACCGCGTCCAGCGGCGTCGGCTCGAAGCTGTGCGCCTCGCGTCCCGGCGAGAGCAGCAGCGTCACGTCCGCGCGGTCGCCGGCGACGGCGCGGGCGAAGTCGTAATAGGGGAACAGCGTTGTCACGATCTGTAAACGTCCGTCGTCCGGCGGCTCCGCGGCGGGCGCGGCGCAGCCCGCGAGCAAAACGGCGCACAGCGCCAGAGCCCACAGCCGTTTCATGCGCGGTTCACCGCCTTTCCTGCCAATTTGCAAATCATTCTCAAATTTATCGACCAAATCATAGCGGGAAGCGGGGCGTTTGTCAAGACAAATTTCCCCAGAACTGTTTTTGCAAAAAGAACTTGAACACGTGTTTCAATACTGATATAATAGTATCTACCGATTTTTTTGCGCGGAGGAGGGTGGACACCATGGCGGTACACGACGGGCACCGCGCCCGCAAAAAGCGGCAGTTCCGCGAGCACGGGCTCGAGGCGTTTGCCGACCATGAGGCGCTGGAGCTGCTGCTGTACTTCGCCGTCCCGCGCGTCGACACGAACCCGACCGCCCACCGTCTGCTCGAGCGCTTCGGCTCGCTGAGCGCGGTCCTCTCCGCGACGCCGGAGGAGCTGGAGGCGGTGGAGGGCATCGGCGAAAACGCGGCGACGATGCTGAGCCTGGTGCTCCCCGTTGTCCGCCGCGCCTATCTGCAATCGCAGCGCGCCGACGTCATCCTCTCCAGCATCGAGCAGCTCGGCCAGTATTTCTGCCGCCTGTTCTTCGGCGAGCGGCAGGAGGTCTTTTACGAGGCGTGCCTCGACGCCAAGGGAAAGCTCCTGCGCTGCCTGAAGCTCGCGGAGGGCAGCGTCGACGCCGTGAACGTCAACGTGCGCTGCATCGCGGAAAACGCGCTGCGTTACAACGCGAGCTCCGTCGCCCTTGCCCACAACCATCCCAGCGGCATCGCGCTCCCCTCGCCCGACGACAACACGACCACGCTCTTGGCCTACGAAGCGCTGCGCACCGTCGGCATCACGCTGGCGGACCACATCATCGTCGCAGACAACGACTTCGTGTCTCTCCGCCAAAACGGGCTTTTCTAGGAGGCTCTTTATGGATTTCAAGCTGCACGCGCCGTTCCGGCCCACCGGCGACCAGCCGGAGGCGATCGACCAGCTGGTCCGCGGCGTCGAGCTGGGGCTGGACGAGCAAGTGCTTCTCGGCGTCACCGGCTCGGGCAAGACGTTCACGATGGCGAACGTCATCGAGCGCATCAACCGCCCCACGCTGGTGCTCGCGCACAACAAGACGCTCGCGGCGCAGCTTTGCGCCGAGTTCAAGGAGTTCTTCCCCGAAAACGCGGTGGAGTACTTCGTCTCCTACTATGACTATTACCAGCCGGAGGCATATATCCCTCACACCGACACATATATCGCCAAGGACGCCTCCACCAACGACGAGATCGACCGCCTGCGCCTTTCCGCCACCTGCGCGCTGCTGGAGCGGCGGGACGTGATCGTGGTGTCGTCGGTCTCCTGCATCTACGGCCTCGGCGAGCCGGACGACTTCGCCAAGCTCATGATCTCGCTGCGTCCCGGACAGACCATCGAGCGCGACGAGCTGCTGCGCCGTCTCATTGAGGACCGCTACGAGCGCAACGACGTCGCGTTCGAGCGCAACCGCTTCCGCGTGCGCGGCGACACCGTGGAGATCTATCCCGCCTACTGGCGCGACCGCGCGGTGCGCGTGGAGTTTTTCGGCGACGAGATCGACCGCATTTCCGAGTTCCAGCCCACGACGGGGCAGGTCACGCGAGGGCTGACGCACACGGTCATTTACCCGGCGTCGCACTACGTCACGACCAAGGACAAGATGGAGCGCGCCATCGGCGAGATCGAGGTCGAGCTGCAAGAGCGCGAGGCGTACTTCCGCGGGCTCGGCAAGGCGGTGGAGGAGCAGCGCATCCACCAGCGCACGCGCTACGACGTCGAGATGATGCGCGAGCTGGGCTACTGCACGGGCATCGAGAACTATTCCCGCGTGATCGGGGGGCGGCCCGTCGGCTCGCCGCCGATGACGCTGATCGACTACTTTCCCAAGGACTTCCTGCTGTTCGTGGACGAGAGCCACGTCACGCTGCCGCAGGTGCACGCGATGTACAACGGCGACCACGCGCGGAAAACAAGCCTTGTCGAGTATGGCTTCCGCCTGCCCTGTGCGTTTGACAACCGCCCGCTCAAGTTCGAGGAGTTCGAGCAGCGCGTCCACCAGCGCATCTACGTCTCCGCCACGCCCGGCGACTACGAGCGCGAGCGCGCGGGGCAGATCGTCGAGCAGGTCATCCGCCCGACGGGACTGCTGGATCCGCGCGTCGAGGTGCGGCCCGTGGAGGGCCAGATCGACGACCTGATCGCCGAGATCAACGCGCGCGCCGAACGCGACGAGCGCGTGCTCGTGACGACGCTCACGAAGAAAATGGCGGAGGATCTGACGGAATACCTCAAGGGCGTGGGCGTCCGGGTGCGCTACATGCACGCGGACGTGGAGACCATCGAGCGCATGGAGCTGATCCGCGACCTGCGCCTCGGCGAGTTCGACGTGCTCGTGGGCATCAACCTGCTGCGCGAGGGGTTGGACCTGCCCGAGGTGTCGATGGTCGCCATCCTCGACGCGGACAAGGAGGGCTTCCTGCGCAGCGAGACGAGCCTGATCCAGACCATCGGCCGCGCGGCGCGAAACGCCGACGGGTTGGTGGTGCTCTACGGCGACACGGTGACGCCGTCGATGAAAAACGCCATCGACGAGACGAACCGCCGCCGCGAGATACAAAACGCGTACAACGAAGCGCACGGCATCGTGCCGAAGACCATCCGCAAGGACATCCGCGAGGTGCTTGAGATCAGCAAAAGGGAGGAGGACTCCGCCCGCCGCCGCGGCAAAAAGAAGCTCTCGGAGCGCGAGCGCGACGAACAGATCCGGAAGCTCGAAAAAGAGATGCAGGAGGCGAGCCGTATGCTCGAATTCGAGTACGCCGCGATCCTGCGCGACCGCATCATCGAACTGCGAAAGGAGCAGCCGTGAGAAAATACCTCTCTTACGCCCTTGTCGTCCTCGGCGCGGCGTGCTGGGGCTTTATGGGGCTGTTCAACCGGCTGCTGGGCTCCGTTGGGCTGGACATGGGCAACCGCGTCTTTGTCCGCAACCTCCCCAGCCTCGTGCTGCTGACCCTCGTTTTCGCGCTGACGCGGCGCGAGGTGTTCCACATCCAGGCGCGGCATTTGCCGATCTTTGCCGCCAGCGGCCTCATCAGCGTGCTCGGCCTGTCCTACGTCTACTTCAACGCGCAGATCGAGTGCTCCCTCGCCGTGGCGGGTATCCTGCTTTACCTCGCGCCGTCCATCGTGGTCGTCATGAGCGCGCTCCTGTGGAAAACGCCCATCACCCGCCGCAAGCTTGCGGCGCTGGGGCTGGCGCTTCTGGGCTGCGCGCTGGTCAGCGGGCTGATTGGCGGCGAGCTGACCGCGTCGTGGCGCGGGCTGGCGTTCGGCCTCGCCTCCGCGTTCTGCTACGCGACCTACACCATCTTCGCGCACTACGGCCTCGCGCACTACGACAGCTATACGATGATCTACTGGACGTTCTTCTTTTCCGGCCTCGGCTCGTTCGCCTTCCTGAACCCCGCGGCGATCGCGCCCGCGGTTTCGTCGGCGAAGGGCGTGTTCAGCGCCCTCGGCCTCGTCGTGATCGCCACGGTGCTGCCTTACCTGCTCTACACCAAGGGGCTTGAGGGCGTGGAGAGCGGCAAGGCGTCCATCATCGCAAACATCGAACCAGTGGTCGCGGCGCTGATTGGGGTGTTCGTATTTCATGAGGTATTGAGCGTCTGGGTGCTGCTGGGCGTTGCCTGCGTGCTCGGCTGCGTTGTACTGCTCGCAAAGGAGGACGTGCCCCATGGCGAAGCATAAGGAAGAAAAGACCAATGTGATGCGCGTTTTGGAGCAGAAAAAGATCCCCTATTCCGCGCACGCGTATGAGGAGACCGAAAGCCCGCTCGGCGACCGGGAATACGGGCTGCACATCGCCCAAACGCTCGGCCAGAGCGTCGAACGCGTCTACAAAACGCTTGTGGCAAGAGGCGCGGGCGGTCAGCTCCACGTATTCTGCATCCCCGTGGCGGAATCGCTCGACTTGAAGAAGGCGGCAAGGGCGGCGGGGGAAAAGTCGGTCGAGCTCATCGCGGTGAAGGAGCTTTTGCCGCTGACCGGTTATGTGCGCGGCGGCTGCTCGCCGATCGGCATGAAAAAGCAGTATCCCACGGTTTTTCACAACGCGGCGGAAGCCTGCGAAACCATCTTCATCAGCGCGGGAAAGATCGGCGCGCAGATCGAGCTTGCACCCGACGCGCTGCTGACGCTGCTCGGCGCCCAAACCGCCGATATCATTGCCTCCGGAAAGGAGCCGTTATGAACAGCAAAATATACGTCAAGGGCGCGCGAGAGAACAATTTGAAGAATATCGACGTCGAAATACCCAGAGACGCTTTGACAGTCGTCACCGGGCTCTCCGGCAGCGGCAAATCGTCTCTGGCGTTCGACACGATCTACGCCGAGGGCCAGCGCCGCTACGTCGAGAGCCTTTCGTCCTACGCGCGGATGTTCCTCGGGCAGAAGGAAAAGCCCGACGTGGACTATATCGACGGCCTGTCGCCCGCCATTTCCATCGACCAGAAGACCACCTCGCAGAACCCGCGCTCGACGGTCGGCACGGTGACGGAGATCTATGACTATCTGCGCCTTCTGTGGGCGCGCGTCGGCACGCCGCACTGCCCGAACTGCGGCAAGGAGATCCGCCAGCAGTCCATCGACCAGATCATCGACCAGCTCATGGCGCTGCCGGAGGGCACGCGCGTGCAGGTCATGGCGCCGGTCATCCGCGGCCGCAAGGGCGAGTACGCCAAAATCTTCGAGGACGCGCGCAAGTCCGGCTACGTCCGCGCCCGCGTGGACGGCAGCATGTACGAGCTGGACGAGGAGATCAAGCTCGACAAGAACAAAAAACACAACATCGAGATCGTCGTCGACCGCCTGATCCTCCGCCCCGACGTCGTCCACCGCCTCACCGATTCCGCAGAGACGGCGGCGTCGCTCTCCGGCGGGCTGGTGCTCGTCAACATCATTCAGGAGCAGCGCGACATCCTCTTTTCCCAGAACTACGCCTGCGAGGACTGCGGCGTCTCCATCGAGGAGCTCGCCCCGCGCATGTTCTCGTTCAACAACCCCTTCGGCGCGTGCCCGGAGTGCACGGGGCTGGGCTTCCAGCTGCGCGTCGACCCCGATCTGGTGATTCCGAACGCGTCGCTCTCCATCCTCGACGGCGCGATCTGCGCGTCGGGCTGGAACAACGTCCGCGGCGACGGCATCTCGCGCATGTACTTCGAGGCGCTGTCGAAAAAGTACCGCTTTTCGCTGCGCGAGCCGGTGGAAAAGCTGTCGGCGGAGGTCATTGACGTCATCCTCCACGGCACAAGGGGCGAGAAGCTGGAGCTCCAGTACGACCAGCCGCGCGGCAAGGGCGTGCTCTACCAGCCCTTTGAGGGCGTGATCAACAATTTGGAGCGCCGCTACCACGAGACGCAGAGCGACAGCGTGCGCGCCGAGCTGGAGGAGGTCATGAGCGAGTGCCCCTGCCCCGCCTGTCAGGGCAAGCGCCTGCGCCGCGAGGCGCTTGCGGTGACGGTCGGGGAGATGAACATCGCCGACTTTACGGATAAATCCGTCGTCGACGCGCTTGATTTCATCGAAAACCTCACGCTCACGGAGCAGCAGATGCGCATTGGCGAGCGCATTTTGAAGGAGATCCGCGCGCGCCTCGGCTTCCTGCGCTCGGTGGGGCTTGAATACCTGACGCTCTCGCGCGCCAGCGCGTCGCTCTCCGGCGGCGAGGCGCAGCGCATCCGCCTCGCCACGCAGATCGGGTCGAGCCTGATGGGCGTCCTCTACATCCTCGACGAGCCGTCCATCGGATTGCACCAGCGCGACAACGACAAGCTGCTCGCGACCTTGAAGCGCCTGCGCGACCTCGGCAACACGCTCATCGTCGTCGAGCACGACGAGGACACGATGCGCGCCGCCGATTACGTGATCGACGTCGGTCCCGGCGCGGGCGTCCACGGCGGCCAGATCGTCGCCTGCGGCACGCCGGAGGAGATCATGGCGAACCCGCGCTCGCTGACGGGGCAGTACCTCTCCGGAAAAATGAAGATCGCCGTGCCGTCCGAGCGGCGCGGGGGCAGCGGAAAGACGCTCGTCGTGCGCGGCGCGCGGGAGAACAACCTGCAGGGCATCGACGTTTCCATCCCGCTCGGCACCTTCACCTGCGTCACGGGCGTTTCGGGCAGCGGCAAGTCGTCGCTCGTCAACGAGATCATCTACAAAAAGCTCGGCGCGGACTTAAACCGCATGAAGGTGCACGCCGGACGGCACACCGCCATCGAGGGCGAGGAGCACCTCGACAAGGTCATCTGCATCGACCAGACGCCCATCGGGCGCACGCCGCGTTCCAACCCCGCGACCTACACCAACGTCTTCAACGATATCCGCGACCTCTTTGCCTCCACGCCGGACGCCAAGGCGCGCGGCTACAGCGGCGGGCGGTTCAGCTTCAACGTGCGCGGCGGACGCTGCGAGGCGTGCTCCGGCGACGGGCAGCTCAAAATCGAGATGCACTTCCTGCCGGACATCTACGTCCCCTGCGAGGTCTGTCACGGCAAGCGCTACAACCGCGAGACGCTCGAAGTCCGCTACAAGGGCAAAAACATCGCCGACGTGCTGGATATGACGGTCGAGGAGGCGCTGGAGTTCTTCCGCGACATCCCCAAGATCGAGTCGAAGCTCCGCACGCTCTACGACGTGGGCCTCGGCTACATCCGGCTCGGCCAGTCGTCCACGACGCTCTCCGGCGGCGAGGCGCAGCGCGTCAAGCTCGCGACCGAGCTCAGTAAGCGCGCCACGGGCCGCACGATCTACATTCTCGACGAGCCGACGACCGGCCTCCACGCCGACGACGTGCGGCGGCTTCTCGGCGTTTTGCAGCGCCTTGTCGACGCGGGCAACACCGTGCTCGTCATTGAGCACAACCTCGACGTCATCAAGAGCGCCGACCACCTCATCGACCTCGGCCCCGAGGGCGGCAGCGGCGGCGGCACCATCGTCGCCGAGGGCACGCCCGAGGAGGTCGCGCAGGTCGAGGCGAGCTATACGGGCCAGTACCTCAAAAAAGTGCTCCGGTAACGGCGCGCCGCGCCGCCGCATAAGCTGTTGCGAGGTGATTCGATGCAGCTTCTGGAGGACGGGATCATCGCCGCGCTCGCCGCGGTGGGCCTTATCACGCTGCTGTTCCTGCCGGTTTCGGCGCTGCTGCGCCCCCGGCCGCGCGGCACGCTGGACGTGCTCGCGCTGGTTCCCTGCCGCGCGCATGACGGCGCGGCGCTGGAACAGACCGTGCGCGCGCTGCTGCGCGCGCGAAGCGACTGCGGCGGCTTTCGCCGCATCGTGCTCCTCGACCGCGGGATGGACGAGGAAACCAGACAGATCGCAACCCTGCTGTGCCGCGACCACTGCGGCGTGACACTGCGGGACGATAATATTTTTACGATGGAGGAAACACAATGAAACGCAGAATTTCGGCACTTGTCCTCGCGCTCGTGCTCTGCATGAGCATCGCTCCCGTCTCCGTACGGGCCGCGGGCCCCGCGGTGGTCCCCAGCCCGCAGAACTTTGTCGTGGACGGCAAGGCCGTCAAGGCGGAGATCTACAACATCGACGGCAGCAACTACTTCAAGCTCCGCGACATCGCCATGCTGCTCAAGGACACCAAGGCGCGCTTCTCCGTCGACTATGACGCGAAGACCCGCCTCATCAATCTGATTCCCGACGCGGAGTATGTCCCCGACGGCAGCGAGCTGAAGACCGGCACGGACAAGTCCGCCACCTGCGTCGCCAGCACGCAGGGCGTCACCGTGCAGGGCGAGGAATCCGGCCTGCGCGGCTACAACATCGGCGGCAACAACTTCTTCAAGCTCCGCGACCTCGGCACCGCGATGGGCTTCTTTGTCGGCTATGAGCAGGACAGCAATACGGCTTACATCAACTCCGCCTACTACATCGAGCACACCGACTACAGCGACGGCCTGCCCGTCAGCTGCTTCTTTGAAAAGCCCCGCTTCAACGGCAACTCCGATATTCTGATCGGCATCGAGGAAAAGTTCGACATGCTGGAGGAGGCGTTTGCGGCGGATCATGCCGAGAGCATCAAGGGGTATGCCCGCGAAGCGCTTGAGGGCAGCAGCTATCCTCCCACCGCCGAGGACCCCTACATCGCCGAGTGGCACGCGACCGTCTACACCTGCACGGACGACCTGGTCAGCGTCGGCATCGGCTATGACTGGTACGCCGGCGGCGTGTACGACTACGGCATGAGCTGCTACAACTTCAGCGGCCAGACCGGCGCGACCGTGTATCTGACCGACGTGGTGGACGGCACCGAGGCCGAGATCAAGGAAACGATCATCGCCGCGATGCTCGAACAGTATGCGGACGTCAACATCGAGGAGGCGGGCATCATGATGACGCCGATGGAGGCCATCCGCGAGAAGGACATCAAGGACTTCAGCTTCTACGTTCTCGACGGCTATGTTCACGTCTTCTTCAGCAAGTATGAGATCACCTTCGGCGCGGCGGGCGCTTTCGACGTCGTGCTGCCCGAGCCCGCCCAGACCGTCACGAAGGGCTGAGCCTTCCCCGGAAAGGGAACATGAACGAACAGACCACGATCCTCGGCACGGTCGCGGCGGTCATCTACCGCAATGAGGAGAACGGCTACGCCGTCGTGCGCGTCGTCACGGAGGACGGCGAGCTCGTAACGGTCGTCGGCTGCATTCCCTGCGCCGCGCCGGGGGAGGAGCTTGCCGCCACGGGTGCCTATGTCACGCACCCGCAGCACGGCGAGCAGTTCGCCGCCGAGGAGGTGGAGCGGCACATGCCCTCCACCGAGGCGGGCATCCTCGACTACCTGTCCTCCGGCGCCGTGCGCGGCGTCGGCCCGGCGACGGCGCAGAAGCTGGTGGAGCGCTTCGGCGCGGACACGCTGAACATCATCGAAAACGAGCCGCAGGAGCTGCGCAGGCTCAAGGGCGTGACCGACAAGCGCGCCCGCGAGATCGCGGCGAGCTTCCGCGAGCAGATGGGCCTGCGCCGCCTGATGGAGTTTCTCGCGCGCTACGAGCTGCCCGTCGCGCTGTCCGTGCCGCTCTACCGCCGCTTTGGCCTCGGCGCGGTCGAGGCGCTGCACCGCGAACCGTATCTCCTGTGCGGCGAGCCGTTCGGCGTCGACTTCTCCGTCGCCGACGAGATCGCCCTCGCGCTGGGCTTCTCCGGCGACGCATCCTGCCGCACGGAGGCGGCGCTGCTGTTCGAGCTGAACCACAACGAGACGAACGGCGGGCACGTCTTCCTGCCGCGCGACAAGCTGCTTGCCGCCACGGCGCAGCTGCTCGACGCCTCCGCCGACACGGTGGAGGCGTCCCTCGACGATCTGATCGAGGCGAAGCGCGTCGTGCAGGAGCCGGTGGCGAACGTCACGGCGTGCTACCTCGCACGCTGCTGCGAGGCGGAGAAGTACGTCGCGGCGCGCCTGCGCGCCATGCTCTCGGACAAGCCGGCCCCCCTGCGCGGCGCGGACGCCGCCATCGACGAGATCGAGCGCGAGCAGGGCATCGAATACGCGCCGCTCCAGCGGAAGGCGGTGGAGCTTGCCGCCGCGGAGGAGCTGCTGATCCTCACGGGCGGCCCCGGCACGGGTAAAACGACCTCCGTGCGCGCGATCCTGACGCTCTTTGAACGGATGGGGCTGGACGTGCTGCTCGCCGCGCCGACGGGGCGCGCCGCCAAGCGCATGGGCGAGGTGTGCGGGCGTGACGCACAGACCATCCACCGCATGCTCGGCATGAGCTGGGACGAGCGCACGGGGCAGGTCAAGTTCCAGAAGAACGAGACGGACCCCCTGCGCGCGGACGCCCTGATCGTCGACGAGACGTCGATGGTCGACCTCGCGCTGATGCGCGCGCTGCTCGCTGCGCTCCGCCCCGGCTGCCGTCTCGTGCTCGTCGGCGACCCCGACCAGCTGCCGAGCGTCGGCGCGGGTAACGTCTTCTCCGACATCATCCGCTGCGGCCGCGCGCAGACCGTCGCGCTGACGGAGGTTTTCCGTCAGGCGCAACGCTCCGCCATCATCCGCAACGCCCACGCCGTCAACGAGGGCAGGCCGCCGGAGCTTCAAAACGACGCAAAGAGCGATTTTTTCTTCCTCTCCCGCCGCGATCCCGTCCGTCTGGTGGACACGGTGGTCGAGCTGTGCAGGACCCGCCTGCCGGACGGCATGGGCATCCCCGCCGCGGAGATCCAGGTGCTTACGCCCACGCGCAAGGGCGCGACGGGCACCGCCGCGCTCAACCGCGCCCTACAGGCGGCGCTCAATCCGGCATCGCCGGACAAACGGGAGCGGCTGTTCGGCGATATCGTATTTCGTGAGGGCGACCGCGTCATGCAGACGCGCAACGACTACGACGTCATCTGGGAGCGCGAGGACGGCACGGCGGGCACCGGCGTCTTCAACGGCGACGTGGGGCGCATTTTGCAGATCGACCCGAGCGGCGAGCTGCTGACCATCGCCTTCGACGAGCGCGTGGCGACCTACACCGCCGACATGCTCGCCGAGCTGGACATGGCGTACGCCATGACCGTGCACAAGGCGCAGGGCAGCGAATACCGCGGGGCGGTCTTTGTCTCCGCGCCCTGCGCGGCGAGTCTGGAGGTGCGCGGCGTGCTCTACACCGCCATCACCCGCGCGCGGGAGCTGCTGGTCGTCGTCGGCGACGACGCGACGCTGCGCCGCATGGCGGAGAACGACAGGCGGCAGCGCCGCTACAGCGGACTGCGCTGGCGATTGGCGCAGGAGGAGCGGGCCTGACACCGCCCTTTCTCAAGCGAAAGAGAGAACGTTTCCCGACACCGTTTCTTCCTTTTGTGCTTGCCAAAAGGAAGAAATGGTTTCGGACTTCCGTAGAAGGAAAAGCGCCTTCGCACCGTCGGTCATATCGCTGTGACCGCTCGGCGCGAGCATCGACGATACCGGTAGTGCCTGTTTCCGCTGAATGCTGCGTACCTCCGTGCGCATTGTTATGCGTCGCCGCGCCGCGCGCCTCGGCGTGATAATTCTTCTGGCTGGAGATAAAGTAGGCGCTGCCGCGCAGACGTACAATGCCGCGCATCGATGAACGAGCGCGTCAGCGCAAGGAGAGAATACCGGTATCGACGCGAAAGCGCCGGATGGGCTTGCACAACCGTGCAGGCAGCCATCCGGCGCTTTTCCTTTCTTTGGAAGTCTGAAAACGGTTCTTTCCTTTTCCCGAAAAGGAAAGAACTGGTTTCAGGAACCGTTCCCCCTTACGCGAGCACCTTTTTGAGCTTCGCGAAGCGCGGCAGCGAGTCGACCTTGACCATCTTCGTCTCGCCCTGGATGAGCGGGAGCGCGTAGTCGACGAACTCGTGCTTTACACCGTTGTGCGCGTCGTTGATCCACTCGATCGGCACCTTCTTCTCGTAGTTGGCGACGTCGGTGAGGTTCAGCAGCTTCGTTTTGCAGGCGTAGCGGCCATCCACGGTCTCGCGCTCGAAGGCGACCATCTTGTCCGTGATGCCCGCGACGGCGTTCTCCACCGCCGCCTTGCCCGCCATGAAGCTCTCCTCGATGTCGGTCTCGGACGCGAGGTGCGCGCCGCAGCGCTGGAGAAGCGACAGCTCGATGCCGCGGACCTTCGCGCCCGTGCGCTCCTTGACGATGTTCGCGAGCAGCGCCGCGAGACCGCCGAGCTGCGCGTGGCCGAAGCCGTCCGTCGCGCTGGTCTTCGCCTCGGACACGAAGCTGCCGTCGGCATAGTGGATGCCCTCGGACACGGCGACCATGACGTTGTTCTTCTCCTTCCAGATGCGGTCGACGTCGGCGAGGAACTGCTCCATGTCGAAGTCGGTCTCGGGGAGGTAGATGAGGTCGGGACCGCAGCCGTACTCGTAGGCGAGCGCGGAGGCGGCGGTCAGCCAGCCGGCGTGACGGCCCATGATCTCGATGATGCAGACCATGCCCTTGTCGTAGACGTGCGCGTCCTGCCAGACCTCCATGCAGCTCGTGGCGATGTACTTCGCGGCGGAGGGGAAGCCGGGGCAGTGGTCGGTGCCGAACAGGTCGTTGTCGATGGTCTTGGGCACGCCCATGACGCGGCACTCATAGCCGACCTTCTGCATGTACTTCGAAATCTTGTTGCAGGTGTCCATGGAGTCGTTGCCGCCGTTGTAGAAGAAATAGCGGACGTCGTGTTTTTTGAACACTTCAAGAATGCGCTTGTAGTCCGTGTCATCCTCGTCGGGGTCCTTCATCTTGTAGCGGCAGGAGCCCAGCGCGCTCGACGGCGTGAACTTCAGGAGCTCAAGTTCCTTCGGGTCCTCCTGGCCCATGTCGAACAGGCGGTCGTTCAGCACGCCGACGATGCCGTGCTCGGCGCCGTAGACGTTCGTGATGTTGGGGTTGTCGAGCGCGGTGCGGATGACGCCGTACGCGCTGGCGTTGATGACGGAGGTCGGGCCGCCGGACTGCCCGATGATGCACGCGCCTTTGAGTTCAGCCATAAAGTATGCTCTCCTTTGAATTGCCGCGCAGCGGCAATGAATTTGATCGTTTTCTCCGACGACATGCGCGTCGGAGAAAACACTTTGCGCGGAGCGCCCGTGCGCCGCAGGCGCGCGGGAAGCGCAGCGCGGGGGGAATCTAAAGGGGGGGACCTGTCCCCCCTTTAAGAATTTACGCCTTGCCGTTGCAGCCGAGGACGTCGGTGATCTTGTGCTCGACCATCGCCTTGATCGCCTCGCGGCCGGGCTTGAGGTACTGGCGCGGGTCGAAGTGGTCGGGATGCTCGGCGAAGTGCTCGCGGATGCACGCGGTCAGCGCCAGACGCAGGTCGGAGTCGATGTTGATCTTGCAGACCGCCATCTCCGCCGCCTTGCGCAGCTGCGCCTCGGGGATGCCAACGGCGTCGGGCATCTTGCCGCCGTACTTGTTGATGGTGTCGACGAACTCCTGCGGGACGCTGGAAGAGCCGTGGAGCACGATCGGGAAGCCGGGCAGGCGCTTGGCGACCTCTTCGAGGATGTCGAAGCGCAGCGGCGGCGGAACGAGCTTGCCGTTTTCGTCGCGGGTGCACTGGGCGGCGGTGAACTTGTATGCGCCGTGGCTGGTGCCGATGGCGATGGCGAGGGAGTCGCAGCCCGTCTCCTCGACGAAGTGCTGCACATCCTCGGGCTTGGTGTAGGAGGAGTCCTCCGCCTTGACGTTGACCTCGTCCTCAACGCCGGCGAGCGTGCCCAGCTCCGCCTCGACGACGACGCCGTGGTCGTGCGCGTACTCGACGACCTGCTTGGTGATCTTGATGTTCTCCTCGATCGGCAGGCCGCTCTTATCGATCATGACGCTCGTGAAGCCGCCGTCGATGCAGCTCTTGCACAGCTCAAAGCTGTCGCCGTGGTCCAGATGGACGCAGATGGGCAGGTCAAAGCCGGCGGTCTGCTCGGCGTCCTGCACCGCGGCCTCGATCAGCTTCATCAGGTACACGTGCTTGGCATAGCTGCGCGCGCCCTTGGACACCTGAAGGATCAGCGGCGCCTTGAGCTCGATGGCGGCCTCGGTGATGCCCTGGATGATCTCCATGTTGTTCACGTTGAACGCGCCGATGGCGTAACCGCCGTTGTATGCCTTTGCGAACATATCCTTTGTCGTTACGATAGCCATGGTTGATACTCCTTTTCAATAATTTGGTTGTATGGAACGATCGGTATGATTGGTTCTACTGGGATATTGTACCACGTATTTCTTCAAATGCAAGCGGAAAGCAGTCAAAAAAGAGGCTCATGCGAGCCTCTTTTTTGAAGAACTCAGGCGAGAGACGCCGTGATGATCGCCATGGAATAGACCTCCTGACCGTTGCAGCCGCGGGAGAGGTCGTTGATCGGCGCGTTGAGGCCGAGCAGGATGGGGCCGTAGGCGTCGAAGCCGCCGAGACGCTGGGCGATCTTGTAGCCGATGTTGCCGGCGTTGATGTCGGGGAAGATGAATACGTTCGCCTTGCCGCCCACGCCGCCGTCGAGGTGCTTGGTGCGCGCCACGACCGGGGAGGTCGCCGCGTCGAACTGCATCTCGCCGTCCACCGGCACGTCGGGCATGAGGAGCTTGGTCTTGTCGCAGGCGTTGCGCATCTTGTCCACGGTGTCGCCCTTGCCGCTGCCCTTGGTGGAGTAGCTCAGGAACGCGACCTTGGGGTCGATGCCGAACACGCGGCCGCACTGCACGGTCTCGCGCGCGATCTCGACCAGATCGTCCTCGGTGGGGTCGATGTTGATGGCGCAGTCCGCCATGGCAAGAACTTCGTTCTCACCGGTGGCGCGCTCGCGTACCATAATGAAGCAGGAGGAAACGATCTTGTTGCCCGG
Organism: Oscillospiraceae bacterium; assembly: GCA_015067435.1. GTDB lineage: Bacteria > Bacillota > Clostridia > Oscillospirales > Oscillospiraceae > Hominicoprocola. The sequence goes on along the minus strand of SVMM01000001.1, from coordinate 22,832 downwards.
CTTGGTCTTCACGAGCTGGAGCGCCGGACGCACGGTGTCCGCCGTGGAGTAGGTCGCGCCGCCGAGCAGGCAGTCCGCCTCGCCCATGGCGACGAGCATCGTGCCGAAGTAGTTCGCCTGACGGAGCGCGCCGCGGCACTGCTCCTCGGTCATCTTGCCCTTGCGCAGCTCGACCATCTTCGCGACCATATCGTCCATCTTGGCATAGTTTTCGGGATCGATGATCTCCGCGCCGCGGATATTGAAGCCCGCTTCCTCCGCCGCGGCGAAGATCTCCGCCTCCTTGCCGATGAGCAGCGGCTTCAAAAACGTACCGGACAGCAGGCGCGCGCTCGCCTCAAGGATACGGGCATCCGTGCCCTCGGTGAAAACGATGGTCTTGGGGTTGGCCTTCAGGCCCTTAATCATTTCGCCAAATCCAAACATAACTGGTAGCCTCCTCATAAAAGTGATTTTGCGGGAAACATTATACAACAAATCCGTTCGCGCCTCAACACTCGAAGCGGAATTTTTTTCAAAAATGTTTTCAAAAAAATCTACAAAATGCGCAAAAACCACAGATGTGGTGGTCAATACACAAATCGCGTCCAAAATATGGTAATTCAAGCTATTTTGCGGATTTCCCGGCACTTTTGAGCGGGGAAAAACGCTTGACGGGGCAGGCAAAAAACGGTATCATGATATTTGTTGCGGTTTGTGAAAAATTCGGGGAAACCCGTATCAGGGGTATTTTTCATGCCAAACACCGATCAAAAACACGATCAACGCGAGCAGCGGCGCCGGGAACGGCGCGAGCAGCGGCGCGAGGAGCAGCGCGCGGCGAGGAAGCAGGCGAACTCCGCGGGGCTTCTGATGACTGCGCTGGCGTGGTTGGGCGCGCTGCCGGAGACGGTCTGGAACGCCTTCTGCGGCGCCGGACGCCGGCTGCGCGAGCTGGGACGCGAGGCGCGTTCGGGCGGCTTCCCGGAGTCGAACAGCGTTCTGGTGCAGCTGGTGCTGCTGCTGGCGGGGCTGTTTCCGATGTGGCGCGCGCTGGTGCGCGAGCGATTCTCCCGCCGCCGCAGGCTGCGCATGCGCATCGACACGGCGGTGGCGGCGCGCACGACGCGGCAGAACCGGCTGCGCCCGCTCGCCTTTGTCGCCATATTGCTGGTTTTTGCCTGCATCGCGGCGTTCTTCTCGATCTACACGCCCGCCACGACGGTCAGCTACAAGGGGCGGCCGCTGGAGGTCGTGCGCGACGCGTCCGAGGCGCGGCTCATCGCGGCGCAGGTGGAGGACTTCACCTCCAAAACGCTGGGCAGCAGCTTTGTTTTCTCCGACGACACGCTGCAATACACGGACGGGCTTGTCCGCCGCAGCGAGCTGAGCGAGGCGGAGGATCTGAAAAAGCTGCTGACCGACGAGGTCGGCCTCGTCACCTACGGCTATTCGCTCTATATCGACGACGAGCTGGTCGGCTCGACGCAGTATGAGGGCGCGCTGGAGGCGCTGATCGGCCAGATCAAGCAGATCGGCGTGTCCGACGACACGCTCTCCGTCGACTTTGTGGAGAACGTGCGCATCGTCCCCGGCTACGTCCCCACCGACAGCCTGACCAACCTCGGCGAGATCGCGGAGGTCATCAACAGCACCAAGGTCGGCGAGGTGACGTACACGGTCGTCTCGGGCGACACCTGGGGAAAGATCGCCTATGAAAACGGCATGAGCAACGACGAGCTGCTCGCCCTGAACCCCGGCTTCAACATCGACTGGATCGACGTCGGCGACGAGCTGGTGCTCAGCCGTGAGGTCCCATACCTGACCGTCAAGGTTACGGAGCGGCAGAACTATGTCGACGAGGTGGACTTCGAGGTCGTCTACGTCGACGACGCGACGATGTATCAGGGCGACACCCGCGTCATCGAGAAGGGCGAATACGGCACCGCCGACATCGTGGCGGACGTGGAGTACGTCAACGGCGTGGAGACCGCGCGCACGGTCATCTCCAAGGTGATGCTCACCGCGCCGAAGACCGAGACGCGCGCGAAGGGCACCATGGAGCGGCCGAGCTGGATGCCCACGGGCAGCTTCCGCTGGCCGGTGTCCGGGCGCATTACCTCCGGCTTCGGCTACCGCAACACCGGCATCCGCGGCGCGAGCACGAACCACATGGGCATCGACATCGCCGTGGGCTACGGCACGCCGATCGCCGCCGCCGACGGCGGCACCGTGGAGTACACGGGCTACAAGGGCGCCATGGGCTACACGGTCATCATCAACCACGGCAACGGCTTTAAGACCTACTACGAGCATTGCAGCTCCTTCGCCGTCTCCGCCGGGGCGCACGTCTACAAGGGGCAGACCATCGCCTACGTCGGCTCCACGGGCGTCTCCAGCGGTCCGCACTGCCACTTCGGCGTGATGCGCAACGGCAGCTACGTCAACCCGGTCAATTATCTTCCTTAAACAGCACAAATCAAGACAAAACCCTCCGCCGCGGCGGAGGGTTTTGCTTTGGTCGCATAGCAGTATCAGTATTTGTCGACGAAGAGGCCGTCAATGAGCGCCGCCACTGTCCACAGGGCGAGGAAGGCGAGCACCGAGAACGGCGTGAAGAGCGTGTAGGCGGCGACAAAACTCAGGTAGAAGCTCATCATCGTGCCGACGACCGAGGCGGTCAGCGACAGCAGGTTGCCCGCGCGCACAGCGCGGCAGAGCCGCTTGGCGCCGACGGCGAGCTCCGCGTAGGGCATCAGCCCCTCGCGGTAGATCAGGGCGCTGGGCTTCGCCCCCTGCTTCTCCGAGAGCGCGAGGCGCGTGGAGAGCTGGGGATAGACGGCGCGGGCGTCCGTGCCGAACTTGCGCTTCAAAAGCGCGGGCGTGATGTTGCCGTCGCGCACGGCGAGCACCGGCGTGATGCGCGCGCGGTGCAGCGCGTGCAGCGCCCAGTCCACGTTCTCCGCCGCCATGTACTTCACCGCGAACACCGCGATCAGCGTGCCGTCGATGGCGAGGAACATGCCGGTTTTCAGCGTCAGCCCGTGGGGCAGGGGGATCCCCATCTTGCGGCAGAACGACGACGTGCCGAAGAGTACCGTTTCGCCGTGGATGGTGCCGCCGACGCCGCCCTCCTCGTAGAAGTTGAGGTCGGACAGCGTTTCGAGGCGCCCGCCCTCCGCCTCCAGCAGATTGTCGAACAGGCGGGAGAGGCCGGATTCCGAGGCGTGCGCCATGGTGGCGGCGTAGGAGAAGACCTTGCCGCTCTCCTCGCCGAAGATCTTCAGGCCGTTGAGCGTCACCGTTCCCGGTGGGAACAGGTCGGTGTCGGTCAGGATAACGCAGTTGCTGCGGCGGATCGTGTCCGCGCCGGCGTAGCCCGCCAGCGCGCTGCCGCTCTTGGCAAAGCGGCGCGTCACGCGGCGCAGGGGCAGCGCGTAGACCAGCGGGAACGAGAGTGTGTTGGCGCAGGCGAGGATCGCCGAGAAGTTCCAGAACCAGAGCATCCCGGACTTCCCCTCTATCGTCGAGAGGATGGAGAAGACGAACACGCCCACGAGGATGACGGGCAGGATGATCGTCTGCCAGCGGCCGGAGACGTCCTCGCGCTCCGCCGTGACGGAGAAGCCGGCGATCTTGCCGATGCGCTTCGCCGCGCCGCCGGCGGTGGTCGTGACCATATACGGCGCGTCGCCGATCGCCGCCACGCGGAACGAGTCGTAGAGCGCGCGGAAGAGCATCGAGCGTCCCCACAGCGCGCAGGTCATGGACAGCGCCGCGACGGAGTGCAGCGGAAGCGCTGCGGTCCGGCGTGAGGGCAGCAGGAAGTAGAGCGCCGTGTCCGCGAGCGCCGCGACGCACAGCATCGCCGTGAACAGCTCATAGGTCAGCTTGAGCGTGAGGAGCTTTTCGACGCCGTAGAGGAACACCTCGCGTCCGAGCACGCACAGCAGCGAGAGCAGAATGAAGTAGGGCAGGACGCAGAACAGCGGCTCCTCGGCGTACATCGCCGGCATGACGCCGAGGCGGTCGAGTACCTGCGGGATCCACATCAGCACCGTGATGAGCGCGGCGTAGCGCGTCACGCGGCGGGCGTTCTGCATGGCGTCGCGGTAGTCGGCGACGGTCTCCTCGATGGGAGGCTCCGGCTCCTCCGGCGGCTCCGGCGGGGGCGTGGGCTTCGCGGGGGCGCGCACGGGCTTCTCGCCCGTATCGTCAACGTCCGCGCGCTCGTACAGCTCCTCGGTCTCCACGGGCTTTTTCCGGCGGGAGAACCATCCTCTGCGCTGCGGCGCGTCCTCCAGCACAGGCTCGTTCTTCTGCTCGTCGAGCACGTCCTGCACCGTGCGGGAGAGCACCTCCTGCAGGCTGAAGCTCTGCGGCGTATCCAGCGTGGGGACGATGTCCTCCATCGCGCCGCCGTCGTCCTCTTCCTCGCCCTCCGTGGCCTCGCCGCCCTCCGGCTCCTCCGCCGCTTCCGGCTCCTCCGGGATCTCCGGCAGCGGCATCGTCACCGGGGACGCGGGCTTGGGCGCCGGCTTGGCGTCGGGGATGTTTCTGCGCGCGCCGCCGCCGAATTCCTCCAGAATGCCCTCCAGCGTGAACTCGTAATCCTCGTCCGCGACGCGGGAGGCGTCGTCGAGCAGCATCTTGCTGTCGTCCAGCGTCTTTTCAAATGCCAGCTCCTGTTCGTGTTGATCCATGTGCTTCTTACCACCTGTTGTTGTTTTTGGGGCGCGGTTTCATCCCCTTTGCCGTACCGCCTCGTAGAGCAGCACCGCCGCGGCGTTGGAGGCGTTGAGCGACTGGATGCGCCCCTTGAGCGGGATGCTCACCAGAAAGTCGCAGCTCTCGCGCACGAGGCGCCCCATGCCGTCGCCCTCGCTGCCGATGACGATGGCGGCGGGGCCCTTCAGATCGGCGTCGTAGAGCGGCTTGTCGCCGTCGGCGGCGGTGCCGTAGATCCACACGCCCTGCTTTTGCAGTTCTTTGAGCGCTGCGGGCAGGTTCGCCACCCGCGCCACGGGCAGCCAGCTCGCCGCGCCGGCGCTGGTCTTGCCCACGATGCTCGTCAGCCCCGCGCTGCGGCGCTTGGGGATGATGACGCCGTGCGCGCCCGCGCACTCCGCCGTGCGGATGATCGCGCCGAGATTGTGCGGGTCGCTGATCTCGTCGCACACGACGAGCAGCGGCGCCTCGCCCTTCTCGCGCGCGGCGGCGAGGATGTCCTCCACGCTCGCGTACTCGCGCACGGCGGCGAGGGCGATGACGCCCTGGTGCGCGTGCGTGGCGCTCATGAAGTCCAGCTTGCGGCGGTCCGCCTCGACCACAACGATGCCCTTTTCGCGGGCGGCGGAGGCGATGTGGCCCAGCGTCTTGTCGGTCTCGCCCTTCGCAAGATAGATCTTGTCGATGCTCGTTCCGGCGCGCAGCGCCTCGATGACCGCGTTGCGGCCCTCGATCATGCCGTCCGCCGGGCTAAGAGCCGCCGCTTCGCGGCGGCTGCCCTTTGTACGATCGCCGCGGTTCGTGTCGGCGCCCGCTTCGCGCTCCGGCTCGGCGCGCCGGGTGCGGCGCTCGTCGTTTTTGTTGTCGTCTCGCATATCCTTCGATCCTTTCGGACAAAATCCTACATATATCAGTATATCATAGTTCCGGCGGAATAAAAGAGCCATTCTTACAAAAATTCACCGAAAATTCATAGGCGGCAACTTGTGAAAGCTGCCTTTGTGTGGTAAGATAGGCGACAATGTGAGAGAATATCGCCATATGGCGCACATTTCTCCCGAAAGGTGGGAAGATAATTGGATCAGAACAACAAGCAGAACCGAAACGACAAAAATCGCGGCGGCAGCACCCATGGCATCATATCGCTGGTGGTATGGGCGCTGGTGCTGACGTTTGTGTTCCAGTACCTGATGACGCAGATGAACCAGGCGAAGGAGGCGGAGTCCTCCCACGAGATCGCCTACAGCGAGCTCAAGGAGCTGGTGCGCGACGGGAAGATCGCCTCGGTCGAGGTGGGCGACCGCGTGTACACCATCACGCCCGTGGACGGCTACATCTACACCGACGAGACGGGCAAGGCGTACGACGACAACTACAAGCTCTACACCACCATCATCCCCGGCGGCGAGACGGATATGCTCGCGCTGCTGGACGAGAACGGCGTGTACACCACCAAGCCCTATGAGCCGCCGATGTCGCTGTTCACGCAGATCATGCTCAGCTACATCCTGCCCACGGTCATCATGGTGGCGCTGTTCATGCTGATGATGCGCGTGCTGACCAAGCGCGGCGGCATGGGCGGGATCGGCGGCATTGGCTCCGTCGGCAAGGCGAACGCCAAGGTCTACATGGAGCGCAAGACCGGCGTCACGTTCGCGGACGTCGCCGGACAGGACGAGGCGAAGGAGTCGCTGGTCGAGATCATCGACTTTTTGCACAACCCCGAAAAGTACACCGCCATCGGCGCGAAGATCCCCAAGGGCGCGCTGCTGGTCGGCTCTCCCGGCACGGGCAAGACGCTGCTGGCGAAGGCGGTCGCGGGCGAGGCGAACGTGCCGTTCTTCTCGATCTCCGGCTCCGACTTCGTGGAGATGTTCGTGGGCGTCGGCGCGTCCCGCGTGCGCGACCTCTTCTCCGAGGCGGCGAAGGTCGCCCCGTGCATCATCTTCATCGACGAGATCGACACCATCGGCAAGAGCCGCGACGGCGGACGCTGGAGCGGCGGCAACGACGAGCGCGAGCAGACGCTCAACCAGCTCCTTGCCGAGATGGACGGCTTTGACCCCACGAAGGGCGTCATCGTCCTCGCCGCGACCAACCGGCCGGAGGTGCTGGACAAGGCATTGCTGCGTCCGGGCCGCTTCGACCGGCGCATCACCATCGACAAGCCCAACCTCGCCGGGCGCATCGAGACGCTCAAGGTGCACACGCGCAACATCAAGCTCGCCGAGGACGTCGACCTCAAGAAGGTCGCGCTCGCGACCGCGGGCTGCGTGGGCGCGGATCTCGCCAACCTCGCCAACGAGGCGGCGCTGCGCGCCGTGCGCAAGGGCCGCAAGCTCGTGACGCAGGAGGATATGCTGGCGGCGTTCGAGTTTGTCATCGCGGGCAGCGAGAAGAAGAACAGCGTGCTCACCGAGATGGAGAAAAAGCTCGTCGCCTACCACGAGGTCGGACACGCGATGGTCGCCTACAAGCAGAAGAACGCCGAGCCGGTGCAGAAGATTACCATTGTGCCGCACACCGAGGGCAGCCTTGGCTACACGCTGCTGATGCCGGAGGAGGACAAGACGAACCTGCGCACGCGCGAGGAGCTGATGGCGAAGATCGCCGTCTCCATGGGCGGCCGCGCCGCGGAGGAGGTCGTCATGCACACGATGACCAACGGCGCCTCGCAGGACATTCAGGAGGCGACGGGCATCGCGCGCAACATGGTCGCCATGTACGGCATGAGCGACGAGTTCGGCATGATGGCGCTCGGCAGCCTGCGCAACCAGTACCTCGACGGCGGCTACGGCCTCGACTGCGCGGACGACACCGCCGCGGTCATGGACAAGGAGGTCAAGCGCATCCTCGACGAGTGCTACCGCGAGGCGGTGAAGGTCGTGGAGGAGAACCGCGCCGACATGGACAAGGTCGTGGCGTACCTGCTGGAGAAGGAGACGATCACCGGCGGCGAGATGGTCGCGATCCTCGAAGGGCGCGACCCCGAGAGCGTGGAGGAGGCGTACGCCTCGACCCGCGCGCTGGAGGAGGGCTTCAAGCCCTCGCAGCCGGACACGGTCGAGCCGCCGGCAAAGCACATCTCCATGACGAGCGAGAAGATCGAGCCGCCGCGCCTCGACGTGTCGGTCGAAGCGACCGAGGAGGAGAAGCGTGCCGCGGAGGACGGCGCGGAGACGGGCGCGCAGGACGCGGAAAAGCGGGAGGAATGAGCCCGCGCGCCGCGTTCCGCCGGGCGTGAAAAAAGAATGACCGAAAATTGTGCCAAATCCCTAAAAAATCTTGTTGCTTTCTGATAAATTGTGCAAATTATGTATTGATTTTCGGGAATTATAATACTACAATGCTTGTCAACAGGCGCAATTTGCGCGAATAACGTATTTTATACAATCATTTTGGAGGTATTGAAAATCATGGCTGATACGAAGAAGACCGTTCAGGAGCTCGAAAAGGACGCCGTCAAGAAGATCACCGGCGCCAAGGAAGAGGTCGCCAAGGCCGTCGACAAGGCTGTCGAGACTGCCAAGCCCGCCGTCGAGAAGGTCAAGGCCGAGGGCAAGAAGACCGCGAAGGCGACGAAGGAGAAGGCCGCCAAGACCGCGAAGGCGACCAAGGAAAAGGCCGCGAAGACCGCCACGAAGGCGAAGGACACCGCCAAGCGCGTTGCCGCCGCCGCGTCCGCTGCCGTTTACGTTCAGTTCAACGGCGGTGAGAAGGGCGTCGACGAGCTGGTCGAGGCCGCGAAGGAGGACTTCAAGGCGAACCACAAGCGCGCCAAGATCGAGGATCTCAAGCTCTATATCGTCCCCGAGAAGAGCATGGTCTACTACGTCGTCAACGAAGACGAGGAGCTCAAGGGCGAGTTCCAGTATTGATTCAAAACCCGCAAAACAGGACGCCGGAAGCTTTTTTCGCTTCCGGCGTCTTTCTATATTCAAAAAGTGTGCACCTTTTTGACACGGTTATCGCGTGATGATGTCCAGCTGATCCGCCGTGCGGGGCAGGACGTAGGGGTTGAAGTAGGTGTTGACCATCTCCAGCGTCGCGTCGGCGTCGAGATACATGTACGGGTTCTTCCACTCGCAGGGCATGGACATCAGGTTCAGGTTCTCGGTGTTGAAGGACAGCGCCTTCGTGGCGAACCACGCCAGTTCCGAGAGCGACATGTCGGTGTCCAGATTCTCCGCGGCGATGCTGAGGTAGTCGTTGATCCTGTCGGGGTGGGAGAGCGCCTTTTTGATGACCGCGGTCAGCACGCCGCGCTGCGTCTTCTGCCGCCCCTCGTCGCCGTAGCCGGAGCCGTCGTTGTTCTGGCGGAAGCGGCACACCTCCATCGCCTGCTGGCCGTTGAGGTGCTGCATCCCCTTGGAGTAGTGGATGTACAGGTCCTGATCCGGGTCGTCGTAGTTCATGTAGCAGGGGACGCTGTAGTCGATGCCGTCCACCGCGTTGACCAGCCGGATGAAGCCGCGCAGATTGACGCGGAAATAGTAGTCGATGGGCACGCCGAAGGTCATGGAAACCTCCCTCTTGAGCCCGTCGATGCCGCCGGAAACGGCGTAGGCGGCGTTGATCTTCTTGAGCTTGCGGTCCACGTCCACGCGCAGGTCGCGGGCAATGGAGGCGACGGAGACGGTCTGCTCCGCCACGTCGTAGGTCACAAGCATCAGGCTGTCCGTGTTGCCCTCGCCGCGGTCCATGCCGACGAGCAGGAACGTCCAGCAGTCCTCCCTGCGCTTGTAGGGGGTGACAGGCTCCTCGGTCGGCTCCTCCTCCGCGGGCTTTGCCGTCTCCGCGGGGCGGCTGATGGGCGTCACGGGCGTCGTTGCCGGACGCGACGGCACGGGGGGCGTGTTGTCGGCAATGACGGGCTTGGGCACCAGGATCTGCCACATGCCCCACAGGGAGGCGACGCAGATCATGACGATCAGCAGCGCGCGACACACGCGCTCCGAACGCGTCATGTTGCATGTTTTGATGTTGCCGGTTTTGATATTGCTCACAGCTTCCGATCCCTTGTCTCTGTTTTTCGTTGCGTTTCCGTCTTCCTCGAAGGTTTGGACGGCGGCCGCGCAAAAAAAGTTCCGCATCTTATCGATAATATGCCACCAGCAGATCGACCACCGCGCCGTAGCTGCGCATCCCCAGCGCGTCGCCGTAGCTTTTGAGCATGGCGTCGTATGCCTTGCCGCTTGCGCGGGAGACCGTGCCCTCGAACTGCGCCCAGTAGGCGCTTTCGACGCGCAGATCCATGTCCATCGACGTGGGCAGCGACGCGCGCAGCGCCGCCCAAGCCTCCGGATCCGCCGTGTAGAGCGCGTTGGAGAGGTGGATGTAGCCCAAAAGCCAGCCGGAGTAGCGGTAGGCGGGATCGTCGGAGCGGGTCGCGGCGAGCACCGCGAGGAAGTTGCACTGCTGCTCCGAGGCGATGCCGCGCCGGTGCGCCAGCTCATGCGCGACCGTGGCGGGGAAGAGCGCCGTGGGGAAGTCCATGTTCAGGTTGGATTCGCCCGTGAAGGGGAAGTAGAGCCCCGTCACGTTCATCGCGCTCATGATCTTCGAGAAAAAGATGCCCTTGGGAATGGGGTCGACCGGAATGTAGAGGAACGGGAACTCCTCATACATCGCGTTGTAGAGCGACGGCGCCTTCGCGAGCATTTCCTGCCGCGAGAGGGCGCACACGCCGTACTCATTGCGCGGCACGTCGTCGGCGCACAGCGCCGCCTGCTCCGCGAAATACGTCGTCACGGCGAGCAGATCGTCGTAGGCGACCGCCTCCGGGTAGACGCCGCTCTTGTCGCAGAAGTCGTCGGCGTAGAAGTTTACGCCCCAGAGCAGGCAGAACACGGCGTAGACGGTCAGCACAACGTTGACGAGCAGGAAGCAGCGGCGCAGCAGCATCTCGCACTTATATTCGGCGCGCGCGATCCGCGCGACGCTGCGCACGAGGAAGACAACGACGAGGATGACCGCCGCGGCGTAATAGAGCTCGGCAACGGAGAAGGGAACGTACGCGCACAGCCGGCCGAGCGCGCGCTCCAGCGGCATGGAAAAGCCGGCGGACACCGCGTTCATCACGCCGCGCTGCGTGCGCAGCAGGAAAAACGCCGCCAGCGCCAGCACGTTGACCAGCAGCCAAAGGAGATGTCCCCGGAAATAACGCACAAAGCCGCGCATCGCCGCCTCCTTAGTCCGCCGCGGCGAGGAGCGTCTTGGTGTACTCCTCCCGCGGGTTGGCAAAGAGCTCCGCGACGGTGTTCTGCTCGACGATGCGGCCCTTTTTCATGACCATCACCCGGTCGCAGAGCTGGTAGACCACGTTGAGGTCGTGGGAGATGAACAGGAACGAGAGCCGGTACTCGTCGCGCAGCGAGCGCATCAGCTCCAGGATCTGCCGCTGGATCGTCACGTCCAGCGCGCTGACCGGCTCGTCCGCGATGATGAGGCTCGGCTTCTGGATGAGCGCGACGCCGATGCTCACGCGCTGGCGCTGACCGCCGGAAAGCTCGCGCGGCTTTCGCGTCACGCAGTCGGCGGGAAGGCCCACCAGCTCCACGATCTCCGCCACGCGGCGCTTGCGTTCCGGCGCGTCGTATTTGCCGTAGATGCGCAGCGGCTCCTCCAGGATCCAGCCCACGGTGTAGGCGGGGTTGAGGGAGCTGAGCGGGTCCTGAAAGATCATCTGCGGGCGCTTCGTGTAGTGGACGACCTCGCCGGTGTGGGTGTCCAGCAGGCCGAGGATGCAGCGCACGAGCGTCGTTTTGCCCGTGCCGGACTCGCCCACCAGCCCCAGGATCTCGCCCCGGCGGAGCGTGAAGTCGATGTCGTGCAGCACGTCGTGCCGGACGCGGCGGCCGCGCCCGTCGTTCTCGCGATACCACGCGCTGAGGTTCTTGACTTCCAAAACAAGGTCGTTGTCGTTCATCGGATCATTCCTTCTTGACGCGGCGCGGGATGGCGTTTATCAGCTCGATCGTGTAGGGGTGCTGCGGGCGGAGGAAGACGTCCTCCATCGCGCCCTGCTCGACGATCTTGCCGCGCTGCATGACCGCCACGCGCGAGCAGATGCGGCGCACGACCTGCAAATTGTGCGAGATGAGCAGCATCGAGGTGCCGTGCTCCTCGTTCAGCCGCCGCAGCAGCTTGAGGATGTCCGCCTGCACGGTGACGTCCAGCGCGGTGGTCGGCTCGTCGAGGATCAGCAGCTTCGGGCGCGTGACCAGCGCCGCCGCGATCATCACGCGCTGGAGCATGCCGCCGGAGCACTCGTGCGGATAGCGGTTGTAGACGTCCTCGGGGTCGGAGAGGTCCGCTTCGCCCAGCGCCTCCAGCGCACGCTTGCGGCGCTCGTCCTTCGCCAGCTTCGTGTGCACCGCCAGCGCCTCCTCGACCTGCGGGCCGATGCGCATGAGCGGGTCCATGGCACTCATCGGCTCCTGAAACACGACGCCGATGACGCTGCCCTGCAATTTGCGCAGCTCCGCGCGCGAGCGCGGCGCCAGCAGGTCCACGCCGTCGAGCAGCACTTCGCCGCGGCACGTGACCTTCTTGCGCTCAATGAGGCCGGAGAGCGTCATGGCGGTGACGGTCTTGCCGCTGCCGGATTCGCCCACCAGGCCGACGACCTCGCCGTCGGCGATGGTCAGGTCGATGCCGCCCACCGCCTCGCGCGTCGAATCGTTGAATTTTACGTGTAGATCTCTTAATTCCAGCATATGTACTCTTACGGAGCAAACGAATTACTTCGTTTGCGACGTCAGCCATATTTCGCGATTGCCCCGAAGGGGCGAGCGAAATGGCGATCTATGCTGTAACAAAGGACATTGTCCTTTGTTACAAATCTTTTCGCTGCAGGCCCTCGCCGATCAGTCCGACGCCGAGGATCAGCAGCACGATGACAAGGCCCGCGCCCAGCGCGTACCACGGCGTGGTGGAAAGATACGCCTGCGAGTCGCTGAGCATGTAGCCGAGGCTCGCCTCGTCCGGCGAGACGCCGATGCCGAGGTAGCTCATCGCCGCCTCGGCGAGCACGGCGTTGTTGAAGCCGATCGTGATCGCGGAGAGCAGCACCGTCAGGATGTTCGGCAGGATGTGGACGAAGAGGATGCGGAAAGTGGACGCGCCCATCAGCCGCGCCGACTTGACGTAGTTCTGCACGCTCGCGCGCTTGAACTCCGTGCGCACGATGCGCGCGTAGCTGGGGATGAACACGATGCCCAGCGCCAGCAGCAGGTGCCGGCGGCCGGGGCCAAGCACGCTGACGAGCACCAGCGCCAGCAGGAAGCCGGGAAAGGCGCTGAGCGCGTCGTTGAAGCGCATGAGCACCTCGTCCAGCCAGCCGCCGAAGTAGCCGGTCAGCGCGCCGACCAGCGTGCCGATCACCGTGCCGATGACGACGGTGCCGAAGGCGACCAAAAACGTGGCGCCCGCGCCCTTCATCACGCGCGAGAGGATGTCGCGCCCGAACTTGTCCGTGCCCATCAGGTGCCGGAGCGAGGGCGCCGCGGAGCGCGCGGCGCCGTCCATCTTCATCGGGTCGCAGGGCGTCCAGAAGTAGCCGAGCAGGATGAACGCCAGCACCGCCGCCGTGAGGATGGCGCCGAACAGAAGGTAGTAGTTCCGCTTTTTCATGCGTCCCCTCCTTCACCGTTGCGCAGGCGCGGGTCGATGCGCCGCCCCAGCAGGTCGCCGGCGAGGTTGCACACGACCACCCAGAACGCCACCAGCGTCACCACCGCCTGCACCACGGGTGCGTCGCGGTTGGAGATGCCGGAGATCAGAAGCCTGCCGAGGCCGGGGATGGAGAACACCTGCTCGATGATGACGCCGCCCGCCACCAGCTCCGCCACCGTCATGGCGAGGAAGGTGACGAGGGGGACGAGCGTATTCTTGAGCACGTGGCGGTAGAGGATGTCGCCGCGGCTGCGCCCGCGCGCCATGGAGGTGCGGACGTAGTCCTTCTGCGCCTCCTCCAGAATGCAGCCGCGCAGCAGCCGCACCGTCATCGCCACGCGCGGCAGCGCGATGGCGAGCGCGGGGAAGAACAGATAGCCCAGATACGCGGCGGCGCCGTCCTCCCACGCGGGGAACGACCCCGGCACGAAGAGCCGGAGGATCAGGCCGAAGATGTACGTAAAGAGGATGCCCGTGAAAAACGGCGGCACGGACATCAGCAGCTGCCCCAGCACCGTGACGGTGCGGTCGAGCCAGCCGCCGGCGTACTTCGCCGTGACCACGCCCACCGGGATCGAGAGCAGCACGATAAGCGCGAACGCCATGACCGTCATGGTCAACGACGGGCGCAGCCGCTCCGCCACGAGCTGCGCGACGGGCAGGCGGTACTGGTACGAGGTTCCCATGTCGCCGCGCAGCAGGTTGGAGATCCAGTCCACATAGCGCACGGGCAGGGGCTTGTCAAGCTCCAGCTCCGCGCGCAGCGCGGCAAGGCGCTCCGGCGTCGCCTCCGTGCCGAGCATTCGCGTCGCCGCGTCGCCGGAAAGCAGGGAAAACGCCAGAAAAACAAACAGAGAGACGAGCACCAGCGTCAGCAGCAGCGTCCCGATTTTCTTCGCTGTGTAACGCATGGCACTCGCCTCATTTCTTTTCTCTTATTCGTAGCGGACGGTGCTCATATCCATGACGTAGATGGGATAGAAGCGGTAGCCGGTCAGCCCCTTGCGCATCGCCACATAGTCCACGAGGTCCTGAATGTAGACGTTGGCAGCGTCCTGCGCGAGGATGCGCTCCATCTCCAGATATGCGCTGGTCTGTACGTCGTCGTTCCGCGCGCGCAGCGCGTCGTTGAACGCGGCGTCGTAGTCGGAATTGGAATAACCGATGAAGTTCTTGCTGTTGCCCGTGGTGAAGCGCTCAAGCATGGCGCGGGCGGTCATCGTCGAGGCGTCAAAGCCGCAGACGGTCGCCTCGAAGTTGCGGCCCTTGTACACGTCCTCCAGCCACGTAGCCCACTCGACGGGCTGCACCGTGACCTTCACGCCGATGGCGCGGAACTGCTCTGCGGCGATCTGTCCGGCATCCACGTGCGGGGAGTAGTTGGACGGCACGGTGATGGTCAGCTCAAAGCCGTCGGGATAGCCCGCCTCGGCGAGCAGCGCCTTCGCCTTTTCCACGTCGTGGGGGTAGAGGTTGACAAGGCTCTCGTCAAAATACTTGCGGAAGGCGGGGTACATGCTGCTGCCCACCGGCCAGCCCTTGCCGTCCGCCGTCAGGTCGAAGATCTGCTGGCGGTCGAGCGCGTAGCACAGCGCCTGACGCACGCGCACGTCGTCGAGCGGCTTGACCGTGTGGTTGAGGTAGACCGCCTGCACGAGGTTCATCGTGCCCTCAAGGATCGTGAACTCGTCGCCGAGCTGGCTGACCGTCGTCGTGCCGAGGTGGGCGTAGAGATCCACCGCGCCGCCCTTGAGCGCCAGCACCAGCGCCTCCGGGTTCTCGTAGATGAGGTAGGTCACGCGGTCGAGCTTCGCCTTCTCGCCCCAGTAGTCGTCGAAGCGCTCCAGCACGACGTTCTGCTGCGTCTGGCGGGAGACGAACTTAAACGGCCCCGTGCCGACGGGCTTCGTCGCCTGATCGGCGTAGTCGGCGGGGATGATCGCGCAGGTGAGGTAGGCGAGGAACTCGTTGTTCGCCGTGGGCAGCGTGATGGTCAGCGTGTCGCCCTCGCCCTCGATGACCGTGTCGGCGAGCGCGGGGACGTAACCCTCGTCGCGGCAGCGGGTGAGCGAGTAGAGCGCGTCCGCCATGGTCACATCCTGCCCATTGTGGAACTTTACGCCGGAGCGCAGCTTGAAGGTGTAGGTCGTCAGGTCGTCGGAGAGCGTCCAGCTCTCCGCCACGGCAGGCGCGAGGTCGCCGTCGGGCGTGGGCTTGACAAGGCCCTCGAACACGTTGAACAGAAGCTCCTTCGTGCCCGCCGCCACCATGGTGTGCGGGTCGAGGCTGTTGTCGAGATCCTGCGAGATGCCGACGGTGATCTCATTGGAGGCGCGGCGGCTGGTGTCCACGGTCTGCGCGGGCTCGCCGGAGGCGGGCGGGGCGGCCGGGTCGGCGGGTTGCTGCGGTTCGCCGCTCTTGCAGCCGGCGAGCAGGGATACGGTCATCAGTACGGAAAGCAGCAGGGAAAGTGCGCGGGAGGTTTTCATGATTCGGTTTCTCCTTGTTTTTGTTTGTTGGTATGGTCAGCGGGGGGCGGGTCGGCGAGCACGCCGCCGGCGGCAAAGGCGTCCGCGGGGGGAGCGCCCCGTTTTTCAAGCCGCCGCTCGATGTGATACCCCACGATGGCGTAGACGCAGGCGAAGACGGGCACGCCGAGGAACATCCCCGGTACGCCGAAGAAGCCGCCGCCGAGCAGGATGGCGACGATGACCCAGAAGCTGGGCAGCTCCGTCGAGCCGCCGAGGATCTTCGGGCCGATGACGTTGCCGTCGAGCTGCTGGAGCACGAGGACGAAGATGATGAAGTACAGGCACTTCGCCGGGCTGACCAGCAAAATGAGGAACGCGCTGGGGATGGCGCCGATGAACGGGCCGAAGAAGGGGATGATGTTCGTCACGCCCACGAACACGCTCACGAGCGGCGTGTACGGCAGGCGCAGGATCGTGGCGCCGATGAAGCACAGCACGCCGACGATGAGCGAATCGAGCAGCTTGCCGCGGAAAAAGCCGCTGAAAATGCGGTTCGCCCGCCTGAGCGACTTGAGCGAGTCGCAGTACAGCCGGTCGGACATCAGGCTGTAGAGGATGCGCTTCGCGCCGGCGGCAAAGCGCTCCTTGAGCACCAGCAGGTACACCGAGACGACGATGCCGACCAGCAGGTCCTTGCAGAACACCAGAACGCTCACGACGCCGCCGGCGAGGACGCCGATGGTCTGCTGTGCCTGCGGCAGGAACGTGTTCGTGAACCACTTGCGCAGCTCGTCCCAGTAGTCGTCGATCGCCTGCCGGGCAAATTCGGCGACGCGCGGGTTGCGGTCGAGCAGCTGCATCACCCAGCCGTAGACCGTGTTGTAATAGGTTTGCAGGTTGTTTACCAGCGTGACGATGCTCTGGTACAGCTGGGGAATGAGGATGCTGAAGAGAAGGTAGACAAAAAAGAGCATGATCGACCACGTGAGCAGGATGCTGCACGCGCGAACCAGCACGGGGCTCCAGCTTTTCCCCAGACGGCGGCCGAAGAGCTCGTCGAAGGAGTTGACCACGGGCGCGAGCAGATACGCCAGCACCGCGCCGTAGATCACCGGGCTGAGCGCCTTGAGCAGCGTGCCGAGCAGCGTGAACAGCACGCCGTTGCGGAAGACCGTGTCGTAAAAGACCATCAGGGCGCAGACGGTGAGGAACGCGGTCAGGCCCCAGCAGAAATAGCGTTTTCGATTCATCGCTCGCCCCCTTGCAAGAAACGGGTCACATTGACATTTTTTTAACAAGCATGGAATCGCTTATACTATATTACTTTTCACCGGGAATTGCAATAGCCACTTTTTTGTGATAAAATGCCCGGAGCGTCAAAGCAAGGGAGAGTATTGCCATGCCGAAAAAACTGCTGTTTATCGTCAATCCGCGCGCGGGGCGCACCAAGTCCCACGGCCCGCTGTTCGACGCGGCAGCCATCTATTCCGAGGCGGGATACCTGCTCACGATCCGCAACACGCGCCGCCGCGGCGACGCCACGCGTCTGGTGGAGCAGTACGGCGCGGACTACGATCTGATCGTCTGCCACGGCGGGGACGGCACGCTCAACGAGACGGTGAACGGGCTGATGCGTATTCCGGCGGACCGCCGCCCGCAGGTGAGCTATCTGCCCGGCGGCAGCACGAACGACTTCGCCGCGTCGCTGAACATCTCGTCCGACCTTGCCGTCGCCGCGCAGAGCGCGATGCGGATGCGAGCGCGGATGCTGGACGTGGGCCGCTTTGCCGACCGGCACTTCGTCTACGTCGCCTCCTTCGGCGCGTTCACGCGCACGTCCTACAGCGTGCCGCAGGACGTCAAGAACGTGTTCGGCCACTTCGCCTACATTCTGGAGGGCGTGCGCGACCTTGACACGCTGCGCCCCTACCGCATCCGGCTGACGGCGGACGGCGAGACCTTCAACGACCCCGACGGATATCTGTTCGGCGCGATCAGCAACTCCACGTCCATCGCCGGCATGATGAAGCTCGCGCCGGAGGACGTGCAGTTCGACGACGGCGAGTTCGAGCTGCTGCTCGTGCGCGTGCCCAAGACGCCGGCGCAGCTGCAATCGCTCACGCGCGCGCTGCTCTACGCGGAGTACGACGACGATCAGGGACTGATCTTCCGCCACGTCCGGCACGTCACGGCGGAGACGGAGGAAAACATCCCGTGGACGCTGGACGGCGAGTTCGTGCCCGGCGCGCCGCGCATCGACGTGTCCATCGAGGAGAACGGCATCCAGATGCTGCTGTGAAAATGCAAGAAAGATTTCATCAATTTTACAGATTTTATAGTTGTATTGAACGGAATTTTATTATATAATCCGCGTGTTGAGCAAATTTCCCCACGGGGGAATCACAGGAAAAAGGAGAACAAAACCCAATGAGTGCAAAAGACGTACGCAACATCGTGCTGCTTGGCCACGGCGGCAGCGGCAAAACCAAACTCGCCGAGAACATGCTCGCCATGACCGGCGCGCCCGCCCAGCTGGACTACGACGCGGAGGAGAAGAAGCGCGGCATTTCCATCTCGCTTTCCACCGCGCCGGCGACCTATAAAAACGTCAAGATCAACATTCTCGACGCGCCCGGCAACTTCGACTTCGCGGGCGAGGCGCTCTCGGGCATCCGCGCCGCGGAGTGCGCGGTGCTGGTGTGCGGCGCGAAGGACGGCCTGAGCGTCGGCGCCGAGCGCGCGTGGAAGATGCTCGGCAAGAAGCCGCGCATGATCTTCATCAACCGCACCGACGAGGACAACAGCAACTATCAGACCTGCTTCGACGCGCTCAAGGCGAAGTTCGGCACCGCCGTCGCCCCCATCGTCGCCCCCGTGATGGACGCCACGGGCCACGTGACCGCCATCGTCGACCTGCTGCACAACAAGGCCTATGAGGCAAAGGGCGGCAAGGCCGCCGCCTGCGCCATCCCCGCCGACGTCAAGGACGAGGTGGAGACCCTGCGCGCGGAGCTGATGGAGGCCGCCGCCGGCGCCGACGAGGAGCTGATGGAGAAGTTCTTCGACACGATGGAGCTGACGAACGAGGAGATCGCCAAGGGCCTCAAGCTCGGCGTGCACGACGGCAGCGTCGCGCCGGTGCTCTGCGGCAGCGCCGCGACCGGCCTCGGCGTCGAGATGCTGCTTGAATGCGTGCTCGACCTTGTGCCCATCGCGACCGATATGCCCGCCGAGCAGGCGAAGACCGACGACGGCAAGGACGTCGAGGTCGCCTATGACGAGAGCGGCGCCACCGCGGCGATCGTCTTCAAGACCATCTCCGACCAGTACGGCAAGTACAGCCTCATCAAAGTCGTGCGCGGCAAGGTGACGGGCGATATGTCCCTGTACGACACCACGACGGGCAACACCGAGAAGCTCGGCCGCCTGTATATCATCAAGGGCCAGAAGAACGAGGAGACGAAGGAGATCGGCTGCGGCGACATCGGCGCCATCGCGAAGATGGACCGCGTCAAGACCGGCGACACGCTCTGCGATCCCAAGAACATCGTCGTGCTGCCCGGCATCGCGTTTGCCGAGCCCTGCTACTCCCGCGCCATCGCGCCGAAGACGCGCGGGCAGGAGGATAAGCTGGGCACCGGCCTCAACCGCCTCAACGAGGAGGACCCGACGTTCACCGTCAACAACAACGCCGAGACGCACCAGATCGTCGTCTCCGGCGCGGGCGACATCCAGATCGACGTGCTGGTGAGCAAGCTCAAGAGCCGCTTCAGCGTCGAGACCGAGCTCGACACCCCGCGCGTCGCCTATCGCGAGCGCATCCGCAAGACGGTCCAGAAGCAGGGCCGCCACAAGAAGCAGACCGGCGGCAGCGGCCAGTTCGGCGACGTCTGGGTCCGCTTCGAGCCGAACGAGGAGAGCGAGGAGATGGTCTTCGCCGAGGAGGTCTTCGGCGGCAGCGTGCCCAAGAACTTCTTCCCCGCGGTCGAGAAGGGCCTGCGCGAGGCGTGCCTGCACGGTCCGCTCGCCGGCTATCCGGTCGTGAACCTCAAGACCGTGCTCTACGACGGCTCCTATCACCCCGTCGACTCGTCCGAAATCGCGTTCAAGACCGCCGCGAACCTCGCCTACAAGGCGGCGATGCCCGAGGCGTCCCCCGTGCTGCTTGAGCCGGTGTGCGAGCTGAAGGTCACCGTGCCCGACCAGTACATGGGCGATATTCTCGGCGACCTCAACAAGCGCCGCGGCCGCGTCATGGGCATGGACCCGACCGGCGACGGCGAGCAGGTGATCTCGGCGGAGTGCCCCGAGGCGGAGCTGATGAGCTACGCGATCGATCTGCGCTCCATGACGCAGTCCCGCGGCTCGTTCGTGATGCACTTCGTGCGCTACGAGCAGTGCCCCGCCGACGCGCAGGAGAAGGCCATCGCCGCGGCGAAGGCGCTCCAGGAAGCGGAGTAAGACACAATACAATCATAAAGCATCGCCCCGAAGCCTGCGCTTCGGGGCGATGCTTTATATGGTGATGGGGAAGGCGGTCAAAAACCAGAGCAGCCCGATGCCGAGCGCGCCGAGCGCGATCCACAGAAGCGGTATGAGGCTGCGGGGCAGCCGCCGCGCCCTGCCGGACGCGGACGGCTTCGCGCAGCTGCGGGCGACGCGGCACGCCTCGTTCACCAGCATCTGCGCGGTGACGCCGCGCTCGCTGAGCACGTCGTTTCGCACGATGAAGATCGCCTGCTCGAACAGCTCGGCGTCCGGCGAATCGACGACGATGACGCGGCGGGAGGTTCCCTTAACCATGGCAGCTCACTCCTTACGGATGGTCTGTAAGGAAGTATTGCCGGTTTTCCGCCGGACTATACCTCCCGCGGCGTCTGCGTGCCGTCAGGGAGGTAGAGCGCCAGCGCCAGCGCGTCGTCGCCGGTGCCGCGGTGCTCGAAGCTGTCGGCGAGGATGGCGGAGACGAGCTGCTGCGGGTCGTCGCCCTCCCACGCCGCGAGCAGCTTTTGCAGCCAAGCGTCGTCCGTGTCGTCGGCGACGCCGTCCGTCAGCATGATGAAGTAGCTGCCGCCCTCCAGCCGGACGTGGGTCGCTTCCGGCGGCTGCGTCTCCTCGGCAAGCCCCGCGGGCAGGGTGGAGCAGCACACGCGCCGCACGCGCTCGCCGCGCTTGATGTACGACGGCGCCGCGCCGTATTTGTACAGCTCGCCCTCGCCGCTGCGCAGCGACAGCGTCAGCAGGTCGACGGTCGTGAAGCTGTCGGAGCGCTCGGCGCGCAGGTTCAGCGCGCTGTTGAGCGTACGCAGCGCCGGACGCGCGTCGACACCCGCGCGAAGGAAGCGCTCCGTGAGGCGCACCGCCAGCGCGGATTCGCGCCGCGCGCCCTCGCCGCTGCCCATGCCGTCCGAGAGCAGAAGGCACAGCTCGCCCGCGGGCGTTTCGAACGTGCTCACGCTGTCTCCGCTGACCGCCTCACCGTTTCTCGGGCGCGTGGCGACGCCGACGCGGTAGGGCAGGAGCGCCGAGGACGCCGCTGCCGCCGCGGGACGCTCCGCCGTCTGCGCCAGCAGCTCGGAGAGCTGCGCGTACTGCCCCGCCGAGCGCGCGTAGGCCTGTTCAAGCTGCGCGCGGTAGCGGCGGCGGAGCAGATAGGCGTGCAGCTCCGCGTTCACCGCGCCGAGAAAGCTCGGAAACCGGATGCAGCGGGCGGAGAAGTAAGAGGGGAAGTCCTCGCCGCGCCCGCGCGCGTTTTGCAGCATCGCCGCCGTCGCGTCGTTGAGCGCGGTGTAGGTGCTGTTGTACTCGCGCTCCCAGCACACGCCGCGCAGCGGGCAGTCGCGGCACACCGCCTCGGCGGCGCGGTCGAAGATGACGGCGGGGTTCTCCTCCGGCGCGGGCTTGGCGCGCGCCACGCTGTCGTACAGCTCGCGCAGGCCCTCGGCGGTTTCCCGCAGCCGCGCGCGCAGTCCGCTGTCCGCCGCGGCGACGGCGGCGGAGTTCTGCATATGGACGGAGCGCAGCGCCTGATTCGGGATCAGGAGAAAGACCAGCGTGCCCGCAAGGCACTCGTAAGCGAGCGGCACGCCCGTCCGCGCGCCGAGCGGGAGGCAGAACGCCGCCGAACCCAGCGCGAACGCCGCCGCGGCGCGGACGCGGCTGCCCCGGTGCGTCAGCGCGGTCAGCAGCGCGCCGAGTCCGTAGCACGCGGCGTGCAGGTACATGCGGTCCGGCGCGGCAAGGTCCATGGCAAGCCCGATGCACAGCGCCGACGCCGACGCCGCGGCAAGCTCGCGGTCAAAGGCGAGCAGCAGCACCGCCAGCACCGACGCGATGCGCCCGGGGGCAAAGCCGTTTGGCAGCTCCGGCGCGGAAATCGCCGTCAGCACGCCGGTGAGCACCACCAGCGAGGCGAGCGGCTGCGCGCGCCGCGGCTCCGGCGTCTCGTACACGAGGCGGCAGCACACGGCGAAGACCGCCGCGAGCAATATCGCCGTCAGGCACAACGCCGCCTCCGCCGCGCTGCCGGCGCGCAGGACGTAGATCGCCTCCACCGCCAGCATCAGCGCAGCCGTCAGCGCGGGCAGGAACCATCGCCTGCGGTAGACGGCCAGCTCACAGAACGCGTTGTTCGCCGTAAAGAGCAGCACGCTGCACGCCATCGTGCGCAGCGCGTGGGGGAAATCGAGCAGCGCCAGCGCGCCCAGCCCCGCGCCGACGAGCGCGCCCAGTCCCTCCCAGCCGGGGCCCGCCGCCCCCACGGAGCCGACGGCGAACGGCGCGTAGCCGCCGAAGACCTGCGCGCCCGCGAGCAGCGCCGAGAGCAGCGCGCGGGCAAGGCACACCAGCACGCGGGCAAGTGCTTCGCGGTGCGCGGTGAGAATACGTTTCAAGGCTTGTCCACCTTCCTCTCTTGTCAAGCCCGAAAACGTCTGTTTATCAGGCTTTCAATATTTGATACCTCTTGAAATTGAGCTG
>SVMM01000013.1 GCA_015067435.1 Oscillospiraceae bacterium | reverse complement strand
AACATCAACGACATCTACAGCCCGAACGAGCTGGTCAAGGAGGGCAAGCTCGTGAAGAAGGAGAACGGCAAGTACGTCGCTCCCAGCCACTCCAAGAGCCACAAGGCGAAGTAAGACGCGATACCGGCGAATCGACCATACAAAAGAGACCGCTGCGATACTGCTCGCAGCGGTCTCTTTGTCGATTTTCAGGGCTTTGGCGGGACATACCGGAAGCTCCAGACGGAATCCTCCGGCGTGTTGTGCTCCTCCGTCATATATTGCACCGTGATCTCAAGCTGACTCGTCAGCGGACGAAGCAGCTCGTCGTCGATGAGCTTCGTCGCAAGGCTGGCCGCCCTCAAGGCATCAGGCAGCGTTTTTAGACCGCTGTACGGTGAGAGGAAAACGCTTGCGAAGCTTTCCTCCGGCTCGACGGTGCAAAAACCGTCGAGGGAGTGGTCGACCATCCGGTACAGGGCGGGATACAGGGCGGTTTCGTCCTCCTCGACGGTCAGCCCGTCGATCAGTGCCTCCACCGCATCCCTCGCCGCGCCCGTCATGGAACTGCCGGTCAGCAGCCCCCGCCAGACGAGGCGCTGCTCTGCCGTTTCTGCCGCTGCCTTCATCTCATCGCCCATCGAAAGCGCCTGATAAGCATCGCTCAGGATCATCGCCAACGTGGCGCAGTCCTCTTTCTCCGCCCGCTTGCCGTCCGGCAGGGCGACAAGCGTCACATCAAACAGGCGGTCAATGACCGTTCCCGCCAGTGTGGAGAGCTCCGCCTGAAATTCCGTGTCGTCGCTCTCGTAATTCGTTTCCTGGTTCTCGGCTTTTTTTGCTTCTTCGGTCAGGATATCCGTCATTTCGGTGATAACGTCGGGGAGCTTGGACAGATCGAGCGTGATGACGTTGCTGTATTCATGCTCGCTGCCAAGACCGTACCGGAGGTCGATCCGAAGCGTATCCGTACCGTCGGGGCAGGAGAGGGCATAGGGGATGTCCATGAGCAGCACGTGGAAGGTGCCGGTCTTGCCGTCCCACTTTGCGGCGGCTGCTTCCAGAGCCTCCAGCCAGGAGACGGTCCGCGGCAGATCCAGCTTATCCCGGAGCCAGCCCTCCGCGCCGTCTCCATACTCTGAATTGTGATAGAGGGCGATGCTGTGGAGCGTTTGCCGGAGCAGCCTGCCTGTGACGCGGTTCAGCTTTTCCGCCGTCAGGCTGTGCCGCTCGTAGCTGTATGCCTGAAGATCCTCAATTTCACGCTGCTCGCCGGTGGCCGGGTCTGTCCACGTCAGCGAACGGATGTACTCCGTGCGGATATCGAAGGACCAGCTCCGATCCGCGCCGCGGCCGTGGCGGGTGACGCTGATCTGCCGGTAGGCGCAGGGATAGGCGCAGAGTGAGGCGGTTTCGATGTCATAGATCGTGTTTCCCTTGTCCGTGGTGAAGCCGGCAATGTCATTGATATGGGAATGTCCGGTGAAAACGGCTGCGACGCCCGCGTCCGCCAGCGTGGTTGCCACCGTCCGCCAGTCCTTCACAATATAATCGGAAAAATAAAGGTTCAGAAGCGTTGTTTCCGGGTCTGCTGTCTCCCCGAACCCGGGCACCGCGCTTTTCCCGTCCAGAATCTGGTCATAGTGGGGGACAATGGCGTGGTGGCATATCGCAAGCACCAAATCACCGCGCGCCGAGGCTTCCCGGGCCTGCGCCGCCGCCCATTCCAGCAGCTCCGGCGTGATCTCGCCCGCGGTACGCTGCGCCTCTCCATACCGAGCGCCGAGATCATTGGAATAGATGTTGCTGTCAAGCGCGATCAGCGTGACGCCGTCGGCGATCCGGCGCACATAGGACAGTGCACCGCTCGCGGCCGCCGCGGCTCCCGGCTCGGAGCCGAAGAAAACGCTTTCGTCGTCATAGCCCAGCTCCGCGAAGATTTCCCGGAAGCCCTTGGTGTTTCCGCTGCCGCCCGGCAGCAGTCGTTCCGCGCAGGCGACCTTTTCGCCGCGGAAATCCGCGGCATAGGAATTGTTGATGTCGTGGTTGCCGTTGATGACATAGATGTCTGCGCCCAGCGTCTTTTCGGCGTCTTTCAGCTTTTCCGCGACGCCTTTGGCGTTCTCCGCTTCTCCATTGCTGGTCAGATCGCCGCAGACCAGCATTATATCCGGCTTGTCCTTGGATGCCTTGAGCTGCGCGACCGCCTGCGTCAACAGTCCGTCCGATTCCCGTATCATCCGGTTTTCGTCTTCGGCCGCGCTGGTCAGGGCAGAGTCGCCCGCCTCCGTGACGAGCGCGGAGGACAGATAGTGCACATCGGTGAGGATCGCAAGACGCAGCACCGTGTCCGACTCCGCGTGCCGTTTCGCCGTATAGATCACTGCGGTGGCGGAAAAGGCCAGAGCAAGGGCCAGCGCCGATGACAACAGTCTTTTGTTTTTCATGATCGACACCCCCGCATCCATTTTGCTCAATTTACTATATCATACCACCGGGTATTTCCCGCCGCAAGCCCCTTTTGGAAGCTGCTTTGCGCGGAGATGTGTTTCAAGGCGGGCGCCGGATGACCGGCGTCCGCCTTGAACGCATTTGAAACAGGGGGTGTAGATTGTGTAGGAGACTTTTTTATTCGACGTCCATGTCTTCCTGATAGAACTCGCCGAAGAGCGCCTCGTTGGAGGGCATATCCATCAGGATCGGACGGGCGACCCAAGTGGTGTTCATATAGTGCTTGAGCGTGATGTTCTCGCTGACGATGTTGCCGCCCCAGGTGCCGCAGCCCATGGAGGACGTCGGGGGCATGCCGTTCCACGCGGAGCCGGAGTTGCCGCGGTTGTTCGGCTGGCGGATCATGCAGCGCGAGACTGGCGCGGCCATGCCGAGGCGATGGATGTGGTCGTCGCTGAAGGAGTACAGGCCGCAGCTGTGGCCCTTGCCGCCGACCTCAAAGATGGCGCGCATCATGTCGAGCGCGTTCTCGAACTCGCCCTCATACTTGAAGAGTGTGAGCAGGGTGGTGAGCTTTTCGGAGGAGAAGAAGTGCTCCTTGCCGATACCCTCCATGCCGCCGCCGGTGACAGCGATGAACTTGCGGTCGGCGGGGATGCTGAAGCCGGCCTTCTCGGCGAGAGCCTGCGGGGAGATGGCGACGGTGTCGGGCAGACGGTGGCCGGTCTCGTCCCACATGACGAGCTTGATCTTCTCCGCCTCGTCGGCGCTCGCAAGGTACGCGCCCTCGGCGACCAGCGCCTTGACGAACTCGTCGTAGACGGACTCGTGGACGACGAGGTTGCCGTCGCAGGAGCAACCGGAGCCAAAGTCGGAGCACTTGGAGATGCGGGTGTTCATCGCGGCTTCGCGGATACGCTCGGGCGTATTCGCGGTCTCGTCGACGATAACGGTCGCGTTGCCGGCACCGGAACCGTAGGCGGGAACGCCGGAGGAATAGGCGGACTTGACCATCGGACGGCCGCCGGTCGCCATGACGAGGTCGCAGCGGGTCATCAGGTACTGGGAAACAGAGATGCTCGGCTCGGTGATGACCTGAATGATGTCGGGATCGGCGCCTTCGCGCTTGAGGGCGTCGCGCATCAGGTTGACGCACTTCGCGGTGACCTTCGCAGCGCGGGGATGCGGGGAGCAGATGATGACGTCACGCGCCTTGATGGCATAGATCGCCTGACCGGCGGGGGTGAGGCAGGGGTTGGTCGTGGGAACCAGCACGCCGATGACCCCGACGGGCTTGGCGTACTTCACGAGACCCTTCTCGGGGATGGTCTCGATGACGCCGACAGAGGGATGACGCAGGCACTCGCGGAGGATGAGCTTGAGCTTGTTGCGCTTGTTGCGCTTGGTGACCTTGTCGCCGAGGCGGGTCTCATCCACAGCCTCGTCCGAAAGCTGCCCCCAGACCTTGAGGGGATAGACGGCGGCGGTGACAGCCTGGCACAGGCGGTCAACGGTGGCCTGATCGTAGGTCTCGATAACCTTCGCGGCCTTGCGGGCCTTCTCTACCATTTCATCGATCATTGCAATCTGCTCGGGCGTGATTTCTTTTGCCATTGTCATAGTCTCCTTTTCAAAAATTTTGGATTGACTATAGTGTACTATGAAATGCCTGTCGCGTCCAATATCGGATTTTTTGATTGTGATAGAATTCGTCTATCATTTCCCTTGTGCGCGGGCAGAACATGGTGTATAATGCAGACAATGCATCGGTTACATGGCAAACGGGAATGGGAAAGGGGCATGAAATGACACTTGCACAGCTGCAATATTTTCAGACGCTGGCCCATGTGCTGCACTATACGAGGGCGGCGGAGGCGCTGCACATCGCCCAGCCCAGCCTCAGCTATTCCATAGGCGAGCTGGAAAAGGAACTGGGCGTCAAGCTGTTTGTAAAGGAGGACCGGCGCGTCAGCCTGACGATGTACGGCGAGCAGTTCTTACCTTATGTAGAAACGGCGCTCGCCACGCTCTCGGACGGGACGCAAGCCGTGCGCCAGATGACGGACGCGGCATATCAGGTTGTCAAGCTGGGCTATTTCCACTCCATCTCCGCCTCCTTTATTCCGGAGGTCGTGGAGGCGCTGTACGGCATGGAGGAAAACAAGAAGCTGCGCTTTCAGTTTTCGGAGGCGACGTCCGCCGACACACTGCGCCTGCTCAAAAGCGGCAACCTTGACCTCGCGTTCTGTATGCACCGCGACGAGTGGGTCGAATCCGTGCCGGTCATGCGCCAGCAGCTTTTTCTGACCGTTCCAAGGGATCATCCGCTCGCGGAGCGCAAGGAGGTTTCCTTCGAGGACTTTGCCGGCGAACCGATGTCGTTGCTCGATCAGGCAAGCTCCCTGCGCACGACCGTCGACAGGATTTTCCTGCACTACGGCAACAAGAAGGCACCCAACGCGATGTTTGTCGTCCACGAGTGCAACGCCGCGCTGCAATATGTTTCGCTGGGCTTCTGCGTGTCCATCCTGCCGCAGGTGCCGGCGATGGACAACAATAAGGTCGTCGTGCTGCCGATCTCCGATCCGGACGGCGAGTTTTCCCGCGTCGTCTATTTCTCTTGGATGAAAAACCGGCCGCTCTCTCCGGCGGTCAAGCGCGTGAAAAACTTCGTGGCGGAGCATTACCGGCTCAAGGACTAAGAGCCGCTCTATCAAGCTATCGAATATTTATATTTGCGTCTGCGGCGACGCCTTGTCTAATATAGAGTCAACGAATTTGAAAGGGGCGCTGTACCATGAAACTTCCGTCTTCCGTGACACTGTGCGAGGTCGGCCTGCGCGACGGGCTGCAAAATGAAAAGACGATCCTTCCCACCGACGAGAAGGTGGAGCTGCTGCGCGGCGTTGTCGACGCGGGCTTCCCGGTGATCGAGGTCGGTTCCTTTATGCATCCGAAGGCGGTGCCGCAGATGGCGGATACCGACGAGGTCTTCAAGCGCCTCGGCGACATCCCGGGCGTTGAGCTGCGCGCGCTGATCCCCAACCTGCGCGGCATCCAGCGCGCCATTGACTGCGGCTGCAAAAAGGTCAAGCTCAACGTCTCCGCCAGCCGCCAGCACAACCTCAAGAACCTCAACATGACGCCGGAGCAGAGCGTCGAAGGCTTCGCGAGCTGCGTCGAGGCGGCAAAGGAAAACGGCATCGCCATCTCCGGCTCGATCTCCATGCCCTTCGGCTCCCCATGGGAGGGGCGCACGCCCGTCGAGGACGTGGATGCCATTATCGAGGCGTATCTGAAGGTCGGTATCAGCGAGATCAGCCTTTCCGACACCTCCGGTATGGCGGTGCCGAATCAGGTCGGTGAGCTCTGTGCACACGTGCAGGAGAAATATCCCGAGGCGACGTGGTGGCTGCATTTCCACAACACCCGCGGCATGGCGATGGCGAACATCGTCGCCGCCATGGAGGTGGGCATGACCCAGTTTGACAGCTCGTTCGGCGGGCTCGGCGGCTGCCCGTTCGTACCCGGCGCTGCGGGCAACATCTCCTCCGAGGACGTGATCCACATGTGCGACGAGATGGGCGTCAAGACCGGCGTCGACGTGGTGAAGGTCATGGCGCTCTCACGGCGGATGCGCGATCTGCTGGATCACAATCTGGACAGCTATGTCCTGCGCGCGGGCCGCTCCAGCGACCTGATCGGGAGCAAGTCGTAATGACGCTGCGCGATATCGATATCCGCAGGGCGAAGCCCGCCGACGGCGAGTTGAGCCTCCGCAGGGCATGGAAGACCATGCAGGAGGAGAACGTCACCACGCTGTGCGTGACGGACGGGCAGGGAAAGCTGCGCGGCCTGATCACGCTGAAGGATATCTCCACCGCCAATCTGGACGGGCTGGACAACTACGTTCTCTCCAGGGCCGGCACACGCTATGAGAACGTGGTGGACACGCTGGACGGCGCGATCCTCGCCGGAGAGGCGGGCGGCAAAACGGTGGAGGGCCGCATCGTCGTCGGCGCGGGCAGCGCAGGGCAGATGGAACACGCCATCCACCGGGGCGACGTCGTCATCGTCAGCAACCGCAGCGAGGGGCAGCTGACCGCTATCGAAGCGGAGGCGGGATGTCTTGTGGTCTGCACGGGCGTGGAGGTCTCGCGCAACATCCGCCGCGTGGCGGAGGAGCAGGGCTGCCTGGTGGTCAGCACGCCGCACAACGTTTACGCGACCGCGCAGATCATCAGCCAGGCGGCGCCGGTTCGACACTATATGCTCCGGGACGGGCTGCTGACCTTCGACCTGAACACATCCGTGGAGGAGGCGGCAAGGGTCATGGGTGCCGTCCGGCACCGGTATTTCCCCGTGCTGGACGACGAAGGATGCTATTATGGCATGGTTTCCCACCGGAATCTCTTGCAATTTCAGAATCAATAAGCACGACAAAAGGAGCGGTGTTTTCCCGGGAAAACACCGCTCCTGTTCACTTTTGGACACGCATCGGTTATATAGGGCTTCTATCGTTTCGGGGCAAGAGACACCTTTCTTACGCGAAGTAGTAAACCATCTAAAATCGGATGTTGACAAACGCAACAAAGGGGGATATCATAAAAACAGATACAACAAGGGCTGCTGCCGGAAACGAGAAAGGAACAAACACATGAACGATCCCGCGATCCAGGCCCCGCCGCGGCGGCGGAGCAAAATCTATTACCTTGCGATGGGCGCTGTGATGACGGCGGTGATCTGCGTGCTCGCGCCGCTGTCCATCCCCATCGGGCCGGTGCCGATCACGCTGACCAACCTCGCCATCTACTTTGCGCTGTATCTGCTCGGCATGAGGCTTGGCACGGCGAGCTGCGCCGCTTATCTGCTGCTGGGGATGTTCGGGCTGCCGGTGTTTTCCGGCTTCACCGGCGGCGTCGGCAAGCTGCTGGGGCCGACGGGCGGCTACCTCGTCGGCTTCCTCCCGATGGCGCTCATCGGCGGGTGGTTCATCGAGCGCTTTTCCCGCCGCGCTCTGCACCTCGCGGGGCTTGCGCTGGGCACGCTGGTGTGCTATACGCTGGGAACGGCATGGTTCTGCGTGGTGGCAAAGATGACGCCGCTTTCGGCGCTGAGCCTCGCCGTGTTTCCCTTCATTCCCTTCGATGCGGGGAAGATCGTGCTTGCGAGCCTCGTTGGACCGATGCTGCGCGAGCGGCTGGTCAAAGCGGGGCTGCTGGAGGCATAGGCTTTGCCGTGCGAAGCGCGTTTTACCCCTCTTTGCGGAGCGGTTGGGCGGTCTCGTCCAGCCGCTCCATGATCGTTTCGGCGATGCGATACCAATGCTGCGTGGTGTTTTCCAGGAAAAAGTAGTGCACAAAATAGAAACCCAGCAGCACGCCCAGCACGAGCGCCAGAAACGCCGCGGCGGGGTTCGTCTCCGGATGATCCAGCAGGAGAAGGATGGAAAACAGTTCTCCGAGGACGGTCATAATCACCACCAGCAGATGGATCAGCCGCTCGTGCTGCAGCCAGCGCAGCTTTTCCAGATGAATTTTCAGCAGCCGCTGCGAGGCGCCCTTTTCCGCAAGCTCGCGCGCGACGTATGCCTCGTGCTCCTTGCAGAACTGCCGCATGCGGACGCCGAAGCGGTCGGACGGCATCTCCTTCATGATGATTGCCCCCGCTGCAGGCGGAGCGCCTGCATGATGATCTCGGCGTGGTCGAAGGCGAGTTCCTCTCCGGAGGCAAGGGAAACCGTCTCTGCGCCGCGGCTGAGTGTGACCTCTCCGCCGGGAGCGAACATTACGTCGTACCACTGGGCGTCGGCGGCGTCGTCTCCTGCCTGCACGCGCAGCTGCGACGCGTCCACGACCGCGGTGTAGGCGGCGGTGACGACCCAGCCGCGCGGGTCGCGCCCGGGGGCGCTGAACACGCCCACCAGCCGCAGCGGGACGCCGCTGACGCCGGTTTCCTCCAATAACTCGCGGGCCGCGGTCTGTTCCAGCGGCTCGTTTTTATCGGCGAAGCCGCCCGGCAGCGCAAGACATCCCAGAAACGGGTGCCCGCCGCGCCGGATCAGCAGCAGCCGCCAGTTCTCGCCGTCGCGCGCAAAGATCGCGACGTCCGCGGTCAGCGACGGCTTGGGATACTTGTCCGGATTGTAGGCAGCGAGAAATTCCTGCTCGGTCAGGCCGTTCTTGTCCCGAAGTTCCATAAAGACCCTCCTTTTTGATAGAGCAAGGCCCGACCACCACAAAGGTGCTGGTCGGGCCGTAATGCTTCTGT
Organism: Oscillospiraceae bacterium; assembly: GCA_015067435.1. Taxonomy (GTDB): domain Bacteria; phylum Bacillota; class Clostridia; order Oscillospirales; family Oscillospiraceae; genus Hominicoprocola. The sequence goes on along the minus strand of SVMM01000013.1, from coordinate 99,114 downwards.
TACAGGTGCAGCACCAGACTTGAATCTGTCTGTCCGGCAGGACTTAGAAATCGACCTCGGTGTCGTAGTAGCAGCACTTGAGCAGCTTCTCCATCTCCTCGACGGACGGCTGGCGCGGGTTGGAGCCGGTGCAGGCGTCTGCGATCGCGTTGACCGCGATATCGTGCAGGCGCTCCAGGAAGATGTTCTCCGGAACGAAGCCCTTCTCGCAGGGGAGGGCGTCCGCGCCGTAGGTGCCGATGCCGTGGGGGATGTTCAGGTCGTCGTTCATCTTACGCAGATAAGCGATCAGCGCCTTGACCTTCTCGTCGTCGGACGCGCCCTTGTCGCAGATGCCCATGTAGTCCACGATCACGCCGTAGCGCTTCTTCGCGGTGGGGTCCTTGGCGTTGAACGCGACGACCTTGGGCAGGTACATGGCGTTGGCGGCGCCGTGGATGATATGCGCGCCCTGATCGGCGAACACCGCGCCGGTCTTGTGCGCCATGGAGTGCACGATACCCAGCAGCGCGTTGGAGAACGCCATGCCGGCGAGGCACTGCGCATAGTGCATACGGTCGCGGGCGTCCATATCGCCGTTGTAGCTCTTGACGAGATCCGCCTGGATCATCTCGACGGCGTGGATGGCGAGCGGATCGGTGAACTCGCAGTTTGCGGTGGAAACATACGCCTCGATGGCGTGGGTGATGGCGTCCATACCGGTGTGAGCGACGAGCTTCTTGGGCATGGTCTCGGCGAGCTCGGGATCGACGATGGCGACGTCCGGCGTGATCTCAAAGTCGGCGATGGGGAATTTGATGCCCTTTTCATAGTCGGTGATGATGGAGAACGCCGTGACCTCGGTCGCGGTGCCGGAGGTGGAGGAAACGGCACAGAAATGAGCCTTTTTGCGCAGTTCGGGCAGGCCGAAGACCTTGCACATATCCTCGAAGGTGCACTCAGGGTACTCGTACTTGATCCACATGGCCTTCGCCGCGTCGATGGGGGAGCCGCCGCCGATGGCAACGATCCAGTCCGGCTCGAACTCGGCCATGACCGCCGCGCCCTTCATGACGGTCTCGACGGAGGGATCGGACTCGATGCCCTCAAACAGCTTGACCTCCATGCCGGCCTCTTCCAGATACTGCTGCGCGCGGCCGAGGAAGCCGCCCCGCTTCATGGAGCCGCCGCCGACGCAGATGATCGCCTTCTTGCCCTTGAAGGTCTTGAGCGCCTCCAGAGAACCCTTGCCGTGATATACGTCGCGGGGAAGAGTAAAACGTGCCATACCTTACGTAACCTCCGTAAAATTAATTTTGTTCGGTCAAAAAGTGAACCGCTATTTTTTTAACACACATTTGTCGAAAACGCAAGAGGAATTCTTGCCTCTGTCAAAAAATACCCGGAATATCGAACTGACGTTCCTGAAAACCACGCTTGACAAGACTGTTTATCGGTGATAAACTTGCATCAGTTTACTGAGAATAAACAGGAGGGACGCACGATGGAGGATCTGAAGCTGGGCGTTGTGGAGGAGCGATTTGCGGAGCTGATCTGGCAAAACGAGCCGCTTTCTTCGCGGGAGCTGGCGCAGATCTGCGAACGGGAGCTCGGCTGGAAGCGCCCAACGACCTATACCGTGCTGCGCAAGCTCTGTGAAAAGGGCATTTTTCAGAACGCGGACGGCGTTGTCTCGTCGCTGATCGCGCGCGAGGACTTCTACGCCATGCGCGGCGAGCGCTTCGTCGCCGAGACCTACGGCGGCTCTCTGCCGGCGTTTATCGCGGCGTTCACCGCGCGCAACACGCTGACGGACGAGGAGGCGGACGCCATCCAAAAGATGATCGACGCCGCGCGGCGGGAGGGCTGAGCCATGGGTTACGATCTGGATCAGGTCTTTCTGGCGCTTGTCAACCGGAGCCTTGCGGCGACTTATCTCGTGGCGGCGGTGCTCGTGCTGCGGCTTGCGCTGATAAAGGCGCCGAAGTGGACGCGCGGAGCGCTGTGGGCGCTGGTGGCGGTGCGGCTGATGTTCCCGCTGAGCATTCCGTCGTCGTGGTCGGCGTTCAATCTGGTCGATACGCCCGTGAACGAGAGCGGCGTGATTGAATACGCCGAATACACGGGGGAGGGCGTCAAGCCGTCCGCGGTGTTCGAGCGTCCGAAGCTCACGGTTTCGACCGGCGCGGGCGGCGAACAGCCGTCGGTCACGGTGGGGACCGAGCGGGAGTATGTCTATCTGCCGTCATTTGCGCAGCTCTGGCTCGTCGGCGTCGGGACGATGCTGCTCTACGCGCTTGCAAGCTATCTGAAACTGCGCCGCCGCGTGGCGGCGTCGCTGCCGATGGGAGATGGCGTCTTTGCCTGCGACGACAATGATGCGCCGTTCATCCTCGGTGTGCTTGCCCCGCGTATCTATGTGCCGTCGAGCCTTGTTGAGCCGCAGTTTTCCCATGTGCTCGCCCATGAGCGCGCGCACCTTGCGCGGCGCGACCACTGGTGGAAACCGCTGGGCTTTGTGCTGCTCGCGGTCTACTGGTTCAACCCCACGCTGTGGCTCGCCTATATCCTGCTGTGTAAAGACATAGAGCTTGCCTGCGACGAGCGCGTTTATCGCGACAGGACGTTCGCCGAGCGCGTGGATTACTCGCAGACGCTGTTGGAGCAGAGCCGCCCCGGCAGCGGCGTCGCCGCCTGCCCGCTGGCGTTCGGAGAAGTGAGCGTCAAGGAACGCGTCAAGGCTGCACTGAGTTATAAAAAGCCTGCATTCTGGGTGGTTGTCGTCGCGGTGCTCGCGTGTGCCGTTGCCGCCGTGTGCTTTTTGACGAATCCGTCCACGCTGCGCGTTGATTTTACGCGGGATGATATTCAGAGTGTGGAAGTGTACTACGCGGAGACGGCGGAGGACATCGGTCAAAGGCGAGTGGATGACCTTTCCGGCGAGATCTATGAGAGGATATCCGCGTTGAAAGGCCTCCGGCGCGGCAGTTATGAGGGCATGACGCCCCTGTATCTGCTGACGCTCTACATTGAGCAAAAGGGTTTTTTCCAGATACGCGGCTACAATGACGTCGGCACAATGACCGAAATCTACTATCAGGACGGGGTCATGAACAAGGGCAGGGTCTGGCGCGTCAAGGACGACGAATTCGGACGCTATGTAATGGACATTTGCAAATACGGTGCTGGGCAAGTCAACGACCTTGACAGCTTTCTTCTAGTGCTCAAGGGTGCGAAAAGCATCAGCTATGACCCGCCTTCGTACTTCTCGTATGCATATCCGTTCCCCATCACCGACCCGAAGCTGCTCGCGGAGGTCAAGTCCGTCTTGGAGCAAGTTGAGGAAACGGACGGTAGGCCGTCGGAACTCGACGATATGGGGTATCTGTTCACGGGTGCGTTTACGCTGGACGATGCGCATGTGAAGTACTTTGTCACCGAGGGCTATCTGTGCATGCGTGATGAAACGCACGGGAAAGCCGTCGTGCTCGGCTGGGTGCCGGAGGGCGTGAGCCTAAACTGGGTCATGGAGAACGCCCTGCGAAGGCAGGGAATACTCGATGGAACTGCGCCAGCACAGGTTTTAAACACGGAACCGGATCAGGTTGAAAACCCGTATCAGCCGACCGACTTTCTGGTTTCGGAGTATGATCCCGATATCCTGAGTACGGACGATCTGGACGCGCTCGGCGCAAAATACGGCTTTACCCCTGTCCATAATTTCGGGCGCAGCGACCTGTTTACCGCTCAATTTGACGAGACGCTGACGGCGGAGAGGGCAAGCGAGATCGCCGCCGCCCTGTCGGCGGAGCCCGGCATCCATTTTGCCGGCGAGCTGACGGCTTCGCCGGAGCCCGCTGAGGTCATGGGCCTTGCATACCATTGCTCCGACGAGGAGCTGGTCCCGGGCCACTACATGCGCAGCTACTATACGAATTTGAACGGCGAAAATATCCTGATTGCCGAGAGCTTCGGCTTCGACATCGACGACCACATCGTCGATCTGGACGACGACGGCGTGACGGAGCTGGTGTGCAACTGCGTCTACGGCGGAGACCTGGTGGCGCGGGTGTATGTCTTTCGCAGGAACGGAAATGCGATCGAGCGCGGGTGCGTCGACTATGACAAGCTGCACCTGAACGCGTGGGACAACCGGGGGATGGCCTCCACAGCGGAGTGGTACGATCCGGAAAGCGGCTCGATCAACGTTGAGTATGCGAGCCTCGCCTCCAGCAGCGGCGACGGCACGACGCCCGGCACGTTTATTCAGAAGGCGGGGTATGACGCCTTTTCGTGGGAGGAATTTGCCCGGCTTCCCTGAACATTTTCTGCTTTTCATTTCCTCATATGTATGCTATGATTCAATTGGAAGTGTATCTTTTGCTCCGATATGAGGTGTGCATATGAAGAACAAAAGAGTCAGCTATACCACGGAGGCGGTCATCATCATCTCCGTGCTGCTCCTGTCGGTGAACGCGGTGCTCGGCGGCGTTCTGCTCAGCCGGTCCCGGCAGCTCACCAAAACGCTTATCAACGAGCGGATGCTTGACATCTCCAACACCGCCGCCGCCATGCTGGACGGCGACGTGGTGCAGCGCGTGACCGTCGATGACAAGGGTACGCCGCCCTATGAGCAGGCGATGGATACGCTGCGGGTGTTTCAGGAGAACATCGAACTGGAGTTCATCTACTGCGTCCGGGCGACGGAGGACGGCGAGTTTATCTTCATCATGGACCCTGCCGTCGAAAACGCAAGTGAATTCGGTGAGCTTGTTCACAAAACCGAAGCGCTCCTGACGGCGAGCCGCGGCACAAGCGCCGTGGACGAGGTGCCCTACGAGGACGCTTGGGGGAAGTTTTACAGCGCCTACAGTCCCGTTTTCAACTCCGCCGGAGCGGTCGCGGGCGTTGTCGCCGTGGATTTCCGCGCCGACTGGTACGACGCCCAGTTCGCGCGCAGTGCGAATACGGTGCTGCTGTTCAGCCTGCTGTCCCTGTTCGTCGGCGCGGCTGTGGTCTTTGTTATCACGTCGCGGCTGCGCGGCCGTCTGCGCGCGGTAAGCAGCGACCTCAGCGCGCTGACGGACGACGTGGACGAGCTGCTGCGAGAGCTTGGCACCGACGGCGACGCGGACGCAGCGTCGGCTCAGACGGGCGCCGGCGGCGGGGGCAGCGGACGGAACGGGGACGAGGTCGGCGAGCTTGCCGGGAAGATCCACTCCATGCGCGATCATCTGCGCAGCTACTTTGACCACATGCACGCGCAGGCGAACAGCATGATTACCGCGCTCGCCTCCGACTACCGCAGCGTTTATTACATCGATCTGGACGCGGACGAGGGCGTCTGCTACCGCGCGCACTCCCACATTGACAACGGCCTCGGCGAGGGGGAGCATTTTTCGTTCCGCGAGGTCTTTACCAGTTACGCCGAGCGCTACGTCGCGGAGAGCGACCGCGCGGAATTCCTGCGCATCATCGATCCGGAGAACATCCGGCGCGAGCTGGAGAAGGAGAGCATCGTCGCGCACCGCTATCTGGTGGTGAAGAACGGGCAGGAATCCTATGAAATGCTGCGCATGGCGGGCGTCCGCCACCCGGAGGATCGCACCGACCACATGGTCCACGCGGTGGGCGTCGGCTTCACCGACGTGGACAAGGAGACGCGCGAGACACTGGCGCAGCAGCAGGCGCTGAGCGACGCGCTGGCGCTGGCGGAGGATGCCAACCGCGCAAAGACCGCATTTTTGAGCAGCATGAGCCATGAGATCCGCACGCCGATGAACGCCATCATCGGGTTGGACAGCATCGCCCTCAGCGATCCGGATATTTCCGAGAATACGCGGGATCATCTGGAAAAGATCGGCGCGTCCGCGCGGCATCTGCTCGGCCTCATCAACGATATTCTGGATATGTCACGCATCGAATCCGGACGCATGACGCTCCGGAACGAGGAATTCTCCTTCCGCGAGCTGCTGACGCAGATCAACACGATGGTGGACAGCCAGTGCCGCGACAAGGGGCTTACCTACGAGTGCCGGACCGACGACGAGCTCGCCGACTACTACATCGGCGACAGCATGAAGCTCAAGCAGGTCCTCATCAACATCCTCGGCAACGCGGTCAAGTTCACGCCGGAGGGAGGAAGCGTCACCTTTGTCGTCGAGCGCACGGCGCACTTTGAAGGCAGATCCACGCTGCGCTTCACGATGCGGGACACGGGCATCGGTATGGACAAGTCTTTCCTTCCTAAGCTGTTCGACGCGTTCAGCCAGGAGGATTCGTCCACGACCAGCAAGTACGGAAGCACCGGCCTCGGCATGGCGATCTCCAAGAACATCGTGGAAATGATGAACGGCAAGATCGAGGTCGAGAGCGAAAAAGGCGTCGGAACGACGTTTACCGTCACCGTGACGCTGCCGGATTCCGAGCGGCGCGCCGAGGATGCCGCCGATTTCCGCCCGCAGGGCATCGGCGTGCTGATCGTCGACGACGATCCCATCGCCTGCGAGCACGCGAGGCTGGTGCTGGAGGAGGCGGGCATTTCATCGGAGCTCGCGTGCTCCGGCGCGGAGGCGGTCGAAATGGTGAAGCTCCGCCACGCCCGGCGCGAGACCTACGATCTGATCCTTGTGGACTGGAAGATGCCGGAGATGGACGGCGTGGAGACCACGCGGCGCATCCGTGCGATCCTCGGCGACGAAGCCGCCATCATCATCCTCACCGCGTATCAGTGGGACGACGTGCTGGAGGAGGCGCTCGGCGTCGGCGTGAACAGCTTCATCGCCAAGCCGCTGACGGCGCCGGCGATCCTGGACGAATTCCGGAAGGCGCTGGACAGGCAGGAGGCAGCGCCCGGATCGCACAAGGCGGAGCTGGCGGGCTGCCGGGTGCTGCTGGCGGAGGATATGCCCATCAATGCCGAGATCATGAAGGACATCCTCGCCATGCGGGATATCGAGGTCGATCACGCCGAAAACGGGCGGGATGCCGTCGAGCTGTTTGCCACCCATCCGGAGGGCTGGTACGACGCGATCCTGATGGACATGCGGATGCCGGAGATGGACGGCCTGGAGGCAACGTCCGCGATCCGCGCCATGGCGCGCGCCGACGCGGGAACTGTCCCGATCATCGCCCTGACCGCAAACGCGTTCGACGACGATGTGCAGCGGAGCTTACAGGCGGGGCTGAACGCCCACTTGAGCAAGCCTGTGGAGCCGGAAAGCCTGTTTTCCACGCTGGAAAGCCTGATCCGCTGACCGTCGATGTGCAGAAAAATCCCCAAACCGGACAAGAACTCCGGTTTGGGGATGTGTTTTATGGCTCACTCCAGGCCGTACCACTGCATCAGCGATTCGATCATGCCGTCGACGATCTTGTTCTGATATTCGTCGGTTTCCAGCAGGGCGTCCTCCGCCGCGTTGGTCATGAACCCCATCTCGATGAGCACGGTGGGGACTTCGGAGAAGTTGAAGCCGGTCAGGTCGTAGCGCGGCATGATGCCCCGGTTCTTGGCGCCGGTCTTTGCCGCGACGGCGTCGACCATCAGCTGACCCAAGCGGACGCTTTCATCCTTGATCGAGGGCGTGCCCAGCAGATCGCCCGTGGGCGTCATGACGCATACGCCGTGCACGCTGCGGTCATCGTTCCCATCGGCGTGGATGCGCACGGCCACATCTACACGCAGGCGGTTGGGCAGCTCGCAGCGCTCGACGCCGTTGATCGTGATGTTTGATACTTCGCGCGTCATGAAGACCGTCGCACCCAGCTCGCGAAGCCTGTCGCGCAGCTTCAGCCCGACGATCAGGTTCAGCTTTTCCTCCGTGAGGTTCTTACCCTCCGTGCCGGTCGTATAGGTTGCCTTGGTCTCATTGGACAGGGGGGAAACCGGGTCCCGATAGCCCTTTCCGGCAAGCGGCGTGACGCAATGACCGGGGTCGACGCAGATCACACAGCCCGTGAGCGGCGGGAGCTCGTAATCGCCCGGACGCATGAGACGGGTGATGACGGCGGCGGTCTGGGCGCGCGTCACAAGCCCGTTCGGGTCAAAGCGGTTCTCGCCGACGCCGTTCAGGAGCCCGTTTTCACGGCACCATGCCACGGCACAGGCGGCATATTCGGAGATGCTGTCGGTATCGGCGTAATTAACGTCCCGGCGCGGTGCGCTGAAGCCGCAGAAGCGCCAGACCATTGCCGCAAATTCCTGACGGGAGACGTTGTCGCCGCCGCGGAACCGATGCTGGTCGTCGCCGGTGACGACGCCGTACGCCGCCGCCCAGTCCACGGCGGGATGGGAAACGGAATGGTCCAAATCAACGAAATCCGCCGGATAATCCACCATCTCCATACTGCCGCTGCGCCAGAGCGCGTCGACTAGCTCGGCACGCGTCGCCGGTTCGTCCGGGCGGAACAGCCCGTTTGCGTCCGGCTGCATCACGCCAAGCGACGTCGCTTCCTCCACCGCCGCGGCATACCATGCGTCCGCGGCGACGTCCGGACAGGCCGCCTTTGCCGAAGCCGCGCCGAGAATGCAGACGGCCAGCAGCGCCGCGCACGCAAGGCGGAGCCACTTTGAGTGGAATTGAATGATCGACATGAGTGCTTCCTCCTTTGATTGAAAACTGTCTGTTCCGATTTTAGCACGCGCATCGCCGCCGTACAAGAGCAAAATAAAAGGGCGTCTTGCGCTGCGCCGTTTGACGGTGTATAATTCGCTATCATCAAATAAAACAGCGCCGTGCGCTGATGGGAGGACAACGAGAACATGGATAATAACAGGAACATAGCGGACGGTCTGGCGGACAGCGCGTCCACCTGTGCAAGCCAGACCGGCGACGACAGGATGAAAAGCCGCGACGCAGTCATCATCAGAACCAGCGTGATCGGAATTGCCGCCAATGTCCTGTTGGCCGCGTTTAAGGCGTTCGTCGGGCTGGCATCCAGCTCGATCGCCATTGTGATGGACGCGGTGAACAATATCTCTGACGCGGCGAGCTCCGTAATCACGATCGTCGGCACAAAGCTCGCCGGGAAGGAAGCGGACAAAAAGCATCCGTACGGTTATGGCAGGATCGAATACCTCAGCGCCATGATTATATCGCTGCTTGTGCTCTATGCGGGCATCACCGCGTTTACGGAATCGGTTCGGAAGATCGTGTCACCGGATGTGCCGGACTATTCGGCGCTCACGCTGGTGATCGTCGCGGTTGCGGTGGCGGTGAAGCTTCTGCTGGGACGATATGTGAGAAGCGTGGGAGAGAAGGTGCGCTCCGATTCTCTCATCAATTCCGGCAAGGACGCGACGCTGGATTCCGTTATCTCCGCCTCGACGCTGGTCGCCGCGATCATTTATCTGACGCTCGGCGTCTCTCTGGAGGCGTGGCTCGGCGCGGTGATCGCGGCGGTCATCGTCAAGTCCGGCGTGGAGATGCTGAAGGACACCATATCCCAGCTGCTGGGAGAGCGTGCCGACGCGGAGCTTGTCCGGAGCATCAAGGCGACCGTCTCCGCCCATCCGGAGATCTACGGCGCATACGATCTGGTTCTGCACAACTATGGGCCGGACGCCTTTCAGGGCTCCCTTCACGTCGAGGTGCCGGATACGATCTCGGCGGACGAGCTGGATCGCCTGATCCGCGAGGTAACGCTTGAGGTGTATCAAAAGCACAACGTGATCCTGACGGCGGTCGGTGTGTATTCCATCAATACCAAAAACCAGAAAGCGGCAGAAGTCAGGGAAAAAGTGCGCGGGATTGTCCTGCCCATGGAATATATCCTGCAAATGCACGGCTTTTATCTGGACGAGGCGGAAAAGAGCATGCGCTTTGACCTGGTGGTCAGCTTTGACGCGCCGGATCGCCGCGGCGTGTTTGGCAAAGCCTGCGACGCAGTCCGGGAAGCGTTTCCTGCGTATCGGGTCCAGGCGAACATGGATGCGGATTTCAGCGAAATATAGGAAAAGACAGGGGTTGTTGCAGCGCCCGTGTCGACTGCGGCCGACGGTCTGGAACACAATCTGATGACAAAATACCACGGTCGTGAGACCGTGGTATTTTGATTGGATCGTCTTATTTTTCCCGGGATGCTCAGCCTGCCAGCTGGCGATAGAGGAACAATACCACGTCGCGGCGCGGGCAGTCGGTGAACGGCGAGACGGTGATATTCAGCCCGTCCAGCAGGCCGGACTCCTCCGCCCATGCCTCGGCAATCTCGTACCAGCCGTTCTCGCCGGCGCCCATTGTGCGGTACAGGAACGTGATGATATGTGCGGTGGAGCAGATTTGACCGGGCGAGAAGTGCGTCGCGTCCGTGCCGTTCGTGATGCCGTTTTCCACCGCCCAGAGGATCGCCTTGTAGTAATAATCCGACGGGTTGATGTCGCTGAACGGATTTGCGGCGGACTTCGGCTCCGGACAGCCCTTCGCGCGCCAGAGGAAGGTTACTGCCTGCCCGCGCGTGACGCTGCCGGACGGTCCGAAGTACCTCGCGTCGATGCCGGTTGTGATCTGCGGCTCGGCATTGTACGCCCACACCACCGCACGGTAAAAGTAATCGCTTTCTTTGACGTCAAAAAACGGGATCGTTCCGGTGATCGCCCGAAGCGCATAGACTTGCCGGATATAGATGCTGGTTTGGCTTTGCTTGTCGAAGAAGTCGGGGGTCACACCGTTGAGCAGAACAGAGGACGCATCGAAAGATTCGTCGAACACATAGCCTTCCACCGCTTCCAGATGAATGCTGGCCACATAGGTTTTTCCGCGCTCAAAATGGTCGTTGGTGGCAATGGCTTTTTCGATTTTTTCCGTATCATCGGGGGAGACCTGAAGCCAGTCGATGCTTTGCACCGTATAATTAGTGGCATCTACAGATGCGGTGAAGGACGGGGTTTTATCCTCTGCGGGGGGTGTGATCTTTATTGAAATGGAACTGATGGGAACCACCGGGCAATCGAAAGCATAGGCAAGGGTGACATAGTCGTTTTCGAGGTCTTTGGTGGCTGTGACCTCTGCGTCATATCCATTGATCTTTCCCTGCAGATCCTTGCGGAAATCGACCTCTGTGGTCTGCTCCAGCCTGACCTTGATGACATACCGGTGCCCGCCGATAAAGGTTGAGCTGGCGTTCAGCTTTTTGCATTCATCATAGTCATACCAGTAGATCCCATTGATGAATCCGTCGCCCGAAGCGTCGAGCACATGGTACAACTCGCCCGCAGCGTCGTCGCAGGTCACGGTATAGGCCGGCTTGGCCCCGTGCACCGGCACGTCGATGGTCACGCCGACATGTGAAATATACTGTGCATTTTCCGCCCGCACCGCCGTGGGTACAAGGAGCACAAGGCAGAGCAAAAGACACAACGCGCGTTTTTTCATAATGGAAGCCTCCTTTAAACAAATGTTGTTTCAGTTGGTATGATCCGTTTTCCACGCCAAAATGAAGGATGATGCGTCATTGCTCGCCCAGAACGATCAGGCTGTCGCTCTCCGTCAGGGTAAGCTCCGCACGCAGCGGCGGGTTGAACGTGCTCTCGAATTCGGCGTTGACAAAGCCGAGGAAAACATAACCCGCATCCAGAAGCGTGCCGCGCAGGCGCTCCACGGAATAGGTGCCCGGGCGGAACGTCTTGCCGACGTTTTTCAGATACAGCTCCGAGCCCTCGTTTGACAACAGCTCCCGGAAGACCTCCTTGAGCTCCGGATTCTCCGCCAGCTGTGCCAGAATCAGAGAAGACATGCTGGACGCCACCACAAAATCGGTGTGATCCTCGTCGATCAGAAGGTTCTGGTTTTGTTCACGCCGCATTTCCGTGGTAATGTTGAAGTGCAGATCAAACCTCTCGCGCAGATCGCGCAGCGTGATGAGAAGGAAGCTTGCCTCCATGTCCGCTTCATCCTCGGTCTTCTCGTGGTCATTGAGAATGATGATGTGCTCGGCGCTGCGCACCAGCTCCAACAGCGCATTTTCGGTGGAGCATAGCTTGTCGCAGTAGCTGACCGCCATGCTTCTCGCGGATGCGGTTTTTTCGATCGTCTCGCGATCATACCGGATCTCGCGGTTGCTTGCCAGGATCACGTGGGAGACATTTTCCGGCATTTCCCGCAGGATCGTCGGCAGGGAGCCGTTATACCCGAGAATGACCGCGCCGGTCTCAGCCGCCGCGCGCGGAACCGGCGGCGCCGAATCGGACGCACCTTTGCCTGCTTCCGCGGCGGGAAGAAGCTGGATCGAATCGGGCTCCTCGGAGAAAACGAGGAGCCGGTCGGAGGCGGCCAGCCGATAGTCCTTCGGCGGCGTGAGCCGAACCTGACCGTCCCGGAATACGCCGATGGCGACCGCGCGGTCGAGTCGGACCGTCAGCTCGCCGAACGTCATGTCACCGATGCCGGGGATGTCGACGGTGTAGAACTCCGAGCCCTCGAAGTTGAACACCTCCCGGAACGTGGACGAGAGGCCCTTTTGCGTGCAGGAGTGCGCGATGATCTTCGCCAGCGTCTCATCGGTTTGCAGCGCCGTGATGTTGTGCCTTTGGGCAAGCGAGGACGGAAAGCGGAACTCGCTTCTGGACACGACGGCGTTGACCTTGACGTCCGCGCAGCCCTTTTCATGCAGCAGAACGGAGACCGCCAGCAGTGCCTTGATGGTTTTGATATCGTCCATGGGACTGATGATGACGGTCTTGCAGGTTTCGATGGAGCACATTTCGAGGGAAACCGGATCGTTGATGTCCGCGGTGCGGCAGATGACGCGGAAGTTTTGGGGGACGTCCAAATTGTCCCGAACCGCCTGCTCCATCTCGTCGCGTTCCACATCGTCGGCTATGACGACGCAAGCCGGCTTGCCCGCGGCGGCGAGGATCAATTGCTCCAGAAGGGTGAATTCACCGCTCTGAAAGCCGAGGATCACCGTATGTCCCTGCTCCAGCACGGGGGAGTTGCCCTTTTTCAGATCGATGATCTTTTCCTCAATGGCGCTGGTGACAATACCGATCAGGACGCTGGTGAACAGCACGCCCGCGATCGCCGTGAACGACATCAGCGCGATGTACCCCGGGCCGCCGTCCTCAAAGTAGGGCATCCACGCGTTGATGAGGGTGGCGACGCTGTTCCAGAGGATGGATGCCGGTTCGCCGTCGTCGCTCAGGCCGAGGGCGACGACCAGCCCCGCGATGAGGATCGCAAAAATCAGAGATGCGATGATGAGAATGTGGATAAAGCCGAGTGACCCCTTTGCCATGCGGTTGTCGAACCAGTATCGGAACCGTGCCCGCAGGGGAAAGCGGTTCTTTTTGCCGTTCGATTCCTGCTTCATTGCGCATATCCCTCCGATCATGACGCCTGCCTCCGGCGGAAGTCCTTTGCCGGTTAAGGGCGGCGCCTGTTACTCTTCGTCTGCGTCCGTCCCGGTGAACATGGAGGAGGCGGGACCGACCCAGAGGCCGCGGTTGTCGCTGTGGGACCGCTTCCAGTCGTTCAGCGCCTGATACGCTGCCTTCCGGTCGACAAAAACGGTGCGGTTGATGTCGTACAGATTGAATTCAATCATCCCGCTGTACTCCGAGCGCGCCTGATAGACCCCGCCGGCGACGCTTGTCACCTCATGCGAAACGACGGAACCGTCCTTTGCATACATCGGGACATAGACGACGTCCCGCTTGCGGGGCGGCCGGAAGGGAAGGATCAGCAGACGACCCTCCCTTGCCGCGGCATTCAGGTTTTCCAGCGTGGGCTCGATATGGGCAAAGGGCTTGAGCTCCGCCTGCTTTGCGGTTTTCAGCGCGGGATTGACAGGAGGGGAGAGGGCGAGGCCCAGCCTCTGCAAAAGCTCGTTTGCGTCCATCTCCATGGCTCCGGCTATGGAGATGACGGCGCCCAGCGTGGGAGAGGGAGGTGCCTCCGAGCCCGCGCGCCCGTTTTCCAGCAGGGAGATATAGGACTTGCTCAGCCCGCATTTTCCGGCGAAATCGCGAACGGTCAAATGGTTCTTTTTCCGGTATTTTGCTGTGATGATCCCCAGCTTGGACGGCTGCATGCGGCACCCCCCGACGGCTCCGGCCGACGCGCCGGCGCTTACGTCCGGGCGATGGTTGACGGCAGATGTTCCGATCATGGAATCATGTTAGCATAGAACGCCGCAAAAGTCTATCCATTTTCTCCGCGGGGATCGCCGCCTCTGTTATTTTTGGTTGTTTTTTCCTTCCTATCATTTATAATGGTACACAATTGTTATTATATGCGGTTTTACACAGAGAGGAGCGGCGGGAGCTATGGCGATACGCAAGCACAAAAGCCCCATCAACCGGAGCATTCTGATTGGCTGCGGCGCGCTGACGGTCGTCCTGAGCCTGATGCTGTCGCTTTATACGCGCATGGCGTTTTCCAACGCGCTTTACGATCAGTATGGCGCGAGGCTGCGGGATGTCGTGACCGCCATGGAGCACTGCACGGACGCGGATGATCTGCGCGAGTGTATCCAGACCGGCGTTTCCTCGCCGAAGCGAGACGAGCTGCAAAAAATCATCAACCGCTTTGTGGATGATTTTGAGCTGGCGTATCTCTATATCGTTATCCCGTTGGACACGCCGGACGGCGGGATGATAAGCGTGGTCACATCCACAAGCCAGGCAGAGGTCGAGGCGGCGATCGCGGCGGGTGAGCCGACGGACGACTGGCCGCTCCTCTACAAGCAGGAGACGGCGGAGGCGAAGGCGGCCTACGAAAAGGCACAGAGCGCGAGCAGTATGCACTCCAATATCGCCCATACGCTCTCGGCGAATTACGACCATCTGTATTTTGTTGACACGGAGACGGGCGACTTTGTGGATTACAGCTCGGACGAAAAGACCGGAGAGCCGCTGGAGCTGGAGGGAAGCGACTTCTTCGGCCAAAACAAGGCCATCCTGCATCCGCTGATCCATCCGGACGACTGGGACGAGTTTGACCGGATGATGTCGCGGGAAACAATCCTGCGCACCGTCGAGGAGCGCGGCGAATACATCATCAACTATCGTATCATCCGGGATGGGGCATACGTCTACGCCTATACGCGTGCCGCCCAGCTGCAGGGCGACGACAAGCACATCATGATCGGCGCGGGGCTCAACGGGAACATTGAGTCGCGCAGCGAGCTGACCGGGCTTAGGATGGAGACCGCGCTCTATGTGCGCGGCAAGGAGCTGCTGCGCGAGCACACCGAGGGCTGGTGCGTGATCGCCATCGATCTGGAGCACTTCAAGCTGTTCAACGAGTGGTACAGCAGAGAGACGGGCGACAAGCTGCTTGCGCAGATCGGCGAGCTGCTGGTGACGGTGGAGAAAGAAACCGGCGGTCTCGCCGGTTATCGGGGGCAGGACGACTTTGCGCTGGTCGTACCCTACGACGAGGAGAAGATCAAAAAGCTGTTTGACAGCATCCATAACTTTGTTGTGGAGCACGGTACCTCCGTGGGCTTTATGCCCGCTTTCGGCGTCTGTATGGCGGACGGGAAGAGCGACGTCGAGGAGCTGCTCGACCGCGCGTCACAGGCGGCGCAGCACGCCAAGGAGGACTATCACCGCCGCATCCGCGTCTTTGAGGAGACCATGTACAAAAAGACGGAGCAGGACTATCTGATCCTCTCCGACTTCCAGCTGGCGCTTCAGAATCACGAGCTGTATATCAACCTTCAGCCGCAATGCGAGATCGCGGGCGGCAAGGTCGTCGGCGCGGAGTCGCTGGTGCGATGGAAAAAAGCGGACGGCTCGATGGTTTCACCGGGCATCTTTGTCCCCGTACTGGAGCAATACGGCTTCGTTTCCGACCTCGACCAGTTCGTCTGGGATGAGGTCTGCGCGTGGCAGAGAAAATGGATCGACGAGGGCCATACGCCGCTGCCCGTCTCCGTCAATGTCTCGCAGATCGATATTTTCACCATCGATGTGCCTTCTCATTTCGATCTGCTGCTGTGGAAGTACAAGCTGCCGGTCGACGTCATCAAGATCGAGATCACCGAGTCTGCGTACGTCGGTGACGACGCGGTGGCGGATACCGTGAAGCGCTTGCGCGAAAAGGGCTTCCTCGTCCTGATGGACGACTTCGGAAGCGGCTACTCCTCGCTCAACATGCTGCGGAGCCTCAGCGTCGACATCATTAAGCTGGACGCCAAGTTCCTGCGCATGAACAGCGACGACCGCAAGGGTGTGCAGATTTTGGAGTCTATCGTCGGCATGGCAAAGTCGATGGAAGCGCCCATCATCGTCGAGGGCGTGGAGACCGAGGAGGAAACGGAGTTTATCAAAAGCCTCGGCTGCCGCTACGTGCAGGGCTACCACTTCTACAGGCCCATGCCCGTACCGGATTTCGAGGCGCTCATCGGCAACGAGACTAATATCGACACCTCCGGTTTTTCGCTCTGAAGTAACCTGCCAAACAGGCCGCCGCAGGGGGGGACACGTTTGTGTACGCAAACGTGTCTCTGGATCGGCCGATCGGGTCGCGCCGCGGCCTCCGTCCGCCCGGACAAATCCATCCGCAAGCATCCGTGAGACCGCAGTGGCTCGCGGATGTTTTTTTTGCGCGCACCCAAGTTATTTCGCTTCTATGCCGGAAAAAGAAACACAATTGCTTGACAAACAGTTATAAAAAGGTTATCTTTTTTATAATAAATCTAAAATCACTAAAAACGCCCACCTCCGGGGTGCAAAAAGGTCGTGAGAAGGAAGTGGATCGCCTTTACACCATTGAACCGGTTGGAGAAGGCCGGCCCGCCGCTGCCGTTGCGCGGGAGGTTCTTGCCCTCTTCCGCGGCGACTTCAAGTACAACATCCTCGATCTGACCGGATTGCTGTGCTGTCAGCGCGATTGGGTAGAGGACAACATTTTGCCCGAAGTACTCCACATTCATTTGAACCGTTTCTTTCGGGATTATGTGATCGGACAGGCCGTCGATCTCTCCGAGGCGGAATTCACCACGCTGCGCAGAGGACACTACTTTTTCTCGGAAAAGGATCTCGCCCGATACTGGGCAGAGAACGCCAAATCCGACAAAAAGGTCAGGATCATCGATCTCGCCGACTATCTCTCGCCCCACAGCTCGCTCAGGGATCTGGAGCTGGAGCGGCAGCGGCATCAGGTTTTCCTGCGGCAGCGTCAGGAAAAAGCGCTGCACCGCGATCATATGAGTCGGCTTCTGACGGAGGAAGGCTTTGCGTTATTTCTGTCCGGATCGCAGGGCCGGTTTGAATGGGTGGGCGTCAAAACCCCGTCGTGGCGCTCCGTGCGCGGGCGGCTGGTGTCCGAAGCGCTCTACCGCCGGCAAAACGGCTATACCACCAGCTCTGCGGCACACACAAAGCTGGCTGTGTCCGGCGCCGTGCGGATCAAGCTGGGCAGCAGGACCCTCTGGGTGCCCAACGATCAGCCGTCGAAGCGGGAACAATTTTGGCCTTTCCCCGTGCAGGCATAGACTTCCCGGGAAAGTCCTGCTATACTGGCGCTATGGAAACGATTTACGGAGCCAACAACTGGAAACTGACCATCCTGCGGTCGCCCGACGGCGTTGCGATCCTGCGCGCCGTCACCTGTGACGCGCGGGCGGCGCTTCCCGATACCGTATTCGGCCTGCCCGTCACGGCGCTTGGCGACCGCGCGCTCGCCGCAAACGCGCCGGAAATCAGCGGGGAGACGCTGACCATCACCGGCGCGCCCGCAATCGGGGCGTGGGACAACCAGTCTCTGCGCGAACTGACGCTTCCGGATCGCCTTACCGCGGCGGGCGATTACGCGCTGATGAACTGCCGCGCTCTGCAAACGCTGTATCTCAGCGACCGCCCCATCGTGTGGGGCACCGGTGCGCTGATGAACTGCCGTGCGCTGGACACGATCTGCATTACGCGTGCGGGCGGCGAGGCAGGGGACGCGGTCGCTTACTTTACGGGCGAGCTGTCCGGCGAGCTGGATCTCTCGATCCGTTCAGAGGGCAAAACGGCGGCGCGGCTGATTTTTCCCGGGTACTATGAGGAGTACGTGGAAAACACCCCCGCGCACCACTTCGACTACAAGGTCTACGGCGCGGGCCAGCCTTACCATCACATCTTCCGGAACCGCAGGCTGCATTACGGCGATTACGACGCGCTCTGGCCGAAGCTGCTTGCCGGAGAGCACGAAGCGGATACCGCCGTCCGTCTTGCCCTGTGGCGCGTCTGCTGTCCGGAGGGGCTGTCCGCCGTTGCCGCGGAACAATACCGGATTTATCTGGCGGAGCAGGCGGACGTCGCGCTTGCCTATGTGCTCTCCCTGCGGGATCCGGAGCTCCTGCGCTTGCTGCTGGGGCAGATCCGCTGCACCGCGGAGGCGCTGCACGCCGCAGCGGCGACGGCACGGGAAAACCGGGACACCGCATGCACCGCGGTGCTGCTGGAGGAGCTGCACCGCAGCGGCGGCGAGACGCGGCGCTTTGCGTTATAGGACGGGATAGGCATGGACAACAGGAGAGAAAAGCTCGGACAGGACATCCTGTTCGCCGCGCGCAACGAACTCTATATGGCGATGCCGTATCTGGACGCGGCACTCTGCTCCCTGCGCTTCGCGCCGGGCGAGCAGGTGACGCTGACACTGGCGACAGACGGCGAATCGCTCTTCTACGACGGAAACTACCTTGCCGAGCGCTATATGCGCGGACGGGCGGCGGTCAACCGGGCCTATTTGCACACGATCCTGCACTGTATGCTCCGGCACCTCGCCAAAAAGCGCGGCCGCGACGCTGCGCTGTGGGATCTCGCCTGCGACGTCGCGGTGGAAAGCATTCTGGACGAGCTGGCATATCCCTGCCTCGCTGCTGCGGCGTCGCCCGCGCGGCAAAAGCTGTACCATACCTGCCGGGGAGAAATGCGGGTGCTGACCGCAGAGGGGATCTATCGCTATCTGCTGCGCGAACACCTGCCGGAGTATGAACGCGCGCAGCTTCAGCGCCTTTTCTTTCAGGACGATCACGATCTTTGGGACGGCGAGGACGGCCGCGAGCAGAGCAGGCGGCAGGACGAGCACTGGCAGGGCATCTCGGAACGCACGCAGACCGCGATGGAAACCGTCCTTGCCGGCAAGGCGGAGGGCGGGGATGCCGTATTGGAGCAGGTTCGCGTCTCCGCGCGGGACGATGTGGACTACCGCGCCTTTCTGCGCCGCTTTGCCGCGCCGCGGGAGATCATGGCGGTGGACGGCGACGCTTTTGACTACATCTATTACACCTACGGCCTCGCGCACTACGGTAACATGCCCCTGATTGAGCCGCCGGAGACGAAAGAGGAACGGCGGATCGAGCAGCTGGTCATTGCCGTCGATACCTCCATGTCCACCAGCGGCGAGCTGGTGCGGGAGTTTTTGCGCTGCACCTATACGATCCTGCGCTCCACGGAGACCTTTACCCGGCGGCTGGACATCCATATCGTCCAATGCGACGATCAGGTGCGCGCTGACGACGCCATCCACAGCATGGATGAGCTGGCGGCGTATATGGACGCCTTTACCCTGAACGGCGGTAGCGCCACGGACTTCCGTCCGGTTTTCGAACACGTTGCGGCAATGCAGGCGCGCGGTGAGCTGACAAATCTGCGCGGACTCATCTACTTCACCGACGGGATGGGAATCTATCCGCGCAAGCGCCCGCCCTACGACACGGCGTTCATCCTGCTGGAGGAGCCGCCGCTGTCGTTCAAAATGCCGCCCTGGGCGATCCGGCTGGTGCTGGAGCTGCCGGATCTGGAGCGGGCAAACCGCGAGGCAATGCAGGAGTGGGACGAGCCGGCGGATCAAATGCCGGAGCTGTGAGGGGGAGAACATGAACATCAAGGAAGCGAAAATCGAGATCGCCAACACACTCAAGGCGTATCTCGCCAGAGACGAATACGGAAACTATCTGATCCCGTCCATCCGGCAGCGCCCCGTGCTGCTGATGGGGCCTCCGGGCATCGGCAAGACGCAGATCATGGAGCAGATCGCGCGGGAAAACGGCGTGGGGCTCGTATCCTACACGATCACGCACCACACGCGGCAGAGCGCCGTGGGCCTGCCCTTCATCGAAACGCGGACCTTCGCCGGAAAAGAGTATCGCGTCACCGAATACACGATGAGCGAGATCCTCGCCAGCGTTCATCAGCTGATGGAGCGGACCGGCCTCCACGAGGGCATCCTGTTCCTCGACGAGATCAACTGTGTCAGCGAAACGCTCTCGCCGATGCTGCTGCAATTCCTGCAATGCAAAACCTTCGGCAATCAGGCGCTGCCGGAGGGTTGGCTGATCGTCGCGGCCGGCAACCCGCCGGAGTACAACAAATCGGTGCGCGACTTTGACGTGGTCACGCTGGATCGCGTGCGGCGCATGGACGTGGCGGAGGATTTCGCCGTCTGGAAGGAATACGCGCAGCAAAAGGGCCTGCACGGCGCGGTGATCTCCTATCTGGACATCAAAAAGGATTGCTTTTACCGCATGGAGACCACTGCCGACGGGCTCCAGTTCGCCACCGCGCGCGGCTGGGAGGATCTGAGCGAGCTGCTCTACGCCTATGAATCGCTGGGGCTTCAGGTGGATCGGACCGTGGTAGGGGAGTATATCCAGCTGCCCCGCATTGCCAAGGATTTTGCCAACTATCTGCAATTGTACTATAAATATCAGAAAACGTACCATGTGGATGATATTTTGAACGGAAGCTGGCAGAAAATCACCGCTTCCGAGTTTCGCGCGGCGCCGTTTGACGAAAAAATTTCCGTTATGGGTCTGCTGCTGTCGCGTCTGGGCGAAGCATCGCGCGCCTTGCGGCGCCAGGACGCGGTGACGGAATACCTGCATGAAGCGCTCACGGCGTTCAAGTCCCGAGTCTCGTCCGAGCCGCCGCAGGCTGTGTTGACGGATTTGATTGAAAAGCAGCAGGATGCGCTGCGTGTCGCGAAGGAAGCCGGACACCTTGACCCGGAAACGCGCCAGCTCCGTCAACGGACGCTTACCGCGCTGGAACCGTACCTCGTCGCACTGCGCGACGGCGGTGTCACCGATGGCGAGACGGCGATGGAAACGGTGCGCAGCCGCTTCGGCGAGATCGTCACGGCGCAGGAGACCGCCGCAGCGGAAACCGGAAGTCTGTTTGACAACAGCTTCGCATTTCTGGAAACCGCAGCGGGCGAAGGTCAGGAGCTGGTTCTTTTCGTCACAGAGCTTACCGCGGGTTACGACACGTCATGGTTTCTCGAAACCTACGGCTGTGAGGCGTATTTCCGCTACAACAAAGAGCTTTTGTTCGACGAGACCCACGCGCGAATCCTGCGGGAGATCCAAGACTCGATATGACGTTTCGGGCGGCTGGTCGCTCTTTCTCCTGCCCTAAATTGAACAAAGCTTATCTTTTGTTCAATATTGTATAGGGAAAGACCCTATCTCTTTCCCTGTCATCCTCCGGTAATCTCTGATTTCTCGCATATTCTATGCAATGTATTTATACTTTACAGTATGCAGAACAACGCCTCGGTCTTGAAAAGAACGGGGCGTTGTTCTTGATCGTGTGATTTGTCATCACTTACCGATGCGCGCATATGCGCGCAGATCGAGATCCAGATCGACAGCGCCTTCGATTCCCGCAACGCTTCCTTGATGTGTGTACTGCCACAGATCGAACCGGTAGAAAAACACGGGCCTGTCATGATACTCCGCCAGCCAAAACGCGTAATCCGTCAGCCTGCCCAGCCGATAGTCCAGATATCCCTGATCCACGTTGAAGTAGACCATCGGCGCATAGCCCGCCTCTGCAATCTTGTCGCAGAACACGCCTGCAAAGCGTGTGATCTCCTCGCCGCTCACGCCGTTTGTGCGCGCGGAGGAATCGCTGACGCTCTCCCAATCGAATACAATCGGATATTTGATCTCATATGCCCCGATCCGGTCGAGCACATAGGACGCCTCCTCCTCCGCCTCCGAGTCGCTGATTGCCTGCGAGAAGAAATAGACACCAACGTCCAGGCCCGCCGCAAGCGCGCCTTCAATGTTCTGCTCGAATTGAGCGTCCGCCATGATCCCGCCCTTGGTGTAGCCGCGCAGCCCCACGCGGATCATGGCAAAATCGATGTCCGCATCCGCGACCTGCTCCCAGTCGATATCACCCTGATGCGACGATACATCGATCCCAAGCGGCGCGTCAAGATAGTGGATACAGCCGTTCTCGTCCATGACAAACGCGTCTTTGTCAAATCTGTTGATCGGCACATTCTCCAGGATTGGGAGAATGTGGCTTCGAAACTGAATCGTCGGAACCTCCGGTTCCCGCTTCTCCTCCGGATCGTTCCGCCCCTCCCCGATCCTGCCATGCAGCAGGAGGATCAGCACGACGCACAGAATAAGCAGCACCGCCGCGGACAGGATGACCGCAACGGCGGGCAATCGTCTCCGCCTGACCCGGTGCGGCCGTCTTGCCGACTGCCGGATATACTCCGTCTCGCGCGGGATCTTTTCATATGTGGCTTTCTCTGTATCCGTCATCTTTCCTCCCAGCTGCTCTGTTCCGGTCCAATCAAACATGATATGGCATGACCCGCCGGTCAGCATCTCTTTTTTTGCGCTTCCGTGCTTGTTGGATCGGGCGATCCGTGATAAAATACGTCGGTATTGCTCTTGTATCCTCATCAGAAAGGATTTTGTCCACAATGGCAGACACAATGATCCGGGATATGACCAAGGGGCCGGTCGTTCCCCAACTGATTCGCTTTGCCCTGCCGCTGTTCGTCTCTAACGCGCTGCAGGCGATCTATAATCTGGTGGACATGATCGTCGTCGGCAACTGCATCGGAAAAGCCGGTATGTCCGCGGTATCCATCGGCGGCGATCTGCTCCATCTG
This sequence comes from Oscillospiraceae bacterium, assembly GCA_015067435.1. Taxonomy (GTDB): domain Bacteria; phylum Bacillota; class Clostridia; order Oscillospirales; family Oscillospiraceae; genus Hominicoprocola. Next base: position 76,288 of record SVMM01000013.1, on the reverse strand, counting down.
CTCACCTTTGTTGCCATGGGCTTTTCCTCCGCCGGACAGGTGCTGATCGCCCGCTCCGTCGGCACAGGGCGCTATGATGAGATCAAAAAGACCATCGGCACGATGTTCAGCTTCCTGCTCGGCGCTTCCCTCGTCATCTCGCTTTTGTGCTATCTGCTGCGTTTCTCTGTGCTGCGCTGGCTCAATACGCCCTCCGCCGCATGGGACTATGCAATGGACTACCTTGTCACCTGCGTCATCGGCCTCTTTTTCATCTACGGCTACAATATCGTCAGCGCCATTCTGCGCGGCATGGGCGACAGCCGGCGCCCGTTCCTGTTCATCGCCATCGCGGCGGTTCTGAATACGGCGCTCGATATCCTCTTTGTCAAGTATCTCGGTCTGGCGGTCTTCGGCGCGGCGCTTGCCACCGTCATCGGCCAGGGCGTCAGTTTTCTCACGGCGCTCGTCTACCTCTATCGCCGCCGCGAGAGCTTCGGCTTCGATTTCAAGCCCGCCAGCTTCCGGATCGACGCCGCCGCATTCAGCCGCCTGCTTGCACTAGGTATTCCGATGGCAATCCAATCCGCGGCGATCAGCTTTTCAAAGATCGTCCTGATGGCATGGATCAACCTGTTCGACGTCACCTATTCCGCGCTCGCGGGCATCTTCAACAAGCTCAACACCATGTGCGGCGTGGTCTCTCAGGCGTTCACCGCCGCGGGCAGCACCATGGCGGGTCAAAATCTCAGCGCCGGCGAGCACCGGCGCGTCAAGGCGATCCTCGGTACCATTCTCGCCATCGGGCTGGGCTTCGCTTCGCTTGCCTCCCTGCTCATGCTGCTGGCTCCGGATGCCGTCTACGAGATCTTCACACCCGACGCGGATGTGCTCGGCGCAGCCGCCGTCCTGACGCTGCCCGTGATCCTGAACTTCTTCGGCGCCGCGACCCGAAGCGCCGCGTTTTCCCTTATCAACGGCTCCGGCCGCGCAAAGCTGAATCTCGCCATCGCCATCATCGACGGTGTAATCAGCCGCATCGGGCTTGCGGCGCTTTTGGGCTTCGCGCTGCGCCTCGACTGCTTCGGCTTCTGGATGGGCGACGCGCTCGCGGGGTTTATGCCCCTGCTCATCGGCGGTGCGTTTTTCCTTTCCGGTAAATGGAAAGAACGCGCGCGCCGAGATGCGTGACCTTTTTATCCTCGGCAAGCAGCTATATCAAGCTATTCCTTTTGCAGTACATATTGTAAAGCAATATTACATCACATCATATACTGCATATCACCGGCTTCTGCCCCGTGTTTTGACACGGGCTCAGTCGGTTTTTTTCTTGCCCGCGAGGTATTTCGGATTAACGGACATGTCCTCCAGGTACTCGAACAACCTGTTCTTGCCCTCCTCGGAAAATCCCCGGTAGCTCGTCAGCAGCAGCCTCTCCTTATCGCTCAGCCGGATCGGCCTCTCATAGGCCGCAAGACCGCAGAAAATGCTGACATTCTCTCCGAAATAGTCCGCAAGCTGCTTCAGCGTCAGCAGATCCGCCTGTGACGTCTTTTTGCCGAGCATGGAGTAAAGAGTTGTCGGAGGTATTCCCGTCGCCTTGGCCAGCTCCTTCGTATTGACTTTGTCCCGCTCCATCAGATGCTGCAATGCAGCAGCAATCGTGCTTTTTTCCATTGCTTCCCCCTCTTTCTTCCCGCCGTTACGAACATTCGTTTGCCGGTATGAACTTTCGTACCAGGCTTTTCTCCGCTTTTGGGTTTCCGAAAGCAGATGATTCGGTCACATTTTTGTCCGGATTACAGGGTTTCGTATCGGTACGTGGTTTCGTATTTCTGCCGTTACGGAGTTTCGTACCGCTACGAGCTTTCGTAATTCCGGCTATAAAGAATCGGCCCCTCCGCCGGGGCCTTCCATATCCTCCCGGACTCTGCGGTCGTAATAGCTTTCCATGGTTTCCGGCGCGTGGTACAGCGCCGCGAGATAATAGGCTCTGACGTTTCGGATTTCTCCCCGCTTGCGGTCCACACATTCGATCACATAGAGCAGATGGTCCGCGGTCAGCGAGAGGAATCGTTCGCGTACCCTTCTTTTGTTCAGCGAGGCGCCGCCGATCCTGACTGTCTTCCCCTCCCCTTCGCAGGCGGAGACCATCAGGAGTATCAGCTCCTCCATTCTGCCGCGCGTCGTATCCGGATATCGCGCAGATTGTCGATCGTAATCGAGATTCTCTTTCAGGAGAAGCTCAAATTCATTTTCTTCCGCATCCCATCCATCATCGACGGCGAGCGCATCGGGCGCTGTGGTGATAGATTTCGGATGTATTTTAGATAATTTTGTGTTTTTTGAAGAAAACGTGTTATTAGTTGTCTGCGCATTCTTCGGTTGCGCGCCGACCGTTTGCGTGAAAACCGGCTGCGCATCTGTCGTTTGCGCGTTTCTCGCTTGCGCATCCACCGTTTGCGCATTTTTAGGCTGCGCAAGAATCGGCCGATTCATAAGATGATAGCTGTTGACGCCGAACCCGTTTCGTTTTTCCTTCCCGTTTCCGCTGCCGTTCTTCTGCGTGACGACTATGTAGCCGAGCTGTTGAAGCGTCCGCATCGCTTTTTGATAGGTCGTCTTCGAGATACCGAGATCGGCAATGATCTGGGGGACGCCCGGGAACGCGGTCTTGCCGCTGCCGGCATAAGAGGCAAAGTAGGCATAGACCGCCTTGGCCTTGATGTCCATCCGGTCGTCCTGCATGACGGATTTGGGAATGTCTCCGTAGCCGGCGCTTTTGATGCCATCCTGCACGATCGTTCCGTAAACCTCGCTTTGCCATTCGTTTTGCGGAACGGAGTCGGAAAACTTTTTCGGATTCGAAACGATCGTATACAGGTTGATGCTGAACTCCCCGCCCCGTCTTTCCTGTGGAGAGATGGACAGATAACCCTGATCGATCAGGTACTGTCGGTGGGTGTAATAAGCTCTGTTGCCCAGCTTGAGGTGATCCCGGATCGTCGTCAAGGACGGAAACGTACTGTTTCCGCTGCCGCTCATGGCGCAGAAGTATGCGTAGATCCCTTTCGCGGTGATCGTCAGCTCCCTGTCGCGCATGGCGTATTTGGGAACGGTGCCGTAGCCCTTGAAGTTGACGCCTTCGACCGCCAGCCGATTGACCCATGTTTTCTTGTCGGATGCAGACATATCCGGAAATCACCTCCCTTCCCGCCGAGCTGCATCCGGACTGTGCCGGATTACTCGGAAATCTGCGCCAAAACGGCGGCGAGAACCATGCTGCGGCGTTTGCCGATCAGCTTGACCAAGCCCGGCGAGGGGACTTTCCCGTCGCTTGTGAGCATCTCGCGCGAGTTTTTATGCCAGACCGCGATCTGCGAAACCAGTTGGGATTCGTTGATCTGCCCGAGGTTGTAGAGATCAATGACGCGGTTTAAATTTGCCGCCATCTTGCTCTTTGTGGTGATGAATGCAGGCATATCGTTCAGATCATTCTGCGCCATATGGGCATCCTCCTCCCTGTTGAGGTAACATAATACAAACTAAAAATAGCGGAAAAATCCGGCAAAGTCAATAGAAACTTTCCAGAAATTTCCGCTATTTTTACGAAAAATTCAGAAGATTAGAGGGGAAATTCGTAAAGTAAAAAAGCCTTACAGAAAAGAAACCAGAAAGTCGAATTACTTTACAACTATGAGAATCTTGCCACGTAAGGATGAAACGTGTCGATTCCGCGCACGAACGATATACATAATATGATATCATATACTGTATGGGCAGTACCGGTCAGCTTTTCAGCTTTGCCTGCGCGGCGGCGTTCCCCTGCTCTGCGGCGAGCCGATACCAGCGCAGGGCCTCGTCCTTGTCCTTCTCCACACCCTGCCCGGTTTCAAGGCACAGACCCAGTTGGTACTGCGCCTCGGCATAACCTGCCTCCGCAGACTTGCGGATCAGCTCGGTCGCCATTTTCTCATTTTTCGTCACGCCCTTGCCGCTCAGATACAGCATGCCCAGACGATACCAGTTGTCGGCAGGCCCGTTGTCGCCTGCCTTTTGATACCATTCCGCCGCCTTTGCGTAGTTCTGACTTACGCCGTAGCCGTTTTCATTGCACCAACCCAGATTATAATATGCATAGGGCTCACCCTGTGCTGCCGCTTTGCTGAAATAATCTACGGCGGTCGTTGCGCTCTGCGGTACGCCGGTTCCGTTCAAGTACAGATGGCCTAGATTGGTCTGCGCAATGGCGTTGCCCTGCTCTGCCGCCTTTTTGTACCATTCCGCCGCTTTTTTATAATCCGGCTCCACACCGAGGCCATACTCGTAGTTCCAGCCAAGGTTGACCTGCGCACCGATCTCGCCCTGCTCCGCGGCCTTCTGATACCAACGGGTCGCTTCCCTGTCATCCTGCCCGACACCGTTGCCCAGCGAATAGCACAGACCGACGTCAAACTGACAGACAGAGCTGCCCTGCTCCGCTGCCTTCAGGAACCAGAAGAACGCTTTTTCGTAGTCCTGCTTTACGCCGCAGCCCCGGTCATAACACAGGGCAAGATAATGCTGCCCCTCTTCGTGACCCTGCGCGGCGGCCTTGCCGAGCCAAAACACGGCGGTGCCGTAGTTCTCCGCATCAAAGGCTGCTGAGCCGGTCTTGTACCACGTCTCCACCGTTTGGGCGTCCGGTTGCGCCGGTGTGCCCTTGCTTGTGATGACGGCGGTGTTTGTGCCTGCGTCGTAACCGACCTCGAAGCCCAGCGCCTCGCCAAGATCGCGGAGCCTGAAGAAGTTGTTGCCGCCGATATTGTACACGGAGAGGTCGGCACGCGAAGCGCCGTTGACCTCCACCGTCTGACCGGAGGGCTGCGCCGAGGCGGACTTGTCCGCGCCGAGCCCCAGCTCGCCGCCCGCCTCCGAGTACGTCTGACCCGTCGTGATGGAGACGAGCTGCTTGTCCGCGTCCCAACCGACCTGAAAACTGCTGCCGCTGCCGTTCAAAACGTAAGCGAGATCACGGAGCTTAAAGTAATTGTTGCCATCGATGTTGTACTTCTCGCAGGCGACCTCAACGCCGTCGACGGTCAGCTTCTGCGCCGAGGTGACGACGTTTGCCGCCTGCGCCGGAACCGAAAGCGCCAGACAGAGCGCCAGCGAGGACACAAACGCTATGGATGACTTCCTCATGGGACAGCCTCCCTTTATAATATATATAATGTATTTACACGGGAAAACTCTATATATTATATCATATAATATATAGAAAGGTGCGTTCCAATTGACATCACTTCTCCAGATTGAAATACTGACATAAAAGTGTGTTAATCAGGTCGTTCAGGCTGACGATCCGCCCGGAGTCCTTGGCGGCCTCGATGGCCATGTGCAGCTCCTCCGTGAGTGCGATGCAGGTGCGAAAGGATTTTGGCTTGCGTTTGTAGCGCCGGTCGATCGTATACATCGGCGGCACCATGTTGATTGGTGCATAAGGCGGTTGCTGATAATACGTCGGCTGTGCGTAGCCGACACCCTCCCGTCCGTACTCTGAGGGGTGTGCGCCGGAAACGACGCCGGAGCCGAATGCAGCGGGATCAACCGACTGCATTATGGATGCGGCAACTGCCGGAGGCGTGTTCCGGGGTTCGCTCGCCATGGTCCTCGCACCGTCAGGCGTGGGATTGACCGGCTTGACAGCAGACGGCTGCGGTGCTGCGGGTTCAGTTTGCTCCGGCTTTTCCGGTGCGACCGGCTCCTCAATCTTCCCCGCGGTTTTGCTCTCCGATTTCGCGGCTGTTTCCTCGCCGGACAGGTTCTCAAGCCCGGCAAAAATGCCGCTGCTCTTCTTGGGAGTGTTCAGTGCCATATGTCAATCCTCCCCCATAACTTCATCGATGAAATTCCTGTAATCGGTGGCGACAAGTTGTCTGCGATGGACTTCTTTCTCCCATTGGAACAGAGTCATCCGGTTCGCCTGGGATTTTTTGACGACCTCAGCATCCCGGATCTTTGTCTTGTAGCATTTGGTATCCAGCGCCTTGCACACCTGCGGGATGGAATCAAGGGTTTCTTTGGCAAGCGAGCGCTGGGAGTTTGTCCGAACCAGCAGAAGCCCGCTGATTCGAAAATCCGGTTTTTGCGTCTTGATATCGTTGATGGTGTCCGCGAGATCGTTAAGACCCTGAAAGGCATAGCGATCCGGAGAAACAGGAACGATGCAGGAATCGGAAGCGACCAGCGCGTTGTAAAGCCAATCCCCGATCTGCGGCGGCGTGTCCAGAATGATATAGTCGTAGATCTCCTTCAACGGTTCGATCGCCTTGCTCAGTACGAAGTATTTCTTGAAGCCGTCCGGAAGTTTTTTGGCGGCTGCGTTGAGCTGGGGGTCGCCGGCGATGATGTCCCCCGCATCTGTGTGCTGGATCGCCTCTCTGGCGTCCAGACCATCGATCATCACGTCATACAGCGTGGCGACGTTGTTGACCTGCGCCCGATAGGTGTCGGTTGCGTTGTACTGCGGGTCTGTGTCGATCAGGAGTGACTTCTTCCCTCGTTCATTCAGCCCGGAGGCGAGGCAGACCGCCGTGGTCGTTTTGGCAACGCCTCCCTTCTGATTGGTGATGGCGATCACGCGAGCGTTTCCCATGGTTTTCTATCTCCTCTGCTTATTGATATGATATACATTACTATATATATCATATCATATGATAAACGTCAATGGCCAATCTGAATATAGTTTAACCGAAAATATTATATGATATAATATATAAATGTGCCGAAAATCCTTATCTATTCTAAAAAAAAGATTTTCAAACATAATATTATATAAAGTAATATATTATATAATATAATAATAATAATATTTACTATTATAATATAATATATTATAAAACTAATAAAGTGATTATCTAAGTATATTATATTATTACACATAATATAATATTTATTTCTTATAAACGCAAATTTGACAAACAAAAAACCGCGCAGAAGAAGAAATACAGAAAAAAGTTAAAAAACGCGGAAGAATAAGTCCACTATAGTGGACATGCAATCCCGTGAAACATAGATACAATATTGTCAAAAACAGCAGTATTATTTGATGAAACCCGCATAGAAAAAGGGACTATAGGAATATTAGAATTGTATTTGGCGGAATGTGCGAAACAAATCGAAATTAAGATGCAAAAGAAAAAAGATATAATAAAAATGTTGAAAAAAGAGGATTAGGAAATTCTTAATGTTTTCCCTCTGTTCATCTTAAGGATACCCTGCTACAATGAACGGCGAGGTGAGGGAAATGTACAACATTCTGATCTGCGACGACGAGCGGGATATCGTCGCCGCTCTGAAAATCTACCTGTCCGGAGAGGACTATCATATATTGGAGGCGTATGACGGGCGTGAGGCGCTGGAGGCGGTTCGCCGGAATGAGGTTCATCTGATCCTGATGGACGTGATGATGCCCAATCTGGACGGTGTTGCCGCAACCGCGAGGATTCGTGAGATTAGCAACGTTCCGATCATTATGCTGACCGCAAAGAGCGAGAGTGGAGACAAGGTGCTGGGGTTGAACGTGGGAGCGGACGATTACATCACAAAGCCGTTTGACCCGACCGAGGTGGTGGCACGTGTACGTTCGCAGCTGCGGCGATACACGAAGCTCGGCGCGGCGCCGGAGCCTGAGCGCCCGGGGCGCTACAGCGCCGGACCGATCACGCTGGATGAGGAATCAAAATCTGTTACGGTCGACGGGGAAGGTGTTTCACTTACGCCTATTGAGTTCAATATTCTGCGCCTGCTAATCAAGCATCCGGGACGCATCTACTCCTCAACGGAGATCTACGAGATGGTGTGGAATGAAAACGCGCTCGGCGCGGAAAATGCGGTGTCGGTGCACATTCGGCATCTGCGGCAGAAAATCGAGATGGACCCTTCGGAGCCGCGTTATTTGAAGGTCGTGTGGGGGCTGGGGTACAAGCTGGAGGATGGAAGACATGATAAGCGCTGAATGGACAAAGAGCTTCTGGGCAAAGGCGGGAGCCATTACATTGGCGACGCTTTGCGTGCCGTTGGGCTGTGTCTGCGGCGTATCTCTGGTTGTTGCTTATGAGATGGCGTGGTGGACGGGCGGAAACGAAAAATACGCGTCATTTCTGGAATGGGCTGCCGGAAAGTACTGGACCTTACGGGGCATGAACATGCTTTACACGCTGCACCGCGCCGCCATTCCGCTGCTTGTGGCGACCGTGCTGGTGTTTCTGTTTCTGACTATCTATCTCGCACGCGCTGCGGCGCGACAGCCGGATACGGATGAACTCCGCGCGGGCTGGCAGGAGAGGATACCCTTTGATTTATATTTGCTTTTGGTTGCGGGTATAGTTGTACTGCTGGCATATTTCGCAGCCGAAATAAGCTATGCGTGGGAAGAGGAGCCGGTGATCTGGTCGCTGCTCCTGCTGGGACTCGCGACAGTCGGGACTATTCCGCTGCTGGGCACGTGGATAACGCTGTGCGCGCGTGTCAAGCTGGGGAAGTGGTGGCGGAACACGGTTACATGCTGGGCGCTGTGTCAGGCGTGGCGGCTTGCCAAGTGGTGCTGGCGGGCGCTGCGCGCCGTTGAACGCCTTCTGCGCGATCTGGTGCGCGGCATCCCGCTCGTATGGAAAACGGCACTCATGTTGAGTGTCGAGAGTCTGCTGGAGTTTGCCGCCTTTCTTAACAGCGGCATCGACGAGGGCGCCGTCATGTTCTGGCTCCTGCTCCGCGCCGCGCTGGTTGCGGGGATCATTTGGGCGGCGCTGCAGCTCCGCAAGCTTCAGGCGGGCGGCGCGGCGCTTGCGGCGGGCGACCTTGAAGCGAAGGTGGACACGCGCCACCTGTTCTGGGACTTCAGGCGCCACGGCGAGAATCTGAACGATATTTCTCAGGGAATGCGGCTGGCGGTGGAGCGACAACTCAAATCGGAACGGCTCAAGACCGAACTTATCACCAACGTTTCCCACGACATCAAGACCCCACTGACAAGCATCATCAATTACGTGGGGCTGCTGCGCCGCGATCCGGGCGAGGAGCAGGCGAAGGAATACCTTGAGGTGCTCGATCGGCAGTCCCGGCGGCTCAAGAAGCTGACGGAGGATCTCGTCGAAATGTCCAAGGCGAGCACGGGCAATCTGACGGTTGACGCTTCGCGCCGCAGCGTCAGCGAGCTGCTGAAGCAGGCGCTGGGCGAGTACGGCGAGCGCATGGAACAGGCGAAGCTGGAGCCGGTGCTGACGCTGCCGGAGCAGGAGCTGTTCGGATGGGTGGACGGAACGCTCACATGGCGCGTGCTGGACAATGTGTTCTCCAACGCCTGCAAATACGCCCTCGCCGGCACGCGTTTTTACATCGACGCGTCGGAAGGGGAGGGCATGGTGCGGCTGTGCTTCAAAAACATCTCCCGCGACCGTCTCAATGTTCCCGCCGAGGAGCTGATGGAGCGCTTCGTGCGCGGCGACGCGTCCCGCGGCGGAGAGGGGAGCGGCCTTGGACTGAACATTGCCCGGTCGCTGACGGAATTGCAGGGCGGGACGCTCAGCCTGGCGGTGGACGGCGACCTGTTCCGGGTTGACGTTCTGCTCCCGTCCGTTGCCTGACGCAGAGAAGACAACAAAAAACAGAGGCACTGGACCGAATGCCGATCCGATGCCTCTGTCTTATTGCTTTGCTCCTGCGTTACCGGTAAACGATGGCGCGCGCGAGCTCCTGCGCCTTTTCTTCTCCGGAGAAGTATGCCACGATGGCAAGCGCGAACGGGATCGCCGTACCGACCCCGCGGCTGGTGATGAACGTGCCGTCGACCTCGACCGCGCCGTCGCCGCCGGTTCGGCCTGTGAGCTGATCCTCCAGACCGGGGTAGCAGACCGCGCGGCGTCCTTCCAGCAGTCCTGCCTTGGCAAGCACTGTCGGCGCGGCACAGATCGCCGCCGTCAGCTTGCCTGCGGCGTGCGCCTTTTGCAGCGCGTCGATCACGCGCGCATCGGCGGCGAGGTTCCGCGTGCCCGGCTGACCGCCGGGAAGCAGGATGCCGTCGTAACCGCTCATTTCAACCTTGTCCAGTGAGCCTTGCACGCGAACGCTGATTTCGTGGCTGCCCGTGACCGTGTCCGTATCTGCGACTGCCACCATGTCGCAGACAATGCCGGCGCGGCGAAGCAGATCGACGACGGTCAGCGCCTCGACCTCCTCGAAGCCCTCTGCAAACAGCATAACAGTTCTTTTCATGGCGTGATCCTCCATTCAGCGCAGCAGCGCCTTGAGCAGCTCGTATCGGACGCAGTCCATGCGCGCGTCGGAGATGCCGAAATCCATCTCCTTGTAGCTCCATGCGGCGCGTGCGATGCCGTGCTTCTCAAAGACGGCGCCGATGGTCTGGAACCACTTGAGCGACTCTGCTGGCGGGACGATATCAATGACGCCGTACTCGCCGCAGTAAAGCTCCGCGCCCTCTGCCTCCGCCTTTGCGATGGCAGAGGAGAAAAGATCCTCGAAATACGCCTCGGAAGCGCCGCTTTGCTCGAAGGTGTAACGGTTGTCGTTGTTGCATTCGGCGTTCCAGTATGCGCCCTGATGCGTGAACTTCAGAGGCTCGTAGCAATGGAAATTATAGATGACTCTGCTGTCGTACGGCGCATCAAGATACTGCACTTCGCGCACGCCGTTGTGGTGATAGCTGCCCAGCAGGATGCGGATATCGGGCGCGCTGCGGCGGATACGGCGAATACACTCGGCGCTGATGCGCTTCCACGCATCCAGATATTCGCGCTCCGTTACCTCGTTGAGCAGCTCGAACATGACGTGATCCGAAAGGCTGCCCCAGCGCTCAGCAAAAGCCTCCCAGAGCCGATAGAACAGCTCCTGATACCGTTCGCTTTCAAAAAAGCCCGCCTCATGCTCGCCCTCGTCGAAGGAGAAGCCCTGCGTCTTGTGCAGATCGAGCACGGTGTTCAGACCATACTTCCGGCACAGCTCCAGCGCCGCGTCAATGCGTGCCAGGCCATCCTGCTTCATGCTGCCGTCCGCGTTCTGCACGATGTTGTAGTCGATGGGGATACGCACATGGTCGAAGCCCCATGCGGCGATCTGCTTGAAATCCTCTTCGAGAATAAAGCCGTCGAGCCGTTCCTTGCTGTAGTCGCATTGCGACAGCCAGCCGCCGAGATTGATACCCTTGTAAAAACCGATATCCTTGAGCATATTTGACACCTCATTCGTATTGTTTGGGCCGGCCTCGTGGGAAGCCGGCCCGATTTTTCGTATTGCGCTCAGCCCTTGACGGAGCCGGCGGTGACGCCCTTGATGATGGACTTGGACAGGAAGATGTAAACGATCAGCACCGGCAGGATCGCCAGCAGGATGAACATGTAGACCTTACCCATGTCGAACTTGGAGTAGTCCGCCGAGCGAAGCTGCGCGATCATGATCGGGACGGTTTTCTTCTCCGCCTTGTTCAGCACCAGCGCGGGAATGAAGTAGTTGTTCCACGAGCCGACGAAGGAGAAGATCATCTGCACCGCCATGGCGGGCTTGAGCATCGGAAGGACGATCGTGTTGAAGGTGCGGAACTCGCCCGAGCCGTCCACACGCGCCGCCTCGATGGTTTCCATCGGGAGAACGCTCTCCATGTACTGCTTCATGTAAAAGAACACGATCGGCGCGGCGACGCCGGGAAGGATCAGGATCCAGAACTTGTTGACAAGGCCGAACTTATAAACGAGCTGGATAAAGCCCGTGGCGCCGACCTGCGGGGGGATGACCATGATCGCCATGATGAACGTGAACGCCGCATTTTTAAACTTGAAGTCGTAGGCGTGGATGCCGTAGGCGGTCAGCGCGGAGAAGTAGGTCGTCAGGATCGCGGTGAGCGACGCGATGATGAAACTGTTGAGCATGCCGCGCGGAATATCGATGGAGGCGTCCGTCCAGGCGTTGCGCAGATTCTCGAAAAAGTGCCCGCGCGGCAGGATGGCGAAGCCGCTTTGGAGCTCGGCGTTGGTGCGCGTGGCGTTGATGAAAAGCATGTAGAACGAGAACAGGCACAGAACCGTCAGAAAAATGAGGATGATGTAGACGATGACGCGCAGGATCGTGAGTTGAATCTTCGCCTTGCGGCTGTCGGAAGCGTTGCTGTTTGCCATGTCGGTTCACCCCTTAGTCTTTCTTGGTCAGCGAGCGGTAGACGATCATGCTCAGGATGCCCGTGATGATGAAGATAATCACGGAGATCGCGCCCGCCATGCCGTAGTTGCGGCTGCCGTCGAGGTAGTTGTTGAGGTACATTACCAGCGTTGTGGACGTACGGTTGGGCGTGCCGCCGCGGTTGGTCAGGATCTGCGGCACATCGAACATCTGGAGGCCGCCGATCATCGCGGTGATGACGGTGTAAACGAGGATCGGCATGAGCAGCGGAAGCGTGACGCGGAAAAACGTCTGGACGGAGCTCGCGCCGTCGATATTTGCAGCTTCAAACAGGCTCTGGTCGATGCCCATGATGCCTGCCATCAGGAGGATCGTCGTATTGCCGAACCACATCAGGAAGTTCATCAGAGAAATCAGCCCGCGCACCGTGACGCGTCTGGCGAAGAAGTCGATTGCAACGTCGCTCCAGCCCATCGCCTGAATGACCTGATTGACCGGGCCGACGGTGGAGAACAGCGTGAAGAACAGCATGGAGAACGCTGACGCCATGATGAGGTTCGGCATGTAGATCACCGTCTTGAAAAACTGCTGACCTTTGATGTTCAGACGGTAGCTGGTGAAGAAGATCGCCAGCAGCAGCGCGACGAGGATCTGCGGCACGGCGCCGAGCAGCCAGAGAATGATGGTGTTGCCGGCATACTTGAGAATGTCGATCGTGCCGTTGGCGTCGGGCGTAAAGAGCGTGATGTAGTTGCGAAGGCCAACGAAGTTCGGGCCGATCTGGGTCAGCCCCTGACGATAGTTCTCAAAGAAGCTGTTGTAGACGGTCAGCGCCTGCGGGATGAAGGTAAAGATAAAATAGGCCACAAAAAAGGGCAAAATGAAGATGTATCCCCATTTTGCGTAGCTGATGCCTTTTTTCTTTTTCATGTTCGGTTCCTCCTTGCGGATCGTTTCTGCCGCCTCATCACGGCGCGCTGCGATGCGGCGCGCTCTGATCGGACGGCCGGGGCTTTACGCCCGCGGAGGCAAAGCCGGAGCCTTGCCTCCGCGAAAGCGTAAGAAAGGGTTGACGATGTACGAACAAAATCAAGCCTGCGGGACGTTGACGTTGGGATAGTTCTCCTTGATCGCCTTGTAGAAATTCTGCATGGCGGTGTCCTTGTCGACCGTGCCCTTGAAGTACTCGCGCATGTTGCTCTGAATCTGCTCGTTGCAGATCTGATCGTAGATGGTCTGGTTCTCGAACTTGATGTTCTTGGCCATCTCGGCGAACACGGCGGTGTCGTTCTGGCCGCCGAGGAAGGCGTTGCCATAGGTGGCGTCCGCGGCGTACTTGTTGTTGACCTTCTGGTTGTTGGTGAACTGGCTCTCCTTTTCAACGAGGTTGGAGCAGAGCTCTTCGTTGTTGATGAACGCGTTCATGACGTCGGCGATCATCTCGGTGTTGTCGCTGCCGGTCGCGGCGAGCAGCCAGGTGCCGCCCCAGAAATGTGCCTGCGGACCTTCACAAATCGCCCAGTCGCCGGAGCAGCCCTTTTCGGCATCCTGCGCGTTGCCCATGCAGAAGTTGAAGTACCACGCCGGGCCGAAGAAGCACATGGTCTTGCCGGAAGCGAACATCTGGTCGTTCTTGTCCTGATCCCAGATACCGGTGTTGATGGTGTAGCCGTTCTTGGAGTAATCCTCAGCCTGCGCGATCCACGCCTGGATCTCGGGGGAGATCTGGAGGTTGTTGTTGGCGTCGACCCACGGAGCGCTGGTGTTGTTGGAGAACACACGATAGGTCTCGGCGTCGGAAGCGGTCATATAATAGCCCTTGGCCTTGGCCTTCGCGGCGACGGCGTCGAAATTGGCCCAGCTGTTAACGGCCGCCTGAACCTGCGCGGGATCATCGGTGCCGAGCACGTCCTTGGCGATGGAGCGGCGATAGATCATCGCGGACGGGCAGCACTGGATGCCGACGCCCTTGACGACGCCGTTGGCATCGGACGCAGCCTGAACGGTGTACGGATAGGTGTTGGAGAAATCGGTCACGCCGATCTTGGTGACGTCCTGCGTAACGTCGGAATTGGCGTACTTGATGATGTAGTCGGCTTCGGCAACGACCAGATCGACTCTGTCATCGGCAGCGGCGTTGGTGTTGTTCGGCAGCACCTCGTCGAGCTTCTTCTGATAACCGCCGCCATCGCTCGGGGTGATGACCCAGTTCACGGTAATGCCCTCGGGAACGGTGTAATACTTCTCGAACCAGCCCTTGAACTCCTCGTTCCATACGTAGATGTTGAAGACTTTGCCCTGCGCGCCGGTATCGGCGGGCTTGCTCGCTCCGCCGCACGCGGCGAGGGAGAGAACCATTGCGAGAAGAAGCAGCAGCGAGACAATTTTTTTCATGTTTTTAATCCTCCTAATATTTTTGTGCTTCTTTTTCGGTTGTGATTATATGATGCGGGTCGCCCCGCGAATCACCGTCAGGTAATTCTGGAAACGCTTTCGCCCGCCAGCAGCTCGCCGGAGACGATCACGCGGTCGAGCAGCGCGGTTTTGGGCCGCTCGATCAGTTCGATCAGCTTTGACGCCGAAAGCCGACCCAGCTCGCCGGTGTTCTGGCGATAGGTGGCGAGGCGCGGGCTGATGACCTGCGAGAGGTTGATGCCGTCGTATCCCATGACCGAGATGTCCTGCGGTATGCGCAGACCGGCGTCATGGATGGCGTTCATGCCGCCGATGTAGGAGTAATCGTCCGGAAACAGGATGCAGTCCGGACGCTCCGGCAGTTCCAGCAGCTCGCGGCAGACGCGGTAGCAGCCCTCTGTGTCGTGGTAGTCGCTCTCGCGGATGTATTCGTCCGGGACGGAGATCCCCAGGTTCTCACAGGCGCGGTGGAAGCCCACCAGCCGGAGATTCGTCAGCGAGGTCAGCTCGCCGTGGATGAAGGCGATCCTGCGGTGTCCCATCGATGCGGCGTAGCGCACCAGAGCCTCGGTGCCTTCGACGTTGTCGGACAGGATCGCAGCGCGGTTGTTGAACACGTGGTCGATCGTCACCACCGGTAGCTCGGATTCCACCAGTTCGATCACCATGGGGTCGCGGAAGTTCGCCGTAACGATGACCACGCCGTCCACGCCGCGATAAAGACAATGCTGCAAAATACTGCACGGGCGGTTGCCCAGATTGCTGTTGATAAAGGTGATGTCGTAGCCGCTGCGCTCGGCCTCGACGCGGAGGCTGTCGAGCACTGTCGAGAAGAACTCGTGGGCGAGACCGCTGTGGCGGTTGTCAACAAACAGAACGCCGATATTATAGGTGCGGTTTGTTTTCAGCGCCCTTGCCGCGGCGTTCGCCATGTAGCCGAGCTCGTCCGCGGCGCGAAGAACACGCACGCGTGTGTTCTCGCCAATGTCCGGCTGACCGTTGAGCGCCTTGCTCACCGTGGCGACCGAAACGCCGCAGCGCTGGGCGATATCCTTCAGGGATACCACTTCGGATCAGCCCCTCACTTAAACGATTTCGTAATGAAAAAATACAACATCACGTAAGAAAATGCAAGAGGTTTTTCCGAAAAAGTATAAATTTAGAACGAATTTGTTTGACGTTGACAGATTTTTCCAAATGTTTTTATGAACAATAACGAAACTTTTGCGAAATTTGTACGCATCCCCCTCTTTCAAAATATATTATGATTTAAGAAAATAAAAAAAGACTTGCATTTTTCAAAAAAATCAGCTACGATATGTGATAATTAGCAACACGAAATCGTTTTCGTAACAAAAAAGGGAGATGTTGTCATGCAGTTCGGACACTTTGACGACGAACGCCGGGAGTACGTGATCACCACGCCCCGCACGCCGCTTCCGTGGATCAATTACCTTGGGAGCGAGAGCTTTTTTACGCTGCTGTCCAACACGGCGGGCGGGTACAGCTTCTACCGCGACGCGCGTCTGCGCCGCCTGACGCGCTATCGCTACAACAACGCGCCGCTGGATTCCGAGGGCTTTCACATCTATTTGAAGGACGGTGGCTCGGTGTGGAATATCGGCTGGCAGCCGGTGCAGGCGGAGCTTGACAGCTATATCTGCCGCCATGGCATGGGGTACACGGTGATTGAGGGCGAAAAGGGCGGACTGCGTGCGACGCAGGAGCTTTTCGTTCCGATGGGCGACGACTGTCTGCTGATGCGCGTGCGCGTGACGAACGTGTCGGACGAGGCGAAAACAGTTTCGCTGTTCCCCTATGCGGAGTTCTGCCTTTGGAACGCGATGGACGACGCGTCCAACTTCCAGCGCAACTACTCCACCGGCGAGGTGGAGGTCGACGGCGCGGCGATCTACCATAAGACCGAATACCGCGAGCGGCGCGACCACTACGCCGTGTTCTGGGCAAACCGCACGCCCGACGGTTTTGATACCGCGCGTGAGGCGTTCCTCGGTGTGTACGGCTCTCCGGCGCATCCTGAGGCGGTGTTCGGCAACGGCTGCACCGGCAGCATCGCCCACGGCTGGCAGCCCGTCGCCGCGCAGCAGTTTGACCTGACGCTTGCCCCGGGTGCGAGCGAAACGATCATTTTCGGCCTCGGCTATATCGAAAATCCGCGGGAGGAGAAATGGGAGGCCCCCGGCGTCGTGAACAAGGCGCGCGCGCGGGAGATGATGGCGCGCTACGCGACGGATGCGCAGTTTGACGCGGCGTTCGCCGCACTGGGCAGGCGGTGGGACGCGCTGCTCGGCGGCTACGTCGTCCGCACCGGCGACGAAAAGCTCGACCGCATGGTGAACATCTGGAACCAGTACCAGTGCATGGTCACGTTCAACATGAGCCGCAGCGCCAGCTACTTTGAAAGCGGCATGGGGCGCGGTATGGGTTTCCGCGATTCCTGCCAGGATCTGCTGGGCTTCGTGCACATCATCCCCGAACGCGCGCGCGAGCGCATCCTCGACATCGCGGCGACGCAGTTCCCCGACGGCAGCGCCTATCACCAGTACCAGCCGCTTACGAAGAAGGGCAACCTCGACGTCGGCAGCGGCTTCAACGACGACCCGCTCTGGCTGATCGCGGGCACCGACGCGTATCTGCGCGAGACGGGGGATTTCTCCATCCTCGACGAGAGCGTACCCTTTGACAACGACGAGAGCCTTGCGCAGCCGCTCATGGAGCACCTGCGGCGCAGCTTCAACTATACGAAAACGCACCTTGGCCCCCACCGACTGCCGCTCATCGGCCGCGCCGACTGGAACGACTGCCTCAACCTCAACTGCTTTTCCGAGCAGCCGGGCGAGAGCTTCCAGACCACCGGCCCCAGCGAAGGCCCCGTGGCGGAGAGCGTGTTCATCGCGGGCATGTTCGTCAAGTACGGGCGCGCGTGGGCGGACATCCTGCGCCACGTCGGCTGCGCGGACGAGGCGGCGGAGGCGGAGAACGCCGTCGCCGAGATGGAGCGCACGACACTGACCGCGGGTTGGGACGGTGCGTGGTTCCGCCGCGCTTATGACGCCCACGGCAACGTCGTCGGCGGCCGGGAGTGCGAGGAGGGCCAGATCTATATCGAGCCGCAGGGTATGTGCGTCATGGCGGGCATCGGCAAAGAGAGCGGCGAGGCGGAGAAGGCGCTGGAGAGCGTTAAGGAACGCCTCGACACCAAGTACGGCATCGTGCTGCTCCAGCCCGCGTATACGCGCTATCACCTTGAGCTGGGCGAGATCACGAGCTATCCGCCGGGATACAAGGAGAACGCGGGCATCTTCTGCCACAACAACCCGTGGATCGTCTGCGCCGAGGCGACGCTCGGCCACGGTGACCGCGCGTTTGAGGTCTACCGCCGCACCGCGCCCGCCTACATCGAGGACATCAGCGAGATCCACCGCACCGAGCCGTACGTCTACAGCCAGATGATCGCGGGCTGTGACGCGCCGAGCTTCGGCGAAGGCAAGAACAGCTGGCTTACCGGCACCGCCGCGTGGACGTTCGTCAGCGTCAGCCAGGCGATCCTCGGCGTGACGCCGACATTGGACGGGCTGCGGCTGGATCCCTGTGTCCCCGCGTCGCTCAAGGGCTTTACAGTCACTCGGCGCTATCGCGGCGCGACCTATCGCATCACGGTGGACAACGCCGCGGGTGCGCAGCACGGTGTCAAGTCCGTCAGGGTAAACGGCAGTGAGCTTGCCGGAAACGTGCTCCCGATCGCCGGGACCGGCGAGACGGTCGACGTGACCGTGGTGATGGGGAGGTAACGCCCGACGGAACAAAACGTGATTTTATGGCGGCGCGCCACACTTTGGCGAATCCCTGGGTTTTGCCTCTTTCCCTCCGCGGCGCGGTGTGCTATACTGTGAACAGAAATCGAACGGAGGTGACGCGGCAATATGCCAAAACCGGAGAACAGGGACAACTATCCTCTCAACAAGAAGGAGCCTGATCCGCCGATGGGTTTTGTCTACGCCGGGCCGGCGCAGATGATGATGACCTACGCGGGTCCGAACATGCCGCCGAACGGTGCTCTGAACGGCATGATGTTTTTTCAGCAGTCGCAGCAGCAGGCACAGCAGCCCCCTGAACCGCAGGAAGAGCAGGAGCGGGTCGGTTTCTGCCCGCAGTGCGGGAGCCCTCTCCATGCCAAAAGCAAATTCTGCCCCAACTGCGGCTCGGAGCTTTCCTGGGAATGAGTGCCTACAAACTGCGCCAGTGCGTCTGGGAGATCACGCTTGCCTGTCCGTTCCGCTGCGCCTACTGCGGCTCCGGCGGCGGGAATGCGCGCCCGGACGAACTGAGCACCGCCGAATGTCTTGACGTGGCAGCCCAGCTCGCGGAGCTGGGCTGCCGCCGCGTATCGCTGATCGGCGGCGAGGTGTTTTTGCGCCCCGACTGGCGTGAGATCGTCTCCGCGCTCACGCGGCGGGACATCCGCGTGTGCATCATCACCAACGGATACCGCATGACGCCGGAGCTGCTGAGCGAGCTGGCGGCGCTTCGCGTCGAGTCCGTAGCGGTGTCGCTGGACGGCCCGGAGCGCGTGCACGACGCGTATCGCCGCGCGGGCAGCTACCGCCTGTGTCTGGAGGCCCTTGGCGCGCTGACGGCGGCGGGGATACCGGCGTCCGTCATCAGCACGCTGCGCGCGGACAACGCGCCGCTGCTGGGCGAGCTGTATGATACGCTGCGAAGCTATCCGATTTTTGCATGGCAGCTGCAGGCATGCTCGCCCATGGGCGGCGCCGCGCAGAACGGCGTCGACGTGTGCTTCGACGCGGCGGCGGTTATCGATTTTGTGGCGAAAGACGCCCCCGCGGCGCCCTTTGCGCTCGGTATCGCGGATAACATCGGCTATTACACGCCGGAGGAGGGGATGCTGCGCGGCACGCCGAGCTATTCGTTCGACGGGTGCGGCGCGGGGCTGATTGCCGTCGGCATCGACAGCGTGGGTAATGTCCGCGGCTGCGAGTCGATGTACGACGCGCGCTTCATTGAGGGCAACCTCCGGCAGCGCAGCCTGCGCGATATCTGGGAGGACCCGGACGCGTTTGCCTACAACCGGAAATTTACGCCGGAAAAGCTCACGGGAAAATGCGGCACGTGCGTTCACGGCGCGGTGTGCGCCGGCGGCTGCCGCTCCTATAACTTTTTCGCAAACGGCGGGAAACTCTACGAGAATCCGCTTTGCGTGCGTGAAAATGCAAAAAACAGCGGGAAACAGTTGACAATTCTCCCAATATGATGCAATATAAAATCTGCTGTGCACGGAAAACAACAGCGTGGCAGCGGGAACGGGAGGAAAATGCCGTGAAAGCGTTTGCATATCGCGCGGCGTCCTTTGTGCTGGCTGCCGTCCTGTGTCTCGGCCTTGCGCCGATCGCGCTGGCGGCGTCTGCCTATGAGCGTCCGAATCAGAAGCTGGTCGCGCTGACCTTCGATGACGGACCGGGGACGTATTCCGATCAGATCCTCGATACACTGGAAGCGCACGGCGCAAAGGCGACCTTCTTCTTAAACGGCTATAAGATCAGCGAATTTGCCGATCAGGTGCGGCGCATGGCGGCGGAGGGACACCAGGTCGCGAACCACACATGGGATCATCCCCAGCTGAGCAAGAAATCCGACGCCGAGGTCAGGCGCCAAATCAGCTCCGTCGCCGCGGCGCTGACGGAGGTCACGGGCCTCAAAGGGACCGGCGCGACCGGGTTCTATCTCCGCCCGCCCTACGGCGATTACAGCAGCCGCGTGGCGAATGCCGCGGGCGTGCCGCTCGTCATGTGGAGCGTGGACACGGAGGACTGGAAGTATCAGGATTCGGCGCGCCTGACGAGCTACACCGTCTCGGTGGTGCAGGACGGGGACATCGTGCTGATGCACGAAACGCACAAAAGCACCGCCCGCGGACTGGACAATCTGCTCACCGCGCTGGAGGGCAAGGACTTCGAGATGGTGACGGTCGACGAGCTGCTCTGGCGGCGCGGCGTCGAAGCGCAGGCGGGGAAGGTCTACACCCGCGTGCGGAACACCGGCGTCAACCGCTGCCCGCGCAGCGAATGGTACGACGAGAGCAAGCTGTATACCCACTGGGCATTTTCGTCTATCCGCTACGCGCTTGACGCGGGATTGATGTCGTGCAACGAAGCGGGCGAGTTCCTGCCCAACTTCTCCATGACGCGCGGGGAGGCTGCCGTTGCGCTCGGACGGCTGTACGGCGCGGCCGTGGTAATCCCCGCCGCGGACCCCTTTGCCGACGTGCCGAGGGACAGCGCCGCCGCGCCCTATATTGCGTGGGCGCACGCCGCCGGCGTGATGAACGGCGTCTCGGCGAAGTATTTTGCGCCGGACAAACCCATCACACGGCAGGAGTTCGCCGTCGTCGCGGCGCGCTTTGCCCGCCTGTACGGCGTCACCGTTCCCGTGGGTAGCGCTTCGGCACCCTATGCCGACCGCGCGCAGATCGCCGGCTGGGCGATCGCGGACGTCGGCTTCTGCTCCGTGCTCGGTGTTTTCCGCGGCAATGAGAAGAGCGAATTCCTGCCCGGGCAGGAGGTCACGCGCGGCGCGGGCGCGGCGGTCCTGGATCGCCTGCATACGCTTGCGGAAAAGCACAGGACACATTAAGAAAGCCGGCGCAGCGTACCGCGTCGCGGATCCGGCTCCGGCAAAGTGAATATGCGCAAAGCAACGCCCGCCGGTCGGTATCGGAAACCGTCCGGCGGGCGTGTTTTGCGGGAAAGATGCGCAGTTACGGGCAGGGCTCCAGCTTTGCCTTGAACGAGATCGCGCGCGGTGTGCTCATGTCGTCGAATTGGACGATGTGGGCGCGGCGGTCCATGTCGACGTCCACGACCGTGCCGTCCCCGAACACCCGGTGCCGCACCCGCGTTCCGGCGGCAAAGACAAGGTCGTCGAGGCTCTCCGGCAGGCAGCGGTCGGATGCGTCGATGAAGCTCCGCGCATCGGCTACGAGCGAGGCGGCGGGCTTGCGGGTGTATTCCAGCAGCTCCTGATCGATGTCCAGCACGAAGCGGGACGGATAGCGCGGCGAGCCGTCGAGGTTCCAGCCCTCCGCCTCGGAGAGAAACAGACGCTTTTCCGCGCGCGTCATCGCCACGAATGCGAGCCGCCGCTCCTCCTCCATCTTCTCTCTGGTGTCGGTCTTCTTGGACGGGCAGACGCCCTCGTTCATCGCGCAGAGAAACACATAGGGGAATTCCAGCCCCTTTGCGGCGTGAATGGTCATCAATCTGACGCGGTCGTCTTCCTCCGCTGTATCGCTGTTGGTGAACAGCGCCACATGCGCGAGGTAGTGCTCCAGCATGCTCTCCTCGCCGCAGGTGGTTTCGTACTCGAAGACCGACTGCTTGAGCTCCGCGAGATTATCCAGCCGCTCCTGACTTCCCTCCGTGCGCAGCATGGTTTCGTAGCCGCTCTTGTCCAGAAGGTCGGAAAGAAGCTCGGAAATCGGGCGCTCGGCACAGTTCGCGGCGAAGGTCTCCACCAGCCGGACGAGCTGCGCTGCTTTTGTGCGTTTGAATATCTCGTCGTCGAGGTTTTTGCGCAGCGCGTCGTAAAGCGAGCATTGCTCCGCCTGCGCGCGTTCCTCCAGAAATCGCATCCGCCGCTCGCCGAGGCTTCGCTTCGGCACGTTGGCGACGCGCCGGAACGAGAGGTCGTCCCGATAGGCAATCAGGCGCAGGTACGAGAGCGCGTCCTTGATCTCCGCGCGTGCGTAGAACGGCACGCCGCTGTAGATGTGGTAGGGGAGCTTTACCCGGCGAAGGGCGCTTTCAAGGTTGCGTGTGATGTAGTGCGCGCGGTAAAGGATGGCGACGTCGCGGTACGCGACGCCCTGAGCATGGAGCGCCTCGATCTGTCCGGCGATCCACTCCGCCTCCTGTTCGGCGGTGTCCGCGTGGTGGCAGAGCACGCTTTCCCCATCCGGAAGCGTAGGGATGAGGTTTTTTTTCATGCGGTTGGCGTTGTGCGCGATCATGGAGTTGACCGCCGCGAGGATCTGCGGCGTGGAGCGGTAATTCTCCGTCATCATGATCGTTTTTGTGCCCGGAAACTGCCTGTCGAATTCCAACAGGTATTTCACGCTCGCGCCGCGCCACGTGTAGATGGTTTGATCCGGGTCGCCGACGATAAAGAGGTTTTTGTGATAGCCGCACAGCGCTTCCATCAGCTCATATTGCAGCGCGTCGATGTCCTGAAACTCATCGATCATGATGTATTCGAGGCGCTTCTGCCATTTGAGACGGACGTCCGCGTCCTGCGAGAAGATGTAGAGCGTGAACTTGATAAGATCGTTGTAGTCGAGGCCGAAGCACTTTTTCTCCTGATACAGATAGCCGTAGAATATGATATCCTCGGTGGTCGAAGCGGCGAGAAACTTTTCGTGCAGCGCGTCGAGAGACATGCCGATGAGATCGAGATAATATTCCGGCTTTTTGAAAAGTTTCTGTATCTCGATCATATCGCGCGCGCTGCCGAAGGTCATGTTCCGCAGCGTCAGACCGCGCTCCTCGTAGATGATCTTGAGCATGTCGTCGATGTCGGAATTGTCGAGCACAAGGAAGCTTTTGGGATACTGGACGGCGTTGCTGTCCTCCTGCAAAACCGACACACAGAACCCGTGGAACGTGGAGATGTAGCCGGTGTCGTTGTCGCCGGTGAGGTTGTGGATGCGCTGGCGCATCTCGTTTGCCGCTTTGTTGGTGAACGTGACACAGAGGATGTTGCCGGGCAGGATGCCCAGCTCGTTCACGAGGAAAGCGAACCGGTGCGTCAGCGCCCGCGTTTTGCCGGAGCCCGCGCCCGCGATCACGCGCACGAAGCCCTCCGTCGTGGTGACGGCGCAGCGCTGGGCGTCGTTCAGTCCGGCCAGACAGTCGTCTGCGCGCTCCTTCGGCATTCCCATGGACACCTTCCTTCCTTTGCCCCGCGCTATTTCCGCGGAAACCGACCCTTTTGCATCACATGATATTATAGCGCAAAGAGCCGCGGCGGGCAACGCCAAAATTGTCCGGAAACCTGTGCTTTGCAGCGCCAAATAAATACAACGCAGAGTGTTGCAATATCAAAAAAGCCTGATAAAATACAAAACGAGGATATACGGCACGGTCAAGCGCCCGCCGAATGCGTCCAAGGACGTTTTCCCGCGGGCGCTGCGCCGCGCTTTCTACCGCAGTGTGTGAGAAAGAGATCAAAGGGAGGAAATACGATGGGCTGCTATCTGCTTGAGGAGAATATGCGCCCCTGTACGGAGGAGGAGCTGCACGGGCAGACTGAACGGCAGTATGTCGCCGTGATGACTACGCCGGAGTGGCAGAAGAGCCGCGACCGCTTCGATATGGGCATTGAGCTTGAACCGGACGTGGGGAACATCCACAACACCAAGGCGGAGGTCAACTACGACTCCCTGACAGGTACGTTCCAGATCCCCGACCGGCAGGCGCTGACGGAGCGGGATCATCGGTTCGCCTTCGCACTGGATGAAAAAGGCGTCGTGTTTATCGACGACAGCGGCATGGCGGAGCAGATGATCGAAACCATTCGGCGGACCAAGCGGTGGAGAGAGCCGAGTCTGGAGCGCTTTTTGTATGATTTTCTGGAGCTTGTCGTCAGCCGCGACCTCCCGATCATGGAGCGGTACGAGGCGGAGCTTGATGCCATTGAGGATGAGATCCTTGCCTCGGAGGGCGAGGGCGACCTTGCCCGGGTCAACGAGATCCGGGGCGACATCCGCGAGCTACTGGTGCATTATGAGCAGATCATCGACATGACGCAGGAGCTGGAGGAGAACGAAAACGGCTTTTTCACCGAAAAGAATCTGCGTTATATGCACCTTTTCATGAACCGCATGGCGCGGCGGCACGATTCGGCGGTGTCCCTGCGCGACCATACCATGCAGGTGCGAGACCTTTACAACGCGCAGTTGGAGGTGCGCCAGAACCGCACCATGACGCTTTTGACGGTCGTGACGACGATCTTCATGCCGCTTACGCTCATCGTCGGCTGGTACGGCATGAACTTCCGCTATATGCCGGAGTTGGAGTGGGAATTCGGCTATCCGCTGGTGATCGCCATCAGCGTTGTGATCGTGATCGCGAGCCTGATCTTCTTCCGGAAAAAGAAGTGGCTGTAGGGCTGCGGCTTCGGGAAAAACCCGTATGATGATATCGTTTGTCCAAAACAATGGAATTGGGAAAGGGCGTGAAATGATGGAGCGGCAAAAGATCATCCTCGACTGCGATCCGGGACACGACGACGCGGTTGCGATCATGCTGGCGGCGAACAGCCCGCAGATCGAGCTGCTGGGCGTCACGACGGTCGCGGGCAACCAGACGCTGGAAAAGACACAGAAAAACGCCTGCCGGGTGCTGCAATGGCTGGGCAGGGATATCCCCGTCTATGCGGGCTGCGGCCGCCCGATGGTACGCGAGCCGCGCGCGGCGGGGGACATCCACGGCGAGACCGGACTGGACGGCCCCGTGTTTCCGCCGCTGCACAAGACGGTGGAGCCGGAGCACGCCGTTTCCTACATGATCCGGACGCTGCTTGCCTCCGACGGGGATATCATTGTGGTCACGACCGGGCCGATGACGAACCTCGCCATGGCGATGCGCATGGAGCCGCGGATCGTCGAAAAGATCCGGCGGATCGTTCTCATGGGCGGCGCCTACGCCAACGGCAACGTGACGCCCGCTGCGGAATTCAACGTCCTTGTGGACGCGGAGGCGGCGCACGTGTGCTTTACCGCCGGGCGGCCCGTCACCATGGTCGGGCTGGACGTGACGCACAAGGTGCTTTGCTATCCGGAGATCGTGGAGCGCATGGCACAGGTGAACAACGGCGCGTCACGTCTGTTTGTAGATCTGATGCGCCATTTCTGCAAAACGCAGAAGGAGGTCTTCGGCATGGAGGGCGGCCCCCTGCACGATCCGCTGACGATCGCGTCGCTGATCGACCCGAAGCTGCTGACGACGAAGCCGATGAACGTGCAGATCGACCTGCGCAGCGAGCAGTCCTACGGGCGGACAAACTGCGATTACTACGGCTATCTTGGCCTTCCCGCCACGGCGGACGTTGCCGTTGACGTGGACGTGCCGCGCTTCTGGGATATCGTCGAGGACTGCCTGCGCCGCTACGGTGAAGAAGAGGGCGCGACATGAGGGTGCTGTGCTTCGGCTCGCTGAACATAGACTACGTCTATCAGGTACCGTGCTTTGTCCGTAAAGGGGAAACACTGGCGGCAACCGAACTGCAAAGCTTCAGCGGCGGAAAGGGACTGAACCAGTCCGTTGCGCTGGCGCGCGCGGGCATAAAGACCTTCCACGCAGGAGCGATCGGGGAGGATGGCGCGTTTCTTGCGGAAGAACTGCGTGCCGCGGGCGTTGATACGTCGTTTGTCGCCTGCCTGCACGATGTGCGGACGGGACATGCCGTCATTCAGAAGACACCGGAGGGAGACAACTGCATCCTGCTCTACGGCGGGGCGAACCGTGCGGTCACGCACGAGCAGATCGACCGGACGCTGGCGCACTTTTCCGCGCCCGACGTGCTGGTGGCGCAGAACGAGATCAGCGAGCCGGGCTACCTGCTCGAACGGGCAAAGGCACGCGGTATGCGCATTGCGCTGAACCCCTCGCCCATGGATGAAACGCTGCGTCCGCTGCTGCCGCTGTCGGATTTCCTGCTGCTCAACGAGATCGAAGCGTCGCAGCTGCTCGGCTGTGACGCGCACGCCGACCCGGGGGATATGGCGGAGGAGCTGCGGAAGAGCCTCCCCGCGACAGCGATTGTCCTGACGCTGGGTGAGAACGGCTCCATTTACGCCGCGCGGGACGGTATGATCCGTTGTCCGGCGGAGCGGGTGACGGCGGTGGACACGACCGCGGCGGGGGATACCTATACGGGCTTTTTCCTCGCGGGCATCTTGAACGGCTTTGACGCGGCGCGCGCCATGCGCTTCGCCTCCGCCGCGGCGGCGATCGCCGTTACGAGGCCGGGCGCCGCGCCGTCCATCCCGACGAGGGACGAGGTCCTCGCGCGCGTGGATGCCTGACGCTCCGGATATCATGGGGGAGGAATGAAACGTGGTAACACTGTTTGACATCGACGAACAGAATTTTCTCGCGGTGCGGAGCCTTTCCGTCCGCGACGACCAGAAGGGCTATCTCGACAGTGCGTCCGGCATCCTTGCGCGGGGATATGCCTACCGTGCCTGCCGCGCGAGGGTTTTCGGCATCGCTGCGGACGGCGGTGCGGTCGGCCTCGCGCTGGTGAAGGACATGGACGAGGAGCCCGCCTGCTATGATCTCCAGCAGTTCATGATCGACGCGCGCTTTCAGGGCAAGGGCTACGGAACGGAGGCGCTGCGGCTGATCCTTGCAGAGCTTGCCGCCGAGCGCAAGTACGATTGCGCCGAGGTCTGCGTCAAGAAGACCGACGCGCCCGCCCTGCACGTCTATGAGAAGGCAGGCTTTGCCGACACCGGCTACGTCGACAAGGACGCGCCGGACTGCGTCAATCTTGTGTACCATTTTATATGAAACATCTATATTGCCTGCTCCGCCTTTCGTCTTTTGACAGACCATAGGCGGGGCTTTTTTGCTCTCGCCCACGCCGATTTGAACAATTGACAGCGGCCAATGTTGTGCAATACGGATAAATTATGCCGGCAGACGATGAAAACGCCCCAATTGTGAAGAAAGATATTGACAGAGAAATAATCAGATGTTATATTTTTTATCGAAAAGAATAAGCAAAAGTAATAATGAGCTTTGGAGGAGGAGAGAGAACCAAGATGAAAAAAGTGTGGGTCTATCTGGAAGAGAATCTGGAAGAGATCCTGATGGTGATCCTGCTTGCGGCGTTTTCTCTGGTCATGTTCGTGCAGGTCATTGCCAGAAATCTGTTCCACGGCGGCTTTACATGGGCGGAGGAGGTCTGCCGCTACCTGTTTGTGTACAGCGGAATGCTCAGCGCGGGCTACTGCATCCGCAAGGGCCTGAGCATCCGCGTGGACGCGGTGTACAACTTCTTTCCCAAGCCGGTCAAGTTCATCATCGACCTGTTTGCCAAGGTGCTGACCGTCGTTGTGTATGCGTACCTGACCTACAAATCCATCGGCCTGATCCAGTCCACGACCAGCATCAGCGCGGCGATGCAGCTGCCGATCAAGTACGTGTATGCCGCGATCCCGCTGGGCATGGGCCTGGGAACGATCCGCGGCGTGCAGGACATCTTCCGGTTCTGCAAAAAGACGTTCGGAAAGGGGGAGGAGCAGTAAATGTTGGGCATCGTATTCGGCGGCTTTGTCGTGATGATGTTCCTCGGCCTTCCGCTGGCCATCACCATGATTTCCGTCACGCTTTATCCCTCTCTGGCGACCGCGACCTTCCCCGGCAACGCCAACTATGTCATGCGCGCGTTCATTTCCGGACTGGATACGATCAGCGTGCTGGCGATCCCGCTGTTCATGCTCTCCGGCGCGATCATGGCGCGCGGCGGCATCTCGCGCAAGCTGTTCGACGTGTTTGCCGTGTTCGTCGGCAAGCTCAAGGCCGGTATGCCCTGCGCTGTCGTTGTGACCTGCCTGTTCTACGGCGCGATTTCCGGTTCCGGCCCCGCGACTGTCGCCGCGGTCGGCGGCATGTGCATCCCCGTGCTGGTGGAGCTGGGCTATGACAAGAAGTTTGCCGCCGCCATCGTGGCGACGGCGGGCGGCCTCGGCGTTATTATCCCGCCGTCCATTCCGTTCATCATGTACGGTGTCACCACCGGCGAGTCCGTCGGCGAGATGTTCACCGGCGGTATCCTGCCCGGCATCGTCATCGCGCTGTGCCTGATGGTCTACTGCGTGATCTACTGCATCAAGAACGGCGAGGACAGGGAAAAGATCAACGCCGCCGTCGGCAAGCTGCGCGAGCGCGGCGTCGTCCGCGTGATTATGGACGGCTTCTGGGCGCTGCTCACGCCGGTCATCATCCTCGGCGGCATTTACTCCGGCACTCTGACCCCGACCGAGGCTGCGTGCATTTCCGTGTTCTACGCCATCATTGTCAGCGTGTTCATCTACAAGACGATGAAAATCAGCGAACTGTGGGGCCACCTCAAGGCGGCGGTCCGCTCCTACGCACCCATCGCACTGCTGATCGCGTTTGCGATCTCCTTCGGACGCATCCTGTCTCTGCTCAACGCGCCGGCGCTGATCTCGAATCTGCTCACCCAGACGTTCCACAGCCCGTACACGTTCCTCATCGCGCTCGACATCGTGCTGCTGATTATGGGCATGTTCATGGACACCGGCTCCGCGATCGCCATTCTCGGTCCGATCCTGCTGGTCACGGCGAAGAGCTTTGGCATCGACGGCATCCACTTCGGCATCATTCTGGTGACGAACCTCGCCGTCGGCCTCGTCAGCCCGCCGATGGGTCTGAACCTGTTCGTCGCCGCGCCGCTGGCGGATGCCACGGCGAGCGAGCTCGGCAAGAAGGTGCTCGTTCCGATGGCGTTCTTCATCGTCGCGCTGCTGATGATTACCTTCATGCCCGGCATCTCCCTGCTCCTGCTGGGGCGCGCGTAAGACCATGTGGTATTCCGGCATTCGCCGAAAAATATCAACCGTACATCCATTTATGAAAGAAAGGAAGATTTCATTATGAAAATCAAGAAGCTCCTTGCTCTGGCTCTTGCCGCCGTTATGGTTCTTGCCATGACCGCGTGCCTCCAGAACACGACCCCCACCACGCAGACGACCACGCCGACCACGACCCAGCCTGCGACGCAGCCCGCGACGCAGCCCGCCGGCGGCGACACGACGACCCCTGCGGCGTCCTCCGACGGCGCCCCCGCCATCACCAGCACCACGCCCGTCAACATCATCTGGTCCCACAACTCCCCGGAGGCTTCTGCGGGTCATAAGATCGCGCTGAAGTTCAAGGAGGAGATGGAGACCCGCTCCAACGGCCTCATCACCGTGACGATCTATGCCAACGGCGAGCTCGGCAGCGTGCCCGAGAACGATCAGGCGCTCCGCGAGGGCTCCATCCAGCTCGGCAGCGGCACCTCCGGCGGTCTGGTCGACAAGCGCCTGAGCTATTTCGACGCGCCGAACCTGGTCAACAGCAACGAGCAGGCGCTCGCCATGATCGGCCGCGACAGCGATCTGTTCAAGTACACGCAGGGCATCTATGAGTCCCTCGGCCTCAAGGTCCTCTCCCTCGTTCCGGGCGGCTTCCGTGAGACCAGCTCCAACAAGGAGATCCGCAGCTATGAGGATCTCGCCGGCCTGAAGATCCGCACGCTGGAAAACCCGACCGCCATCGCTTACTGGCAGTCCTGGGGCTGCAACCCGACCCCCGTTCCGTTCAGCGATCTGTATCTCGCGCTCCAGCAGGGCCTGGTCGAGGCGCAGGAGAACGCCTACAACACGATCTCCTCTTCCAAGCTCTACGAGCAGCAGAAGTACATTGTCAACACCCACCACGTCATCATGTGGTCCGGTATCTACATGAACAAGGCGTTCTATGACAACCTCCCCGAGGATTACCGCGCCCTGCTCGACTGGGTCTGCGTGAACGTGATCGACCAGTATGCCTATGAGCTCAACATTGCGGACAACGACGCCGCCCTGCAGCAGATGAAGGATGCCGGTCTTGAGGTCATCGACCTGACGGATGCGGACTACGCCAAGATGCGCGAGGCCGCGAAGCCCGCGTATGACCTGATCCGCAGCGACGTTGGCGACGAGGCCATGAACATCCTTGAAGCTGCGATCGCCGCCGCCAACGGCTGATCGTCCCCTAAAAGGAAGAATCCCCTTTTGCATTGCTCCGTTCGGACTGACCGGATGAAGGGCGCAAAGGGGCAGATAAAGCAAAATACAGCCTCCGGGAAGCAGCTGTTTTCCGGAGGCTGTTTGGTGTATTCGTATGAAATCAGCTTTTACGCCTGAACGGCAGGAGGATGACGATGAAAACCATATGTCTGGAGACGAAACGGCTGCGCCTGTATATCGCCGCGCAGGACGAAATGGAGCGTTTCATCGAAACGCAGATCGACGATGTTCTGGTCACGGCGTACAAGGAGATGCTGCAAGGCTGCCTTGACCACCCGGAGCAGTGGGAGTGGTACGCGATGTGGATGATCGAGCGCGAGGACGGCACGCACATCGGCGACCTGTGCTTCAAGGGATTTGGCACCGACGGAAGCGTCGAGATCGGCTACGGTATCGACGAGGAATATCAGGGGAACGGCTACGCGACGGAGGCGGTCGACGCGCTTGCGGCATGGGCGCTGCGGCAGCCGGGGGTGAGGCGCGTGGAGGCGGAGACAGACCCCGACAACAAGGCATCCCAGCGCGTACTTGAAAAGTGCGGGTTTGTGCCGACCGGCACTGTCGGCGAGGAAGGACCGCGCTATGTGAAAAACACATAAACGCGGCCGAAATCACGGATTATGACAGCCCTGCCGGGGGCTTTTTACGGGAGATCGCGGTTTTGACATTCCGGCGGGCAGGGAAGCTGCCCCAGACGGACGCGGTCGAAGAAATCCAGCACCTCCGTGCTCATCGCGTCATCCTTGAAGCGCGGGTCACTGTGAACCGCGCCGGGGAGGAAGCGCGTATAAACGTTTTCCGCGCCGACGGCGTTCCGCAGGGCGCGGGCAAATTCCAGCGTGAACGTGTAGGGGACCGTGGTATCCGCCGTGCCGTGCAGCAGCAGCATGGGCGGCGCACCGGAATGTACGTGGGTGATCGGCGCGGCGAGGCGGCACAGCTCCGGACTGTCCTCCACGGGCGCGCCGAGAAAAATGGAGTCCATGCAGCGCGGGCCGGAGCGGAGATTGTCCGCCTCTAAGCCGATGGCGCGGAAATCCGCCTCGGAGACGTCCAGCCGGAAGCAGGGATAAACGGCGGCGAGCGCGTCGATCCGGCAGGAGATGCCGTCGTTTTCCGTGTCAAAGTATGCATCATGCTCCGTCAGCGCCGCGAGCAGCGAGAGGTGCGCGCCGGACGAGGCGCTCCAGCAGCCGACAAAGTCCGTATCCAGATCCAGCGCCTCCGCCTCGCGGCGCAAATGGCGCAGGGCGCACTTGACCTCGGCGATCTGGTAGGGAAACTTCCGGTATCTGCTGCTGGTGCAGGCGATGCTGGCAAAGGCGTAGCCGCGCCGGACGCTGTTGTGGATCGTCCTGCCGAGATGCACGGAGGACGGGCAACCGTAATACCATGCTCCGCCGGCAACGCTGAGGATCACCGGAAACGGGCCGCTTCCCGTGTCGGGGTAATACAGGTCGAACGCGCGCGCCGAGCCGTCCGGCGCAAGGTATTGCAGTCCGCGCCTTTGGCGGGGAATATCGGAGACATCCAGCGGATCGTCCACATGGGGGACGGACAGATAGTCTCTCATGACCAGACCTCGGTGGGCGGGTGCTCGTGAAAAGCGGACTGGAACAGCTCCATGAAATCCTTGGCGCAGGGCTGGAGATACGCGCCCTTGCGGTAGGCAAGGCAAAACTGATAGGCGGTTCCCGGCGTGTCGATGGAAAGGTAGCGGATGTTCTTCGAGCCGAGGATGTAGGCGAGCTGCACCTCCGGCGTGAACGTCGCGCCCAGATTGTTTGCCACGGCCTCCAGCGCGCTGTCCAGATTGCGGGAGGTCATGGAAACGTGGTACGGGATCCGGTTGCCGTCCAGAACGGCGTCGGCAAACTGCCGGATGCGGTGGTGACGGCTGAGCATGATGAAAGAGCTGTCCGCGAGCTGATCCGGACGAATGGAGGGGTACTTGGAGCCCTTCTTCTTTTTTGCCCTGCCCAGCAGCGGGTCGTCCTTGTGCACCGCCAGAACGTATTCCTCCTGCGCGATGGGGATGTAGGTGAACTCCTCGCGCTGCTTTGTCACGTTTACGGCGATGCAGTCCAGCGTCAGTTCCTCCAGCATCCGCTCCAGATCATCGCTTGCGCACTCGCTGAGCGTCAGGTCGATCTCGGGGTACTTTTTCTTGAACTGCGGGATGACGGAGAAGATCGTGAACGGGCGGCGGATGCCGGTGATGCCGACGCGCAGGCGGCCGAGATCGGACTTGGCGATGTCCGCCATCGTTGCCATCATGCGCTTTTGCAGCAGAAAGATCT
The DNA here is from genome assembly GCA_015067435.1 of Oscillospiraceae bacterium. Lineage (GTDB taxonomy): Bacteria > Bacillota > Clostridia > Oscillospirales > Oscillospiraceae > Hominicoprocola. The sequence continues at coordinate 43,528 of SVMM01000013.1, read as the reverse complement.
GTTCGATGTAGTCCAGATAGCATTCTCCGGCATAGGTGGGTATCATGCGGTTGTTGATGCGCTGGAACAGCGCGGTGCCCAGCTCCGTTTCCTCCTTTTGGAGAAAGCGTGTCAGCGCGGGCTGGGACACGCCCAGACGCAGCGCCGCACCGGACAGCGTACCCTCCTGTGCGATGGCAGCGACATATTCATATTCCCGGTTGAGCATGATGAAAGCCTCCGATCCGTCGTTGTATGTATTATATCGTGTTCAGGCAGCGCTGTCAAAGCGATTTTGCCTGGTAGAAAAAACCGGACCGCGCAAGGGGCGGTCCGGTCGGAGGAAGCCCGGACGGGGTCCTGAAGCCCGGCCGGGGATGAAAAAGGCACAATCAGAATTCGACGATATCCATGCCGAATTCGCGGCGCAGGGAGCCGCAGATACCGGCATGCACCCAGTGCGTCAACGGGTGATCCACCACGCAGAAGCCATGGCCGACGCGCGGCGCAACCTGCATCTCGCAGGGAACGCCGGTTTGGAGCAGACGCACGGCGTAATCGACCCCGTCGTCGCGCAGCGTGTCGTACTCGCCGCAGATGATGTAATGGGGCGGAAGGCCCTCCAGATCGGTGCAGTAGCCGGGGAAGGCGTAATACGAGGGCACGGCACCATTCAAATCGCCGAGGAAGACCATTTCGGGCGCGTCGCGCTTGTCATCCGTGTTCAGCACGAACCAGGGGAACTGGCGCCGGGAATACGTGTTCTTGAGGAACAGCGGCGGGCAGTTGAGCACCACGAGCGACAGGTCGGGGCCGGAGTGGTCACGAATGTAGAGCGCAAGGCCCGCGCAGAGGTTAGCGCCGGCGCTGGTGCCGTGGAGCGCGATGCGCTTCGCGTCGCCGCCGATCTCGGCGGCGTGCTCGGAGAGCCACATCACGGCGGCATAGCAGTCCATGAGCGGGGCAGGGAAGTGCACATCCGCATTGCAGAGGCGGTAGTCCACGCTGACCACAATGGCGGGCGTGCCGGTCGCAAGCGCGATACAGCGGTAGTTGTCGATATCCAAGCTTCCGGCCACCCAGCCTCCGCCGTGGACGTCCATTACGATGGGCGCGTTTTCGGGCAGTCCCGCCGGTGTAAACACGCGCAGCTTCATATCCTGACCATCGCCGCCGGGGATGGTGATATCCTCCATGCGAAGATCGTCGGGCTTGGTGTATGCGCTGATGTACTTGCGCTGCGCCTCGCGTGCCGCGGCCTTCTCCTCCTCGGTGCCCATCGCCATGATCCGATACAGGTTGACGTTGTACTCGTAGCCGGGATATGCCTTCGGTTCCATGCCTCTACCTCCGTAATAACAGAAATTTATAGAAAAACAACAAGAAAATGATTTTTACTTATACCGAGTATAACAGATAGATTTCAATTTGAAAAGAGGAAAAGCGAAAAAAATCATAAAATTCTCGAAAAAATTTCCGGTTGCGGCGGCAATTCAAATTGACAAAGACTTTTGAATGGAGTAAACTATACGCAGAAATCATAATAACAAGTGAAATATATCAATTTTAATTATGGTTTTGCGCCGGAGAAGGCATACAAAGCATTGGGAGGGACACAATCATGCCGAGCGGAATCATGACGGACGTTGCCGCGACGCTGGCGGGCGGCGTGGTCGGCTGCCTGCTGGGGAGCCGGATGACCGGGCGGTGGAAGACGCTGCTCAACAACATTCTTGCCATTGCTGCGATCGTGATGGGCATCGTGCTGATCCTGCGCGTGCACACACTCTCAGCCGCGGTGCTGACGCTTGTGATCGGCGCCGTTATCGGCGAGGCGCTGCAACTGGAGAATCGGGTAAACGCAGGCGTGTCGACGCTGACGAAGCGCCTGATGCGCGGCGCGGAGGCAAATGAGGCCTACCTTGCGCAGGTCAGCACGGTGATTATCCTGTTCTGCTTCGGCGGCACCGGCTGGTACGGCGCGCTGTACGAGGGTATGACGGGCGACGGCAGCATCCTCGTGACGAAGGCGATTTTGGACGGCGTGACGGCGTGTATCTTTGCGACGATCCTTGGTAAGATCGTTCCTTGCCTGTGCGTGGTACAGGTAAGCGTGTATCTGATCCTGTTCGCCGCGGCGGGGCTGGTCGCGCCGTACATCACGCCGGAGATGATCGCGGACTTTTCCGCCGTGGGCGGTATCGTGACGCTGACGGCGGGGCTTCGGCTCGGCAAGATCAAGACCGACATACAGGTATTGAATTTGCTGCCCGGATTGCCGCTGGCGTTTGTGATCTCGGCGCTGTGGACGGCGTTGGTCGGATAGGAAATGATCCGGGAAATATAAAATATCATATGTTACATCAGGAAACGATAATACGCCCCCAAACCGCTGGTTCGGTCTGGGGGCGTACTGTATGCGGGGAAGGGGGGCGTCAGCTTTTCTCTTGCAGGGAGCGGACGATCTCCTCGTACTTCTCCTCCGTCAGCGTGTATTTCCTGCGCAGCAGCAGATAGGAAACGGAGATCGTAACGACGGGGATCAGCACCATACCGAAGCGAAGCGCGAACGCCTGTGAGGGGCCGAGCTGCGCGATGCAGGCGTCTGCCTGCGCGAGCACGGACGCCTTGTCCAGCAGCCCCTCGTTCGCCTGCGTTTCCAGCGCGCTGATCTTCTGGCTGACGGCGTAGACGCCGCTGATGATGAGCACCAGCGTGCTCAACCCCTGGTCGATGCCGCTGGCGAGCTTGACCGCGAACGAGCGGACGGCGGAAATGATGCTGTCATGACGCTCGTGGAAACGGTATTCGTCATACTCGATGGTGTTGTTGACCATCACCAGCAGCACCAGATTGTAGAGACCCTGACAGAAGAAGATCACAAAGGCGATCATATTGAGCAGCACGACGCTGCGCGGCAGGACGTAACCGAAGCCCAGAAAGGCGAGATATCCCGCCATCAGGCAGATGACGGCGAGGCGCTGCAGCCTCGCGCGGGTGAAGTGCTTGTTCAAGAAGGCGAACATCGCCTGCGAGATCAGCGTACCGAGACCATACATCACCGTGAACCAGAACACCAGATCGCCGCCGTCGGCGTAGCCGAACTCCACGTAGAAGAAGTTGACGCCGAACAGAAAGAGCAGGTTTTGCCCCACGTTGAACAGGAGATAGCTCACGCCGCTTGCGATCAGCTGGTCGTTGCGCAGGAAGATGCGGAACATGCCGCCCAGCGTCACGCGCTCCGCCGTGTCTTCGCGCTCGCACTCGCGCACGCCGAACACGGTGAGCATCTGAAAGGCGATAAAGCACAGCGCGACGACCAGCGCGATCACACGGTAGGTCTGCACGGCGTTGCCCGCGATCAGCGTGGGCACAATGGCGGCGACGGAAAACTGGCCGATGCAGATGAAGACGCTCATCAGTGTGACCAGCGTGTTGCGCACGGAGGCGTCGGAGCTGAGCGAGGGCAGCATGCCCCAATAGGAGATGTCGTTCATCGTGTAGGTCATGCCCCAGAGAAGATATCCCACACCGTAGAAGGCGACGAACGCCCAGCCGGTGGGACGCAGGGTGAACAGACAGATGATGACAATGGCGTTGAGGATGCAGCCGGCGAAGATCCACGGCTTGTACTTGCCCCATTTGAGGCGGCTGTTTTCGATGATGATGCCCATCATCGGGTCGTTGACGGCGTCCCAGACCATGCAGACCACCATGCAGGCGGTGATGACGCTGAACTGCGCCGCCGTCAGGTTCATGGTGTACTGCACGTAGAGCAGCAGAAACATGCTCACCAGCACGTATGCCATGTCCCGCCCCGTCGCGCCGATGCAGTATGACCATTTGGTGCGCTTGTCGAGAGGCGTCATTTCCTGTTCCTCCTCCGATTGGCGAGCGCGCGCAGGGGATGGCCGTTTGCCTCCGCCACGGCGGCGAGGATGAGCCGATAGGGGATCATTCCGCCGCTTTGCAGCGCCACGAAGTCCGCCGTGCCGTGGAGAAGCCCCTCGCGGAGCATCATGAGCTCCGCGTCGTCCGGAGCGCGTCCGGGATACATCTTGGGCAGCGCATGAAGGGCGATGCGCAGCAGCGTGCGCGCCAGAAACGAATGCTTTGCAAGCTGCGAGAGCGATGAGCTCACGGTATAGCCGCCCGGTCCGATCTCGTCAAAGCGGCTCAGCGGCCGGCCGTACCATGCGGCGAACTCTTCGCTCGTGATCCGCAGCGGCGAGCTGTCCCGGCGGAAATAGGCGGGATGCGCCGCGCGGTCGTCGCGCCAGCCGTCGACACCCTCCACCGTGACGCTTTGGCGCAGCTGCACGGCGTCGAGCGACGAAGCGACCTGGATCTCATACTCTCCGCCCACGGCGGCGAAGGCGCTGCGGTCCATGTGCCACGCGGAGAACGCGCGCTCGTCCAGCATGACGCAGGCGTGCACAGTCTGCCCCGCGCCGACACGGAGCTTGGTAAAGCCGCGCAGCTCCCGGTCGGGGCGCAGCACGTTGCCCCGCGGGTTCTTCACATATACCTGCGCGATCTCGCAGCCGTCCATGCCGCCGTCATTCGTTACATCGAAGCAGACGCGCCGCTTGCCGTCCTCCGGCTCGATTGTCAAATTGCTGTAAGTAAAATGTGTGTAGCTCAGGCCGAAGCCGAAGGGGAAGCGCACGGGAATGCGGAACGTGTCGTAATAGCGGTAGCCCACGAACAGGCTCTCGCGGTATTCCACGTCGTCGGTGTCCTTGCCGAAGCAGTCATAACAGGGCGTATCCTCCACGCGCAGCGGCCACGTCTCCGACAGCTTGCCGCAGGGATTGACCCTGCCGGTCAGCAGCGCGGCGCAGGCTTCGCCGCCTGCCTCGCCGGGCAGCATCATATGCAGCACGGCGGACACGCTGTCGAGAAAGTCCATGGCGAAGGGCGAGCCGCCGAAAGCGACGAATACTACGCGGCAGCCCTTGGCGCGGATGCGGGAGAGCAGATGCAGTTGGTTTTCCGGCAGCGTGAAATCGCGGCGGTCAAAGCCCTCGCCCTCCGTCCGGTCGGTCAGTCCGCCGAAGAACAGCACGATATCCCCCGGCTTGCAGAGGTTGAGCGCCTGCGCCTCCAGCAGCGCGTCGAAGGAGGAAACATCCGTGCGGTAGCCGGGCGCGTAGCGCACCGTCAGGCCGAGGCGCTCCAGCTCCGCCGCCGCGTCGGGGGCGCGCCGGATGCTGATGTGGCTGCTGCCGCCGCCCTGCACATGCATTTCCCGTGCCAGCGCGCCGATCACCTTTACCGACGCGTCCTCGCGCAGCGGCAGAATACCGTCGTTTTTCAGCAGCACGGCGCTGCCCAGCGCCGCCTCCAGCGCAACGGCGTGGGGATCGACGCGCATGGGCGGAACGCTTGCGCGCGCCGCGTATTTTCCCGCGGCGTCAGCGATGCGTTCCACCGCGCGGTCAAGGGCTTCCGGCGGCAGCGCGCCGGTTTCCGCCGCCCGCCGCAGCGCCTCGTAGTGGAAACCGTGGCTGTCCGGCATTTCAAGATCCATGCCCGCGGCGATGCAGGCGGGCAGATCGGCGCATGCGCCCCAGTCGGACAGCACAAAGCCCTCGTAACCCCATTCGCCGCGCAGGATATCCGTGAGCAAGCGTCTGTTCTCACAGCAGAACGCGCCGTTAAGGCGATTGTACGCCGCCATGATGGTGGATGGCTTTGCCTCCTTCACCACGCGCTCAAAGGCGGCGAGATAGATCTCCCGTAGCGCGCGCTCGTCGATCATGCTGTTGGCGGTGTTGCGCCGTGTCTCCTGGCTGTTGCCCGCAAAATGCTTGAGAGAGGTGCCGACGCTTTTCGCCTCGACCGCTTTGACATAGGCGGATGCAAGCGTCCCCGTGAGCAGCGGATCCTCGGACAGATACTCGAAGTTCCGGCCGCCCAGGGGGCTGCGCTTGATGTTGACGCCGGGGCCGAGTACGATGGAGACCCCCGCCTGCAGTGCCTCCTGCGCAATGCTGTCCGCCACGCGCGCCGTCAGCTCCGCGTCCCAGGAGCAGCTCAGCGCCGCCGCCGTGGGATAGCAGGTGGACGGCGCGCCGGCAATTGTGCCGATGACGCCCTCCTCCTGCTTCCGCAGGCCGTGCGGCCCGTCGGACAGGCAGAGCGGGGGAACGCCGCCCGCCGCCGCCGTGTGCCATGTTCCGTCGCCGGTCACCAGCCGCAGCTTGTCCTTTTGATCCATAGGTCAACCTCTCTTTTCCGCCGTCATTTCGACAGCCTGATCGTCCGCCCCGCTGCGGATGTTTTCGATGTTTTCCATGCTGCCGCCGCCGTGGTCGTCCGGGGCGCGGAACTCGCCCTTGTCCACCAGCCGCAGGAAGGCGTTCACCACGTCGGGTGCCAGCTGCGTGCCGGACACCTCCTTGATAATGGAGACGACCTTGTCGAAGTTCATGCGGTTGCGGTATGGGCGGTTGGAGTACATCGCGTCGAAGCAGTCCGCCACGGCGATGATTTCCGCCACGCGCGGGATCTCGTCGCCCTTGAGGTGGTTGGGATAGCCGCGCCCGTCCGGACGCTCGTGGTGTGCCTGCGCGCCGACGGAGAGCTCCGGCATGATGCTGATGTCCTTGAGCGCCTCATAGCCCTTCGTCGTATGGGACTTGATGGTCTCGAACTCGTCGTCCGTCAGCTTGCCGTTTTTGTTCAGCACCTCCGGCGGGACGCCGATCTTTCCGATATCATGCAGCAGCGCGATGCGGTAGTATTTTTCCACGGTTTCCTTGTCGAAGCCCATCTCCTCCGCCAGACGCGCCGTATAATGTGCCACGCGGGTGGAGTGGCCGCGGGTGTATTTGTCCTTCATATCGATCACCTTTGCAAACGCCTCGGTGATCTCGCGGATAAAGGTCATGTTCTCCTGCTGCTTTTTTTCCAGCTTGTGCGTTTTCCTGCGGACGTACAGCCGCACGGCGGCCGCAAGGATCGCAAGCGCAAGCAGCGCCGTGCCGACGAAGAACCACGTCTGCTCGTAAAACGCCTTTTCCTTGACGATCCGCACGGACATTTCCTTATTCCCGCGCCCCATGGCGTCATGCAGCCGGATCGCGAAGCTGTAGTCACCGCCGCGCAGGTTCGTAAAGTCCACGGGCAGCAGCTCGCTGCGGCTGACGGTGGAGCTGCTTTGCTCGAAGCCCTCCAGCTGATAGCTCACCTGCGGGTCGCTGAGCGAGTAGTTGAACACAAAGCTGTAAACTGTCAGCTTCTGCGCATGGGAAGGGATCGTAAACACGCCGTTTTCGTCGGGGTAGACGCGATTGCCGTCCGTCTCGATGAAGGGCACCGCGGTCTTCAGGTCGTCAACGTTTTCAAAGGGCGTTTCGATGTTGACCTTCGCCACGCCCGTGCCGCCGGCAATGTACAGGTTTCCGTCCGCTGTCAGCTCGCTGTAGGAATTTGCCGTGGTGATGCAGGGCAGCCCGTTGGCGATGCCGTAAAACACGGGGTTGATCTCGCCGTTGGCAAGAAGCTCCTCCGCCGGCGTGACGTAGATGCCGTTGCTGGAGAGCACCCATACGTCCCCCTTGCTGTTCTCGTAGAGGTCAAAATTGTTCGCGTAGGGGAATCGCTGCACCGTCGTCACCTGATAATCGGGGGTCATATAGGCGATGGCGCTGCTGGCGACGATCCAGATCACATCCCGCTCCGGGTCGCGCTTGAGGCGCATCACAATGTCCGAGGGAAGACCCTCCTCGACGTCGATGCTCCGCACGCCGTTCGCGCCGATGACATAGATGCCGCCGCCGTTGGTGCCGAGGACGATATCGCCGTTCGTTCCCTCCGCAACCGTGAGGCTCTCGGTGTTGACGATGCCGTCCGCCTCGCCGTAGCCGGCGACGATGCGGTCGCCCCGGATCACGTTCACGCCGCCGGTGACCGCGACGAGGATCGAGCCGTCCTCCCGCTCGCAGACGGAACGAAGACTGCCGGAGAGCAACCCGTCCTCCTCGGTGAAGGCGGTCAGCTCGCCCCGGTCGTAGCGTAGCAGGCCATATTTGCGCCAGGTGGAGATCCAGAGGCGCTCCCGGCTGTCCCGGATGATGGAGCGGATGCGGCAGCCGTCCAGCAGCAAAAGCAGGTCGTCCGCTTCCAACGCTTTCCCGGAGGCGGTTGCCGCCTTCGTCAGCGGGAGGCTGGACAACGGACCGCGCTCATCGAGTACGATCAACCCTGTATCCGTGGCGACAAACAGTTTCCCGTCGCACATGCAGGTGGAGTTGACCACCGTCTCCGGCAGATCAAAGCGCTCGAATTCGTTTGAAAACTGGTTCGGCACCACCTTCATCAAACCGTGGCGCGTGGAGGTGAACCACAGGTTGCCCTGATAATCGGTCATCACATGGCCGACCGAGGTGTTCATGGGCAGATTTTCCGGCTTGTGGAAGCCAGTACCGTCCAGAACGCCGATCCCATTCCCTGCGCAGATCCAGAGCTTGCCGTCGATATACTCCATCTGCGACACATAGGTCAGCGGTGCGATGTCGATCTCTTTTGCGCCGGCAAGACCGTTTTTCAGGTTTCCGTGGAACAAACCGAAGTTTTTGCCCTCAAAATAGATGTAACCCGGGTTTTCCGGATCGGGGAGAACGGAGCCCGCCCCCTCGACGGGGTTGTCTGTGCTGCTCAGAAAGCTGCTGAGCTTGCCGTCCTGAATGGTCATGAGGTCTCCGAAGTTGGTCAGGCCGTAGATCACTCCGTCGCTGCCCTTCCGCAGATCGCGCATGTTCATCTCGGCAATGGCGGCGTCTTCCATCATGGCGAGGTTTCCCTCCGCGTCGATCAGCGCGATGCCGCAGGTGGTGGCAACATAGATCGTTCCGTTTTCATCCTCCGTGATGGCGCGGATGTGCGTCGATTTCATGCCGTCTGCCTTGCCCCACATCCGGAACTCGCCGCGCTCCATGACCGCGACGCCCGTGTCGTTCGTCCCGATCCACAGGCGGTCGCTGCTGTCCACATAGAGGCACTTGACGCTGCCCACGCCCGTGGTGGAGTCCATACGCACGAAGGTGTTGCCGTCGTAGCGGATCAGTCCGCCGTAGCTGCCGATCCAGAGAAAGCCCTCCTCCGTCTCGGCGATGGCGTTCGCCTCGGAGGTGGGCAGGCCGTTCAGGTTGTTGTACAGCACCGCCGAATAGCCCTCCGTGCGCCCGACGAGGTCGACGGAAACGGGGCGGTTCGCGGTGCCGGAGGCGTTCTGCGAGGAGACACCCTGCTCAAATGCGCCGACACAGGGAGTCCGCGCGGTCAGAAACAGCGTCAGGATCATGCCCAGAAAGATACGGCCGAACCTGACGATTTTTTCATTTCTTGCGCTTGCATCGTAGTGCCCCATGCTTTTCTGTCCTTTCACGCTTGAGACCGCCCCTGCGCAGGCAGGCGTTTCCGCATTGCTTTTGCCATAAGATTACCATGATTTGACTGGATTGTAAATGGCATTGTGCCTCGTGTCACTCCCACGTTTTCCAGACATCGGGCTGATAGCCGACCGTCGCAAGCTTTCCGTTGCGCACCACGGGCGTCTTGATGAGCTGTTGGTTTTCAAACACCTTATCCAGCTTGTCCGCGTCCACAAGATACTTTACCAGCGCCAGCGTCTGCTTGTCTTTTGCATCGGGGTCGAGCAGATTGTCAAGCCCTTTCACCGCCTGCACGACGCTTTGCAGCTCGCCCCGGCTCATGCCCTTTTCCCTGAGGTCGATTATCTGATACTTGACGCGGCGCTCCTTAAAGTAGCGCTCCGCCTTTTTCGTGTCAAAGCACTTCTTTGTGCCGAAGATCTGGATATTCATGGCGATCCTCCGATCAAGTGTTTTCGCCCGCCGGCGCTGCGAGCAGCGTGCCCTCCGCCACAACGACGCCCTCGCCTCCGACGCGGACGGCGTATCCGTCACCGCTGCGCTCAATGCGGGCGCGGATGACGGAGGGGCGTCCCATTTTCTCGCCCTGCACAAAGCTGCAATCGTCGCCCGGGGCGATGAAGCCGTTGAGAAGCCCGTAATAGGCCAGCGCGCCGTTGGCGGTTCCGGTGGCGGATTCCTCGTTGATCCCGTAAAGCGGCGCAAAATCCCGCACATGGCAGGTCGCGTCATCGCCGTCGAGGGTGAAGGCGTGGACGCCGACCGCCTCATAGCGCTCCGACAGCGCCGTGAGCGCCGGAAGATCCGGCTCGATGCGCGCGAGCTCCCCGCGTGACCAGACGGGCAGCAGAATGTCGGGAAGCCCTGTCGAAACAAGCCGCGGGAGGAGCGACAGCCCGTGCGGGCGCTGTTCCGCCCAGTCGAGGCCCATTACGTCATACAGCTCCGCCAGCGCGGTTTCGTCCGTGATTTCCGCAAGGGCGGCGGGCGCCGCCATATCCATGATGACGCTGCCGCCGTGAACCGTCACGCACAGTTCGCCGGACGCCGTATGGAGCCGGTGGTCGCCGTCGCCGACCCTGCCGCTTTGACGCAGTGCGGTGAACGAACCGATGGTCGCGTGGCCGCATAGCCCGACCTCCGCCGTCGGAGTGAAGTAACGGATATGGAAGGACCGCTCGTCCAGACGCTTGACAAAGGCGGTCTCGGAGTAGCGCAGCTCCCGCGCGGTTTTGACGCAGAACGCGTCGTCCGGGAAATCGCACCCTTCGTCCAAAAGCACGACGCCCGCCGGATTTCCGCCGAAGGGCTCGGTTGTGAATGCATCAACGATGTAGTATTTCATCTTGCCAGCCTTTCCAAAAAACTGCGACTTTGGATAAAAAACTTCCGTGCGGGTATTATATTATGACAAACTGAAAAAAGCAACGAGTATGAAAAGACCAACGGCGGCCATGCAATGAAGAAATGAGATTGTTCGTTTCCTCTTTTTGGCGCGACGGGAAAAACCGCTTGACTTGTAGTGAACTTTATGGTGTATAGTAATCGCGCGTAAGAAAAAAACGGACAAGGGGCGTGCGATATGACGATCAAAGAGGTCTGCGAGAGGTATAATATCGCGGCGGGCACGCTGCGATATTATGAGAGAGTCGGCGTGATCCCGGCGGTCAAGCGAACCAAGGGCGGCGTCAGAGATTATGACGAGGAGGCGATCCGCTGGGTCGAGAGCGCCATCTTCATGAGAAGCGCCGGTGTTCCCATCGAAATGCTGGTTGAGTACATGCGGCTCTTCCGGGAGGGAAACGACACGCTCCGCGCGCGCAGGGATCTGCTGGAGCAGGTGCGCACGGACGTAAACGCGAAGCTGGAGAGCTATCGGAAAACGCTGCGGCGTCTGGACTATAAGATCTCCCGCTACGACGAGGCGATCAAGACGGGCGTCCTCACCTGGGACAAGGCGGCGATACCGGAGGAAGAACCGTAAGGCCGCGCCCGTGCGGGGACGGCCGATTAGACGCGCGGATATGAGCGCGTAACGATTGAAAAAGGAGGACTACCACACATGGCGACTTACAAGTGCAAGGTCTGCGGGGCGGTGTTTGAGTCGAATGACGCAAACCCCGTATGTCCCAAGTGCAAGCAGAGCGGCGACAAGCTGGAACAGCACGTGCCCGCGAACAAGTATGCGGGCACGCAGACGGAAAAAAACCTGATGGCGGCGTTCGCCGGCGAGTCCGAGGCGCGCAACAAGTACACCTATTTTGCTTCCAAGGCGAAGAAGGACGGCTTCGAGCAGATCGCGGCGCTGTTCCTCAAGACCGCCGACAATGAAAAGGAGCACGCGAAGCTCTGGTTCAAGGAACTGAACGGCATCGGCTCCACGGCGGAGAACCTCGCTTCCGCCGCAGCGGGCGAGAACTATGAGTGGACGGATATGTATGAGGGCTTTGCCAAGACCGCAGAGGAGGAGGGCTTCTCCGAGCTGGCGGAGAAATTCCGCGGCGTCGCCGCTATCGAGAAGCATCACGAGGAGCGCTACCGCGCGCTGCTGAAGAACGTGGAGATGCAGCAGGTATTCGCAAAGAGCGAGGTCAAGGTCTGGGAGTGCCGCAACTGCGGCCACATCGTCGTCGGCACGAAGGCGCCCGAGGTATGCCCGGTCTGCGCCCACCCGCAGAGTTATTTTGAGATCAACGCGGAAAACTACTGACAGGACCGTTTTCCCGCTGAGGAAACGATCATGCAAAACGTCCGGCGGCGCTTTCGGCGCCGCCGGACGTTTTGCATCAGCTTGACGTCAGCTTGTTTTGGCAAAGATATCATGCACGGCGGACAGAATGCTGTCCTTGCCCGAGGTCTTGAGCAGGTAACCGTCCGGCTTGTGCGTCATGGCGGTCATAACGCTGTCGCGGTCATTCTTCCCGGTGAGAAAGAGCACGGGGAGCTGCGCGGAGTACGGCTCGCTGCGGATCATTTCCAGCACCTGCGGGCCGTTTGTGATCGGCATATCGTAGTCCAGCAGGACAAGATCCGGCAAATGCGATCCGATACAGGTGAGTGCCTGCATACCGGACTTGACGGAGGTGACTTCGTACTGCTCGGACAGCCAGCCCTGCAAAATTCGCAGAAATGCCGCGTCGTCGTCAACGAGCAGGATGCTCTTTCCGTGAACCTTCGGCTCCGGCGAATGAAGAAGCGCACAAAGCTGCTCGGTGATGGTCTTCACGTCGATCGGGCGCAGAAACTCGCGCCGGATCATCTCCTTTGGAATGATCTCCTCGATTTCCGTGATCTCCTTGCTGTATCCGAGGACGCAAAAATCCTTCGTGCCGTCTGCGCACAGGTCGCGCAGGTGCTGCAACAGCGGGGTGGGGAGAAAATCCTCGTTTCCGACAAAAAACAGGAATAAATCGGTATCCTGCTCATATTTTTTCACCTGTTCGATCTCATAGCCGGCCTGTTCCGCCGTGATGCCGGCGATTTTGAGACTGGCGACAAGGGCGTTGGTCAGAAATGCCGTGCCCCGGCTAATCAGCAAGACTTTGTCTGCCATAAGGTTACCTCTCAATTCCTGTTCAGTATTTCACCGATCTGATCCCAGTCGAAATTCTCCACCGCGTGCGCAAGCCTGTCAAAGCGCGCCCGCTCTTCGCTCGGAATACGGTAGGCGCGAAGGGAATCGACGGTGAAGGCGACGCTTTGATAATCCATTGCTTCCGTGAACTCGCGGATCGCGTCATAGGCCTCGTTGAGCTGTTCCGGCTCGATGACGGGGAGCGATGCGTCGTCCTCGCGGACGAGGAGCGGCGCAAGCAGATTGCCGAGCGTACGATAATAGTGCAGCAGCGAGTCGATCTCCGCGCCAAAGGCTGCCGAATCGCCCGCCTTGCCGACCGCTTCCAGCCGTTCGGCAAACGCGCCGAGCTCCGTTGCGCCGATGGTTCTGGATGTGCTTTTGAGCGCGTGTACCTTGACGGTGGCGCCCTCCAGATCGCCCGCGCGCCAGTAGGCGGCGATCTCGTCCGCATTCGAGGGCGCGGTGTCAGCATAGACCTTCAGCACGTCCAGATAGGATTCGGGCGAGCCGCAGCAGCGAAGCCCTTCGAATACGTCCAGCCCCTCCGTGCCGTAAAGCCAGCCGGGGAGGTTTCCCTTGTCATCCGGAGGCGGTGCCGCCGCGCCGGAAGCCTTTTGCGTCAGCGACCAGAGCTGTTCGTGGTTCTTCCAGATATCGAGTCCGCCGGACTGCTCGTTCATGCGGAAATCAACGTCCTCGTCGATCATGGCAATCATCACGCGGGCGATGCTCGGGTCAAACTGCGTGCCGCTGCACCGCTCGATCTCCGCGCGGACTTCCTCACGCGTCTTGACGGGGGAGTAGGTGCGTGTGGAGGTCATGGCGTCGTAGCAGTCCGCCACACAGATGATGCGCGCGATCTCGGGGATTTCGGCGCCCTTGAGCGCGTCGGGATAACCGGAGCCGTCAAACCGCTCGTGGTGGGAGCGCGCGCCGGCGGCAAGATCCGGCATTTCGGTGATCGTGCTGAGTATCTCGCTGCCGATGACGGTGTGACGCCGGATCGCGGCGAACTCCTCCTCGGTCAGCTTTCCGGTCTTGTTGAGAACATCCTCGCTCACGCCAATTTTGCCGACATCATGAAGCAGCGCCGTCTCGTAGACATGTTCCTGCTCCTGCATGCTTTTGCCCAGGCGCCGCGCGATTTCCGCGGAATATGCCGACACGCGCTCGGAATGGCCGGTTGTGAAATGATCCTTGGCGTCGACCGCCTTGGAGAGCGTGAGCATCATCTCGCGGCTCAAACGTTCGGTGCGGAGGATCTGGCGCTTGACCTCCTTTTGCAGGTCGGACTGGATGCGGCTGATATCAATGGTGCGGCGCACGCGCCGCGTCAGGACCTCGGGCAGATATGCCTTCCGGATGAAGTCCGCCGCGCCGTTGCGCAGTCCCAGCAGCTCGACGTCCAGATTCTCCTCGTCCGTGAGGAAGACGACGGGGATGTCGCGCGTCTTTGTATTGCGCTTGAGCATTTGCAGCACTTCAAATCCGCTTGCGCCGTTCAGCCGGATGCTCAGCAGTATGAGAGAGGGGGACTGCCGCTCCGCCTGCTCGGCGACGTCCGCCGCGGTACGGCAGATGCTGGTGCGGTAGTTGTCCGCAAGCGTTTTCGTCACAAAATCCAAAACGGATTCGTCGTCGTCCGCGATCAGCACGGCGGGACGCGAATCGTCTTCTGCCGACGGGGGCGAGACCGGCGCGGACAGTTTTTCGTCCGGAAGATAGTTGACCAGCATGGTCTCCAGACGGCTGCCGTCCACAGGCTTGGAGAGATAGTCGGAAAAGCCTTCGTTGATGTACATCTCGCGCGCGCCGCTGATCGCGTTCGCGGTCAGGGCAATGAATACGGCGCCTTTCAGATGCGGCAGCTTTTTCAGCTCGTGCAGCGTCTCGATGCCGTCCATCTCCGGCATCATGTGATCGATGAAAACAACGTCGTAAGCGCGCTCCGCCGCCATCCGCAGCGCTTCCTGGCCGGAGGACGCGGTGTCAATGGCGATCTGCGTTTTTTTCAGCAGCCCGCGGATCACGGTCAGATTGACCGGCATGTCGTCCACGACCAGAATGTGCGCGTCGGGCGCGTGGAACAGCTCGCGGTATGCGCTGCGCTGAACGTTGGAGTCATGCGCGGTGAAGGGGCCGACAGGATCCCACCGAATGACCGGCTGCTCAATGACAAAGGAGAATTCGGAGCCCTCGCCATAGCTGCTTTTGACTTGCAGGGTACTGCCCATCAGCTCGATCAGCTGCTTGGTGATGCTCATGCCGAGGCCGGTGCCCTCAATGGACTGGTTGCGGGATTCCTCGATGCGGGCGAAGGGGGAGAACAGAAGATCCATATCCTCGCTTTTGATCCCGATGCCGGTGTCCGACACACGGAAGCGCAGGAGGATCGACTTGTCGCTGAGCGCGACATAGCTCACGGCGAGCGTCACGGAGCCGGATTCCGTGTATTTCACGGCATTTGTCAGAAGATTCAGCACGCATTGCCGGATGCGGACCGCATCGCCGAAGAGCAGGTGGGGCGTGCTTTCATCCAGCTCCACCTCAAGACGGAGGCCCTTCTTGTCCGCGCGTTCGCGGATCATGTTTACGAGGTCGTTCATCACCGAGCTGAGCTCATACTGCGTCGGGATGATCTCCATTTTGCCTTCCTCGACCTTGGAGAAATCCAGAATTTCATTGACGAGGGAGAGGAGCGTTTTGCCCGCCGACTGGATATCCGACGCGTAGATGAGCGTTTCGCGCTCGCTGCTCTCGCGCAGGATCATTTCATCCATACCGAGAATGGCGTTGATGGGCGTCCGGATCTCATGGGACATTTTGGCGAGGAAGGAGGACTTGGCGCGGTTTGCCTCGTTCGCGCGGTTGCGCTCGTACGCCAGCTTTTCAATCAGCAGGGCGTCGGGGCTTTCCAGCGTATAAAAGAGCGCGATGACGATGACCGTGTAGCCGACGCCGGCAATCAGGAAATCGTGCTGGAGGGTCTGAATGATGGTGATAATCAAAAGGCTGATAAGCGCCGTGACAATGCCGCGCTTGACCTTTGTTTCCATGCGCTTGCGAAAACGGATGAGGAGGATGTTGCACACGACAAAATAGGCCGCCGCGCTCATGTAGGGAACGCTGATGGCAAGACCGGAGGCAATGGCCTGTCCGTGCTGCGTCTGAACGATCTCCGACGGGAGAAACGCCGCGCTGAGAACGGAGAGAATCACCGGAACAAATTCAAAGGGCTTGGGAGAGAGCTCAATCGTGATGCTTTTAACATACAGATACGTGACGTAAAGGATCGCCACGCTGCTCACAACATAACTCGTATACAATATACGGTTGAGAAGAAAGGGAACGGTGCTGATATGACCGAGCGTATAGACGGTTGCCATGTCGAGAAGCAGATTGAGGATCGTGGCAAACAGCAGCGCGGAAAACAGACGGTTGGCGTAGGTATGCTTGCGGATGACCGAAAAGAAAGTCCAGACGATGAATTGCAGGATGATAAAGCAGGCAATCTGCATGCGGATACTCATCAGATAATCAAACAGCGTTCCGGAAGTCATACGTCGTGCCTCCCTTGCATGCCCATTCTCTCACCATATATTATAGCACGTTTTTTGCCGAGGGCAAGTGCCACGTCAAGAAAGTCCTGCAACAAGTTGACACGGACCGGCTGCAATTCATGCTTGCGCCGGCGCTGTGTATCCGATATAATAAACCTACATTCTGATAAGGAGGGGCGAGGCATGGAGCAGAAATTCTTTATTTGCGAGCATTGCGGAAACATGGTCGCTGCGGTCAAGGTGGAGGGATGCCCGATCACCTGCTGCGGCAAGCCGATGAAGGAGATCGTTCCCGGCACGAGCGACGGCGCGCACGAGAAGCACGTCCCGGTCTATACCGTGGAGGGGAACAAGGTCACCGTCACGGTTGGCGCGGTGGAGCATCCGATGCTCGACGCGCACTACATCGAGTGGATCTCGATCCAGACCAAGCAGGGCAACCAGCGCAAGGCGCTCAAGCCCGGCGACGCGCCCAAGGCGTGCTTTATGCTTTGTGAGGGCGACGAGGTCGAGGCGGTCTACGCCTATTGCAATCTGCACTCGCTCTGGAAAGCGTAGGGCGGGGAATCACAGCGACATCCGAAAGGGGAGACCGGGACGGCTGCAAAAGCGGCTGCCCCGGCCCCTTTTTGCGTTCACAGATTTTTTCGCCTTTTTTTTCTTGCGACCCCAAAAAACAGGCATGTCTTTCCGAATAGATAAGCAAGGGGCAAAGTTTCCCGGACGAAACGAATTCTACCAACGATTGGAAAGGCGGTATCTCAATGAATAAAATGAATAAGAAGTATGTGAAAACGGCTGCGGCATGCGGCCTGTGCTTATCCCTGCTTGTGGGCGGTACGATCGCGAGCGCGTCGTTCGGCGGCGGGCAAACGGAGCTGCGGAACGGTCAGGCGTCGTTCGGACAGAGGCAGAGCGCAAACATCGAGTACGCGAGCGAACCCGGAACGATCGCGCAGGGCAACACCACGAACAGCGCCGCGTCCCTCACGGCGGACTACGCAAACGCGACGACCATCACCATGACGGACGACAACAACAAGGTCAAGATCAAGGAGTCGGGCACCTACATCGTCACCGGCACCTGCGCGGACGGAAGCATCACCGTCACCAAGGGCACGACGGGCGTGGTGCTGATCCTCAAGGATCTGAACCTCACCAGCACCGAGGGCGCGCCGCTTTCGATCAACAAAACGGCGGAGGCGAAGCTCATCGTCTCCGGCAGCGTGACGCTCACCGACGCGGAAGATCCAGACGATGAAAACTCCGCCGAGGCGGATGTTGCCGACGCCTATGACGGCGCGGCGCTCAAGGTCAAGGACGGCGCGGCGGCGTATCTGACCGGCGACGGCACGTTGACGCTCAACGGCAGCGCCAAAAACGGCATCAAGACGGGCGATGAGACCACGCTGGTCATCAACGGCGGCCTGAAGCTCAACATCACTGCGGCGAACGACGCGATCAACGGCGGTTACGACGTGGCGATCCTGAGCGGTACGCTGAATATCAGCGCGGGCGACGACGCGATCCACGCCGACCGAATCCTTACCATCGGCGCAAACGGCAACGGCCCGAGCGTCACGATCAGCAAGAGCTACGAGGGCATTGAGGCAACGGTCGTGAACATCGCGGGCGGTACGATCAGCCTGACCTCCACCGATGACGGCGTGAACGCCGCCAACAGCGACGGCACCTATACGAACGAGCTGGCGTATTCCATCAACATCACCGGCGGCAGCGTGAGCGTGAACGCCGGATTCGACGGCCTTGATTCCAATGGCAACGTCAACCTGATCGCGGGCAGCGCGACCATCAAAAGCGCCAGCAACGGCGGCGACGCAGGTATCGATTACGACGGCTCGCTGTACGTGTCCGACGACTTCGTGCTGAACAACCAGAGCGGCGTCGCCGGCCCGGACAACATGATGGGCGGCCCGGGAATGGGCGGTCAGATGGGCGGTATGCCCGGCGAGATGGGACAGGATGACCGGCGCGGCGAGATGACGCAGGACGGCCGGCAGGGTCAGATGATGCCGCCGACGCAGGGACGTGACGGCATGCCCGGTGAAATGGGACAGGATGACCGGCGCGGCGAGATGAATCAGAACGGTCCCCGCGGCCAGATGACGCCGCCGACACAGGAACAAAACGGCGAGCAGCAGACCGCATCCGCGGCGGACGCTCGGCAGGAAACCCTGGCAGTCGCCCCCACGACGCAGAATCTCACCGTGGACGGCGCGGCTCAAAACGCCGAGATCTACAACATCAACGGCAGCAATTACTTTAAGCTCCGCGACATCGCCATGCTCCTCAGCGGCACGGGGGCGCAGTTCTCGGTCGACTATGACGCGGCGAGCCGCACAATCATCATCACGACGGGCCGGGGCTACACGCCGCAGGGCGGCGAGCTGGAACGCGGCACAGACCGCTCCGCAAGCTGCGTAAGGAGCGCGCAGACGCTTGTGATCGACGGGCGCACCGTGGCGCTGACGGCGTACAATCTCGGCGGCAACAACTTTTTCCGGCTGCGCGAGCTCGGCGCGGCACTGGGCTTCGGCGTCGATTACGACGAGACCACCCGCACGATGCTTGTGACAAGCATATAAAGCAAATATCGGCTCGGGACGCGCGGCGAAAAAAGCCGCGCGCCTCTTTTGTGATAATTATGCCGTCCGACCCCAAAAATCGGAGGGAGGCCTCCGAATACTATACCAGAGGGCGGGACAAAGCGATCCTCCGCCCGAAGGAGGCAGACAACATGAGCGAGATACAAAGCTGCTTTAAGCGGTATGAAAAGAAATATATGCTCACGCCGGCGCAGTATCGGGCGATGCTCCGCGGCATGGCGTTCACGATGCGGCCCGACGAGCACCCGCGCTACACCATCGGCAACGTGTACTATGACACCGCCGATTATGCCCTGATCCGCGCGTCGCTGGAAAAACCGGCGTACAAGGAAAAGCTCCGCGTGCGCAGCTACGGCGTGCCGGGCGACGACGGACTTGCGTTCGCCGAGATCAAGAAGAAGTTCGACGGCGTCGTGTACAAGCGCCGCGTTACGATGACGGCGGCGCAGGCGGCAGACTGGCTGAGCGGCGGCAGACCGCCGAAGGAGAGCCAGATCAGCCGTGAGATCGACTGGTTTGTGAGCTTCTACCATCCCGCGCCCGCCGTTTACATCGCCTATGACCGCGAGGCCTATGCCGGCGTTGAGAACGACGAGCTGCGCATCACCTTCGACCGCGGCCTGCGCTGGCGCGACACCGACGTCGATCTCCGCAGCGGCGATAACTGCAAGCCCCTTCTGCGAGACGACCAGATTCTGATGGAGATCAAGATCCCCGGCACGGCGCCGCTGTGGCTGGCGCGGCTGCTGAGCGAAAACCACATCGTTTCCACGACCTTTTCCAAGTACGGAGCCTACTACAAGCAGGCTGTCCTGAGACCCTATCATCTTGACGATTATAAAAAGGAGGCGCGTTCCATTGCTTAACACGATCATTACCGGAACCGAGATCACGGCTTCCGCATTCTTTATCTGCACGGCGGTTTCCCTTATCCTCGGCCTCGCCTCGGCGGCGCTGGCTATGTATAAAAACAGGTATTCCCAGAGCTTTGTCCTGACGCTTGCCATGCTGCCCGCGATGGTGCAGGTCATCATCATGCTGGTCAACGGCAACATCGGCGCGGGCGTCGCGGTGGCGGGCGCGTTCGGACTCATCCGCTTCCGCAGCGCGCCGGGCAGCGCGAAGGAGATCGGCATGGTCTTCCTTGCGACCGCCATCGGGCTTGCCACCGGTATGGGCTATGTGGTGCTGGCGGCGGCGTTCTTCTGCATCATGGCGGCGTTCTCGCTGCTGCTGACCGCGACCGGCTTCGGCGCGGGGCGCGCGGACGAGCGCGAGCTGAAGATCACGATCCCCGAAAACCTCGACTACGACGGGCTGTTTGACGACCTGTTCGCAAAGTACACAGCCTCCGCGGAGCTGGAACGCGTCAAGACGACGAATATGGGCACGCTCTACGAGCTGGCGTATAAGATTATCCTTCGGGATGCGCGCACGACCAAGGCATTTCTCGACGAATTGCGCGAGCGCAACGGCAACCTGACCATCGTTTGCGGCAAACCGACCACGAAGGAGGCGCTGTAACGGCGCCCCGACGGGACAGACGCGATACGGGGCGGCGCATTGCGGCGGCAGCCGACCTTGATGTTTTTCCGGCTCCATGTTATAGTTTGTTTCGATCCCGATGAACAAAAGGAGAGAACGCTATGGATGCGCTGGAGCAGAAGGCCCTTGCCGCAAAGCATGACGAGGGGCTGTTCGACGAGCTGGCGGAGAGCCAAAAGGCATGGATGCTTCGCGTTGCCTCGGAAACGACACACCGCTATATTACAGACAGCGACGATGAGTGGTCGGTCGCGCTCATGGCGTTCCATGAGGCGGTGCAAAGCTATGAGGAGGGCAAAGGCTCCTTTCACGGTCTTGCCGCCATGGTGATCCGCCGCCGCATTGTCGATTACCTCCGCACGGAGGGGCGGCACGCGGACGAGTTGAGCGTCACCCCTGCCGTGTTCGAGGACGCATTGGAGGAAGAGGAGGCGGGCGGCGTCAACCTGCGCGTGCAGCAGCGCATGGCGGAGGAGGCGGATGCCGCACCGGGAGAGGACACGGCGAGCAAAGCGCGCGCGGAGATCGCCGAAATGCAGGGTATTTTGCAGCTGTATGGTTTCTCGTTCTTCGACCTCGCAGACGCCTCGCCCAAGGCGGAGAAGACGAAGCGGAGCTGCGGCCAGGCGGTGCGCACGCTGATCGCCAGCGTGGTTCTGATGACGCAGATGCGGCTCAAGCGCCTTCTGCCCATCAAGGAGCTCAGCGAGGCAAGCGGCGTGATCCGCAAGATACTGGAGCGGCACCGCAAGTATATCATTGCAGCGGCAGAGATTTTAGACGGAGACTTTCCCATTCTCGCCGGTTATCTGGCGTTTGTCAAAGGGGCGTGAACGGCATGAAAGCGATCATACTGGAGCGGCGCGGCGAAGAGGCTGTAGTCCTCTGCGAGGACGGCACGTTCGTCAAAACGCGCCATGCCGGAGCGGTGGGCGAGACCATCGAGCTTGCCGCGGAGGTCGTTACGTTCCCGAGCAGGAAGCGGAAGCGCTGGATGCGCGGCGCTGTTGCCGCGATGCTGGCGCTCTCGCTCACGGGCGGCACGTTCGGCTATATGGGCAGTACGGCGAGCGCTTACGTTTCGTTCGACGTCGACGAGGATTCCGCCATCGAACTGACGATCAACCACTTCGGCAGAGTCATCGCGGTGGACGCGCTCGACGAGAACACAAAGGAACTGGCGGAAAGCCTGTCCGGCGAGGTGCGGCGCCACCGCGCGGAGGACGCGCTCAACATCACGATGGAGCGTCTGCACGACAGGGGTTATCGCGGCACGGAGGACGGTGCGGTCATCGTCGGCGTCGCCACGGACAACGACAGACGCGCGACGGAGCTGAAGGAGTTTGCGGAGCGCTCGGTGGAGCGCGTTGGCGAATCGCCCGCCTATATCTTCGAGACGAGCCGCGCCGAGCGCAGGCAGGCGATGGGCGAGCATCACAGCGCCGGCAGATTCGGCTTCGAGCGCGATCACAAGGAGCCGCCCGTGTGGGGCGGAGACGATCCGGAGCCGCGCGGGGAGCCCGCTCCGCCGCCCCCGCCCGACGACGGTGCGGGGAACAGCGATTCCATCGCACAGCCGCCGCGAGGCGGCGGGCAGGGCGCACCGGAACAGGGACCGCCGCAAAACGACGGGCAGAACGCGCCGGAACAGGGATAAACGACACGAAACGGCAAGAAAATGCACAGCATCAGAGCGAATCATACGAACAAGGGCATCGGCGCAGCGTCGCCGATGCCCTTGCCTGCGGATACGATACCGGCTTTGCACCATGCCGATTCAGCTTTTTGCTGTATGCGAAACGGGCCGCGCCCCCGTGACAAGACGCAGCCCGCTTCAGATCTCAAGCAAACACAGTATAGCAGATCATTTTTGCCATGAGAAGCCCCATGGGGGGATATTTTTTCCATGAAATATAACCCCCCGGGGGGCTTGTGCGGCGGGAATCCCACGTATTAAAATGAACATGATACTATTTTATTGGGGAGTCGCTTGGGTGGAAAAGAACGAAGTCATTGACTTTTTTAACCATTGCGCGGTTTCGTGGGATGCCGAAATGATCCGCAACGAGGATGTGATCCGCACGATCCTTGACAACGGCGGTATCCGCGAGGGGATCGACGTGCTGGACGTCGCCTGCGGCACGGGCGTGCTGTTTCCGGACTATTTCGCGCGCGGCGTTGCCTCGCTGACGGGCATCGACATCTCGCCCGAGATGGCGAAGCGCGCACAGGAGAAGTTCCCGCTTGCCCACGTCATCTGCGGCGACGCGGAGACCTATCCGTTCGATCACCGGTTCGACGCGGTCATGGTCTATAACGCATTTCCGCATTTTCCCGCTCCCAAACGGCTGATCGAAGTCCTTGCGGGGCTTACGAAGCAGGGCGGGCGGCTTTCCGTGGCGCACGGCATGAGCCGTGAAATGATCGAGAGGCACCATGCGGGCGCGGCAAGCTGCGTGTCGATCGGGCTTTTGGATGAGCGCGAGCTTGCCGGAGTGTTCGAACCGTGGTTCGACGTGGATGTGACGATCTCCAATGACGAGATGTATCAGGTTTCGGGCGTGAGAAAGTAATTTGCGGCATTTGCCGTTTATTGTAGGAGGGATTACTTGTGAAAATAATGCGGAAATATCTTGGCATCCTGCTTGCGGTCAGCATGTTCTTTACGCTTGCCGTGACGCCCGCTTCGGCGGCGCAGTTCACAGATGCGCACGGCAACGTCATCGAGCTGGACGATACGCTGGAGGCCTATGCCGAAACCGGCCTGTCCGGTGCGAACGACGCCGCGCGGAAGCATGAGACCAACCTCGGCGACCTGTGGACGGACGCGCTGCGCTGGTTCGCCGTGTCGGGCAAGATCAACGGGTATTTTGAAGAGGATGACGTGACGGCGGGCAACAGCAAGCTCGCGGTCGACACGGAGCATGTTGTCGCGCTGTGGAACGGCGGCAATCTGCGCGAGGATATCCCCGCCGGGAAGTTCAACGCGGAGACGCTGGCGAAGGTGCTGCCCTATCCCAACACGGTCGCCGTCGTCTACATGACCGGCGCGCAGTTGCGCGAGGCGCTGGAGGCGGCGTCTCAGGGGCTGCCCTACAGCGAGGCGGCGGCAGCGGCGTGCGCGTCCTTCATGCAGGTTTCCGGCATGAAATACACGGTCGACATCTCCAAGCCCTTCGATCAGGGCGAGGTCTACAAGGCACCGTGGTACAAGGCGGCGTCCGTGCAGCGCGTGACGATCACCGAGGTGGGCGGCAAGGCGTTCGACGAGACCGCGACCTATGCCGTTGTCACCAGCAACGCGAACTTCAACGGCATGGATTCCTCCTATCTGTTCAAGGAGGCTGCCGCCGCCAACGACAAGAGCGCCATCACCAAGGCGGTCGTGCGCGACGTGGTGTGGATGTATCTGGACGAGGAGCTGGACAATATCGTCAAGGAGGATACCTACGCCAAGGCGCAGGGACGAATCAAGCTGCTCTTTACGGACGCCCACGGCAATGTGGTCGAGCTGGACGACAGCGTGGAGGCGTACAGCGCCGTGAAGCTCAGCGGAGCGGATGACGCGGCGCGCAAGGGCGAGACCAACCTCGGCGACCTGTGGACGGACGCGCTGCGCTGGTTCGCGGCGTCCGGTACGATCAACGGCTATTTTGAAGAGGACGACGTGACGGCGGGCAACACCGCAATCGCGGTCGACGCCGACCACATCGTCGCGCTGTGGAACGGCGGTAATCTGCGCGCCGATATCGACGCCGGCTCCTTCGGCGCGGCGGAGCTGGCGGAGGTCCTGCCTTATCCCAACAAGGTCGCCGTGGTCTACATGACCGGCGCGCAGCTGCGCGAGGCGCTGGAAGTGGCGGCGCAGGGGCTGCCCTACAGCGAGGCGACCGCCGCGGCGTGCGCGTCCTTCATGCAGGTTTCCGGCATGAAGTACACAGTCGATACCGCAAAAGCGTTCGACAAGGGCGAGGAGTACAAGGCACCGTGGTACAAGGCGGCGTCCGTGCAGCGTGTGATTATCACCGAGGTGGACGGCAAGGCGTTCGACGAGGCCGCGACCTATGCCGTTATCACCAGCAACGCGAACTTCAACGGCATGGATTCCTCCTATGTGTTCAAGGCGGCCGCCGAGACCAACGACAAGAGCACCATCACCTCCGCCGTCGTGCGCGACGTGGTGTGGATGTACCTCAAGGAGACGCTTGCCGGCGCCGTCGGCGAGAGCTATGCCGCACCGCAGGGCCGCGTCACGGTCGCGGGGAAGGCCGCCGTGGTTCTGACGCGCCAGAACCTCACCGTCAACGGCGAGGCGCAGACAGCGGAGATCTACAACATCGACGGCAGCAACTACTTCAAGCTGCGCGACATGGCTGCGCTGCTCAGCGGCACAGGCTCGCAGTTCTCCGTCGACTATGACGCCGCGAGCAACACCATCGCCGTCAAGACCGGCGAGGCGTACACCGACGTCGGCGGCGAGCTGGCGACGGGCACCGACAAGTCCGCCACTGCGGTTCGCAGCGCACAGAAGCTCATCATTGACGGCGCGCCCGTCACCGACCTCACCGCTTTCAACATCGGCGGCAACAACTTCTTCAAGCTCCGCGAGCTGGGTGAGAAGCTGGGTTTCGGCGTCGATTACGACCAGGCGTCGAACACGATGGTGGTCACGAGCAAATAAACTGAAAAAACAGGGAAAGGGCAGGCGCACGCTTGCCCTTTTTCGGTTCTTATGCTACAATACCCCGGCAACAATAAAAAGGGAGACAAAGCATCTGCCATGAACAATGAACTGGAATCGATCATCAAAGAAGTGGAAAAGGCGATCTCCGGCAAGCGCGCTGTCATCGGGAAGATCCTGATGGCGATCTTGTCGGACGGCCATATCCTGCTCGACGATGTGCCGGGCGTCGGCAAAACGACGCTGGCACTGGCGCTCAGCCGTACGCTGGGCCTTACATACCACCGCATCCAGTTCACGCCCGACGTGCTGCCGAGCGACATCATCGGCTTTTCCGTCTACAACAAGGATACCGGCGCGTTCACCTATCAGCGCGGCGTTGTGAACGATACGAATCTGCTGCTCGGCGACGAGATCAACCGCACGTCGAGCAAGACGCAGTCCGCGCTGCTGGAGGCGATGGAGGAGCGGCAGGTCACGGTGGACGGGAACACCTACCCGCTGCAAAAGCCGTTTATCGTGATTGCCACGCAGAACAACGTCGGTACGGCGGGGACGCAGATGCTTCCCTACGCGCAGGTCGACCGTTTCCTCGTGCGCCTCTCCATCGGCTATCCGGACTACGACGCACAGATGGAGCTGCTGCGCGCCCGGCAGGAGCATGACCCGCTGGAGAGCGTGAAGCAGTCCGTAACGCGCGAGGACGTGGTGCGGATGCAGGGCGAGGTGCGCGCCGTGACGTCGAAGGATAGTATCCTGTCCTATCTCACGCGGCTCGCGCTTGCCTCGCGGGAGCATCCCATGACCGAGATCGGCATCAGCCCGCGCGGCGTGCTGTTCCTCGACCGTATGTCGAAGGCGCATGCGTATCTGGAGGGGCGCGACTATGTGGTGCCGGAGGACGTGCGCGCGGTCTTTGCCGACGTGTGCGCCCACCGCATCATCCTGACGCAGAAGGCGCGGCTCTCCGGCGTCTCGGCGGAGCAGGTGCTCGCGGAACTGCTCAAGTCCGTCGAGGTGCCGGACACGCGCGGGCACTGACATGTGGAAACGCAGACTTGCGTGGGCGGCATGGCTCGTCGCCGCCGCGGTGCTCTGGCTTTTTGAGAACAACGCCGCGACGCTGACGCTGCTGCTTGCCTCAATCCTTCTGCCCACGGTGTCGATCCTCTCGGCAAAACGCAGGGCGGCGCGCGTCCGGATGACGCTTGCCGTCCCGCCGCGCTGCGCGAAGGGAAACGCGCTGCACGCCTCGCTTGCGGTGGAACCGCTGGGTGTTTTTTCCCGAACTGCGGGGCGCGCGGTCTGTGAGAACCGGCTGACGAACGAGCGCGCGGAAACGGCGTTTTCCTTTTCACCCCGGCTTTCCGGACGCTCGGCGCTGACGCTGGCGGTCGGCACGGCGCATTGCGGCACGCTGCGGCTTGCGGCGGAGGCGTGGACGGAGGATCTGTTCGGCATCGGCCGCTTTTCGGCGGGCTCCTGTGACGGAGAATTCGCCACGGTCGAGCCGGAGCTGTTCCTGCCGTCCGTGCTGCTGACGGAGAACACGACGGTCATTTCCGACAGCGAGCGGTATTCGCAGACGAAGCCGGGCAGCGACCCGAGCGAGACCTTTGCCATTCGCGAGTACCGCCCCGGCGATCCGATCCGCCAGATCCACTGGAAGCTGTCGCAGAAGACAGATGCGCTGATGCTGCGCGAGCTGGGGCTTCCGGTGGTCAACCAGACGCTGCTGGTCTTCCGCAACCTGCTCTCGGAGCGGGAGGGTGTCCCGCCGGAGGCGGCGGACGCGATGGCGGAGGTGTTTCTCTCCGTCTCCCGCGCGTTGGTGAACGGGGGATACGCCCACACCGCCGCGTTTGCGGAGGCGGGGCGGTTCCTGCTGACGGAGGTGCAGAATGATGTGGATTTTCGCGCGATGGAGGAGCGCTTCCTGACGCTCGCGTGGGAAGCCGACGACGGCGCGCTCTCGCGCCTGCTGGCCGAGACGCCCTACGCCCACGTCGCCGTCGTCAGCGCGGCGCCGCCGCCGGATGCGGAGTCATTCTGCCGCGGCAACCGCGTGACGCTCCTGACCGCTTCGCCCGCGGCAGAGACGGCTGGCGCCGTTACGATCCCATTTTCCGACGCCGGATACCGGGAGGAATTGCACTTTATTGAGTTATAGGAGCACACACGATGCAGGGTGCCGCCTTACAAATCCATACGGCAGAGCCGGCGCGCCGCGCGGCGCGACTCCAAGGGGTGATCCTGCCGCTTGCGCTCTATGCGGCGCTGGCGCTGGCATTTGCGTCGATCCTTGGCGTTGAGCTATACGCACCCGCGCTGCTGGCTGGCGCGGCGGTGGCGGCAATCATGGCTTTCGCGCCGCCGCGCTGGGGACGCGTTCTTTTGCTCGTATCTCTGGTGCTGTCGCTGGGCGCGATGGCGTTTTCCTCCGCCCGCGACGGGGCGGCGGTGCTCGCAAACCGGCTCTTTGATGCAAGCGAGGCGGTCAACGCCTACGCCTATGAATACTTTTCGGTCGCGGAGGCGGCCTCGCCGCGCGCGGCGCTGCCGTGGCTCGCACTGTTCGGCGGCGCGCTCTGCGCGTTTGCAGCGCGGCGGCGGATCAATGCGCTGACGCTGTTTTTTGCCATAGCCTTTGCTGAGGCGTATTTCGGCGTGACGCCGCCTGCATGGCAAAACATCCTGCTCTTTGCGCTGCTCGCGCTGCTGCTTTTGCGGGAGGACGCGATCTCCCCGAACGGCGCGGCGCTGCTCGCGGGGGCGGCCGCTGTTGCGCTCGCCGTATTTCTGCTTGCGCCGCGTCCCAACGCGGCGGTGGAGGCGTATTCGGAGCATCTGCGCGACGAGCTGGGCACTCTCGCTTTCAGCGCGGCGCAGCCCGCGGCGCAGCCGGAGACGGAAAACGCCCCCGTGCATCAGGAGTCGCGGCAGCACGAGGAGGCGGCGAACGCGGACGACGCGGGCGAGACCGGACGACAGGAATATGAGCGGCAGACGGAGAACGAGCAGGAGATATCCCTTCCGCGCCGGATCGATTTTCTGCGCATTGTGCTGTTGCTGCTGGCGATCGTCGCGCTGCTGGTCGTGCCGTTTTTGCCGTTCCTGCTGCTGAACAGGGCGAAACGCCTCGCCGCGGAGAGGCGGGCGGCGTTCGGAGACGCCGACAACGCCGCCGCGATCCGCGCGATGTTCACGCACACGATGCGCTGGCTCCGCGCGGCGGGGCTGCAAACGGAAAACCGCCCGTTCGCACAGTGCGAAGAGGCGGTCAGGCAAATGATGTCGGACGAGTATGCCGCGCAGTACGCCGAAGGCGCAGCCATCTGGCAGGAGGCGGCATACAGCGAACATGCGATGGACGACGGGCAGCGCGCCGCGATCCGCGCGCTGCTGGACAGGACGGAAGCGACGCTCTACAAACAGGCGGATCGACGGACGAGGCTGCGTCTGAAATACAAAGACTGTCTCTGTGAGGTGTAGGCCATGCGAAAGGCAAAGTTCATACTGCTGCTGGCGCTGGGGCTGACACTCTGCGCCTGCCGCACGCGCGTGATCGAACGGGAGAGCCCGCCCGTGCAAACGGCGCAGGAGCCTCCGGTACAGGAAGCTGCCGCGCCCGTTCGCATAGACGCCGCAACTGCGCCGCCGGAGGAGCCTCCGCAGGAGCTGCCGGAGGAACCGCCGGAGCAGCCGGAGGAGCCGGCAACGGAGCCGGACGCGCCCGCGGAGCAGGACGAGACCTCGGAGCGCCGTGAATTCGCAGAGAACGCGAGCGGCGAGCTGACGCCGGACGCGGAAACGCCGCTGTATGCGGAGACGGAGCAACCCGCGGACGCAACCGCCGCGGACGGCGGCGAAGCGGCCGGAGGCGCCAATACGGAGGCGGTGGGAGCCGAGCTGAGCGCGACGGAGACCGTGCGCGCGGATGAAGCGGAGCAGCTCGGCGTCGACGAGAGCGGGGAGGTCGCCGAGAGCGTGCAGACCTATTATCTGACGCTGCTGGATTCCCGCCTCGGCAGCCTTTTTGAATGTAAGCGACTCTATGTGTACTGGGAGACGGACGAGGACCACCGCACGGTTTTCAAGACCTCGGACGAGCATCAAATCATCATCGGCGCGGGTGCGTACGATGTGTCGGCGAAGCTGCTGGAGGAAAACCTGACCGTCGACGACGGCTGGGTCTTCCGAAAAAACCCGGACGCCGTGGTGAAGGCCATGGACGGCGGGCCACTCGACCCGCTCGCGGCGCAGACGCTTTGCGACGAGCTGGCTGTGCGCCCGGAATGGGCGAACATCGGCGCGATCCGGGAAGGGCGGACGCTTGTGCTGTCCCGGCAGCTTTTGGAGACAAGCGCGGGACGGACGGCGGCGATGGTGTATCTCGCCAAGCTGCTGTATCCCGAGCAGATGGAGGATGTGGATGCGGACGAGGCGCTGCGCGCGCTCACGCAGGAGGCGTCCGGCAGCGCGTACGCGGGGCAGTACGCTTACTCGAAGTAAGGGAGGACGGGACAGTGGCGGAACGCAACCGCAGAATGATCTATTCCGCGCTCTATCTTGCCATTGCGCTGGTTCTGCCGTTCATCACGGGGCAGATCCCCGAGATCGGCGCGATGCTTTCGCCCATGCATATCCCCGTGCTGCTGTGCGGGTTTGTCTGCGGCTGGCAGTGGGGCATGGCGGTGGGGCTGATCGCGCCGCTGCTGCGCTCGGCGCTGTTCGGCATGCCCCCGCTGTACCCGACCGCCATCGCCATGACCTTTGAGCTTGCCGCCTACGGCGCGCTCGCAGGTATCCTCTACAAGCTGCTGCCGCGGAAGACGTGGAGCGTTTACGCGGCGCTGATCCTCGCAATGATCGGCGGACGGCTTGTCTGGGGCGCGGCGCGCTATCTGCTCGCGGGGCTCTCCGGCTCGGAGTTCCCGCTCTCGGCGTTTTTCGCCGGCGCGGTGACGGGCGCGATCCCCGGCATCATCCTGCACATCGTGCTGATCCCGGTTCTGGTGATGGTTCTGGAAAAGGCAAGGCTGACGCTGAACTGAAAAGGGCTGCCCCGTTTCCGGAGCAGCACCTAAAGCAGCAGCCCGACCCCGAAGGACAGGCAGTTTGCCGCCAGCGTCAGCAGAAAAAGCCGCTTCGACCGCCCAAATGCGAGGGCATACGCCGCGTACTCCGCCGCGACGACCGCCAGCTCCAGAGAATACGCGATCGTGAGGCGGCCCTGCAGGAGATACGCGGCGGTCAGATTCAACAGCAGGTTGGTTACGACGTTTGCGCAGACCACCACGGTGATTTCATCCCGGCTCCGATACCCCGCAAGGAAAAACAGCGGCGTTTCCAGCAGCACCGTCAGCGCGCAGGCGGCAAAAAGGCTCATTTGCGCTTGCGGCGGCGGATCGTTACCACCAGAAGCACCGCGGCGATCAAAACGACAGCGATCGCCAGCACGGGAAGGAACGAACCGGGCTCCGGCCTCGGCTCATCGATCACGTCGGCGAACGCGGGAACGCTCAATACCGCCGCGGTCAGGAGCACGAGCGCACTACGGAACAGTTTTTTCATCTTTGTTTTCCTCACTTTCGTTGATGGATTCGTTTTTCATCGCGTCCGCTTCCCTGCGGGCGCGTTTTTTGTTTCGCAGCCTTTTGATGGCGCGGATCAGCAGCGACAGCGCGAGAATGGCAAGCGCGAGCATCAGCAGTGGGATTGCAAAAATAACGAAAGGCTCCCCAAGCGCGTCCGCGCGGGCGGGCATCATACAGAGACAGCCTGCCGCCAGCAGCGCCGTGCCGCGTTCAATCTGCTTCATGTTCTTTCCTCCCTTCTCCAATCTTCTTTTCGGCATACAGAATCGCCCAGAGTCCAAAGAGGAAGCTGACGAGCACGCAGCCCCACAGCGCGGGTCCCGTCAGCGTCATCAGCTGCCCCGCGATCGTCCCCGGCCACAGCGCCGACGCCGCGAGCCCAAACGCGAAGGCCGGCGCATCCGGCATGGCGCGGTACAGCAGCCACAGCGTCACCGGCATGGTGAGGTTCAGGGCAAACTGTCCTATGAGGGACGGCACCGCCCAAGCGGAGCAAAACGCGATCAGCAGCGCAGCGGGAATGATCGAAAGCAGCGCCGTCCGCCGCGCGCCAAGCCTGTCGCAGACCCAGCCGCCGGCGGTTTTGCCCGCAAACACGAACAGCACCGTCAACAGCGACAGCGCCGCGCCGCTTTTCCACGGGAAGCTGACGGCGGAGCCGCCCACCGCGCGCACCGCCACTGCGAGTGCCAGCAGCGGCACGGCGAGCTCGCTCTCGCCGCCGTCTTCGGCAGGGGGGGTATCCGGCTCCGGCGCGCGCCGCTCCAGCGGGATCACAGCAAGGGCGCAAAGCGCCAACAGCGCCGCGAACACGGCGCCCAGCTCCGGCCACAGCGTGCCCAGCGCCAGTCCGATCGCACCCGGCGCGACGAACACGCCCAGCGCGCCGGCGCGCCCTCCGCTGCGCTCCAGCGTCATCGCGCCGCCGGCAACGTGGAACACGCTGTTCCCGACGCCGACGCAGCATACCCGCAGTACAGACGGCAGCGGCAGCGCAAAGCCCGCGACGATCAGCAGAATCGACGCGCTTGCCGATACGGCGTGCCGCCGGAGCCTGTCCGCCGCAAGCCCGACGAGGCACTGGGTGGAAAATGCCAGCGTGTTGTAGACGAGGATGAACGCGGAAAGCTCCTCCGACGACGCCCGCAGGCCGCCGAGCACCGTCGCGGCGCACAGGGCGTCCACCAGCAGATGCGAGAGCGAATCAAGCATCAAAAGGGCGTACAGTCCGGCGGGAGGCGCGTGGATCTTGCGCGTGTGGAGCCGTTCGGCCCGGTTCATTATACGGGGCACCGCATCAACCTCCTTGCATTTTTACTCACTATACTCCATTTTTTGCTTATTGGAAAGAGGAAAAAGACATTTTTCGCAGGATACCGCAACGCATTGTTGAGACAAGAAATCCTGTTGAATTGTGTGTGAAATTCGTTTATGATATTATTTGATAAT
Source organism: Oscillospiraceae bacterium (assembly GCA_015067435.1). Classification (GTDB taxonomy): domain Bacteria; phylum Bacillota; class Clostridia; order Oscillospirales; family Oscillospiraceae; genus Hominicoprocola. The sequence continues at coordinate 11,112 of SVMM01000013.1, read as the reverse complement.
AAAAAGAGAGAGGAAGACGAACGGGAGTCAAAAAACTGAATCGGGTGAAAGAATAATATGAAAAGAGTGCTGACGATCATGATGATTGGAACGATGCTTATGAATGTTTTCGGCTGCGGTTCGGGCAAAGCCCTTACGGAAAACGGAACCTGCGGGGAGAATATGACCTGGGAGTACAGCCGGAAGACCAAGACGCTGACCATCACGGGCAGCGGAGAGATGGTTACGACCAACCGCTTTATGTGGAGCGACTATCCCATCCAAAAGCTGGTCATCTCCGAGGGCGTCACCTCCATCGCGCGGGAGGCGTTCTACTCCAACCACCAGCTCAGCGGTGAATTGACGCTGCCGGGCACGCTGCGCGAGATCGGGGAATTCGCGTTCTACGGCTGCAACCAGCTCACGGGGACGCTGACGCTGCCGGACGCGGTGGAGACCGTCGGGGGCTACGCGTTCGAACACTGCAAAGGATTCACGGGGATCAGACTGTCCCGCTCGCTGAAGACGATTGGGGATGAGGCGTTTGAGGAGATGGTCGGCGCGGCGGGCGAGCTCACGTTCCCGGACGGGCTGGAGAGCATCGGCAAAAGCGCGTTTTACCACTGCGAAAAGCTGCGCGGCGATCTGACGCTGCCCGATTCCGTGACCTCGCTCGGGAGCTACGCCTTTTCGATCTGCGGCTTTGACGGGACGCTCCGGCTGTCGAAGGGGCTGACCGCGATCCCGTTCAGCTGCTTCAACGGCTGCGAATCGCTCAAGGGCGATCTCGCGATCCCCGAGGGGGTGACGAGGATCGGCGAATCCGCGTTCCACAGCTGCACTTTCGACGGGTCGCTGACCCTGCCGGACGGTTTGACGTGGATCGGCGAGCGCGCCTTTGCCTACTGCAAGAACCTCAGCGGTACGCTGACGATCCCGGACAGCGTTACAATGATCGGCTCCGGCGCGTTCCGGAGCGATGAGAGTCTGACCGCGCTCCGCCTGTCCAAAGGGCTCAAGGTGGTCTGCAAGGAGACCTTCCGCGACTGTAAGGGCATGACGGGCAAGCTGGAGCTTCCGCCCTCGCTCCTCATTGTGGGGGATTACGCGTTCGCCGAAACGTCGTTCACGGGAACGCTGACGCTTCCCGCAGGGCTGCGCTCCGTCGGGCATGGCAGCTTCGCCGGCTGCGGGAACCTTGCCGCGCTCTCCCCGCTGCCCGCGTCGCTGGAGCACATCCAGTCCGCCGCGTTCAGCCGCTGCTCCGCGCTCAGCGGTGCGCTGACGATCCCGGACGGCGTGTGCAGCGTCGGGGAAAAGGCGTTCTATCAGAGCGCGCTTACGGCGGTCACCTTCGGGAAAAATGTGTGCAGCATCGGCGAGGACGCGTTCGGCGAGTGCGCGAGCCTGAAGACGGCGGCCTTTACCGGCCCCATTCCGGATTATTACGGCGCGGAGGAGGGCGCGAAGCCCAGCTTTCCCGAAACCTGCGCGGTGAGCGTGCCGCCCGCCGCCGTGAACCGGCGCGACGCGTGGGAGCGCGAGCAGGCGCAGGGCGCGCCCACCATGGAAACGAACGAGACGGGCGCGCAGAAGGATCAGCCGTACTACTGGACGCAGTCGCTGGAGGGCGGCCGGGTGTTCCGCGGCGCGGGGCGCCTTGCCGACGTGCGGCTGACCTTTGACGGCACGGTGATGCAGGTCCGGCTGAACGGCAGGGTGACCGGGGAGGTCAAGTATTTCGCGGACAAAAACGACAATCAGAACCAAATCGTTTACACCGACAGCTTCTTCTGCCGCGACGGCTGGGTGCGCAATCTCCGCTTTGAATCCGGCTACGGCTCGGACGACAGACTGTACGGCGAGCTGGTCACACACAGCGGCGAAACCGGGCAGATCGCGTTCCACACCGATTCGGAGGAGATGCTGTACCTCACGGCGACGAGCGTGGACGAGCCTCCGATGCTCAGTCCGATCCGGTAGAGACGGGGGAGGTATTTGTATGAAAAATGCTGTGAAAATCGTTGTTTTGGACGGCTACACCGAAAATCCCGGCGATCTGAGCTGGGACGGGCTCAAAGCCTTTGGCGAGTTGACGGTCCACGACCGCGTCTCCTACGAGGAATCACCGCGGATCGCCGAGGCGATCGGCGACGCGGACGTCGCGATCGTCAACAAGACGCCCATCTCCCGTGAGACGATGGATCGATGCCCCAACCTCAAGTTTATCGCCGTGCTTGCCACGGGCTACAACATCGTGGACGTTGCGTACGCGAAGGAGAAGGGCATCCCCGTTTCCAACGTGCCCGTGTACGGCACGCGCAGCGTCAGCCAGTTTGCCATCGCGCTGCTGCTGGAAGCCTGCCACCACATCGGCCACCACAGCGACGCGGTGCACGCGGGCAAGTGGGAGCAAAACGCCGATTGGTGCTTCTGGGACTATCCGCTCATCGAGCTGGCGGGCATGACCTACGGCCTGCTGGGCTGCGGCAACATCGGCATCCACACCGCCGAGATCGCCAGGGCGCTGGGCATGCACGTCATCACCTACGACGCGCGCGAGACCGACGAGGCGAAGGCGCTGGGCGTGGAGTATGTTACGCTGGACGAGCTGTTTGCACGCTCGGACGTACTGGGGCTCCAGATGCCGCTGTTCCCGTTCAACACCGGTATCATCAACAAGGAGAACATCGCCAAAATGAAGGACGGCGTCATCATCATCAACAACAGCCGCGGACAGATGGTGGTGGAGCAGGATCTCGCGGACGCGCTCAACAGCGGCAAGGTTGCCTGCGCGGCGCTGGACGTGGTGTCCACCGAGCCGATACACGGCGACAATCCGCTGCTCACAGCGAAGAACTGTATCATCACGCCGCACATGAGCTGGGGCGCGAAGGGCAGCCGGGCGCGCATCATGGACACGACAGTCGAGAACGTCCTCGCATGGCTCGACGGCGCGCCGCAGAACGTGGTGAATCCGTGAAATGAAGAAGATCGTCGTCATCTCCGACTCCTTCAAGGGCACGCTGTCCAGCCGGGACATCTGTGCGATCACCCGCGAGAGCGTCCCGCGGATCATCCCCGGCTGCGAGGTGATCGCAATTCCGGTCGCCGACGGCGGCGAGGGCACGGTCGGCTGCTTTGTCGACGCCGTCGGCGCGAAGCCGGTCGCGGCCAGCGTCAGCGGTCCGTGGGGCGAGCGCGTCGACGCGTCCTATGCCCGCAGCGGAAGCCGTGCGATCATCGAAATGGCGAGTGCGGCGGGACTGCCGATGGTGGGCGGGCGCCGCGACCCATCCGCCACGACCACTTACGGCGTGGGCGAGCTTCTGCGCCACGCGGTCGGGAACGGCTGCACGGAGATCCTGCTTGGCCTTGGCGGTAGCTGCACGAACGACGGCGGCTGCGGCTGCGCCGCAGCGCTGGGAACAAGGTTTTACGACGCGGACGGCAGGGTGTTCGTCCCCGTTGGCGGTACGCTGGACCGCATCACCCATATCGACAACACGGAGACGGAAGAATTGCTCTCCGGCGTGACACTGACGCTGATGTCTGATGTGGACAATCCGCTGTGCGGGCAGCGCGGCGCGGCGCATATCTTTGGACCGCAGAAGGGTGCGGATGCCGCAATGGCGGAGCGGCTGGACGCGAACCTTGCCCACCTTGCGGAGATCATCGAACGCGATTTCAGCAAGCGCGTCGCCGACTTGCCCGGCGCGGGCGCGGCGGGCGGCATGGGCGCGGGCTGTATGGCGTTTTTGAACGCGCGTATGCGCTCCGGCATCGAAGCGGTGCTGGACGTGGTGGATTTTGACGCGAAGCTCGACGGCGCGGAGCTGGTTATCACCGGCGAGGGGCGCATCGACGCGCAAAGTATCCACGGCAAGGCCATCTCCGGCATTGCAAAGCGCACGAAACCGAAGAACATTCCGCTCGTCGCCATCGTCGGCTGTGTCGGTGAGGGCGCTGAGGAGGCATACGGCCTCGGCGTGACGGCGATCTTCGGCATCGACCGCGCGGCGAGAGCGTTCGCGGACTATGCCACCGAGAGCGCGGCGTACTATCGCGCGACGCTGGAGGATGTGCTCCGGTTGATTGCGGCAATTCGGTAAAGGCTGCTGCGCAAGACGCTTCCTGCCCGGATATCAAAGGCCGGAGGGGCTTTTGCAGCCTCTGCGAAAGGCTTGACAGAAAAAATGCGGTACTATACAATTATTCAATATAGGATGGATAAGGAGGACTGTTATGAAACCTGATGAAAAAAAGAACCTGATGATGACCGCCTGCCGGGTCCGCAAGGGGATCATCGAAGCGACGCACAGCGCAAAGTCCGGTCATCCGGGCGGAAGCCTCTCCGCCGCGGATCTGTTTACCTACCTGTATTTCAAAGAGATGAACATTCGTCCGGACGACCCGAAGTGGGAGGGGCGTGACCGCTTCGTCCTCTCCAAGGGCCACACCGCACCGGGCCTGTATGCGGCGCTGGCGGAGCGCGGCTTCTTCCCGGCGGAAGAGCTCAAGACCCTCCGCCATATCGGCAGCCGTTTGCAGGGACACCCGAACATGAACGAGACACCGGGCGTCGACATGTCCACCGGCTCGCTGGGGCAGGGCGTGTCCGCCGCCGCGGGCATGGCGCTGATGGCGAAGCACAAGGGCATGGACTGCCGCGTCTACGCCCTGCTCGGCGACGGCGAGATCCAGGAGGGTCAGCCGTGGGAGGCGTTCATGCTTTCCCACCACTACAAGCTGGACAATCTCTGCGTTGTCATCGACAACAACAACCTCCAGATCGACGGCAAGATCGAGGACGTCATGAGCCCTTACCCGATCCCTGAAAAGCTCAAAGCGTTTGGCTTCGCGGTGCAGGAGATCGACGGCCACGACTTCGACCAGATGGAGGCCGCGTTCGCAAAGGCAAGGGAGACAAAGGGGGTTCCCACCGCCATCATCATGACCACCGTCAAGGGCAAGGGTGTGTCGTACATGGAGGATCAGGCGGGCTGGCACGGAAAGGCGCCGAACGACGACGAGTACGCGCAGGCCATGGCGGAGCTGGACAAAAAGCTGAAAGAATTGGAGGCGATGTAAGATGGCCGAGATCAAAAAAATCGCAACGCGCGACAGTTACGGCAACGCGCTGGTACAGCTTGGCGCGGAGCATCCCGATCTGGTGGTTTTCGACGCGGACCTTGCCGGCGCCACGAAGACCGCGATGTTCAAGAAGGCGTATCCCGACCGCCACTTCGACTGCGGCATCGCCGAGGGGGACATGATGGCGGTCGCCGCGGGTGCGGCATCGATGGGCATGGTGCCGTTCGCATCCAGCTTCGCCATGTTCGCCGCGGGGCGCGCGTTTGAGCAGGTGCGCAACTCCATCGGCTATCCGCATCTGAACGTCAAGATCGGCGCGACGCACGGCGGCATCTCCGTCGGCGAGGACGGCGCCTCGCACCAGTGCTGCGAGGACTTCGCCCTCATGCGCTCCATTCCCGGCATGGTGGTCATGTGCCCCGCCGACGACGTGGAGGCGCGGTGCGCGGTCAAGGCGGCGTACGAGCACAAGGGGCCGGTCTACCTGCGCTTTGGCCGTCTGGCGGTGCCCGTGTTCCACGAGGAGGGCATGGACTTCCGGATCGGCAAGGGCGAGGTGCTGCTTGACGGCGACGACATTGCCATCATCGCCACGGGCCTGATGACCTATGAGGCGCTGGAGGCCGGAAAGGCGCTGCGCGAGCAAGGCATCCGCGCACGTGTCATCAACCTTTGCACGATCAAGCCGCTGGACGAGGATCTGATCCTCAAGGCGGCGCGCGAGTGCGGCAAGGTCATCACCTGCGAGGAACATTCGGTCATCGGCGGCCTCGGCGAAGCCGTGTGCGCACTTTTGAGCGAGAAGCAGCCCACCAAGGTGCGCAGAATCGGCGTGAACGACGAGTTCGGACACTCCGGTCCCGCTGTCGAGCTGCTCAAGCAGTTCGGCCTGTCGAAGGAGCATATCATCGAAGTCGCAGCCGAGATGGCGAAAGAGTAATAATTATCTTGTTCACCGGATCATGCAGGCATGCCCTGCATGAAAAACGGAGGGGAAACACGATGCGAAGGGACAGCAAGAACGACGTGACCATGGACCCGTCGGGGTTCGTGCTGCTGGCGGACTATGTGCCGCATATCGTGCAGGAGATCCGCTATCATTCCACCTATAATTTCATCGGCGAGCGGATCGACGGCTATGAGGAGCCCTGCGCGCTGCTGGCGATCGAGGCGGCGCGGGCGCTCAAGTCCGTCAGCAACGAGATGATCGTGCAGGGGTATCGGCTGAAGGTGTTCGACGCCTATCGCCCTGCCTGCGCGGTCAGACGCTTTGTGCTGTGGGGCATCGAGGATCAGGACATCCGCATGAAGCCGTACTTCTACCCTGAATTGGAGAAGCAGGAGCTTTTTGCAAAGGGCTATATCGCCAAGCAGTCCAGCCACAGCCGCGGCAGCGCGGTCGATTTGACGCTGCTCGATATGGCAACGGGGAAGGAACTGGACATGGGCAGCCCCTTCGACCTGTTCAGCGAAGCGTCGCATCCGGATTATCGGGGCGTCACGGAGGAACAGTACAACAACCGGATGCTTTTGCAGCGCGTTATGGTGCGCAACGGCTTTGCGCCGATCGACTGCGAATGGTGGCATTTTGCCCTGCGGAATGAGCCGTATCCGGATACCTATTTCGAGTTTCCCGTGTCGTCGGAGTATCTGAGGCGCTGAAGGAAGCCGCCTGCAGAGAGATCAACAGCAGTAGAGGGGAGAATCTGAAACATGAAAAGGTTCAACAGCCTGATTTTGGCGCTGGCTCTTGTCATGAGTCTTGCCGCGCCCGTATATGCGTCGGAAAACCGCGTTGCGGCCGATCCCGCCGCTCCCGTGGAGCGGGGCGAGGTGCTCCAGACGCTCTATGAGCGGGAGGGGCAGCCCATGGTGATCCAGTCCGTCGCATTCGAGGACGCGGCGGGCACATGGTACGCAAACGCCGCCGTCTGGGCGAAGGGCGCGGGCGTTGTGAACGGAGACGGAAACGGGCTGCTCGACGGCGGACGCACCGTCACTCGCGCGGAGCTTGCCGCCATGCTTTGCCGTTATGCGCGCTACAAGGGCATGGACTTCACCGCCGCGCAGAACACGAACATCCTGAGCTATGACGACGCCTTCACCACGCCTTCGTGGGCAATGGAGGGCTTCCAGTTTGCCCTCGCCAACGGCTTGCTTGCGGAAAAGACCGAGGGCGGACGTGTTCTGCTTGCCGCCGACGGCAAGGTCACGCGCGCGGAGCTGGCGGAGGCGTTGGAGCGCTTTGACAGCATGGCCGATCCGCTCTCGCTCTGGACGAATGACGCTGCGGCGAAGAACGAACTGCTCGCTTACCTGAAGGTGATCACGGATGAGGGAAGCAAAGGCTTCATCCCCGCGGAGGACCGCATCGCCGTGTTCGACCTGGACGGCACGCTCTTCTGCGAGACAGATCCCAACTATTTCGACTACACGCTCCTCAAGTACCGCGTGCTGGAGGACCCGGATTACAAGGACAAGGCGTCCGACTTTGAAAAAGAGGTTGCGAATAAGATCAAGGAGCAGAACGAGACGGGCAAGTCCTTTGCCGGTCTTGAGGTCGACCACGGCAAGGCGGTCGCCTCCGCGTTCGCGGGCATGACGCTCAAGGAGTTCAACGACTACATTCAGGCGTTCAAGCAGCAGGCCATGCCGAGCTACGACGGAATGCTGCGGGGCGAGGGCTGGTATCGCCCGATGTTACAGGTCGTGGAGCTTCTGAAAGCGAATGACTTTACCGTCTACGTGGTCAGCGGCACCGACCGCCTGATCGTGCGCGGCATCGCGGACAATTCGCCGCTGGGCCTGCCCAACCGGCAGATCATCGGCTCCGACGAGCTGTTGGTCGCCTCGCATCAGGGTGACGAGGACGGCCTCAAGTACACCTTTACCGATCAGGATGAGCTGCTCCTCGGCGGCGAATTTCTCATCAAGAACCTCAAGACCAATAAAGTAACCGTCATCGCGCAGGAGATCGGGCAGCAGCCGGTGCTCTCGTTTGGTAACTCCACGGGCGACTCCAGCATGGCGGAGTATGTGACGAGCGGCAACCGCTATCCGAGCCTTGCCTTTATGCTCTGCTGCGACGATACCGTGCGCGAGAACGGCAGCGAGAGCAAGGCACAGAAGATGTTCGACCTCTGTGAGGAGTTTGACTGGGTGCCGATCTCCATGAAAAACGACTGGACGACCATCTACGGCGAGGGCGTGACCAAAAAGTAAACCGTTTGGACCAGGGAGGTTGATTCTATGAAGCGCAGAAAGCTTTTTGCATTGCTGCTGGCGGTCGTGATGACCCTCGGCACGGCGCCGGTTTTCGCGGCGGACGCATTCACCGACGTGGCGGCGGACGCCTATTACGCGGAGGCCGTCAAGTGGGCGGTGGAGAAGGAGATCACCAACGGCAAGGGCGGCGGGAGATTTGCCCCGGAGGACACCGTGACGCGCGCCGAGGCCGTCACTTTCCTGTGGCGGATGGCGGGAAAGCCCGAACCTGCGCAGACGCAGACCTTCACCGACGTGGAGAGCGACCCGAACAACGGCTGGTACAAGACCGCCGTGCAGTGGGCGGTGGAGAAGGGCATTACGAACGGCACGGGCAGCGGCATGTTCAGCCCGGCCGTCACCTGCGCGCGCGGCATGATCCTCACCATGCTCTACCGCATGGAGGACAGCCCCTTTGACGCCGCGATGGCGGCGGAGATCCCCGACGACATGTCGGCGCTGACGCTCGACGATCTCGGCAACGCCCTTGTGCAGGCTCTCATTGAGGCGCTGCGTTCCGAGGACGGGTTGACCGATGTAAAGGAGGGAGACTACTTCGAGCTTCCCATCGCATGGGCGCTGATGAACAGCATCCTGAGCGAGGACATGATCGACATGGAGGCGATGGCTGTTCATCCCAACGATCCGTGCCCGCGCGGAGAGATGGTCTACTTCCTCTATGGCGCGTCGAAGTATGAGGCTGCGTCGGCTGCCGCCGCAGAGGCAAACGAACCCGCGGAGCCCGTCGAAACCGGTATCGTCCCCAAGACCGTGGTGATGGACAAGGAAGGCGTGAAGGTCACCCTTACAGGTATTGGAAATGACGACTACGGTGATCCTCTGTTGAACCTGACCGTCGAAAACGGCACCGGGAAGCTGATCGGCGTGGATGCGAGCGAGCTCTTTGTGAACACCTATTCCGTGTCTCCCTCCACGTATGTTCCCACGGAGGGACAATATGGGTTTACTTATGAGGACGCCATCGTTCCCGCGGGGGAGAGCAGAGACTTCCATGTGGGTACGAACTATCTGCGGGAGAAGGGCATCGCCGCCGTTTATGAGATCGAGCTCAAGATGAGCGCGTATACCGTCGAAAAGATCGAGGACGGATACGAGTACGATTATTTTGCTTTCGGCGAGCCGGTGACGGTCAAGACCAGCCTGTATGACAAGAGCGTCTCTTACGATCAGGAGGGGACGGCCGTTTACGACAAGGACGGCCTCAAGGTGGTCGTCTGCAAGGCGGAGAACAACGAATACGCGGGGCCGCAGATCGCCGTTTATGCCTATAACAGCGGCAGCAAGGAAGTGTCGCTGGAGCTGGCGGAGATCAAGCTGGACGGCAAGGCCGTCGAGGCGTTCTTCGGTATGGATATCCCCGCCGGAAAGCGCTGTGTGGAGAGCATTTCCCTTGACATCGACTATGACAACATCCCCACGGTCAAGGAAGCTGAGATCACGCTCCGGACGATGGATCTGGACACGTGGGAGCCGCTTGTGACCTTTGATCCCGTGAAGGTGACGTTTGCCGACTGACCGGAAGACGGCCGCCCGCCCCCCCCGGTGTGCGGAGGCGGGAAACCAGAATGTCTGCGGAGGAAGCATTATGTTTGAAAGAAAGCTCTATCGACCGGATATGCTGGGCTGCGCGCTCTGCGGCGACGCGCCCTGCACCAAAGCCTGCGGGAAGCTCGACTGCGCGGCGCTGCTGCGCGGGATCTGGTTCGACGACGAGAAGGCCGCCGCGGCGCGCCTGCCCGCCGGGAATCCATGCGCGGGCTGCTCCGCACCCTGCGAGGACGCCTGCGTTCGCGCGCATGAGGTGCCGATCCGCTTGCTGCTGACGCGCCTGTACGACGAGGTCAAGCCCGCGTTGGAGATCGCTCTGCCGGAAAACGAGGATTTGCTGCGCACGGAGCTGTGCGGCGTGCCGCTGGAAAACCCTTTCCTGCTGTCGTCGTCCGTGGTCGCCAGCACCTATGATATGTGTGCGCGCGCATTCGAGGCCGGCTGGGCGGGCGCGGCATTCAAGACGATCTGTTCGCTCGACATCCACGAGGCGTCGCCGCGTTTTTCTGCCATCACCGGCGACAACGGCAGCATCATCGGCTTTAAGAACATCGAGCAGCTCTCCGACCACTCTGTCGCGGAGAACATGGCGATCTTCCGCGAACTCAAGAAAAACTACCCGACGAAATTCATCCTTGCCTCTCTCATGGGACAGAACGAGCAGGAGTGGGAGGAACTTTCGCGGCTGTGCGAGGAGAACGGCGCGGATGCCGTCGAGCTGAACTTCTCCTGCCCGAACATGGCGGAGGGCGGTCTCGGTTCGGACATCGGGCAGGTGCCGGAGCTGGTGGAGCGCTTTACTGCCGCTGCGAAGCGAGGCTGCAAGATCCCCGTGCTCGCCAAGCTCACGCCGAATGTCGCGCGCATGAGCCCCGCGGCGGAGGCGGCGAAGCGCGGCGGCGCGGACGGCATCGCCGCCATCAACACCATCAAGAGCATCACGGGCATCAACCCGCATACGTACGTTTCCGCGCCGGCGGTGCACGGGATGTCCGCCGTGGGCGGGTACAGCGGCAACGCGGTAAAGCCCATTGCGCTGCGCTTCATCGCGGAGCTGGGGCAGAACCCGGCGCTCGCGGGGATGCACCTCTCCGCCATGGGCGGTATCGAGAACTGGTCCGACGCGCTGGAGTTCATCCTGCTCGGCGCGGGCAGCATCCAGGTTACGACCGCGGTGATGCAGTACGGCTACCGCATCATCGACGA
>SVMM01000012.1 GCA_015067435.1 Oscillospiraceae bacterium | reverse complement strand
TGATACTTCATTTTCATCACCGGAACGATTATATCACAGTTCAAATCTAATTTCTACTTTTAATTGCGGATTAGTATCAAACAGTAGTCATGGCTGCGCGCGCAGCATGGCCTCCTTCTGCGCCTGCAATTCCTCGGTGCGCCGCTTCGAAAGCGGGTACATAAACCGCAGGATCAGATACACCAGCAGAAACAGCGCAGCCGGAATGATGACCGAGAAGTGATACATACTCTCCAGCGCCTGCGTGCTCAGTCCCTCGGTGCGCAGCTCGCTGCCGTTGTAGCCGATGCGAAGAAGAGGCACGTTGATGAGAACGGTCGCGACTGTCGTGCCGAGCTTGCGCATGAACGTATAGAAGGCGTAGCTCGTTGCCTCGTCGTTCAGACCGTAGGTGACCTTGTTGTAGTCGATGGCGTCGGTTGCGAGCACCCACACCAGCAGGAAAATGAACGCCGTGCCGATGCCGGACATCAGGCAGGCGGCCAGATACAGCCACACCGGCGTGATCCCGAAGATTGAGAGCACGAACAGCGCGATGTAGAACACAGCGGCGAGCAGTATACCTGCCGAGCAGACCTCGCGCCTGCCATACCTGTTGCCGAGCTTCGTGGCAAAGAACATGATGACCGCCACAGGCAGGTACTGGAACACAGTCGGCAGCATGGTGAGGCCGGGCTTGTTGAAATAATGGTGGAACAGATAGGAGTTGTAGCCCTGCCCGAACATCTGCGCGGCGAGATAGAACATACTCGCAAGGCTCACCGCCATAAACGGGCGGGATCGGAGCAGCGTCTTGACGACTTTTGCCGTCTGGCCTTTCTCACGCGGCGCGTGCCGCGTGTCCACGCGTTCCTTCGTCCACGCGTAGTGCAGCAGATAGAACACCACGCTCAGCGCCGCGATCGCGCCCGCGCCGACGAGCACGCGCGTCTGGTCCATGACCTTGCGCCCGTCCGAAAGCGTCACATAGCACATCGAGGCGAGCACCATCGCCGGCATCGCGCCGAAGGTCGAGCCGACCGAGCGGAACACCGACAGCGACGAGCGCTCCTTGTCGTCGCTGGTGATGACCTGCGCCAGTGAGCCATAGGGAATGTTGATGCAGGTGTAGAGCATGCCGAAGAGAATGTAGGTGAAATAGATCCACGCGATGAGTCCGCCGGCGGAGAAACCGCGAACGTCGAGGAACATCAGCACCGCCGCGAGCGCCGTGGGCACGGCAAATACCTTGATCCAGTGGCGGTAGCGCCCGTCGGGGTACTTCTTTGCGCCGTCGATGATCCGTCCCCAGATCGGGTCATTGACCGCGTCCCAGACGCGCGCGACGATGGTCATGACCATCACGCTCAGAACGCTGATCTCCAGAACATCGGTATAATACTTGTTGAGCACGCTCTGTGTCAGGCCGAATATGAGGCATGAGGCAAGGTCGCCGAAGGCATAGCCCAGCTTGTCCTTCATGCCGATGCCGCTGGTTTGTGTGATGTAGCTTTGTTCCATGTCAATTCGTCTCCTTCATTCGGTTGGCTTCCGCCGCGCCGCGGAACAGATCGCGGTATTCGCTCCCGGTGCGGTAGAAAACCGGGATCTCCCCCAGAGGTGCCGGAACGGTGTATTGCGCGCCTCCGGCGTACGTTTTGGACGTCCAGAAATGGACCCATTCGCCCTCGGGCAGAAAGACCGTGCGTTTGTGAGCGTGCCGCTCGATGACCGGGCAGACGTAGAGATCATCGCCCAGAAAATAGGAATACGGGTCATGAGAGGCCGAAAAATCGACCGCGTCGTAGAAGTCCGGACGCATCGCGGGAATCCCCTCCCGCGCGTCGGCAAGGCATTCGAGCAGATAGGGCTTGAGCGCTTTATGGACGCCGGTAAGCCGCACGGTATGCGGAATGGCCGCCGGCGCGTCGAACTGGGCGTTCGCCCACGGGCGGATAGACTCGTGAGAGCGCATCAGCAGGCTGAACGCACACATCTCCATCCAGCGGATGAAAAGCTCTTCGTCCCGCTTCAGCTTTCCGAACGAGAAGAAGCCGCCGGCGTCACAGTGCACCACCGGCACGCCGGAAAAGCCCAGCGAAAAGCTCGCCGGCATCACGCAGGGCATACCGTAGTCCTTTGAGACGTCCGTATGCTGGTCGCCGTTCCACAGGGCGGGCGCGTATTGCTGCACGCCGAGATACCCCGACCGCATGAAGAAGAACGCGTCCTCGCGTCCGGACTCCTCGATCGCCTCGCGATTGAGCTTTGCCCACAGCACCGGCCATTCGTTGTGCAGCAGCTTGGGGTCGCCGTCGTGCAGCACGCAGTCGACGGGCAGATACTCGCCGAAATCCGCCATCCAGCCCGAGACGCCGAGATCGAGCATATTCCGCCTGATCAGAACGTCCTTGGTGTAGGCGACCGCGTCCGGATTGGTCAGATCGATCATGCCGGCGTCGAAGGTCGTCGATTTGACGTGGTAGACCTCTCCGTTTTCGCGGGTGATGAGCCAGCCCTTCTCCTTGCAATGGTTGTAGAGCGCGCCGTCCCTGACGAGATAGGGATTGATGTAGGCGAGAAAGCGCACGCCGCGCGCGTTCAGCTTTTCGATCGCGCCGCGCAGGTCGGGATAGAGCGACTCGTCCGCCTCCCAATTCCAGTAGACCTGCTTGCCCATGACGGTGCGCTTTTCGCCCGACCAGTCCTGGCTCCAAACGGCGCAGACCTGCGCGCCGGCGTCCAGCATGGCAAAGGTCTTGTCCAAAATCGTCCGCGTACCGCCCTGAATGCCGAGGATCATGCCGTCGTGGCACCAGTCGGGAAGATACTGCCGGTTTTCAAACCGGCCGGCAAGCGTGCGGGCGAGCGCGCGGTAATCCGCCCCCTGCGCGAGCAGCAGCGCATCCGGACAGCGGTCGAAGCTGAACCTGTACTCTTCGCTTCCGAAGCGGGATGTGCCGTCCGCCGTCGTTTCAAACAGCATCATCCGCCCCCTGTCCGTAACGAACACGGGCATTGGCGCGTAGGAGCCGATGTCCCGATGCTCCTTCTCCCGGTACAGCGCGCGCGGAAGGAGCGCCTTTTGCAGGATCGTGGACGCCTTGATGTGCTCGGATACAAAATTGACGACCGTTTCGCCGCGGAGGTTTACCTTTCGATACTGCTCTCCGCCGCCGAAGACCGCCTCGCCGTCTATGGAGGGGATGCGGAACTCATAGGCGCAGTCGTCCGCGCCGGAGAAACCGAGCCGGACGCAGCCGTCCCGTTCCGAAAGCGAAACGGTCAGGCGGTGCGCCTCGGCAGAGAAGACGAATTTGTTTTCATCCGCACGCTCCGCCTGCGTCAGCGGGACGCGCTCCACCTCCCGCGTCTGTTCTTTGACGCTCCCGCGCACCGTCTTGTAGACCTTCTCATGGCGCACCGCGGTGATAAACGGCGCGTCCTGCGTGTGCACAAGCGCGCGCTTTCCGTCGATTGAGACGGTCCAGCAGTTGTTTTCAAGCTCCGCTCGGAACATCCTCCAGCCTCCTCTTTTCCCGCAAGCGTGCGGTTCTCCCTATGGCATACAGAGGCATCAAGCCCTTGCGCGGCGGGGCCTGATGCCTTCTGTATTAGTTCATGCCGACAAATCGGCGCTTTTTTTCGCGATCACGACGCAGTTCCTTTTATCCCTTCACGGCGCCGCTCGTCATGCCGCTGATGATCTGCTCCTGGAAGGCCACATAGCCCAAAATGGAGGGCACGATGGAGATCACAATGGCGGCGTACATGGAGACGTAGTCCGTGGAGAACTGGTTGGTGAAGTAGCGGATGCCCACCTGGATCGTGCGGAGCTTTTCCGACGACACGATCAGGTTAGCAAAGACGAACTCGTTCCAGCAGGTGAGAAACTCAAACGTCGCGGCGGTGACGATGCCCGTGCGGCTGAGCGGCAGGATGATGTGGTAAAACCGCCCGAAAAAGCCGCAGCCGTCGATATACGCCGCCTCCTCCAGCTCAATCGGGATGGAATCCATCAGCCCGCGGATCAGGAAGGTCGACATGGGGATGCCGATGGCGCAGTAGAGCAGGATCATGCCGCCGTAGGTGTTGTAAAGCCCCAGCTTGTTGATGATGACGAAATACGGCACCATCAGCGCGTTGAGCGGGACAAGGATTCCCGCGGTGAACAGCGTGTAGAGCTTCTCCCTGCCGCGGAAGCGAAAACGGGAGATGCAGTAGGCGCTCATGCTCGCGACGATCACGTTGAACGCCGTGGCGAGAAGCCCCACGAAGACGGAGTTGAGCAGCATCCTGCCGAGTCCCGCCACGGAGAGCGCGTTGACGTAGTTCTGCCATTGCGGCGCCGCGGGCAGGGCGAAGGGCGACCCCGCCAGAAACTCAAAGTTCGTTTTGAGTGAGGAGATGATCAGCCAGATGAGCGGAAAAAGCGTATAGACGGCGAAGAAAATGATGAGGATCCAGCGCAGGATCGCGAGGAAGAGTTCCTTTCCGGAAAGATGGTAACGCACACGGCTCTCCGTCATTTCCTCGCCCCCTTTCTGACCGTCCCGGTCCGCTCGCCGCCGGTAAAGAGCGCGCGGATGCAGACGATGAACACGACGCCCACAACGATAAGGATCGCGGCGGTGGCGCTCGCCATGCCGTAGTTGGTATCCTGCATCTTTTTATACATATACAGCACCATGGTCGAGGTCGTATTCGCAGGACCGCCGTTGGTGAGCATATAGACCTGCTCGAACTGGCGCAGGCCCAGCACGCTGGCCAGCGTCACGCAGGTGAGCAGGGATGTTTTCTTGATCAGGGGGATCGTAATATAGATTGCCTGCTGGAAGTCGGAGGCGCCGTCGAGCGTCGCCGCCTCGTAGTAGGCGCTGTCGATGGTGGAAATGTCCGCCATCATGATGACCATGTAATAGCCCACGTAGAACACCCAGTAGATCAACACCGCCGGAAACGCGGTCTGCGTGGTGCCGAGCCAATCCTTTGCGTGCTCTCCGAGGCCGATCGCGCGCAGCAGGCCGTTGAGAAGGCCCGTGTCGGCGCTGTAGATCGCGCGCCAGAGCGTGGCGAGCGCGATGCCGGAGATGACCTGCGGAAAAAAGTACACGGTGCGAAAGAACTTCCAGCCCTTCGGCTTGCGGGAGAGGATGATCGCCATGACCATCGCGAGCGGGACCTGAATGAATCCGGCGACCAGCGCCCAGATGATGTTGTTGGTCACGGAACGCACAAACGCCTTGTCCCGGAAGAGCTTGACGAAGTTCTGCACGTTGGCGAATTTGGCGGCGGAGATGCCGTTCCATTTGAGAAAACTGACCACGATGACGTAGATCACCGGGATCACAAAGAAAACCAGCATGATCGCCAGCGCCGGCGCCATAAAGGCGATCAGCGGGCTGCGATCGGAGCGCGTCAGCTTCAAGGGGATACCTCCTTAAGCGGGATAGCGGCGAACGTCGGGAAACCCATGCCGCGGGGAAACGCGGCAGGGCGCGGCACGGAACCGCGCCCTGTCTGGCGTATCGTTCGGATAAAGCTGCTGCGGGAGATCAGGCGGCGTTGTCGATCGCGGTCTGGAGCATATCGACAAAGCCCTGCTCGTCGACCTCGCCGAGCACCAGCGCGGAAACGGCGGCGGGGAACTCGGTGGAGAACGCGGTCGGGAACGCACCGTTCACGTGCAGGATGGTGAAGCTCGCGTCATTGGCAACGGCGGTGACCTTCTGGGAGATCTCGCTGGTCTCGGGGGACGGCGTGTACTTGACAAAGAACATCGCGCCGGAGCTGAGCGCCAGCTCGGAGACGTGCTCGGGATCGGTCATGTACTGAAGGAATTTGACGACGGCGGCCTCCTTGTTGGGGTCGTCCTGCTTGGCGGCGGCGAGGAAGCCCTGAACGGTCGTCACGAGACCGCCCTGGCCCTTGCCTCCGGCGTAGCTGGGATTGACGGCGACCTCGCACTCATCGGCGAGCAGCTTGCCGTCAACGGCGTTGTCTTCCTTGTAGAAGTTGGCGATCCACCACGGGCCGTTGAGGTAGATGGCGGTGTCGCGGCCGATGAAGTGACCGTTCACGTCGCCCGCGGTGGCGGAAACCGCACCGTCGAAGGTGTAGTCATACATCTGCTTGAGAACGGTGGCAGCCTGAACAAAAGCGGGATCGGAGAGGCCGTTGGCATAGACGTCCTTGCCGCCGATCGCCTCGACGATCAGGGAGTACCAGAGCATGGAGGACCACGCGTTGTCGCCGGCCATCTGGCCCATCACGTTGTAGCCCGCGGCCTTCACGTCGGCCGCCATCTGAAAGAACTCGTCATAGGTGGCGGGGAAATGATCCCAGCCCGCGGCGGTGAGGATGGTCTTGTTGTAGATCGGGGTGAACACGGCGCTCTCAAAGGGAAGGATAAAGGTGTGGCCGTCCACGCTCCACGCATCGAACGTACCCTCGGCAAAGTCGTTGCCCCAGCCCTGCTGGAGATACGGAGTGAGATCCATGAACTTGCCGGACTCGGCATACGCCTTGATGTCGAAGGTGGTGTCCAGAATGCACAGGTCGGGAGCCGAGCCCGTGGTGATGGTGGTGCGGATCTTGTCGCGGTAGGCCTGATAGTCGGTCTGCTCCTCAACGACGACCTTGATCGAGCCGGCGTTCTCCGCGTTGAACTTCTCGATCAGCTCGGCCATGTAGGCGGCCTTGGAGTCCGTGCCGACCCAGATGCTGGGGAAGTTGATGACGATCTCACCGGCGGCAGGCGCAGCGGGCGTCGCGGGCGCGGCAGGGGTCGCGGGCGTCGCGGGGGTTGCGGGGCTCGCCGGCGTCGCGGGCTGACTCGTGCTCCCGCCGCAGGCGGAAAGCGCGAAGATCATGCTCAGGGCCAGCAGCAAGGCAAGCAGTTTGTTGGCGGTCTTCATGTTTCACTTCTCCTTTTTACTTAACGTTATTAACTAATTGTGGACAGAATATTCCCTCCATCCACCATCTCCTATCCGGCATTATATCCGAATATTTCAAAAAAGTAAAGACAATTAGAGTGCCTGATTTGTAGATTTTCTCAAATCCTTTTTGTGTAATATTGCAGAATTAAGTCACAGCGTTAAATCATTATTCTTGCATGTCCCTACAGTGCCGAAATCTCCCGAAACAGTTCGCTCCACGAGCTGTCCGCGCGGTAGAAAACCGGCGGCTTCCCCATCGGCGCGGAGACGCTGTGCGTGCCGCCATGATACGTCTCTCCGGTCCACAGCAGCGTCCAATCCCCCTCCGGCAGCCACAGGGAGCGCTCCGCCTCGCCGGGCTTTACCACGGGGCAGACGAGCAGGTCGGGTCCCAGCAGATAGCTGAAGTTATCCCGCTGCCACGCCTCCTCCGCCTGCGATACCCAGAACAGCGGCCGCATGACCGGCGCGCCCGTTTCGGCGTTCTCGCGCACGCAGCTGCGCAGATACGGCAGCAGCGCGGTGTGCACGCGGCTCCAGCGCGCGGCGGCGGCAAGCGTCCGGTCGTTGTCATAGAGCTGGACGTTGGAGTCCGGGCGGTTCCCCTCGTGGCTGCGCATCACGGGCGTGAAGCACGCAAACTCCAGCCAGCGCTCCAGCAGTTCCTCGTCGCGTTTGAGGTGGAACAGCGTCGTGTATCCGCCGATGTCGCTGCAATGCAGACCGAAGCCACTCATGCCCAGCGTCAGCGCGGCGGTGATGACCGAGGGCAGGCCGTCGTCCTCCGACCAGTCGACGCATTGGTCGCCCGCCCAGATCAGCGTGGCGCTTTTCTGGCTGCCCAACGCGCCGGCGCGCATGAAGAACACGCACTCGCCCAGCTTGCCGCTCTCCTCCACCGCCTCGCGGTTGCAGCGCGCCCAGAGCGCGGGCCATTCGTTGTGCAGGGAAAGGCCGCTGCCGCCATGGCACACGGCGTCCGCGGGCAGATATTCCCCGAAATCCGCCATCCAGCCCTTGAAGCCCATGCCGATCAGGTTGCGCCGGATGACCCCTTTGTACCACGCGAACGCCTCCGGCATGGTCAGATCCACCACGCCGCAGTCAAACTCGCCGAAGTCGAACAGGTAGTCGCTCCCATCGGCGCGGCGGACAAAGAAGCCCTGCTCCGCCGCCTCGCGGAACAGCTCTCCGCCCTGTACCAGATAGGGGTTGATGTAGCCCATCCACGCGATATCCCGATCCTCGCGGATCACGCGGTCAAGGCCGGGGTACATCTCCGGATTCCATCGCCAGTCCCATTGCAGGCGCTTGCCGAAGGAGGTCACGCGCTTGCCCTCCCAGTCCTGGATCCAGACGGCGCTGAGATCCACGCCGTGCTCCAGGCAGCGCTTTTCCAGCGAGACGGCGCGCTCCGTGCCGCCCTGCACGCCAAGCCACAGGCCGCGCATCGCCCAGTCCGGCAGAACGGGCTGCCGACCCAGCAGGCCGCTGAGCTTTTCGATCAGCTCCGGATAGCTTTCGCCCGCGCCGAACACGAAATGTGTCTGCGTGCTCCACACGCCGATCTCGTGAAAATCCGCTTCCGCGAAATCCAGCTCCGCATACTCGTAATTCATCAACTGCGCAAAATAGAGACGGGACGACACAAAGCCGGGCTGTGGGAAAAAGGTGGTGTGATAGTCTCCGCCGCCGCCGTCCGAGACGTCGGCAAGGCGCGTGATCTCCGTGAGCTTGTTGCGGCCGACGCCCTGCTCCCGCGTCCAGATGGGATAGATTTTGCCGCGCAGATCCAGCGCGGAAAACTGTTCGCCGCCGCCGGTCACATGCTCGTCCGGCTCCGCCGCAAGCCGCAGCCACAGGCGGTTCCAGCGCCGATCCTCCGTCTGCGTGTACAGGTGCAACAGGCCGTCCCGCTCCTCCATGCGCAGCGTCAGGCCGCCGCGCAGGTCGGGGTGTGCGAAATGCAGCGTGTCCCCTTCCTGTTTTTCAAAGCGCAGGGGGATGCGCTGCCACACGCGGTCGCGAATGTCAAAATTCCCGCGGAACATGGATATCTTCTCGTCCCCGCGCCCCAGAAAGAGCGCAGCCTGTTCGTCGCTGTGCCGCAGCAGCGTCTTTCCGTCCCACGAAAGAACGAAGCCTTCCTCTTCCCTTTTCCAATCAAATACTTGCATCGTCCATCCTCTCATTCATTAAACCACGCGTCCTCCACAACCGCGTCGGCGGTATAGGCGCGAAACACCGGCTCCACGGCCAGAGACGCCAGCAGGGCGGCAGGCCCCGGCAGCAGCGGCGCGATGTACGGGATCAGCCACGCGATCAGCAGCGCGCCCAGCAGCTCCGCCGCCAGCAGGAGGCTCCTCCCCGCGTTTTGCACCGCCAGAAAGCCGACGAACCGCAGGCTGCCCATCCAGCTGTTTTCAAAGCGGGAGAGGTATGCGAACATCCACGGCAGCGTCAGCGCGGCAGGCAGGAAGATCACGCCCGCCAGAGCCGTGAGGGGCGTCAGCCCCTCCCCGCCCATATGACGCGCCGCCGAGACGTTCGCCGCGCCGACGGCGATCGCCGCCAGATAGGTCAGCCACATCCTCGTGCTGCTTTTGAAGTTGCTCCGGAAGCTCTCATGGAAGACCCTGCTCAGCGTCCCGCGCTCGTGCCGGATACACTTGACGACCGTGTGGTACAGCGCCGTGCTCGCCGCGCCAGCGGTGACGACCGGCAGGGAGTACAGGAGCCACAGCAGGCCGGCAATCACAAGCTCGATTGCCCAGGAAAGCGCCTTCCACAGCTTAGAGTCCCTCATCGTGCTCTCCTTCCGCGCCTACCGGTCCCGTTTCGATCAATAACGGCACACTTCAAAGCCGAACATGTCCGCCAGCGCCTCCAGCGCCTCGCCGTGATGCCCCTTGATGACGGCGAAATGCGGCTCAAAGCCCTCGCGGATGCTGTCCTCGACGATCATGCGGCTGTTGAGCTCCGTCTGAACGACAATCGACGTGCCGATAAACTGCTTGGGCTTGTCGAGCACCGCGCCCTCGGAGATGAAGAAGCGGAAGCTGCCGTCCGGCTCGCGGCCGATGCGGAAGATGGTCGCCTCCGGGAACGCCTCGCAGCCGAAGTCCATGGCGGGGCCGATCTTGCGGTTGGGATGCACGCCGACGACCGCGCCCGTGTCCTTTCGCGCCAGCGAGCACGCCGCCGCGCCGCAGTGCCAGTAGGTGATGGTGCTCTCCTCCTCGTCGAGGGCGACGGGGTCGCCGAAGAACACCGGCTCGTCCGAAAGCTGCATACCGACCCACATCGACAGCGCGCCGTAGACGTCCGCCTCGCAGGCGGCGGCGACGCCCTCGTCGTTGAGGAGGCTCAGCACGGCGCACACGGGCGTGCCGAAATCGGTGAAGAAGTCCGGCCAGCAGCGCGACGCCAGCGCGCCGATGTTATGGGACTTAATATAATCGGTATAAGCCTTGAGCAGCCGCGCATGGTCGCGGCGGTTGTTGTCCGGCGTCTTGTCGAGGCCGCAGGTGGCGCACTCGCTGCGCTTGAGATACTCCTCGCACTCCTCGTCGCCGTAGCCCTTCGCCTTCTCGATCAGCTCGCGCGCCTCGATGGACTCCAGCTCCACGCCGAAGGTGTTCATCAGCTCGCTGTCCAGCGCGCGGCCGAAGCCGAAGCCCTGCGGCGTGTGGCCGACGGCGGCGAGCCGGAGCGTGCGCATGGCGGACTTGACCTTTGCCGCCCGCACCGCCGCCTTTACCGTGGACACGACCTTCTCCTCCTCCGGCGCGCCGAAGGCATACACGAAGGGGCGGTCATTGAACGCGCGCAGCGTGTTGGCGGCGGAATAGGCGCCGGTGAGCGAGTTGAGGCGCAGCCTGCCGCCGTCGGCGACGGGCTCGCGCAGCGTCCAGAGCACCATCGGGCAGTCAAAGCGGCGCAGCACCTCTGCCATATACGCGGCGTTGGCGAAGGTCAGGTTCTGGAACACGATCAGATCCGGCGCAAGGCCGTCCAGATACGCGCGCAGATCGTCGAGCGTGAGCAGCATCTTTTCCGGAACGACGAAATCCGCGTCCACGCCGCGCAGTGCGGCGACGGAACGGTCAAACTGATCCTGTGCCGTTTCCAGATGATAGGTAGGCACGCCCACAGGGATATAAACAGGCTGAAAGCGCATGATCGGGTACCTCCGCAATATTTGATTAACTCCGTTTATAATAATAGCTCACACATTCAATCCTGTCAATGATTATTATTTGGATTTTCACTATTATTTTCTTTCGTCAGGGTATTGACAAAATAAAACGCAAGGATTAAACTGCATATTAGTTAAAATCTTTAATCAAATTTTTTGTCAGGAGGATATCGATCTTGAACAGTGATTTGAAAGAGCTGTGCCGCGAGCTCCGTGCCGATACGGTGGAGTGCATCGGCAGCATCGGCCGCGGTCACATGGGCGGCTGCCTGTCCGCCATCGAGGTGCTGGCCGTGCTGTATTTTGAGGAGATGAACATCGACCCGAAGAACCCGAAGATGGAAGGGCGCGACCGCTTCATCTGCTCCAAGGGCCACGCCGGCCCCGCCGTGTATGCGACGCTGTCCAAGCGCGGCTACTTCGACCGTTCCCTGCTCTACACGCTCAATCAGGGCGGCACGAACCTTCCCAGCCACTGTGACATGCTCCGCACGCCGGGCATCGACATGACCGCCGGCTCCCTCGGGCAGGGCTTCTCCTGCGCCGCGGGCATCGCGCTCGCCTCAAAGGTCGAGGACGACGGCGCGACGATCTACACCCTCATCGGCGACGGCGAGAGCCAGGAGGGCCAGATCTGGGAGGCCGCGATGTTCGCCGCCGCGCAGAAGCTGGACAACCTCATCGGCTTCACCGATTACAACAAGCTCCAGCTTGACGCGCCGGTGTCCGAGATCTGCGACATCGCGCCGCTGGCGGACAAGTGGGCGGCGTTCGGCTGGAACGTCATCGACGTTGCCGACGGCAACGATCCCTACGCGGTGAAGGAAGCCGTCGAAAAGGCGAAGGCGAACCGCGGCAGCGGCAAGCCCACGATGGTCATTCTCAACACGACCAAGGGCTGCGGCGTCTCGTTCGTCGAGGCCATGGGCGCGAACAACCACCACATCGACCTGAGCAAGGAAGATATGCAGCGCGCGCTGGATGAGATCAAGGGAGGTGCGAACTAATGGATATGAAGACCATCTACGTCAACGCTCTGGACAAGATGATGGCGGAGGACCATCACGTTGTCATGCTTGACGCCGATCTCGGCCGTTCCATCGGCCCCCGTTCGCTCTATGCCAAGTATCCCAAGCAGTGCTTCGAGGCGGGCATCGCGGAGCAGGACATGGCGTCCATCGCCGCCGGTATGGCGAGCTACGGCTTCAAGCCGTGGATCGAGACGTTCACGCCGTTCGCCACGCGCCGCATCTGCGATCAGGTCACGATCTCCATCGCCTACGCCAAGCGCAACGTCAAGATCGTCGGCTCCGACCCCGGCATCACGGCGGAGCTCAACGGCGGCACGCACATGAGCTTCGAGGACTTCGGCGTTCTGCGCTCCGTGCCCGACGTCGTGCTCTTCGAGGCGGCGGACGAGGTGGAGCTCGCCAAGGCGCTGCCGGTCATCAACGACTACGAGGGCTGCGTCTATCTGCGTCTGTTCCGCAAGGAGCTGCCCAAGATCTATGACGACAGCTATCAGTTCGACCTCTTCAAGGCGAGCACGCTGCGTGAGGGCAGGGATGTGACCATTTTCGCCTCCGGCATCATGGTCGCCGACGCGTTGGAGGCCGCGAAGCAGCTCTCCGCGCAGGGCGTCGACGCCGAGGTCGTCAACATCCACACCATCAAGCCCATCGACACCGCGTCGGTTGTCGCCTCCGCCCGCAAGACCGGCGCCGTGCTGACCGTGGAGAACCACAACGTCATCGGCGGCCTGCGCTCCGCCGTGCTCGAAGCGCTTGCCGAGGAGAAGATCCCCGTGTGCGCCGTCGGCGTGCAGGACCGCTTTGGCGAAGTCGGCAAGATGCCGTATCTGCGCGAGACGCTCGGCCTGACCGTCGAGAACATCGTCGCAGGCGCCGGGAAGGCCCTCTCCCTCAAGTAATACCAACAACCGATCAGAAAAGAATACGGGCGGTCGTCATGACCGCCCGTCCTTACAGGAGGAAATAACCATGAAAATTGCAATCGGCAGCGACAAGTCCGGCTTCTCCGCGAAGGAGGCCATCAAGGCATATCTCACCGAAGCGGGCGTCCACTTCGACGACCTCGGCACCACCGATCTTGAAAGCGTGCACCCCTACTATCAGGTCGCGAGCGAGGTCGCGCCCAAGGTGCAGAGCGGCGACTACGACAAGGCCGTGCTCATCTGCGGCACCGGCGCGGGCATGAGCATCGTCGCCAACAAGTTCAAGGGCGTTCACGCCGTCGCGTGCGAGGGCGTGTATTCCGCGAAGATGGCGCGTGCCATCAACAACGCCAACGTCCTCTGCATGGGCGGCTGGATCGTCGGGCCCGAGATGGCGGTCGAGATGGTCAAGACCTTCCTCTCCACCGACTGGTGCCAGGATCTGGAGGATTGGCGCAAGGAGAACATGAAGAAGTTTGCCGTTCAGGTCGCGAACATTGAGGATGGCATCTATGGTAAGTGAGTTTGTTTACGCCCAGCCGGTCAAGATCTACTACGGCGCAGGCGAGTTCGAAAAGGTCGGCGAGATTTTGCGCGAGATCGGCTGCGCGCGCTGCATGCTCGTGAGTGACCGTTTCCTCGCGGACAAGGCGCAGCAGATGGTGCGCGACATCCCCGAGCTGTGCGCGTCGTTCTCCGACATTGAGGAGAACCCGCAGCTGCGCGGCGCGGAGGGCGTGGTCGAGCTGATCCGTAAACACAACGCCGACGCCGTCATCGGCATCGGCGGCGGCAGCACAATGGACACGGCGAAGTTCGCCGCGGCAACCGCGCTAGGCGGCGCGCCGCTGGTCGATTACTACGACGGCAGGCTGCCCTTCCCCGAAAAGCGCCTGCCGGTCATCGCGGTGCCCACCACCGCCGGCACGGGCAGCGAGGTCACGCAGGTGTCCGTCATGAGCCACGACAAGGAGAAGAAGACCATCAACAACCCGGTCTTCATGCCGAAGATCGCCATCGTCGACCCGATGCTGACCGCCACCGTCCCCCCGCGCACGACCATGAACACCGGCATTGACGCCATGGCGCACGCGCTGGAGGGCTACTGGAGCCGCAACCACAACCCCATCTCCGACCTCATGGCGGTGGAGTCCGTGCGCCTTGTGCTTGAAAATCTGGAGGCGGCGTACAAGGACGGCGGCAACATGGAGGCACGCGGCAACATGTCGCTCGGCGCGCTCATCGGCGGGCTTGCCTTCGCGCTGCCCAAGACCGCGGGCAGTCACGCCTGCTCCTATCCCCTCTCCGAGGACTATCACCTGCCCCACGGCGAGGCGGTCGCCTTCACGCTCGACAGCTTCGTGCGCATCAACGCCGACGCGCGTCTCAATGAGCTGTGCCGCCGCGTGGGGCTCAGGGACGCGAACGAGCTTGCCGACCGCATCGCCGCGCTCAAGGAGCTCGGCGGCCTGCGCCGGAAGCTCGGCGATCTGGGCGAGAACGTGGACGTCGACAAGCTGGCGCATGACAGCGCCGTGCATCCGCTCATGGGCAACAACCCCGTCCCCATGGACGAGGCAAAGCTGCGGGAGATGTTTGAAAACCTGAGATGAAAGACAGCCTGAAGTACACGCTGTCGGTCGGCGGCATGGTGGTGTCGTGGTCGATCTTCTACGCGATCAGCAAGATCATCGTGGGTGCCACCGGCTCGCCGCTGCTGGGCGGCTTTCTGCTGCGTGTGGCGGCGCTGGTGTTCCTGACGATCCAGCTTGTCGCGGACGGGAGCTTCAAGCGTCTGTTTCAGCAGCGCGGCAAGGCGCTCGCCATCCTCGTGTGCATCGGCGTGTTCGGCTTCCTGCTGGATCTGTTCGCCAACCTCGGCTACCTGCACGGCAGTCTGAGCACCGGAACGGCGCTTTTGAAGACCGACGTGCTGATGGTCAACCTCGCGACGGTGATCGTCTATAAGAAAAAGCTCTACGCCTCGGACTGGCTGGGCACCGCGATCATGCTCGCCGGCGTGCTGCTGGTGCTGGGCGTGGACTTCGGCGGCATGGAGCTGCATGTCACCGACCTCTTTTTCCTGCTCTCCGCCGCGTGTGTCAGCGCGAATGCGTTCATCATCAAGGCGGCGCAGGAAAAGCACGGCGAGGACTCGGATATGATCTCGTACTACAACAACTTCACCGTCCTCGTCCTCTTCGGCATCAGCTCCGCGGCAACGGGTTCGTTCCGCGCCGACGCGCTGAACACCATCCCGCATTTCTGGCCGCTGGTCGCCCTCGGCGGACTGGCGCAGACCGGCATCTATTTCTTTTACTATCGCAACCTCAAGCATTTTGAGGTCTGGCTCGTCAAGCTCTATCTTCTGCTGATGCCCGTTTTGAGCTGCTTCATCGGCGTGGTGTTTCTGAACGAGGAGCTGACGGGCAAAAAGCTGTTCGGCATCGCGGTCGTGCTGATCGGCGCGGCGGTGATCCTGCAGCGTGGGCGCATCAACCGCGCCGAGGCCCCCGTCGCCGGAGCGGCGGAAAAATAAGATCGGAGCAGCACCGGAAAGGAGGATTTCGTCATGCCGTTTGAAGGCGACAATATGATGGGCGTCAAGCGGAACAACCGCAGCGCCATCCTGCGCATCCTGCACGAAAAGGGCGAGATGTCCCGCAAGCGTCTGGCGGAGAGCATGAAGCTCACCCCCGCCGCGATCACCAAGATCGTCGGCGAAATGCTGGGCGAGGGGCTGCTCGTCGAGGGCGAGGCCGTCTCCAGCGGCACCGCCGGGCGGCGGGAGATCATGGTGAAGCTCAACGAGCGCCATGCCTGCGCGCTCGGGCTGATGATCAACATCCCGAAGACAGTGCTCTCCGCCGTCTGGCTGGACGGCACCGTGATCTTCTCCGAGGAGTATACGCTGGAGCGCAACCACCCCGCCGAGCCGACGGTGCAGAAGCTGTGCGCGCGGCTGATGGAGCTTACGGAGCAGCACGGGCTCTCGCGCGGGCAGATCATCGGCGTGGGCGTCGCCATTCGGGGCGTGACCTCCCTGGACGGCAGGTCTTCCGCCAACAGCTTCGGCGCCTTCGCCGAGGCGGGCTTCCCGCTCTGCGAGCGCGTGGAGGCTCTGACGGGGCTGCGCGCCGTGCTGTCGAACAACGTGCGCGCGCTCTTTGCCGCGCATATGTTCCTCTCCCACGATCAGGCGGAGGGCTCGCAGTTTTTCCTGCGCTGCGAATACGGCATCGGCGCGTCCCTGACCATCGACGGCAAGATCTGGCACGGCGTGACCGAGCAGTGCGCCGAGATCGGCCACATCCCTGTCGTCCGGCGCGGCGGCAAGCCCTGCGTCTGCGGCAAGAGCGGCTGTCTGGAAACCATCGCCTCCCCCACCGCGATCCGCGAGGACGCCATGGCTCTGCTCTCTCCGGAGCAAACGCCCGTGCTGTGGAAGATGTGCGGCGAGCGGCCGGATGAGCTGACGCTTGACAACGTGCTCAACGCCGCGTGCAGCGGCGACATGGGCGCGGCGGAGATCGTGGACCGCGCGGTGAGCACGCTGGGAACCGCGCTCAAGTCGGTCATCTATCTGGTCGATCCCAGCAAGATCGTGCTCTACGGGCAGATGTTTGACAATTCCTATTACCTTTCGCGGCTGCTCAGCGAGGTGCGCGAGGGCGTCGACAGCGGGCACGCCGTGGAGATCCAGACCAGCCCCTACAACCATCTGCTCGAAGACAAGGCGGCGAGTCTGCTCGCGGTGCAATACTATTTTGACAACGGAGGACTGTTATGACAGACAATGCGACGCTGTGCTCCCTGCGCCGGAAAAACCCCGGGCTGCCGCTCTACAGCGTGCACGACCGGGAATTTCGCCGGTACGGCACGGTATTCTCCTTTGAAGGGCAGGAGCGTCTGGCCGAGGCTCTCGCCCAAACGCCCATCCCCGAGAGCGGCAACGCCTATGTCGCCTCGGAGCCGGCGCTCGAAGCCGTCGGTGTGAACGCCGTGCTCAGTGAAGCGTGCTTCGGCGGGAAGGCCGTGCAGGCGGGCTTCTGCAACGGGCGCGGGTACACCATGAACGCCATGGAGTACCATCGATGCAGCGAAATCAATCTCACAACGACAGGGCTCGTGCTGCTGCTCGCGGCGCCGGAGGCCCTGCACGACGGCGTTCTGGACGCGTGCGACGTCGTCGGCTTTTATCTCCCGCCCGATACGGCGGTGGAGATCTACCCGATGGTGATGCACTTTGCGCCGTGCCGGACCGTGGAAACCGGCTTCAACAGCCTCGTCGTGCTGGAAAAGGGCACGAACATGCCGCTCGACAAGGTCGACACCACACTCCCCGGCGAGGACAAGCTGCTGTGGATGACAAACAAGTGGCTGACCTGCCATCCCGCGTCCCCGCAGGCGGAAAAGGGTGCGTATCAGGGCATCCGCGGGGACAATCTGACCGTAAGGATCTAGCGTAAATGTATTGTAGGCAAAGGGCGCGTTGCAGAAAGAAAAATCTGCAACGCGCCCTTGTTTTTGCGAAACAGGAATCAAACAGCAGTCAGGATTTGCTCAATGCGCCATATAGCCGCAGTCCATGACAAGCTTCGAGCCGGTGACGGTGCGGGACTCGTCGGAGGCAAGGACGAGCGCGCCGTTGGCGATGGAACCGCTGCCCGCATTCTCCGGCAAGGACAGCTTCTCGCCCAGTTTCTCCTGCGCGCGGCGTTTCGCCTTCTCCACCGCGGCCTCCCTCACCATGTGGCCGCTTGTCGCTTTGGTATTGACACTGTTTCAAGTCAAGCTATTTTCGCGCGGACACAGCGCGTAATGACTGCAAAAAGCACTTGACTTCGAGTGAACTCAAGGTTGTATAGTGGCAAACGCCCAAATATTCAGAGTTAAGAACGGAGAAGTCATATGGTTTATCATGTGGTCAGCGACAGCAGCTGTGATCTGCTGCACAGTGAGTTTATCAGCGAGAGCGTCGGCTTTACGTCTGTTCCGCTGCATGTTTGCGTGGGAGAGCACGAGTTTGTGGATAACGATGCGTTGGACGTGTCGGAGCTTCTGCGCGTCATGCGGGAGGAGAAGACGAGCGCCTCTTCGGCGTGCCCGTCCCCGACCGACTATGCCAACGCCTTTTCCAAAGGCGATAAAACTGTCTGCTTTACGATATCCAGCGGTGTTTCCGGCAGCTTCAACGCCGCGATGCAGGGGCGTGCGCTGGCACTGGAGGAGCATCCGGAAAAGGAGATCTGCGTCATCGACACCCGGAGCACCGCAAGCGTTCCACTGATGCTGATCCGGCGGGCGAAGGAACTGATGGAGCACGCGGCGGCCAATCAATTCGGCGCGATCTGCGAGGATCTACAGCGCTATCGCTCATCGCTGCGCACCTGCTTTACGCTGGAAAACTTCGACAACCTGATCAAAAGCGGGCGGATGAAGCCGCTGGTCGGAACGCTGCTGCAAAGGCTGGGGATCCATGTCATTGCGGAGGCGACCGAGGCGGGCACGATCCGCGTGGCGGGAAAGGAACGCGGCGAAAAGCGGACGTTTCGCGCAATGACGGCGCTGATGGCGCGCAGCAAGAACTGCGCGGGCGCGTCGGTGGAGATCGCCCACTGCAACAACCCCTCCGGCGCGGAGCGGATGAAGGAGCAGATTTTGAACGATCTGCCTGTCAAGGAGGTGCGGCTGCACGACTGCCGCGGGTTAAACAGCCTCTATGCCATGGAAAAGGGTATTATTATCGGTTACTGAAAAATCCGCCGCGCCGCTTCTCCCAGGAAATGGAGCAGGTCGCCGGTGATGCTGCAAACTCTTGCGCAGCGAAGCCTAGATATGGTATAATAATTATACTGACTTGTATCAAAGGAGTTGGCGCATGGAGCAGCGGTATTCGGTCCGCCCGCGGGAGGCAGCCGTCGAGGCGATCCAGTCCTATATTGTTCAAAACGGGCTCAAGGCGGGAGACAAGCTCCCCTCCGAGCGCGACATGTGCGCGATGTGGTCGCTCAACCGCAGCACGCTGCGTCTGGCGATCGCGCGCCTGATCCGCGACGGCGCGCTGGAAACGCAGCAGGGCGCCGGCATCTTCTACGCCGGGCCGAAGTATCGCAGGGAACTGCAGGGGCTGGACTCCTTCCGTGCGGCGTCCGCCATGCAGAACCGGGACTACGAAAGCCGGATCATCTCCTTTGAGCGGATCGAATGCGACGGGATGCTCCTGCGGCTGTTTCGCGCAGAGCCGGGCGCGCGGGTCTGGCGGCTCGACCGCCTGCGCTTGACGGATGGCTGCCCGCTGGAGCTGGAAAGCGCGTTCTTTTTGGCGGACCGATTCCCCGATATTGACCGGTTTGACTTTATCGGGGACTCGCTGTACCGCGTTTTTGAGGAGGAGTACGGCGCCGTACCGACGCAGGGCGACGAACGCATCACGGCGACGCGCGCGGGGAGCGGCGAAGCAGCGCTGCTGGACATCCCGGACGGTACGCCGGTGTTCCGCGTGGAGAGCAAGACTTGCGATCAGGACGGCGCGCTTCTGGAATACTGCCGGGTACTGATCCGCTCGGACCGCGTTGTACTCACCAGCCGGATGACACGCGTGCGGGAGGAGGAACGCAGCGATGCATGAGTGCAGCAGGCATGACAAAACGCCGCTCTATCTTCAGCTGCGGGAGATCATCCGGGAAAAGGTGGAAAGCGGAGAGTACCCTTCCGGCACGGCGATCCCGTCCGAAAACATGCTTGCGGAGACCTACGGGATACACCGGTTGTCCGTGCGCTCCGCGATTTCCGCGCTGATCTATGAGGGGCTGCTCAGAAGCGTACAGGGCAAGGGCGTTTTTGTCGTGGGTCCCAAGGATGAGCGCAGCCTTGAAACCATCGGCGGCTTCCGCCAGACGATGACGGAACTGGGGCACGAGCCGTCGACGCGCATTATCACGCGCGGCATCCGCGTCGCCGGGGAATGCTATGCGCTCGTGCTGGGGATTGCGCCGGAGGATGAGGTTTTCTACGTCAAGCGCGTGTGCTGCGCCGACGGCGAGCCCTATTCCCTCGAAGAGCTGTATATTCCGCTCGGTATCCTTCCCTCGCTCGCCCATTCGGATCTGAACCTCTTTTCCATGTATGAGCTCTATGCCTTCCACGACATCACGATCAGCGAGGTTCGCCAGACGCTGGAGCTGGAGCAGCTGGATCCGGGCGAGGCGCGCCTGCTCGGCATCGAGCCGACCGACGCCGTGCTCAAGTTTCAGGGCATCAGCCGCGACCAGAGGGGACGGATCATCGAGTTTGCCAGAACCTACACCCGCGCGGACCGCTGCGCGTTCAACGTCCACTATCAAAAAGAATAACCGGTTCGCGTATGGCGCGGGCAGTCCGGAAGGGCCGCCCGCGCCGTGTTTTTGCGCCGCCGCCCGGTGCAAATCGTTCTGTGAAGGCGATGCTGTTTCATACCAATTTTGACATTACTTGCAAAACGGCGCCCCATATCATACCGCCGTTGCCGGGGTGTTTGTGTGTGCGGTAGAACTTCCGGCAAACTGGTATGAAATCATTGACAACTTATATGTTTCAATGCTATATTTTGAAAACAGAAAAACCCATCCGTTTGGCAAAAAACATCAGTAAGGAGAGCTGGAAATGAAAGTTTGGAAGCGAATTCTGCCGATTCTGCTGCTTGTGTCCCTGCTGGCAGGCTGCGGCACTCCCGCCGCCGCGCCGTCCGGTACGGAACAGCCCGCCGCAAGCGTCGTTCCGGCGCAGGGCGACTACAAGGTGCTCAATGTGGGCCGGATGTCGGAGCTGTTCGACATGGATTCCACGATCGCGACCGAGGCGGACTGCCTTGAGGTCATCTCCGCCATCATCGAACCGCTTTTCGTCACCGCCGCCAACGGCACGCCGGTGAACGCGCTGTGCGAATCCTACGAGGTCAACGACGACGGCACCGCGTACACCTTCCACATCCGCGCCAACGCGAACTGGATGAACGGCACCCCCGTCACCGCGCACGACTTCGTCTACGCGTGGCGCCGGCTGGTGGACCCGGAGACCGCGTCGGAGTACAGCTTCATGATGGAGGTCGCCGCCGTGAAGAATGCGACGCCCATCATTTCGGGTGAGAAGCCTGTCGAGGAGCTGGGCATCTCCGCCGCGGACGACAAGACGCTGGTGGTGGAGCTCGACCGTCCGGTCACGTTTTTCATCAACCTGATGACCTTCCCGAGCTTCTGCCCGATCAACCAGGCATACGCGGAGGAAAAGGGCGCGCAGTACGCGCTGGGCGCGGACAATCTTCTCTGCTGCGGACCGTTCTACATGTCCGCGTGGGACGTGGGCGGCAACACCTACCAGCTCAAGAAGAACCCCGATTATTACGACGCGGAGAATGTCCGGCTGGATGAGATCAACTTCCAGATCATCAAGGACCCGCAGCAGACCATGCTCGCCTATGAAAATGGCACGCTGGACTATGTGCGGCTCTCCGGCGACCAAGTGACCAAGTATGAGTTCGAGCCGGGCTTCACGCGCATCGGCGAGGGCTACCTCTGGTATCTTTCGCCCAACCTGAACCCCAAGAGCGCCGAGTATTCCTGCGGACTGGAGAGCGAGAATCTGCGCAAGGCGATCGCGCTGAGCTATGATAAGAGCGTGATCTGCAACGACATTTTGCAGGATGGCTCCGCGCCCGCCGATTTCGCCATCCCCTATCAGCTGGCGACCGGTCCGGACGGCAAGGATTTCCGCGAGACCACGGGGCTTTATTTGCAGACCGACAAGGCGAAAGCGCAGGAGTACTGGGAAGCCGCGAAGGCGGAGCTCGGCGTCAGTGAGGTCAGCATCGAGCTGCTCTACGACGACTCCGACTCCACACCGCTGATTGCGCAGTTCCTCCAAAGCGAGATCGAAAACAATCTGCCCGGCGTGCACATCAGCCTGAAGGCGCAGCCCAAGAAAAGCCGCACGGAGCTGATGCAGAACCGCGAATATCAGCTTGGCCTGACACGCTGGGGCCCCGACTACGCCGATCCCATGACCTATCTCGACATGTGGACAACAGGCTCCACCTACAACTACGGCGAGTGGAGCAACGCGGCGTATGACAAACTGATCGACGACGCCAACGGCTCGCTCGCCAACGACCCCGCCGCGCGCTGGGAGGCGCTCAAACAGGCGGAGGCGCTGGTCATGGAGAACGCGGTCATTCTGCCAGTCTACCAGAAGGGTACCGCCGCCATGGTGCGTCCGGGCGTCAGCGGGCTTGCTTTCTTCCCGGTGGGCGTGGGCACGATCTACAAGGACGTCGACGTGAATTTCTGACAAGACACCGCAAGGGCGGCTGCGGACGGGAAGCCGCGGCCGCCCTTGCCGATCCTGCGGCGCGGCCCGCCGCGCAAGTTCATCAGCGGAAGGAGAGGGCGCAATGCTCAAATATATCGCCAAGCGGGCGCTGATCTCGGTGGTGACGGTGCTCATTATTCTGGCAGCTCTCTTTATCATGCTCCACAGCATGCCGGGCAGCCCGTTCAACGACGAGAAGATCACCGCCGTCCAGCGCGCAAATCTGGAGGCGAAATACGGACTGGACAAGCCGCTGCCCGTCCAGTTCGTCAACTATCTCAAGGCGATGCTCACGGGTGACTTCGGCGTATCCTACGTGATCCAGAAAAACATGCCGATCTCCGAGCTGCTGCGCTCCCGGATACCCGTCTCGATCCGCATCGGCCTGCAGGCGGTTGCCCTCGGCTCGGTCATCGGGCTGCTGATGGGGATTCTGGCGGCGCTGCGGCGCAACAGCGCGATCGACACGGCGGCGACGGCGCTGTCAGTCATCGGCGTGGCGTTTCCTTCCTACGTGTTTGCCATGGCGATGAGCTACTTCATCGGCTTCCGGTTGGGCTGGCTGCCGCTTCTGTACGACACGGCGGACGCGTTGCGCTCCACCGTCATGCCCACCATCTCGCTGAGCTTTTTCTCCATGGCGACGGTGGCGCGCTTCGCCCGCACGGAGATGGTGGAGGTCATGGGCAGCGACTACATGCTGCTCGCGGACTCCAAGGGAATCTCGACCTTCCGGCTGCTGGGCGTGCACGGCCTGCGCAACGCACTGATCCCCATCGTGACCGTGCTCGCGCCGCTGACCGTGGAGCTGATGACCGGCTCGCTGGTCGTCGAGCAGATCTTCGCGATCCCGGGCATCGGTTCCCTGCTGGTGTCTGCCATCCAGTTCAACGACTACAATGTGGTCCTTGCCGTGGTGTTTATCTACAGCGTCATGTTCATCGCCGTCATGCTGGCGGTGGACGTCCTGTACGGCATCATCGACCCGAGGATCCGTCTGGCAAAGGAGGAATGACGGATGACGACCGCGAAGCAATACGCCGCAGTGGTGGAGCGGGACGATTTTGTGCTCGCCAACCGCGGCGATCTGGGCGTAGACAGGGTCTACGGCTCGCAGAGCTTCTGGCGCGATGCTTTGAGCAGATTCGTCAAGAACAAAGGCGCGGTATTCGGGCTTGTCATGATCGTGCTGATCGTGTTCATGGCGTTTGCGGGGCCGGCGCTCTCCGGCTACGACTATCGCACGCAGGATATGTCCCAGCGCAACCTGCCGCCGCACGTGGCAGGCTGGGAAGCGATCCCCATCTTCTCCGGTGTTTCCGTCCAGTATGCAAACGGGCAGGCGATGCGCACCGATGTCTACGAGCAGAAGGGCATCCGGGACGTAACGCACATCTTCGGCACAGACGCGCTGGGGCGCGACCAGTTTGCCAGGACGTGGACAGGGACGCGCGTGTCGCTGTATGTGGCGCTGGTCGCGATCCTGATCGACACGCTCATCGGCATGAGCTTCGGGCTGGTCTCCGGCTACTTCGGCGGCAAGGTGGACTTTTTCCTCCAGCGCATCGTGGAGATCCTTTCCACCATCCCCACGACGGTCATCGTGACGCTGCTGATCGTCGTGATGAAGCCGGGGCTTGCCAGCATCACCCTCGCGCTGATGATCACCGAGTGGATCGGCATGAGCCGCGTCACCCGCGCGCAGACGCTTCGGCTCAAGGAGCAGGAATTCGTGCTTGCGTCTCGCACGCTCGGCGAATCCACACCGTCGATCATTTTCGCGGAGATCCTGCCGAATATCTTCGGGCAGATCATCGTCATGTGCATGATGACGATCCCGAACGCCATCTTTACCGAGGCGTTTCTTGCGTTTATCGGGCTCGGCATCCCCGCGCCGCTCGCGAGCCTCGGCTCGCTCATCAGCGACGGGTTCAAGTCCATGACCCTGTATCCGTTCCTTGTGGCGTGGCCGGTCGCCGTGCTCGCGCTGCTGATGCTCAGCTTCAACCTGATGGCGGACGGTCTGCGGGACGCCCTCGACCCCAGAATGAAGGAGAGGTGAGACGATGGAAAAGGCATTGACGATCCGCGATCTCACGGTTTCCTTTCAGACCGGCGGAGGCAGGGTGAACGCGGTGCGCGGCGTGGACCTCGACCTGTACCACGGCGAGACGCTTGCCATCGTCGGGGAATCCGGCTCGGGCAAGAGCGTCACCGTCAAGGCGGTCATGGGCATTGTCAGCTCCAACCAGAGCATCGACGCAGGCTCGATTCTCTACCGCTTCGAGGACGGCGGACAGTGGACGGAGTGCGAGCTGCTCAGCCTTCCCCGCAAGGAGATGCGCCGCCGCATCAACGGCATCCACATTGCCATGGTGTTTCAGGATCCGATGACCAGCCTCGACCCCACCATGAGCATCGGGATGCAGCTGATGGAGGGCATGATCCGCCATTTGCACCATTCCAGAGCGCAGGCGTACCGGCGCGCGCTGGAGCTGCTGGAGCTGGTGGGCATCACGGACGCGGAGAAGCGGATGAAAAACTATCCGCACCAGCTCTCGGGCGGAATGCGGCAGCGCGTCGTCATCGCGATCGCGCTCTCCTGCAACCCCGATATCCTGATCTGTGACGAGCCGACCACCGCGCTGGACGTGACGATCCAGGCGAAAATACTCGAACTCATCCAGGACATTCAGAAGCGAACGAATATTTCTGTCATCTATATCACGCACGATCTCGGCGTGGTCGCCAAGGTGGCGGATTACGTTGCCGTGATGTACGCCGGGCGCATCGTGGAGAAGGGCACCGTAGACGACGTGTTCTACGATCCCCGCCATCCCTATACATGGGGACTGCTGTCCAGTATGCCTGACCTCTCCGCAGACAGCGCGGAGCGGCTTTACACCATCCCTGGCTCACCGCCCAACATGGTCGATCTGCCGCGGGGCGATCCCTTCGCGCCGCGCAACCGCTATGCGCTGGAGGCGGATTTCAAGGCGGAGCCGCCCGAGTTCCGGATCAGCGACACGCATTACGCGGCAACATGGCTGCTGGACGAGCGCGCGCCGCGGGTGGAGATGCCCGCCTCGCTCCGCCGCCGGATCGAAGCGATGAAGGGAGGCGAAGCGCATGTCTGAGCATCTGCTGGAGGTGGAAGGGCTCAAGCAGTATTTCCCGATCAACAAGCGCTACACCGTCAAGGCGGTGGACGGGGTGTCATTCCACATCGACGCGGGCGAGACTTACGGCCTCGTTGGGGAATCCGGCTCCGGCAAATCCACCATCGGGCGCGCCATCATCCGCCTCTATACGCCGACAGCGGGCAGGGTCACGTTCGAGGGCGTGGAGATATCCGGAAAGCTCGGCGCGGATGAGACGCAGCACCTGCGCACGCGGATGCAGATGATCTTTCAGGATCCCATGGCGTGCCTGAACCCGCGCAAAAAGGTGGGCGATATCATCGCGCAGGGCCTCGACATCCATCATCTGTACAAAAGTCGCGGCGAGCGGCAGGAAAAGGTCCGGCGCATCATGGAGAAGATGGGGCTGGACCGCGAGCACGCAAACCGCTATCCGCACCAGTTTTCCGGCGGCCAGCGCCAGCGCATCGGCATTGCCCGCGCGCTCGTGATGGAGCCGAAGCTGGTCATCGCGGACGAGCCGATCTCCGCGCTGGACGTGTCGATCCAGGCGCAGGTCGTCAACCTGATGAAGGATCTTCAGGAGGAGCTGGGCGCGGCGTATCTTTTCATCGCGCATGACCTATCAATGGTGAAATACATCTCCGACCGCATCGGCGTGCTGCATCTGGGGCATCTTGTTGAGACCGGCACGACGAAGGATATCTTCGACTGCCCGCTCCATCCCTACACAAGAAGCCTGCTCTCTGCCATCCCGCACGCCGACCCGCGTCTGGAAAAGACGCGCGTCGCCATCGCCTACGACTACAAGACCTCCGGCATCGACTATACGCAGGGAACCTATCACAGCGTTTCCGACACGCACACCGTTCTGGCGACCGATGCGGAATTTGCCGCGTGGCGCACGGCGGCGGAGCAGGGCGTCTGACATTTTCTGACAATGAAAAAGGCCGGAGAGGAGCGATCCTCTCCGGTTTTCTTGTGTGCCGCGCTCAGTAATCGAACTGGCGGTAGTAGCGGCGGATGGACAACGGGTGGCGCAGAAACAGCTCCATATAGGCGTCCACGCGGTTGTTGACGGCGTGCATCGCAAGGTGCGAAATGCTGCCGCGAAATTCCGGACGGATGCCCTTGAGCTCCAGCTCCTTCGTGTCGATGATCGCATAGTTCCCGTTGACCCGCGGCAGGAAGCGCGCCACGCGCTCCGCGAGCGGGCGCTGCTCGTCCTCGCCGATGAAGAGCGTCACCGGCGTGTCCGCGACGATGATCTCCTGCATACCGTGGAAAAACTCCTGGCAACTGATGGACTTGGTGCGGATCCACATCTGCTCCTCCCAGTAGCACATCGCGTAGGAATATGTGGCGCCGTACTGGTTGCCGGAACCGATGAAATAATGCGGCAGATCCGGGTGCTCGCGGACAAACGCGGCCGTTTTTCTGGCGTATTCGCACGCCCATGCGTCGGATTCCTTCTCCGCGTCGGCGAGTGCGCGGGCGAGATGCGCCTCCATCTCCGCGTTGTACTCGTTGTACGCCGGAAACTCGCCGTTTTTGTACATCAGATAGTTGGCTGCCATGTAGAACTTGAGCTGTTCGTTCTTGGGGTAGACGATCAGATAGTCCTGCTTGTCCGGCTGCGTCAAAAGCGAACCGGGGGTGTCGATGAACGCGAAGACCCGCGCGCCGATCTCGTGAACGCGGTCCACCAGCTCCACCATCTCCTTTGTGTTGCCGGAAACGGAGGAGTAGATCACCACGGACTTGTCCGTGAAGCGTCTGTTGCCGGTGGTGAGAAATTCCGCGGCGTTCTCCACATAGACGGGCAGCTTCGACTTGCCGCGCATGTAGACCTCCGCCTGCATACCGGAGGCATAGGTACCGCCGATGCCGACAAAGTAGATGCCGTCGAAGCCATCGTCCCAGATCTGGTCGATGATCTTCTCGATCTGTGGCCGGAGCGCCAGTGCGCCGTTGACGCTCTCCACCGCTTCCCGCTCGTTGAAATTCCGCAGGCAGGGAACCTCAGGCTCCCGCCAGCATTTCGCTTCAAAAGCCATTGTAATCCTTCCTTATTCACATTGTAATTCCGATAAGAGTCAGTACAAAACCGTCGTTTTCTCGTCCAGCCCGAGAAAAAACCAGATCGCCTGCTGGATCGCCCTGTCCCAGTACGGCCAGGCGTGCTCGCCAGGGCCCTCCCGGTAGACGTGCCCGTAACCGGCGGCGTCCGCGGCGCGGCGAAACGTTTGGTTGTCCTCGTAGAGGAAATCTTCCGTGCCGCAGAGCTGAAGGAGGCGGGGACGGTCGGGCTGCTCCGCCAGCTTCCGAACCAGATAGAGAACGTTGTCCTCCGGAACGGGCACACCGTCGGGACCGTGCAGCGCGGTCAGCTCCTGCGGATGCATCTCCGCCCACTCGCCGCGCAAAACACGGCCGGCCATTGCAG
Organism: Oscillospiraceae bacterium; assembly: GCA_015067435.1. GTDB lineage: Bacteria > Bacillota > Clostridia > Oscillospirales > Oscillospiraceae > Hominicoprocola. Next base: position 80,904 of record SVMM01000012.1, on the reverse strand, counting down.
GATAATCCAGCACACCGGAGAGACTCGCGGCGGCGGAGAATCTCTCAGGACGGCGCATGGCGATCTTGATCGCGCCGTAACCGCCCATACTCTCGCCCGCAATAAACGTGTTTTCCCGCGCGGCGTCGATGCGGAACCAACTCGCGCACAGCTTCGGCAGCTCCTCCGCGACGTAGGTAAAATACCGGGGCCCGCCGATCAGATCGCAGTAGAAGCTGCGACCCGCGTCGGGCATGACGACGATCAGGTTGTATTTTTTCGCATAGTATTCGATTTTGGAGAACCGCATCCATTCCTCACAGTTCCCGGAAAGCCCGTGGAGCAGGTAGAGCACACGCGGTTCGCCGGGGATCTCGCGCGTCACGTCGTTGGATTCGTCGGGAAAGATGACGGCGAGACGCGTGTTCATGCCCAGTGACTCCGAATAAAAGCTGCCGCTGAAAGCGCCCATGCGCGGTTCCCTCCTATCGGCTGAATCGAACGCTGAAATTGCACTTGTCCCCGCGCACGAAGTTCCGGTTGAATTCGATGGCGCGTCCCATGTCGTCGTAGGTGACGCACTGGAACAGCAGCACCGGCAGGCTGGGGTCGATGCCGAGCAGACGCACGTCGGCCTGCTCCAGATGCACGATGTCCAGCGTCTGGCGCGCCTGCACCAGCTTGATGCCATACATGCCGTAGACCTCGTAGACGGAGAAGACGGAGAGATCGATCCCGGCGAGTTTGGGCACCACGTAGCGCGGAATGAAAATGTCCTCCAGCGAGATCGGCTCGCCGTCGGCACAGCACAGTCGCTTGATGTAGTGCACCTCGTCGTCGGGGCGGATGCCGAACATCAGGCTGTACTTCATGCCCGCCTTGCGCGACTGGCGGGAGATGATCTTCGAGGACGGCGTCACATTTTCGTCCAGCATGGTCTGCGTGAAGCCCTGTAACTCGTCCAGATTCCGCTCCACCTTCCGTCCCAGCACGAACGCGCCCTTGCCGGGGACGCACTTGAGTAGTCCCTCGCGCGTCAGGGCGTCCAGAGCGTTGCGCACAACGCTCCGCTCGCAGCCGAAGCGCCCGGCGAGCTCGCTCTCCGGGGGAAGCGCCGTGCCGGGCGGGTATTTCCCGTCCTCAATGCCGCTGCGAAGCGTTTCGCGCAGCTGCGGATCTGTCCGGCGGCCGCGGTCGTCCATGCCCGCCCCTCCTTCCGTGCGCGGCCTACCAGCCGCCGAAATAGCCCAGCGTCACGGTCGCGTTCTCCGCGCCCATGCGCATACAGTCCTCGATGGGGAGCCCCTGCGAGATGCCGAAGAGAAACCCCGCAATATAGCTGTCCCCCGCGCCCATCGTGTCCACAACATTTTCGCACGGGACGATGCCGAACTTGTGGAAGGATGTCCCGTCGTAGCAGATGCTTCCCGCCTCGCCCAGCATGGCGACGACCAGCTTCGGCCCGCGCCGCTGATAGCGCTCCAGCCGCTCGCAGATGTCGTCCGCGTCCATCTCGTCGCCAGAGAAAAAGAGGTAATCGGTGTAGGGCATGGCGGTCTGCGCCGCCGGATCGTCGGGGCGCGTGGCGCAGTCGAACGCCGTCGTCATCCCGCGCGCCTTCAGCTCGCGAAACTGCCCTTCCACCTTCCCCCAGAGGTCGCATACGACGATATCGTGTCCGCAGATGAAGTCGATGTCCTCCGGCGAGAGCACATAGTCCGCGAGCACGCCTTCGTCGTAATCGCCGAAGACGCGTTCCCCATCGACGAGGCGCACCTGCGAGACCGCGGTCGAGCCGGAGCGCGTATAGAGGTGGGAGACGTCCACGCCCTTTCCTGCCACGGCGCCCCGCATCAGCGCGCCGTAGGCGTCGTCGCCCACGGGGCCGACGTAGGAGGCGCTGCCGCCCAGACGGACGGTGTAGACCGCCATGTTGACCGGCCCTCCGCCGGGAAAGCCCTTTCCGCCGTCGATGTTCTCATAAAAATCAACGCAGTTGCTGCCGACCGCTGCCAGCCTCATTTTGCGTCACTTCCTTCCGCTTTTCTGGATGTCCGGCGCAGCGTGCCGGAGAAGCGCACCTTGTCCGGCAAGGAGACGGATTTGAACGCCTCCACGACCCTGCCGCCCTCGTCCATGCTGATCCCGCTCAGATAGAACAGCGCGTCGCCCTCGGAAAGCCGGAGGAGTCTGGATTCCTCCTCGTTGGCATAGGTGATGCCGATGCTCTCGCGACCGTGCGTCAGGCGGACGCCCGCCTGTTCGAGCACATGGTACAGGGACTCGCTCGCAAAGTCATGGGCTTCAACGCCGCGGCAAAGCTCGTGGTCGAGCCAGCAGGTCTCGATCGTGAAGGGCACGCTGTCGATCATGCGCAGCCGCCGCAGATAGAAGACCGGACGCCCCGGCTCGCAGCCGAGCTTTTTGGAGACGGACTCGTCGCTTTCCGTCAGCTCCATCTCCAGCACGCGGCTCCACAGCACACGGCCGGCGTCCTTTGCCGCCTCCGTGAGGGAGCGGGCGTCCTGTAACCTCCGCTCCAGCTTGAGCGGGGCGACGAAGGTGCCGGAACCGAGGACGCTGTAGAGCAGGCCCTCCTCGGTCAGCCGACGCAGGGCGGTGCGCAGCGTGCTGCGGTTCACGTCCCACATTTCGCACATGGAGCGCTCGCTGGGCAGCTTGTCATGCGGAGAAAGGTTCTGGCTCCGGATATAGCATTCGATCAGCTCCTCCGCTTCCTCGCGGGGACGGAGCTCGCGTTTCTGCCGCATGGCAAGCACTCCCTTCAGGTTGTGTTTTGTATTCAGGACGCCGTTCCGGCGTTGTCCTTCCTGTTCCTGCGATCCCAGAAGTAGAAAGCGGGCAGGCCCGTGCCGATGGCAATCACCGCGCAGAGAATGGCGGGAACGGGTGCGTAGGTCAGCTCGCCCCAAATCAGCGTCAGCGTCATAAAGCTGGCAATGATCGGCATGATATAGCCGCCGGGCATCTTGTAGGTGGGCTTATAGTGCTCCTTCTTGCGCAGGACAAAGATCGTGCAGAATGTGGCGACGTTCTTGAACAGCGCGACCATCGTGAAGTAGCCGAGCAGATCCGAAAGGCTGGTGGCAAAGATGAGCACGATTGCCACGGCGCATTGGACGATGATGGAGAAATAAGGGGTTTCAAACTTCGGGTGGACCTTGGCAAAGGACTGGAAGAACAGGTTGTCCTTTGCCATAGCATACTCAATGCGGGGCTGATACATGATGCAACTCGAAAGCGAGCCGATGACCACGATGATCGCCATGATGGCCACGGCGGTGCCGGCGAAGTGGCCGATGCCGGGCAGCTTGGAGGCGAGCAGCGCAATCGGCGCGTCGGAGGCGGCGAGCTCGTCCACAGTCAGGATGCCGGAGGCGACGAAGGTCAGCCCGCCGTAGAGCACGAGCACGACGATCGCGGTCAGGATCAGGCCGAGCGGCATGTTCCTGTGCGGGTCTTTGATCTCGCCGGACATATAGCATGCGGCGCCCATGCCGTCATAGGACCAGGTGGTGGAGGCAATACCGGCGACCAGCGCGGCGATGCCGGTGGCGGTCGTGCCGGCCAGACGCTCGGAGGAGAGCAGCAGACCGCCGTTGAGGTTGAACAGCCCGATGCCAATGATCAGAGCGAAGGGCAGGATCTTGAGCGCGGTGATGAAGGTCTGGAACGCGCCGCCCGCCTCCACGCTGCGCAGATGGATGCACATGAAGAGCAGCACGAACGCGACGGCGATGAACCGCAGCGCAAGACCGTGTATAGGAAGAAAATACGCCAAATGGTTCACAATGGCAAGAGCCATGATGGAGATGGACGGCGGATCGGTCGCCCAGAAGCTGATCCAACCGCACAGAAACGCCATCGGACGGGAACCCGCCTCACGGAAGTAGACATACTGGCCGCCGTCCTCGGGGAAGGCGGAGGCAAGCTCCGCGTAGCAGAAGTTCGCGGGGATCTGGAGCAGGCCGCCCAGAATGAACGCCAGCACCAGAAACAGGGAACTGCCGGCGGCGTTCGCGACCTCGGACAGGGAGGAGAAGATGCCGGAGCCCACCGTGGTGCCGACGCCCAGCGCGATGACGGCGCCAAGGCCTAGTTTTCGGCCCAATTCTTTGCTGTTTTCGGACATGATGTCCCTCCTACAAAATAAGATTTCGGTCCGGCTGTGCACACCGTCCGCGCTGTGTGAATGGATCGCCGGGATATACCCTCTTTTTCTTTTGATCTTCCGAAAGCGGTTCATCAAAGCGAAGTCCGTGCCGCGTCCTCCGCGATGAAACCAAATGTCATTCACCCTCCACCAGAACCAGAATATTCCGCTGCGCGGGGCCGTCGAACTCGCAGAACCAGATGTCCTGCGCTCCGCCGCGGATCATCTTGCCGTCCACAACGGGAAAGTGGCAGTGGTTGCCCGTGAGCATCGCCTTGAGGTGCCCAGTGGGGTTGCCCGCCGTGGAACCGTAGTCGCGCAGCATCCGCGCGTGACTGTAGGGCCTGTCCTCAGGGGCGAAGAGAGCAAGCGCGTTCTGAATGTCGCTTTCCAGACATTCCAGCGCCTCGTTTACCGTGACCCCGGTGGTGGTATGCTTGGTCAGAACGGTAACCATGCCCTGCCGAACGCCGCTTTCCGCGACGATCTCCTCAACGAGGGGCGTGAGCACCGTCATTTCGTTGTATGTTTTCGTGCGGAGTAAAATGGTTTTCACATACATCGTGCCGCCCTCCTTACAGGCCGCCGAGAAACACGGCGGCGTTCTCCCCTCGGATGAGCGAGAGCGTGCTGTCCCGCAGTCCGATGCGCCCGATGGCGTCCGCCATGCGGATCTGCTCAAAGCGCGGGTTGTTGGAGCCGAACATCACCTGATGCCGCAGCGAACGGTCGATCCACGTGACCGGGATATCCCGCGTGAAGGTCTGCGTGTAGAATTCCAGCGCGCTGTCAAAGTAGAGACACGCGGTATCCGCGTAGACGTTGGGATATTTGAGCAGCAGCATGGCAGTCTCCCGCACCCACGGCCAGCCGAAATGTCCGAGGCAGAAGCGAAGGCGCGGATGCGACTCCGCCAACGGCTCGAACAGCAGCGGCCGGCCGTACTCGCTCAGCGTGTCCGGCTCCCACGAAAGGCCCGCGTGGAACAGCACGGGGCGATCGTACCGCTCGCAGACCGCGTAGATCGGTTCGAGCCGCGCGTCGTCCGGACGGAAGCGCTGCCGCCCGGGGTGGAGCTTCAGCCCGCGCAGCTTGAGGCGCGTAAACGCGTCCTCCAGCTTGTCCGGCGCGTCCTTGTCCATGGGGTCGACCGAGGCAAAGCCGATGAACCGCTCCGGCGCGAGGTCGACGAGCCGCCGGATCTCCTCGTTCTCCACGACCGCGCAGCCGAGGCGCGCGGTATAGTCCTGCGGCAGAAGGCACAGCTTGTCGAGCCCGGCGCACGCCATCTGGTTGAAGATGTGTTCCAGCGGAGCGACGCCGTTTTTGTGGATATCCAGCGCGTCGTGGCGCATCTGCTCGCGCGCGCCGTCGCCGTTGATCGGCTCAAAAAACGCGGGATGCACATGGACGTCAATGAACATGCCGCGCCTCCTCCTGATAACCCGCGCGCGCCATCATGGCGCGGACGTTTTCCAACGCGCGGCGCGCGTAAAATCGCGGCTCGTTGATGTAGCCGGTCACCAGCTCCAGCGTGGCGGTACCGTCCCAGCCGATACGCCGGAGCTCGCAGAACAGCTCCGGCAGCGGGATCGCGCCCTCGCCGGGCAGGATATGGCTGTCGGTTCCCTGCTCACCGTCGATGATGTGCATGTGATCCATCTTCTTCCCCAGCTTGTCGAAGTACGCCATGATGCTCTCGTGCTGTACGAAGGGCGGAACCACGTCGCACATGCCGACAAGCCACGGGTTGTCGATGCGCCGGAACAGCTCGGCCAGGTCGTTCGCGCGCGTGAAAAAGTTTGATTCATACGGCGTCAGCGGCTCGACGGTCAGCTTGATCTCCAACTTCGCGGCGTAATCGCCCAGCTCGCGCAGCGTTTTTTCCAGACGCGGCCACAGCTCATCATAGGTGGCGAGATACCCGCCGTTTGCGGGGCTTGTGAGCATGAACTCCGCGCCCATCTCCTTCGCCATATCGAGGCACAGCTTCAAATAGCGCACGGCGTCCTCGCGCTGCGCCTCGGAGCCGATCATGTAATTGTAGGGATAGGCGTTGTGCTCCGGCGTGTAGCCCGTGACCGGCATTTCATACCGGTCGATGAGCGTGCGCAGCGCCGCCATCTCGCCCGCCCTGAGATCCGGCGCGTAGGCGTGCGGCCGCCCGCCCCAGAGCTCGATGTAGTCGTAGCCGAACTCCCTCGCGTCCTGAAAGCAGTGTTCCAAAGGGTTACGCTGGTAGCCGGACGTAAACATACCGATTTTCATGTCGAGTTTCCTCCTTCCGCCGCGCCGACCCACGGCTCAAAGACCTGAACGACCCGCGCGGCGACCTCCGCGCCCTGCTTCATGCACGCTTCGACCGGCAGCCCCCGCAGGACGCCCGCGAGGAATCCCGCGATATAGCTGTCGCCTGCGCCGACGGTGTTGACCACGCGCGCTGCGTGGGCTGCGGGGCAGGAGATGAAACGGTTACCGTCGAAGGCGAGGCTGCCCCGCTCGCCGAAGGTGGCGACCGCGACCTTCATCCCGCGCTCGGTTTTGTCCGTCAGGAAGTCCCGCACAAACGCGTCCTCCCGGTCGTGGCAGGAGAAAAAGCCGTAGTCCACATACGGAAGCGTCCGCTCGATGATCGGGTCCGACAGGCGGTCGCAGTAGTCGAAGCTGATCCGCACGGCGGGGTTTGCCGCCCGGATCGCGCCGAGCACGCCGTCCGCCCTGCCCCACAGCGCCGTGTGGACAAGGTCGTGGCCCGCCGCAAAGGCAATGTCGTCCGCGTCGAAGACGATGTGCTCCAATACGCCCTCCTCATATTCGCCGTGGACGCGCTCCGTGCCGTCCATATCCATATAGGTGATCGCCGTGGGCCCATGGCCGGTCTTGAAGTGGCTGAGCTCCAGCCCCTCGGCGGTCAGCGCGCGGCGCATCCACGCGCCGTTTTCGTCGTCTCCTGTGGTACTGATGATCGACGTCGGCACACCCAGCTTTTGCAGGTTGACGCCGGTGTCCACCACATTCCCGGTGGGATAGCGGCGGTTGACCTCCTTCCCGTCGATCAGGCGGTAAACGTCGACACAGTTGTCGCCGATCATGGCAGCCTTCATCTTCGGCATTGCCCCCTCTCGTTTCTAAGCAGATAAGTTAATAAGTTTTTCATACCAATCTGCCCACTATTATATGGACAGAACGACCGCCCGTCAACTCCACAACAGGAATGAATTTTCATACCGATTTTTGCAGCTTTCAACCAAAGTGTTGTAAATGTAAAAAGCGATTTCATACCAATTCCGGAGCGATGGCCGACGAATTGGGACGTCGTCGGCAGCTGTTTTCATACCGGTTTTGTCGCAAAACACAAGCGTTTTTCGCATTTTCTGTTCATTGCTCCGAAATGCGTCCCGGCCTCTTGCACATCGCGTTTGCGTATGGTAAGCTTGCGCTGCGCTCAAGGGTGTGTGCAAACCCGCGGGCGTCCCCCATTTTTTCTTTTGAGTGCTTCTGAGAGCGAAACGCAGAAGCCGTGCCGCCATGACAAGCGGTACGGCTTCTGCGCGTTTATTGGCACGAAATAATACTGTTAGGAGCGTGATACAGCATGACGGCAGATATCATTCTGCGTTCCGACTGCATATTTACCGCGACGGGTAAAGCGCCGTTTTCAGGCTATGTCGCCGTAAGCGGCGGGCATATTCTGGACGTCGGGTACGGCGCGCCGCCCGCATGGATGAACGGCCCGGAAACCGAGACGCTGGAGTTTGGGGACAAAACCGTTTCTCCCGGCTTTGTCGATGTCCACTGCTTTTTTACCGGCTGGGCCGCGCAGCGGGAAAGCGTCGACCCGGAGGACGTTTCCAACCATCCGGCTCTTCTCGGGAACCGGGAGAAGATCGAGCCTCTTTTCCGGGAGTACATGGCAATGCTCAACGCAAGGGGCGTCACGTCTGTCAAGGAAATGGGCTTTGACGACTTCTCGGGATTTACGGAATTGCTGGACGAATGGGAGAGAAAGGACGGGCTGAGCCTGCGTGTGAGCTTTATGAGCCAACCGGCGGGCAGGCCGATGGATCTTGCCTTCGGCAGAGCGATGCAGGAGCGTTTTCGGGGCGCTTTCGTGCGCTTTTCCGGTTTCAATCGCATGACGGACGGCTCGATCAGCCAGCTTGAGGGGGATTTGAAGCAGCCTTATTCGTGCGCGGGCGGCACGACCTGTGTGCTTTCCATCGACTGGGACGCCATTGCCGCGGAGGTGCGCGCCGCGGACAAGGCAGGTTTCCGATTTTCCCTGCACGCGCAAGGAGACGCCGCAATCGCAAGGGTGCTGGATATCTACGAGACATGCCGGCAAGATGAAAGCGGGAGGCTGGTCAACCGCCATGCGATCACGGATCTGGAGTTCAGCGATCCTGCCGATCTGGAGCGCATGGGACGGCTTGGCGCCATCGCCGAGATCTATCCGCAGATTCAGTCAATTGCGCGGCGGGAGGAGAAACTGCAGATGATCCGTGAGAAGATCGGAATGGAGCGGGGACGGTACTACTGGAACCGCCGGAAGATGGCGGACAGCGGCGTACCGCTGAGCTGCGGCACGGATCTTCCGCTTCTGCTCGACGATATTCCGGAATCCGTATACTGCGCCGTGGGCGGGTACTTCCCCGAGGGCGGCGAGCCGTTCAACCGGCAGAACATGCTCACGACGGAGGAGTTGATGACCGCGTGGACACGCGGCGGTGCCTACGCGCTCATGCGCGAAAATGAGCTGGGCACGCTGGAGAACGGGAAGCGGGCAGACATCGCCGTTCTTTCCGGCAACATCTTTACAACGCCGGCGGAGGACGCGCGCGGCCTGTCCGCCGTGCTGACGCTGGTGGATGGCAGAATGGTATACCGGAAGTGAGCTTTCTGAGCGTTTTGCAGGACAGGGAGCTACGGCGACGGATCTTCCGTCTCGCGTGGCCCACCGTAACGGAAACCGCGCTTCAGACGCTGGTGCAGTATGTGGATACTGCGCAGGTCGGACGCTTGGGCGCGGAAGCGTCTGCGGCGGTCGGGCTGACCGCCACGACCACATGGCTGGTCAACGCGCCGCTTTGGGCGCTTGGGGTAGGCGTTTTGACGTGCGTTTCGCAGGCGCTGGGGGCGGAGGATCAGGAACGCGCGGAGCGCGCCGCGGGTCAGTCGCTCCTGCTGGTGCTCGTCGCGGGAGCAGTGATGACGGTACTGACGCTCTCGATCAGTCCCTTTCTTCCGGTTTGGCTTGGAGCGGACGCCGCCATTCGATCCGACGCGGAACGCTATTTCTTCATTATCTGCACACCCATGCTTTTTCGTGCATCCGCCGTCATTTTTGCCGCCGCGCTGCGCGCGGCGGGTGACACGAAGACGCCGATGTGGATCGACCTTGTGATGAACACCGTCAACATTGCGCTCAATTTCCTGCTGATCAACGAACCGCAGACGCTGAAGCTCGGCGCAGCGGAGATTGCCGTCTGGGGCGCAGGATTGGGCGTGACCGGAGCTGCGATCGCCACAGCGGTATCCTACGTTGTGGGCGGCGTGTGGATGTTCGCGGCGGCGGAACGGAGCCCGCGGCTCGGCGGGCTCAAGCCGGTTCCGGACCGGGAGATGCTGCGCCGATGCCTCGGCATCAGCACGCCGATTGCCGCCGAACACATCGTTTCCATGCTGGGGCAGGTGGTCTTTACCGCCATGGTTGCAAAGCTGGGAACGATAGCGGTCGCCGCACACGCCATCGCGATCACCGCCGAGCAGGTGTTTTACATTCCGGGTTACGGGATGCAGACGGCTGCGTCCACGCTGACGGGACGCTACTACGGTGCAAGGGACGAAAGAAAAATGATGGATCACTCGATGGCCGTCATCCTGATCGCGGTGACGCTGATGTCCGCGCTCAGCCTGTTTCTGTTCCTGTATCCGGCGTTTTTTATGGGCATCTTCACGCCCGATCCCGCGGTCATCGCGCTCGGCGCGAGGGTGCTGCGCCTTGTTTCGGTTTCTGAACCGTTTTTCGCGGCGCTCATCATTCTGGAGGGTGTTTTCAACGGCGCGGGGGATGTGCGTATGCCGCTGCTGTTTTCCATCTTCTCCATGTGGGGCGTCCGCATCTTCTGCACCTGGCTGTGTGTGACGCGTCTGCACCTTGGCCTGACGGCGGTGTGGGGCTGTATGGTCGCGGACAATCTGACGCGTTTCGCGCTGATGGCGCACCGCTATCGCGGCGAGCGCTGGAAGCGCGAAATGACAATACAAAACACCGATTGAAGGAGGATTTCTCATGCTTTGGATCGAAGCGATGTTTCAGGTCAAAAAGCCGATCATCGCCATGCTGCATCTGGACGCGCTGCCGGGCGATCCCCGGTTCCGGCGCGGCACGCGCATGGACGAAATCGCGGCGCACGCCCGCGCCGACCTGCGCGCCTTGCAGGATGGCGGCGTCGACGGCGTGCTGTTTTCCAACGAGTTCAGCCTGCCGTACCAGCGGCAGATGGACATGGTCACACCCGCGGCGATGGCGTATGTGATCGGCGCACTGCGCGACGAGCTGCGCGTGCCCTTTGGCGTGGACGCCATTTCGGACGGCGCGGCGACGCTGGAGCTGGCGGCGGCCGTCGGCGCAGATTTCGTGCGCGGCACGTTTTCCGGCGTCTACGTCGGAGACGGCGGGTTTTACAACAATGACTTTTCCGCCCTGCTGCGGAGAAAAGCGGCGCTCGGTCTGGACGATTTGAAGATGCTCTACTTCATCAACCCCGAGTCCGACCGCAGCATGGACACGCGCCCGCTCGCGGAGATCGCCGCCTCGACCATCTTCAAGGCGCATCCGGACGGGCTGTGCATCTCCGCAAACGCCGCGGGACAGGATGTGGATGAGGCGCTGATTGCCTCCGTGAAGGAGAGAAACCCCGAAGTCGCCGTCCTGTGCAATACGGGCTGCCGGCCCGACACGATTGCGCGCAAGCTCTCTGTCGGAGACGCCGCCGTGGTCGGCACGTATTTCAAGGCGGACGGGCGGCTCGAAAACGAGCACGGGGAGAATGTGCGCGTGGACGCCGCACGCGTCAGGACGTTCATGGAAGCCGTGCGCGCGGTGCGCGCAACGCTGTAGAGGGGGAACGGATATGCCGAACGCTTATTTTATGGGCATTGACACTGGCACCAATTCCAGCAAGGGCGTCATCATCGACGTGAACGGAACGGTGCTGGCAGTCCACACGACGCAGCATGAAATGATGAACCCGCGCCCTGGCTATTACGAGCACGACGCCGAGCGGGACTGGTGGGGCGATTTCTGCATCATCAGCCGCGCGCTGCTTGAGAGGACGGGGATCGACCCGAAGGACGTCAAGGCGGTGGGCATCAGCGCGCTGGGCGCCGACTGCCTGCCGGTGGACGAGCGGTGCCGCCCGCTGCGCAATGCGATCCTCTACGGCATCGACGCGCGCGCGACCGACGAGATTGGGGAGCTGACACGGCTCTACGGCGACGAGCAGATCAACCGGTGGTACGGCCGCCCGCTCTGCTCAAGCGACGTGATGCCGAAGATATTGTGGATCAAAAATAAAGAGCCGGAGGTCTACGCCAAAACGCACAAATTCCTGACCGGGTCGAGCTATATCACCGCAAAGCTGACCGGTAACTACGTGATCGACCGCTTTTTGGGGCTTGCGAGCTTCAACCCGCTCTATGACCCCGAAACGCGGCGTCCCGTGCCGGAGCTGTGCGCCCCGGTCTGCCGCCCAGACCAGCTCGCGGAGATCCGGGAGGCGGCGGACATCGCCGGAACCGTCACCGCCGCGGCAGCCGCCGAAACCGGTCTGGCGGAGGGAACGTCGGTCATCACCGGGACGGACGACTCCGGCGCGGAGGCGATCAGCTGCGGCGTGGTGGAACCGGGAAAGATGATGCTTCAACTCGGCTCCTCCGTCTACATGATCCTCGGCACGGAAAAGCTCATCGACGATGAACGCCTGTGGCGTGAGGCGTTCATCGTTCCCGGACTGTGCGATATATCGGCGGGAACCAATACCGCCGGAAGCCTCACCAAATGGTATCGGGACAATCTGTTCCCGGAGGCGCTCGCGATGGAGCGCGACGGCGGGCCGGACGCCTACCAGACGATGCTCGCGGGTGTAGCTGAAATCCCGCCCGGAAGCGGCGGGCTTGTCACGCTGCCCTATTTCGCGGGGGAGCGCACGCCCATCAACGACCCGCTTGCCCGCGGCGCGGTGTTCGGGCTGACGCTCTCGCACACCAGAGCGCACCTGTACCGCAGCGCGCTGGAGTCGGTCGGCTTTTCGATCCGGCAGCAGGTGCGCATCATGGAGGCGCATCCCGAGGCAAGGGTGGAGCGCATCATCGCGGTGGGCGGCGGCGTAAAAAACGCGCTATGGATGCAGATCATCGCCGATATTCTGGGCAAGCCGGTCTCCACGCCGGAGGAAACGGTCGGCGCCTGCTTCGGCGATGCGCTTATGGCGGCGCTGGGCGTCGGCTGGCCGGGCTTTGAGAGTTACGCAGCGCTGACAGAGTTTATCCGCGCGGGGAAAACGTACGTGCCCGATCCGGCGGCGCATGAGACGTATTGCGCGTACCAGGCGGTCTACGACGAGCTGTACGGCGCGACGAAGGAGCTGATGCACCGACTGTCCGTCCCCAAGGCAAAGCGTTGAGTAAAATTAATTTCTCGTTGGCTGCCGCACGTTTTGGCTGTAACTTCGTCGCTTTGATAGATTCTTCAATCGCACCTTCGGCGCGTTTCCGCTATAATGGCAGTATGGGCATTTTTGTCAGGCGGCTCAGCGCCTTTGGCTTCAGTTCGGTCCAAATCGTATCCATTCGCGTGACGCGCGCCGCATTGGTTTTCTGTATTCTGCTGCTCGCCAAAAATCACGCCGGATTCAGAATTTCATTGCGGGATATTCCCCTGTTCATCGGTCTGGGGTTTGGAAGCATCCTGTTTTTCACCGTTTGCTATTTTACCGCAATCACGATGATGCCCCTGTCCACGGCAGCCATTCTGCTCTACACGTCTCCTATCTGGATCATGCTGATGTCGGCGCTGTTTTTTCACGAAAAGCTGAATGGCAGAAAGCTTCTCGCTTTGGTTCTGGCTTTTGCCGGCTGCGTACTCGTCTCCGGGATATCCGGGGAAGGCGTCACCCCGGCAGGCTTGCTCCTCGGCCTCGGCTCTGGCGTCGGATACGGATTGTACAGCATTCTGGGCACGATTGCGCTGCGCCGGTATTCACCTTATACGGTCACGACTTACACTTTTGCGTTTGCGGCTGTCGGTTCCTGGCTGATTTGCCGCCCCGCAGATATGATATCAAATTTTTCCGGCGCGGCCAGCCTTGCGGCATTGGTATTCTTTTGCTGCCTGACCGCCATAGTCACGGCGGTGGTTCCGTTTCTTTTTTATACGCTCGGGCTCCAAACCGCGGAAGCCGGCAGAGCGGGAATCCTCGCTACAGTCGAACCCATGGTGGCGACCTTTTTCTCAAATGTGCCCATCTCCCTCTCCCCTTCTCTATCTTCCCGTTTTTGTTCAACAGGATGGAGTCCTCATTTCATTTGGAATGGTTCGATTATAAACGCCGGGCATTCAAAATACAACCATTCCGCTGCCGAAGTATACCGATGAGCAGAAAGCAGCCCGCTCCACCGCGATCCGGAATGGGCTCAAGGGCTGCGCCAAGACCACGATGGCGCGGCCCCGCTTTTGCAATCCCGCTCCTCGGGCGGCACGGCCTTGTGCTTTCAAAAATAATCCTTGACTCGGAGTGAACTCCAAGTGATATGATATTGCCGAAAGGGGCGTGTATCACGTGGACTTCAAACCGAATAAAAAGCTGGGTTTTGGCCTAATGCGTATGCCGACGACGGAACCGGGCAACGACGCGGCGGTGGATGTGGAGCAAGTCAAGCAGATGGTCGATCTGTTCATCGAACGGGGCTTTACTTACTTCGACACCGCGTGGATGTACAACGGTTTTGCGAGCGAGGGCGTGGCGAAGCAGGCCCTGGTTGACCGCTACCCGCGCGAGAGCTTTACGCTTGCGACCAAGCTGCACGCGGGGTTCTTCGATTCTCTTGCGGGGCGGGACGAGGTTTTCAACGCGCAGCTTAAAAAAACAGGCGCGGGATATTTTGACTACTATCTGCTGCACGGCATTGAGGAATCAATGCTGCCGAAGTATGAGGAGTTTGACTGTTTCAACTGGCTGCTGAAAAAAAAGGCGCAGGGCCTTGTGCGCCACGCGGGCTTTTCATTCCATGACAGCGCGGAGCTGCTCGACGATATTCTGACCCGGCACCCGGAGATGGAGTTCGTGCAGCTCCAGATCAACTATCTGGACTGGGAGAGCCGGTGGATCCAGAGCCGCGCCTGCTACGAGGTTTGCCGAAAGCACAGCAAGCCCGTCATTGTCATGGAGCCCGCCAAGGGCGGTACGCTCGCGCACATTCCGGAGGCGGCGGAAAAGCTGCTGCGCGACGCCGACGCGTCAGCGTCGGTCCCGAGCTGGGCGATCCGCTTCGCGGCGTCGCTGCCCGGCGTGATGGTCGTGCTCTCCGGCATGAGCAGCATCGAACAGATGGAGGACAATACCGGCTATATGTCGGACTTCAAGCCGCTGACCGAGGCGGAGAGGGCGCTTTGCTTCCGCGCGGCGGAGATCATCAACAGTCAGATCGCCATTCCGTGCACAGGGTGCTCGTACTGCACCTCAGGCTGCCCGATGGGCATTGCGATCCCGCAGTATTTCTCCATCTACAACGAGGATATGCGAGAGCATCTGGAGGAAAAGGGCTGGACGATCAACTTCACGAACTACGATATCCTTGCCGGCAAGCACGGCAAGGCAAGCGACTGCATTGGCTGCGGCCAGTGCGAGAGCGTATGTCCCCAGCATCTGACGATCATCGACTATCTCAAAGATGTGGCAAAGCATTACGAGGGTTAGCGGCGCATGACCATCAAAAAAGGAAATGGATCGGCGGCGCTGCGGCTTGCCGTCGTTGGCTTCCTGCTTGCGGCATTCGCGGGCGGTGTGATGAAGATGATTGCACCGCTGATGCATGTCAGCATTGCCCTGTTTTGAGAGAGGTGCCCCATGAAAGAGTCAAGAAAACCGGTTTGCGCCAATTCCGACCGCTCCGGAAAAGGAATGTCGAAAATCAGACGCGCCTATTTCCTCCGCCTTGTTTTCAGAGGCTTCGTATTTTTGGCCTGTCTGCTGACGGCCTTGTATCGGCCTCGGGAATACGACATCCTCCACGGGGGAAATTTCTTTCTCAAGCTGTCTCCTTTTCACGCGCTCTGGATCATTTGGATCATTGATATGCTGCTGCAGCTGATTCCCGTCAGGAACGCGCTGCCGCTCGGCTCACAGAAGCTGTTTCATTTTCGGTTTCAGCCAATCAAGGATGCGATCAATTACAAAGCGCTGCGAAAGCATATCATCGGCACGACGAAGGCTGCCTATAAGGTCATGCTGCTCTGGGCTGTGCTGACGGCGGCGCTGTCCGCCCTTCGCTGGCGTGATATGCTGAGTGATATCACGCTGTTTCTCATCAGTTCCGCTTTTTATGTATGCGATCTGATCTGTGTTCTGATCTGGTGCCCGTTCCGGCTGATCCTGCAAAACCGCTGCTGCACAACCTGCCGAATCTTCAACTGGGACCATCTGATGATGTTTACACCCATGCTTGCGGTCAGCGGTTTCTATTCCCGAAGCCTTCTGCTTATGGCAGTAATTGTATGGCTCTTATGGGAGCTTTGCGTCATGATGTATCCGGAACGGTTCTGGGAGCATTCCAACAAAGCCTTGCAATGTTCCAACTGTACAGACAAGCTCTGTACACAGTATTGCCAGAAGCTGCGGAAGGATAATAACCCCATCGTCACATGATAGTTGATAAAAAACTCGCCGCACGGTTTTTTCATCTTTTCAGCCGACAATTTCACCATTTCTCCCGCAGCACGACCTGAAACGAGATCACGCCATCCTTCCAAAACACGCGGATGTCGCCCTTCAGGCTCTCCACGATGCTCTCCGCGATGGAAAGCCCGATGCCGTAGCCGCCCTTGTCGGTGTTGTGCGAGCTGTCCGCGCGGTAGAAACGGTCAAAGAAGCGGCTGTAGTCCACGTCCTTCCCCGCCGCGAAGGTGTTGGACGCCGTAAGCTCCAGCGCCTTTCCGTTCCGCTTTGCCGTGCAGGCAACGGTCCCGCCATCGTCGCAGTATTTCACGGCGTTGTCCAGCAGGAGCGTGAGCAGCTGGCGCAGCATGCTCTCGTCCGTCATAAAAGGAAGCGGCGCGTCGGTCTCTCTGCGGAGCTGTTTGCCCTCGCCCTCCGCGACCGGCACGAACGAATCCGCGGTCTCCTCGACGATCTTTGAAACGTCGATGCTGCGCAGCTCCACACTGTCCTTCTCCTCCGCACGTGCGATCTTCACCAGATTCTCGACCAGACCGCTCATCCGCGCGACCTGCCGCATGGTGGAGGCCGTCCATTCCGTCTGTCCCGCCGTCAGCTCCTGCATCTCTGTGTTTGCGCGGATGACCGCGAGCGGCGTTTTGAGTTCATGGCTCGCGTTGGTGATGAACTGCTTCTGCTTTTCGGCATTCTTCATCTCCGAGCGCACGATGCGCACGGAAAACAGCCGCATCAGGAAAAACGCCAGCAGCGTTCCCACGCCGAGGATCGTGAGAACAGCGAACAGGATGCGGCTGTTGGTCGAGACCTGACCCGTGCGGTCGACATAGATCACCATGTCGCCGCCGCCCTCGCGCTCGTAGACGCCGTAATAATAACAGCCGATGTTTCCGAAGGAGGACCTCTGGTTCTTTGCAAACTGCGCGTAGCGGGCCACGCGGTTCCCGTCCAGCGCCCAGATGTGGCTGGCCGTGATCTTCTCCACCTCGTCCGAGGAATCAAAAAGCACGGCGAAGTAGCTGGTGCTGCGCAGATAATCCGGCGATTCCTCCAGCAGATTTCCTCTTCCGAACATCCTCTGGAGGCTCCACTCCATGTGCTCGCTGATCTCCCGTTCCGTGAGCGCGGTTTCCCCGGGAAGCGACGGAGCATCCGCGCCCACCTCATATTGGACGTCCACGTCCGCGTCGGGGATCTCGCCGTCGTTCTCAACAATCACGCTCATGATTTGGCGCACCTCGTTGCGAAGCGCGGTCTCGCTCAGCGCGTAGATCAGTCCGCCCATCAGCAGCATCACGCCGAAGAAGGAGAGCGTGGACACCAGAATGAACTGATTTCGTATCTTTCGAAGATGTCGTTCGTTCATCGTTCGATTCTCCCTGTCTCAGGCGCTTTTTGTCAGACGGTAGCTGCCGCCCCGCTCCCCCGCGATCTCCGCGTGCGAGGCAATCTGGATGAGCTTCCGGCGCAGATAGCTGACGTAGAGGAACACCGTGTCGCCGTCCGCGCTCCGTTCGCCGCCCCAGATATGCTCCAACAGGAAGCCCTCATCCAACGGACGCTCCGCGTGCGTCATGAACAGGCGCAGCAGCTCGTATTCCTTGAGCGAGAGCCGGACGGCGTTTTCCGCGCGCAGCTCCAGCGTCCCGCCGTCGACGAAAAAATCCTCGAACGTCGCCTGTGTGGGATCATAGGTCGTGCGCCGCCGTGTCATCGCGCCCACGCGCGCGAGCAGCTCCTTCATGGCAAAGGGTTTGGGCAGATAGTCGTCCGCGCCTGCCGAAAGGCCCTCGACGCGGTCGTCGATCTCCGATTTCGCGGTCAGCATCAGGACGGGGATCGTCACGTTCCGCGCGCGCATCTCCCGCAGGACGCTCAAGCCGTCGCGCTTGGGCATCATGATGTCGAGAAGCACGGCGTCGTAGCCGTTTTCCTCGATCTTCTCCAACGCCGCCTCCCCGTCGAAAACGGCGTCCACGTCGTAGCCCGACCGGCTCAGCAGAACGGCAACGGCGTGGTTGAGGTCTTTCGTGTCCTCTGCAATCAAAACCCGCATGGTTGTTTACTCCGTTTCTTTTACATCGTTCGGATCATGTCCCGGATCGTCTGCATCGAGGCGTCCGTCGACGCCAGCTCGTCGGCACAGCGCTTCAGCTCGCCGGTGATCAGGTCAAGATTCCCGCCGATGTCCTTTTTGTATTTCAGGTGGTGCTCCAGCGCCGCCCATGTGTCCATGGAAATGGTGCGAAGCTGGATCTCCGCGGGATACCGCCCGTCCACGCGGACGATCAGGTGCAGGCTGCGGTAGCCGTTGGGCTTCGCATGGCGGATGTAGTCCTTCTCCTCCACGATTTCCAGGGCAGGCAGCGCAGCCAGTCGATCCCGTATTTCATACACGTCGTCGAGAAAGGCGCACACAATGCGCACGCCGATCGCGTCGTGCAATACGGCCAGCGCGCTCTCCTCCGTCTCGGGAAGCCCCTGACGGCGGCATTTCTCACGCATGCTCTCCTCGCTCTTAATCCGCCCGAGCGTGTGTTCGACCGGGTCCATACCGGTTTCGGCGCTCATTTCGTCTCTGATGCCGTCAATCGCCGCAAGCAGCTTTTCCATCGTCTCCTCAAGCCGCCCGTATTGGTCTCCGTAAATACTGCTCATTCCGTGAATCCTCTTTGCTGTTTTGGTTTGGCCTATCATACACGGGAAAAGTAACGGAACAGTGAACGAACCGCAAATTCACACAAAGTTTAAAAAGCGGCGCAGGCCCTTGTCAAAAGGGCCCGCGCCGTTTTCAAACCGCAGGGAAATGATCTTGTGCCGTGCGGATCAGGCCGCCTTCTTTTTCTTCGCAAGACGGACGCCCGCTTTGTCTGCGACGGTAAGGCCAACGTAGGCAAGCACAATGTTCATGATGGGCATGAGCCAGTTGAAAATCGCCCACGGACCGTAAGCGCCGCCGTTGGCCGTGGTGCTCCACGCCTTCAGGCCAAGCGTCGAAGTGATATACGCGCCGCAGGTATTCCACGGAATCAGCGCAGACGTGACCGTACCGGCGCTCTCCAGCGCGTTGGAGCAGCAGGTCGGGTGCAAACCCATCTTCTCATATTCGTCGGCGTACATACGGCCGGGAATGATGATGGAAATGTACTGCTCCGGCATGGAGGCGTTGGAGAACACACAGGTCGCCTCGGTGAGCGTGACGAGACCCGCAGGGCCCTTCGCCAGCTTCTTGAGCTGCTCGACCACGAGGCCGATCATGCCGGTGCCTTCCATGATGCCGCCGAACATCATGGCGATGATGGTCAGCGAGATGGAGGACAGCATGCTCGTAATACCGCCGCGCTGCAGCAGATTATCCACCGCATCGATGCCGGTCGTTCCCTCCAGCGTAAAGCCGTCGTAACCAACCGCCATCATTTTCCAGAGCGAAGCGCTGTTGCCCTGGAAGATCATACCGAGAATAATGCCGGAGAAAATGCCCAGCGCAATGCCCGGCAGGGCGGGAACCTTGAGCGCGATGGAGACAATCACGATGATCGGCGGGAGAAGCAGGACCGGGTTGATGTTGAACAGGCCGTGGATTGCCTCGCCGAGCGCGTGTGCCTGCGCCATATCGGCGGTGCCGCCCGCTCCCGTAAAACCGAGAACCAGAAAGACGATCAGGCAGGCGCCGTAGGTGATGCCGGTGGGCAGCATCATGAACTTGACATGGCTCATAACGTCGGTGCCCGCCATGGCCGGCGCGAGGTTCGTCGTGTCGGACAGCGGCGACATCTTATCGCCGAAGTACGCACCGGAGAGGACCGCGCCGGCGGTGATGGCCGGGTTGATACCCATGCCGTAGGAAATGCCGAGGAACGCAACGCCCATGGACGCCATCGTGCCCCACGACGTTCCGGTAGCCAGAGACGTGATGGAGCAGATCAGCAGGACTGCCACAAGGAAGATGCTCGGATGCAGGAGCTTGAGGCCATAGTAGACCATGGAGGGGACCACGCCCGCCTGGATCCACACGCCGACCAGCACGCCGACGACCGCGAGGATGATAATGGATTGCAGCGCCTTGTAGATGCCGTCAAGCATCATCTTTTCCAGATCCGACCACTTGAAGCCGATGGCGAGCGTCACAGAAAACGCAAATGCGCCCAGCGTGATCTTCAGCGACGGATACAGCGACATCCCCTGAAAGAGCAGCTTGCCCGCGAGATGTGTTCCGCCATAGCCGATGATGATGCCCATGATCCCGCCGATGCCGCAGAGCATCGCCGCTTCGATGAGGAACTGCGCCACAATGGAACCGCGCGCCGCGCCGATCGCGCGGCGGATACCGATCTCCCGCGTGCGCTCCGTAACGGTGACCAGCATGATGTTCATGATGCCGATGCCGCCGACCAGAAGGGAGATGCCGGCAATGCCGCCGAGCACCACCGAAATCATCGTCAGCGCGTTGTTGCTCTCGTCCATCGCCCGCTGCTCGCTGTAGGCGCTGCCATAGCCGCGCTTGCCGTCCTCGGTCAGCGTGGCCACATAAGCGTTGAGCTTTTCCGTCACCTTCTTGACCGTCTGCGCATCCTTGACCTTGACGGAGAACTCGTTCAGCTCCGCGTCCGTGTTGGGAAGGAACCGCTTTGCCGCGTAAGGGATAACGATAACGTTGTCCATGGAATAGCTGCTGTTCGCATCCTTTTCCGCGTAGATGCCAACCACCTTGAAGGGCGTGCCTCCGATCATAATGCTCTCTCCGAGGGGATCGGCATAATCAAAGAATGTTTTCGCCACCCGTGCGCCGAGTACGCACACCCGGTGGTAGTCCTCAATATCAATGATGTGGATGTCACGCCCGCGCGCGACCGTAAAGCTCGTAACCTTGGAATACTGGTCGCTGCCAAGATACACCCGCGGCTGATCCTGCCATTCCATCGTGTCCGATACCTTGGCGCCGTACTTGACCGTGGCGCTCCACGCCTGTGCGCTGGGCGTCACGCCCACCACGTCACTGCCGAGGCTCCGGCAATAGTCTCGTATCCTCTCAAAGCCGCTCTCGCCCGTGTTCAGGCTGAGGGAGACTGTGATCTTGTTCGTCCCCTGCGCCGCAAGCGCCTCCATCATCTTCTCGTTGTAGCCGGAGACGGTGGCAACGATGGTCATGACCGACGCGATGCCGATGATGATGCCAAGCATCGTCAGGAACGAGCGTCCCTTTTTCGCAAGGATCGACTTGATGGCCATTTTAAACGCCTGGTCCAATTTCATGCTGCTGCCTCCTGAATAAATGATGGGTTGCCCTGCGCAGTTCTTCTCAATCGCCGCTCATCCCGTCGTTACCTGTTCACGTCAGCGGGTTTTGCTGATTTCGCGTTTCTGCGCTCAACCGCTCTCTCTGCTGGTTTTCATCGCGGGATCTGCAAGGCTCACGATCTGATCCGCC
This sequence comes from Oscillospiraceae bacterium, assembly GCA_015067435.1. Classification (GTDB taxonomy): domain Bacteria; phylum Bacillota; class Clostridia; order Oscillospirales; family Oscillospiraceae; genus Hominicoprocola. Next base: position 59,369 of record SVMM01000012.1, on the reverse strand, counting down.
GCGTCGGCATAGACGCGCCGGACCGCCTGTGTCCCCGCGATCCGGTAGCACAGCTCCGCAACGGCGACGCCGGCAAACACATCGACGATGAAATGCTGCTTCATCGTCAGCGTGGAGAGAAAAACGGCAAACGCGAAGATCAGCAGTCCCGTCTTGGCCCCGCGCGGCGCGTTCGGCGCGTCACGCACGCCCAGATAACACATCCAGTTCATCAGACAATGGATGGACGGGAACAGGTTGGTCGGCGAGTCGAACCAATAAACGAACCGCACGAGGTCATCGCACAGGGTATGTCCCACGACGGCCGGGCGGGCGATGGCGGTCGGCAGAACCAGAAAGAAATAAGGCAGACTGCCTTTGCCAGAAATTCCGCGCAGAGAAAGCGATAGGCGCGTTCCTTATTCTGCGCGGCGCAGTACAGGTAACACAGCGGCCATGTGATGAAGGCGGCGAGATAGATAATCACCGACGCCGGGATAAACGGAACGACCCCGTCCGCCGAAACGGAGAGGTCGAAGTGCGGCTTTCCGTCCATCAGAAGCTTGGGCAGATAGAACGCGGCTGCCTGCCAGATCCATGTCACGGTCATCAGCGGAAGCGTATAGTGCGGGAGCGCCCGGAACCATTGTGTCAGCTTCATGGCAAATTCTCCTTTACTCCGCCGAGGCACATCCCCTGCGTCACACGATACTCGCGTCCCTCCGCGAGCTGCCGCCGGATATATGCGGCAAGCTCAATCCCGTTCTTCTGGAACAGCAGCACGATGGTGGAGCCCGCCAGCTCGAAATGCCCCATCTCCTCACCCTTGCAGAACGCCTCGTTCTCCCGCTCGTTCACGATGCCGCCAACGACGAAAGCGCCGATCTCGGTCTGCACGACGGGACCGAAGCGTTCCGTTTCAAGCAGCGTCCAGCAGCGGCGGTTGAGCGTATAGACCGGAAACTGCTCACAGGCAGCGCTCTGGACGCTGTGCAGCTCGCCGGGGATGAAGTGGTTTTCCCCCTGATAGCCGTCGTCAATGTAGCAGTAATGGTGGCAGTCCGCGGGCGTCAGGCGGAAGATCAGGCAGTCACCGCCGTGAAAGGCCTCCGCCAGCTCCTCATCCCGCAGCAGGTCGCCGAGTCGGTAGCGCGAGCCCTTGATCAAGAAGCTGCTGTCCGAAGCGATGGGATAGACGCTCAGCCAGCCGTCGCAGGGAGCGATCAGATGCTCCGGCGTGATATCAATGCCGACGCCCTGTCTGGCGCGGGCAAAGAAATCGCGGAACGTGGCGAAGCGCTGTCCTTGCTCCAGCGCGACGCCGTGGCGCTTCGCATAGCTGCGAATGATCGGTCTCGATGCGGCGGAGCGGAGGAAACAGACCGCGACGCGGTCCGCGCGAGAGCGCAGCAGCCCCTTCAGGATCGCGCGCCCCATGGCCGTGCCGTACAGAAAACGGACCGTTTTGCTCTCGCTGCTCATACGACCGCCCTCGTCATCAACACCACAAATTCCGTCGCGCCGGCAAGCAGCATGACTGCCTTCCCGGGAAGCTGCGGCTTGCGGAGCTTGAACGGCGTCAGGAACGCCGCCGCCATCACCAGCAGCATCAGCGGCGCGAGAGAGCCGACCGGCCAGCCGAGCGGTGCGCCGAGCTCCATCATCGCGGGCAGGAGCAATGCCGCCGTCGTGACAGGCAGGCCGAGGTAGACCTTGCGCGAGCCGCCCTCGTGCTCCTGCCGCTCCTCCTCGTCCACGTTGAACCACGCGAGCCGAATCAGCGCGCAGAGAAGATACAGCCCCGCAAGGTACAGGCTCGCCATGGTCTGTCCGGCAGCTGTGTAGGCGATCACGGCGGGCAGCACGCCGAAGCATACAAGGTCGCTGAGCGAGTCGATCTGTACGCCAAAGCGTTTTTCCTGATCCGTGCGCTGCATGGTCGAGGCGATCGCCCCGTCGAACATATCGCAGACGCCCGCGATCATCAGGCACACCAGCGCCGCGTGGACGTTGCCGTTCATAGCGTAAGTCACGCCGACGAAGCCAGTCAGCATTCCAATGTAGGTCAGTACGACCGTGTAGTTATATACTCCCAGCATCTTTATTCTTTCCTTTCTACGTCTGATTGTTGCTCACAATTTGCTTCTGGTTCATTGTCATAATGAATCGCAGCAGAGGAAAAAACAGCACCGAAAAACTCATTGCCACGATTCCCTCCAACAGTCCTCTTTTTATCCCGTCCATTTTTATCTTGACCTTTCTTTGAATACCGATTACAGAAACTGCGCGAAGAAAACGCTGTAAAACAGGATGCACCACGGTTTTGCGGCAAGAATGATGGTGATGAACTTCCTGGCGTCCATCTCGGCGAGGCCGGAGTAGTAGCACAGAAAATCGTCCGGCGCCAGCGGCAGCAGAATGGCAAGGAACAGCACCAGCGTGTAGCTCTTTTTGTTTCTCGCCCATGCCGCGCACTTTTCATAATGATCCATCGGGACAAGCTGTCGCACCAGACTCACGCCGTAGCGCCGCGCAAGGAAATATGCGGCGATGGAACCCGCGCTGATACCGATGTAGTTGCACCAGAAGCCTCCCGCGGAGCCGAACAGCGCCGCGCCGACGATACAGCCCAGCCACCCCGGCAGCACGGGCAGCACCACTTGCAGCGCCTGAATGAGCGTCAGCACCAGCGGTGCAAGAACGCCGAATGAGGCAATGTAGGCGCGCATGGCCTCCGTCGAGGAAAAGCTCCCGCTCGTCCAACCGCGCAGCACAAAGGCGGCGGAGAGCAGGAGCAGCGCGACCATCGCCGCGCTGAGGACGCGCCCGACATCCAGTTTTGTTTTGACCATAGGAATCTGCCTTCCTTCTCTCGGAATGTGGACAGCATACAGGGTGATTCTTAAGATTCCCCTACGATAAATCTGAAGAAATCTTAATTTGCGAAAAAAGGCTGTCCAAACGCACCGCAGCTCTGTATAATGGAGGCAGCATATCATTGGGAGGTAGCTTCCGTGAACGAGAAAAAGATACTCTTTGCCGACGACGACCCCGAGATCCGCGAGGTGCTGCGCCTGCTGCTCAGCGGCGAGGGGTATGAGGTCGTGGAGGCCGCAAGCGGCGCGGAGGTGCTCAGCAAGCTGGACGACACCGTTGATCTGGTCATTCTGGATGTGATGATGCCCGGCATGAGCGGTTACGCCGTCTGCTCCGAGATCCGCAAGCAATCAACGGTGCCGGTTCTGTTTCTCACCGCCAAATCACAGGATCAGGATAAGGCGGTGGGTTTTTCCGCCGGCGGCGACGATTATCTGGTCAAGCCGTTTTCCTATACCGAGCTGGTCTCGCGCGTCAAGGCCATGCTGCGGCGGTACTGTGTGTACGGCGCAAAATCCGCCGAGCAGCAAAGCGGCGTGATCCGCTGCTGCGGCAACATCGAGATTGACACCGCGCAGAACATCGTGCGCCGCGACGGGCAGGAGGTGCCTCTGACCGACACCGAGTACCGCATCCTGCATCTGCTCGCCTCCAACCAGAAAAAGGTGTTCTCCGTACAGAACATTTATGAGAGCATCTGGGACGAGCCGTATTTCTATACCTCCAACAACACGGTCATGGTGCATATCCGCAACATCCGCCGCAAGCTGGGCGACGATCCGCAGAACAGCCATACCATCCGTACCGTCTGGGGAAAGGGGTATCGCATTGAGTAAAGAAAACCGCCGGCGCTCCCTCAGCGTCCAGCTGCTTCTTGCGGTGATGCTGTCCCTGCTCGCGGCAGCCGTGGCGTTCTGCATTTTCTTTGCGTTGAGCAATCTGATCCTGGACAAAACCGTATACGGTCAGGCGTTCACGGATCGGATGGAAAAGCGCCAGCTCAAGCAGCTTCAGGAATATGTGAACGACGAGCGGATCGACGAGACAAACCTGCACCTGCTCAACGTCTGGTGCAGCCGCGGCGACAAGGTCTATCTCCTGCTGTTCCATGACGGAGCGGCAATCTATGAGTCCACTCCTTCCAGAACCCCGCAGGGCATCACAGAAGACGACTCCTTTTTTGAGGACTCCGCGCAGGAGGCCATCCTGACGCTCAGCGACGGCACGACAGTCACGGCGCGGCTTTACTACTACGCGGGAGACGCTTATTACTATTGGAGCATCGTGATCTCCGCGCTCATCGCGTTTGTCGTCTTTTTCTTTTCCATCATTTTCTTTGTCCGCAAAAAGCTGCGCTACATCCAGCGGCTCAAGCGGGAGCTTGACATCCTCGCCGGCGGTGATCTGAACTATCGCGTGACTGTTTTGGGCGAGGACGAGCTCAGCGAGCTTGCTTCAGGGATCGACCAGATGCGCCGTTCGATCCGAGAGCATCAGGAAGCGGAGGAAGCCATGCGCTCCGCCAACTCGCAGCTTGTCACGGCGATGTCTCACGACCTGCGCACGCCGCTGACGGCGCTCCTCGGGTATCTGGAGCTGATGGAACGGGGCAAATACAAAGACGAGGAGCAGCTTCGCCACTTCATCGGCCGCAGCCACGAAAAAGCGCTGCGCATCAAGGAGATGGCGGACAAGCTGTTTGAATACTTCCTTGTATACTCGTCCGAGTGGGAAAAGCCCGAATTGGAGGCCGTGGGAGCCGACGAGCTGATACGGAACATCTGGAGCGAGTACGCTTTTTCGCTGGAGAGCAAGGGTTTTACCGTGCATACGGACTTCGGCGTGCTGGAGGGCTCGCTGATGGTCAACATTGACCTGCTCCGCCGCGCCTTTGACAACCTGTACTCCAATCTTCTGAAGTACGCCGATCCTGCGCAGCCCGTTGACATCGTCAGCAAACAGGACGGCGGCCGCGCGGTTCTTGAGCTGAAAAACCATGTCTCTCCGCAGCGCGACGCGAAGGAGAGCACCAACATCGGGCTGAACACCTGCCGGCGCATCCTCGAATACCATGGAGGAGCGTATGCCTGCGCGGAAGCGGACGGAGTGTATACCGTGTGTCTCTCGCTGCCGCTTGCATAGAATCTTAAGGATTCTTCAGATTTCTTCACAGTTCTTTCGTGGTTTTTTGCCCTGCGCCCTGTTATGATGGAAGCACCAAATACAGGGAGGTATGGTTATGGCGATCGGATTGGATGTTCGACAGAATCAAAACCACGAGACGGCGCAGAACAACAGCCGCCCGGAGAAGGCTGCGCCCGTCGGGGATCGGAGCAAGGAGGCTGAGCAGGCGCTCGCCGATCTGAAGGCTAATCGCGTGAGCGGCGTGTCCGAGATCGGCAGGGCAGAGCGTCCCGACGCGAAGCAGGAGCACGCGCCGCGCGCTTCCGAACGCCCCACGCGCGACCGCTATGTCCCCGAAACGGCGGAGGATCGCGCGTCGTTCGGGCGCTATCAGCCGGTATCCGACGGCGAGAACGGCGCGAAGATACAGTTTGACGCGCCGACCGACGGAAAGAAGACTGATGAAGCAAAGGCGGCAGAGGACAAGCCCGCGGCGGAGGCCGCCGGGAAGGCTGCCGGCGCAAAGGAGCAGGCAGAGCCCGTGAAAGCGCAGACCGCATCAACGGACGTCTCGGCTCTGAAAACCAAGCAGAAGGCGCTGGAGAAGCAGCTCAAGTCCACCTCGGACGCCGAGGACAGAAAAGAGATCAAGAAGAAGCTGGAACAGGTCAGGCGTCAGCTCAAAGCCGCCGGGCACTAAACACAGCACATCCATTTCTCATCTCCCTTTTCAAGCAGAAAGGCAGGGGTACGCCCCTGCCTTTCTGTATCACCGCGTATGATTCTGAAACCTCCGGAGGTTCTATGGATTCCGAAATCTTCGCGCAGCTTCCGCCGACGAAGCTGTTTTTCCGATGCGCCGTGCCCGCAGTGGTCACATCCGTGTTCGGCGCGCTCTACTCCGTGGTCGACGGGCTCTTTGTCGGCCGCTTTCTCGGTGAGGACGCGCTTGCCGCGATCAACCTCATCATGCCGGTCATCATGATCGTCGAGGCGCTTTCCAACATGATTGCCACCGGCGCGAGCGTCAACATCTCCATGCTGCTCGGCGAACGGGGGCGGGAGGAGGCGTCGCGGGTCTTTTCCTTCTCGGTAAAGTTCATTCTGCTGCTCTCCTGCGTACTCGGTTTGCTCGGCTTCTTCTTTGCAAAACCGTTCATCACGCTGCTTGCCCCCGGCGCAAGCGAAACCGCGATTCAATTCAGCGTCGAGTATTTACGCGTTTACGCGCTGTTCGGGCCGCTGATCCCCATCTATTTTGCCACCGACAATTATCTGCGCGTGTGCGGCAGGCAGAAGCTCAGCATGTGGATCGGCGTCGTAACGCAGGGGCTCAACGTCGTGCTGGACTTCGTCCTCATTGCCGTGCTGCATCGGGGTGTGAGAGCGGCGGCGGTGGCCAGTTGCGTCTCTATTGCCCTCGGCTCCGTCATAACGCTGCTGCTGTTTATGGGGAAGCGCATGGATCTCTACTACACGCGCGAGGGCATTCCCGCCGCGCGGTTCTTCCGCATCGCCGCCAACGGTTCCAGCGAGTTTTTCAGCAGCATCGCCATGTCCATCATGAGCGTCGTCTACAATCTGTTTTTACTCAAGCACGGCGGTACGACCGCGGTGGCTGCGTTTTCCATCGTCATGTATGTGGACAGCATCATCGGCATGCTCAACTTCGGCATCTGCGATTCGCTCCAGCCCGCAATCAGCTACTGCTATGGCGCGGGGATGATTGAGCGCATGAAGGCGATCTTCAGCCGCGTCCTCATCGCCACGGTCATCACGGCGGTCGCTGCGTTCCTGTTCATGCTGCTCGCCGGGCCGTCCGTTGCGTCGATTTTCATCAAACCGGGAGATACGGAGCTTGCCGCCGTCAGCAAGACCGCGATCCGGCTCTTCTCGTTCTCCTACCCTGCAGGCTGGATCGACATGTGCTTTTCCTCATACTTCACCGCGCTCGACCGTCCGGTGCGTTCCCTGCTGGTCTCCTTTTTCGGGACGTTGGTCTTGCAAGCCTTTGCTCATCGGAATATTTCAAGCGATCTGCACCCCCTCCGAGAAGATGGCGTTATAGAAATCCGTGCCCTCGTTGATTTCGCGCAGCTCATATACGTCAACATTTTTCCCAAGCCGGTCAAATAATTCATCGGCAATGGAAAAAACGTCGGTCGGGTCAAATTCTGCTCCGCCGATGATGACCAGATCGACGTCCGACGTCCTCGTCGCTTCGCCGCGTGCGTAGGAGCCAAACAAAACCGCACGCTCCGCGTGGTATTTTTGCAGCAGAGGGATGACGCACGCCGCGATCTCTTCCTGCGTATAGATTTTTTCAGACACGTTATCGCCTCCGAAAAATCGCAAAAATCCTCCGAAACATAATATTTCGGTGGGTTTTTGGTACGCCCGATGCGATTCGAACGCACGACCTTCAGAGTCGGAGTTATCAGGCATGGCTGCAAAATGCCGGATTAATGCGGGTTTCAGGACTCGTTGGAACGTATCCAAAACCTTTTGAAAACGGCTCCAGCCTGCACAAATGCCAGGCTGGAGCCTATTTCGTAAAATAGTAGTCAAACAGTAGTCAGAATTATTCACGCGGTGCCTCTTCGTCTCCCCGCAACCCTCCGATTCCTTTCGGCAACGGCGCGCATCAACGCATTGTACTGCTCCGGTGTTGCAACGGGATCAATCGGCGGATTGTCCTCATCGGGAGACTCCGGCAGATTGCGAGCCGCTTCGATCATGGCGATCTCTTCGTCAGAAAGCTTGGTCCCACGCTCTAAGATAAAACGTACCTCTTTCCCCATAGCATTTGCCTCCTCACCGTTTAATAGCGTCCAATAACATTGTTATTATATGCATTCCGCTCCAGCTTCGTCGCCAGCCTTGCTGAGATGATCCTTATATCCATTTCTCCCGTCTCTTTGTTTTCCCGATCACAATACACGACTGTCAGTACATCATGAACCAATCCAATTGTGCGGTATCTTTCTTCGTTCTCGCTATGATCCGGATCGGGATACTCAAGCCGGAGATCATCCTCAAACACTCTTGCCGCAGTCTTAAATGCGATACCGTGTTTTTCGATATTCTTTCTGTTCTTATCCTCCGCCGGTCTTTCGTCACGAATCATTTGCCAAAAGTAAAGCATAGCATCACACCCTGCGCGGCAGGGCGTCCTCGCCCACGTCTCTCGCGAAGCGCAGGCGCACGCGCGTGCCTTCGTCGGGCGCGGAGTCGAGCTCCACGCCGTAGCCGTCGCCGCAGACCACGCGAATGCGCTTCTGGATGTTGATGAGCGCGACGTGCTCGATGCCCGGCTCCTCCGCGCTGCCCGTGAGCCGCAGGCTCTCGCGCACGCGGGAAAGCTCATCCGCCGTCATGCCCTTGCCGTCGTCCGCGACCGTGACGACGACCGCCGCATCCTGAAGCTCCGCGGAAAGTGAAACCGTCCCCTCCTTGCCGTCGAGGCCGTGTACGATGGCGTTCTCCACGACGGGCTGGATCAGCATACGCGGAATGAACACGTCCTCGGGGACGTCCTCTTCGTCCGTCTCAAAGCGGATTTTGCCGGGATAGCGTGCCTGCATGATGCCGACGTACTGGCGCAGAACGTAGAATTCGTCCGACAGCGAAATATACTCCTCCGGCGCGTTGGCGTAGCGCAGGAGCGTCGAGAGCTCGCCGCAGATGCGCGCCGCCGCCTCGCGCTCGCCCTTGTTGATGAGCGCGCGCACGACGTTGAGCGTGTTGACCGTGAAGTGGGCGCTGATCTGCTTTTTGAGAAGGCTCACCAGCGTCCGCTCCTTCTCAAGCTCCGATTCGCGCGCCTTCCTCTCGGACGCATACAGCGCGCGCTCCCTGTCCTCGATGCGCGAAAGCATATCGTTGACGTGATCCACGAGGCCGTCGAAGTATTCCTCGCCCGTGTGGGGCAGCGGCTTGTCGCCGGACTCCCTTGTGAGCGCGATCACGGTGTTGATGGGCGTAACCATGTGGCGGCGCAGATAGCGGATGAAAAACGCCATCACCAGCGCGAGGATGACGACCGTAACCGGCATGGCAACGGCAAAGTAGCGGGAAAGCCGCCGGGAAACGCTGCTCTCGCAGTAGACGAGCAGGCGAAAGCCCGAGAGCCCGACGTCCTTCTCACGGGTAAAGGCGGCGCTTTCCCGGATGCGCGGAATATCCTCGAAGCGAAGATTGCGGTTGGAGGATATGAGCCTGTCGCCCGAAAGCAGCGCCACGCCCAGATAGTCGATGTCGTCATAGGCGCGCAGCAGCTTTTCGATACGCGTCTCCTCCATCAAAAGCGCCACATAACCCACCGCCGTGCCCTCACGCCAGATCGTTTCGCTCCGCCCGACATAGGCGGTGTCGTTGGTCGTGACAACGACGGTCGAGCGCGGAGCGCTCTCAATGAGCCGGAACACACGCCGGAGCGCCGTGTTGGGGATCGTGCCCTTGAGCCGGTAGAAGAGCCCGTCGGCACGGAACACCACCGCGTTGTCGGCAGCCTGCGCGTTGTTGACGATGCTGCCGCCGCGCTCCTCCGCCACCGCGCCGTAATCGTAAAACGAGCGCGTGCCCTCCGCCATCGCCATGGACTCGACGCGGTCGTAGTGCGCAAGGTCATACGCCGTGGCGTCGATGGCAAGCAGCTCGTTTTCGATGCTCGCGATGATCGCCTCGCTGCTCGTCTCCGCTTGCAGGATCATGTTCCGCTTCGTAACCTCCAGGGTGATGTAGTAGAACACGACCCACAGCAGCACAAGGGTCCCGCTGAGCAGGAGCATGAGCCACATGAAGTTTTTGGTAAATCTGGTGTTTTTCATGTCTGTCCTGTCGCGTTGGCGCGGATCGTCTCCGTCCAAAAGCGTTCCATTTCCGCTCGGCGGGCGATCAGCTCGTCCTGGTCCGGCACAATGAGGTCGATGCGCTCCAGCGGCGTCTCCGTCCCGTCCGGCACGTCGTCGCGCACCGACCAGGTGCCCGCCGTGCAGAACGGCCTGTACCCATCGCCCGTTCCGTCCGCCTCGCCCAGCAGAAAGCGCAGAAAGAGCTTTGCGCAGCTGACGTTCTTTGCGTCCGCGGCAAGCATGGCGGCAAACGACGTCCGACAGCCCGCAAACGGATTCAGACGCCAGACCGGCTCGAGCGCATAGCCGACGCCGCGCAGGCGCAGCTTGCTCGACACCATGACGCCGAAATCCGCGTCGCCGTTCCCCAGCGCCTCCGCCACCTCGTCGGAGCTGTTGGTGAACACGATATTCCGCGCCGCCCGCTCCCAGAAGACCTCGGCGGCGGAGGAACCCTCCGGCACGGCAAGCGCCTCGCCCGCGTAGTCCCGGTACGCCGCGGCAAGCTCGTCGCCGTGGGCAAAGGTCGCGCCGCAGAAGGCATAAGTTGAAAACGAGCGCAGGGGGTTGGGCATGTATACTCTGCCCGCCCAGCGTTCCTCCGTCAGCGCCCAGAGGTTGTCGATGGGGCAGGCGTCATACCGGTCCCCGTTGTAAAAAAGCAGCTCCGCTTCATAGACGAAGGACGCCTCGCCGTCCGCCACTCCCTTCCTGTGCGCCGCGATATCCGCGGGCAGGTAAGGTACGACGATGCCCGTGTCCACGAGCCGCGCCTTGAACTCTCCGCTGTTGTCGTTGCAAAGCACCACGTCGCAGGCGGAAAGCCCCTCGTTGTGGTTCTTCTCCACCGCGTCGACGAGGTCCGGGCTGCGCAGGTCGCGCACCTCCACGCAGAGGCCCGGATAGGCCTTCTCGAACGCCTCCTTGGTCGCCGTAACACGCGTGGAGACCGTGTAAACGATCAGCACGTCCTCCTCCAGCGCCTTTGCGTACAGCTCCTCCGGCGTCTCCCATGCCGTTTCGTCAACGGCCGGCGGAGCCTCCGGCGCTTTGGTCGCTGCCGTGCAGCCGGCGCACAGCAGCGTCAGCGCCGCGCCAAGCGCTGCAATTCGCTTACGAATCGGTTCCATTCCGTATCACTCCCAATGTCACGTTCTCCTGTGACAAATTCACGGATATACCCGTCGGCAAAGCCTGAGAGCGCCTCGTCCCGCCCGGCGGAGCCGGGCGCCGCGGGCAGAAACGCGCGGCAGCTCGTCCGCGCCCGCGCGTCGATGTACTCCGCGTCGGAGTTGACGCCGTTCCATGTCACGCCCTCCAGGTACTCCGCGCGCACCCACATCGGCCCGATACCGCTCAGGTGCTTATTCTGCGGCGTGTTCCAGAGATAGTTTTTCGTCACGATCGTGGAGACGCCGCCGGAAACGCTCACATCCGAGCCGTCTGAAAACGCCCAGTCCACTCCCTGCTCGCCGTAACGCGCGATGAGCGACGCTTCCTCGCTGAGCATCGTATCCAGCAGCCGCTCCGCGTCGTCCTTCCGCGTGCTGCGCGCGGGGATGATCGCGCCCACCGCCGGTTCGCGCTCCACATACAGCGCGTTTTGTACGCCGTGCGGCCCTGTGAGCGGCGCGACGTGCATATACCGCGCCATGATCTCCGGGTTCCCCGGATAAATGACGCTGGAGATGGAATCCGTGGTAAACGCGCCCACCAGGTTTTCCGGGCTGTTCACCAGCTCCGCGAGCTGGGACAGTCGGCAGGAATACGCGCGCGCGTCGAGCAGACCGTCGCGGCAGAGCGCCGCGCAGTACGCAAGCCCCTCGCGAAATTCGTCTCCCGCGGCGACGCACTCCGCCCGCGTGCCGCTCAGCACAAGGCGGGAGCGGTAGGGGTCGTTGTAGACAAACGCCTCCAGCAGCAGCTCCGTCGGAGAATACGCATAGTCGTCCACCGCGCCCAGGAGCGGGATCTCGTCGGCGACGCCGTTGCCGTTCGGGTCGCCGTCCCGGAAGGCTTCCAGCACCGCGCGCAGCTCGTCCGTCGTCCGCGGGATCGCAAGCCCCAGCGTCTCCAGCCAGTCGCAATTGATCCACAGGATCTGCCCGGGCCCGCTCCGCGTTCCGGCGCCATAGTTCGCGTAGTAGAACGACCCGTTGTCACGGGCATGCAGTTCTCCCGCCCCGGCGTAGCGCCGCAGCTCGTCCTCGCCGATCGAAAAGCCGTCTCCAAAGAGGACCGCGTCCACGTCGGCGTCAGAGGCAAAAAGCGCGTCCAGATACTCCGCGCCCTCGCTCTGGCGGATGGTGACAAACTCCAGCGCGAGCCCCGTCTTTTCCTCCAGCCAGTTTACATAATAATTTGTCCTGAAGTTCTGTACGTTTTCCGAATCGGGGATGGCGACGCGAAGCGGCAAAGGCCGCGCCGTTGCGGCGCAGCCCTCCGTGAAAAGCAGTATCAGCAGCAGTATGCCAAGCGGCAATCGCTTTCTCACGCGTGTTACTCCTTCAAATTCTCCCAGTCCATTTCGACGCGCAGGCGGTCTTCCTTCCACTCGCGCACGAGCTCGAAGCCGCCGTCGGATAAGATGTTCCCCTCCGCGTCGATCTCGACCGTGTGATACCCGTGGTCGCCCACCATCTCGGTGATGCGCGCGGAGCCGTCGCCGCCGCGCGTGAGCCGGAACCACGTCTCCGTAAAGGAATCGCCGTAGGTATCCTGCACCCTGCGATACAGCGAGGACAGCGCGACGTCGTAGCCGCAGTCGTCCGCCCGCTCGTAGAAGACGGCGAGCGTCTTTTGGCAAACCGCGCAGCGGAACAGATGCGCCGTCATGTCCCCCTCAATAAATTCCTTGAAAATATCCCGCGGGTCGTCCTCCCGGAATCGGTTGAACGTGTGCTCCCACGTCTCCGACAGCTCTTCTTTCAGCTCGTCGATCAGGTCGAGCGGGTCGAGCCGTCCGAGATAGATCGACGGCTTTTCGCAGTGCGCCGCCCATAGAGCGCCCGGCTTTCCGTGGTCGAGATACGGCGGCGTGTCGCCGAACAGCGTGCCCGAATGTGCGCGGCACGCCTCCTCCAGTCCGGGGAACAATCCGTCACCGTCGTCCATATCGGGCGCCATGTCGTCGATACAGCGCGGGCAGATCGTTTTTTTCCGTCCCTTCTCCGTAATGCCCCTGTAATAGATCCTGACCTCGTTCCCGCAATAGTCGCATTTTGCCCCGTCTGTGCGGAACGTCCCGTCCAGCACGGGGAAGGGATGGTGGGAAAACTCATAGTCGTGGAGCCGGAGCGCGTCCGCCGCGAGCTCGTCGATGTTCTCCCGCGTGACCCGGGCGGCATACCGGCGCTTGGAATCCGTCTCATACACAAGGATGTATTCGCTGCCGGAAAGCAGCTCGCGTATCTGCGGGTTGAGCTCGTCGCACACGACGCATTGGTTTTCGTTCCGCGCGAGGATCGCATGGTCATGTCCATTGTAAAGAAGCTCCGCGAGCGCGGGCTCTCCCCTGAAATAGCCGGGCAGCAACAGCATGATTTGCCCGTCGTCGTTCGTCAGGATGCCATAGCAGTTCAGCGGCTCGATCCGCTCCGCTTGCAGATCTTCGGCTCTCATGCGTCAATCCTCCGCGTCGTTTTCAATGAAGCAGTTCTCGCCGTTTGCGGTTCCCTCTGCCGTCACGCGCTACGCGCGCTTTTCCTGCATCTCCTTGGGCGAGACGCCGTAGTGGTTCTTGAACACCTTGAAAAAGTAATGATAGTCCGAATAGCCGCAGCGCGCCGAGACCTCCTTGAGCAAAACCGTCTCTTCGCTTTCCAGCAGCTCCCGCGCATACGCCATGCGCCTGTCCGTGAGGTACAGGCTGAGGGATTGGTTGAGATACCGCTGGAAGAGGCCGCAGACATAGTTTTTGCTCAGTCCGAAGCGCTCGGAGAGCCGGTCGAGCGTGATCTTTTCGGCAAAATGCTCGTCCACATAGGCGATCAGCTCGTTGAACTTCGCGTTCGCGGACGGCTTCTCCGGGCGATGCGAGCGGCCGAGGCGGACGTTGAGGCGCTCGAGCAGCAGCTCCATGTCCTCCGTGTTCACGGGCTTGAGAATGTAGTCGAAGCCGGACTGGCGAAAGAACGCGCGGACGTTTTCAAAGCCGTCATACGCCGAGAGCATCACGCACTCCGCGCCGATCCCCGCCTCCTTCACGCGGGCGATCAGCTCGTTGCCGTCCATCCCCGGCATCTTGAGGTCGCAGAATATCACGTCCGGCCAGAGGTCCTTGATCTCGCCCAGTGCGCGCTGCGGGTCGGTCTGCCGGCCCGCGACCTCGAAACCGTTGTCCAGCCACGGGACGGTTTCGATCAGCTCGTCGAGGATCAGCGCGTCGTCATCCACAAGGTATACGCGATACATCGCTATGCCCCTTTCCGCTTCTGTAATGATATCATACGGCGCTCTCGCCGCCGTGTCAACGAATCGTATGTGATAAGTTTTACCGTCATTCCAGCTTGTCGACATGGAAGCGGTTGAACAGCACGTGCCCCTTGCGCAGATATTCCGCCGTTTCAATGCTGAACCTTACGTTGTAGTAGCCGGGAATGGGATTTCTGAGCAGCTCGTCTCCCATAAAAGTGATTTCGAGAAAATACCCGTAAGCGTCGTCGTATTCATAATCGTCGCGCGGCAATATCTTCGCCTGCTTGAGCGGAGACGGAAGGTTCCCTCTATAAACGATATCCCACACTTTTTTCCCAAGCAGCTTTTTTTGCTGCGCAGTCACGCTGCAATCGCACCAGACCGTCATTTCCCCGCCGACCGGCAGGGGCTTCCTGCTGTTGACGGCGACGTGAAAGACGACCGCGCCGGGTGTGATCGTCACCTCGTAATACTCCATCCGCATCTCGCGCACGCGCGGGTCGCTGCCGAGCGAGATAAAGCGCTCAAGGTCGACGGGAATCTCAAAATAGTCCCGCGTGTCGGGATGCTCCGCCGTCCTTGCCCCGGAGCGGCCGGAATCGGCGGGACCGGGCGCCGGAGCGGGCGCCGTGCCGCCTGGGGCAGGCGCGGGCGCGGAACGCTCCTCCCCGTAAAAAGCGTACACACCCCACTTGGCGGAACGGTGCATCCGTGCGCCGCCGATCTCCATCTCGATGGCGTAGATGCCGTCCTCAAAGCATTCCGGGTCGGACAGCTCATAATACTCCATATCCATGTAGCAGAGCACGCTGCCGTCCTCCCGCATATCACAATTCGCCCGATCCGTGCGCAGCGTCACCAGGCATTGACTGTCCTCAACCTCGTCAAAGTCCTCCTCCGTATAGTGCGCCGCGTTTCTTTGGAATGTTTCAAAGGGGATGTCTTTCTTCAGCCGCCGCATGGTGACCTTCGACGGTATTTTCTCGAATGCGTCCGGCGCTTTCTCCGGGTATCGGCACAGAAACCGCCCGCAGAGGCAATATCCCTCATAGGGGTCCGGACCGCGGAACAGCTCGGAACTGAGGATTATCAGCTTTTGAACAGAGGGGTCCGCATGGTATTTCTCCACGTACTTTTCAAAGGGGACAAAGGTCTTCGACTCCTCAATCGGGTCCGGCTCGTTTTCCTCTTCCGGCTCCGGGAAGAAACCGTACACACCCCACTTGGCGTCCTTGTACATCCGCGCGCCGCCGAGGTCAAGTCCGACCATGTAGACGCCGTCCTCGATCTGGGGCAGCGTGTTGAGGACGAACGCGCTGTCCAGATAGTAGAGGAAGGAGCCGTCATACTCCCGCACCTCCGCCGTCTCCATCGTGAAGAGGTGAAAATCGGAGTAGAGCTTTTCAAAATCGCCGTAAACGGCCTTCTTCGCGTTCTTCCGAAAGTCCTCCGGCGAGCCGCCCTTCCGATAACGAAAGAGGGATACCTGCATCAGCACGTTGTCATACTGCTCCGCGGGACGCTTTTTGCTGACGCAGACAAATCTGACGTCGAGGTAGTCCCTTTTGCCGTCGCTGTGCCTGTGCCGCGACACCATCGAGCCGATCGCTACCGTGCCGTCCACATCGGGGTTCGCACCCATCGTCTTGACGTAGGAGCTGTAGGGTGTGAACAGCTTGGATTCCTCCAGCTGCACGTTGTTTGTCACGCTCGGCTTGCTGTCCGCGCCGCTCATGTAGCACTCCTCGCGCCACTGATTCGTGCGCAGCGCGCGCCGGACCGACCGCACGCGCTCGGCGTCGCTCTTTTCCAAATCGTCCATGATCGGCGTCCCGGCGAAGCAGAACGGGCAGGGATAGGTTTTGTCAACGCGGATCTCGCTGATCTCGCCCAATCCGTGCATATAGGTCGGGAACGGCCCGACGCGCGCGGGCGAAAAGGCATAGCGGCAGTTCATGCCGCTGCGGTGTACCAGATTCATACCACTGACCTTGCCGCGCCAGGGGAACCACACGATCTCCCGGTCCAGCTCCAGATAGGTGCTCGCGCGGTGTGCCGACGCGTTCTGCGCGATCAGCCGCATGAGCGCCTCCTCCGCGCGGCGGGAGGACTCCGCCTCCTCCGCCTTTCTGCGCGCGGCGGCGCGCACGGCATCGGAGTCGACCATCGCGCCGCCGTTTGCGTCGTAACCGACGATGAACTCGCTGCCGTTGCCGTAGTAGCTCGCGCCGTATTTGGAAAACTCGCGGGCAATGGCGTCCGAGTCCGCCTGCCGCTGCCCCGCGTCGCTGTATTGGTAGTCCAGGTACGTAAAATCGGTGTAGTCTGACATGTCGCTTTCCTCCTCAGCGCCTTTTCCTGACGGTCAGGTCGCCCTCCAAACGGCTTCTGACCTTCTCAACGCTTTGCCTGTCGAAGTTCTCGTCGTCAAGGGTAAAGTCAATGGTATAACGGCCGGTGCCGCCGGGCTTGCTCATCTCCCACCGGTAATAATGCAGGCTCACCCCGTAGCCATATCCCTCTCCTTCATGCTTGTCCCACGGAAATACCCTCGAGTCCTTTGTTGTGCGCTCACCGGGCAGCACCGTCACCGTCCTGGGCCCGAAGATCCCATTCTTGACATAGGAGATTTTCAGGCTGGTGGTGACGTCCAGCCTGGAATCCTTCCGTATGGGGAGCGGGGAGACGAAATCCAACTCCAGCCAGACAGAGTCGCGGTTGACCGTCACCTCATAGCGTTTGAACTCCAGAGACCCCTTTTCGGGCCGGTTGTAGTAAAATCCGGATGTCTCAGCTTTCTTATACACGGGGATCGCCTTATTCCCGGGAGCCACTCTTTTCGGAGGAGCCGTCGGCTTTGCCGGGGCTGCCTTTTTTGCCGGGGCCGACGCCTTCGGCTCGTCGCCCGTATAGTACCCCCGACGCCATCGTCCCTCGCTCAGCACACGCCGGATCGTCTGCACGCGCTCGGCGTCGCCGCGCTCCAGGTCATCCATGATCGGCGTCCCGGCGAAGCAGAACGGGCAGGGATAATACTGCTCCACCCTGATCTCGCCAAGCTCTCCGAGCCCCTCTATATCGGTCGGAAACGGCCCGACGCGTTCGGGCAAGAAGGCGTAGCGGCAGTCCGCGCCGCTGCGGTGGATCAGGTGAAAACCCGCAACGGAGCCGCGATGCGGGAACCAGACGGTCTCGCCGTCCCGTTCAAGGTAAACCGCATCGCGCTGCGCCGACACGCTCTTCGCGAGCAGGCGCATGAGCGCCTCCTCGCCGCGTTTGGCTTTCATGGCATCCTCCGCCTTTCGTAAGCAGATCTGCTTTATCCCGAGATCCTGATAAAGACGTTGCGGGAGTTCTTGTACTTGAGTGCAAAGTATTCGATGCAGACGTAGACGCGCCTGATCCCATCGCCCGCGCCGCCGACGTCTTTATAAAACCGCTTGCAGACGGCTTCGGCTTTTTCCTCCTCGGTGCTCAGGTTTCGGTTGCTTAAAAAGCCGTCGTAGTCATCGTCCAGAGCAAACCCGGCGCCCTCAAGCGTTTCGCGAAGCTCGTCATACCTGGCTTCGGGCTTCTCGACCTCAAGAAATCCGAATTTTGCCCCATTGGAGCCGCTCGGCTTGTAAAAATCCACGGGGTCCATGAGCGCGGGGACATATTTGAGCGCGGCGTACTTTTCCGAAAGCGCGCTCCAGGAGATGTTTTCCCCTCCATTGGCTTCGCCTTTCGTCCTCGAAATGCCGAACACCTTATTGCCGTTCCTCTGACAGCCGGAAAGGAGCGCGGCGCAGATAAGGAGAAGCAGCGCGGTCACAATAATTCTATTACGCACGGGCGGACGCCTCCCTTCCTCCGGGACTGATCCAGAAGAGCTGCAGGATATTGAGCGCAAGCGTGATCAGGAAAATAAAGGGCGACAGCTCAAACAGCCCCCAGACCAGGGCCAGCCTGATCGCCAGATCGAACAGTGGGAAGAAGAGCACCTCGTCATTAAAGCGGGTAAACGCATATTTCCCCGTGTCCACGTAGACGTACCTTGTGGTGAGGTTTGCCGCCACATACTCGAGCCCGCTGCCCCACCCCTGAAATATGACCTTGAAAAAAAGCGGGATCAGCGGCAGGCTGCAAAGGATGCACGCGGTGTTTGTGATGCCCTTGTGGATACCGAGGATCAGCATATTGTCCTTGTAGTATTTGAGCAGGTCTTTGAGCGGAATGCTCTCCCGCCCCACCTTGATGAGGTTCATAAATGCCGCGCCAAACGACACCGATTCGGGAACGTATTTGTCGATGTGGTTGATGTCCATCAGCCATATCATAATGAGAAACAGGCTGAGCAGGATGATCAGAAGCTTGAAGAGAATCTTCAAAAGAACATACATCCTTCGCATCGGTTCATCTCCTCACTTCTTCTCGCGCACGAGGTAGTAGGTGCCGTCCGGCGCGTCATATTTCAGATACATCTCGTCGTTCCAGTCGCTTTCGACTTCGATGCTGCCGCCGTCGCTGCTGCAATCAAAGAACAGCCAGTTGCCGTAGTCCGTGGCATAGGTTTCGCTCCGATATGCCGACGCGTAGGAGGAGTCGGGATAGAAGTCGTTGTACGCCTCATAGTTGCTCTGCCGTGCGCCGCTCGCCATGACAAAGAGCTGATAGGAAAAGCCGTCGGGGCTGTCGCTGCTCTCGATGTAAAGCACGGCGCGCCCGTCCGCGCGGACGTACTTGCCGGAGGTGAAGTGGTCGAGTCCATAGCCCTCACCCTCGGCGACCCAGCTCCAGTCCTTCGGCGAATAGCCGGTCATGTCATTATCGGCGCGCACGGAAACACCGCCCGTTTGCGTGGGCGTGGTCGGCGTCGTTGCGGGAGCGGTCGTCTGAATCACGCCGCCCGAGTAGCCAGACTTCTCGCCCACGACGCTCTCGAACATTCTGAGCATCGTCGCGACCGCCTGTTCCGTCGTGAACGTGCCGGTTGGGGAGAAATTGCCCTTGTCGTCGCCGCCCATCACGCGCGCGCCGCTGTAAGGGGAGGTCACGGAGCTTATCTTGTTGATATACGTCTGCGCCCAGTTGTTCGGCGCGTCGTTGAAGTTCTTCGCGCCCGACTCGCTCGTGAGCTTCCCCAGCAGCTCCGCCATCACGACGAGCATTTTTGCCGCCTGCTCGCGCGTGATCGTGTTGTCGGGACGGAATGAGCCGTCCTCATAGCCGCTGACAATCCCGACGCCGTAGGCGAAGGCGACCGCAGGATCGCTGTACTGGCTGTCAAAGGTGTTTCCGGGCTTTTTTGCGTACTGCGCCATATCCGCGTCGCTCATGCCCGTCGCCGCCTTGACCGTGTTGTAGACGAGCTGCGCGAACTCGCGGCGCGTGATGTTGCCTGTGAGCTTGTTGAACAGAGCCTCCGGGATGATGCCGAGCGCGTCCGCGAGCGCCAATTCCTGCTCCGCCCAGGTGCTGTATTTCTTGTTCCCGCGGCGCGAGCGGAACTGCTCCGTCGTGTCGCCGCCGCTCTTGCGTTTGTCCACGATCTGCGCGGAGTTGCCGCTTGCCTTCTGCGTCGCGTCGTCGGAGATCTGCTGCTTGTCGGCGGCAGGCTGCGCCGGCTGCGCCGCCTCGGTCGTGCCGCCGTTCGCGTTCGCCGTGCCCTTGGCGATCTCCTGCCCGTCAGAGGTGAGCGTTGAGCTGTTGCCGTTGTTCCTGATGTCCACGCCCTTGGACGTATCCACGTTCTCAAAGGTCACGCTGTTGTCGCCGCCGGAGACCGTGATATCCGCCGTGCCGCCATTTGTCGTGACGTTCGCGCCGTTATTGGTCGGCGTGATCGTGACCTCGCCCGCCTTGGTCTCGACGGTCGTGCCGAAGAGACTGCCGCCCGTCTTGTCCGATGCGACGGCAAGCGAGCCCTCCGTGCCGTTCGTCTTCGCGGTGACGGAGCCGTCCGCGTTGAGGATCACTTCCTCCGCGCCGCCGGTGATGAGCACGAAGGTGTCGGCGGTCTGCACGCTCGCGCTCGTGCCGCCGAGGAGGCGGACGCTGAAGCCCTGCCCGATTGTCACGGGAACATAAATCACGGTTTCGTCTCCGCCGACGAGCTTTTCCGCCGTGACGTCAAGGTTGCCTGTGATCTGATCGTTCCGGACGGTCGCGGTCTTGCCGTCGGTCTCGACCTCCGCGCCGCTGTCCGTGGTGACCATCGCAACATCCGGCGGGAGCTCGGGATAGCTGAGCGTGGCGTCGTAGAGATCCCTCGCCTTGTCGGCATTCCTGAAATACGGGGTGTTGTAGGGCGCGAAGGATGCGTCGCCGTCCTCTGTGAGATAGATATGACGCGCTTCCTTTGGCTCGTTCGGGTCGTAAACGCTGACGTCGTATTTGTAACCCCCGCTCGCGTCCTCCACCTTGAAGGCGAGCACCGCGTGGGCATGCCACACCCGCTGCGCCCCGTCGTCCTCCGAGAATGAGAAGCCGACAACCACGGGATGCTCCGGGGCTTCCTTTAACGATCTGGCGATGCTCAGCGCTGTACTCCGGCTGCCGGGAAGATCGGCGCTGTGCCGCTTCTCATAGCCGAGGAAATCATAGTTCATAATGACCTGATAGTACGTCAGCGTCCGCGCCAGCTCCTCGTTGTTCGCGGGTTCGGTGAAATGGTAGGGATCCGATCCGACGGCGAACTGTCTGGGCGAGATCTTCTCCTCGAACAGAAGGCCGCTCGTGATGGACATGCCGTAGCAGGAGCCCTGCCAGCGGCGGTTCAGCCTGCTGATGATATCGGCGGTCTGGCTGAACGAGCGTCCGGAGATCATCGCCTTGATCGACGAGTCGTCGAGCAGGCTGCCGTAGGAGCCCCACCGTGTGCCCGCGGCGTAGATCCCTGTCGCCTCGGCGCGCGTGGGACGGTCAAAGAACGAGCCCCATTCGTTGTCGAAGCCGAAGTTGTCCCGCCCCATCGTGTATTCCTTTTTCTCCGGCTTTACAGGCTCGTAGTTGATGTACTCCACGTCATCATCGGTCAGCTTGAAGCGGACGCCCGGGCTCCATGAATCCAGCGCGCAAAACGATTTCGGATGTTCGAGCCGCGAGGACGGCTTAACGGTGACAGAGCCGCTTTCAAACGTCAGTTCGGTGGCGTTGACATATATGCTGAAGACCTCGCCGCCATCAAAGATGTACGGATCACCCTGCCACACGAGGTTGGTCAGCCGGAACGCGTTGCCCTTATTGCCGACGGGTTCGGCTTTGGCATAACACTGCCCATAGGTGTTGTGGCAGATGGTATGGCAGTCCGCATCGAGCTTGGGCGTATTCTCCTGAATATAGTCCCAGTCCGTTTCATCCTTATAGCGCCGGAAGGACGCCTGCGCCGTCATGGTGGAGGTGTCAACGGAGACGCGGATGCGGGTGTAGGTCCAGATCGGGCCGGGCGCGTCCAGTTCCTCCGCCTCAAAGCGGATACTGCCCGCCGCCCGCGCCTTCGGCGGCAGGAAGCCGAGCGCGAGGACAAGGCATAGGAACAGCGCGAGAAAACGTGTCTTTTTCATGGTGGATCTCCCTTCCCTGACCGATTACTCTACGTGGATGTAGATCTTTCCGTCGCATTCCGCGCCGGCGGGGTCGATGCAGCCGCCCGACAGCTTCACCCGATACTGATGGTAGCCCTCGTCCGGCGTTTTCTGCATCCAGTCGTCCTCAAAGAGCAGGGCTTCGTAGCGGAACGGAAACGCCGTGTCGCTGTCCCCTCGCTCGAAATCCGGATCAAGGCGCGTCGTGCCGCGCCAGTTGACGAGGGAGTTCTTGCCCAAAAGGCCCTTGCGGAAGATCTCGACCTCTCCGCTCAGTTTGATCCCCTGCGCGCGTCCCTGCCTTGTGGCGAGGCGCACCTTGGATCGAACGTTCAGTACCAGGACCAGCCTGCCGTGATCCATGAGGGCCTGCTTTACGTCCAGTAGCCGGATGCTACCCGCGGGAATGCTCTCGTTGCCCACGGGGCCTTCCGCGCGGACGGGCTCCGATTTTGCCCGGACGATCACCGGGGCGCCCCCCTTCATCGGGAAAACGGTTCTCGGGCGCGCGCTGTAGCCGCCGTCTTCGAAGATCTTGTCAAGCGTTGCGAAGGAAACGGAGAATTTCTCCGGCGCATAGCTGCGCGGAAAGTCCCACTTCTTATCGTCGAACCTTTTGTGGTCGATGCGAAGAATGTAGCCGTACCCCTCGCCTTCATACTCCCGCCAAGGCAGGGGCTTGGCGCGGCCGATGTCGTCGTCCTTGTGATACACCGCAAGCTCCTTGCCTCCGTCTGCATAGTTGACGCGCAGATCGTGCGCGATCCGGATCACCGAATCCGGCGCGAACGGAAGCGGGGAAACGACGCCCAGCTCGCAGCGGATGCACTCCGGCTCGAGGGTGACCGAGCAGTCAAGTATCTTCAGGCTGTGCTCCCGCGGCAGGCTCACCTTTCCGCTCACGCCGCTCCACGTCACCTCGACCGTCTTCTGCACCGGCGCGGCCTGCTCCGCGGGGTGGTCGAGCGTATAATACTCCTTCTGCCACGCGCCGCTTTGCAGTGAGGCGAGGATGGCGTCCATCATGGCGGTGGTCTCCGCGTTCTCCTTGTCGCGCAGGCGCAGGCAGTACGGGCAAAGCGTGGTGTGCTCCATTTCCGGGCAGTCGTGAAGCCGGACCATGCCCTCCTGATAGCTCAGAAACGGTCCGAGCTTGACCGAGTTGTACCGATACGGGCAGTTTTCGTCCCTGTGGAGCAGATTGTGCCCGAGGATCTTCCCGTTCAGCCGATACCAGATGATATCCCTGCCGTGATAGAGATAGGTGTGCGCGTTCTGCTGGTAGAGCTGCTTGACATACATGCGCATGAACGCGTCCTCCGCGCGCTCCGCCGAGGCCGCCTCCTCCGCCTTGCGGCGCGCGGCGGCGCGCACGGCGTCAGAGTCGATCATCGCGCCGCCGTTCGCGTCGTAGCCGACGATGAACTCGCTGCCGTCGCCGTAATAACTCGCGCCCGCCTGTGAAAAAGCGCGGCCGATGGCGTCGGAATCGACGCGCCGCTGCCCTGAGTCGCTGTTGTGGTAGTCGAGGTAGGTAAAATCGGTGTAATCTGACATATGGCACTCTCCTTTACTTCTTCTCGCGCACGAGGTAGTAGGTGCCGTCCGGCGCTTCGTATTGCAGATACATCTCGTCGATCCAGTCGCTCACGATCTCAAGCCTGCCGTCGCCTATACTGTCAAAGATCAGGCCGTTTCCCCTGTCATTGGCATGGTATTCGTTCCATTCGTTCACCGCTGCCCAAGCAAAAGAGTTGCCGTACTGATCGTGCGATTCATAATTGCTCTGCCGCGCGCCGCTTGCCGGCACAAAGAGCGTGTAGGAAAAGCCGTCGGGGCTGTCGCTGCTCTCAATGTATATCACGGCGAGGCCGTCCCTGCGGACATACTTGCCGGAAGTGAAATACTTCCGCCCGTAGCCCTCGCCCTCGGCGGTCCAGCTCCAATCCTTCGGCGTATAGCCGGTCTGGTCGTTGTCCGCGACCGTCGGCACGGTCGTATCCGTCTGCGTCGGGGTCGCGGGTGCGGACGAAGCGATCACGCCGCCGGAGTAGCCGGACTTTTCGCCCACCACGCTCTCAAACATGCGCAGCATCGTGGCTATTGCCTGCTCAGTCGTAAACGTCCCCGTCGGGGAGAAGTTGCCCTTGTCGTCGCCGCCCATCACGCGCGCGCCGCTGTAGGGCGAGGTGACGGAGCTGATCTTATTGATGTAGGTTTGCGCCCAGTTGTTCGGCGCGTCGCGGAAGGATTTCGCGCCCGATTCGCTCGTCATCTTGCCCAGCAGCTCCGCCATCGTGACGAGCATCTTCGCCGCCT
Organism: Oscillospiraceae bacterium; assembly: GCA_015067435.1. GTDB lineage: Bacteria > Bacillota > Clostridia > Oscillospirales > Oscillospiraceae > Hominicoprocola. The sequence continues at coordinate 35,236 of SVMM01000012.1, read as the reverse complement.
GCTCGCGCGTGATGGTGTTGTCCGGGCGGAACGAGCCGTCCTCAAAGCCGCCCACGATCCCGACGCCGTAGGCGAACGCCACGGCGGGATCGCTGTACTGGCTGGCATAGGCGTTGCCCGGTTTCGCGGCGTACTTCGCCATGTCAGCGTCGCTCATGCCCGTCGCGGCCTTGACCGTGTTGTAGACGAGCTGGGCGAATTCCTTGCGGGTAATGCTGCCGGTGAGCTTATTCAAAAGCGCGGAGGGAATGATGCCGAAATCGTCCGCGATGATGATCTCCTGCTCCGCCCACGTGCTGTATTTGACGTTCCCGTGACGGCTGCGGAAGCCGCTCGCGCCACTGCCGCCGTTTCTGCGCTTGTCCACGATCTGCGTGGAGTTGCCGCCCGCTTTCTGCGTCGCGTTGTTGGAGATCTGCTGCTTGTCGGCGGTCGGCTGCGCGGGCTTTGCCGCCTCGGTCGTGCCGCCGCTGCTGTTCGCCGTGCCCTTGGCGATCTCCTGCCCATCCGAGGAAAGCGTGGTCGAATTGCCGCTCGACTTGATATCCACGCCCTTGGAGGTGTCGACGTCCTCGAACGTCACGCTGTTCCTCTCACCGGAAACGGTGACGTCCGCCGTGCCGCCGTTCGTCCTGACGCTCGCGCCGCTCGCGGTCGGCGTGACCGTGACCTCGCCCGCTTTCGTCTCGACCGTCGTGCCGAAGAGGTCGCCTTTCGTCTTGTCGGAGGCGACGGCGAGCGCGCCCTCCGTGCCGTTCGTCTTGGCGGTGACGGAACCGTCAGGGTTGACGGTCACTTCGTTCGCGCCGCCGGAGATGAGCGCAAAGGTATCGCTCGTCTGCACGCTCGCCGAGCCGCCGTTATTGGGGTGCAGCCTGCGGACGCGGACGGGCTGGTTTGCCTCGGTGGGGACGATGATGACCGTCTCGTCGCTTCCGGCCTCCGGTTTGAACGCAGTGACATCGAGATCACCCGTGACCTTGCCGCTGTCCACGGTCGCGCTCTTGCCGTTCGTCTCGACCGTCACGCCCTCGTTCGTGCGAATATCCACCTCGTTTTTGGCGACGGCGGGATAGAAAAGCGTCGCGTCATACAGGACGCTCGCCTTGTCGGCAAGCCTGAAATAGGGGTTGTCGTGGGAGGGGAACGAGGCGTCGCCGTTTTCGGCTATATAAATGTGACACGCTTTTTCGGGCTCGTTCGGGTCGTAAACGCTCACGTCGTATTTGTAAGTTCCGCTTGTTTCCTCCACCTTGAAGGCAAGCACCGCGTGGCCATATCTGGTGCTGCCTTCCGAGGCGGAGAAGCCGACGACCACGGGATGCTCCGGCTCGCTTTGCAGGGACTTGACGATGCGCAGCGCCGTGCTCCGGCTGTCCGCGAGTTCGCCGCGGTGCCGCTTCTCATAGCCGAGAATATCGTAGTTTCCGCAGACCTGATAGAAAGCCAGCGTCCGCGCCAGCGCCGGGTTCTCCCAGGGCGCTTTCAGGCTGAACGCGTCCGCCCCGGTGCCGAACTGATTGAGCGCAATGCGCTCCTCAAACAGGAGACCGCTCGTGACGGACATGCCGTAGCAGGCGCCCTCAAACTTGCCGTCCAGCTTTGCAATCAGCTCCGCCTTCTGGCTCTGTGTGCGCCCCGCCATGATCGCCTTGAACGCCGAATCGTCGATCAGATAGCCGTAGGTGCCGTAAAACCAGATGGTGGGGCCCGCGACGATCGTCGGTTGGGCTTCCGATCGGTCTTTGAAAAAGCTGGGGTCGTCGTTGTCGAAGCTGAAATTGTCGCGCTTGATGGCGTATTCCCGCGTCGCAGGCGCGGACGGCGGCGCGCCGTCGGCAAGCTTGAAATAGCTGTTGCCGGCGATATATTGGCTGTCCTCGGGGTCGGTGATATCCTTGCGGCTGTGGAACTGCCCGTTGAAGTTGCTGTTTGGATCGTCCCGGTACGGGGAGAGCCAGATCTCATAAGGGCACAGCAGCGTGTGTTCGGTATTGTTCGCGATGTCCCAGATGACCGACTCCGCCCCGGAGGCGTTGGTCAAAAGCCACTTCACGCCGTCCTTCATCGTGGCGTCGTACCGCAGGCAGGCGGGCAGCCGGGGATCGCCCTGTTTGAGATCCACCTGCACGATGTCGTAGGTCACGCGGCCGGACATATTCTCCTTGTACTTCCTGGTGTATTCCTTTTCTTTCTCCTTTTCCTGGATATAGCCGCTGTACTGGGGTTCCTCCAGGCGCTTAAAATCCAGGGTCGCCTTTCCGGTGGTGAGGTTCAGCACAAGGTCGAGATGGATCGGGTGCAGCTTGAACAGATTCGTCACGGACAATTTGTAATCCCACTGCAGATAGAGCACCTCGTCCGCTGCCCGCGCGCGGGGTGGCAGGAAGCCGAGCGCGAGGACAAGGCATACTAGCAACGCGAGAAAACGTGTCTTTTTCATGGTCGTATTCCTTTCCGTTCACTGAAAGCGATTGAACAGCACACGCCCTTTACGCGGATATTCAGCCGTTTCGATGTTGAGCTTTGCGTTGTAATGGCCGGGAACGGGATCATATCTACGGGAACGGATACGCCTGTATTCTCGCGTCCGTGGACAGCTTTGCCCCGCCGACGTCCAGTCCGACGATATAAATGCCGTCCCTGACCCAATCCACCTTGTCCGGCGTGACGTTCATCGCCGCCTGAAAGTGCCAGACGCCCCCTTCATTTGACATCCCGTAGTGTTGGTTGACGTGCATCGTCGTCAGCCGGACGGCGGTGTCCAGCTCCTCGTAATCCTCCGTGCCGTAACCGCTCCCAATGCCGTACTTCCGCATTCTCTCCCAATACTCGTCCTCCGAAACGTCGTCGCGAAGGAAGCGGAGCAATGTCAGCTGCACCAGCACGTTTTCAAAATCCTCCGGCGGTTTCCTGCTGTCCGTGCATCTAAGATACACACGCAGATAATGCCCCTCGCCGTCGGGCCGCGTCAGGCGGTCAAAGCTCGCGTCGCGCACGGTAAGCCCCACAATGTCCGGGTTGGCGCCGAGGCTCCTGACGTATTGGTCATAGGGTACGAAGGCGCTCGACGGCTCCCACGGCTTTTTCGCGCTCTGCGGCGCAGGGGCGGGCGGTGGTGCGGGAGCGGGTTTCGGCGGCGGATTGCCGGTCTCGTTCTGAAAGAATAAGCCCATACCATTTTCTCCCTTGCGGCGTCAGACCTTGAACTCGTCGATGTGGATGAACGGTTCCTTGAGCGCGTCCCCGGTGATCTGGATGCTCAGGCGGTGCGTGCCGCGCTTGATGTTCCCGTTGATCCCGCCGGAGGCGCCGAGGTATTCGAGAGAGAACTCGATCTCATACGTCCCGTCCTCGAGGCGCTTTGCCTTGGGCTTTCCGCTGCCGTCCGACCGACGGACCACGGCGAGGTTGTGCGGCTTGGGCCCGTTCGTGCGCAGGACGGTCGATTCCTTGTTGAACAGGCCGATGTGCGTGATCTCGACGTCGCAGTTCAGCGTAAAGTTGGCGGGCGGCAGCACGTCGGCGATCAGGGTCAGATGGAAGAATATCCCGTTCTGGATCACTCCGCTGACCCACAGCTTCTTGATGGCAAGGGAGTCCGCCGCCACCTGCGGCTTCGACGGCTTTGGCTCGCTCTTCACCGCGGGGGCGGGAGCGGATGCGGGCCGCGGCGCGGCCTGCTGCTTGCCCGCGCCCGGGGCGGCGGGCTTCGGCGCGCTCTGCGGCGCGGGGGACGCGGGTTCGTTTTGAAAGAATAAGCCCATGTCGTTTCCTCCTCCTTTATTCCACCATCACGGCGGTGCCCATCAGCACGTAATAGCCGTCATATGCATATCCGTTGACGCTGTTGGCAAGCCCGGATATCTGCGTCAGCCCGATCGCGCCGTTGAAGCCGCTCTTCTTGAGCGAATCGCACAGGGAATCCGCCGCCTGCTCAATGGCTCTGTACATCAGGGTGGTCGTTGCCTGCTTTTCGCGGGCATTGTACGCGCCCACGCCCCAGATCGGGCCGCCCACCTGAACGATGCGGTGCCCCGGGATGTTTTCGGTCGTTGAAAGATACATGCCGCTTTCCTCCTTTTTACTCCACCACCACGGCGGTGCCCATCAGAATGTAAACGGACTGCAGTATTCCATATCCGGTATTTCCCGTCGTCAGCGCAGTCTGCGTCAGGTTGATCACGCCGTTGGCGCCCGCCTCCCGCACGGATTCGAGAAGGGATTCCATCGCCTCCTTTATGCTCATGTTCGCTTCCGCCATAGCGCTGTACCGGTCTCTGTGGTAAGAGCTTCCGTCGCTGTTCTTATAATAGCCGGAGTCATGATAGGCGTCGCCGATGCCCCAGACGGGGCCGACCGTTCGGACGATCCTGTGCCCCACGATGCTGTCCGTTGTGGAAAGATACATTGCGATCTCCTCCCTTCTCACTTCTTCTCGCGCACGAGGTAGAAGATGTCCCCGGGCTCGCCGGAGCTGAGGTCGTAGGCAAGATACATCTCGTCGAGCCAGTCCGTTGTGAGGATCAGGCAACCGTTGCCGAGGCTGTGGAAGAACAAGCCGTTGCTCGAGTCACCCGCCTTGCTCTCGCTGCTGTTGCTCGCCCAGCAATAGGACGTGCCGCCGCTAAAGTCATATGCCTGGTAATTCTCCTGCTTCGCGCCGCCCGCCATGACGAAGAGCTGGTAGGAAAAGCCGTCGTAGCTGTCGCCGCTGTCGATGTAGAGCACGGCGCGCCCGTCGTCGCGAACGTACTTACCGGAGGTAAAGAATTTGCGCCCGTAGCCCTCGCCCTCGGCGGCCCAGCTCCAATCCTTCGGCACGAAGCCGGTCATGTCGTTGTCCGCGACCGTCGGCACGGTCGTGCCTGTCTGCGTCGGGGTCGTCGGTGTGGTCGGAGTGGTCGGGGTTGTCGGTGTCGTCGACTGGATGACGCCGCCGCTGTAGCCGGACTTCTCACCGACGACACTCTCGAACATGCGCAGCATCGTCGCGACCGCCTGCTCCGTCGTAAACGTCCCCGTCGGGGAGAAGTTGCCCTTGTCGTCGCCGCCCATGACGCGGGAGCCGCTGTAGGGGGACGTGACGGAGCTGATCTTATTGATATACGTCTGCGCCCAGTTGTTCGGCGCGTCGTTAAACTTCTTCGCGCCTGATTCGCTCGTGATCTTGCCCAGCAGCTCCGCCATGACGACGAGCATCTTCGCCGCCTGCTCGCGCGTGATCGTGTTCTCGGGGCGGAACGAGCCATCCTCATAGCCGCTCACGATGCCGACGCCGTAGGCGAACGCGACGGCAGGATCGGCGTACTGGCTGTCGTAAGCGTTGCCGGGCTTCGCAGCGTACTTCGCCATGTCCGCGTCGCTCATGCCGGTCGCGGCTTTCACCGTGTTGTAGACGAGCTGGGCGAATTCCTTGCGTGTGATGTTGCCGGTCAGCTTGGTCATCAGCGCGTCGGGAATGATGTTCATGTTGTCCGCGAGCGCCAGCTCCTGCTCCGCCCAGCTGCTGTATCTGGCGCCGCTGCGTCTGCGGTGGAAGGTCTCGATCGTGCCGCCGCTGTTTTTGCGATTATCCACGATCTGCGAGGAGTTGCCGCTTGCCTTCTGTGTCGCGTCGTTGGATATCTGCCGCTTGTCGGCGGCGGGCTGCGTCGGCTGCGCGGGCTGCGCCGTGCCGCCGCTGCTGCTCGCGGTGCCCTTGGCGATCTCCTGTCCGTCGGAGGAAACCGTGGAGTCGTTGCCGCTGTTCTTGACGTCCACGCCCTTCGAGGTATCGACATTCTCAAACTTGACGCTGTTGTCCTTGCCCGAAACGGTGATATCCGCCGTGCCGCCGTTCGTCGTGACGTTCGCGCCGCTGCCCGTCGGCGTGACCGTGACCTCGGGAGCCTTGGTCTCGACGGTCGTGCCGAAGAGATTGCCGCTTGTCTTGTCCGACGCGACGGCGAGCGAGCCCGCCGTGCCGTTCGTCTTGGCGGTTACGCTGCCGTCGGCGTTGACCGTCACTTCGGTCGCGCCGCCGGTAATGAGCGCGAAGGTATCGGCGGTCTGCACGCTCGCGTTCGTGCCGCCGGAGCAGCGCACGCGGATGGACTGCCCGCTTTGTACGGGAACATAGATCACGGTCTCGCCGCCGCCGGACTCTCCCCCCGTCTCGACGGGAAGGTCGCCTGTTTTCTGCTCGCCGCGGATCGACGCGCTCCTGCCGGCGACCTCGACGTCCAAGTCTCCGTTTGTGTGGATGACCGCCTCGCCCGAAGCGGGCGCGGGATAATAGAGATTGGCGTTGAATAAGGCCTCCGCCTTATCGGCGCGCAGCAGATAGGGGTTCGCGTAGTCCGGGAACGAGACCTCGCGCATATCGTCGATGTAGAGGTGCCGCGCCTCGTTGGGATAGTTTGGGTCGTAAACGCTCACGTCGTACCCGGAGTTCTTTTGCTCCACCTTGAACGCGAGCACGGCGTGACCGCGCAAGACGAGTTCTTCCGCCCTGCCGCTGACTCTGGTAAGCCGGAAGCCGACGACCACGGGGCTCTGCGGGTCGTCCTGCAGGGACTTGACGAGCTTTAGCGCCACCTGCTCGCTCAGATCGGAAAGCTCGGATTCCTTGTACCGGGTTTCATTGTCCGCGATCTGGTAGTATGTGATCGTGCGCATCAGCGACTCGTTGCTGACGGGCGCGGTCAGATCGAACGCCTGAGACACGCTGCCGAAGCGGTCCAGCGCGATCTGTTCCTCAAAGAGGAGGCCGCTCATAACGGACATGCCGAGGCAGGAGCCGCGCCAGCCCTGACTCAGAAACGCATTGACCGCCGCGATCTGGCTCGCCTTGCCGCTGCCTGTCAGGCTATTGTAGGCGGTGCCGTCGAGCATCGCGCCGTAGGTGCCGGGTTCAAAATAATTGCCGCCGAAGATGCGGGGCCGCGCGGACGTGGATACAAAGGAGCTTTTCGCGTTGGGAAAGCTGAAATTGTCGCGCTTGATCGTGTATTCCCTGCCCTGCGGCGCGCTCGGAGCGCTCTCGACACGCTTGAAGGAGTATTGCGCGGAGCCGTACTCGTCGGATTCGCCCAAGCCGACATGACCGTTGCCGAGTCCGCCGACGGTCACCTTTTCCCATTTGTTGATGACGATGAACCGTCCGACAAATCCGTTCGGGGCGAAGGGATTTTCCAATTGGAACTTTGCGGTGTCCCAGACAAAGTTTTCCAGCCGGAAGTTCACGTTGCCCTGATCGTAGTCCAGCTTATCCTCCACCACATCGGCGGTCAGGTGCCCGTAATTCTGAGAGCCGAACGCAAGATACGCCTTGTAGGAGTCAGGGTACTCCTCCTTCAGGTATTCCTTGTCCTCCTTGCCCTTGAAGGCAAAATTGCTGCGGGTAAAGGTGACGTCCGCCTTTTTTGCGGTCCGGTTGACGACCGCCGTTATCGTCACGGTAAATTGGACGTGGCTGTCCCCGGTGGTTTTCACCGCCTCAAAGGTAACGACGTCGTCCGCCGCCCGCGCATGCGGCGGCAGGAAGCCGAGCGCGAGGACAAAGCATAAAAGCAGCGCGAGAAAACGTGTCTTTTTCATGGTCTTGTCTCCTCCAAAATCGGTTTTTGGAATCATGCAGGACCATTTTAGACGTTTTCCCCGCGCCTGAACATTCACCAGATTACGAAGTTGTGGTACTATATTACGATTTTTGGTTGTTATGTCTACCGATTGAAATTATGTTAACCAAGACCATGTCCTCTGATATGGTAACGGTGGTCAACAGCAGTCAAATGTAATAGCAGGATTTTGAGTGGGATTCACTTCATATTAGCTGGAGACCGATTTTTATTAGCTGGAGGCCGAAAATCTTGCTAAAGAGGTACACCGGCGTCCGTGCGTCGACCACCGGCTCATACGCGCCGTCCCACTGGGAGCTGACGTGCAGGTACGCCGCGAACAACTCGGGACGCTTTGCCATAACAAGCGACATGGTCTCCCCGCCGCCGGAATAGCCGTTGGCGTAGACCCGCGCGGGGTCGATACGGTAATGCTCCAAAAAGTATCCGACCAGCGCAATGGTCTGGTTTGCCGAGGCCTCGCCCCAATCCGAAAGCTGCGGCGCGACGACGATCATGTCCTCGACATACTTCTGTGCCTCAAACCCGAACGCCTCCGCGCGGAGGTTGACGCCGACGCCCTGAAAGTACAGCCCCTCGTAGCCCGGCAGTGTGAAGAAAGCCGCATAGGGCCTGCTGCCGTCGTAGCTCGCGGGAATGTAGACGTTGTAGTGAATGTCCCCGTCGTGCGGCGAATGCAGCACATTGTCGAGGGTAAAGCCGCGATAGGTTTCCGTACCTTCCGTCACCGTTCCGGTTGTCGACGGCTTCGCGATGGTACGATCACCACTCGCGGCGCAGGCAGCGGTCACGCCCAGCGCAAGAGTCGCGAGCAATGCGGTGATCAATATCCCAAGCCGTCCAGCCATTTCAGCACATCCTTTTCACATTTCGCAACGTCGTTCTGATGCACCGCGATCCCTTGCAGAACGGTAGCATCCGGCTCCAGCTCGGCAATGGTTCTAAAGGTTCCGCCGTCCCTGCTGCCGTAGTGGGTGACAAACGGCACGATGGTCTTGCCCGTGAAGTCGTACTCGTCGAAGAAGCTGAACATCACCTGCGGCAGCGTGTACCACCAAACTGGGTAGCCGACGAAAGAAACCTGCACATGGCGCGTGCTGAAAGACTCGCTGAAGGAACCGACGGTTCTCATGCCGGCGGAGATGCGCGCGCTCGTCGAGCTGATGCGTGAGCGCGGTTCCTACTCCGGCGGCAACCAGCAGCTCGCCGACCTGATCGCCGAGCGCTTCGGCAACGGCAGTGTCAGGCCGAAGAGCAGGAACGACGGCAGGCGGAAGAGCAAAGGCAGCGAATGGCGGAGGAAGAAGAGCTGCGCCTTCGCGCCGAGGAGGAAGAGCAGCAGCGGCTTGCCGAAGAGGAAGAATTCGAGGAGTACCACGGCTTCGGCATGAGCATGTCCATGTGACAAGGTCTGCTCATATCCCGAATTTTAATGCAAAGGAGTTTGATATGGCAAGCATCAAGAAAATCAATTCCCGCAAATACAAGATCACCGTCAGCAACGGGTACCGCGCGAACGGCAAAAAGATCTCCCGCGCCAAAACCATCCACGTCCCCGAGAGCGTCCACCCGCGCTCCATCGCACAGTACGTCGCGCACGAGGCGGAGGACTTCGAGCGGCTGGTGAAGAACGGCTTCGGCGAGGACGCCGATACACCGTTCGAGGATTTCGCCCGGAGCTGGCTCAAGCGGCAGGCAAATTACGCGCCCAGCACGTTGGCGATGTACGCGCGGATGCTGGAGGTCACGTTCCGGTACATCGGCTCGATCCCGCTCTCGAAGCTGCGTCCCATCGCGCTGGAGAATATGCTCATTGAGCTGCGGAAGCGGACGCATCACGGCAAGCCCGTCCAGGAGGCGACCGTGCAGAAGTACCTCACCGCTGTTTCCGCCGTGCTCTCCGACGCGAAGCGCAACGAGATCATCCAGAAGAACCCCGCGCGCATGATCGACCTGCCCGACACGAAGGCGCGGGAGCAGTTCGTTCCCGATCCCGACGAGGTAACGCGTTTCCTGCGGGCGCTCATGGAGGAACCTCCGCATTACAGGGTCTTCTATCTGCTGGCGATCTGCACGGGCTGTCGCCGCGGCGAGCTTTGCGCGCTCAAGTGGTCCGACTTCCCGTTTGAGAGCGTCGCCGAGCTGTCGATGATCGTCAGCCGCTCCCGCAGCAGCGTCGCGGGCATCGGCGTGGTCGAGGGCACGACGAAGAACGGGCGCGCCCGCGTCATCGCTCTCGACGAGGGTATGTCGCTGCTGCTCTGCGCGTTCTTCATCCACAAGAACCGCGAGGCCGAGCGCAACCGCTATCCGTTCAGCGAGTATCTTTTCACCGACGAGCACGGGCGGCTCATTCATCCCGACACGTTCACGAAGCACCTGCGGAAGTTCTACGACCGCCACGGTTTCAGCGAGGAATACCATCTCCACACGCTCCGGCACCTGTATATGACCACCCTGCTCCACGGCGGCGTGGATAAACAGACGGTCGCCGATCTCGCCGGTCACGGGGACACGTCCTTTCTGGAGCGCACCTACTGCCATCCGCAGATGGAGCGCAAGCTCGAAGCGGCGCGCGTGATCTCCGGCATCATTCCGGGGAGCGTGGAGGATAAGAGCGCGTAACGGAATGAGAGGCATCTACAGCGATGAGAACCTGATCGGGATCGCGGAGGATATTCGGGAAAACGGCCCGACTTTCGGACGGCGGGATTTACTGCTGTTCCGGGTCGTACAGAAGGACGGCTATACCCTTGTGGCATTTATGGACAATACGGTGACGGACAGCAGCATGCATACGCTGATCCGCTATGTCCTGATCGTCGGCGGGACTGCGATCGTCGCGATGTTTTTCATTTCCGTCTTCTTGTCGAAGCTGATCATCCTGCCACTGGGGGAGAACGACCAGAAGCAGAACGACAATATCGTCTTGCCGGCTGCCGCGCCTGTTTTCCTCAGATATACGCGCCCCAGCATTCGGGATCGAGCATATCGCCCACCTTTTCCAGGATCCTGTCGACCTCCGCGAGCACGAGCTTTCCCGACTCGGTCAGCTTCGGCGCGACAAAGTAATAGCCAAGGTTTTCCAGCTCCCGGCGATTGCGCTGCGTGATCGGGTTGCGATAGGTCGCGGCGTCCATTCCGGGGCAGAGCAGCACGGGACCATCTTCCAGCGCAAGCAGCGTCGCGGTCAGCAGGTCGTCCGCGATACCCGCCGACAGCTTTGCAATTGCCGCGGCGCTCGCGGGAACGACCACAGCGAGGTCGGCATCGTTCGCCAGCGCAAGGTAATCGCCCTCGTCAAGGCCGCCGTCGCCGGAAGACGGCGCATAGACCGTCCGCCCGGCCGCTTTTTCCAGTTCCTGCACAATCGACGCGCCTGCCGGGACCGACAGGATCGCATCCACCGCGTAGCCGTTCTCCGTCAGCTTGCGCGCAAGCTCGACCGCCTTCGGCGCACAGGCGGCGCCGGTCACGCCAAGAATGATCCGTTTCATATGTCTTCTTCCTTTCTGCCCTTGCCGGTATTGCTCTGTTTGTTCAGGCCGGTAATTACCGCTCACAGTCCCACCGCGCGCAGCGCCTGATCGAGATCGGCGATGATGTCCTCCGGCTCCTCCAGCCCTACGCTGAATCGGATAAAGCCCTTGCGGAACTGCTCGGGGTACAGGTCGATCCGCTCGTCATAGCTCGGCTGCGGGAAGATCAGGCTTTCGTCGTGACCGAGCGAGACGGCGAAGGTCACAACCTTGAGCGCGGCGCAGAACCGCTCCACCGTCTTGTCGTCTGTTGCGACGCCGAAGGAGATCACGCCGCCGAAGCCGCCGCGCATCTGCCGTTTGGCAAGCTCGTGTCCCGGATTGCTCGGAAGTCCGGGATAGGAGACAAAGGTCACGTTTTCGCGCTGCTCCAGCCATTCGGCGATCTGCTGCGACGAGGCGTTGATCTGGCGCATCCGCAGCGGGAACGTGACCGAGCCGCGGAAGATCTGCCACGCATTGAACGGGCTGATGACCGCGCCGACGTTCACCTGCGCCTCATAGCGGATGCGGTCCATTGTCTCAAGATCGTTGGAGATGATTGCGCCTCCCTGCGCGTCGCCGTGGCCGTTGATGAACTTCGTCAGCGCCTCCACCACGAAATCCGCGCCAAGCTCCAGCGGTTTTTGGTTGAGCGGCGAGGCGAAGGTGTTGTCCACCGACAGCAGCGCGCCGTTTTTGTGCGCGATCTCGGCGACCGCCGCGATATCCGTCACGCCCACGGTCGGATTGTCCGGCGTTTCGATGTGGACGAGCCGCGTCCCCGGCGTTACGGCCTTTCGCACAGCGTCGAGATCCGTCATATCCACCATGACCGTCTCCACGCCGAATTTGCGGTTGAACAGCTCGTGGAACATCCGATAGACCGCCATGTAGCTGACCTTCGGATAGACCACGCGGTCGCCGCTTTTCAGCAGCGTCCAGAACAGTGCGTGGAGCGCGCCGACGCCGCTGGCGAGCACGATGGCGTCGTCCGCGCCGTGCAGCGCGGCGATTTTCTCCTCCAGCCAGTGTTGGTTCGCGTTCCCGTTGCGGGAATACATCAGAAGGTCGGTGGACGAATAGTTGACCTGTGAAAGATCGTCCGGCAGCTTGTAGCTGTTCGCCATATGCAGCGGGCGGCGAACCGCGCCGGTCTCCGCGTCATAATCGGTGCCTGTATGAATCGCCTGCGTGGCGATACCATACCCTTTGAACCTGTTTTCCTTTTTCGACATTCCTCTTCCTTTCCGCCTTTACGGTAAGCGCCCGCGCGGCAAATGAGACCGCGCGGGCGCTGCCTTAGGAGATGCAACTATGGCCAATGATGAGGTGTCCTGTTAAACCGCCGCGAAGCCCTTGTCCAGATCGGCGATGATGTCGTCGATGTGCTCCGTGCCGATGGAGAGGCGAATCGTGTTCGGGTGGATGCCCGCCGCCTCCAGCTCCGCCGTCGTGAGCTGGGAGTGCGTGGTCGTCGCGGGGTGGATAACGAGGCTCTTGACGTCCGCGACGTTTGCCAGCAGCGAGAAGATCTCCAGCGCGTCGATGAACGCGAACGCCTCCTTCTGCCCGCCCTTGACGTCGAAGGTGAAGATCGACGCGCCGCCGTTCGGGAAATACTTCTCATACAGCGCGTGGTCGGGATGGTCGGGCAGCGACGGGTGATAGACCTTCTCGACCTTCGGGTGGTTCTTGAGGTACTCGACGACCTTCTTCGTGTTCTCCGCGTGGCGCTCGAGGCGAAGCGACAGCGTTTCGGTCCCTTGCAGCAGGAGGAACGCCGCGAAGGGCGAGATGCACGAACCGGTGTCGCGCAGCAAGATCGCGCGGATGTAGACCGCGAACGCAGCCTTGCCCGCCGCGTCGGTGAACTTGACGCCGTGGTAGCTGGGGTTCGGCTCGCTGATCCACGGATACCTGCCGCTCGCCGCCCAGTCGAAGTTGCCGCTGTCCACGATCACGCCGCCGAGCGTCGTGCCGTGGCCGCCGATGAACTTGGTCGCGCTGTGCACCACGATGTCCGCGCCGTGCTCGATGGGGCGGATGAGATACGGCGTGCCGAACGTGTTGTCGATGACGAGCGGCAGGCCGTGCTCGTGCGCGATCTTCGCGAGCGCGTCGATGTCGGGGATGTCGCTGTTCGGGTTTCCGAGGGTCTCGATGTAGATCGCCTTGGTGTTCGACTGGATCGCCGCCGTGACCTCGCTTAAGTCGTGGATGTTGACGAAGGTGGTCTCGATGCCGTAGAGCGGGAGCGTGTGCGAGAGCAGATTCGCGCTGCCGCCGTAGATGGTCTTCTGGGCGACGATGTGCTCGCCCGCCTTGGCAAGCGCCTGGATGGTGTAGGTGATCGCCGCCGCGCCGGATGCGACCGCGAGGCCGGCGACGCCGCCTTCGAGCGCCGCGATGCGCTCCTCGAACACGCCCTGCGTGGAGTTGGTGAGGCGGCCGTAGATGTTGCCGGCGTCGGCGAGGCCGAAGCGCGCCGCTGCATGCTCGGAGTTGCGGAAGACGTAGGAAGTGGTCGCGTAGATGGGCACCGCGCGGGCGTCGCTCGCGGGATCGGGCTGCTCCTGACCGACGTGGAGCTGAAGGGTCTCAAATTTATAGTTCGACATAGCAATATACCTCTTTCTTGTTGTTTTTAAAATTCAATTATTGCTTGCGGGGAATGGGTTTAACAACACGAGGTACACATTCGTCCGTTTCGGATATTTGTGCGCACAAGCGCTTTCAGTTCATGGTTCATATCCGCGCTTCCTTTCTGATTTCTGATGTAATGATACGTCCGCCGCTTCCGTTTGTCCAATACACGAAAGATATATCCGGTTATAGGCTCCGGCTATAATGCCTATCTTGTCAATGTGTTTTCTGATATTTGTAGAAAGCTTGACAGCAAAAGTCGGTTCCCCTATAATTTGCCTATGATTTTAATATGTAATAGCGAAACGCTCGGGAGGTATGCTGCAATGACCATTCAACAGCTGCGTTATGCGATCACGATCTCAGAAACCGGCTCGCTCAACAAGGCGGCGGAGGTGCTGTACGTCTCGCAGCCCTCGCTGACCGGCGCGATCCAGGAACTGGAGCGCGAGCTCGGCGTCACGATCTTCAACCGCAGCGGCCGGGGCGCGGCGCTGACGAACGACGGGACGGAGTTCATCCAATACGCGCGCCAGGTCGTGCAGCAGTACGACGCGCTGCTCGAAAAGTACGGCAAGGGCGGGACGCTAAAAAAGAAGTTCGGCATCTCCGCGCAGCACTATTCCTTCGCGGTGAAGAGCTTTGTCGAGATGGTACAGCAGTTCGACACGGAGGAGTATGAGTTCGCCATCCGCGAGACGAAGACCCGCGAGGTCATCGACGACGTCGCGACCGGGCGCAGCGAGCTGGGTATCCTCTACCTCAACGAATTCAACCGCAAGGCGATGGAGAAGATCTTCCGCGCCAACAGCCTTGCGTTCCACCATCTGATCGACTGCGGCGTCTACGTCTATCTCTGGAAGGGGCACCCGCTCGCGGGAAAGGCGTCGATCCGCATGGAGGAGCTTGCCGACTACCCCTGCCTGTCCTTTGAGCAGGGGGCGGCCGGCTCGTTCTACTTCGCGGAGGAGATTTTGAGCACCAGCGAGTATTCCCGCACGATCAAGGCCAACGACCGCGCAACGATGCTCAATCTGATGGTCGGGCTGAACGGCTATACGCTCTGCTCCGGCATCATCTGCGAGGAGCTGAACGGCTCCGACTATATCGCCGTGCCGTTTGAATCGGACGCAATCGACGCCGGACGGGAGATGGAGATCGGTTATATCGTTCGGAAGAACACGATTCTCAGCCGCATGGCGCAGCTCTATCTCGATGAGCTGCGGCGGTATCTCGGGGTATGACCGCAGGCGTCATGCTATAGGCCACGCTTATACCTGAGCATAGCGATCGGGTATTGGACAAAACGATTTTGTCAGGCTATAATCGGCCACAGTTAAGCGAAAGGGGACCACAAAGATGACGATGTTCTTCGCCGGCAGCGTCAATATGCGCGACATGGTGTGCATGCAGCTTTGTATGCGCATGACCTCCCCGTTTCCCGTTCACCGCTTCCGCGGGCTTTTGCACCGCCGTGCATAAGCGCGGACTTGTATGGCGAAAAACGGGAGGCTTCACACAGAAGTCCCTCGTTTTTTTATGAGATGAAAGGAAAGAGGAAAACGACATGAACAACATTTTTGAGCGTCTTGTCCGAACAAACTTCCGATGTGGACGAATGTGTCGCCCCTGTGCCGGAAGCAAATAGCACCCAACAATAAACATTCAAAATGTCAAGATAAGAAAGGACAACAACCATGAAAAAGATCATTGCCGCGCTGCTTCTGCTGGCGCTTCTCACCACCGCGACCGCCTGCTCCTCCGCAAGCGCGTCCTCCGTTCCCTCCGCCGCCCCGGCTCCCGCCGAGAACGTAACGAAAGCCGCCGAGAGCGCACCCGCCGACGCGCCGAAGTACGACAACGTCACCGTCAAGCTCGGCATCATGGGCGCGAGCGACGAGACCGTCTGGGATCCCATCGTCGCCGAGTTCGCCGGGAAGGGCGTCAAGATCGAGTACGTCTTCTTCACCGACTACACCCAGCCGAACGCCGCGCTGGACGCCGGCGACATCGACCTCAATTCCTTCCAGCACTACGCCTACCTGAACAACGAAAAGGATAAGTTCGGCTACCAGATCGACGCCATCGGCGACACGCTCATCACCGCGCTGAACCTGTACTCCAAGAAGGTGTCCGGCGTCGACGAGATCCCCGAGGGCGGGAAGATCGCCATTCCGAACGACGCCGTGAACGGCGGGCGCGCGCTGACCGTGCTGCAGGCGGCGGGCCTCCTGAAGATCAAGGAGGGCGCGGCTGTGCCGTACACCGTCGCCGACATTGCGGAGAACCCGAAGAACATTGAGATCGTCGAGGTCGACGCCTCCCAGACGGCGAGTCTGCTGCCGGACGTGGACGCCGCGATCATCAACGGCGGGTACGCGCTTGACGCCGGGCTCTCCCCCATCAACGATTCCATCTTCTTTGACGACCCCTCCTACTACACGACCAATTCGTACGTCAACGTCATCGCCGCGCGCACGGCGGACAAGGACAATGAGCTGTATCAGGAGATCGTCAAGGCGTACCAGACCGACCGCACCAAGGAAATCTACGCCAACGACTTCCAGGGGCTCTACATTGCGGCTTGGGATAGACAATGAGCAACACGATCATCGAACTTCAAAACGTCAGCAAGGTCTTTGAGACAAAAAATCGCACCGTGGAGGCTGTCAGAAATGTCAGCCTCCACATCGCAAAAGGTGAGATCTACGGGATCATCGGCTTTTCGGGCGCCGGCAAATCGACGCTCGTGCGCTGCATCAATATGCTTGAGCGCCCCACCTCCGGCACGGTGACGGTGGACGGCATCGATATGGCGTCGCTCCGGCCCGACGCGCTGCGCCGTGAGCGCAAGAAGATCGGAATGATCTTCCAGCAGTTCAACCTCATGCCCTCGCGCACGGCGTTCGACAACATTGCGCTTGCGCTCCACGGCTCGGGACTTACCAGGGCGCAGATCGACGAAAAGGTATCGAAGCTGCTGGAATACGTCGATTTGAGCGACCGCGCGCAGTCCTACCCCTCCCAGCTCTCCGGCGGGCAGAAGCAGCGCGTCGCCATTGCGCGTGCGCTCGCAAGCGACCCGAAGGTGCTGCTGTGCGACGAGGCGACCAGCGCGCTCGACCCACAGACGACGCGCTCGATCCTCGCGCTGCTCCGTCGCCTCAACACGGAGCTTGGCATCACCGTCGTCGTCATCACGCATGAGATGAACGTCATCAAGCGCATCTGCGACCGCGTCGCCGTCATGGAAAACGGGCAGGTCGTGGAGGAGGGCGACGTTTTCTCCGTGTTCGCCGCGCCGCGAGAGCAGATCACGAAGGACTTCATCAATACGACGTCGAGCCTGTCCGAGATCTACCGGCTGGTCGAGGACAACGACCCCATCGTCGATCTCAGGCGCGGCGAGGTGCTCGTGATGATGCGCTTCCGGAGCTCGACCGTCTCCGAGCCGCTCATCTCCACGGTCTCGCGGAAGTACGACGTCGTGTGCAACATTCTCTTCGGCGATTTGGAGATCATCTCCGGCGCGCCGCTCGGCGGGACGGTCGGCATTTTCAGCGGCGAGGAGAAGAACGTCTCCGCCGCGCTCGCCTACCTGCGCAAGCAGAACATTTCCGTGGAGGTGATCAAGGATGCAAGGGCTGCTTGAACGGCTTCTTCCCAATCTGGTCGTGCGCGTACCGGAGTTTTTGAAATCCATCGTGGACACGCTGAAAATGCTCGCCGTCTCCGGCATCTTCGTCTTCCTGCTCGGCCTTGTTCTCGGCGTGCTGCTCATCGTGACGCGCCGCGGCGGCATTCTGGAGAGAAACGCCGTATTTCAGGTCATCGACAAGGTCATCAACGCGTTCCGCTCCATCCCGTTTGTCATTTTGATCTCGCTGCTTCTGCCACTCACGCGCGCCATCGTCCACACGAGCATCGGCGTCAAGGGCGCCATCGTCCCGCTCGTCATCGGCACCGTGCCGTTCTTCGCCCGTCAGGTCGAGGCCGCGCTCGCGCAGGTGGACGGCGGCGTGGTCGAGGCCGCGGAGGCGATGGGGATGCGTCCCGCGTCGATCATCTTCAAGGTCTATCTCCGCGAGGGCGTCCCCGCGCTCTCCAGAGCGACGACCATCACGGCGATCAATCTGCTGGGGCTGACGGCGATGGCGGGCGCGGTCGGCGCGGGCGGTCTCGGCGACTTCGCCATCCGCTACGGCCACAACCGCTACATGACGGACATCACCTGGATCACGACGCTTCTGCTCATCGCCTTTGTCTGCGTGCTGCAGATCATCGGAAACTTTGTTGCGAAAAGGAGCACACACTGATGGCGTCCACGGCAGCATACGAAACGATCCGGGAGGACTTCGCCGCCCTCCGCGGCGAGCTTTACGAGTTCCGGCACACGCTCCACCGCCACCCCGAGCCGAGCGGAAAGGAAGTTCAGACCGCGCAGAGGATCCGCGAAGAGCTCACGAAGCTCGGTCTTGACTGGCGCGTGGTCGGCGGCACCGGCACGCTTGCCGAGCTGCACGGTGCCTTTCCCGGACCGACGGTCATCCTGCGCGCTGACATCGACGCGCTCCCGCTGCAGGAGGAAAGCAGCTTTCCGTTCCCCTCCGAGGTTAACGGCGTCATGCACGCTTGCGGGCACGACGTCCACGCGACGGCGCTGCTCGGCGCCGCGCGGCTGCTGACGGCTTATCGCGAGAAACTGCACGGGAACGTGCGCTTTGTGTTCCAGCAGGCGGAGGAGCTGGGGCACGGCTCGCAATACTTTTTGGCGGAGGGCGCGACGGACGGCGCGGAGCGCATCTACGGCTTCCACGTCACGCCGGACGCGCCGCTCGGCTCGGTCATCCTGACGGACGGAACGGACGCCGCCTCCTGCGACCATATGCTCGTCCGTCTGCACGGCAAAAGCGCGCACATCGCAAAGCCGCACCTCGGCAGCGACGCATTGCTTGCGGCGGCGGATCTCGCGCTACGCCTGCGTGGCCTGTCCGGCCGGCTCGACCCGCTGGAAAATGTTCTGGTCGGCGTCGGCAGGATCAGCGCGGGAAGCACCTGGAACATCACCGCGGATTACGCGGAAATTGAGGGCACGGTCCGCGCCCTGTCCATGGCGGCGCGGGAAACGCTGCTCGCCGCCGTAAAGGATACCATTCAACAGACGGCGGCGCTGTACGGCGTGACCGCCGAGGCGGAGTTCGAGATGAATACGCCCTGCCTCGTCAACGACGCGCGCGCCTGTGAGACGATGTATGCCGCCGCTCTGGACACCGTGGGCGACGCGGCGCGGATCATTCGCAAATCCGTGCCGATGGGCTTCGGCGGCGATGACTTCGCGGCGTTCGCCGAGCGCGTCCCCGGCTGCTTCATCCACGTCGGCGTCGCGCGCGAGGGCAGGCCCGACACGTCGGTGCCGCTGCACAGTCCCAACCTCGTGATCGGCGACGGAGCGATCGACGTCGGCTGCGAAATACTGACCCGGTGCGCGCTCGCGCATCTCGGAGAAGGAGGATCATTATGAGTGAAAGCATTTCCACGGCCCTCGCGCACGCGGGAGACGGACAGGCGGAAAAGGCGCTGCGCCAATATCGTTCCGTTCCGGAGGTGCAGCCCGTCTACATGACGAGCGTGTTCGCCTTCGACGACGTCAAGAGCGTCGACGATATCTATGAGGGTGCGGCGGACGGCTACGTCTACGCCCGCATGAAGCACCCCAACAGCGACGCGGCGGCGAGCGCCCTCGCGCGCGCGGACGGCGCGGAGGCGGGGCTGGTCTTCTCCTCCGGCATGGCCGCCATCATTCTGAGCATCATCAGCGCGGTCGGCGCGGGGGACCACATCGTGTCGTCGCCCGTCCTCTACGGCGGTGTGCGCGATTATCTGGAAAACGAGCTCAAGCGCTTCGGCGTCGAGGTCACGTTCACGGACTTTTCCGATCCCGCGAGCGTCGAAAACGCGATCCGTCCTAACACGAAGCTCGTCTACACGGAGACCATCAGCAATCCGCTGCTCGCGGTGCCGGACATCCCTGCCATTGCCGAGATTGCGCACCGCCACGGCGCGGCGTTTTTCGTCGACAACACCTTCGCCTCGCCCATCGTGGCGCAGCCGATCCGCCTCGGCGCGGACCTCGCGCTCTACAGCGCGACCAAGTACCTCGGCGGGCACAGCGACCTCGTCGGCGGCGCGGCGACCGGCTCAAAGGAATGGATCGGGCGCATTCAAAAAAAGCTGACGCTTTACGGCGCGACGCTCGGCGCGGCGGAGAGCTGGCTGCTTGCGCGCAGCCTCCGCACGCTCGACCTGCGCGTGACGCGGCAGTCGCAGAACGCACTGAAAATCGCGGAATTTCTGGAAAACCACCCCGCCGTCGAGCGAGTGTACTATCCGGGGCTTGCGTCGAACCGCGACCACGCGCTTGCCTCCCGGCTGTTCCGAAACGGGCTGTACGGCGGTATGCTCAGCGCGGACATCCGCGGCGGCGTGGAGGCGGCGACCTATGTGGTCGATCACCTCGGCTTCATCAAGTACGTACCGAGCCTCGCCGGAACGGCGACCTCCGTGTCCTATCCGGCAAAGACCTCTCACCGCGCGTACAGCAAGGCGGAGCTCGACAAGGCGGGCATCTCCCTCGGGCAGCTTCGGTTCTCCGCGGGCATCGAGGACGCGGACGACATTCTCGCGCAGCTTGACGACGCCTTGCGAGGGTTGTGACAATGGGCGCCAATGACCGCGCCCGCCTCAAGCAGCGCCTCAAGCGCGAGGCGAAGAAGCTCGGCGTCAACCTCATCGGCTTCGCGAACGTCGAGCGCTGGGCGGAATACCGCTATACGCTGCCGGAATACTATCCGCAGAGCATCTGGCCGTGGGCGAGGACGGTCATCGTGATGGCGGTGCAGATCTTCCCGTCCATGATCGAGACCACGCCGTCGGTGCTCTACTCGGAGCTGTACAACACGACCAACCGGATGCTCGACGAGATCGGCTACCGCATGGCGAACCTTCTCAACACGCAGGGCTTCCGCGCGCATTTCTTCCCGCGCGACTGCTACGGGGACATCTCCGTGCTCGTCAAAAAGCCGGAGGTTCCGTTTTCCCACGTCATCGCGGGCTACTACGCGGGACTTGGCACCATCGGCATGAACCACGCGCTTTTGACGAAGGAATACGGGCCGCGCATCCGGCTCGTCAGCGTCATCACGGACGCGGAGGTCGCGCCCGACAAGATGATCGAAAAGGATATCTGCATCCGCTGCGGCCAGTGTGTCAAAAGCTGCCCGATCCAGGCGTTCACGCCGCGCGACGACCGCGTCGCGGCGGACATGGACAAGCACAAATGCGCGCGCTATCATCAGGAGCTCAAGGGCGAGTTCCGCTACCCCTGCGGGCGCTGCACGGCGGTCTGCCCGATCGGCGAGGATAAAAAGGTCTATGGGCGCCGCTCGGTCAGCGAGGCGGGCATCGAGCACGTGCGAAATTTCGGCTCGCTGAACGCGGTGCGGGATCTGTAAGCGAAAAGGAGAATCCGCAATGAAGACCATCTATCTCGCGGGCGGGTGCTTCTGGGGCACCGAGCACTTCATCAAGCAGTTCCGCGGCGTGCTCGACACGCAGGTCGGCTACGCCAACGGGCGCACGGAAAACCCGAGCTACGAGGACGTCCGCTATCGCGACACCGGACACGCCGAAACGGTCAGGGTCGAATACGACGAAGCCGTGCTCCCCACGCGCAAGCTGCTGGGTTACTACTTCCTCACCATCGACCCGCTGTCCGTGAACCGTCAGGGCGCGGATACCGGCACGCAGTACCGTACCGGCATCTACTATGAGGACGATGCGCTCCTGCCCGACATTGAGGCGGTCGTCCGCGCCGAGGAGCAAAAGGCGGGCGCAAAGCTCGCCGTGGAGGTCCTTCCGCTTGAGAACTTCTACGCCGCGGAGGAATACCATCAGGACTACCTTGTGAAGAACCCCGGCGGCTATTGCCACATTCCGCCGAAGCTGATGCATCTGGATATGCCGTAAAGAAAGAAAACAGCCTCCCGGAAGATTGCCGTTTACAGCCGACGTTCTCCTGGGAGGCTGTCATCATACCGCGGCAAAACCGCACGGCGCACGAACCGTGCGGTTTTGTTCAGGCGCTGATCCTGTTCTTTTCCGCCAGAATAAAGTGGATGTTCTCAAACGCGCGCTTGCCGTCGGCCCGTCCCGCAAAATAGCGCTCCTGTATGTGCTCCGGCGACTCGTGCGCATCAGTCAGAAAGCCCTGACGGGCGAGCGCCGCGTCGACCTCCGCGGACGAATATCCGTGGCGCATCGGCTCCCCGAGCGCGGCGGTAATGTCCGAGAGCGTACGCACGCGCTCCGCCGTCCCCTTTCCAAACGTGGAATCGTCGGGAAAATCGAAGACCAGTCTGCTTCCGGGCGCGGCGACGCCGCCGATCCGACGGAGCGTTTCTTCAAAGACGGGAAGCGTCAGGTAATAGGTCACGCCGAGGATGGCAAAGAACGACGGCAGCCTCGGATCAAAGTCGGCCTTCTCCAGCTCCTCCGCCATGTCGTCTTTTGAAAAGTCCACCGGGACATACGTCACGTTCGTTGGGATGTTCCACTCCAGCCGGCGGATCTTTCGGAGCTTGTAGCGCTGCGTGTCCGGATGGTCGATCTCGAAGACCCGAATGTCAGGGTTTTCGTTGCGGAAGGCAAAGGTGTCCATTCCCGCGCCGCAGATGACGTATTGGCATTCGCCGTGCTCCCGCGCGAAGCGCAGGAGCTCGCGCTCGGCGAACGCGGCGCGGGAGAGCGGGATGGGCAGGATATAGCGGTCCATCTCCTCACGGATGCTGGACGAGCGGAAATCCTGTCTCGGATCGAACAGCTCCGTTTTGTAGTCGTGCTCGATCAGCTGCCCGATCTCCTCATATTCCTCACGGCCCATCAGGTCGTAGGCAAGATAATCGTCAAAGATCTTGATCCTCTCGTGGTTGGAGTGATAAGCGCGGGCAAAGGAGCAGAGCTTTGCGGTCACGCTTTCCCTGTTGTCGATCATAAAAACACCTCATTCTGATAGAAAGATAGAAAAATCCCGCCGTGTTCCTCACGCTCCGCGGGTGCGGAGCCGGAACAGGCGGGTGCCAAATGCAGCAAAACAGCAAACGCTATCTTCCGCCTGTGCCGTCGCGGCAGCACAGACAGCAGCAGACGCGATCAAGCGCGACTGATCCGCCGAAGCGAAGATCGTTCGCTTCGGCTGCGATGGGATTCAAATGAAAAACGGTCTGTTTCATCCTTCGCTCCCCATTTGACAAGTCCACACAAAATATAATGTCTATCTACTAAGTAGGTTTATTGTAACACAGCTTCTTTCCTCTGTCAAGCGTCAATCGGTTGATTTTTCAAATCGTCCGCCGGCGGCAGATGGACCGTCAGTATCTCGCCCGGCGCGACCGTTCCGCCTCGAAGCACCTCCGCAAACACGCCCTCATGCGGCATGATGCAGCTGCCGACCCGTTGAAAGATGGCGCAGTGGGAATGGCATTCCTTGCCGATCTGCGTCAGGCGCAGCTCGACCTGCTCCGTCGTGAACACCGTGCCGATGGGCAGGCTGCGGAAGTCGATCCCGCTGACCAGCAGGTTTTCCCCGAAGGCGCCGTCCGTCACCTGCGCGCCGCGGCGGTTGAACTCCTCCACCTTCTCCCAGGACAGGAGACTGACCTGACGGTGCCACGGCCCGGCATGGGCGTCCCCGTCGATCCCGTGATGCGCCGTCAGATGGGCTGACTCCACGGGATGCTTTTCCGTTCCCTTCTCTTCGCTGATACACACAGCCTTGATCACGCCCTGCATAGTGGCATCCTCCTAATATGTGTTTTTATAATTATAACATATCAACATAGTAAGTCAATTGGTTATGGATGCAGATGGTTTTACCGCTTCAAACAGTGTATTTCGCCGAACTTTTTGCGCCGTTTCAAAAATTATGCTTGACAAAACCCGCTTTTCAACCTATAATGCCTACTAAGTTAATCAACTATATGGTTTATTTGAGGGTTTCACGATGCGGCTTACGGTATTGGCTTACCACTACGTATTTGAGATGTGCGCTTCCTGTCGATGTTGACGGACGGGAGACGCGGTTTTGCCGCGCTGTTTTGACCTTTTCCCGTCTGAGCGCCCTTTCGGCGAACAGGCGGAGTTTTATTTTATCGGGAAGAAGGACGTTTTCTATGGCAAGCTATCAGAATATCGAATCCGCCGTGATCCACGGCGGCGTCTACGGCGACAGGACGACCGGCGCGGTCAACGTGCCGATCTACCAGACCTCGACCTACGAGCAGAGCGGGCTCGGTCAGAACACGGGCTGGGAGTATTCCCGCACCGGCAATCCCACCCGCGCGGCGCTGGAGGCGCTGATCGCGGAACTGGAGGACGGAACTGCGGGCTTCGCGTTCGGCTCCGGCATGGCGGCGATCACCGCGGTCTTGCAGCTCTTCCAGAGCGGCAACCGCGTCGTCATCTCCTCCAACGTCTACGGCGGGACGTACCGTGTGCTCGACAAGGTGTTCCAGCGCTTCGGCCTCGCCTATACCATCGCGGACACGACCGATCCCGCGGCGTTTGAAGCGACGCTGACACCGGACGTCAAGGCGGTGCTGGTCGAAAGTCCGGCGAACCCGCTCCTGACCGTGACCGACCTCGCGGCGGCGGCGGAGCTCGCACACAGGCACGGCGCGCTCGCCATCGTGGACAACACGTTCATGACGCCGTATTTGCAGCGTCCGCTGACGCTCGGCGCGGATATCGTCGTCCACAGCGCGACGAAGTACCTCGGTGGGCACAGCGACGTGGTGGCGGGCCTCGCCGTCGTGAAGGACGCTTCGCTTGCGGAACGGCTGGCGTTTTTGCAGAACGCGACGGGCGGCGTGCTTGGGCCGTTTGACAGCTTTTTGCTGCTGCGCGGGATCAAGACGCTCGCCGTGCGCATGGACCGGCACGTCGAGAACGCGGAGAAGGCCGCCGCGTGGCTCAAGGGGAATCCGGCGGTCAAGAAGATTTACTACCCCGGCCTCCCCTGCGCGCAGGGCTACGAGATCAACCGCGCTCAGGCGAAAAACGGCGGCGCGATGCTGTCGTTCGAGCTGGAGGACGGATACGACATCCGTAAGTTCTTCTCGTCTCTCAAGCTGATCGCGCTGGCTGAGAGCCTCGGCGGCGTGGAGTCGCTTGTGTGCCATCCCGCGAGCATGACGCACGCCTCCATTCCCCGCGAGGTACGGGAAAAGGTCGGCATCACGGACGGCCTCATCCGCCTTTCCATCGGCATCGAAAACTGGAATGACCTGCGCGATGATCTGGCGCAGGCGATCGAAGGGAGTAAGGTATGAAATACTACGAATCCATGCAGGAGCTGGTCGGCCATACGCCGCTGGTGAAGCTCAATCATATCCGCACGCCGGAGGGCGTGAATCTCTTTGCCAAGCTGGAGCTGTGGAACCCCGCGGGCAGCGTGAAGGACCGCATCGGACAGGCGATGCTCGACGACGCGGAGCGCACCGGACGGCTGCGTCCGGGCGGCACGATCATCGAGGCGACGGCGGGCAATACCGGCCTCGGCATCGCGTTCGCGGCGCTCAACCGCGGTTACCGCGTGATCTTCGTCGTGCCGGAGAAGTTCTCGCAGGAGAAGCAGACGCTCATGCGCGCGCTCGGCGCGGAGATCGTGCACACGCCGCGCTCCGGCGGGATGCTCGGCGCGAGTGCAAGGGCGGACGAGCTGCGCGCGGAGATCCCCGGCTCGATCTCGCTCGCGCAGTTCAAGAACCCGGCGAACCCGCAGATCCACCACGACACGACGGGGCCAGAGATCTGGGAGGCGCTGGACGGGAAAATCGACTACCTCGTCGCGGGCGCGGGTAGCGGCGGCACCTACAGCGGCGTCGTGCGCTACTTAAAAGAGCAGAACCCCGACGTGCGCGGCATCCTCGCCGACCCCGTCGGCTCGACGATGGGCGGCGGCGAACACGCGGACTACGACATCGAGGGCATCGGCAACGACTTTGTCGCCGACACGATGGACATGACGCTCGTGGACGCCGTGGTCAAAATCACGGACGCCGAGGCGTTTGCCGGCTCGCGCGAGCTGGCGGCGCGGGAGGGCATCTTCGCGGGCTCGTCCTCCGGCGCGGCGCTCGCGGCGGCGAAGAAGCTGATCGACCAGGGCGCGAAGGGCAATCTCGTCGTCATCCTGCCCGACCGCGGCGACCGCTATTTCAGCAAGAACCTATACGAAACCGGGAGTGAGTAAACCATGAAACAGCAGGGCAAGCGCAGCAACTTTTCGGGCACGGCGGGCTTCTTCCTCGCGAACGTCGCGGGCGCGGTGGGCCTCGGCAACCTCTGGGGCTTCCCGTTCAAGATGGGGCGCGGCGGCGGCTTCCCGTTCATCGTCGTCTACCTCGTCGCGGTGTTCGCCGTCGGCATCCCCATCGTCATCTCGGAGTACGGCTTCGGGCGAAAATTCCGCGTCGGACCGGTCCGGGCGTACGAGGCGGTCGACAAAAAGTGGGGCTTCGTCGGCTGGCTGCACGAGATCACCTGCATCCTCGTCATGGGCTTCTACGCGCTGATCGTTGGCTATCTGATGAAGTACATGTGCCTTTACTTCCTCGCGATCTTCGGCGTCGGCGGCTTCGCCGCGGCGGACGGCGCGGCGTTCTTCGGCGCGATGATCTCCGCGCCGGTCGAACCGCTCGTGTGGACAGCGCTCGTGCTGGGGCTGACCTATGTCATCATCCGCAACGACTTCGCCAGGGGCTATGAAAAAGCCTGCCGCGTGCTGCTGCCGGTGCTGTTCGTGATGCTCGTCATCGTCGCCGTGCGCAGCTGCACGCTCCCCGGCGCGGTCGAGGGCTTAAAGTACATGTTTAAGCCGAACATGGCGGCGTTCCGCGAGATCGGCTTCTTCGGCGTGTTCTCGCTGGCGGTGGTGCAGATGTGGTTCTCCATCAACATCGGCTTCGGCACGAACATCTTCCTCTCGTCCTTCATGCCGGACGAGACGAACATTCCGCGTCAGGCGATCGCCATTCCGATCGCGGACATGATCGTCGCCATGCTGGCAGGCCTTGCCATCATGCCGGCGGTGTTCGCCTACGGCCTCGACCCGACCTCGGGGCCGGGCCTTCTCTTCATCACGCTCAAGAAGGTGTTCGACGGCATGCCGGGCGGCAACGTCTTTGGCTTTATCTTCTTCGTCTCCGCGTTCGCGGCGGGGCTCTCGACGAGCATCGGCATCACCGGCGCGCTCGTCCCCATCGGCACGGAGCATCTGAAGTGGAGCACGGATAAGGCCACGGCGGCGTCCTGCCTTCTCTCGTTCGTGCTGTCGATCCCGGTGTCGCTCGGCTACGGTCTGCTCTCCGGCGTCCATCCGCTCGCATGGCTCGGCGAGCGCTTCGCGGGCATGGATATGCTCGATTCGGTGGACTTTCTCGGCGAGAACGTGTTCCTCTCGTTCGGCGCGCTCTTCATGGTGATCTTCATCGGCTGGGTGTGGAAGCCCGACGCTGTGCTTGCCGAGGTCGAAAAGAGCGGCGCGTTCGCGTGGAAACGCCTGTGGCACTTCCTCCTGCGCTTTGTCGCGCCCGTCGCGACCTTCTTCGTCGCGCTCACGTCGCTCGGCATCCTGTAAGGTATCCATCGTAACAGCAGAAAAGGCGGTGTTTCAATTGATGATCTCGACGCGCGGGCGGTACGCGCTGCGGCTGATGCTTGACCTCGCGGAGCATCAGGGGAACGGCTATGTTGCGCTGAAGGACTCCGCGCAGCGGCAGGAGATCTCCAAGAAGTATCTGGAGCAGATCATCCCGACGCTCAATCGGTTCGATCTGTTGCGCACGACGCGCGGCTATCAGGGCGGGTATCGCCTCGCGCGGAACCCGGAGGACTATACGCTCGGCAACATCCTGCGCGTGACGGAGGGCTCGCTTGCCCCGGTGACGTGTCTGGAAGCGGACCACAACACCTGCGCGCGGCAGGCGGACTGTGCGACGCTGCCCATCTGGCGCGGGCTGGACAAGGTCATCAACGACTATCTCGACGGGATCACACTGCAGGACATCCTGGACCGACAGGCCGCCAACCGCGGCAATGACTATGTGATCTGAGCACGGAGCAATCAAATACAGCGGGCGGGGCTGGATCTCTCCAGCCTCGCCCGCTCTGTATTCACTTGTTTTCCTCCGGCGAGGACATCTTCTCGCCCAGCTTCTCCTGCGCACGGCGCTTCGCCTTCTCCACCGCATCCTCTTTCACCATGTGGTACATGGCGATGTCTCGCAGCGGCTCCTTCTGATATGGCAACGTGTGGGACGCCAAGCGCATCCTCATCGACGCCGAGCGCCGTGCAGAGGCAAGGTACATCGACGAGAGCACTACAGACGAGGAATTTAGTCCCTGTTACCCTAAGTGTTGCCGGGTTCAGGCCTCGTCAGTTTCACCAACAACTTGATTATGACCGTGAAAAATGCTATAGTTTCAAAAGCGGCAACAAATCGGAATTAGCGGAGAACAGCAATACCGAAAGAATATAAAAGGACGCATTTACTATGATATCATTTCATTCATTGCTTGCCGGTGAAAAGCCGTTCATCGGCACGTTCATCCAGTCCGGGTCTCCAGAGTTTCTGGAGGCGGCGGGCTATGCCGGATTCCGCTTCGCGGCGATCGATCTGGAGCACGCTTATTACGGCACGGAGACGCTGGTTCAAATGATCCGTGCCGGTGAGGCGGCAGGGCTTTCGATGCTTGCGCGGGTACCCGCGCTCGACGCAACGTGGATCAAAAAATCGCTCGACATGGGTGCCGCAGGCATCATCGTACCGAACGTCGACACGCCGGAGCAGGCGGCGGAAGCGGTGAGTCTGTGCCGTTTCGTGCCGGGAGGTACGCGCGGCGCATGCCCGGGCGTACGCGCCAACCTTTACGGCGCGGGCGGTGGAGAATACTATGAGAACGCCAACCGCGAAACGGCGGTTATGGCGCTGATCGAGTCGCCGGAGGGCGTGAGGAATTTTGACGCCATCATGCGGACACCCGGACTGACGGCGGTGTTTCTCGGGCCGGTCGACCTGTCGGTCTCAATGGGACTTCGCGGCGATCTGGACGCGCCCGAGGTGCACGGAGCGCTGCTCGATATGGTCAAACGCGCCGCGCAGGCCGGTATGCCTGTGGGCGCGTTGGGACTCAGCGCGGCGTTCGCGCGGGAGCTGTTCGACGCGGGACTCGATTTTCTCGCCTATGGGATCGACACGATTCTGATGTATCAGACCTGCTGCAGCATCCTGCGCGACGTGCTGGGGCAGTAAGCGTATTCTCCGATCATGCACCCCCGCGCTCCTTTCCGTGAGACAGGCCGTTTCTCTTGTCGCTTTGGTAGAATCTGCGATTCCGCGCATCTTTACAGTAGCTTTCTCCCGCTGCCTTCGGTATTGTGTGCTTGCCAAAAAGCTCAACAGGATTGAGCGCGGAAGGAAAGGAGCATACGATCATGGCAAGCATCCGAAAGCGCGGGAACAGCTACCTGCTCGTCGTGTCGATGGGCTACGATCCCAACGGCAAGCGGCGGGCGGCACAGCAGAAAACCGTCCGGCCGCCCGACGGTCTCACGCCGAAGCAGAAGGAAAGATGGCTCGACGAGCAGGCGATCCTCTTCGAACGCGAGTGCAGGAATCTGCCGCAGGCGGTGAACCGCAACATCACGCTCGCGGAGTACACGGAGCTTTGGCTTCAAAACGTCGCACCGAACAAACTGGCGAAATCCACGCTCACCCGTGAAAGGCGGGATATTGACCGCTTCCTCCCCGCGCTCGGCCACATCAAGCTGACCGACCTGCGCGCCGAGCACTTCCGCAAGCTCTACGCAGAGCTGCGGAAAACAAAAAGCAAAAACAATGGAAAGCCGCTCTCCGAAAACACCGTCGAGGGTGTCCACGCCTGTCTGTGTGGCATCCTCTCCGATGCGATGGAGAGCGGCTTTCTCGATCACAACCCCGCGTGGCGCACCTACCGCTACGCAGGGCGCAAGTGCGAACGCTTCATCGCCGATGAGGAAACGGCGCAGCGCGTCATCGCGGCGGTGGAGAACGAAAGCATCAAATACGAAACCTTCTTCAAACTCCTGCTTGCCACAGGAATGCGGCGCGGCGAATGCTGCGCCCTCCAATGGCAGGACATCGACTACGGCGCGCGGAGCATCCACATCCGGCGCAGCGTCGTCAAGCTCACCAGCGAGGACATCATCGTGAAAGAGCCGAAAACCACGGCGGGCGACCGCTACGTCTACTTCTCCGCCGAGATGGAAAGCCTGCTGCGCGAGTACCGCGCCTTCTGCGAGGACGTGACGGAGCAGGAGGACGAGCGGGCGCTCGCGGAGGACGACTTCCTCTTCCGCCGCCACGGGGAGCGCCTTCCGATGACGCCGACCACGTTCACCTGGCGGTTCAAGCTGATCCTGCAAAAGAACGGCCTCCCCGAGCGGCTGAACGTCCACAGTCTGCGGCACACGGCGGCGAGCCTCATGATCGCCAACGGTGCGGACGTCACGACGGTGGCGGGCATCCTCGGCCACGCCCAGCCGTCCACGACGCTGGACATCTACAGCCACTCGTTCGACAAAAACAAACGCGCGGCGAGCGCCGCGCTGCAAGGCAACCTACAAATATAAAGGAGGGAAGAACCATGAAGAACAGCAGAAGAAAAGAAGCGGCGCTCGTCGCCAGCGGCATCATCCTCGGCGCGTCCATCGCCGCCCCGGCCGCGGGAGCGGCGCTCACGGCGCAGGAATCCAGCCAGCGCTTCGTCGTGGACGGCAAGAGCGTCCAAATCGAATCGTCCTCCTCTGTTTTTTCTACGCTGTTTATTTCAAGTCATCAACCCACGCTTTCAGATCGGCGTCGGACACGCCGCCGCTGAATCGCTTTCCGTCCATCCATACCGCGCCCGGCGCGCTCTTGCTCAGGTTCACCGCGCTGCTGCCGATATCGCTGCTGCCCGAGGTACAGAACGGCACGATGGTCTTGCCCGCGAGATCATAGCTTTCCACAAAGGTATACATGATTTTTGGCGCCTGTCCCCACCAGATCGGATAGCCAAGG
Organism: Oscillospiraceae bacterium; assembly: GCA_015067435.1. Lineage (GTDB taxonomy): Bacteria > Bacillota > Clostridia > Oscillospirales > Oscillospiraceae > Hominicoprocola. The sequence continues at coordinate 4,297 of SVMM01000012.1, read as the reverse complement.
AAGATGATATCATAATACGCCATGTTCGCCACGGTCCCGCTGATGGCCGGGCGTGCCGAGGCATCGTTCTGCTCCCGCGTCGCGCGGGTGGAACTGTCGTTGTAGTTGAGGTCTTCAGCGGTGTACGGCTCCGTGGGGACGATCTCGCAGAGGTCTGAGCCCGTGACCGACGCCAGCCGCTCCGCGACGCCCTTCGTCGTGCCGGTTGCGGAGAAGTAGACGACCAGCGTGCGATTTGCCGCAGTCGTCGGTTCAGCCGCGCCGGAAAGTGAGAGCGTCGCCGTTACGTTGCCCGCGCCGAGAAGCGCCTGCAATTCCGCCTTTGCCATGCCCGTGATCTTGCCGAGCGGCGTAAGTGAATAGCTGTTCCGATCATAATAGATGACGAACTGTCTGCCCTGATAGAGAATAATGTCGCCCGCATCGGTGTTCATCGGCTCGTTGTTCTGCGGCAGCGTTTCGGGCAGAGGCGCGCCCTTCTCAAAGCCTGCGTAGTCGCTCATGTCGAGCGTAATCGTTCCTGCTCTGCGCAGCAGCTCCCGCAGCGCGTCAACGCTGGAGTTGTCCGCCCATTCCACCGCAAGCGTTTTCCCGGCGACGGTCAGCACGATATTCTCCGTCTCGTGCTTCTGTGTCGCGCTGATGACGGCGTCCACATCGGCAAACCGCTCTAAAAGCAGCAGATAACGGTACACCATATCCGCCACCTGTGCGCGTGTCGCCGCCGAGCGCGGCTCAAACGGGATCGCGTCGGTGAGCAGTCCGTCCACTCTCGCCCAGCGAACGGCATCGACCGCCCAATCGCTCGCATGATTCTCCACGCCGCAAGCGTCGGTGTATTCTCCGCCCAGCACATACGAGCCCGCGTCGCGCCAGAGCATGACGGCAAGCTGCTCCTGCGTGGTCGGCTCATTCGTGCCGTAACGTCCGCCGCCGAGCCCATTGACCACGCCGTTGCGCGACGCCCACAGCACGGCATCTGAGTACCACGCGCCGGCTTCGGTGTCGGTAAAGCTGTCCTCGCCTGTCACCGGGGGACTGCCCGCCATGCGGTAAAGCACGGTCGCAAGCTGCGCGCGGGTAAACGGTTCGTCGGGCGAGAATTTGCCCTCGCCCGTGCCGTTCATTAAACCACGCTCCGAAACATAGCGCACGGCCTTGGCATACCATGCGGAGTCCGGGACATCCGAAAACGAGGTCTTTTCCGCTGCGGCAACAACCATCATGCTGCCGGCGGTCGACTCTGCCGCCGAAGGCGCGCTCGCGGCACATGCCGGCATCGTCAGCGTCAGCAGAAGAACCAAAAGAATCGCAACTGTTCTTTTCATACGCTCACAGCTTCTTTCCAAATTGATATGCCCGCTCCAGCATGTCGGGACGCTTTTGCGCTTCGTTTCCGTCGTTCAGGCCGCCGCCGCTGAAGACGCCTGCAAAGCTGCACTCAGAGAAACAGTCGATCCAGCCCTTGAGCCCGTTGGCCGCCTTTTCATACACCTCGTCTCCGTCCTCTGCCGAGGCGGTCATCAGATATACGTTGCGGAAAGCATACTCCTGCGGGAAAAGCGGATTGCAGCGGTCGAGCAGCGTTTTGAGCTGACCGCTCAGCTCGTAATAATAGATGGGCGTCACGAAAACCAGAACATCCGCGTTTTGAACCTTGCCGACGATCTCAGCCGCGTCATCCTTAATGACGCACTTGCCGGTTTTCTGGCAGGCGAGGCATCCCTTGCAGAAGCGAATGTCTTTATCCTTGAGACTGACAAGCTCCACGTCATGTCCCGCGTCGCGCGCTCCGCGCTCCGCCTCCCGTGCCAGAAGCTCCGAGTTGCTGCCCGTGCGCAGGCTGGTCGATACGATCAATACCTTCTTAGCCATAGACTGCCCACCTCATTTCAAGTATTCAGAGAAGAAGCTCTCCAGCTTATCGAACGGAATGATGTTGGTCTGGTCGTACAGGTCGGTATGGGATGCGCCTGGGATGATATACAGCTCTTTGTTGTCCGTGTACCGGCTGTTCTTCACCATATCGGCGTAAGCGTCGCGGCTCATATAGCAGGAGTGCGCCTTGTCGCCGTGGATCATCAGAACGGCGGAGCGAATCTCTTTGGCATAGGTGAACAGCCGCATATTCATCAGCGAGGTGCCGGTGTTCATCGTCCAGCCGTCGTTGGAGTTCAGCGAGCGGGGATGATAGCCGCGCGGCGCCTTGTAGTAATCGTGGTAGTCCTTGACGAAGTACGGCGCGTCCTCCGGCAGGGGATCGACCACTCCGCCCATGCGGGCATAGTCGCCGCTCTGATAGTCCTTCGTGCGCTGGGAGTTAATCGCGGCTCGCATCTGATGCCTTGCCTCTTCGTTGTCCGACGCGTCGAAGTAGCCGTTTGCGGCGACGCGGGACATATCGTACATGGTGGATGTCACCGTTGCCTTGATCCTTGTGTCGATGCAGGCTGTCTGAAGAGCCATGCCGCCCCAGCCGCAAATGCCGATGATGCCGATGCGCTCGGGATCGACGTTTTCCTGCACGGACAGGAAATCGACCGCCGCCTGAAAATCCTCCACGTCAATATCGGGGGAGTGCATCGCGCGGGGATAACCGCCGGACTCGCCGGTGAAGGAGGGGTCGAAAGCAATGGTCAGGAAACCACGCTCCGCCATGGTCTGCGCATACAAACCGGAGGATTGTTCCTTGCAGGCGCCAAAGGGACCGGAAACCGCGATAGCAGGCAGCTTTCCTGCCGTACCCTTGGGGACATACATATCTGCCGCCAGGGTGATACCAAAGTGGTTCATGAACGTAACTTTGCAGTGATCTACTTTATCACTCTTCGGGAAAGTCTTGTCCCACTCCTGCGCGAGCTTCAGTTCTTCCGTCTTCATCATATTCATTACCGCCTTTCCGTTGTCGTTTTCGTTTCTTTTTCAATTCTTCTGATGAGATAGTCGAGACAGTCCACTCTGCGTTGGCTCAGATGCAGCTCGTCGATCAAGCCGCAACGTATGACTCGCATTTGCCGCAGGGCGTCGTCGAGATGCCCCGCGGAATAAAACTGCTCCACGAGCGCGGCTGAGTCCTCCGGGCACCCCGCATCCATCAAATTGTTCCTGATCCCTTCTGTCATCAACTGTCTCCTCCCTTGGATGCTTTGATTATAGCTGCTTGACGTCCGCTTCGCTAATGGTTATAATGAATATCGTGATATTCGTGTTTGGAATATCATAGTTTTTGACGGGGGATGCCTCGATGGAGATTCGTACACTCAGATATTTCCTTGCCGTGGCAAGAGAAGAGAATATGACAAAGGCCGCGGAAACGCTTCACGTCACACAGCCCACCTTGTCCAAGACGCTCAAGGCCCTTGAAGACGAGCTTGGCAAGAAGCTCTTTACCCGCCACAGCTTCAGCATCGCTCTGACGGACGAGGGCGTGCTCCTCCGCAACCGCGCGGAGGATCTTGTCAGCATGGCGGATCGCATTGAAAAAGAGTTTGTTTCGCTGGATGACATTACGGGCGGAGACCTGTATTTCGGATTGGCCGAGTCCTATCAGATCAGCTTCTTTGCGCAGGAGCTCCATTCGTTCAAGAAGAACTATCCGGGGCTTCGCTACTATATCACCAGCGGTGACACCGAGCAGGTCGCGGAAAAGCTGGACAAGGGGCTTTTGGATTTTGTGGTGCTGGCGGAAATTCCCGACGCGGCAAAATATGAGTATCTGACCTTCCCCGAAGAAGACGTGTGGGGCCTCGTCATACCGGACGACGACCCGCTGGCAAGGAAAAAGGCCATCCGTGTGGACGACCTGATCGGACTGCCGCTGTTCTGCTCCGGGCAAGCCTGGGAGAAGGACATCCCGAGATGGGCGAAGGAGAAAATGGAACAACTGCATTTGGAGGGCTCTTTCCGGCTTTCCTACAACGCATCTCTTTTTGCGAAGGAGCACCTCGGTTATCTGCTGACATTCGACCGTCTGGTCAACACCTCGCCCGGCAGTGGGCTTGTATTCCGTCCGCTCACGCCGAGGCTTGAAACCAAGCTGTTTCTTGTTTGGAAGAAGTATCAGACATTCTCTCCGATCGCGGAGAGATTTCTCGCTCAGATACAGGTTTCGTTTTCTGCAAGCCAGCCCCGCTGACGCGGGTGATCCGGGCAAGCTGCTTTTTTGCAGGTTTCTCGTTACCGTTCCTTTTGGGTCGGTTCAGTTGTAATCAAATAACGTCTCATACTAATATCTGATTAAAAAGATTGAATAATTGTTACCACTATGCTATAATCTTAGTGGTGATGCGAAATGAAG
>SVMM01000011.1 GCA_015067435.1 Oscillospiraceae bacterium | reverse complement strand
AGCTGGGCGCTTGTCAGCCGGACGGGCGCGTTCTCCGGTAAAATTATTTCGTTGTTTAACGCAAGTACCACTTGACCGTCCCGCTCATACGTCGTATAGTGGTCTTGCGTTTGAAATTGTTGTTTCACACCTACGATTTTAACGCAAAAAGCGAGGTTAGGAAACCCTTTCGGGCTCCTAACCTCGTCTTTTTTACGGCTTATTTTGCAACAGGCCCTTTTTGCGATTTTTCAGAGGTGATGATGTGTCCGAGAAAATCTATACACAGGAGGAGATCGCGGCATGCGTTGTCCCTCTGCTGCGAAAAAACCATGCGGAGCGGGCGGTTTTGCTTGGCTCCTACGCGCGCGGCGAAGCGACGAGGACGTCGGACGTCGATCTGGTCATCATTGGCGGAGTGGAATTTGAGCCGACCGATGTTTTTTCCATTGCCGATGAATTATTTGACCAGCTTGGGAAAAATGTTGACGTATATGAGCTGCGCGAAATCAACGAGGGCACGGATTTCTATAACGCCATCTTCTCGGAGGGGGTGCAGATCGCTTGAAGTATTCCGATGAGCAAAGAATCGCAAAAATCATTGAGACAACAGAAAAGCTCCTGACCTATCCTCGGCAAATGCTATGGCGTGTTCGGGTATCAGAAGGAGCCGCTGCGAGACATCGCCATGTACCACATGGTGAAAGAGGACGCGGTGGAGAAGGCGAAGCGCCGCGCGCAGGACAAGGTGGGCGAGAAGATGTCCTCGCCGGAGGAACCGGATAAAACGGAATAGGCGGTGTTAATCGCGGCGGTCGGAGCATTTGCCCCGGTCGCCACTGCGCTACGATAAGAATTTCTGAGCAAGCGGATGAACCTGAGTAAAGATATGACCGAACCAAAAAGGTCAGTTATTGTAAATAGAGCGAAAATGCCATGGGATGATACATTTTTCTTTGCGTGAAGAAAAAGGTAGATGCGCTGACGGCGCTGATCCCACTGCTTTCGGGTGCGCTGGCGCGGGCGATGAACGCGCCGGCGGAGGCGTTCGCGGAGACGAAACGCTATATCGCCATCTGCGGCGGCGGCAGTGTCATGATCGTCGCCTACAACGTGCTCGGCAGCGTCATGCGCGGCATGGGAGACTCGCGAACGCCGCTCGCTACCGTTGCCATCGCGAGCGCCTGCAATATCTCGGGCGACCTGCTGCTCATCAAAGAACTCGGCATGGGCGCGGCGGGCGCCGCCATTGCAACGGTCGCCTCGCAGACGGTGAGCGTGCTCGTCTCCTTTTTTCTGCTCAAGCGCCGGACGCTGCCCTTTGAGCTGACGCGGCGGGAGCTGTGCCTCGACGGCGGCATCGCTCACCGGATCACGCTTTTCGGCGCGCCGATCTCCCTGCAAAGCCTGCTGGTGGGGCTGTCGTTTCTCGTCATCCTCGCCATCACCAACTGCCTGGGGCTGATCGCCTCGGCGGGCGTGGGCGTGGCAGAGAAGGTCTGCGCCTTCATCATGCTGGTGCCGGAGGCGTTTATGCAGTCTATGAGCGCCTATGTCGCCCAGAACACCGGCGCGCGGCAGCCGGAGCGCGCGCTGCGCGGGCTTAGGATCGCCATTGGGCTGTCCACGGCGTTTGTCATGGCGCAGGGCATCGGCGCGGCGTTCCTGATCCGCATCCCCGTCGCCTACCTCATGAGCGTAAAGACGGGGCGGCTCTTTTACATCGGCTTGAGCGTGCCGTGCTCCACCATCGCGCAGATCACGGTTTGCTTCCTGTTTCTGGCGCATGTCAAAAAAGCACGGCTTGATGGCGGACAGGACGGACGGCGTCACTTGAGCGCAAAATGGTTCTTTTGGCACTCAATCAGGCCATCCGCGCGCATTTTGCCAAGCTCCTTGCTCAGCGCCGTGCGGTCAAGGTTGAGATAGTCCGCGAGCTGCTGGCGGTCAAAGGGGATGTCGAACTCCCGCTTGTGCTGCCGCAGCGCCTCGGTGTTGAGATACGCCGTCACGCGCTCGCGCACGGTCTTGGGCGCGGTGTGGAAGCTGCGCAGCGAGAGCGTGAGGTTCTTCCGCGCGGTGATCGTCAGCAGATTGCGCGTCGCTTTCACCGCCCACGGCTCGGCGCATTGGAGTCCTGCGGGCGAGAGAAACAAAATGCGGCAGTCCTCGCTGACGCAGACGTCCACCTGCATCGGCTCACCTTCCAGCAGGGCGTAGCTCTCGGCGAAGAGCTGGCCAGACCCGATGTGGCTCAACAGCGTGCGCTTGCCCCACGGGTCGCAGGACTCAATCGTGACGCCACCGCTGAGCACCAGCCCCATGCGCGAGGTCGTCTCTCCCGCGCGAAGAACGACCACACCCTTTTGATATGTGCGCTCTGCGGCGTTCAGCCCGTGGAGCGCCTTTTCAATTTCGCACTCCGTCATGCCGCGGAACAGCGGCGTTTGCCGCAACAAAGTATTTTCCATAGCAATCCTCGAAATGTGGTTATAACAACATACTTTCTCCCGCAAGCATACTATGATTGCCACAGAAACGCAAGGAGGACATTGCCATGATCCGTAAAATCATTTACATCGACGAGAAAAAATGCAACGGCTGCGGCGCCTGTGCCGAGGCGTGCCACGAGGGAGCTATCGAGATGGTAAACGGCAAGGCGAAGCTGGTGCGTGAGAACTTCTGCGACGGCTTCGGCGACTGCCTGCCGAACTGCCCCACCGGAGCGATTACCTTTGAGGAGCGCGAAGCGCCGGAGTATGACGAGGCGGCGGTCAAGGCGGCGAAAGCCTGCGCGACCGAGGCGAACACGCACGCCTGCCCAGGCAGCGCAATGCGGCAGATGAACGCGGCGGCGGAACAGGAAGCGCCCGCGAGCGCGACAAAGTCGGTCTCACGGCTCGGCCAGTGGCCCTGCCAGATCAAGCTGGTTCCGCCAAAGGCTCCGTTTTTCGACGGCGCGAAGCTGCTGATTGCGGCAGACTGCACCGCCTATGCCTACGCGAACGTCCACGAGGAGTTCATGCGCGGCAAGGTGACGCTGATCGGCTGCCCCAAGCTCGACGGCGTGGACTACACGGAGAAGCTGACGGAGATCATCGACGGAAACGATATCAAGAGCGTGACCGTTCTGCGTATGGAAGTGCCCTGCTGCGGCGGCATCCAGCGCGCGGCGGAGCAGGCGCTCAAAGCCAGCGGCAAGTTTATTCCGTGGCAGGTCGTGACGGTTTCCATTGACGGCAGGATTCTGGATCGATAGAGAGACTAAATCACGGGCGAAACGGCATGGAACCGCTCCGCCCGTGATTTGCATAAAAGCTGTTTGTTGAGCGGTTGAGAAAGAGATTTGCGTCATTAACGCAGGTTCTATCTTGAAAAGTTGCAGCCAAAGGGTTCAGTCAATATGAAGCTATGGTATTTTTGTATGCTATTCGCGGCAAAATTGCTTGACGGTTCATTACCAATCATGTAAACTGGACGCAAGAGGTGGTTCGTTTGCAGTTTGTTCCATACGTTTTTGACCGCAATGACAAGCGAGTCGATGTTTCCATTACGCCGATGGAAAGAGCGGACGCGCTGCGGACAGAGTCCAGCCCCAAGTGGCAGACCGCATGGACAAGCGAATATCTGGCATCGGAAACATTTGAGAAGTATGCGGTCAGGGCAGGGGAAGAGTTGCTCGCTCTCGGCGCGTATGAGATCCAGGAGAACGCGCTGATCGTCCATATCGTCTACATGGAGGCGGAGCCGGACAGCAATCCAACGATCGTTGGCGAGAACCGAAAATACAGAGGGATCGGCAGGCTGCTGATCGCCTTTGGCATCAAGCTCTCGGTGGACAACGGTTTTGGCGGTGACGTCGTGCTGGAGGCGAAGACGACCAGGTTGGCGGAGCATTACGCGAAGGACTTTGGTGCGGTGAAGCTGCCGTCGCTTTCTTCCGCGGCTCCACGTTTCATCATTGCGGATGAGGCGGCTAAGCGAATTTTCTTCAGCTATCTTGAGTAACCTATCGGAAGGGAGGCACAGCGTATGATCGACGAGAAGAATATCCCCGCGTCCGATGCGGAATGGTATTGCCGGAAAGATCCGGAGGAGGAAAGGTTCTATGCGATCTTCTTTGCCCTCTGCCGCAAGTACCATGTGAGTTGGGCGAGCGCCGACGAAAAGGAAAAGGCGTTCATCGAGGAAGTCACGCGGGTGACCTACGAACGGGAACGGGCGCTGCGCCTCGGTCAGCCCCTCTCCGACGTCCGCGCGGCATTTGCATCTTGACTACTGTTTGACTACTATTTTGCGAAATAGGCGCGAGCCCTTGCAGGAAAAGGGTTCGCGCCGTTTTCGAAAGGTTTGGGATACGATGTCAAGCGCCGTGAAAACCGCATAAAACCAGCGTTTTGGGGGAGTGCCTGATAACTCCGACCCATGAACCAAATCCGGTTAAGCTATGCCCGCGATCCCGCTTGTACAAAGGGATTGCGGGCTCGCGGTTTTTGGGGATTGAAAATGCTGGTTTCAGGCGTGGAAAAAGGAGCTGTCGACGTCTGCACGCTGTCCTCATGAGCTATTGCTTAGCCCACCTTCTGCATTTGAGGGAGCATTTTCACGGCAGAGAGGCATCAACCGCCTTTCCTGGCGGCATTTCGATATTGCAGTGGACTCATGCCGACCTTCTCCCGGAATCGCTTGATGAAGTAGCTGGTGCTGTTGAACCCACAGCGCTCCGCAATCTGAGAGACGGAGAGCGAAGGGTCGGAAAGAAGCAGGATGCTCTGCTGCAAGCGGTAATCCGCGAGATAGGTAAAGATGGTGCAGCCATAGGTCGCCTTAAACAGGCGACAGCACTCCTCCTGGCTCAGGTGGACATGATCGGCGACATTTTTGAGTGAAATTGTTTCGTCATGGTGCTCGTGCAGGAACGATATGATGCCGTGCGCCTCCGCACGTTCCATGAGAGGAGACTGCGCGGAATCAGACTGCAAATGCTCCAGCAGCAACTTCCATAGATGCAGCAACAGCCCATAGGAATCCAGTTCATAACCAAACGGCCGTTCCTGTAGAATACGGAACAGCAAGCGCATATTCTGCAGCGCTTGCTCTTGCCATGACGTTTCCGGCGAGAGTGGGATGAACTGGAAAAACGGATGGTTGACGTAGGGCATGAAATACTTCTGTTCAACGACGCTCCCGTGGAACAGCGTCAGCAGGCTGGGGTGCAGGTTCAGACTGAGATAGCGCGCGGAGTCGGGCGAGGTGGGACGCGTCATATGAGAGAGGTTTGAGTTAACGAAAAATCCGTCGCCGGCACGCAGAATGTAGTCGCTGCCCTGCGCGGTGGTGATCATGCCCCCCTCCAGCACGTAGGTGAACTGCACCTCCTCGTGCCAGTGCCAGTTGTTGAAGCCCATCGGCTTCTCCCACAGCTTTGTCTCGTGCACGACCAGAGGGAACTCATAGGGCAGGGTGAAGTTGGCTTTTTGGTTACTGTCTACAAAAAACATATTGACTCTTTTTCCTTGAAATCAAGATTGTGATATTTTTAGACGGGATTCGGATAGAATTTTGAGAAGAAGTATAGTAAATTTTATATAACCCATTCGTGCAGTTGTCAAGAAGGAATCCAGAAAGCAACCGGAAAAGCTGACGTTCCTATCGACATGCTGTTTTTTTGTCGCTTTGATACCACTTTTTTTAATGAGGCATATAAACAATTCTGCACAGAAGGGCTGCGCGGCGGCACCACCGCCGAAATGACATGGGAAGGGAGAACGCACATGTACAAGGTTGACCTCAACAGCGATCTGGGCGAGAGCTTCGGCAACTACACCATTGGTATGGACGCCGATGTGATCGCGCACATCTCCTCGGCGAACGTGGCCTGCGGCTACCATGCCGGCGACCCTCTGGTGATGGACAAGACCGTGCAGGCGGCCAAGACGGCGGGCGTCGCCGTGGGCGCGCATCCGGGCTATCCTGATCTGATGGGCTTCGGCAGGCGTAACGTTGCATGCTCACCCAAGGAGGCAAAGGCATACGTTAAGTACCAGCTTGGCGCGCTGATGGCGTTCACGAAGGCAAACGGTGTGAAGCTGCAGCATTGTAAGCCCCACGGCGCGCTCTACAACATGGCAGGCAAGGACATTGATCTCGCGCTCGCCATTGCGGAGGCGGTTGCGGAGGTGGACAAGGACGTGATTTTCCTCGCCCTTGCGAACAGCAAGATGGTGGAGGCGGCGAAGCAGGTCGGTATCCGCGTCGCAAGCGAGGTGTTCGCCGACCGCGCCTATCAGGCGGACGGCTCGCTGGTTCCCCGCAGCAAGCCGGGCGCGGTCATCCACGACACGGAGGAGGCGATCACCCGCACGATTCGCATGGTCAAGGAGGGCAAGGTTACCGCGATTACTGGCGAGGAGGTGCCTCTCGCGGCGGATTCCATCTGTGTCCACGGCGACAATCCCTCGGCAGTGGAGTTCGTGAAGAACATCCGGGCACGTCTCGAAGCGGAGGGCGTCACGATCGCGCCCATCGCCGAGATCGTATAAACAGCATCCCAAAAACGTGTGTTAAATAAGGAGGAACCTATGAGCAACACGGAGAAGAAAAAGAATATGAGCGTCATCCTCGGCGCGGCGTTCCTGATGGCGACCTCTGCCATCGGCCCCGGCTTCCTGACACAAACGGCGACCTTTACCAGCAGTCTCAAATCCAGCTTCGGGTTTGTTATTCTGGCGTCTCTGATTATGTCGGGTATCGCCCAGATGAATATCTGGCGCGTGCTGTGTTACACCGGCAAGCGCGGTCAGGACGTGGCAAACGAAGTGTTCCGCGGACTCGGCTACCTGCTCGCGGGCCTGATAGCACTCGGCGGTCTGGCGTTCAACATCGGCAACGTTGGCGGCGGCGGTCTTGGTATCTTCGCCCTGACCGGCATTCCCGCGAGAGTCGGCTATGTCATCTCCGCCCTGCTGGCAATCGTGATCTTCCTTTCCAAATCCGCGAAATCCATTGTTGACCAGATCGTGAAGTATCTGGGCGCGCTCATGATCGTCGTGATCCTCATCGTCATGTTCATCACAAAGCCCCCGGTCGGGGAGGCCGTGGTCAACACCTTCGTTCCGTCCAGCGGCGTCAGCGCGACGATCCCGGCAATCCTCACCCTGATCGGCGGTACGGTCGGCGGTTACATCACGTTCTCCGGCGCCCACCGCCTGATCGACGGCGGCGTGACCGGCAAGGAGAATCTGGGTCAGGCAAGCAGGAGCTCGGTCATGGGCATGGGTATCGCCGCCATCGTCCGCGTGCTCCTGTTCCTGGCGATCCTCGGCGTCGTCACCAAGTTCTCCGGCATCAATCTTGCCGATCCCGCCGCAAATGCCGGCATGGCGGGCGTCCCGGAGTACAACGGCATATCCAACCCGGCTGCCTATGCGTTCCTGGTCGGCGCCGGCAATCTGGCGTATCGCTTCGCGGGGCTTGTGATCTTCTGCGCGGCGCTGACGTCCATTATCGGCGCGGCGTATACCTCCGTTTCCTTTCTGAAGACCTTCAGCCCGAAGATCGAGAAGAACGAGAACTACTGGATCATCGGCTTCATTGCGGTATCGTCCCTGATCATGGTGATTTTGGGCGGCGCGGCGAAGCTTCTGGTGCTCGCGGGCGCGGTGAACGGTCTTATTCTGCCGATCGGCCTTGCCAGTATCCTGCTTGCCGTCAATAATAAGAAGATCGTCGGCGAAGAGTATAAGCACCCGATCGTTCTGACCGTCCTCGGCTGGATCGTGGTCGTGATCACGGCGTATCTCGCCGTCACGGCGCTGCCGAACCTCAAGAACCTCTTTGTGTAATAATGCGTCGCTGAAAGGGCGGTCCGCGCAAGCGGGCCGCCCCGGCAAAAAGGAGGGGCACTATGCCTGATGTAAGATTTTTATTGACCGGCGACACCTCGCTCAGCGCGGAGTTCGGCAATGAGATCAGCGAATCGATCAACGCGCAGATCCGCGCGTTTACCATCGCGCTGGAAAAGAGCGGCGTCCCCGGTATTGTGGAATTGGTGCCGACCTATCGTTCCTGCATGATCCACTACGATCCGGGCGTCATCTCCTACCGCGCGCTGACGAAACGGCTGGAGGGATTGCTGGGGCAGCTTGGCTCGATCAAAATCCCGCCGAGCGACGTGCTGGAGGTGCCGGTACTCTACGGCGGCGAGATGGGGCCTGATCTGGCCTTTGTCGCCGAGCACGCCGGCATCTCGGAGCAGGAGGTCGTCGACATCCACACCTCCACCGAATACCTGATCTACATGCTGGGCTTCACGCCGGGCTTCACCTACCTCGGCGGTATGAGCGACAAGATCGAAACGCCGCGCCTCAAACAGCCGCGCGTCAAAATTCCCGCCGGTTCCGTTGGCATCGCGGGTAAGCAGACGGGCGTCTATCCGATCGACTCGCCGGGCGGCTGGCAGCTGATCGGCCGCACGCCGGTGAAGATGTACGACCCGAATCGTGAGACGCCGATCCTGCCCAAGGCCGGGCAGTATATCAAATTCCGGGCCATCGATCAGGCGGAGTATGATGAGATCGCCGATCTGGCGGAAAAAGGCAAGTATGTCTGCCGGACGCATCCGAGAGAGGAGGCGGCGAAATGAGCGTAACGGTTTTAAACCCGGGCCTGCTGACGACGGTGCAGGACGCGGGACGCACAGGCTATCAGCAGTTCGGCGTCTCGGTCTCCGGCGTCATGGACCCGCGGGCGATGCGCATTGCGAACATCCTTGTCGGGAACGACGAAAACGAGGCGGTGCTGGAGTGCACGATGATGGGGCCGCAGCTTCGCTTTGACAAGGCGAACGTCATCGCCATTACGGGCGGCGACCTCGGCCCCACACTGGATCATCAGCCGGTGGCGACCTATGCGGCGTTTTCCGTACAGGAGGGGCAGACGCTTCGGTTCACAGGGCTGCGGACGGGCTGCCGCGCGTTTATCGCGTTCGCGGGGGGACTGGACGTGCCGCTCGTGATGGGCAGCCGATCGACCTACATGAAGGCGAGGATCGGCGGACTGGAAGGCAGAAAGCTCGAAAAAGGCGACGTGATCGGTTTCCGAAAGCCCACAGCGGAGATCCTCAATCTGGTGCAGCGGCGCATCGCGCCGGAGGTTACGGCGCGCACGGAGTACGCCGTCCGCGTCGTGATGGGCCCGCAGGACGATATGTTCACGCAGGCGGGCATTGACACGTTCCTCGGCGAAACCTATACGGTCACAAACGAGTTTGACCGAATGGGCTGCCGCATGGAGGGCCCCGTTATTGAGCACAAGGACGGCGGCGATATTATCTCCGACGGCATTGCCTTCGGCGCGATTCAAGTGCCGACAGCCGGTAAGCCGATCATCATGCTTGCCGACCGCCAGACCACGGGCGGCTACACGAAGATCGCCAACGTCATCACGGCGGATTTCCGCATCATCGGTCAGCTCAAGGCCGGCGACAAGGTGCGCTTTGTCAAAACCACCATTGAGGCAGCGCAGGATGCGCTGCTAACGGAGCGCGCCGCGTTGGCAGCGCTGCGGACGATGGCCGGCAGCGCGTATGTGAAGGAGCGTAAACCCAAACAGCTGAAAAAGTGAGAGGAGGCAGCATGGCATTCGACATCACCCCGTATATCAATAAAAATCCCAGCGAGGTTCGCGCGCTGATCCGTGAGGGCAGGATCGATTTTCCCACCGCTGGCATGTGTGCGGGTTATGCGCAGGCGAACCTTGTTATCCTGCCGCCGGACTACGCTGCGGATTTTGAGGAGTACGCCAAACGCAACCCGTTCCCCTGCCCGATCCTTGAGATCGTCAGAGGCGAGCCGATCACGCACGCCATGGGCGAGGGCGCAAACATCTGCACAGACATCCCGCGTTACCGCGTGTACGAAAACGGCGTGTTTACCAAAGAGCTGACCGACGCCGCCGATTACTGGAAGGACGGATATGTGGGCTTTCTGATCGGCTGCTCGTTCTCCTTTGAGGAGGCGCTGCTGCGCGAGGGCATCGAGGTGCGTCACATCACGCAGGGGCGCAACGTTCCGATGTATAAGGTCGACTTGTTCCAGACGGTGCCCTGCGGCCCGTTCAAGGGACCGATGGTCTGCTCCATGCGTCCCATGACGCCGGAGAAGGCAAAGCGCGCCTATGAGATCACGTCCAAAATGCCGAACGTCCACGGCGCGCCCGTGCACATGGGCCCCGCGGAGGCAATTGGCATCCGGGACGTGATGAAGCCAGACTACGGCGAGGCGGTGGACATCTATCCCGGCGAGATCCCGGTGTTCTGGCCTTGCGGCGTGACGCCGCAGGCGGCGGTGGAGAACGCCAAGCCGCCCATCGTCATCACGCATGCGCCGGGGCATATGTTCATCACGGACATTCTCAATGCGGAGCTCAACGACTATCTCGAAGCGCAGAAGAAAGGAAGATGAACGAAGCATGGAGGATCACAAGGTCAGAGTGAGGGTGCTGGAAAGCGGCTGTCCGCGCTATCATGCAGGCGACGAGATCTACTTCGACGGTGCGTTCATCGACAAGGAGAAGAGCGCGGCGCTTTGCATGGTGGCGCTGAGCGCAATCTACCCCTTCGCTTACGCCGCGCGCCGCGGCGGTAGCGTCAAGCCGACGCCTGTGCAGTGTCCCGACTGCGGGGAATGTGTGAAGTTTCAGGTCGAACGGCTGGACAGCTAGGGTGAAAAACGACAATCCCATCAGCGCAAAGTCAGAAAGATAACAGAACAGAATTGAACCGCAAACAAAGAGCGTCGCCCACAGGGGGCGGCGCTCAAAATATTGAAGAAGAACAAAGGAAAAGAGCCGCTCCGCCAAAAGTATCTCGCCGGTAATATCCAGTCGGACCTAAAAGATGGATCAATAGCCGTACACTCTGACTACTGCCTGACTACTATTTCGCAAAAAAGGCGCGAGCCCTTGCAACAAGAGGGTTCGCGCCGTTTTCAAAGGGTTTTGGATACGGCGCAACGCACCGTAAAAACCGCATAAAACCAGTGTTTTGGGGGGTGTCTGATAACTCCGACTCTCACGCGATAGCGTAGAACTTTTCAAAAAAATCTCAAGGTCCTTGGTTCGACAAAAGTTAATATTCCCATACGCGCCTGTAGCTCAGCTGGATAGAGTACCAGACTCCGACGTTTCAGACCTTTACAGTAGAGGCATTGCTGCAACGCCGCATGGCGCCTGGGCTGGCGGGATTTGCAGAGGGCGGAAACGCCCGCCGTTGACTACTATTTGACCACTATTTTCAAAAATCAGCCCCGCCGCGAGGCGGCCGCCGATCATATACGCGCCCGTAGCTCAGCTGGATAGAGTGTCAGACTCCGACTCTGAAGGTCGTGCGTTCGAATCGCATCGGGCGTACCAAAAACCATCCGAAATTCCATATTTCGGATGGTTTTTGCAATAATATTGAGAAGTTGATTGCTGAACTTTGACCACCGTTGACCACTGCAGCCATATCAGAGGACATAGCGCAGGAGGACGGAGCGCGGAAGGAGGCGCGGCGCATGGGAGCCATCGAAGCCATCGTCACGATCGGCACGAGCTTTGTGCTGATCTCGCTTTTCCGTGCGCTGACACACATCGAACGGCAGTATCGCGCCGCCTGGGGCGGTGCTGAAAAAGCCGGAGGGAAACGATTGGCAAAAAGCGACGGAAAACGCAAGCTTTTCACGGTCTATCGGTTGGGAAAAATCAGAAAGTACGGCAGATTCCTCACCTGAAAAACGATTTGGGCAACACAGCGGTTTTGATGCGCGGAATCGGGGTACGGCTCGATTGAAGCATGAAAACGGCTGTAAACGGGAAAACGGAGCAGGAGGATTTCCTCCCGCTCCGTATCTCAAAGGGCGTATCGCTATTTGACCACGACAAGCTGCGCAGGGTAATCAAATTCCTCGTCTGTGGCGCTTTCATCGATGTACCGCGTCTCAGCGCGCCGCTCCGCGTCGATGAGGATGCGCTTTGCGTCCCACACGTTGCCGCCCTCCATTGCGTCGATGGCATCCTCCGCGGCATGTACCATCGTGTGGTAAAGGTATTCAAAGTCTGGCATAGGGCATTCCCCCACAATAAAAAAGTGGCGCAGCAGAGCCACGCCACCGAAAAACGCAGAGGCTCTCTGCCGCCAAGCAAGTTCAAACGCACGCGAGGTGTGATGAACGAGAGCATGCGTTTTTGCCACATTATTATGGGGCAGAAACGCACACCTCACGTGCTTAAACAATATGAACTTGCTTGGCATGCTCATATTAACATTTCCCGACACGGTTTGCAAGGATAATCGCTCGACGGGTTTCGACAAGCGGAACAGGGCGGCGCTGCCGCCGCCCGTTCCGCGCCGCTGTCAGATCGACATGAAGCAGTAGCGGGTGTACATGTAGACGTTGTTGTGGTAGTAATCGTATGCGTCGACGTAGTATCGGACGTTGGGGCAGGCGTGAACCGTGTCCGTGATTTCCGAGGCTCGCCACGGCCAGAACCGTTCGGTGTATGGCTCGTATTCGGTGGGTATCTCGGTGCTGATCTTGAACAGAGGCTTGCCGTCGCGCCAAGCGTCCGGTTCGTCGCCGAGCGCGTTGTAGAGCGTGTACACCATCCGCCTGACCTCATAGACGTTCCGTACGAACAGGTCGTCGCCGTACTGATCGCAGTAGTGTTTGACGATGGGTTCGGGGAGCGTCAGCGTCGGGAAGGCCTCCCAATCGCACCCCGGCACCGGAAGCGGGGTGTTCTTCCACCGCGCGACGTCCTTGATCTCATACTCCGTCCCGTCGCCGCAGGGAATCAGGTCGCCGACGTGCGGGACGTACTTGCTGCCGTCTGCGGGCAGCGTGACGACCTTGCTGCTTTTTGGCGTTGGGGTATCCTCGGCGTATGGCTCCGTGGTGCTGATGACCACCGTGCTGGACGCCGCATCGTAGCTGACGTTGAAGCCGGCCGCCTTGCCGATATCACGGATTTTGGCGTAGTTGCTGCCGTTGATGCTGTATGCCTCAATCTGGACGCTCTTGCCGTCCACCGTGATCTTCTGGCTGGACTGCTGCGCCGGGAGCGCCGCGCCCGCGACCGGGGCGGCGAGCGTCGCGCCGAGGAGGATGCCGCTCGCGACCAGCGCCACTTCTTTTCTTCTGCTGTTTTTCATGAGCCAACTCTCCTTTCTCATATTGCCAAGCCCTTTTGCAGCGTCGCGGACGCTGCTTTCTTATTTTTGTCGAACGAGTGGGTGTAGATGTCCAGCGTGGTCGAGACCTGTGAGTGCCCGAGCAGCCCCGCCACCGTCGCCACGTCCGCGCCCTTGGCGATGAGCAGCGACGCAGTCGTATGCCGTAGGCTGTGGACGTTCAGATTTTCCGGCAGGCCGTTCTTTTTGAGGATCTGCTTGAACCGATAGGTGAAGGTCGTCGGCGTCATGGGCAGCGCCGCCTCGCGGCGGCGGAAGACGAAGTCGTCGTCCGTCAGCTTGCGTTTGTCGTAGGTTTCGGTTTCGTAAACGCAGTTTTTGTAATGCTCGCGGAGCAGGGACTCCATCTCCTTCGTGAAGTAAACGTATCGGTCACCTGCCTTGGTTTTCGGGGACTTGATGACGATGTCCTCGCCGGTCAGTTTGACCACATTGCGGCAGATGTGGATGCTGCGCTCGGCGTAGTCGATATCGCCCCACTTGAGGCCGCAGCACTCGCCGCGCCGCATTCCCGTGGCGATGATGAGCTTGAAGTAGGTTTCATATTTGAGGCTCTCGTTTTCGAGCGCGGCGATGATCTTCTGCGTGGTCGCCTCGTCCGCGACGCGGACCTGCTTGCGCGTGCCGCTGTAGCGGTACGTCCGCCACGCGGGGTTGTGGTCGAGAAAGCCGCCCTCCATCGCGTTGGAGAGGATGCCGCACAGACACGCGTGGACACCTTCTACCGTCGCTTCGGAGAGCGGCTTTCCGTTGTTGAGGTTCTTCGTTTTCCGCAGCTCGGCGTAGAGCTTGCGGAAGTGCTCGGGGCGGAGCTCCTTGAGCTTGTATTGCCCCATGTATGGCAGGAAGCGGTCGATGTCCTGTTTCTCGCGCACAAGCGTGGACTTTGCGAGCTTGCCGGGGGCGATGTCGCGGAGCCACAGCTCCGTGTACGCCGCGAGCGTCATGTCGCGCCTGACGGCTTCGGGAACGTCACGGCACTCCAGCTCGAAGAGCGTCGCCTGCTCGTCGAGCCACTTTTCGCGCTGCTTGGGTGTCAGCCCCACGGGAGGACGGACGGTTTTCTGCCGCGGCGTTCTGCGCCGCCCCGCGAGGTCGTAGCCCATCGATACGACCAGCAGGTAGCTGTTGCCGCGCTTTCGGATGCTTGCCATGATGGATTCTCCTTTCCTTCTGCGCTCGGCACTTCCGAGCTTTTTGGCAAGCAAACAATATCCGAAAGTGCGGCATAAAGCTACCGAAAGATGCGCGGAACCGCAGATTCTACCAAAGCGACAAGAGGAAAAAGCAGGCGCGGAGAGTTATTTCTCCACGCCTGCTTTGCACGAGGTTAGAAACAATGGGTCGTAAGGATGACGAGGGAGAGTACCTCGTAAAGGGCAAGAAGATCAATGGCTTTACCAAAGCAACAAGACTGCTCTTGCACGGCGGCGGAAGAGGGTATATAATCGGCGCATCACGAACGAAAAGGAGACATCCCGTGCAGATCAAGCAACCAAATCCCGAACAGCTTTCCGCGACCGCGCGGCTGGTGCCGGATTATCATGTTCCAGCCGAACCCGACCTGCTTGCGGAAAGCCTTGACGAGCTGCGACGCTACAACAAAAATGCCGCGCCGGGCGCAAACGGCGAGCTGATGCGCGTCGGGCTGCGCTTGATCCCGGACGCCTTCGACGACGCATCGCTTGCCGGTGTCCGAGTGTCGGAGCTTTCCGCGCTCGCACCGGAGATCCGTGCGCTCCGCGCGATCACGGTGCGCGGCTGCTTTGTACGGGGACGGCTCGACGGACTGCACGGAAAAGAGCTGGGGCGCTTCTTCCGTGCCGCCTATGAAAGCGCCAAGCAGATGACGGTCATTTTACCCTGCGCGATGCCGTATCTCTGTGTGGAAGGTGCGCTTGCCGCGCTCGCGTACAATGAGGCGGAGCATCCCGAAACGCTGGAGGACGCCGTTACCGCGGCACAGACCGTCGCCATGCAGAACAACACGGCGTTTTACGCCAAACTCCTTATCACATAGAGAAAACCCCGGACGCGTCCGGGGTTTTCTTGTTGGCGATTTATTTCTTACGGTACGGCGTATCCTCCAGCGGCAGGCTCTGGCGGAACTTGCCGTCGTACTTGTAGTACGCAGCTGCGCAGGCGGGCGCGGTGGGGATCATGCACAGCTCGCCGCAGCCCTTCGCGCCGAGCGAGAATGGAAGCTTGTCCTCCTCCTTTGGCTCGCAGAGGATGACCTGCAGTTCCGGCGCGGCGTCAGCGCGCATAAAGCCAATAGTGCCGAATTTGCTCTTGAGCTCGCCGTCCTCGATCTCGACCTTCTCGGTCACGCCATAGCCGATACCCATGAGCATACCGCCCTCGATTTGACCTTCGACGGACTGGATGTTGACCGGCGTACCGACGTCGAACGCCGAAACCGCCTTGACGATCTTGCCCTCGTCGTTGAGGACGATGACCTGCGCGCCATAGGAGTACGAGACGTGGCTGATGGGGTTTTCCTTGATCGCGCCGAGCGGGTCGGTCTGCGCGGAGTATTCGCCGAGGAACTCCTGCCCTTCCAAATCTGCGAGCGTTTTGCCGCGGAGCGCCTCCTTGAGCTTTTCACCCACGCGGCGCGCCGCCTCGCCGGTCATGACCGTCTGGCGCGAAGCGGTCGAAGTGCCGGCGTCCGGCGTGCGGACGGTGTCCGCCGCCTCGAAGACAAAGAGCGCTGGGTCAAGCTCCGTCACATGGCAGATTTCGGTGAGCACCATCTGCCCGATGCCCTGGCCCATGCAGGACGCGGAGGTGCGGATGTGAATTTTTCCGTCCTCGATCGAGAGCAGCACGCGCCCGATGTCCTTCTTGCCCATGCCGGTGCCGGAGTTCTTGAAGCCGCAGGCGAGGCCGGCGTACTTGTTGCCGTAATAGACGTCCTTCACCGCGTCGAGGCACGCCGCCATGTTGGTGTTCGGGTCGGCGGTCTGGCCATTGGGCAGCACGTCGCCGGGCTTGATGACGTTGCGGCGGCGGAACTCCCACGGGTCGATGCCTACCATCTCGGCGAGCAGGTTGATGTTCATCTCGGTGGCAAAGCAGCTCTGCGTCACGCCGAAGCCGCGGAACGCGCCGGAGGGTACGTTGTTCGTATAGACCGACATGCCGAAAATGTCGATGTTCTGATAGTTGTACGGTCCCGCTGCGTGGGTGCAGGCGCGGTGCAGCACCGGCCCGCCGAGGGAGGCGTAGGCGCCCGTGTCGGCGATGATGATGCCCTTCATGCCCGTGAGGATGCCGTTTTCGTCGCAGGCGGTGGTAAACTCCATCTCCATCGGGTGTCGCTTGACGTGGTACGCAAGCGACTCCTGGCGGGTGTATTTGACCTTAACGGGCTTTTTCGTTACCCACGCCATCAGCGCGGCATACTGCTGGACGGACATATCCTCCTTGCCGCCGAAGCCGCCGCCGACGAGCGGCGCGCGGGCGTGTACCTTTTCGGCGGGAATTTTGAGCATCGTCGAGCACTCGCGCTGCACGTCGTAGACCGACTGGCTCGTGGTGTAAATGAGCAGGCCATCCTCGCCCTCGGGCATGGCGACCGCGCACTCCGGCTCCATGAAGCCGTGCTCCTGCCACGAGGTCTTGTATTTGCGGGTCACGACGTACTTCGAGTTTTTGATCGCCTCGTCCGCGTTGCCGCGCACCAGGTTCGCGCGGGACATGACGTTGCCGTCGGGATGGATGAGCGGCGCGTCGCCGCGCAGCGCGTCATAGGGGTTCGTGATAGGGGTAAGCTCCGTGTAGTCCACCTCGACCAGCGCGGCGATCTCGTCCAGCTTATCCTTCTTGTCGGTGGCGATGAGCGCGATGACATTGCCGTTGTAGCGCGTGACGTCGCCGACGCCCATCATCACGTCCCAGTCCTGCTTGATGTGGCCGATCTTGTTGCAGGGCACGTCGTCCTTCGTCAGCACCTCCACGCAGTCGGGGTGCGCCATTGCTTTCGAAACATCCACGCGGTCGATGCGCGCGCGGGGGTACTTCGAGAAGACGGGCTTGGCGTAGAGCATCCCATCGAAGACGAGATCGTCGGCGTAAAGTCCCGTGCCGTTGACCTTTTCGGCGGCATCGATGCGCTTGGCATGCTCGTTCATATGCAGCGTCTTCGGCGCGGGCGGGATGGGCTTTTTCTCGCGGAAGAACTCCGCCGCCATCAAGATCGCATCCTCGATCTTCTGATAGCCCGTGCAGCGGCAGAGATTGCCGCGGATCGCTGCCTTGACGTCCTCACGCGTCGGGTTGAGGTTCGTATCCAGCAGACTCTTGGCGGAGATGATCATACCGGGGATACAGAAGCCGCACTGCACCGCGCCCGCTTCCGCGAAGCAGTGCTCGTAGACCTTCATCTCTTCGGGGACGATGCCTTCGACGGTGACGACCTTCTTGCCCTCGAGCTTGCTGAGGGACACAACGCAGGCTTTCATCTTCTTGCCGTCGATGAGCACCGTGCAGGTGCCGCAGACGCCTTCGCTGCAACCGTCCTTCGTCGCGGTGAGGTGCAGATCGTCGCGCAGGAAGCGCAGCAGCTTCTTGTCGTGCGCGGATTCATAGTCCTTGCCGTTGATGTTGACTGTAAACATAGACTCTCCTTTTTGAAAAGCCGCGTTTGACCGCGGCTTTTCCTGTTGATCAAATCCCGAACTTCGTGAGGAAACCGTCCAGCAGATTCATGCACACGCTCTTACGGTATTCCGCGCTGACGCGGCCGCGCGTGAGCACCATGCGCTCGGCATACGCCTTGAGGTAATCCGCCTTGAGGGCTTTCGCCTCGTCGACAGTCTTGCCGATGAGCATCGCCTCAATATCCCTGTAGCGCAGCACGGTGTCTGCCACCGCGCCGAACGCGGCGGCGACGTTCGTGATCTTTCCGTCCTTTGCGGCGAATACGCCCGCGAACGACACGCGCGAGATCGCCAGCGCGTTGCGCCCGCCGACCTTCTCGTAGGAATACTGCTCAAGACCCTGCTTCGGCAACAGTACCTCCGCGATCAACTCGTCGCTTCCGAGGTCGAGCTTCTTGCGTCCGAGGTAGAACTTGTCGACATCGACGATGCGCTCGCCCTTTTTGGATACAAGGCGCAGCTTTGCGTCCGCGACAAATTCGATCAGCACGGAGTCCGCCTTGGCGGAACCGTTGCCAAGGTTGCCGCCGAAGGTCCCCGCGTTGCGAATGGCGGGCGCGGCGATGCGCGAGACCGCCTCCTTCATCAACTGCGGCACGTCGGGGGAGGCGATCGCCTCGGTGAACGTGACCGCCGCGCCGATGCGGACATACTGGTCATCGGCCGTGATCGTGCGAAGCTCCGGAACCTTGTTCAGGAACAGATACTCCACTCCCTGACGGTTCTCCACCATCAGATCGGTGCCGCCGGCGTAGGGAACGACGTCATGCGACGCGCGAATTTCCAGCGCCTCCCGCAAAGAGGCCGCCACATAACCGTTTACCATAGCCCGTTGCCCTCCTTTGCCGCGTTGTTCACCGCGTTTACAATGGCGTTATAGCCTGTGCAGCGGCAGAGATTGCCGGAAAGTCCCTCGCGGATCTCATCCTCGGTGGGGTGGGGATTCTTCGAGAGCAGCGCTTCCGCCGCGAGCACCATGCCGGGGATGCAGAAGCCGCACTGCACGGCGGAAACCTCGCCGAACGCCTTTTCGAGTGCCTCAAAACGCTTCGTTTCGCGGAAGCCCTCCATCGTGACGACGCTTGCGCCATTGATCGCGCCCATGGCGACGCAGCAGGAGTTGTAGAGAACGCCGTCGATCAACACCGAGCACGCGCCGCACTCGCCCTCCTTGCAGCCGCACTTGACGCTGGTGCAGCGGTAATCATTGCGCAGCACGTCTAAAAGACGGTCGGTCGCGCTGCCGGCGTAAGAGACCTCCTTGCCGTTGAGCGTAAAACGAATCTCATCCATTTCAGATCCCCTCCTTTGCAATGACGGCGAGCGTGTCCTCTGCCGTGAACGGCGCGTGGTTCAGCGTCACGCCGCCGAGCGCCTGTTCGACCGCCTCCAGATACGCGCCCGGCGCGCCGACGAGCGGCAGCTCGCCCGCGCCCTTTGCGCCGTAGGGGCCATCGGGGTACTTTTCGACGTGGAGCATGCACTTGAGGTTCGGCACATCCTTCGTCGTCGGGATCAGGTAGTCGGAGAAGGAGTTGTTGCGGATGCGGCCCTTGGCGTCATAGTCCATCTTCTCAATGGAGGCATAGCCGATGCCCTGGAGGAAGCCGCCCTCCATCTGTCCGAGCACGACGTTATAGTCGATGGGCGTGCCGACGTCGAACGAGCCGTAGGCTCCGAGCACTTTCGCGATACCCGTATAGGTGTCGATCTCCAGCTCGATGGCGTTGACCGACCACGCGTAAGTCGGATAGGCGTCGCCCTCGAACTTGTCGATGTAGAACGGAATGAGGAAATCGGGTTCCTTAAAGTGCTCCTCAACCTCCTGCTCCTCGCCGTCGATCCATTCGCTGCGCAGCTTGATCGCGGCGCGGCGCAGAAGCTCGCCGACAACCATCAGTGAACGCGAAGCGACGGTCGGCCCGGAGTCCGGCACCCGCGCGGTATCCGGGTGGTTGTAGTAGACCTTTTCGAGCGGAAGGTTCAGCTCGTGGGCAACGATCTTCGGAAAGGTCGTGCGCACGCCCTGACCGATCTCGCCGTTGGAGGCGAGCACCTCGACCGTTCCGTCCTTGTACTTGCGCAGCTTCGCAACCGCCTTGATGAGGTCGCGCTCACCCGAGCCGGTGAAGCCCGCGCCGTGGAAATACATCGACATGCCGATGCCGCGGCGGTAGCGCCCGACCTGGGGCTTGGCGTACTCCGCGCGCTTTTTTCGATAATCGCACGCCTTATCGATTTCCTCGATCATTGCGGGGATGGGGACGGGGAAGTGGTATTTGCCGCAGGTGGAGGTGCTGTCGCCCTGCTTGACAAGGTGCTTTTCCTTGAACGCGAGCGAATCGACACCAAGGTCACGGGCGATGTGGTCCATCATCATCTCCACCGCGAAGAAGGTCTGAGGCGCGCCAAAGCCGCGGTATGCGCCGCAGGGCGAGGTGTTGGTCTTGACCGCCCAGCCGTGGACGCGGACGTTGGGGATGTTATAGATACCGGGGGAGGCGATGATGCCGCGCTGCAAAACAACGGCGGAAAGCGTCGAATACGCGCCTGCGTTGAACTTGACGTCAATGTCCATCGCGGTGACCTTGCCGTCCTTGACTGCGACCTTGTATCGGCACAAAGACGGGTGGCGCTTGGAGGTGTACTCCATGTCCTCGCGCCGATCAAAGACGCAGCGCACGGGCTTTTTGCACTTGTGCGCCGCAACGGCGACTTGGCAGCCGAGAATGGAGGGGAACGCCTCCTTGCCGCCGAAGCCACCGCCGGTTACGTCCTGCAAAATGTGGACGCCGCCGGGACCGCAGCCGAGCGCGCGCGCCACCGCGCCGTGGATGTAGTAAGCGCACTGCGCCGAGCCGTGGACAAACATGCGCCCGCTCTCCTCCGGCTCCGCCATCATGCCCTGCGTTTCCAGATACGCCTGTTCCTGATAGCCGGTCTCGAACTCCTCGTCATAGACTTTGTCCGCCTCGGCGAACGCCTTGTCCACATCGCCGTGGCCGAAGTTGTAGTCGAAGAACTTCTCCGTCGCCGCGCGCAGATCCAGCACCGGTTCCAGCTCCTCATATTCGACCTTGCATTCGTCACGCAGCCGCTCGACCACCTTCTCGTCGGGACCGCAGAGCATGGCGATCGGTTCGCCGATGTACTCAACGGTCTCACGGCAGTAGACGGGCGTGTCGTCGAGCACGATGTTGACGTTGTTGTCACCCGGCACGTCCTTCGCGTCGACGTAGAAGTAGCCCTCGGGCAGCTCCGGCACCTCGACCTTCAGAACCTTCGCGCGCGCGACCTTCGCATGCAGAAGCTTGCCGCAGAGCACGCCCTCCGACGGATAGTCGGCGACGTAGACGCTGCGGCCGGACACCTTCGGCGCGTGGTCTTTCTTGACGACGCTTTCACTGATTTTTTCCATGCTCGATCAAGCCTCCTTTTTCATTCTTATATCATCATAGTTTTGTCTGCAATGCCGGTAATCGTCCGGCGTGTCCACGTCGACCCACACGCCGGCGTCGTCCACGGGGACGGTGCGTATCGCGCCCTCATACTGCTTCCAAAGCTCACGCAGACCGCCCTCGCCGTCAAAGGCGAGAATTGTGGGAATCATGTGCGCGTCGATGAGCGGCGGATGCTTGCGGTAGCCGTCGAGCGTCGGGAAGATCACGCTCGCCGGTGCCTTGCGCCGAAAGGCAAGCAGCTTGAGAAAGGTCCCCTGCGACACTACCGGCATATCCCCCGGCAGAAGAAAGAACGCATCGCACACCGGCAACGCCGCCGCGCCGATTCGGATCGAGCGCATCATGTCCGTTTCGGCGTAGCTTTCGTTTCGCACAAAGCGGACGCGGTCGCCAAACGCGCGGGACAATACGCGTTCCACATCCCCTGCACGATAGCCCGTCACCACGGTCGCCGTCTCCGCGCCGCCTGCGAGCACGCTGCCTACGCTGTTTTCGATCAGCGTTGCGCCGCGCAGCGGCAGCAGGGGCTTGAACTCGCCCATGCGCCGACTGAGTCCCGCCGCGAGGACTAGAGCGCAAATCGTTTCACGTTTCTGCAAAAAAAGCCACCTGCCTCCATAATGAAGATACACCGCTATTCTCTAAGAAGAATAACCCTATCTTCATTATAGGAGGCAGACAGCTGAAAAGCAAAATTCCTTTTTGGGAACCACGCCGAAATTATCGGATGATTTTTGTGGAAATGAACCGTTTGCGGAACTCTTTTTGCGCGATTTGATGGATCGTCTCTTCAAATTCCTGATACGCCAGCAGAAACCGTTCGCCCTCCGGCGTGAGTGATGTGCCGCCGCCGCCTTTGCCGCCGCGCTGCCTCTCGACGATCTGATAGCCAAGATTCTGCTCCAGCTGATTGATCATCTCCCACGCCTTGCTGTAGGCAAGTCCCGTGCAGACACAGCCGCTGCGGATGCTGTAGTGATTGGAAAGAAGAAACAGCAGCAGCTTGAGACGCTCGTTGAGGAATGGCGCTTCCATCTCCATGCGCATATGCAGCACGGGATGCAATATCGCGGCGTTGTGCGTTTTGAGCTGCTTTTGCAGGTCTTCAGAGTTATGGACGTTCAGAATCACGCCCTTGTCGTCCACATCGACCCATGCGCGCGACGCGCCGCTTGCGCGGATCGCGCCGCGCAGCCCGTCTCCATCGCGGTATCGCAGAATTGAGGGAAGTACCTTTTGGCTGATGAGCACCGGGTGTCCGCCGTGCCCCTGATAGGACGCGATCACGATATCTTCCTCATGCTCCATCATGGCGAGAAGCGTTGTCGGCGTGAACATCGGCACATTGACCGGTGTGAACATGATGCGGTCGCATTTCTCGTCAAGATACTCCAAGCCAAGCTTGACCGATGTGAGCAGTTCAGGGTTTTCTTCCATGTTCCGTACGAAGATCACACCGTAGGTAGCGAGCTGGCGCTTGATCTCGTCATCGTCCTCGCCGGTGATGATGACGATGGGAAAGATGCCCGCCTGCTGATAGGTGATGACGATACGGCGGATGACCGAGATCGTCCCGACCTGCAACAACGGCTTGGCGACGTTCTTGTTGGCTGCGGCGATCACGCCGCCGACTTTACTGATGCGCACCCTGCTGTCTCCTTATTCTATTCGTTATTTTTTTAATAATATCACGAATATGACAGAGGTGCAATATTCTGTTTGGGGGAGAACGCGCAATACCGAAGATAGCGGCAGCAGACTGTTAAAAGATGCGCTGGATTGCAGATTCTACCAAAGCGACAAGTGGGACGCTTTCCCGTTTGCGTCTGACCGGCAAGCGTGGTATAATCAACCAAAAATCATGCTCCGAGCGGCTCGTCCTCGTTTTCCACGGTCGGCCCGAAAAGCTGCGTGGTGAGGCAGTCGCTCGCCTGAAGCTTGCGTTCCATCTGCGGGTGGCAGTAGGTGCGTTCCAGAAACGACGTGTCCCCGTGGCCTGCGAGGTCGGCGACCGTCTGCTTGTCCACGCCGCCATGGAGCAGAGAGGTCACGAAAAAGTGCCGCCAGGTGTGCAGATGATACGCCTTGCTGAGCCCCGCCTTTTCATAGAGTTTTCGCAGGTGCTTTGTGAACGTGTCGGGATGGACGAGCTGGCCGCGCTCGTCGGTGAACAGATACTCACTGAACGGGAAACCGCCCTGCTTCGCTTCCTCAATTTTTGCCGCCATATAGCACACAGCCGACCATGAGAGCGTGTCGTCAAAGGCAATCGTGCGGCTGCGCCCGTTCTTCGTCGGCCCCTCGACCACGCCGGCGCCGGACACGCTGGAGCGGGAACGGCTAACGGTGAGCGTGGTAATGTCGTCGATGATGGAGAAGTCCGACCACTTGAGCGCGCAGAGCTCACCGCGCCGACAGCCGGTGTAGATGGCGAAGAGGTAGAAGTACCGATAGTGCAGAGGCTCGTCCTTGAGCACATGGAAGAAATGGTCGACCTCCTCGGCCGTCGGGATCGCCTGCGCATGCGCCTTCGTGTCGGGCAGGTCGATCATGCGCGCGGGGTTCTTCTGGATGATCTCGTTGCGCTTGGCGTCCGTGAGGACGGCGGAGACGGCAGTGAGATACTTCTGCACGGTTGCCTCCTGGATAGGCTTGCCGCGGCACATCTTCTTCCGCAGTTCGATGAGCATATTCTCCAGCGCGATGGGGCGGAGCTTCGAGAGCGGGATCGCGCCGATGTACTGGAACGTCACCTCCAGCATCCGCTCATACATGGCGAGGGTGCTGGGCGCGTACTTTGCCGTCTGGCGCTTGAGCCAGCTCCGGGCGAAATCCTCGAACGGCGTATCCGCGTCCTCGCCGAAGCCGTTCTTCACCAGCCGCTCGAAGTCCTCCGCCTCGTGCGCGACATACTGCGGAATGGCACGCGGGTGGACGCTCTCGGGGACGGTGATGGTTTTGGCGCGACACTTCTTTTTGCCGTCGAAACGGTATCCGTTGCTGACGGTGATCTTGAATTTGCGGGAATTGATTTTCTTGATGCTTGCCATATCGGACTCCTTTCCGTTATAATCCGGGGAGCAGCCCATGTCACATGGACTGCTCCATGGGCTGCTCGATTTGCTGTGACGCAGGTTCCTGCTGCGGTTCCATGGACAGCTGCGCCGATGCAGGTTGAGACGAATCATTGTGCGGCGCTTCGGCCTGCTCCGTCGGTGCAGACTGCGGCGGATCATCGCGCGGCGCCTCGGTCTGCTGTGCCGCAGTCTGGCTGCGCTTTTCAGCAGCCCCGATTGCCAGACCGACGGCGGCGCCGGCCAGCGCGCCGAGGATCACGACTGCCTCGTCACCGTCGCCGCTGAGCGCGTGCCCGGCGGATGAGAGTATCTGGGAGGTCTGGTTGAGCACGCTCGACGTGCGACGCTTCCCGGACGGTTCTCCACGGACATACTCGCGGGGAGGATCAAACCGCTCAGACGCGCCGTGCTGATCCGTGTGGGAACTGGCTGCTTTGCGGTGCGCCATGGTTCTGCCTTCGGCGAGGTTGGCGAGGAACGATTCGCGCTCTTTTTCCCAGCCGGTTTCGGCGGGAGGCGAACTGTTTTCCCCGATGGCTGCTTCGCTTACAGTTTCCGCAGCATGACGATCCCGAAGATGATCCCCAGCACGACCAACAGCAGGAGCGACGTCATCCCGAGGCGCGTCAGCCATTTCCGCACTGATTCGATCAGTTCGTTGATCTGTGCGCGCGTCTCGCTCGTCATATCGCGCAGCGTATTCTTCGTCGAGCTTTCCAGCTTCTGGAGAGACTCTTCCGAACTCCGAAGCAGGCTGTTTGACTTTGCGGCGTAGCGGTCGTTCATCTGATTCGCTTGCCGCTCGAACTGCTCCGCCGTCTGATTCAACTGCTGGAGCTGCATCTGCGTCGAGCGCTCGATCTGCCCGAGCAGTTCTTCCGCGTCCGGCTTCGTCAGCAGCGCGGCGAGCGTTGCCAGGATCATATCCAGCATCGAACACAATCTCTCGAGCAGGCTCACCACTGCCGACCAGTTCTTCTCGGTCAGCGTGACGCGAGTTCCGCACTCGCTCGCCGCTGTCAGGTCGCGGCGATTCATCACTTTCAGCTCGTCCATCGAATACTTCGGCGTCGAGGATTCTCTGTCTGATCTTGAATTCATTTTCCATATTCTCCTTCAAATATTTTTCTTCGTGCAGCTTGTTGTCGCGGCAGCGGTTGCCGTCCGGCGCCGTATACGTGATGTATTTCCGCGTGTCTGTCCACCGGACGTCGTAGCCCTCACTCTGCATGAGAGCGATGAACTCCTCGCGCGATTTTGCATACCCCATGCACTCGTCGACGGTGGCCATGAGCCGGAACTTCCAGCTCTGCCCCTTTGCCGCGACATGGTACTCGCCGATGGTCATCGGCTTGATTTTTTTCTCCTGCTTTTTCTCCCGCGCCGACTCGAACACCGGCAGATGGAACCGCTCACAGACCATGTCGTTGCGCTGCCGCAGCTCCTGGATCTGCTCGTCCGCCATGTGCAGCTTTTTGCCAGTCTCGAAGTTGACCGAGTTGATGACGAAGTGCGAGTGGACGTGCTCTCGGTCGGTGTGCGTGCAGACGAGCACCTCGTAGTCCTTGAAGTATCCGGCGAGCTCGACCGCCGCGGCGTGCGCGGCCTTCGGATCGACGTCCGCGCCCTTCGGGAAGCTCTGCACCATATGGTAGAACAGCACGCCGCCCTCCTTGTGGTAGATCTGCTTGGTGCGCATGAAGTCTTCGTAGACGGTAGCGGGACGGCAGTTGATCCCCGTGACCAGCTGCTTGTCCTCCCATTCCACTTTCTCTTTGCGCTTCGTGTATTTCATGACCGCGGACATGCAGCCGCGCGTCTGACCGCTCTTGTAGTTTCGGAACGTGACGATCGCCATGCGCCGCTCACTTTCCGCGCGCGACCGCTTCGGAAACCGCCTCGCCGAGCTGCGCGAGCGCGCGCTCGAACTCGTCCAGGTACACAATTGAGATGTGTCCAATATTGGCGAGCTTGGTGAGCTGATTGAGGTTGTGACCGATGGCGCGCAACCCGTCGAGGAACTCTTTGAGCGCCTCGATGACGACAACGGGCTTGCCGAGGCAGCAACGCACGACGTAGTCGCTCTGCGACAGGTGCGCCAGCTTCGCACGGCGGCGGATCTCGTCGAGGTTCTCACTGGAAATGCGGATGCTGAAAACGGTATCCTTGTTCATGGGTATCCTCCATCTCATTTTGATTTTTTCGTATCTACGGGGTTTGGGGCAGCGCCCCATAAACGGGTGCGGGCACGGCCCGCGGAGGCATTTGTCGGTGCGGCGGCCGGGGGGCAGACGTACAGACAAATGCGATGCTGGCCCTCTCTAAAGAGAGGAATCCCGTTCCCCCAGCCCCTCGCGTGTCCGCCCAACGTCGGCGCAAAACGCTCCGTTTCCCCGCAAACGCCGCGCAACGCGGCTCGAATGCCCCAAGGACGGGTACGCACCCGAGTGCGCTGCTTGCGAGGCAACACGGCGGCAAAGAATCGCTCACGCGGCGCGCTGCGGTCAGGACAGAGAAACGATTGGAACGGGGGGGGGTATCTGTTTTTTTTGCGTGACAGTGTAACATTGCGGCGCGAGGCCAGTGTTTGAAAGGAATTGCGCGGTTCGGGAAGTGTGACGCGGAGTGTAACGGAGTGCAACGGCAGAGGGCGGAAGTGTAACATGTGACGCTTCCGTAACGCGGTTGTCACACTTGCCGCGGCACAGGAAAACGCAGACGGGAAAAGGAATTGCGGAGCAGTGTCACACTTGTTACACTCTTTCACGAGGTACCCTCCTCCACGATCTGTCTGGCGCGCTCCTTGCGGAGCGCGACCACACGAACGGTGCGTCCGCCGACGCGGATGGATCTGGTGTTGCCGCCGTCGCAGTCGATCAGCTTCTCCTCGGCGAGCGCTTTCGGAAGAGCGCGGGAGCCGATGACGAACAGCTCACCCTGATCCTCGCAGAGCTGCCTGACCGCACGGTGCGCCGCGTCGTTGAGGAGGTAGTAGAACTCGTCGTCCTCATAAGCGACGAGGTCTTTCGCCGAGCACGAATACGGATTGCTTTTCGGCAGGACCGTCGCCTGACCGCTCTCGATGAGAGCATAGAGCTTCCGCACGAAAATGTGCGCGGGCTTGTCCTGCTCGATGCTCTGTGCCTGCGTCTGCGCCGCCGCGTAGAGCAGCGAGACGTACTCCGCACGGCATGCATCTACCTGCTCCTGCGAGAAGACGTTGACGTCTTTCAGGAACAGAAGCAGGACTACAAAACCCATCCGAAGCCACGCGACGATCTCGGGCAGACGGCCGTGGCATGGGACTCCGCTGCGGCGGAACTCTTCGCGGTAGCTTTCGAATGCCTCGCGCAGAGAAGAGACAAACGCCTGCTCCACTTCCGCGTCATGCAGAAACTTTCCGCGGAGCCATTCCGTAAAGAGGCGCATACAGCTTTGGAGGATTCCCTGCCGGCTTGCATCCTCGAAGAATTTGTAGGCGTCCGTGTCGAAGTCGCCTGGGTGCAGCTCCACCGTGAAGCACCTGGCGAGACCGCTCTCTCCGATCTCGGGAGGCAGCTCCGCCGTCAGGATCGCGTTGCCTCTGGGCGGACGCGCCGGCATCAGCGTCGCGTCCGCGCGCAGACGTCCCCGGCCGACACGGTCGCCGTATGCGCGGGCGAGCGTCTGCGCCTTTTCCGCAAGCTCCTGCTCCTCCTTACGGCTGGACGGATGGAAGTCGTCCACGCAGGTGAGCACGTCGTTCAGCATGGCGCAGCACTCGCCGATGCTGTTTTTCGTGTCGCGGAAGGAGATGGGGAGATCGGACGGCGTGAAGTGACCGAAGAAGGACAGGAAGAACGACGAGAGTGTGCTTTTGCCCGTGCCGGTCCTGCCGAGAAAGAGAAGCATGAACTTTGGCTCGCAGTCGCCCATGCGCAGGAAACAGTTGAGCGGCGTGAGGAACGTGCAGGCGAGCAGCGGCCAGATGACCTCTCGCGGCGCGGGCGGATTCTCCAGCAGGCACGGGAGGACGCTCAGAGCATCCGGCGAGGCATCCGCGGGGAAAGCGTAGCGGGCGAGCTTGCCGGGGAGCCGGACGGTCAAATCTTCTCCGCCCGGCATGAGGAAACGCCAGTCGCCGCCGATCTTCTTCCAGCCGGTGACCTCATACACCGTCTGGCGTTCCGCATCCGGCGCGGTCATCTGGATCGCGTAGCGGACGCTGTCGCGCACGCTGAAGCCGACCTCCAGAACACAGTCGGCTCCCCATTTGTCAATGAGCCAGCCGAAGGAGCCGAGGTCGCTGCCGGTGACCTCAATCTCCGGCAGAGGCGAGCCGTCCTGACGGACGCCGCCGAGCACGAGGCGCTTGCGTTCCTCCGCACCGTCGTCCACCGTGACCTCGCGGACGATGCACGGGAGAAAGTTGCAGAGCTTCTGATCATAGCTGCCGTTCTTGGTGCGCACCTCCTTGAACAGACAGCCGTCGATCACCTTGAAGGGATGGGGGTAGCTGGGGGACCTGTTGTTGATTTCCATGTATCGGAAACCCTCCTTTCAGATTTTTGCACACAAAAAATGGGTGCAGTTTCTATAAAATGAGATTGCACTCTGAAAGGCACCGTGATATACTTCTGCCCGGTGATGGGTATGAAGAAAAAGTACAGGCTCCACACCATATCGGTGCGGAGCCTGATCGGTTATGCGGAGGCGGTGGACGGCGAGCGGTACAGCTTCCATTTGAGCAGGAGCGCCACGCGCAAATGCTTCCTTTACCGCTCGGACGAGCAGGACGACTGCGCCCTGTTCCACCAGATCATGTGCGTCCTGCACGACGGGAACCTCCCGGAGCCGGACGAGGAGGAGACGGTCATCCCTGATCTGGAGGACGTCATCTTCTACGCGGACTTCTCCGGCATCTTCGACCACAGCAGCTCGCCGCGCTATCTGGAGCGGCAGCGGAAGGCGGAGTCGATGTTCCGGCCGGAGGGCGTGTGCATGGACTTCGGCACGGGCGAGCACCGTTACCTCGCGTTCGAGCGCTCGGGCAGCATGAGTCGGCAGGCGCGGCTGTCCTTTATCCGTGAGGACGTCTATGCCGCGGTGCGCGAGCGCATTATGCTCGGCATGACGGTCGGACGCTGTCAGCTCAGTAAGCTCTACGCCTATGTCGGACTGATGCTTTCGGGCGGGACGCGCATCGACGGCATTGGGTTGACCGATCCGCATCGGATCATCGTCGTGGAGAACGAAACGTTTCCCAGAGGCCATTCGCAGGTTATCACGGTCGAGGGCGGAGAACTGTCAGACGGTGTGAAAAAGTATAAGCGTGTTGAGAAACGCTTGGAGTTTGATGTCATGCGCTTCGATGGCGAGGGCCTCATTTCAAAGCAGTATGCCAAGACCGTTGACCGCGCCTATTGCGGCGAACACATCCATACTTCGTTCCAGATTCGCCTGCCCTTCGTCAAGGGGATGCTCCATCAGGTGGACTTCAAAGACTTTTTGAATCGCACAGGGTGCGAGAGCATCAAGGACGCCTGGGGCGTAAGGCATCCTGTGCGCGACGTGGACATTATCCTGACGAAGAGCATGTTCAAGGGCTTTGGCTGGCTGACGGAAAACGGCATGAGCTGGGAGGATTACCTCGCGGCGGTGGAACGGTACGACCATGCGCTCTATATCACGAACACGAGCAAGCCGGAGCCGCAGGAGTACACGGAGCTGAACTATCAGTTTCTTACGACACTGTCCATGACTGCGGACGAGTTTCGCCCGCGCGATCTGCCGCTCGGATGGGAACACAGCCCTGCGGAGGACGGGCGGAGCTGGATCACGAAGGCGACAGAGCAGCGGTACTATGACCTGTGCGCAAACGAGGAGTACCGACTTGCGTTCTTTACGAAGCGCCGGGACGCGCTGGCGCGGGTGCTGCGAAAGAATCCGCTGTTTTTGAACGAGCCAGTCTGCGTGGACGAGCTGGACGCGCAGGCGAAGCATACGCTGGAGCAGTACGCGCGTGGGCGTCTGCTCGTTGCCGGGGACAACCGCTTTCTCTCCGGTGATCTGATGGATTTGATAAAGTGTCTCGTCGACATTGACGCGGCTCTCAGAAGTTCAAGAACAAAAACAGGCTTTTTCACCAAGGCGTTGACGTGCCGCTTTACTGAGAATTCTTTTTATGCGCCATGTGCGGCATACCGTTCGGACGAGACCTGCACGCTGCTTCGTAATCCACACATCGCGCGCAATGAGGAGATCCAGCTTGAGACATACCAGAATGAAGAACCACTCCGCCGAAAGTATCTCGGACATCTGACCGACGTGGTGATGGTTGACGTGGAAATGCTGGCGGCGGAGCGGCTGGGCGGCGCGGACTACGACGGCGACATGGTCAAGACCATCTCCGATCCGCTGCTGAATAAGTGCGTCAGACGCAACTATGAATATGACATCAGCAATCTGAATAATCTGCCGCTGCTCTATATCCCGTCGGAAGAGCCGGTGATCCGTGACGCGAACGACTGGCACGACCGCTTCATCACCGTCCGCGACACGTTTTCCTCGCGCGTGGGGCAGATCTGCAACGCGGCGTTTGACCGCAGCGTCATCGCCTACGACGAAAGCCGCCCCGAAGAGGAGCGGCAGCGGTATCGGGAAGAGACGGAGACGCTTGCCATCCTCACAGGCTTGGAGATCGACTCGGCGAAGAGCGGCGTCAAGCCGGACATCGACGAGTATATCAAGCGACGGACGGTACAGCGTAGCGAGTTCCTGAAATACAAGGTGCTGATGGACGATGACGGCGACCGGGCATGGTATGAGCCGACCGTAAGGCAGAGGAAAAAGGAATTCATCGAGACGACCGACTGGGACGCCGTCAGCTCCAACGTGGAGCGGCTTCCGTATCTCGCGTATATGCTGGAAAAGCATACGCCGAAGATAAGAGAAAAGCCCCCAGAGGACGCGGAGCTGTTTACCTTCGCCAAGCGCCCGGACTGGAAAGAACGCTTGGACAAGCCGACGCTGGACGCCGTCGCCGCGCTTCTCGCCGATTATGAGGGCTGTCTCACGCGCATCCGTGGCTGCCGCGCGCCAATCAACAAGCGTCGGAGGCAGAGCGACATTGAGCGTATTTTCTACGGGCGCGGGCAGGAGGACGATTATGATTCCGAGACGCTCTACGCCGTGTTCTCCGAGCTGGAGCCGGAACGGGTGACGGAGCTGCGGCAGGCGATTCGGGAGCAGGCGTGGCATCTGATGGATCGGGAGGCGCGGCTGGATTTCCTGCGCGACCAGATTCCCGACCTTGAAGATTTCTTTCCTCTGCTTTCTGACTTTCGCTTCGGCGGATACCGCATTCTTGGCGACCTCATTTGTGACGTCGACGACGAGAACAACACGGAGAAAAACAGAAAACTGCACCGGCCGAGGGATTCGGAAGCGTTCCAAGCCATGATTCAGGCGTATCTGGACAAGCCACAGTCGCAGAGCTACAAGGACGCGGTGGCAAGGGCGTGTCGCAAGCGGCTCGATAAGATCGTCAAGCCGCGCTATGCCGTGTCCTATGTGGTGGCGCTCGGCAAGCGCAAGCTGCTTTGGGACTTGCTGCCGGACGCAGTGGAGGAGAATGCTGCGAGGTTTAAGGAATGATCGACGAGAGAAAAGAGTTTGAGGCGTACACCGGCAAAGTGCGCTATGAGGCGAAGAGCAAGCATGACTGGGCGTGGCGGGGACGCTTCGTTTTTGATATGCTGTTCGACTTCAAGGGCTTCGCCCGCATCCTTACCATCCTCGCGCGCGGTTACCTCTTTGACGGCGGCGAGCCTGACGTCGAGCGCGCCCGCCGCGCGCTGTGCGCGTGGTGCAGCGTGCCGGACAAGAAAAGAACTGTCAAGCCCAAGGAGGACTGGCAGTTCGAGACGGAGTTTTCCACCTTGCACGAGGAGTTCCCGGAGCTGGTGGACGCGGATGGCGCCGGCTGGCTCGTCCGTCATGTGCGGCGGATGTGCGCGTTTGCGAAGAAGCATCCCGACGTGGTATCGAAGCCGGATGCCTCCGCCTGCGAGAAGATTTCCGGTGGCTGGGAGAACGAGTGGCGCAAGAAGGTGGTGCAGCTGCAGGTGCCGATCTTCGCGCCGAACACGAGAGCGGCGTGGGGGTTGCGTTTCGACGACGTCCTCGCCGACGCGCTGGAGCTGGGACCGCTCCGCAGCCCCGACGTCTCTTTTCCTTCTGACTTGGAGCGGAGGATAGAAGAGGTAACGCCCAAGGGCGTGCCGACAGATGTCCTGCGGACGCTGATCGGGTATTACGCCGCCAATCGGCAGGAGGACACAGACTGGGTGGTGCTGCCCGTGGTGAACTTCGACGCATACTTTGGCAACAACTTCAGCCATCGCTGGCTGAACGCTTTGCCGGAGGATGTGATCGTGCGCCAGCGCGACGGGGGCCGCGGTGTGTGCCGGTATCGCGTGGCGGAGGGGTACAAGGATAAGCAGAAACGCTACTTGACTACTGTTTTGTGAAATAGTTGCGAGCCCTTTCAGCAAAAGGGCTTATGTAAACCGATGCGGCTTTCATGTCGTGGAATTCTTCAACGCGCATCATCCCGCCCCCAACGACCCGGACACAGCGCGGGAGCTTGACGAGCAGTTCCCGGAGGGAATGTTTCGGTTTGAAAAGAGAATGGATCTGTAAGGATCGAACTTATTAGATGAAAAACAGAGGGCATCGGTGCAGCGATTCGCACCGATGCCCTTGTCGTCTGCTTACGCGCTCTTATCCTCCACGCTGTTCGGGATGATGCCGGAGATCACGCGCGCCGCTTCAAGCTTGCGCTCCATCTGTGGGTGGCAGTAGGTACGCTCCAGAAATGACGTGTCCCCGTGACCGGCGAGGTCGGCGACCGTCTGTTTATCCACGCCGCCGTGGAGCAGGGTGGTCACATACAGATGCCGGAGCGTGTGGAGATGGTACTCCCTGCTGAACCCGTGGCGGTCGTAGAACTTCCGCGGGTGTTTCGTGAACGTGTCTGGGTGGATCAGCCGCCCGTGCTCGTCGGTGAAAAGATACTCGCTGAACGGATAGCGGTTGCGCTCGGCCTCGCGGTTAGCTTTTCTTCCTCTGCTGCTACATCTTGCACCTCCTTGACCTGCCATGGCCTCCGCGTCTTCCGTTAGAAATCCTCGACGGGGCTGACGAAACGAATGCACTCTACTATTCATCAAGAAATCGGCGGTTCAGGGCATATCGGCGGGAGAATTTTTAAGATAATCAGCAGTCCGCACAAACGGAGCAGCTTCGCGTTAGCGATTCTGACGGTGCAGTATCGGACTGGAAAAGAACTCTCTATATACCCCACGCTGGAAGCTGATTTTCCACCCATCTAAACAAAGAATTTGGAATGGACACTTGCCCTGTGTGTGCGCTCTGCACGAAAAGACCCGCGGGATCAAAGCGTTTTCACGCTAATCCTGCGGGGCGTTTTTTGCAGAGAGAGTAGGGGTAAGCCGGTTGATTCAACAACAGCGTGCTTCTCACGTTCCGTCTTTATGCAATCTTTATACCAGCCGGAAATCGTTTATCCCATTTTTATCCGGCTCCGCTTATCATATAACCGTGGAGTTGAGTGAAATGTCAGCTTTGAACATGCGCCGTTTGACGTCCTTTCAGACCATCCTGCTCGGCTTTCTGCTCGTCATTCTGTTCGGCGCGGCATTGCTCGCGATGCCGATTGCCGGCAAGAGCGGGCAGGGCACGCCGTTCTTGGACGCGCTGTTTACCGCGACCTCCGCGATCTGCGTGACCGGACTTGTGGTGCGCGATACGGCGACGTATTGGTCAGGCTTCGGAAAAGTCGTGATCCTCATTTTGATCCAGATCGGCGGACTCGGTGTTGTGACGATCGCGACGATCTTGACCAGACTTGCGGGCAGAAAGATCGGCCTGCAGCAAAGAAGCGTGCTGCGCGATTCCGTGTCCGCGCCGCAGCTCGGCGGGATCATTCGGTATTTGCGGTGGATCCTGACCGTGACGTTCGTTACGGAAGCGGCGGGCGCGGCGCTGCTGTTCACGGCCTTTGCCGGAGAATACGGCGCGCCGAAGGGGCTCGTGCTCTCGGTGTTTCACTCCGTTTCGGCGTTTTGCAACGCGGGCTTCGATCTGATGGGAGAAAAAGCGGCGTTCTCCTCCATGACGTCCTATCGTGCCAGCGTGCCGGTCAACGTCGTGCTCATGCTGCTGATCGTTGTCGGCGGCATCGGCTTCCAAACGCTGGATGATATCCGGACGAACCGCCATCACTTGAGCAGATATCGGCTCCAAAGCAAGCTGGTCCTTGCGACGAGCGCCGCTTTGATCGTGATCCCCGCCGTCTTGTTTTACTGCTTTGAATATGCGCATCTGTCGGGCGGCGAACGCGTGCTCACGTCGCTGTTTCAATCCGTGACCACGCGAACGGCGGGCTTCAACACGGCGGATTACGCGGAAATGAGCGAAGCGGGACAAATGCTGACGATCCTCCTCATGCTGGTGGGCGGTTCCCCCGGCTCGACGGCGGGCGGCATGAAAACAACGACGCTCGCCGTGCTCATGATCGCCGCAGCCGCGGTTTTTCGGCGCAGAGACCGCGGTGCCGTATTCGGAAGGACTGTCCCGGCGGGGGTCGTCCGCTCCGCGGCGGCGATCCTGGTCGCGTACCTGACGCTGTTTCTGACCGTTTCCGCGATCATCTGCCGGGTGGAGCACATGGCGCTTCTGACGGCAATGTTTGAAACGGCGTCCGCCATCGGAACGGTGGGCCTGACGCTGGGCGTGACGCCGCGGCTCGGACAGATTTCCAAGAGCCTTCTGATCTTTTTGATGTATTTTGGGCGCGTCGGAGGGTTGACGCTGATTTTTGCCGCGCTGCCGAACGCGGGGCCCGCGCGCGGCAGATTCCCGGAAGAAACCGTAAGCGTCGGATAAGGAGGAGAGGTCATGAAAAGCGTTTTGCTGATCGGGCTTGGCCGCTTTGGACGGCATGCTGCCGAAAAGCTGCATGAGCTGGGGCATGAGGTCATGGCGGTCGACAAACAGGAGAAAAACGTCAACGCCGTGCTGCCCTATGTGACGAACGCCGTGATCGGCGACGGCACGAGCCCGGAATTTCTGAAATCGCTGGGCGTGGAGAGCTACGACCTCTGCATTGTGGCGATCGGCGACGATTTTCAGAGTTCGCTGGAGACGACCGCGCTGCTGAAGGACGCGGGCGCGAAATATGTCGTCGCCAGAGCCGCGCAGGGCATTCAGGAAAAGTTGCTGAGCAACAACGGGGCGGACGCGGTGGTTTATCCGGAGCGACAGCTTGCGGAATGGACGGCAATTTGCTATAGTTCTGATTACATACTGGACTATATCGCCGTCAGCGACGAATTTGCGGTTTATGAGATCGAGGTGCCCGACAAATGGAGGGGGCGTTCCCTTTCCGAGCTGGACATCCGCAGGCGCTTCCAGATCAAC
This sequence comes from Oscillospiraceae bacterium, assembly GCA_015067435.1. Classification (GTDB taxonomy): domain Bacteria; phylum Bacillota; class Clostridia; order Oscillospirales; family Oscillospiraceae; genus Hominicoprocola. The sequence continues at coordinate 73,229 of SVMM01000011.1, read as the reverse complement.
GTGCTCGCGCTCAAGCGGGAAGGCAGCCTGATCCTTGACATCGACCCGGACGCGCCGCTGGAGGGGGAGCAAACGCTGCTGGTGGTCGGCCGTGAGAGAGACGTCCAGAGGATCCTGAAATAGAGGGGGCAAACGCAGATGCACGAAACGGAAGCGCGGGATCACGTCCTGGTGTGCCTGTCCTCCGCGCCGTCCAACGAACGGCTTGTGGCGTGCGCGGCGGAGATGGCGCGCGCCTCCGGCGGAACGCTGACCGCGCTCTATGTGCAGACGCCGGAAACGCCGCTGGCAAAAGAGCAGAACCGCGCGCAGCTGGAAAACAACATCCATCTCGCGGAGGACGCTGGGGCGCGGGTCGAAACCGTGTTCGGAGAGGATATCGCCGATCAGATCGCCGAGTTCGTCCGGTTGAACCGCGTGACGCGCATTGTGATCGGGGGCGGCGCGCCGCACGGCTTCCACGCCGTGATATCCCGGAAGCAGTCTGTGACGGACCGCCTTGCCGCGCTCATCCCGGAGCGGGATATTTACATCATCCCGGAGCGGAAGAATCAGACCACGGCATATCCCCGCGCGCGGAAATTGAGCCTGAAAACGCCGGGGCTTCAGGACATCCTGATTTGCATTGCGACGATGTCCGCCGCCACGCTGATCGGCCTGCTGTTCCGCTCGCTCGGCTTCGCGGTCTCCACGATCATCAGCGTCTATCTCCTCGGCGTCCTCATGACCGCGGTGCTGGTGCAAAACTATATGAGCGGGGCGTTCGTGTCGCTGCTGAGCGTCATCACGTTCAATTTCTTCTTTACGGAGCCCCAGTATTCGCTTCTGGCCTATGAGCAGGACTATCCCGTCACGTTTGTCGTGATGTTCCTCGTGTCCATCGTGGCCTGTTATCTGGCGGAGAAGCTGAAATCGACGGCACGGCAGTTTTCCCGGACGTCCTTCCGCACGAAGGTGCTGTTTGACACCTCGCAGATGCTGTATCAGGCGGAAACGCGGGAGCAGATATTTGAAACGACGGCAAAGCAGCTTGTAAAGCTGCTCGAACGGGACGTGCTGGTATTCCCGGCGGCGGAAAACGGAGCGCCGGAGGGCGGTCTGCTCTATCCCTCGGACGGCGCGCCCGCCGCCGCGCCTGAAAGCGAAGCGGCGGATGCGGCGGAATGGGTGCTGCAAAACGGGCGCGGCGCCGGCTCGGGCACGGCGTTGTTTTCATTCTGCGGATACGCGTTGTTCCCCGTCGGCATCCGGGACACCGTCTACGGCGTCGTCGGCGTCGCGGCGCAGGGGAAAGCGCTGGACGCCTTCGACAGCAGTCTGATCATATCCATTCTCGGCGAGTGCGCGCTGACGCTGGAAAACGAAAAGATCGGCAGGGAGAAGGCGGAAGCGGCAGCCCGCATCCGAAACGAGCAATTCCGCTCCAATCTGCTGCGCTCCATCTCTCACGATCTGCGGACGCCGCTGACCGCGATCTCCGGCAACGCCAGCAATCTGCTCAGCGATGATCCCGCGTTTGATGGGAACACGCGGCAAAAGCTCTATCAGGATATCTACGACGATTCCATCTGGCTGACGAACCTTGTGGAGAACCTGCTTTCGCTCAGCCGGATCGAGGAGGGCGGCGTCCGCATCAAAACGGAAGTCGAGCTGTTGGACGACATCATCGACGAGGCGCTGCGCCATATCGACCGCCACGGCGCGGAGCATACCATCTTGGCGGAGCCGTCCGGGGAGCTTTTGCTTGTCCGGGCGGACGCGCGCCTCATCGTGCAGGTGATCATCAATCTGGTCAACAATGCCGTCAAGTATACGCCGCCCGGCTCTTCGATCCGGATCAAGACGGAAAAGAAGGACGGAAAGGCGTTTGTCAGCGTCGCGGACGACGGGCCGGGCATCCCGGCCGAGGAGCAGGAGCGGGTGTTCGATATGTTTTACAGCGGGGCGAAGCGGAGCCCGGACAGCCGGCGCGGCGTCGGCATGGGGCTTGCGCTCTGCCGTTCCATCGTGCTTGCCCACGACGGAAATATCATCCTGCGGGACAACGAGTCGCATGGCGCGGTTTTCACGTTTTCCCTGCCGCTGAGCGAGGTGAAGCTGCATGAATAATCCGACGGTTCTTGTCGTGGAGGACGACTCCTCCGTCCGCAATCTGATCATGACGACGCTGCACGCGCACCAGTACGGCTACCTGACCGCGGAGAACGGCGAGCGGGCGATCCTGGAGGTCACGTCCCGCAATCCGGACGTGATCATGCTCGACCTCGGCCTGCCGGATATCGACGGCGTGGAGATCATCAAAAAAGTGCGTACGTGGAGCGAGGTGCCGATCATCGTCATCAGCGCGCGGGGCGAGGACTCCGACAAGATTACGGCGCTTGACGCGGGCGCGGACGACTACCTGACAAAGCCCTTTTCCGTGGATGAGCTGCTTGCCCGATTGCGCGTGGTGCAGCGCCGTCTTGCGCGCTCCGCCGCGGAGAACGCGCCGGCTTTTGCCAACGGTCCGCTGGAGATCGACTACGAGGCCGGCATCGTCCGCGTCGCCGGGGACGAGGTTTCCCTGACGCCGGGGGAATTCAAGCTCCTGTGCCTGTTTGCCCAAAATGTCGGCAAGGTTTTGACGCATACCTACATCACGGACAAGATCTGGGGCAACAGCCTTGAGACCGACGTCGCCACCCTGCGCGTTTTTATGGCGTCGCTGCGCAGAAAAATCGAAACCGATCCCGCGCAGCCCAAAATCTTTCAGACGCACATTGGGATCGGCTATCGGATGAACCGGCTTTGATTGACCGCGGCAAATATGTATCGGAGGTGAGGGGCCTGTGACTGTTTTCGCGATTGCGTTTGTCCTTGGGGCGGTGGTCGGAGGCGCGTTTGTTCATTTTACGATGCTTGCCCCGCTGAAAAAGGAGCTTGCCATAAAGCATACGGGCGACGACGGTTTTCCGGCGGAGGGAAACGCCGGAAAGAGGAAAGTCGCGGTGGAGGAGGTCGGCGAACTGCTTCGGGACGAATCGGAACACGAGGTTCTTTTTTCCGCGGTGCGATCGCAGTATGATCTGCTCTATGAGGTGCAGATCAGAGAATGCGACAGCGGCAAGGTGACGGAGCAGGTGTGGCTCTCCGGCGAGGAGCTGATGGCGTTTCGCAAAATCCTTGACGCCAGAGACGACTGGGCGAAGCCTCAGACTACTGCTTGACTACTATATCGCTAAATAGGCGCGAGCCCTTGCAGCAAGAGGGTTCGCGCCTTTTTTAAAAGGTTTTGGATACGATTCAAAACACCTTAAAATCCGCATAAAACCGGCGTTCTGCGACTGCGCCTGATAACTCCGACGTTTCAGACCTGTCCTGTTGAGGCAAGCCCGCAAAGCCGCATGGCGTCTGGGCTGACGGGCAGCGCAGAGGGCGGAAGCGCCCGCCGTTGACTACTATTTGACCACTAATTTTGAAAATAGGCTTCAGCCCGTGGTGGGCGGAAAACTGAATATGTGCCCGTGGCGCAGTTGGATAGCGCGTGTGACTCCGACTCACAAGGTCGCAGGTTCGAATCCTGTCGGGCATACCAAAACCTCGTCAAAATCGAATGATTTGACGAGGTTTTGAACTAAATTGCTGGTTTTTTACAGTTGACTACTATTGTCTGATTGGCGAAACAATCGCTTTTCCTCGCTTTTCCGGCAGCTTTACGCGGGAGATTATATAACCGCCGTGAATGTTCCCAATGACAGAACGCTGATATCTTTCAAAGCTGTAAGAGGAAAAGACGGGCGCGGAGAGTTGTTTCTCCACGCCCGATTTGGGGTTTCGGCCAAGGAATGCAGCAGCGTTTTGGCTGATTATATATTCGTGCCAACAAGCGCAAGTACCGCCGTCACGTTGCCTGTGCCGAGCAAGACTTGCAGTTCTGACTTGCTCATGTCTGTGATTTTGCCGAGGCGCGTATACGCCCAGGAGTTTGAGCCGTAGAACAGCACGATCTGATTGCCGGAATAGAGCACGATATCCCCCGGCTCCGTGGTCGTCTGCACATCGTTTCGCGGCAGGTTCGCTCCGAGCGAGCCGACCTGCTCAAAGCCGCCGTACATGGACAGGGAAATGGTCAGCGGGCCGTTTCTCAGAAGCTCGCGCAGCGCATCCACCGAAGCGTTGTCCTGCCATTCGACCGCGAGCGGCTTTCCGGCGACCGTCAGTGTGATTTCGCCCATTGCCGGAGTCTCCTCATGAATCAGATAGTTGTACACGAGCACGGCGACTTGCGCGCGTATCGCGTTTTCTTTCGGCGCAAAGGTGTAGTCTGCCGTCGCGGGTGCGATCCCGGTTGCGCGCGACCAGCCGACCGCGTTCGCGGCGTAGCCGCTCGCGTCGGAGGCGACGTCAGCGCTCGGCTCGCCCGCCATGCGGTAAAGCATCGTGACAAGCATTTCCTGCGTCACGGGAATTTCGGGAGCAAATTTGCCATCTCCCACGCCGTTGATGACGCTGCTTTGCTGCGTCCACGAAACAGGCTTTGCGTACCATGCGCCCGCCGCGACGTCGGAAAAGCTCGCTGTACCGCTCACCGCAGGCTTACCGGCAACACGGTACAGCACCGTCGCGAGCTGTGCGCGGTTGAAAGCGTCGTATGGTGAAAATTCGCCGTTTCCCGTGCCGGTCATGATTCCCTTGCCGCTGAGATATGCCACGGCTTCGGCGTACCATGCGCCGCTCGGAACGTCGATAAAAGCGCTCGTTTCCGCCGCCGCGAGGACGAGCGTGGCTGCCGTTGCCTCGGATACTGCGGGGACATTTGCGGCGCAGGCAGGCATGGTCAGCATCAGCGCCAGCACGAGCAGAAGACCGAGAAAACGTTTCATATGCGCATCCTCACAGGCTCTTGCCAAACTGGTACGCGCCATCCATCAGTTCGGGATGTGCTTTTGCCTCGTTTCCGTCATTGAGACCGCCGCCGCTGTAGACGCCCGCGAAGCGGCTCTCGGGGAAACAGGCGATCCAACCCTTGAGACCGTTCACCGCCTGTTCGTAGACCTCGTCGCCGTCTTCGGCGGATGCGGTCATCAGATACACGTCGCGGAAGGCGTACTCCTGCGGGAAAAGCGGGTTGCAGCGGTCAAGAAACGTCTTGAGCTGGCCGCTGAGCTCGTAGTAGTAGATCGGCGTGACGAACACCAGCGTGTCCGCCGTGCGCACCTTCTCGGCAAGCGCCGGCATATCGTCCCTGATAACGCACTGTTTCGTTTTCTGGCAGGCGAGGCAGCCCTTGCAGAAGCGGACGTCCTTGTCCTTGAGGCTGACGAACTCCACCTCGCATCCCGCGTCCCTTGCGCCGCGCTCCGCTTCGCGCGCCAGAAGCTCCGAATTGCTGTTCGCGCGCAGGCTGGACGATACGATCAATACCTTTTTGCGCATCTTGTCCTCCTTTTGCTTCAACCGCGCCTGTTTCTGCCCCAGAAAATATTGTAGCGGTCAGGCTTCCAGACCGGCTTGACGTCTTTGACCGCATCCGCGGCAGTGATCACGGCGTCACCGTTGTCGACGTCGATGAGCGTGTAGCGGTCGTTGCCCATGCCGAGCTCCTTCATATAACTGAGCTGACGATGACCGTGCCGCGTTTCGATCCGCTCGATCAGCGCCTTGCCGCCGCCTTCGGGCAGGCTGTAAATGAGATCGACGCAGGCGGCGTCCACGGCGAGGATATCCAGCGAGGCGAGGATACCGACGTCCGGCGTGACCACGGGCTCGCCGGCCGCGCCCTCGCAGTCGCAGGAGACGGACATGTTGCGCATGGTGTTGACGTAGCAGATATGCGGCGCAAAGTGATCGACGGTCGCCTTGGTGCTTTCGGTCATGCGCTCCATGAGCTCTTCCTCGCTGATGCCCCACATATTGTCGCTGTCCGCGGGCGTGTGGATATCTCTTTTGCCGATCCGCCCGTCTGCGCAGCCGATGCCGATGTTCTTGTTGCTGCCGCCGAAGCCGCCCATCATGTGCCCCTTGAAATGCGTCAGCACCAGCAGCGAGTCGTAGTTCAGCATGTTTTTCCCGACGTGCATCTCCTCGAACCACTTGCCGCCGTTTACCGGCAGCGCCGCCACGCCGTCCTCGTCGGTGATGTCTACGGGGCAGAACGTCCAGCCGTTGATCTCCAGCGTTTTGCGGTGCTCGGCCGTGGTATAGCGGCTGCCCTCGTAGTAGGTGTTGGTTTCGATGATCGTCGCGCCCGGCAGGCGCGCCCCAAGCAGCTCCTTTACCCACGGGCGGGGAATGATGTTCGGCCCCTCCGCCTCGCCCGTATGGAGCTTGACGGCGACTCTGCCGCCGAGTACGGAGCCGACGCGGTCGTAGATCTTCTTCAGCCCCTCCTCGGAAAGATCGCGTGTGAAGAACACGACGCTGCTCTCGCCGCCGCGCTCGTCATAGGGGACATAGCGGCTCCCGCCCTTGCCGGGGATCGGATTTGTGATACGCATTGCGCCACCTCTCTTTTTTGATCGTTTTGATTATTATACTATAACTCAATTATAACTCGCCGTTTCTGCCTATGTCCAATATTTAAATTGAATATCTTGATATTCTCTGATAGAATATCAAGCAAAGGCTGGTGATCGTATGGAGATTCGCGTTTTGCGCTACTTTCTGGAAACGGCGCGAGAGGGAAATATGTCCCGCGCAGCGGAGCGGCTGCATATCTCGCAGCCAACCATGTCCAAGCAGATCAAGGAACTGGAGGCGGAACTGGGCGCGAAGCTGTTCGTCCGCTCCAACTTCTCCGTTCGCCTGACGGACGCGGGGATGCTGCTGCGCAAGCGCGCGGAGGATATCCTTGACCTCGTGGACAAGACGACGGCGGAATTTCACGCGCTCGATGACGTAGGCAGCGGTGAGATATTTGTCGGTGCGGCTGAGTCCGAGTCGGTCAAATACTTCGCCCGTGCAGTCAAGACGATTCAGGAGCAGTATCCCGGCGTCCGCTGCAACATTTTCAGCGGCAATATGGAGGACGTGACCGAGCGGCTTGATAAGGGGCTTCTGGACTTTGCCATTATCATGAGCTACGTCGATCTCTCAAAGTACAATTATCTCGCCGTTCCCGCCAGCGATACCTGGGGCGTCATTATGCGCAAGGACAGCCCGCTTGCAAAAAAAGAAGCCGTCACATTGGACGACCTCTATGGATTGCCGCTGATCTGCTCGCGGCAATGGATGGATCAGGATTTTCCGCGGTGGTTTGAGAGAAATACAGAGAAGCTGCAAATCGTCGCCACGTTCAATCTGGTCTACAACGCCGCTGTTATGGTGCGTGAGGGCATCGGGTACGCCATCTCCTACGACAAGCTGACCGATACGGGAGAGGCAAGCGAGCTGTGCTTCCGCCCGCTCGCAGGCGTGCCGGAGTCGGAAATGTATGTGGTCTGGCGGCGGTATCAGACGTTTACACCGGTAGCGGAGCTTCTGCTGGACGAGTTGCGGCGAAGGTTTGCATGACCTTAACAAAAACGGAAACCTGAGCTGGAGAAGTAGCGCGGAGGCAAAACGGAGCAGGGCGGCAGCGCCGCCCCGACCGCGCCGGGGGTTCAGATCTGCATCAGCAGGTATCTCGTGTACATATAGACGTGATTGTGGTAGTAATCGTAGGCGTCAACGTAGTACCGCACGTTCGGGATGGCGTGGACGGCGTCCGTGATCTCGCTGGCTCTCCACGGCCAGAACGCGCCCGTGTAGGGTTCGTACTCCAAGGGTATCTCGGTATATATCTTGCACAGCGGCTTTCCGTCGCGCCAAGCATCGGGTTCCTCGCCGATGGCGTTGTAGATCGTGTAGACCATGCGCCTCACCTCGTAGACATTGCGGATGAAGAGGTCGTCGCCGTGCTGGTCGCGGTAGTGCTTGACGATGGGTTCGGGCAGCGTGAGCGTCGGGAACGCGCTCCAATCGCACGTCGGCGTGGGGAGCGGCGGCAGGGGGCCTTCCGCGAAGACGTTGGTGTCCCAGCGCACGACGTCCTTGATTTCGTACTCTGTGCCGTCGTCGCAGAGGATGCGGTCGCCGGCCTGCGGGGCGTATTGACTGCCGTCGACCGGCAGCGACACTACCCGCGACGCCTGCGCCGGGGTGCCCTCCGCGTATGGCTCGTTCGTCTTGATGCAGACCGTGTTGGAGACGGCGTCATACTCCACGGCGAAGCCCACCGCTTTGCCAATGTCGCGGAGCTTGCAGTAGTTGTTGCCGTTGATGCTGTACGCCTCGATCTGGACGCTCTTGCCGTCCACCGTGATCTTCTGACTGGACTGCTGCGCCGTGAGCGCCGCGCCCGCGGCCGGGACGGCGAGCGTCGCGCCGAGGAGGATGCCGCTTGCGACGAGCGCGATCTCTTTTCTGCTGTTTTTCATGATCCTGTGCTCCTTTCTCATATTGCCAAGCCCTTTTGCAGCGTCGCGGACGCTGCTTTTTTGTTTTTGTCGAACGAGTGGGTGTAGATGTCCAGTGTGGTCGAGACCTGCGAGTGTCCGAGAAGTCCCGCCACCGTCGCCACGTCCGCGCCCTTGGCGATGAGCAGGCTCGCGTTCGTATGCCGGAGGCTGTGCACGTTGAGATTTTCGGGCAGGCCGTTCTTTTTGAGGATCTGCTTGAAGCGGAAGGTGAACGTGGTGGGCGTCATCGGCAGCTCGGCTTCGCGGCGGCGGAAGATGAAGTCGTCGTCCGTCAGCTTGCGTTTGTCGTAGGTTTCGGTTTCGTAGACGCAGTTTTTGTAATGCTCGCGGAGCAGAGACTCCATCTCCTTTGTGAAGTAGACGTATCGGTCGCCTGCCTTGGTTTTCGGGGACTTGATGACGATGTCCTCGCCGGTCAGCTTGACCACGTTGCGGCAGACATGGATGCTGCGCTCGGCGTAGTCGATATCGCCCCACTTGAGGCCGCAGCACTCGCCGCGCCGCATTCCCGTGGCGATGATAAGCTTGAAGAAGGTTTCGTACTTGAGGCTTTCGTTTTCAAGCGCGGCGATGATCTTCTGCGTGGTTGCCTCGTCCGCGACGCGGATCTGCTTGCGCGTGCCGCTGTAGCGATACGTCCGCCACGCGGGGTTGTGGTCGAGAAAGCCGCCCTCCATCGCGTCGGAGAGGATGCCGCACAGACAGGCGTGGACACCCTCTACCGTCGCTTCGGAGAGCGGCTTTCCGTTGTTGAGGTTCTTCGTTTCCCGCAAGGCAGCGTAGAGCTTGCGGAAGTGCTCGGGGCGGAGTTCCTTGAGCTTGTATTGCCCCATGTACGGCAGGAAGCGGTCGATATCCTGCTTCTCGCGCACGAGCGTGGATTTTGCGAGCTTGCCGGGGGCGATGTCGCGGAGCCAAAGCTCCGTGTACGCCGAGAGCGTCATGTCGCGCCTGACGGCTTCGGGAACGTCCCGGCACTCCAGCTCGAAGAGCGTTGCCTGCTCGTCGAGCCACTTTTCGCGCTGCTTGGGTGTCAGCCCCACGGGAGGACGGACGGTTTTCTGCCGCGGCGTCCTGCGCCGTCCCGCGAGGTCGTAGCCCATGGACACGACTAGCTGGTAACTGTTCCCGCGTTTTCGGATGCTTGCCACCTTGCCCCCGGCGACGCGATCTTCCAGTATACGGACGGCGTAACGGAGGCGACCTATGACGTGAACGCCGGCGAAGGCGCGTCGGAGACGATGTTCGGCGAAGGCCGCCTGCTCGACGCGGTGAACGAGCGGCCCGGCGCGACGCCGGAGGATCTGCTGCCGCATGTGCGCGGGCGAATCGACGAGTTTGTCAGCGGCGGAGTACAGTTTGACGACATCACCATGCTCGGACTGCGGTATCGCGGCGTGAAACAATAGCGGCGGTTCTTTTCACCGCCTGCGCGGCATACGAATTGCAGTTGATCCATCATGCTGCACTGCGGCGTCATGATATCATATAGAACCATCTGGAAAAAACATACGAAACGGGAGGACAAAACGATGAATTTGAACATTGAAATGGTCAAGAGCAAGAGCGGCAAGGAATGTGAGATCTCGCTGATCGGACGGCTTGATGCGCAGTCCGCGCCGGAGGCGGAGGAGTTCCTTCTCAAGCAGGCACAGAATTTCGACAGTATCTTCCTGAACTTCTCGCAGCTGGGGTATATCTCCAGCGCCGGGCTGCGTGCGCTGAAGGTGCTGCGGATAGAGATGCGCCGGAAGGGCGGCACACTGACGCTCAAGAACGTCAGCACCCCGGTCATGGAGATCTTTGAGATGGCGGGCTTCGCGGCATTCTTTAACTTTGCCTGAGCGAGCGCCGCGGTCTGTGACGTTTCTGTGACGCCCACCGTGTTATCCTGTACTCGGCACACAGGAAAAACCCCTTTGCGAGGGGAAACACGATCCGAAACGCGCGGTGATCGCGCGAATCAACCAACGTATGCAAAGGCCGTGTGCCTTTACATAGACAGAAAAATAAAAAATGTGAGGTGAAAAAACATGTTTGATTCTGTCGTAACGCCAATTGTATCCCTGCTGAACCAACTGCTCGGGCCGCTGCTTGCCATCGTGGGCGCGGCGGGTATGCTGTACTGCGTCGTCCTCGGCGTCAAGTTCGCCAAGGCGGAGGAGCCGCAGGACCGCGAGAAGGCGAAGGGCGCGCTCAAGAACGCGATCATCGGCTTCGTGCTGATCTTCGTGCTGATCCTCGCGCTGAATCTGCTGATGCCGTCGATGAAGCGCTGGGTCAATGAGCAGACGGGGCAGTCTATCTTCACGGATGTGAAGAAGTCCTGACCGCAAAACCCCAAACCAACAGTGGGGCGGATGTTTCTCCGCCCCCGCTCCGAGGGCGCGAACGCGCTTCGCGCCCTGGGAGCGGAAGAAGTATTGAGACGGGACTCGACGGGGAAACGCGAGGCAGCCTTGCGGGCGGATCGTCAAGCGGAATGTAAGGAGAGAGAAGATCATCGTCGACAAGCAGCTCTATGAGCGCAACGTGCGCGTCATGCAGCAGCACCTCGCCTCCGAGCCGCTGGTGTCCGACTACGCGAAGGAACAGAAGCGCGAGGAGCTGAAAAACGCGCCGAACGGCTGCCAAAAGCTGCGTCAGGAGTTTGACGCCAAGAGCGCGGAGATCAACAAGACGATCGACGATCAGGAGAAGAAGGAAGCGGGCGACGTCTACGGCATGAGCGACGAGCAGGTGCGCGACATGCTCAACAAGCGTCACGAAGACCTGAAAAAGGAGAAGGCGGAGCGCCAGAAGGAGCTGCACGAGCAGGTCAAGGCCGGAACCAGAGAGAACATCGAGTCGCGCGACGCGAAGATCGACAAGCGGGAGGAAACGACGCTGAACAAGCTCAAGGAAGAGCTGTTCGGTTCCGAGACCGATTCACCGGAGCGTGCGAAGGAAGCGGGTGACAGGCCCGCAAAGGCGGAAAAAGACAAAGAAAAACAGCCGGAGCCGCAGGCGGAGAAGCCCGACAAAATGAGCGAGATCAAGAAAACCAGAGAAAAGATCAAGCAGACCGGCGAGGACATCAAGAACGCCGAAGCCGTCAACTCGGCGCTCGGCATGAAATAATCCGGCGATAGAGCCTTGGAATGAACGGATTCATATTGTGTTTGGGAGGAAGCAACTATGCTTGACATGAAACTGGTCAATCGCAACACGGAGGCCGAACTGCAACTGATCGGCCGTCTCGACACCAATACCGCATCGGAAGCGGAGAGACTTTTGGCAGACCTGACCGGACGCTTTAACAGTCTGACGCTTGATATGTCGCAGCTGGATTATGTTTCAAGCGCCGGCTTGCGCGTGCTCAAGATTGCCCACATGGCGATGCGCCGCAAGGGCGGAGCGCTCACGGTCAAAAATGTGAGCAAGCCGGTTATGGACGTTTTTGACGTTACGGGATTCGCAAGCCTGCTCAAATTTGCTTGAACCGAAGAAACACCGATGAAGGGCCCGAACGTGCCGGCGGAGACCGGGCGTCCAGACGATGTGACCGCTGAAAGGGCCTAATTGGGGGGATAAATCGTATGGAGAAGAAGATCAGACCGCTGAACCGAAGCATCACGATCGCATGCGCCGCAGTTTTCCTGCTGTTGAGCATCATCCTGTCCGTGGCGACCTACCGGATATTCTCGGCTTCCATGTACAGCAGGTATCAGGAGCAGGGTCATCGAGGATATCCAGAAGGGAACGGAGGACGTTTTCTTTGAGGATCTGTCGGAATGGGGCCTGGACTATACGCTGGCGAGGCCTCTGATCAACGCCGCGGGCGAGCATTACGGCATTTTGTGCGTGGATATCTCCATCGACGCGATCCGCCATACCATCAACAGGAACACGTCTGTCTGCGTGGGTCTGATTCTGGCGCTTGGCATCCTGTTCACCATCCTGCTGGTGCTTTGGATGCGCAACTATGTCACCAAGCAGATCCGGGAGCTGGAGAGCAGCGTGACGGCGTTTGCCGCGTTGTCGCACGGGCGGCGCGACCCGGACGAATTGCTGTTTACCCCGCCGGACATCAATAACCAACAATGAGGTGGGAGCGCTGAATCACACCGTAACGAAGATGGCGGTGGACATGAAGGACTACGCACAGGGTTTGGTGGAGGCTGAGAAGACGATTCAGGAGCTGCGCAAATCGATCACCAAGGACCCCCTGACCCAATTGAATCTGGAAGCAGCCTATCTGAAGATGGAGCAGAGGCACACAAAAATTATGTGGGCGGAATGACGCGGAAGGGAGAGCGACCATGAACGAAACCTTAACTCAATTTACGCCGCTGGTTCTCGACTTTATGGTCGTTGCCATTCTTCTGTGCGGCGCGGCGGTGCGAATGTATAAGGGGCTCTACAACGCGCTGATGCCGCTGGCGGTCATCGCCGCGGCGGCGGTTTGCGGGCTTGTGCTCTCCTTCGTGCTGACCACGCCTATCTCTGAGGCGGCGATCCCAGCGCTGACGAAAAGCACCATGAACGAATATGAACACTCGCTTCTGACCGTTGAGGACTACGACAAAATCCTTGCAAAGCTTGAGCGCGGCATGACGGACGAGGTGCGCGAGGCCATTGACCTGTCCCGGTACTCATCCGCCGTCCACGAGGCGGCGCAGGACGCCGGCGACGCGCTTTCGACGGTGAACGACGAGGTGTTGACCGACGAGAACATCGACTCCGTGGTCACGGCGGTCGAGGACGCGGCGGATTCGCTGACGGAGAAGATCCCCGACGCGCTGATGGACAAGGCGCGCGAGGCGATGGAGGAGCACGGCCTCACCGGCGACGCCGCGCGCGAGTACATCCGGCAGGCGGGCGACACGCTCGGCGGTGTGGGCGACACGGTGCTGACGGACGAGAACATCGACGCGGCGATCGCCGCGGTGCAGCGGGAGATGAGCACGGGCGCGGAGGGCTTTTACGGCGACGGCTCGGAGGCGGCGGGACGCGAGGCGATCCGCGCTGCCGAGGACAGGCGAGCGGCGACGGAGGCGGCGATCGGCGCGCTGATCGGCTTTTTGACGCCGCGCTATGTGCGCGTCGTCGTGTTCTTGATCGGCTGGGTGGCGTTCCTCGCGGTGCTGACGACGCTCAAGAACACGCTGGGACTCGCGATCAAGCTGCCGGTCGTCAAGCAGGCCGACAAGCTCGGCGGGGCGGCGCTCGGCTTCGCCGAGGCAGCGGTCATGATGTGGGGCGTGCTGTGGGTCGTGAGGTATTTGGGATTCAACGTGTTTCAACAGCTTGCAAGGAATACCGCGGTGCTGCGGTTCTTCACATAGCCGGCGAATCTTGCTTTCTCATCATGCCGTATTGCAATACAGCGTGTATGAATATCTTTCTGCAGGAATTGTCGGAACAGTATCCCGATGACATCATTCTCCTCTGCTGCGATGGAGCTGCATGGCACAAAGCAGGATCACTTTGCGTACCTGAAAACATAGAGCTTTTCTTTATACCACCGTATACGCCGGAAATGAATCCGATTGAGCAGATCTGGAAGGAACTTCGCAAGATGGGTTTCTGCAACGAGATTTTTGCAACGTTGGATAAAGTGGTTGATCGTCTATGCGATACCATCCGCGCTTTGTCAACCGAAACCATTCACAGCATTACTGCTCGCTCCTGGATTATTTCTTGTTTTAATTGAATATTAGTATAAGAACCCTGTGTGGAATACTTTTTTTAAAATCAGCGCCTTGCACAAGTGAGTGCGTTCTGAATTAGCAGTTCTGACGAGGCGTGACCGCTTTGAAAAAGATTCTTCTACTTATCAACAAAAAATCGAGGGTTTAGGGCATATCGGTGGAAAACTTTTTCATAAAATCAGCGTCTTGCACAAGTGGACACGCTCTGCATTAGCGGTTCTGACGATGGCGCGCTGATCGAAGAAGAACTCTCTACTATTCATCTTAAATCGAAGGCTTTTTAGGGGGTAGGCACGCAAAGTTTTTTTGCAGTAGCGTATTCTGAAGCGTGGAGGACGTGCTCCAGTTTGCGCAAAAAAACAGGCCTGAGCGTTTGCCGCTCAAGCCTGAATGAAGATGGATTCTGTTTTCTATTGATAACCGCCTTGACGGTGCTGCTTGTCCACGCCGCCATGTATCGGGTGGGGGATGAAATCATAGCAGAAACCGCCGAAAGGAGTTTGTCATCAGAATAAGCGCAGGACTCCGATGGGATTTCACACTCGCCGGAGTCCTGCGCTTTCTATGTCTTGTTTGCTTATCCGCGAGGTTCGCCCTTGCCGAAACCTCTGTTACCGCCAAAGCCGCCTTGTCCGCCCATCATGCCGCCTTGTCCGCCCATCATCTGATTGGGGATGGAGCTGACCTGCTGACCGTTGACGATAAGCGTGCCGCCGTTGTAGGCCGCTGTGCCGTCATAGTCGAAAGCGGATTGGCCGGTCACGTCAATGACGCCTCCGTTGATGATGATGTCGCCGTTGGAGTCCACGCCGTCCGTGTCGCCCGCGCCCATCGAGATGGTGATTGTGCCGCCGTTGATCTCGACGGTTGGGGCGTAGGCGGAGGACTTGCGCGCGGCATTGACGCCGTCGTCGCTCGCGGAGATGTTGATCGTGCCGTCGTTGATTTGAATATAGGTTGCCTCCAGTCCCTCGGCGGCGGCGATGTCGAACGAGCCGCCGTCGAGGGTGAGCAGGGCGTTGGCGTGGACGGCGTCGTCGGAGACCTGAATGGCGAAGCTGCCGCCTGCGATGTAGACGTTGCCGAGCGTGTCGTCGTCGCCGTTCTCGGCGTGCAGGCCGTCGTTGCCTGCGACGAGCGTGAACGTGCCGTCCGCAATGGCGAGACTGTCCCTGGCGCGGATGGCGCAGTTTGCCGCCGCGATCTCATAGGTTCCGCCTGTGACTGTCACCTCGTCCTTGCCGGAGACGCCGTGTCCCGCGGGGGAGCTGATTTGGAGTGTGCCCGTGCCGTTGAAGGTGATATCGTCCTTGGCGTAGATGACCGCGTCCACGTCGTTTTCGTCGAGCTGAACGAAGGCGCCGCCGTTTGAGAGGCTGTTCACAGTGCCGTCCGCGAGTGTGACGAACACCTTGTCCGCCTGAGCGACATAGATTGCGGCGAAGGTCTCGGCGTTGATCGTCACGCCATCCAGCACGAGCTGAACCTTGTCCTCTTTCGCCGCGTCCACGACGATGCTGCCGTTGAGCGAGCCAGAGAGAACGTAGGTGCCCGCCGCTGTAATGGTAACGGTGGAGCCGGAGATCGTCACGCCCGCGCCGTCGCAGCTTGCGCTCGTGCCGTTCAGGACGATCGTGACCGCCTCGGCTTCGTCGTACTCGTCGGAGAGATCGCGCTTGGAGAACGCATCGCTGTAGGCGTCGGATTCTGCGTTTGCTGCCTGCGCCGCCGCTTCCATCGCGTCAAGGCTGCCGACCGTCTGAGAGATCGCCGCTGTCGAAGCGGCTTCACCGAGAGAGGAAGTCTCCGCTTGCTGGGTTGTGCAGCCGGTGAAGACCATTGCCGCCGAGAGGGCGAGGGGGAGAAGCTTCGTATATTTACGTTTCATGGTGAAATACTCCTTTCAAATTTGGGATTCTGGACACAGTATAGCGCGCCAACACGAAAACATCCCCGAAAAGCTGCGGCGGAATTTACGCAAAACATACGAAAGGGCTTCGGAGCTGCTCCGAAGCCCTTTCACGTGATAAAGCACTATTTGCTCTGGATGATCGCCGTGTTGCTCGCCGCGTCATACTCGACGCCGTAGCCAAGTTTTTCGCTCAACTCGCGCAGACCGAAGAAATTCGATCCGCCGATGTTGTACGCGGTCAGGGGCACTTCCTTGCCGTCGATCTCGATGCGCTGGGGACTCTTCACCGCACTCGCGGAATTGTCGTCAAAGTCCGTGCCGGCCGTGCCGTCGTAAGTCTCGCCCGTGGTAACGACCACCGTGTTGCGCGCCTGGTCATAGCTGACATTAAACTGCGAGGCTGTGCCGTTGAGCAGCGCGGCGAGGTCGCGCAGCTTGAAGTAGTTGGCGCCGCCGATGTTGTATGCCTCGACCTTTTGTTCCGTGCCGTTGACCGTGAGCTGCTGCGGGGACAGCACAACGCTGGGTGCAGCCGTGTTGGGATCGGCTGCCGGGGGAGTTTCCTCACCGCCTGGCTTTGCGGGAGGCTCCTGGTCGTCACCGTCGGGCTTCGGAGGAGGATTCTGCCCGCCGGGGAAGCCGTCTTCGCCATCCGGCAGTTCGGGAGGCGTTTGACCGCCGGGGAAGCCGCCCTCGCCGTCAGGCTTGTCAGGGGGCGTCTGACCGTCACCGGGGAAACCGTCCCGATTGCCGGAGCCGCTGCCGGAGTTCGCGGCCGCGCCGCCGGCTTCGCCAGCGCCCGTGGTCAGGGTATGGCCGTTCGTGACGACGATGCCGCTGCCTGCGTTGTCAAGACTGTAGACATAGCTGTCGCCGGTCAGGTTGAGTGTACTGTCCGCGCTGAGCATCACGACAATGCTCCTGGCGGTGTTGCCGCCGTTGATCGTGCCGATGAAGCTTGAGCCGCTTTTGAGCACGAGCGTCAGCGTGGAGATATCGTCGATATAGATGTCGCCCGTGACGGTCTGGTTGTCGAGCGTCAGGGTGACGTGGCCGCCGTTGGAGCCGCTTGTGCCCCATGCGCCCGCTTGTGCGCGCAGCAGCGCGCCGTTTTCGTCGTTGTTGACGATGGTGTTGTTTTTAAGTGTGATCGACGCGCTGTTGTTGGTGACAAAGAACACGTCGCCGTTGTTGTTGACGATCGTGCTGTCCGTCGCGGTGAACGAGCCGCCGCCGTTACTGGCGTCGCCGGACATCGACTGATAGAGGAACACGCCCTTGTAGGTCTGGGACTGTCCGTTGAGCTTGGTGTTGTCGGCGGTCAACGTCACGTCTTTGAGCGTGACCGAGTTGCCACCCTCGACCACGACGCCCTCGGAGGCGGCCGCGGTCAGCTCCGCGTCGGAAACCGTAATATCAGCGGTGGAGTAAATAACGGGCGAGCCGGTGCCGGAGGTGGTATACTCGCCGCCCGTAACGGTCAGCGTTCCGCCGCCGCGGTCGGAGCGGATCGCCGCCGACGAGTTGCCCGAGGTCTCGACGGTCAGATCGCTTGCGTTGAGCGTGCCGCCGCCCGTGACCATGACGCCGCCGGAGTTGTTGGAGGACGTCTTGACCGTGGTTCCGGAGATGTTGATCGTTCCTGTGCCGTAAGCGTAGACGGCGTTGGCGTAGGATGCGTCGGTTGTCACGCTACCGCCCGAGATGTTCAGCGTCGCGCCGTTTGCGGCGATGACGGCGGCGTTCGTGCCGTAGAAGTCATAGTCGTCGCTGTGCCCGCTCGGGCTTCCTGTCTTGGTGACGGTCGGGTTGGTGATCGTGGACGTGCCGCCCGTCGCGAGCAGAGCGTTCTGGCTGCCGGTGCTGCTCGTGTAGGCCTTACCGCTCTGGGTAACGGACTCTGTGATGGTTGTCGCGCCGTTGTAGCTGACGGCAGTGCTGCCCGAGCTGCCACCCGGCTTGTCAGGCGGTGCGGCGAGCGCCGCGGCGGTCAGCATCGTGATCGAGAGCGCCGACGAGAGGACGGCGCGAAGCGTTTTGCTGTTTTTCATGGTGAAGAACTCCTTTCGGTTTGGGATTCCGGGCACAGTATAGCGCGCCGACACGAAAACATCCCCGAAAAGCTGCGGCGGAATTTACGCAAAACATACGAAAAGGGATTCGGAGACGAACGCCGAATCCCTTTCACACATCATATGGGAAATCTTGCTTCAAACACCGCGCCGCCGTCGTTGCGGGCGGTCAGCGCGCCGTGATACGCCTGCGCGACGGACTGGGCAATGGCGAGTCCGATGCCGTGTTTGCCGCCCTTGCCCTTGTAGAACCGTTCGAAAATGTGCGGCAGGTCGTCCTCGGAAATGCCCGGCCCGTCGTCCGAAACGCGGACGAGAACAGCATTGCCCTCCGCGCGGCAGGTCAGCGCCACCTCGCTTTTCGCGTAGCGGATCGCGTTGGAGATCAGATTGCCGAACAGCCGCTGCGCGTCCTGCTCGCGGATGGGGAGCACAACGGGCGTTTCATCAAAATCGAAGCGGAACGCGATGCCTCTGCCCTCCGCCGCCGCGCGCTGCTCGCTGACGCAGAGATCCAGCACCTCGCGCAGATCCAACGGCTCTGCCTCGCCCTCCGGCGCGGCTTTGCCCATGCGCGAGAGATAGAGGATGTCCTCCACCATGCCGCCGAGCTTGTCAGACTCCGCGAGAATGACCTTTGCCGCCGAGAGCGGCTCCATGACGCCGTAGACGACGCCCTCGGCGTTGCCTCGGATGGAGGTCAGCGGCGTGCGCAGCTCGTGAGAGACGTTTTGGAAAAAGATATCCTGCTTCTGCTTGGCTTCCTGCAGCTCCGACGCCATGCGGTTCATCGAGTCCGCGAGCTGTCCGAACTCCACGTCGCGGAAGCGCAGGTCGCGGGACTCAAAATTCCCGCCGCCGATCTCATGGGCGAAGGACGAAAGCTCCCGTACCGGATCCGCGAACGATCTTGCGAAATGGCGGCTCAATACGACCGAAAGCAGGATCGCCGCGAGAATAATGACCAGCAGCACGGTGTTGATCCGCGCGGCAAAGCCGAGAATCACCGTGACATTCACGTAGGAAACCAGATAGCAGCCGGATTGCACCGGATCGTCGACGACGGAGACCGCGTATTTCTCGTCGTCGAGCGAAAGCGTCTGATAGCGGAAATTTCCGTCAAAGCCGTTGGCGTTGAAATAGGCCGCGAGCGCCTGCGCGGCGTTTCCGTCTCCGCGCAGGACGGAAATGAGCGTTCCGTCCCCGCTCATCACGAATGCGCTGCCCGCGGCGCCGGTGAAGCGGTCGGGACGTTCGTCCGGCGGCTCGCCGGGCTTCTCGTCCTGCGGCGCGTCGGACGGCCTGCCGGGCTTTTCGCCGCTTTGCTCATGCATGCCGCCGCGCCGGTCGGAAAACGCGCTTTCGGACACGTTGGCGAGCTGCGTCGTGACGCGGGAGCGGATGTAGCCGCGCACGGCAAGGTTGAAGGCAAGCCCAACCGCAAGCAGGATCGCCGCCGTCAGGCCAATCAGCGTGAGCAGTACGCGCGTTTGAATGTGCCACTGCCGTTGCTTCATTTGCGCTCCTCCAGGCGGAAGCCGAAGCCCCAGACCGCCGCGATATTGACGCCGCAGCCGTCCAGCTTCTGCCGGAGGCGACGTACCGTGTCGTCGGTCGCGCGGGTCTCGACCGCGGTCTCGAAGCCCCAGACGGTGTTAAGCAATTCCTCGCGGGATACCGCCTGATTCGCGTGGAGCATCAGATATTTCAGAACTTCGTACTCCGTCGGCGTCAGAGCAAGAGGCTGCCCTTCCTTCAGAATATGGCGGCTCGCTTCATCCAGCGCCAGTTTGCCGAAGCTTGCGGCGGCGGGGATGTCTGCGGAATGCTTTTGGCTTTCAAAGTCAATGCGGCGGAAGATGGCGCGCACACGCATCAAAAGCGCCATCGCAGAGAACGGCTTGGTGATGTAGTCGTCACTGCCGAGGCCGAGGCCCATGGCGTAGTCGTTCTCGGAATCGCGCGCGGTGAGCATGATGATCGGCACGGTGCTCACCTTGCGCAGCGCCGTGCAGATCGCAAAGCCGTCGGAGCCGGGCATCATCACATCCAGAATTGCAAGGTTGCAAGGGCTCTGTGTGAAGCGTTCGAGCAGCAGGTCGCCGGTCGGAAAGTCCTCCACCTGATACCCGTCGCTTGTGAGAAAGGTTCGGATGACCTGGCGGATGTTGTCGTCGTCATCCGCGATATAGATGCGCTTCGCCTCGTCTGCCATGTCTGCCGCCTCCTCAGGTGATCTTGCACCTATTGTAACAGCGCCACCGCGGAAAAGCAATGCCGAACCGTTCCGAAAACTGCCGCGATCCATACGAAGCGTTTCGTGTGTTTTTCGTAAATTTTGCCGCAGCTTGCGTGTTTTAGCACGGAATGCCCAACTTTTCCGCAACGCCGCGTCCTATCGTTCTTCCGCCGCTGCCAAATTCGCGGCTGATTGTGATAATTCGGCTTCCCATTTTGTCATTCTCCCTGTACAGCCGCTTGTCGCACGGCAAGGACGTCCTCTCTGTCCGCGCTCAATTCTCGATACACCTTGCGGATCACCACTGCGGCAATGAGAAACGTCAGCAGATCGGACGCCGGCATGGAATACAGCACGCCGTCCAGCCCATAGAACATCGGCAGAACGAGCGCAAAGCCGACGCCGAACGCGACCTCGCGGATCATTGAGATCATGGTCGAGGCAAGCGCCTTGCCGATTGCCTGCAAATAGATAAAGGTTCCCTTGTTGACCGTGGCAAGCGCCATCATGCAGAGATAGATACGGAATGACTTAACGGCAAACGCCGTATAGTAGACGCTCTCGTTCGCGGCACCGAACAGCGCGATCAACTGCCTCGGAAACAGTTCGACGATGACAAGTGCCGCAACCCCCACCAACGCCTCGCATTTCAAAAGCAGCGTAAACAGCTCCAGCGCGCGTTCCTTCCTGTTCGCGCCGATATTGTAGCCCGCGACCGGGATACAGCCCGCCGCCATACCGACCGCGACGGAAATGACGATTTGGAAGAACTTCATCACAATGCCGACGACTGCCATCGGGATCTGCGCATATTCCGCCTGTGAAAAGACCGGATCGAGTGCGCCGTATTTGCGGAGCATATTGTTGATTGCCGCCATTGCCGCCACCAGCGAGAGCTGGCTGAGCAGGCTCGTAATGCCGAGCGGGATAAATTTTCGGATCAGTGCGCCGTTCAGACGAAACGAACGCCTGCCCAATCGAACTGCCTTTATATGACAGAGATACCACACAGCAAGCGCCGCCGTAATGATTTGCCCGAGAATTGTGGCGACCGCCGCTCCCATCATGCCCCAACGCAGGCCGAAAATCAGAATGGGGTCGAAGATGATATTGAACACCGCCCCCGCCAGCGTAGAGATCATCGCAAACTTAGGACTTCCGTCCGAGCGGATAATCGGGTTCATCGCCTGACCAAACATATAAAATGGAATACCAACTGTGATCCAAAAGAAATACTCCTGTGACTGGCGAAAAGTCTCTGCGTTGACGGTACCGCCGAACATGGCGAGGATCTGCCTGGAAAACGCGAGATAAACAAACGTGACGAGGACGCCGCTTGCCGCCGACAGCGTGACCGCATTACCGATGGTCGTCCCCGCGTCATCCCGCCTGCCCTGACCGAGCAGAATACTGACAAAGGCGCACGCGCCGTCCCCAATCATGACCGCGACGGCGAGCGCCACGACGGTCAGCGGGAAAACCACCGTATTTGCCGCGTTACCGTAGGAGCCGAGATAGTCGGCGTTGGCAATGAAGATCTGATCGACAATGTTGTAGAGCGCCGCGACCAACAGCGAAATAATACAGGGGATCGCGTATCTGCGCATCAGCGCGCTGACGGGCTCTGTTTCGAGATACTGATTTGCTTTCTGTTCCATGGGTATCACCTCATAGCCACATTTCCCGGTTGCCGCACAAGCGGCGAGGGAAATGGCGATTTTCTTCATTATGAAAGCGCGCTTTCATAATGAAGCGAGCAGCAAATTGCGCTCCGTAGCCGGACTTACGCAATTTGCTGCTCGCTGACTCAAATTATAACAAAGGAAGATTAGATTTGCAAAGGGCAGAATGCCCAAATCTCTTGAGGCTGCGCTCTTGCCGTTTTTGCCGCATCGCGCATCAGGTGAAGTATTCGCTGACATCCGCCTTGTCGTTATACTGTTTGCGCACATGGACGACGAGAGTGCCGTCCTTTTCTTCGGCTTCGTCCAGGACCTGATACCTTACGCCTGTCCGCTCCATTGTATGCTTGTAATGCTCAAACTCATCGCGGTTCATCTTCAGGTTCACATCGCGGCTGTGGCCAAGCTCCGGCTTCTGGGAAAACACGAGCGTTTGCAGGATACACGCGCTCTTAACACGTTTCACGCTTCACACCTCCTTTGCGGCGCGATCCGTCACGGCAGGACTGACCCGGCCCGTCATGCAGAGAGATGTTCAAGCGATTATGCGTATGCAAAATGGACTGCCGTTCATTTTGCCGCTATGAAAAGCACTCCCATGGCAGCTCTCACTGCGAAATTATTATAACATCAATTTCTTGAAAATGTAAGAATTTTTTTAATTTTATGCAAAGCAATAATTAGTGTATATAGTATTATGGTAACTATATAGAAATGCAAATATATTAGAATTGTGGAAAACTCTGTGGAAAAAGTTGAAAACTTATGTAAACAGCGTTAACAGTCAGGAATCTTCCTGTCCGTTGCTTCTCAGCCGTTTTTTGATATAGGGCTGTACCTCATCAAAGGGAATGCCCAGAGCAACGGACAGTTCTCCGAAAAGCAGGCCTTCAGCTTCCTTTAAGAACGCCTGATCGGTACTGCTGAGCTTTTTCTTTGCCCGATACGCCTCCTGCTTTTTTGCGTATATGGTCATCGTCAATTCGACCAGGTTCTCGCATTTCTGCGACAAGATCGACGCCCGGTATTTTCCGCTCAGATCCCGTGTGTTGCTGCTGTCTACGGTCATAGTTTCCATGTAAGGAATCCTGTCGATCAGCGCGTTTGCCTCATCCTTTGACAGCACGGGGCGAATCGGATTTTTCCCGTCAACCGGCGTTTTGATATGGCAGTTCTGATGCAGCGAGCGAAGGCAATAGAAGTCCTGTCCATTGATTCGTTCCGTACCTTCCAACACACAGACGCCGGAACGTCCATAAACCACATAATCGTTTGCCTGAAACATGATGCACCTCACTGTTTCTATATCAATAGTGTAATTATATCACTTATTTTCGCAAAATGCATATGTTTCTGTTAAAAAAAGTATATTTCCCCTTTGACACAGAAAAATAAAAAATGATAAAATATAGAGAAAGCAAGAGGTTTTAGACCAGTTCACACATTGACGGATCAGAAATGGAGCGATCATGCCACGCGCAATACGTATTTGTAAGAGCTGCGGCGGAAAATATGTCGAATATCGGAGCTTTCGCGGCCCCGGCGGAACGCAGCGCGGCAAGGATTGGGAGAAAGCGGCAGCGGTGACGCCGGGACTGTGCAACGACTGCAAGCTCACGGCAAGGCATCACATTGCGGAGGAGACAGCGCAGGTCGAGCGGGACAGTGCAACGGAAATGCAGCGCCGGATAGCGGATGGAATCGCTTCGCTGAGTCTCCCGACGCTTACCGGAAACACGGATCGGCAAATCAAACGTGCCGAAAACCTGCGCTATCGCTTTCTCGCCGAGGAAAGGAACCTGCGTCTTGCTAAACTGCTTCAGCTTGCACCGCAGGTCTATGGATCGAGTTCATCTGAGAAGCAAAGGGCAATGATGTCTGCTACTCGGAAAACCGATTGGGGAAATAACTTTGCGGGCGCTTTTGCTTATGCCAATGCCGGTTTTGACAAATCGGGATATGAAGAAATACTTGGCGAAAGATTTAGCGGAAGCCCCGGAGAATACATACAGTTTCTACAAGCTCTGCTGTCTGAAACCGACGCAAAAGCGATAATCGCCATGTTTTTGAGATAGCATGGAAATCTTACTGCTCAGCTTGGACAGCCAATCTCGCACGGCAGACTTGCCACTTTTGCATTTTCCATACTTGCCGTACCCGCGATGCTCCGCCGCATCGTTCTCCGTTAGGCTCATCATAGAAGGCGGGGTAAAAAAGACGAATATGCGAAAAAGAACAGCCTCAGAAAGCATCTCTGCTCTCTGAGGCTGAACTTTCCCTTACAACGTCGTCTATTCGACTTTCACGATTGCTTCCGTATTAGGCTGTGGTAAATCGGCAGGAGGTATTTTTCGTAAGCTTTTCGTAAATTTCGCCGCACTTTCTCGGGGATTTCCGGCCGGCGGCTTTGCTATGATGCGGACAGCAAAGGCAAGGAGGCGAACGATATGAGCGAGATCCAAAGCTGCTTCAAGCGATATGAAACGAAATACCTGCTGACATATGAGCAGTACACGGCCGTGCTCGAAGGTATGGCGCCCTATATGAAGCCCGACGCGCACCCGCGCTATTCCCTCAGCAACATCTATTACGATACCGAACGCTACGACCTGATCCGCACGTCGCTGGAAAAGCCGGTCTATAAGGAGAAGCTCCGCATGCGGAGCTACGGCGTGCCCGGCAGCCGCGACAAGGTTTTCGTCGAGATCAAGAAGAAATACGACGGCGTGGTCTACAAGCGGCGCGTCACGATGGAGATGCAGGACGCTTTGCGGTATCTCTGCGGCGCGCGCCGCGGCGGCGGCAGCCAGATCAGCCGCGAGATCGACTGGTTCCTGCAATTCTACCGTCCCATCCCCAAGGTGTTCATCGCCTACGACCGCGAGGCGTATGCCGCGGCGGACGGCGGCGAGCTGCGCATCACCTTCGACACCGCGCTGCGCGCCCGCTCCAACGACGTCGACCTGCGGCTCGGCGACCACGGCGTACCGCTGCTGGCGGACGACGTTTATCTGATGGAGATCAAGATCCCCGGCACAGCCCCGCTTTGGCTGGCGCGGCTGCTGTCCGACAACAACATCTTTTCCACCTCGTTCTCCAAGTATGGAGCGTACTACAAACAATTCGTGCTCGGCGGCAGGTCCGCCGTGATGCAAAAGGAGGTCCTTCTCAGTGCTTAACTCGATCATTACCGGAACCGAAATCACGGCTTCCGCATTCTTTATCTGCACCGCCGTTTCCCTTCTCCTCGGCCTCGGCGCGGCCGCGCTGAGCATGTACAAGTCCAAGTATTCCCAGAGCTTTGTCCTGACGCTCGCCATGCTGCCGGCGATGGTGCAGATCATCATCATGATGGTCAACGGCAACATCGGCGCGGGCGTCGCCGTGGCGGGCGCGTTCGGCCTGATCCGCTTCCGCAGCGCGCCGGGCAGCGCGAAGGAGATCGGCATGGTCTTCCTCGCGACCGCCATCGGCCTTGCGACCGGCATGGGCTATGTGGCGATCGCGGCGGCGTTCTTCGCGGTGATGGCGGCGTTCTCGCTGCTGCTGACCGCGACCGGCTTCGGCGCGAAGGGCGCCGACGAGCGCGAGCTGAAGATCACGATCCCCGAAAACCTCGACTACGACGGCCTTTTTGACGACCTGTTCCAAAAGTACGCGCGCAGCGCGGACTTAGAGCGCGTCAAGACCACGAACATGGGCACGCTCTATGAGCTGAGCTACAAGGTCACGCTGCGCGACGCGCACGCGACGAAAGCGTTCCTCGACGAGCTGCGCGAGCGCAACGGCAACCTGAACATCGTCTGCGGCAAGCCGGTCACGAAGGAAGCGCTGTGATGGGCGCTGCCCCAGCTCTGTGAAAAACACGCAGAGAAGCCCACCAACCGTGAAAAACAGGTTGGTGGGCTTCCGCATCCTGCGTTGACAAGCGATCAAGCGGTGTAATAAGGCATAGATGGGGGAAACAATCCCTTCCTACGCGCTCTATGCCCTGTGAATCGCCTTGTACGCTCCAAAAACGTGAATGGCATGGGAGCATAAGAAGTGTGCGATGGGTAAGACTTGAATAAGAAAATCGAAAAAAATTTGTGCTTTATTTTTCCCCTGCGGCATGGTACATGAACCGCTCCCCGTCAAGAGGACAATGAAGACGGTCGACACCTGCTTTGCAGACACGTTCTTGGCGGCGTTTTTGAAAGGCTTGGGATATACCACTGGCATATTGACAGAGGAGGGAAAATGTAGTACAATCGCACTACAAGGAGGCGACTTGTGATGGCAATGGATGCAACCTGCCAGATCCGTATGGACGGAGAATTGAAAACACAGGTGGAAGAGCTTTACCGTGATTTGGGGACTTCGTTTGCCGAGGCCGTTCGGATCTTCGCCCAGCAAAGTGTCCGGGAGGGGCGTATGCCGTTTAGGCCTTCCCTGAAAACGTGGGACGACTTGACCGCCAAGGAAATCGACGCTGTGCTTGCAAAGAGCGAGCAGGATATTGCGGAAGGTCGTGTCGTTTCGCAGGACACGCTGGACGCCAAGATGAAGGAGCGGTTTGCCCGTGGAAGAAATAAAGCGGTATGAGATTATCTACACGGAGACCGCCGAGCGGCAGATCATAGAAAAAGCGGACTATATCACATGGCAATTCGGTGCTCCTGATTTGGCGGAAATCTGGTATGAACGGCTGCGCGCAGATATCCAAAGCGGATTATCGACGCTGCCCAGCAAGTTTCAGCTTTATGACGCATCGCCATGGCGTGAGCGGGGCATACGGCTTTACCTGTCCCGCAATGACATCGTGCTCTATCGGGTGGACGAGGCAAACGGCATTGTCTACATAGAAGCCGCATTTACCAAAGGAAAGGATTTGACGACGCCGACAGACGAATAAGCCTGCTTGGATATTGCGCCAACACTCTGACTACTATCTGACTACTATTTCACAAAATAGCCGCCAGCCTATTGATCACAAGGGTTGGCGGCGTTTCTGAAAGGTTCGAGATACCATCGAGTGCGCCCGAAAACCCGCACAAATCCGCCATTTTTCAACCATGCCTGATAACTCCGACTCTGGGGGTCGTGCGTTCGAATCGCATCAGGCGTACCAAAACCGCTCCAAAAATCGTTGAAATTGCAACATTTTGGAGCGGTATTCTTTTTTGCTTCAAAACTGCTGTCAGGTGACGCCACCGAACAAAGTCGGACTGGAAGCGTAAGACTCCCTCAAAAGCCTGCTAATAATATTAGCAAGATTTTTGGCTTCCAGCTAATAAAAATCATGCTCCTGCTAATACGAGGTCAATCCCACCCAAAATCCTGCTAATGAAGCTAGTCTCATTGCAGAGCGTTCGATAAATGTCAGTCTTGTACGAGGGCAAGGAGCCAACGTGGCCCATCCACGGCATCGACTACAACACCGCGCCGACCTACACCGACACGAAGAAACCGAACACCAAGCCCGCGGGCATGTTTGATTTCTGATTTTACCTTTTGTTTGATTACCTGAATGGCTATGCGCCTTCGGGACGTTTGGCCAAGATGTGCTTTTGCGCAACAAATTGAAAACGGCGGTCTGCGGACAGCAGGCCGCCGTTTTCATGCATTTGCGGCATTATTTGTTGCCATTTTGAGTCGGAAGTGCTATAATAAAATAAATAAGTATACGCATATGATGCCAAATGTGGCACACGATGCTCAAAAGGGAAGAAAACCGGCGCGGAGGCTTTTATGAACAGGATGATGTTCAGAAAACTGTTGGCGGGAATCATGGCATTTGTACTGACACTCACGGTTTCGGGCTGCGGTGGTGTCACGCGGACGGACGCTCCCACGAGCGACGGCTCGCTGCAGCGGGTGCTCGACGCGGGACGGCTTGTGATCGGCCTTGACGCGAACTATCCGCCCATGGGCTTTACCGATGAAGCGGGCGAGATCGTCGGCTTCGACATCGACGTGGCGCAGGAGGCATGCCGTCGGCTCGGCATCGAACTGGTCAAGAAGCCAATCGACTGGGATACGAAGGAGGACGACCTGAACAGCGGCAGGATCGACTGCATTTGGAACGGCATGTCGATTTCACCGACACGCGCCGAGTCCATGGAGCTCTCGGAGCCGTATATGAAAAACGAGCTCATTTTTGTCGTTCCCGAGAACAACAGCGCCCAGACGCCGCGCGACCTCAGCGGCATGACGGTCGGCGTACAGTCCGGCTCGACAACGCAGGAGGTTCTCGAATCATCCGACCTGTACGCAAGCATCCATGTTGTGCTGTTTGACGACTGCCTCACGCTTTTTCAGCAGCTCAAGGCGGGCAATGTGGACGCCGTGTTCGTTGATTCGGTCGTGGCGTACTACTTTATCTACGCCAGTGAAGAGCGATTGTTTGTTCTGGACAACAGCCTCAGCGAAGAAAGATGCGCCATCGGATTTCGAAAGGGCGACCGGGAGCTGCGAGACAGGATGCAGGAGCTGTTGAGCGAAATGAAGGCGGACGGAACGCTCGGCGAGATCTCAACAAAATGGTTCGGCAGCGATATTACGCTGGTACGGATACCTTGAGCGCATATTGAGAGGGCACGCCATGAAAAGAGACAGAAGAAGAATCAGCAACTCCGCGTTGCAGGGCGTCATCCTGTCCGCGCTTGTGATCCTGTTCTTTGTGGGTCTGATCGTCGTCTATGCCGCCCTGCTGCGGGATCAGATGATGCAGAAGATCGTCAAGAGCGGCGAATTGAGCGCGGCGAACTCCGCCGAGCAGATCAACGAGTATCTTTCCACCGGGATCGAAACGATCAAGCTGGAATGCTATTCGCTGAACAATATGATCCGCAACAGAAAGTCACAGGAGGAAATACAGGACTTCCTCGTCAATCAGTCCGCCGCCGTCACAAGCGTTTTGGAAGGGTACACCAACGGCTTGTACGGCTATATCAACGGCGAGTATCTGGACGGGACAAACTGGACGCCGGATGACGATTATGTTCCGACGGAGCGTCCCTGGTATATCGAAGCGAGGGCAAACATTGGGCGCGTTGCCGTCGTCGATCCATATGTCGACGCGCTGACCGGCACGGTCATGCTGACGCTTTCCAAAACGCTTTGCGATGCCAAAAGCGTCGTTGCGTTGGATTTCTCTCTGGAACGGCTGCAAGCCATCGTGGAGGATGTTGTTGCACAGGGAAATCTGGACGAGGCAATCGTATTGGATCAGAATTATCGGGTCATTGCGCATTCCGATCGGTCAGAGATTGGGAAAAACTACATGACGGAAACCGATACGGTCGGCCATGTATTTGCCGAACAGTTCAGCCAATCCAATGACGGATACGTTCTGCTAAGGTTCGGCAGCGGAAGATATGTCGCCAATTCTGTTTCGGTGGCAAACGAATGGTATTGCATTTCCGTGTATGATGCGACAAGCGACTTTGCACAGCTGCGGAACATCTTGCTCTTTACGGTCGCCGCGGCGTTTCTGGTCGTTTTCATCCTCCTGTCTATCCTGATCCGTTCCAACCGGAAGACGCGGCTTGCGCGGGAGCTCAACGAGAAGACCGAGCGCGCGGTCGCGGCCAGCGAGGCGAAGTCTGCGTTTCTCTCCAACATGTCGCACGAGATCCGCACGCCGATCAACGCCATGCTCGGCATGAACGAGATGGTTTTGCGGGAGAGCGAGAACAAGGACGTCCTCATGTATTCCGAGAGCATCAAAGCAGCCGGAAACACGCTGCTGGGCATCGTCAACGACATCCTGGACTTCTCCAAGATCGAAGCGGGCAAGATGGAAATCATCCCCGTCGATTACGATCTATCCTCCGTCATCAACGACCTTGTGAACATGGTACAAACTCGCGCGGACGACAAGGGACTTGTGCTCAAGCTTGATTTTGACCGAGATACACCCAGGCTGCTCAATGGCGACGAGGTTCGCGTCAAGCAGGTCGTCACGAACATTCTGACCAACGCCGTGAAATACACGGAAAAGGGCAGCGTGACCTTCCATATCGGCTATGAGCGCATTCCCGAAAAGCCGGACAGCGTTTTTCTGGACGTTGCCGTCAAGGATACGGGCATCGGCATCAAGCCGGAGGACATTGAAAAGCTCTTTTCCGAATTTGAGCGCATCGAGGAAAAGCGAAACCGCAGCATTGAGGGCACCGGTCTCGGCATGAGCATCACCAAGCACCTGCTGGAGATGATGGACAGCCGTCTGGAGGTGGCAAGCGTCTACGGCGAGGGCTCGACGTTTTCGTTCCGGCTGAAACAGAAAGTCGTCAGGTGGGATGCGCTCGGTGACTATGAAGCCTCGTATCGCGCCGCGCTTTCCGGGCACAGGAAGTACCGGGAGAAGTTCACCGCACCGGACGCCGTCGTGCTGGTGGTAGACGATATGCCGATGAACCTCGCGGTGTTCAAGAGCCTCTTAAAGCGCACCAGCGTTCTGATTGACACGGCTGCGAGCGGCGACGAGGGGCTGGCGCTCGCGCATGACCGCATGTACGACTTGATCTTCCTCGACCACATGATGCCTCATAAGGATGGCGTCGAAACGCTGCGTGAGCTGCGTGCGCAGACGGACAACCCGAATCTGCAAACGCCCACGATCTGCCTGACCGCGAACGCGATCTCCGGCGCACGGGAGCAGTATCTCGCGGCGGGCTTCGACGACTACCTGACCAAGCCCATCGACGCGGACCGGCTCGAAGAGATGCTGATGCAGTATCTTCCAAAGGAGAAGCTGCGCGAGCCGAGCGGCGAAGATGAAGAAACGGCCCCCGCCCTGCCGGACTGGCTGCGCGAGATCGACGGTCTTGACGCCGAGCAGGGGCTTTCGCACTGCGGCTCGGAGGAAACCTACCTCGACACGGTGACGATCTACGCAAAGAGCGCTCCCGATTCGGCGGATGAAATCGAAGCCCTGTGGAACGCAGGCGATCTTGACAATACCACGGTCAAGGTCCACGCGATCAAGAGCCTGTCCCGCGCCATCGGCGCGGAGGGCATCGGGGCGCTCGCGGAGAAGCTGGAGCTCGCGGGAAAAGAGGGCGACGCCGACGCGGTCGGCGCTGAGATAAGCGATCTGCTCGCGCGTATCCGCAAGCTGTGCGCGGCGCTCGCGCCGCTGTGCGGCGGCGAGGAAACGGCAGAGGACGAATCGCTGCCGCTGATTTCCGACGACGAGCTGAGTGAGGCGTATGAGGAGCTGCGCGGCTTTGCGGCGAGCATGGATGCGCAGAGCGCAAAGTATGTCTTCGACTTTCTCGCGGGCTACCGTCTCACTCCGGAAGAACGGGAGCGCGTGGGCAAGGTCAAACACGCCATCGACAGCTTTGAGTGGGAGCAGGCGGCCGAACTGCTGAACACAAAGAATGCGCAGGAGATTTCGGAACCGTGCGGCGGTATGACATCAGGAGAAAAAGCATGAAAAGATATTCGCCATTCATTGCGTTGATGCTGGCTGTTTCACTGCTCTGCGGCTGCGGCGGGGACTCGGGCGGCAATCCGCCGCCGCCAACTGCGGCGCCCTCCGATGATGCGGAAAAGGCAGAAACGCTTACGGAGCTGAATTACGCAAAAGGCACGGTCCTGCGCATGGCGACGGGCTACAACTCCCCGCAGACGGGACTGAGCTTTGACGCGGAGACGGCGGGCGGCGGCATTACGCTTGCGGACGGCGTCACCTACTATGCCGGCGATCTCAAACCGACCTGGGCCGAGGTTGAAAAGCGATTGAACATCACCATCGAGGACAAGTACCAGGGCAACAGCGCCGGGAGAGAGCTTGCCTATTGGTCGGAGCGCATGAGTGAGATCGATTTGATCAGCGGCAGCGCGGACAGCCTGACCAAAGCCGGAGAGGCGGGCAAGCTGGTCAATATCGCCGAGTATCTCGACATCATGCCGAATTTCAAGGCATTTTTGGAGGACAATCCCGTCGTCCGCTTGTCCATCACGGGCAACACCGACATCGGCGCTTTTTACTTCGCGCCGTATTTCGACGGAATCGAAGATATTGAGCGAATGCCGCTGATGCGCGTTGACTGGGTGGAAAAGCTGCTCGACGGCGACGGAGTGTTTTCCGCCCCGGAGAGCAAAAAGATCGGTGAAACTTATTACCGCCCCTACATGCCGACCTCCGGCAAGATCATGGTTGACATTGTGAAGCCGAACGGAACAGATACGGATATCCTCGTCAAGAATTATGACGCCGCGGGTAATATCGTCCAGAAGATGAACGCCGCGGGGCGGATTTCCGGCGTCTTCGCGGTCAATATGCTCCGCAATTATATTGACGAGGCATATGGCGGTTACTATGGCACAAAGCGTTCCGACCTGTTCGTCGGGCAGAACGCCGCATGGGACGCCGATGAGCTGGTCGCGCTGCTGCGCTGCGTGGTCGCCAATCCGCAGACGCTGAACGGAACGGACTCCGTACAGGGCATTTTCACCCGTGAGGACGGAAATAACCAGCGCCGCTGTGATATGTTCCGCTTTGCCGGACAACTTTTCGGCGTGCGCGGCCTTGAATCCCGGCAGGGGTATCTCTACCTCGATTCCTCCGGTCAGCTGCATGACGCGCGTCAGGAGACCAGCACTTACCGGGCGCTTGATCGGATGCACGATATGGCGCTGGAGGGGCTGATTTCCGAGTCGTTCATAAACGGAACAGAGATGACGAGCGCGGAAATGCTGGAACGCGACGCCGGCTTCATGCACTACGACTTCAATCAGACGCAGGCCGTCTATAACCGGACAAAGCTGCAAGCCGACGAAGGCGAGCGGTACATGGTGGTGATGACGCCCGTTGCCTGCTGGCAGGACGGAACGCTCAGAAACAAATATATTCGCTTTACCGAGTCGTGGCGAAGCGTCAAGCCGACTGGATGGGGCATCTCAGCGGACGGCGTCGCGGGCAATCCGGACAAGCTTTGCGCCGCGCTCAAGCTCATAGATTACGCCTACGGCAAAGAGGGCACGATCCTCATGTCCTATGGGCCGGACGCTTTCATCAAAACAAATGACGACGGCAGCTATGCAACGTTCTCTTTTAACGGCGAGGAAATGCCGGAGATCGCGGAGGCGGCGTATGCCGAGCTGTGGGAGAAATCCGGGGGTAACTACACGGACTATGCGCGCCGCTATCTGGGCTCGACGCTTGGATTTATCAAAAGTCAGGCGTTTGAATATCAATGCCTGGACGAGATCGGAAAAGAAGGGATAGACCACATTTCCGCCGCGATCGCCCTCGGTGTGATATGGCATCCCGAGCTGGAGCTTACGGAAAACAGATGGTACGCCTCCATGCCGACTGTTTTTCCCATCACAAGCAGGGAAACGGATCTGCTCCGTATTCACCCGGAGCTGGAGGAGTCGTTTTCAACGAGTTCGGGCGGACAGAATTTGTTTGTCGACGCGATCGTCAACGGCGTCGGCGTCGCCGGCACCAACGCGGCGGAGCGTTCTGCGGCGCGGGTGCGTGACGATATGGGCTGCCGGGAGTATCTGGAGATCATGCAGAGCGCATGGGACCGGCTGCTCGGTTGGCATTCGCGGTAAGACGCAGCGCTCAAACAGCGAAAAAGGAGAATGAACATGCAGGGCATAGAGAAGAAGCAATCCGGGCCGCGCACTGACCGCGTCAGGCTGACGCGCAACATCATCTTTGTCTGCGGCGTCGTATTGAATTTCGCGCTGGCGGTGGCGGCGCGAGCACTCGGGCTGCCGCTGTACCTTGACACCATCGGCACGATCGTTGTGGCGTGGGAATGCGGGCCGCTCGCCGCGATTGTGACGGCGCTGGTGTCCAGCCTCCTGTGCCTTCCGTTCAGCCGGATGTCCGCTTATTTCGTGATCGTCAACATCTGCGTTGCCATCAGCGCCTCGCGGATGATGTATCGGGATGTTTTCAGGCGGAAGGGCGGATTTGTTCTTTTCACGCTGACGCTTACGCTTGTCAGCGGCGTTCTCGGCACGCTGGTCGCATGGACCCTGAACAACGTGATCAGCATGGACTTTGCCTCCGTCCCTTTCATAGACCGGATTGTCGATTTGGCAATGCTCGGGAGATTTCCCACCATGCTGCTGGTGAATCTTGCGCTCAACCTTGCCGATAAAATCGTAACGGTCTGTGCGGCGCTGCTCATCGTGCGCGCGCTGCCCTCGCATATCCGCACGGATATTCAGAGTATCGACCGATCGGACGATTTGGAGCGTTTTGATATGAACCGCCAGCATCGGCGCCTTTTGGCGGTAATCGTCTCAGGCGCGGTCGCGCTCACGGTGGTTTGCACATGGATCAGTGTCGTTCTGTATCGGCAAAACGCGAGAAAGGAACGCCTTGAGGTGGCAAGGGGCGCGGCGCAGCAGGTCGTAAACGCTGTCGATCCGCGGCTGGTAGACATCTATCTGGAGCTTGGCAACGGAGCACAGAGCTACGCGGACGTTAAAAATATTCTTCAGGGAATACGGGACAATACGCCCGATCTCGAATACGTCTACGTCTACAAGATACTGGAGGACGGCTGCCATGTGGTATTTGACGTCGTGCCGCCCGGAGATGAGGAGGGTGTGCCCGGCGAGATTCTTGATTTTGACCCGTCATTTGAGCCGTTTCTTCCCACGCTGTTTGCGGGTGGGGAGATCGAGCCGCTGGAAAGCAACGACTCCTACGGCTGGCTGCTCACGCTTTATCAGCCGATCTATGACGCGAACGGGCGCTGCGTCGCTTATGCGGGCGTGGATATTTCCATGCAGTCGCTCAACGATTACGTAAAAGACTTCCTCCTGCGCGTTGTTCTGATCGCCTCCGGATTTCTCCTTCTCTCGCTTGCGGTGGGCATACGGATGTCCGACAGCTATCACCGTGTTTTTAAGCGTCAGTACGAGCAGATCAAGGACTCCAAGGAGGAAGCGGAGCACGCGAAGGAAGAGGCGGAGTACGCGAATCAGGCAAAATCCCACTTCCTCGCCAATATGTCGCATGAGATCCGCACGCCGATCAACGCCGTGCTCGGCATGAACGAGATGGTCCTGCGTGAGAGTGACGACAAGGACATTCTCCTGTATTCCGAGAAGATCAAGACGGCGGGCAACACGCTGCTCGGCATTGTCAACGACATTCTTGATTTCTCCAAGATCGAGGCGGGTAAGATGGAGATCATCCCCGTCGATTACGACCTGTCCTCCGTTATCAACGATCTCGTCAGCATGATCCAGACGCGCGCGGAGGACAGGGGGCTGCTGCTCAGGCTTGATTTTGACGAAACCATGCCGAAGTATCTCCACGGCGACGAGGTGCGTGTCAAGCAGATCATCACGAACATTTTGACCAACGCCGTGAAGTACACGGAAAAAGGCAGCGTGACCTTCCACATCGGCTGCGAGCGCATCCCCGAAGAGCCGGAAAACGTCTATCTGGACGTTTCCGTCAAAGACACCGGCATCGGCATCAAGCCGGAGGACATGGAAAAGCTGTTTTCCGAGTTTGAGCGTATCGAGGAAAAGCGCAACCGCAACATCGAGGGCACGGGCCTTGGCATGAACATCACCAAGAGCCTTCTTGAAATGATGGGGAGCCGCCTGACGGTGGAGAGCGTCTACGGCGAGGGCTCGACATTCTCCTTCCGTCTGAAGCAGTCGGTCGTCAAGTGGGATGCGCTCGGCGATTATGAAGCCGCCTACCGCGCATCGCTGGAAAGCCGCAAGCGCTACAAGGAGAAGTTTACCGCGCCTGATGCGCTGGTGCTGGTGGTCGACGACACGCCGATGAATCTGGAGGTGTTCAAGAGCCTTTTGAAGCGCACCGGCGTGCAGATCGACACGGCGGCGAGCGGAGACGAGGGGCTGACGCTCGCGCATGATCGCAAGTACGACATCATATTCCTCGACCACATGATGCCCGAGAAGGACGGCATCGAGACGCTGCATGAGCTGCGCGCCGAGGCGGAGAACCCCAATCTGCAAACGCCTACGGTCTGTCTGACGGCGAATGCAATCTCCGGCGCGCGGGAGCAGTATCTTGCGGTGGGCTTCGATGACTATCTGACCAAGCCCATCGACGCGGACAAGCTCGAAGAGATGCTGATGCAGTATCTGCCGAAGGAGAAGCTGCATGAGCCGGAAGACGGCGGCACGGACGCCGAACCGTCTTCCCCCGGCTTGCCGGACTGGTTGCGTGAAATCGACGGTTTGAACGCCGAGCAGGGACTTTCGCATTGCGGCTCGGAGGAAACCTACCTCGACACGGTGACGATCTACGCAAAGAGCGCCCCCGATTCGGCGGATGAGATCGAGAGTTTGTGGAATGCCGGCGACCTTGCCAACACGACGGTCAAGGTCCACGCGATCAAGAGCCTGTCCCGTGCCATCGGCGCGGAGGGCATCGGGGCGCTCGCGGAAAAGCTGGAGCTTGCGGGCAAAGCGGGCGACGCCGACGCGGTCGGCGCTGAGATAAGCGACCTGCTCACGCGCGTCCGCGCGCTGTGCGCGGCGCTCTCTCCTCTGCGCGGCGAGGAAGAGACGGCGGAGGAAGACGAATCGCTGCCGCTCATTTCCGACGAGGAACTGAGCGAGGCGTATGAGGAGCTGCGCGGCTTCGCGGCCGGCATGGACGCGCAGAGCGCAAAGTATGTTTTCGACTTTCTCGCGGGATATCGCCTTCCGTCCGGGGAGCGCGAGCGCGTGAGCAAAGTCAAACACGCCATCGACAGCTTTGAATGGGAGCAGGCGGCCGAGCTGCTGAAGGGAGGCGAATGAGCGCTGTGTTTGAGCTTTTAAGAGCGCATCAGCTGAATATTATGCTGTCTCTGAGCAGCATCTGCGGCGTCATTACCTTTTTTGTCTGTATCAGCGGCTCGCTGCCCAAGAAGCGCAAGACCGCGCTGACGATTACCGAGGCCGGCGCCATGCTGCTGCTGATCTTCGACCGGCATGCCTATCTCTGCCGCGGCGATACGAGCGAGCTTGGCTGGTGGATGGTTCGGATCTGCAACTTTTCTGTGTTCGCATTGACGCTTGCCATTGTTTGGGGGTTCAATCTGTATCTGTCGGATCTGTTCACCCGCGAGGGAGGGCTTCCGTCCGCTCCAATACGGCTCAAGACCGTCAACTACATGTTGGCTGTCGGTGAGCTGCTGGTTGTGGCAAATCTGTTTGCGGGCTTTTACTATACGTTTGACGCAACCAATCACTATCAGCGCGCCGCGCTCTTTCCCATCTGTTACGCTATCCCGCTTTTGGCGCTTCTGCTCCAGCTCTCTGCCATCATACAATTCGGTCGGCCCATCGGCTGGATGATGCGCCTGCCGCTGCTGCTGTTCACGATCGTACCGCTTTTTGTGTCCATCCTGCAATTCTTCGCATACGGCCTGTCCCTCACCAACATGTCGATCGTCGGCATGGTCATCCTGCTGTATGTCTTTGTGCTTCTGGATCTGAACGCCGCAAAGGAGGCCAAGGAGGAGGCGGAGCACGAAAACGAGGCAAAATCCCATTTTCTCGCCAACATGTCGCATGAGATCCGCACACCGATCAACGCCGTGCTCGGCATGAACGAGATGATATTGCGCGAGAGCGACGACGAGAGTATCCTCGCCTATTCCGAAAGCATCAAGGCGGCGGGCAACACGCTGCTCGGCATCGTCAACGATATTCTCGATTTCTCCAAGATCGCAGCGGGCAAGATGGAGATCATCCCCGTCGATTACGACCTCTCCTCCGTCATCAACGACCTCGTCAGCATGATTCAGACGCGCGCGGACAACAAGGGTCTTGTGCTGAAGCTGGACTTTGATGAAGCAACGCCAAAGCTCCTGCGCGGGGACGAGATCCGCGTCAAGCAGATCATCACAAACATCCTGACCAACGCCGTCAAATACACGGAAAAGGGCAGCGTGACCTTCCATATCGGCTATGAGCGGATCGAAAATGAGCCGGAAAGCGTCCTCCTGAACGTTTCCGTTCAGGACACAGGTATCGGCATCAAGCCGGAGGATATCAAAAAGCTGTTTTCCGAGTTCGAGCGCATCGAGGAGAAGCGCAACCGCAACATTGAGGGAACCGGCCTCGGCATGAACATTACGCAGA
This sequence comes from Oscillospiraceae bacterium, assembly GCA_015067435.1. GTDB lineage: Bacteria > Bacillota > Clostridia > Oscillospirales > Oscillospiraceae > Hominicoprocola. The sequence continues at coordinate 35,110 of SVMM01000011.1, read as the reverse complement.
GTCTCCTTGACATGATGGGCAGTCGTCTGGAGGTGGAAAGCGTCTACGGCGCGGGCTCGACGTTCTCGTTCCAACTGAAGCAGAAAGTCGTCAAGTGGGATAAACTCGGCAATTATGAGGCTTCCTACCGCGCTTCGCTTGCCGGGAGGAAGAAGTACAAGGAGAGATTCACAGCGCCGGACGCCGCGGTGCTGGTGGTCGACGACACGGCAATGAACCTCGCGGTATTTAAGAGCCTCCTGAAGCGCACCGGCGTACAGATCGACACGGCGGCGAGCGGAGACGATGGGCTGACGCTCACGCGCGGTAAAAAATACGACCTCATTTTCCTCGACCACATGATGCCGGAGAAGGACGGCATCGAAACGCTGCACGAGCTGCGTTTGCAGGCAGAGAACCCCAACCTGAAAACGCCGACGATCTGCCTGACCGCGAACGCGATCTCCGGCGCGCGCGAGCAGTACCTAGCGGCGGGCTTCGACGACTACCTCACGAAGCCCATCGACGCGGACAAGCTCGAAGAGATGCTGATGCAGTATCTGCCGAAAGAAAAGCTGCATGAGCCGGAAGGCGGCAGCGCAGACGCCGAACCGCCCTCTCCCAGCCTGCCGGACTGGCTGCGCGAGATCGACGGACTTGACGCCGAACAGGGTCTTTCACACTGCGGCTCGGAGGAAACCTACCTCGAAACGCTGACGATCTACGCCAAGAGCGCCCCCGACTCGGCGGACGAAATTGAGAACTTGTGGGGCGCAAACGATCTGGCGAACACCACGGTCAAGGTCCACGCGATCAAGAGCCTCTCCCGCGCCATCGGCGCGGAGGGCATCGGCGCGCTGGCAGAGAAGCTGGAATTCGCGGGCAAGGCAGGCGACGCCGGCGCGGTCGGCGCGGAGATAGACGACCTGCTCGGACAGATCCGTGCGCTGTGCGCGGCGCTTGCCCCGCTGCGCGGTGAGGAAGAGACGGCGGAGGATGAATCGCTGCCGCCGATCTCGGACGACGAGCTGCAAGAGGCGTATGAGGAGCTGCGCGGCTTCACGGCGAGCATGGACGCGCAGAGCGCGAAGTATGTCTTTGATTTTCTCGCGGGTTACCGTCTCACCCCAGAAGAACGGGAGCGCGTGGATAAGGTCAGACGCGCCATTGACAGCTTTGAGTGGGAGCAGGCTGGCGAGCTGCTGAAATAAGAGGACAATTAAGGTGGGAAAAATGATACACTTGAACGCGAATGCAGGAAATCACAGGCTCGTCAGGCTCGGCTGCATCCTTCTTGCCGTCGTTCTGGCGCTGCTGCCGCTCGCGTCGACGCCATGCGCGGCGGCTGATTCGCCCGCGCCTTTGCTCAACGCCTCCGGCAATGAGAACAGAGCGCTTTCCGTCGACCTTTTCGGACGCAGCGAGGGCTTTTCCGCCGTGCTTTACGACAACAGCAACGGTCTGCCCACGTCGGAGGCCAACACGATCGCCGAGACCGGCGACGGATTCCTCTGGATCGGCAGCTACGCGGGCCTCATCCGCTACGACGGCAATACCTTTGAGCGCATGGACTCCACCGACGGCCTTACCAGCATCAAGTGCCTGTATGTGGACAGCCGCGACCGCCTGTGGATCGGAACGAATGACAACGGCGTGGCGGTCATGGAGCGCGGAGAACTGCGGACGTGGGGCAAGATGGACGGCATGAAGTCTGCCCACACCCGCGCGATCACGGAGGATCAGAACGGCACGATCTACGTTGCGACCGCTTGCGGGATCACGATGATCGACTCGGATTTCAATCTCGCCTCGCTGGATGATCCCCTGATCGCCGAGGCGGATATGCGGAGCTTTCGCTCGGGCGGCGACGGCGTGATCTACGGCGCGACGGACACGGGCGATCTGATGGCGATCCGCGACGGCAAACTGATCCATTTCATCAGCGCGGCCGACAGCCCTCTCGGCGGGGCGGGTTCCATCCTGCCGGACCCCGAGCGAGGCGGAAGGCTCTATCAGGAGGCGGGGGATTACAACCTGTATCATGTGGATCTGAACAACGGATTTACCGTGCTGAAGAAGATCGACATTGCGCCGCTGAAATACGTGCTGAGCATGGAGTTTATCGACGGCAGGCTCTGGATCTGCGCCGGGAACGGCGTCGGCGTGTTGGACGACGCGGGCTTTCACCTGCTGGAAGGTCTGCCCATGAACAACAACGTCGGCCATGTGATGACGGACTATCTCGGCAACCTCTGGTTCACCTCCACACGCCAGGGCGTGATGAAGGTCGTGCCCAATCAGTTCTCGGACGTGTTCGAGCGCTTTGGCCTTCCCGATACGGTGGTGAACTCCACCTGTATGTGCGACGGAAAGCTGTTCGCGGCGACGGACACCGGGCTGATCGTGCTGGATGAAAACGGCACGGTGTCCTCCGTTCCGCTGACAAAGGCCGTGACCGCCTCCGGCGCGGAGCTGGACGAAACCGATCTGATCGAAATGCTGGACGGCTGCCGCATCCGTTCCATCATCCGCGACAGCCGAGACCGCCTCTGGATCTCCACCTGGCGCGCGTGCGGCCTGCTGCGCTACGACCGGGGCGAGGTGACAGCCTTTACCGCGGAGGACGGCCTTCTGTCCAACAACCTGCGCGCGGTCTGCGAACGGAAGGACGGTTCGATCCTCGTCGCGCTTACGGGCGGCGTGAACGTCATTCGGGATAATCAGGTCGTCGCGTCCTACGGCAAAGAGGACGGAATCGTCAACATCGAGAGCCTGACGGTCGCGGAGGGACTGAATGGTGAAATAATCCTGGGCAGCAACGGCGGCGGCGTCTACATCATCGACGAGTCAGGCCTTCGGACGATCAACGTGGAGGAGGGACTGCCCTCGGACATCGTCATGCGCCTCAAGCGAGATACCGGGCGGAATGTGGTCTGGATCGTCACCAGCAGCGCCATCGCCTACATGACGGCGGACGATCAGGTGACGACGGTAAAGAAATTTCCTTATCCGAACAACTTTGACCTTTATGAAACAAGCGGCGGGGAAATGTGGGTGCTCTCAAGCAACGGTATCTACGTCGTCCCGACCGAGGAGCTGCTGACAAACGGCGAGATTGACCCCGTGTTTTACGGCATAGCAAGCGGGCTGCCCTGCATCGCCACGGCAAACTCCTACAGTGAGCTGACGCCTGACGGGGACCTGTATATCGCGGGCAGCACCGGGATCTGCAAGGTCAACATCGAGCGCCTGTTTGAGGACGTCAACGAATTGAAAGCGGTCGTCCCCTACGTGGAAGCGGACGGGCGGAGGATCTATCCGGACGAAGCCGACACGTTTACGCTTCCCTCGGATACGCAGAAGCTGACGGTGCGCGGCTTTGTCTATAACTATTCCCTGATCGATCCGCAGGTGAGCTATCAGCTCAAGGGCTTTGACCGTCACAGCACCACCGTGAACCGCAGCGACATGCTGCCCGTGGATTACACCAACCTCAAGGGCGGCACATATCAATTTGTGATGGAGCTGAAGGATTCCCTGGGCAGAGGCGACAAGGTCGTATCCGTTACGATCATTAAGGAGAAAACATTCTACGAGGAAACCTGGTTTTACATCATTGTGGGGCTGCTTGTACTGGCTGCGCTGGCTGCGGGCGTACAGCTCTACATCCGCAGAAAAATGCGGATTCTCGAAAAAAAGCAGCAGGAAGCGTATGCCCTGCTTGCGGCAAAGGAAGCCAAGGAAAAGGCGGAGTTCGAGAATCAGGCAAAGTCTCATTTTCTTGCCAACATGTCGCACGAGATCCGCACGCCGATCAACGCCGTGCTTGGCATGAACGAGATGATCTTGCGCGAGAGCGGCGACCGCAGTATCATTGGGTATTCCGAGCGCATCAAAACGGCGGGAAACACGCTCCTCGGCATCATCAACGATATTCTTGACTTCTCCAAGATCGAGTCGGGCAAGATGGAGATCATCTCCGCCGACTACGACGTTTCCGTCGTGCTCAACGATCTTATCAATATGATCCGCTCACGCGCCGACGGCAAGGGGCTCGCGCTTCAGCTCGACTTTGACGGCAGTATGCCGAAACGGCTGCGCGGCGACGAGGTGCGCATCAAACAGGTCATCACAAATATTCTCACCAACGCTGTGAAGTACACGGAAAAGGGCAGCGTGACCTTCCGTGTCGGCTATGAGCGGATCGAAGACGAACCGGACAGCGTCTATCTGGACGTTTCTGTCGAAGACACGGGCATCGGCATCAAGCCGGAGGACATCGAAAAGCTGTTTTCCGAGTTCGAGCGCATCGAGGAAAGGCGCAACCGCAATATCGAGGGCACCGGTCTCGGCATGAACATCACCAAGAGCCTCCTCGAAATGATGGACAGCCGCCTGAATGTGGAAAGCGTTTACGGCGAGGGTTCGACATTCTCGTTCCGGCTGAAGCAGAAGGTCGTTTCGTGGGATGCGCTCGGCGATTATGAGGCAGCCTTCCGCGCTTCGCTTGCCAACCGCAAGAAGTATCGGGAAAAGTTCACGGCGCCTGACGCCGCGGTGCTTGTGGTGGACGATACACCGATGAACCTTGCGGTGTTCAAAAGCCTCCTAAAGCGTACCGGCGTGCAGATCGACACGGCGGAAAGCGGCGACGAGGGCTTGAAGCTTGCATCCGCCAAAAAGTATGATATGATATTCCTTGACCATATGATGCCAGGGAAGGACGGCATTGAGACGCTGCACGAGCTGCACGCGCAATCGGAGAATCCCAATCTGCAAACGCCCACGGTCTGCCTGACGGCGAACGCGATCTCCGGCGCGCGGGAGAAGTACCTTTCCGAAGGTTTTGACGACTATCTGACCAAGCCCATCGACGCGGAACGGCTGGAAGAGATGCTGATGCAGTATCTGCCGGAGGACAAGCTGATGGAGCCGGAGGAGGAAACGTCTTCCGCCTCTGTAAAGCTGTCCGAAACGCCGACGATCCTCATCGCGGACGACGATTCGGCGATCTGCGCGCTCGCGAGCAAGATCCTTGGAAAGAACTTCCATGTCGAATCCTGCAACAGCGGCGCGGAAACGCCGGGCAAGGCGGCTGAGCTGCAGCCCGATCTCATCCTGCTGGACATCAACCTCGGAGACATGAGCGGCTTCGACGTTCTGCGCACGCTGCGCGAGACAGACGTGACGAACGAGATCCCCGTCATATTCCTCACCGGCGCGAGCGACGAGGAATCGGAGATCAAGAGTTTCCGCGGCGGCGCGGCGGACTTTGTGCGAAAGCCCTTCGTGCCGGAGATCCTGATACAGCGCGCGACGCGGATCATTACGCTCGACCATCTGCAGCGAAACCTTCGCAGCGAGGTTCGGCACCAGACGCTGCGCGCCGAGCATATCACCCACGAAATGATGCTTGCGCTCTCCAAGGCGGTCGACGCCAAGGATCACTACACAAACGGCCACTCCGAGCGCGTCGCCACCTATGCCGCGGAGATCGCGCGGCGCATGGGGAAAACCCAGGCCGAGCAGGAGCACATCTACGAGATGGGCCTGCTGCACGACATCGGCAAGATCGGCGTGAGCGAGGAGATCATCAACAAGACGTCCCGCCTGTCAGACCCGGAGTTTGAACGCATCAAGCGCCACACAATGGTCGGCAGCGACATCCTGCGTCTGATTACGGAGATGCCGGATCTTTCCGAAGGAGCGCGTTCCCACCACGAGCGCTACGACGGCAGGGGCTATCCCGACGGGCTCAAGGGAGACAATATCCCCGAGGCGGCGCGCATCATCTGCGTCGCAGACTGCTACGACGCCATGACCTCGACGCGCACCTATTCCACGCCCAAGCCGCAGGAAAAGGTGCGCGCGGAGATCGAGCGCTGCGCCGGAGCACAGTTCGACCCGGAGATCGCAAAGGTGATGCTCGCCATGATCGACGAGGACAAGGACTACACAATGAACGAGCGGACGGCGGATATCCATATCTGGAAAGGCCGGGACCGCCTGTGGACGCTCACGGAGGAGCAGGCAAAAACGATCGGGGCGCCTGCCTCCGAAGCGCCGGATAAGCCGGAGGTCGAGCTGCCGGATTGGCTGCGCGAAGTGGACGGAATCAACGTTGCCGTCGGTATGCGCTACTGCGGCACGGCGGAAACATACCTTGAAACGCTGACGATCTACGGAAAGAGCGCCCCTGCCTCCGCGGATGAGATCGAGAGCCTGTGGCGCGCGGGCGACCTTGCCAATACCACGGTCAAGGTCCACGCGATCAAGAGCCTGTCCCGCTCCATTGGCGCGGAGGGAATCGGCGCGCTCGCGGAAAAGCTGGAGTTTGCGGGTAAGGCGGGAGACGCCAACGCAGTCGGCGCGGAGATAGACGATCTGCTCGGACAGATCCGCGCGGTATGCAAATCGCTTGCCCCTCTGTGTGGCACGGTTGAAACGGCGGAGGACGAATCGCTGCCGCTCATCTCGGACGACGAGCTGCAAGAGGCATATGAGGAACTGCGCGGCTTCGCGGCGAGTCTGGATGCGCAAAGCGCGAAGTATGTTTTCGATTTCCTCGCGGGTTACCGCCTCCCGCCCGACGAGCGGGAGCGCGTGGGCAAGGTCAGGCGGGCGATCGAAAGCTTTGACTGGGAACAAGTAAATGAACTGCTGAAATAGGAGGGAAAGGACAATGGCCGGAAAGGTACTGTTGATCAACCACGGCAACGCGCTGATGGCAAACACACTGACGAATCTTTTGAAGGAATCGGAGATCGAGACCGTTCGCATTGAGCCGGAGATGGGCAAGGTCACGGATGAGGTGAGCAAGGCGGATGCGGTCATGCTGTTCGCGGGTGATTTTATCTACGATGCCCCGGAGCTGCTGGTTTATCTCAAGGACACCTGTTTCAGTGAGGATAAACCGCTGTGTGTCATGGGCAGCGAAAAGGAAATCGACGAGATCGAAGGGATCGTGCCCAAGAACATGATCGCGCACGAGTTCAAGCGGCCCGTCGACGTCAAGAGCATCTCCGCCGCGCTCCATGCGCTGGTTCGTTCCGGCGAATCGCGCAAGCAGGAGAAGCACATCATGCTGGTGGACGACGATACGCTGTTTTTGCAGGCGATGCAGAACTGGCTCGGAACCAAATACAAGATTACCGCCACAAAATCGGGCATGCAGGCGATCACCTACATCGCCGTAAACCAGCCCGACCTCATTCTGCTGGACTACGACATGCCGATCACGTCCGGCCCGCAGGTGCTGGAGATGATTCGCAGCGAGCCGAAATCGGCGTCGATCCCCGTCATTTTCCTCACCGGCCGGAACGACAGAGAGAGTGTCGAGCGTGTCATGCAGCTCCGTCCGGACGGCTATCTGCTCAAATCCATGACCAAGGAGGCGATCCTCGCCTCGGTGGACAAGTTCTTTGAGACGAAGAAGTGGGAGAATCTGTACAGCTGAGTTGCTCGCTTGAAGATTTGCTTCCAGAATAAAGCTTTGTTATCTTCGTCTGCACCTATGATCCTTTTGGCAAGGACCGGAAGTGTTGCGCAGGTGAGGAAGTTCCGCAATCGCTTTGACGCGAAGGAACCTGCGGATATCTATATCATTGAGCCCAAAGCGGTCAAGACCATTCTGGAAGCCATCGACACTCATCCGGATTGGGACGACGAGCAGGTTGCAGAGAACGTGGACTTCGAGTAAACCGCCCTGACTACTGTTTGACTGCTATTTCGCAAAATAGGCGCGAGCCCTTGCGACAAGAGGGTTCGCGCCGTTTTCAAAAGGTTCTGGATACGATTCAACACGCCGCAAAACCCGCATAAAATCGGCGTTCTTCGACCGCGCCTGATAACTCCGACCTATGAGCTATATCCGGTTAAACTATGCCCGCAATCCCGCCTGTAAAAGGGATTGCGGGTTTGTGGTTTTCTGGGATTGAAAATGCTGGTTTCAGGCGTGGAGAAAGGAGACGCCGAATTCTGCGCCGCATCCGGTCGAGCTATCACGATTTCACCGCACGGATCAGAAACATCGGCGTGGAGCCGAAGTTGACCTTTTCCTCCTCCGCCCAGACGCGTTCCCAGATTCGTTCGTCCGTCTCCACATCGAACCCGACGCCGCTGAGGATGCGCCTGTCCCACGCGGGGCGCAGGAGACGCGAGAGCGGAATGCGGCGGGCGATGTCCTCCATGACGTCGAAATTCTCGCCGACGCCTTCGTCACGGATGCCGCGCGCGGCGACGTTCTGCCTGTCCTCCTCGTACCCCGCGAGCGCCTGCTCGTCGAAGAGATAGCGATACCAGTTGGCGTCGAAACTCAGCAGAAGCCCGCCCGGCTTCAAAACGCGGTGCCATTCGCGGTAGGCGTCCTCCGGGTGGGGCAGATCCCACGTCAGATTGCGTGATAGAACTACATCGAAGCTCTCGTCCGCAAATGTCAGCGCTTCGGCGTTCATCTCCAGAAATTCGATCTCGCCGGCGAGCGCGCCGGCATTTTTCTTTGCCTCGGCGAGCATGGAGGGCGTCAGGTCGACGGCGGTCACCCGATACCCCGCCTCGGTCAGAATGATGGCAAAAAAGCCCGGACCGGTGCCGACCTCCAGCACGCGCAGCTCCCGCGGCGCGCGGCCGGGGAAACGCGCGCGGATCTGCTCGCAGATCGTGTCGCGCCACACGACGCGGCTTTGCGAGGACAGCTCCGATCGGTTGATCTCCGAGTAGCTCGGCGCGCGCTGCGTCCAGTACGCCTTATTTTCAAAGAGTATGTCCTGTTTCAACGCCATAAGCCACCATGGGCCCTTTCTCGATGATGTTGAGCGACGAGCACTGATACAGCAGCACACCGTCTGTGTCCGCGACGGCGGTGTGAAGCTCTCGGCCGAAGTAGTCGCGGATGACGCCGAAGCGCTCACCCTTCCGGAACCGTTCGCCGACGCGCTTTTCGGGGTACCAGCAGCCCGTGCACGGCGCGGCGATATCATATTCCAGCAGCTCCGTCTTGGGGTACGTCGTATACTCGCCCGGCAGGACGCCGAGCAGGCGCAGGATGTTCCGAACGTCCGCCTTGTCCGCCTCGATCTCCTCGCGGGAGAACAGGGAAAGCTGCCCGCGCTCAATCAGCACGCTGGGGACGCCGCGGACGGAGGCGAGGTTGTATGCGCCGCCCGTGCGGCAGCGGGAGCGGACGCAATAGTCCGTGTTTACGCAGGCAAGCATACGCTTCGCCGTCTCTTCGGCGGGCGTGTCGCCGAGGTAGTAGGCGAAGGGGTGCAGCGTTTCGTAGCCGTCGCCGCTGTGCAGGTCGATGTAGGCGTCGGCGTGGGAGATAAAGCTCTCGAACAGCGTGTGGGCAAGCTTCTCCGCGGCGGAGCCGTCCGCGTCGCCGGGGAAGACACGATTGAGATTTTTGCCGTCCTCATAGACCATGCTCATCGTGCGGTTTTCAAAGCCGGAGCGGTTCGCCAGCGGCACGATCACGACGCTGCCGCGCAGCTCGTCGGGGTTCAGCTCGTTCGACAGCTCGATCGCCGCCTGAATGCCGACGTATTCCGCGCTGTGGACGCCGGCGGTGATAAGGACGACAGGGCCGTCCTCCCTGCCGCAGAGGAGCACGTGGGGGATGTGCAGCTCGGTGCCCTCGACGTGGATATGGTCCTTGACGGTTTTTCCGGGGACGAGCTCGTGCCCGGCAATCATGGGGTGTAGCATAGAGGATACCGCCTTTTCTGCCGTTTGCGGCGCTCCGCAGACGATCGGTATAGACCAAAATATTATAGTGGACTGCACGACACGAAACAAGCCCCGTGGGGGGATAGCTTTTCCGAATTCCGGTAAAAATCCAACATATGAAAAACAGATATCCCCCCCGGGGGGCTTGCGGCGCGATCGTGCTGCGCGTACAATAATTTCCGCAAAATGGGGGAACGCCCGGAAAAGAGAGGAAAGAAGCGCCATGAGCAAAAACAAGATGATCGCGGCGCTGCTTGCGCTGTGCATGGCCTTGAGCCTCGCCGCCTGCGGCGGTGGTCAGACTGCGCCCGAAACGGGTACGCAGACGCCGGCCGCGCCCGCTGCCGAGACGCCCGCGGCTCCCGCGCAAACGCAGCCCGAGCCGGCGGCGGCGCCCGCGCAACCCAAGCAGCTGCGCCTTGCGGAGAGCTTTGCCTACGCGAGCCTCGACGCGCACAAGGACTACTACGGCTGGTACACGTCGATCTACGGCGTCACCGAGACGCTCTTTAAAGTGGGCGACGACCTGTCCGTCCAGCCGCTGCTGGCAAAGGACTACAGCGTCAGCGACGACGACAAGACCTGGACCGTGACCCTTGCGGACGGCGCGGCGTTCTCCAACGGAACGAGCGTCACCGCCGATATGGTCAAGCGTAATCTGGAACGTCTTGCCGAGGTCAATGAGCGCTTTGCCTATCTCGCGGACTATACCTTTGCCGTCGTAGACGACCATACGCTGACCATCACCACGCCCGACGTTTATCCCACCATGCTCAGCGACCTGACCGCCCCGGAGTTTGCCATCCTTGACCTTGACGGCACGACGGACTTTGACAACGCGCCCGTCGGCACCGGCCCGTTCGTTGTGAAGTCCTTCGAGCCGGAGGGCACCGTGGAGGTGGAGAAGAACACCGCCTACTGGAACGGAGATGTTAAGCTCGACGGCGCGACCTTCTACTACATGCAGGACGACGAGACGAAGCTCATGGCGATGCAGTCCGGCGATATCGACGGCTACACCAGCGTCACCGCCGCCGCCAAGGAGATCTACGCCGCCGACCCGGCAACCTATCAGCTGACGGTCATCCCCGCCACGCGCCTGCAGTTCTATGTGCTCAACAAGAACCGCATGGATGATGCTGTGCGCGCGGCGGTCAACCTGACGGTGGACTGCGACGCCATCGCCGCCTTCCTCGGCGGCACTGTCTCCGCCGCCGTCGGCCCGTTCAGCCCCTCCGCACCCTACGGCAAAGTGACCAAGCCCGCCGTCGATACCGCGAAGGCGAAGGCGCTGCTCGAAGCGGACGGCTACGCGCTGAACGCGAGCGGTGTCTATGAGAAGGACGGCAAGCCGCTCAGCCTGAACATCTGCTACTATGCCGCACGCTCGCTGGACTCCATCTCGCTTCTGATGCAGGAACAGCTCAAGGCAATCGGCGTGGACGCAACGCTGACCGTGCAGGAGGACCCGGACGCCACCTATGTGGCGAGCGGCGACTATGACATCGCACTCTACTGCATGATCGCCGACAAGGCGGGCGACCCCTACTACTGCTGCAACGCGCTGTTCCGTCAGGACAGCAGATGGGCGCTCGCCGGGTTCCCGACCGCGGAGTCGGAAGCGCTCATCAACAAGCTTCAGAGCGAGACCGACGTCAACCAGCGCGCCGCGCTCGCCAACCAGATCGTGCAGATGACCATCGACGACAACGCCTACGGCTATGTGGGTCTCTTCAACAAGACCACCGTGACCCAGAACGGCGTAACCGGCATCGCGGAGAGCTGCCCGTTCGACTTCTACGGCATCAGCGCCGATACGGATATGGCGTCTTGACGAACGCAGGCAAAACCGATAGAATCAAAAAAGCCTTTTATGGGGCCGGTGCGCGGGAGCGCCGGCCCCATTCGGGCGTTGATGGGGAAAAGAGGTGAGAGCATGGGAAAGTATATCGGCAGGCGGCTTTTGCGTCTCGCGGGGACGATGCTCGCCGTCAGCTTTCTCACCTATCTGCTGATGTATCTCGCCCCCGGCGACGCCGCGATGAAGAAGCTGTACGCGCAGGGCGTCGCCGTATCCGACGACGTATTGCAGCAGACGCGGGAAAGAATGGGGCTGCTGCGCCCCTTTTTGGAGCAGTACGGCGACTGGGCACTCCACGCCCTGCGCGGCGACCTCGGTGAATCCTTCAAGGACGGTTTTCCCGTGGCGGGCAAGCTGGTGAAGGGGCTTCATTATACGGCGATCCTTACGGTGACGAGCCTCGCGCTCTCGCTGCTTTTATCGCTGCCGCTGAGCCTTGCCGCGGCGCTGAAAAAGGATTCGCTGCTGGATCATCTCACACGCTTTTTCAGCTTCATCGGCAATTCTCTGCCGAATTTTCTCATCTCCGTGCTGCTGATGTACTTCCTGTGCGTCAAAGCGAAGCTGCTGCCCGTGACGGCGAACGAGAGCGTCAAGGGTTTGCTGATGCCCTGCCTGGCGCTGTCGCTGCCCATCTGCGGGCGGTTCATCCGCCAGTTTCGCGCGGAGTTTCTGGAGCAGCTCGGCAAGCCCTACGTCTCGGGCGCGCTCACGCGCGGCATGAAGCGGCGGTATGTGCTCCGGAACGTGCTGCACAACGTCTCCGTGTCTATTTTGACCATCGTGGGGCTCTCCGTCGGGACGCTCCTCGGCGGCAGCGTGGTCATTGAGACAATCTTCCGCTGGCCGGGCATGGGCAAGCTCGCCATGGACGCCATCACGAACCGCGACTATCCGGTCATTCAGGGCTTCGTGCTCTTCACCTCGACGGTGTACGTGCTCGTCAATCTGCTGACCGATCTGTGCTACCGCTGGATCGATCCGCGGCTGCGGGAAAGCGGGGTGCGCAAATGAAGCAGAAAACCGCATTGCGCACGCGGCTGATCGTTTTTCTTGTTCTGGCGGGGCTGCTCGCGGCGGTGAGCCTGCTCGCGCCGCTGCTGTGTCCCAACGACCCGAACGCGACCAACGCCGCCGCGATGAACTGCGCGCCCTGCGCGCAATACCCGTTCGGCACGGACCGCTACGGCCGGTGCATCTGCTCGCGCGTGCTGATGGGGGCGCGGACGTCCGTGTTCTCCGCCGTGTCGCTGGTGGGGATCACCTTTGCCGCCGGAACGGCGCTGGGGCTGCTCGCGGGCTGGTTCGGCGGCGTCGTCGACGCCGTCGTCATGTGCCTTGCCGACGTAATGCTCGCGTTCCCGCAGATGGTGCTGGCGATCGCGGTGGCGGGCATTCTCGGCGGCGGCATGGGCAACGCGATGCTCGCCATGGGCGTCACCGGCTGGACGCTGTATGCGCGGCTTGCCCGCGCGCAGGTGCTCTCACTGAAGGAGGAGCCCTACGTCCACGCCGCGCGGCTCTCCGGCTGCGGCGCGTGGGCGATCATGACCAGAACGCTGCTGCCCAACATGCTCGGCCCGCTCGCCGTCAACGCCGCCACGCAGATCGGCACGATGATGATCGGCATCGCGGGACTTTCATTCCTCGGCATCGGCGTCACGGAGCCGCAGGCAGAGTGGGGCAGCATGATCAACGCCTCGCGCGCCTATATGCAGCTCGCGCCGTGGGCGGTGCTCGCGCCCGCCGCCGCGATCCTTGTGACGGTGATGATCTTCAACTATCTGGGCGACTGCGTCCGTGACGCTCTGGATGTGGAGGCGGAGTCATGAACGAAACGGTTTTGACCGTATCCGGCCTCTGCGCCGGCTACTCTGACCGCCCTGCCGCGGCGGACGTGAGCTTCACGCTGCGGCGCGGCGAGATACTGTGCATCGTGGGCGAGAGCGGCTGCGGCAAGAGCACGCTTTTAAAGGCGCTGATCGGCGCACCGGAGGTGCGCCTGCTCTCCGGCGGCATCGAGCTGGACGGTACCGAGGTCTCCGCGCTTCCGGAGAAGGCGCGGCGCAAGGCGTGCGGCAAGCGCATGGGCATGGTGTTCCAGAGCCCCGGCGCATCGTTCAACCCGATCCGCAGCTACCGCAGGCAGTTTGTCGAAACGCTGAAAAGCCATGGGAAATACGATCCCGCGACCTTTGAACAGCGCGCGGCGGAGGCGTTTGCGCGCGTCGAGCTGCCGGACTGGCGGCGGATGCTGCGCGCATGCCCCTATGCGCTCAGCGGCGGGATGAACCAGCGCGCGGCGCTCGCGCTCGCGCTGCTGCTGGAGCAGGATATCCTGCTCGGCGACGAGCCGACGAGCGCGCTCGACGCGACCATCCAGCGCCAGGTGGCGCAGGAACTTCTCAAGCTGCGCGACGAAACCGGCGTCGCCCAGATCGTCGTGACGCACAACGTGGCGCTTGCCCGCTTCCTGTCGGACCGCGTGGGCGTCATGTACGCGGGGCGGCTGGTGGAGCTCGGCGAGACGGCGGACGTGCTGCGCCATCCGCAGCATCCCTATACCCAAAGCCTGATGGCGGCGGTGCCGACGCTGGACGGACGGATGCCGCGCGGTCTTGCGGGGCAGCCGCCCCTGACCGGTCCCGCGGAGGCGGGCTGCGCGTTCCGCGACCGCTGTCCCTTCACGTCTCCGGACTGCACGGAGAAGCCCTACGCGCTGCAAGAGGTACACGAGGGGCATTACGCCGCCTGCCGCGGCGAAAACGGAGGGACGGCATGACGATTTTGGAGGGGAAGAGCCTCAACAAACGCTACGCCGCCGTTGATGCCCTGCGCGGCGTGAACGTCCGGCTTGACGAGCGTGAAATTCTGGGCGTGGTGGGCGAGAGCGGGAGCGGAAAGAGCACGCTTTTGAAGCTGCTCAGCGGACTGGAGCCACCGAGCGGGGGTGAGATCATCTTCCGCGGCAGGAGCCTTTCCCCACGCCGCACAAAAGAGGACTACCGCGCGATCCAGATGATCTTTCAGGACGCGGCGGCGTCCTTTCACCCGCGGCGCACCGTCGCCGACTCGATCGGGGAGTCGGTGCGCAGCCTGTGCGGCAGGGACACAGCCGTGGACAAGGCGGCGCTCGCCGCCATGGTCGGGCTTTCGCCGGAGCTGATGGAGCGCTACCCGCGCCGCCTCAGCGGCGGGCAGTGCCAGCGCTTCGCCATCGCGCGGGCGATGGCGGCAAAGCCGGAAATCCTGCTCTGCGACGAGATCACGAGCGCGCTCGACGTCAACTCGCAGGCGCAGATCCTGCGCCTGCTCGCGGAGCTTTGCCATGAGAGCGGCACGTCCGCCGTCTTTGTCTCCCACGACCTCTCGTTGGTCGCCTGCCTGTGCGACCGCATTATGGTCATGCGCGACGGCGCCGTGGTCGAGCAGGGGCTGACGCGGCAGATCATCGACGCGCCGCGCGAGGACTACACCCGCGCGCTGGTCGAGTCGGTCATGGAAGTATGACGGAGGAACCGATGGAAAAGGACATTACCTCGCGCGTGCGAGACTACTGGACGGTGCGCACGAAGGATTTCAGCACCGTCCGGCAAAACGAGCTGCACAGCGATATCAGCCGCCGCTGGACGGAGGAGATCGGCGCCCGCCTCCCGCAGGACGGAGTACTGGACATTTTAGACGTCGGCACGGGGACGGGGTATTTTGCCATCCTGCTCGCGCGGCTGGGCCACCGCGTCACCGGCATCGATATCACGCCCAGCATGCTCGCGGAGGCGGAGGCGACCGCGCGGCGTTTCGGTGCGTCGATCCGCTTTGAGCGGCGGGACGCGCAGGATACCGGCTTCGCTGGCGGGGGCTTCGACGCGATCGTCTGCCGCAACCTCGTCTGGACGCTGCCGGACCCGGCACAGGCGTACCGCGAGTGGTTCAGGCTGCTGCGCCCCGGCGGGACGCTGCTGGTCTTTGACGCCAACTACGCCGACAACGTGCGCAACCAAAACCAGAAGGCCTCCTATATCACGCCGCAGGGCGTGTACGGGCACATCGGCGTCACGCCCGCGCTGACGCGGGAGAACGCGGAGATCACGCTTGCCATGCCGGCGGGGCGGCACCGCCGACCCCAGTGGGACGCGGAGCTTGCCGAACGGGCGGGCTTCACCGTATGGGGCGCGGACGAGGGCGCCGGAGCGCGCATCCTGCGGGAGAACGACCTCGGCGACGCGCCGCTGTTTCTATTTTGGGCGAGGCGGTGAGTTTGGACGGCTGCTGCCATATCAGAGGACATGGCAAATCAAACGAGTTACCCAAGACTGATGATAAAGACGAAAAGAGCCGCTTGGCTCTTTTTTCATCCAAGCGGCTGGCGGGAGGCAGCAAAGGAGAACGAAGATCTGAGCGCACCGCGCTCAGATCACATAATCGTTGCCGCGGTTGGCAGCCTGCTGATCCAGAATGTCCTGCATCGTAATTCCATCTTTTCTGCCGTTACGATGGATACCTTCCGGGATGCCGAGCGAGGTGAGCGCGACGAAGAAGGTGGCGACAGGCGCAACGTAGCGCAGGAGAAGAGCCGCAGCTTCTTCCAGGCGAACGCGCCGTTCCGCCCTCCAGCTCTGCGATCAGCGCCTCCGGAGCCGCGCGGGTCAGGTTGCTGGCACGGGAATACTCCCAGCCGGTGTTCCGCCCGAGACCGGACTGCAGGGCATGAAGCACGATGTGTCAAGTAAAAAGTGAGCGGCATGAATAGCGTGCCTCACGCAACTGCCGACTGCAAAACCTTGGGAAAATTTTTACTAAACCTATTGACAAAGTAAATATTGTGGGTTATACTTGCCCCAACCTGAAGGAAAGGACGGCGGACAGCGACATGAATAATATCTTCTGGCGATTGCTGCGCGCCAACTTCCGTAACGGACGAATGTGTACCTCGTCTTGTTGAAACGAAGCCCTGCCCCTGCGAATTGAAAAAACAAACCGGAAGCAACGCTTCCCCAACAACAAGAAAGAGGTATAAAGATATGTCGAACTATAAATTTGAAACGCTTCAGCTCCACGTCGGTCAGGAAAAGCCTGATCCCGCGAGCGACGCCCGTGCGGTGCCCATCTACGCGACCACCAGCTACGTCTTCCGCAACTCCGAGCACGCCGCTGCGCGCTTCGGCCTCGCCGATCCCGGCAACATCTACGGCCGCCTCACCAACTCCACGCAGGGCGTGTTCGAGGAGCGCATCGCGGCGCTTGAGGGCGGCGTTGCCGGTCTCGCGGTTGCATCCGGCGCGGCGGCGATCACCTACACCATCCAGGCGCTTGCCAAGGCGGGGGAGCACATCGTCGCGCAGAAAACCATCTACGGCGGCAGCGCGAATCTGCTGGCGCATACGCTCCCGCTCTACGGCATTGAGAGCACGTTCGTTAACATCCATGACTTGAACGAGGTCACGGCGGCGATCCAGCCGAACACCAAGGCGATCTACATCGAGACCCTCGGAAACCCGAACAGCGACATTCCCGACATCGACGCGCTCGCGAAGATCGCGCACGAGCATGGCCTGCCGCTCGTCATTGACAACACCTTCGGCACGCCGTATCTCATCCGCCCCATCGAGCACGGCGCGGACATCGTGGTGCACAGCGCGACTAAGTTCATCGGCGGACACGGCACGACGCTCGGCGGCGTGATCGTGGACAGCGGCAACTTCGACTGGGCTGCGAGCGGCAGGTACCCGTGGATCAGCGAGCCGAACCCCAGCTACCACGGCGTGAAGTTCACCGACGCGGCGGGCAAGGCGGCGTTCGCGGTCTACATCCGAGCGATCTTGCTGCGCGACACCGGCTCGTGCATCTCGCCGTTCGCGGCGTTCCTGCTCCTCCAGGGCACCGAGACGCTCTCCTTGCGTTTGGAGCGCCACGCGGAGAACACGAAGAAGGTCGTCGAGTATTTGAAGAACCACCCGAAGGTCGAGAAGGTCTATCATCCCTCGCTCCCCGACCACCCCGACCACGCGCTGTATGAGAAGTATTTCCCGAACGGCGGCGCGTCGATCTTCACCTTCGACGTCAAGGGCGGGCAGAAGGAGGCGTTCGCGTTCATCGACGCGCTGCAGATCTTCTCACTGCTGGCGAACGTCGCGGACGTGAAGAGCCTCGTCATCCACCCCGCGACGACGACGCACTCCCAGCTTACGACGGCGGAGCTGGAGGCGGCGGGCATCCACCCGAACACGATCCGCCTCTCCATCGGCACGGAGCACATCGACGACATCATCGCCGACCTCGAAAAGGGCTTCGCGGCGGTTTAACAGGACACCTCATCATTGGCCATAGAACTCCTTAGGCAAGCGCCCGCGCGGTCTCATTTGCCGCGCGGGCGCTTGCCGCAAGGGAGGGGGAAGGGAAGAAAAAATGAGCGGACGACCTGCTGACTGCGACGCTGCTTGCGCTGAAAGACGTTCCCGTGCTGATCTGCCCCGGAATGGACGCCGCGACCTATCGCAACCTGATTACTGATGTGTTCTTGCTGTTTTTTGCGCTCCCTTTTACGCTTTTTCCGTCAGCCTGCGCACGCGTAGCACGCCGTCGACCCGGCGGAAAAGTCATCTCCCGCATATCCGCGGAGCGCACGAGGATACCCGCAGCCTCCTCCACAGAACCTGTCAGCGTATAGCGCGGGCGAAAACGCGACGTGCCGATCTCGGCGATTTCGTTCATGCAATATATCTTGCGGTCTTTCATAGAAGCTCTCTCCTCCCGCCGCTTTGCGGCACATATGCTTGAAAACACTGCGTATAGTTGTGAATTTTAAACACTTTTTTCCCGATTGATTTCGCAATCAAAGCAATCTGTGCTGTTGAAAAAGCCGGCCGGTCTTGCAGTGAAGCACTGCAAAACCGACCGGCTTTCCTTATCAAACCGGATCGTTTTCTCTGCCTTGTCCAGATAGAACCCGTGCATCTGCAGGACATGGGGACGCACATGTTCAACGCGGGGACGGCTCCGGCGAGACGCTTGCCTGCGGCGCCCTTCGAGGCCTTTTCCGGGGAGTACCCGGCTCGCTGACGGATGCGCTCACAGATTTCCGGCGACGCGCAGGCTGTAGGCGCCCTCGATAACGACCAGCAGCGCCCAGCCGGTCACGACGGATGCGCAGACGCCTCCGATCCCCCAGGCGGGAATGAGGAAAACGGAGAGCACGACGCGCAGCAGGACCTGAAACAACGACGCGAACATCGTCAGGCGCAACCGCCCGATGCCGCGGAAGAAACTCTGAATGATCTCGCCGTAAAAGGCGAACAGGTAGAAGTATGACATCGTACCGATATAGCGCGTGCCCGCGGCAATGACCTCGGCGTTGCCGGAGAACAGCGCGAGGATCTGCGGGGAGAGAAGGCGCACCGCCGTACCCAGAGCGGCAAACAAGACCGTCTCCGCCGCAACGCCGGTATAATAAAACCTGCGCACGCGCTCATAGCTGCCGTGGCCGAGGTTTTGCGACAGGCCGACGACCATGGCGGCGCTGATGCCCTGGGAGAAGCAGAAGAGAAACTGCTCGGCGCGGAGCGCCATGTTGTACCCTGTTACCGACGTGCTGCCGAGGGGCGTCAGCATTCCCTGTATCAGAAAGCGCCCGAGCATGACGACCGCCTGCTGCAAAGCCGCCGCCCAAGCGTAGCCGAGGATCATCCGCCCGAGCCTTGCGTCGAAGCGGAGCTCCGCGCGCATAAGGCGCAGCGGCGGGACCTTTTTCTCGGTATAGACCATCAGCCATACGGTGGAAAACAGCTGGCAGAACACGGTGGAACAGGCAACGCCGTAGATGCCGAGACGTGCAAACCCGCAGAGCAAAACGTCCAAAAGCGCGTGCAGCACGGAGGACGCAAGCAGTACGAAGAACGGCGTGCGGGAGTTTCCGTAAGAGCGCAGGAGCGACGCATAATAGTTGTAGAGAAAGCAGAAGGACAGCCCGGCGAGGATCACGCGGAGATAGCGCATCGCCTGCGCCACGACGGCGGCGTCCGTGCCCTGCGCGATCAGGATGCGCTCGGTGAACAGAAAGCCCGCGAGCGAGAGCAGCAGCGTTAAGCCGATGCCGCCCAGCAGCGCCGTGGCGTGTACGCGCTTGAGACGTTCCCAGTCCCCCGCGCCGCAAAGCTGCCCGACCAGCACGCCCACGCCGATGCTCCCGCCGAGGATCAGCGCGTAGAGAATGTCCATCACCGGCGAGGCGACGCTGATGCCGGAGAGCGGCAGGTCACCGAGAATTCTGCCGACCACCATCGCGTCCACAATATTGTAGAGCTGCTGGAAAATGTTGCCGAGGACAATGGGAACGGCGAATACCAGCAGCGTCGGAAGCGGCGCGTCGTTCAAAAACGCATCGCTCCGGCTGCTTATACGGTTTGCCAAAGTTTCCTCCTTTTGAGGCGCATTCCTCTTTTTATCGCCGCTGACCGGGAAAACGGCTGCCCCGCGCTGCTTTTACCGCTCGTCGGAGAAGACGCCCGTGGGGTGGTCCACGCTGTACATATAAGTCATCAGATCGATGAGCTTGTTGGTGTAGCCCCACTCGTTGTCGTACCAGGCGATGAGCTTGACAAAGTTGTCGTCGAGCATGATGCCCGCCTTTTCATCGAAGATGCAGGTCTGGGGGAAGCCGGTCAGATCGGTGGAGACGACGGGGTCCTCCGTGCAGGTGATGATGCCCTTCATGTTGTGCGTTGCCGCATACTCCATCGCCTTGCAAACCTCATGGTAGGTCGTGGGCTTTTTCAGCCTTGCGGTCAGATCCACCACCGACACATCTGTGGTGGGAACGCGGAAGCTCATGCCGGTCATGCGGCCCTTGAGCTCCGGAATGACCTTGCCGACCGCCTTCGCCGCGCCGGTGGTGGAGGGGATGATGTTGCCCAGCACGCTGCGGCCCGTGCGCCAGTCCTTGCCGCCGCGGGAGTCGACGGGCTTCTGCTTGGCAGTGCAGGCGTGGATCGTGGACATCAGGCCCTGCTCGATGCCGAAGGCGTCGTTGATGACCTTCGCCATCGGCGCGAGGCAGTTTGTCGTGCAGGAGGCGTTGGACACCACGTTCATATCCGAAGAATACTGCGTGTGGTTGACGCCCATGACGAACGTCGGTGTCTCCTCGTCCTTGGGCGGCGCGGAGAGGATGACTTTTTTCACGCCGTTTTGGAGATGGAGCGACGCCTTTGCCGTCGTCAGATACGCGCCGGTGGATTCGATGATGTACTCGGCGTAGCAGTCGTCCCACGGGATCTCCGCGGCGTCGGAATAGCTGTAGACGCGGATCTTCTGCCCGTTGACAATCAGGTGCTTGTCGTCGTGCTCGACCATGCCGTAGAACGTGCGGAACACCGAGTCGTACTTGACCTGATAGACCATGAAGTCGAGGTCGGCGTTGCGGAGATTGATGCCCGCGATGTGATAGGTGTGGCTGCCGCGCTCGATCATGCTGCGCAGCGCGATGCGCCCGATGCGTCCGAAACCGTTGATGCCTACCTGAATTGCCATCGTTCATTCCTCCAATTCCAATTTGTATTTTTTCCTGCGCCAATTACGGAGAGCGCTGCCGCCTGCGGGCAGACCGGAACTTCCGGGAGCCTCCGCCATTCTGTTCCACTCTATTATACCGCTAAAGTCTGCCCGCGTCAAAGAATTCTTCCGGGGAAAAGGGAACGGCGGCTGCAAATGGAATGAGAAAGCCGCCCGCAAGGGCGGCTTTCCGTCGTTGTGCGCCGTGATCGGAGCGGCGGGTTTACGGGTCCTGCCGCGCGGCCGGACCGCACCGGGCGCGCCGCGTCAATCCCGCAGGGCGCTCGGCATCTCCCACGCGAAATGGTCGGTGTGCAGCAAATGGTGCGACCTCTCGCCCAGCGGCTTTCCGAGATAATCTCGATACAGCGCCTGCACGTCGGGATTCTCGTGCGAATAGCGCAGCTTTTCGCCCGCGTCGAGCCGCCAGAGGAGCTTGCCGCGCTCGTCCGCCAGCTCTTCACCGTCGTGGATGGGCTGTCCGCCGCCGCCCGCACAGCCGCCCGGACATGCCATGACCTCGACGAAGTCGTACGCCGCGTCACCGCGCTTGACCGCCTCGATGAGCCGCCTTGCCGCGCCGAGTGAGCTGACGACCGCGACGCGCACCTCCCCCGCGCCGGGGACGGTGAACGCCGCCTCCTTCCACGGCTTTGCCCCGCGCACGGCGATAAACGCGTCGGGGGAGGGGTTCTCGCCCGTGACGAGGTAGTACGCGCTGCGCAGCGCCGCGTCCATGACGCCGCCCGTCGCGCCGAAGATGACCGCCGCGCCCGTTCCGGTGCCAAGCGGGCTGTCAAAGTCCTCCTCGTCGAGATACGCCGGGTCGATGTGGTTCGCGCGCATCATGATGTTCAGCTCGCGCGTCGTGATGGAGACGTCCACGTCGGGGTCGCCGCAGGCGTCGTTCAATGTCGGAAGCGCGCACTCCGCCTTCTTCGCCACGCACGGCATCACGGACACGACGAACAGCTTGTGCGGATCGACGCCGAGCTTTTCCGCGAAGTAGCTCTTCGCCACCGCGCCGAACATCGCCTGCGGGGACTTCGCGGTGGAGAGGTTCGCCGTCAGCTCCGGATACTGCGACTTGAGGAAGCGCACCCAGCCGGGGCAGCAGGACGTGAACATCGGCCAGGGATACTTGTCTTTGTGCGTGAAGCGTTCGACGAACTCGCTGCCCTCCTCCATGATCGTGAGGTCGGCGGTGAAATTCGTGTCGAACACATAGTCGAAGCCGATCGCGCGCAGCGCCGCCGCCATGCGCTTCGGCGTCGCGAAATCCGGATCGAGCCCGAAGTACTCCGCCCAAGCCGTCCGCACGGCGGGCGCGACCTGCACGACGGTGACGAGCTCCGCATCGTCGATGGCGTCGAACACGCGGCCCGTGTCGTCGCGCTCGCGCAGCGCGGCGGTGGGGCAGTGCGTGACGCATTGGCCGCAGTAGGTGCACTCGGTCTCCGAAATGGCGCGGTTGCGCGAGGCGTTGACCTGCACGCGCGAGCCGGTGCCGAGCAGATCCCAGATCTTGACCGTCTGCACCTTCTCGCACACCTGCACGCAGCGAAGGCAACCCACGCACTTGTTGTTCTCGCGGATGAGCGGCGTCGAGTAGTCGACGTCCTCGCGGCGGAGCTGTTTGGGGAAGTGCTCGCCGCGCATGTTGAAGTCGTTGGCGAGGGATTGCAGCGTGCAGTTGCCGCTGCGCGCGCAGTTCGTGCAGGAGGTGTCGTGCTGCGAGAGCAGCAGCCGCAGGTTCGTGCGGCGCGCCTGCCGTGCTTTCTTGCTGTTCGTGCGTACGACCATGCCCTCCGCGACCACGTTGTCGCAGGCGGGGACAAGGCGCTCCATGCCCTCGACCTCCACACAGCAGATGCGGCAGGCGGCGATCTCGTTGAGATCCTTCAGGTAGCACAGCGTCGGGATGTTGATGTTGACGCTTTTCGCCGCCTCCAGGATCGTCGTGCCCTCGGGGACGGTCGCCGTCTTTTTGTCGATCGTCAGCGTTACCATGTTCCCGTCCTCCCTCCTCTGAACACGCCGTAGCCGAAGTGGTCGCAGCGCAGGCAGCGCGACGACTCGTTGTACGCCTCCTCGTCCGTGAAGCCGCACTCGATGCACGCAAAGTCGCATTTGCGCTCCGACGCCTCGCGCTCGGTCGTGTTGATCCGCCCGTGGGGCGGCTTGTTATTGAGCCGCGGCGTCGGCACCTCGACGCCGACGTCGATCTCGTGGTGGAAGCCGAGGTATTCGTCGATGTTCGCCGCAGCGACCTTGCCCGCCGCGATGGCGCGGATGGCGGTCGCGGGGCCGGTGACGCAGTCGCCGCCGGCGAACACGCCGTCCATGTCGCCGAGCTGGCCGCTCGCCTCCGCGACAAACGCCCCGCGCTTGATCGTGATCTTCTCGGACTGGAAGCCGTGCGTCTCAATGCCCTGCCCGATGGCGACGACGATCAGGTCGGCGGGGATGCGCCGCTCGTCGCGCTGCGCCCTTTCGGGGCGGGGGCGTCCCGCACGGTCCATCTCACCGATGATCTGCGGCTGTGTCCAGAGCGCGGCGGCGTTCCCGTCCGCGTCCGTCTCGATGCGCGACGGCGCTTCGAGCGTGACCATTTCGACGCCCTCCGCCATCGCGCCCTCGACCTCCTCGGCGAGCGCGGTCATGTCTGCGAGGCGGCGGCGGTAGACGCAGGAGACCTTCTGCGCGCCGAGGCGCACGCTGCTGCGGCAGACGTCCATTGCGACGTTGCCGCCGCCGATGACGACGACGTTTTTGCCTTTGAAATCAGGGTACTCGTCGTCGCCGATGCCGCGCAGCAGCTCGACGGCGGAGATCACGCCCTTCGCGTCCTCGCCCTCAATGCCGGTCTTCTTGTCCGTCTGCGCGCCGATGGCGATGTACAGCGCGTCATAGTCCCGGCGCAGCGCGTCGAAGGTGATCTCCGTGCCGACGTCGACACCGGTATGAACTTCGATGCCCGTGGAGAGGATCGACGCGATCTCCGCGTCCAGTTTTTCACGCGGCAGGCGGTAGGCGGGGATGCCGTAGCGCAGCATCCCGCCGAGCTGCCTGTGCTTTTCGTACACCGTGACCTTGTGGCCCATCAGCGCGAGGTAGTACGCCGCGGAGAGCCCTCCGGGGCCGCCGCCGATGACGGCGACGCGCTTGCCGGTCGGCGCGGCGTTTTCCGGGTTCGGCACGTCGCCCGCGTGGTCGACGGCGAAGCGCTTGATGCCGCGGATGTTGACCGCGTCGTCGATCATATTGCGGCGGCAGCGCGCCTCGCAGGGATGCTCGCAGATGTAGGCGCAGGCGGTGGGGAAGGGGTTGTCCTTGCGGATGAGCTTCACCGCGTCCGCGTATTTGCCGTATTTGACCAGCGTGACGTAGCCGGGAATGTCCACCCCCGCCGGACACAGGGCGACGCAGGGCACGGGGTTCTGCGCCGCGCCGAGGCAGCGGTGGTGCCGGACGTGCTCCTCGTAGTCGTCGCGGAAACCCGCGAGGCCGTCGAGCACGATCCGCGCGGCATCGCGCCCGATGGCGCAGTCGGCGGTGTTGACGATGGTGCGCGCCGTGCGCTCGATGATGTCGACGGTCTCCATCGTCGCCTCGCCGTCGAGCACCTGCTCCATCAAAGCGGCGAGCTGGCCGAGGCCAATGCGGCAGGGCACGCACTTGCCGCAGGTCTGCGCGTGGCAGAGCGTGAGAAAGTTTTTGGCGAGGTCCACGGGACACAGGCCCGGCGGGCTCGCGGCGATGCGGCGCTCGATGTCGCGGTATAGCCCGTCGATGACGGTCTGCGCGTGGCTCGGCGTCATGATGTCTAATCTGGACAAGCGGCATTCCTCCTTTGTTTGTCTGTGGGGCGAAGCGGCGTCATGCGATGGCCGCCGAAAAAGAGCAAAGCGCTCGCCTGGGGCATGGTACGCCCAAACGAACGCCTTTGTTCATGAGAAAGGATATCATGGGACAGACGGCCTGTCAAGCTGTCCGCGATGGTTTTTTTGCCGCCGCGTGGGCGGCGAGGCACAGCGCCATTGTGAACGCCATGTCCGGCAGCGTGCTCCCGACCGGAAGGTCGACGCGCATGAGCAGCCGGTAGGCGATAAAGCCGAGCGCCCAGATGACGAGGTCGCGCACGTCGAAGTCGACGTCCGCGCGGCTGCGCCGGAGCAGAAAGAAGTCCGCGATCTGAATGGCGACCATGGGCGCGAAGACCGAGCCGATCAGGTACAAAAAGCCCGTGATGTCGTCCATCGGAAAGAGCATTGCGCCCAGCGTGCCGACCGCCGCCGTCGCCACGGCGACCCATTTGCCGGGAAGCCGCGCGGAGAGGGATTCGCTGGAGATGCCCGCCGACCACGCGTCCAGAAACGTGGTCGTCACCGTGGAGAGCACGATGACCAGCAGACCCGCGGCGCCGAGCCCCGCCCGGAGAATGATCTGCGCGAGGTCGCTCTCGCCGGCGAAGATCGCCGCGCCCATGCCGATGACGTACATCCAGCAGCTCACAAGCCCGTAGACAACGGCGCTGACCGCCGTCGCCGCCGTGGGACGCTTCGCGCTGCGGGTATAGTCGCTGATGAGCGGCAGCCACGAAAGCGGCATCGCCACCGACAGCTCCACCGCCGCGCCGAAGCTCAGGCTGTCGTCCGCCGCGCCCGCCGCGCCGCCGCGGAAGATCACCGCGCTGAGCACGAGCGTGAGGCAAAAGAGCGCCGCCATGGCGACGGTGTTGAGCCTGCCGAGGTTCTGCACGCCGACGAGGATCCACACGAGGATCAGCGCGCCGATGACCAGACACCAGACCCAGCGTCCCGCGGCGAGCACGCCCTCCGCCGCCAGCGCGCCGTCGTAGATCATAATGGCGGTCCAGCCGACGAGCTGCAAGACGTTCAGCGCGGCGAAGAGCAGCGCGCCCTTCCGCCCGAAACTCAGCTTGACCGTCTCCATGGCGCTCTTGCCCGTCCGCGCGCCGATCATGCCCGCGAGGAACAGCAGCGCGCAGCCGACGACGTGTCCCAGCAGCACGGCGGCAAGGCCCTTTTGAAAGCCCAGCGGCGCGAAGTACGTGCCGGTCAAAATCTCCGCCAGCGACACGCCCGCGCCGAACCAGATCAGTCCGTTTTCGTAAACGGAGGTCTTTTTCTCCGCCATGTCAGACCGCCTCCTCCGCGAAGCGCCCCGTCAGCGCAAAGTTGTGCGCCATGGGGCCGCTGCCCGCGCCGAGGTCCAGCATCGCGCCGAGCGCGCCGGAGATGTACTCCTTCGCCCGCTCCACCGCCTGCTCCATCGCAAACCCCTTGGCGAGGTTCGCCGCAATGGCGGAGGAGAGCGTGCAGCCCGTGCCGTGGGTGTTGGGATTGTCGATGCGCTTGCCGTAGAACCAGCGCGGCGCGCCGCCGGCGTACAGCAGGTCGTTCGCGTCATTGACAGCATGCCCGCCCTTGAGCAGAACCGCGCAGCCGAAGCGCTCGCCGATCTCGCGCGCCGCGCGCTCCATGTCCGCCGCGCCCGCGATCTTCCCGCCCCAGAGGACCTCCGCCTCCGGTACGTTCGGCGTCAGAACCGCGGCGAGCGGGAACAGCGTGCGCGTGAGCGCCTCCACCGCGTCCTCCGCGATCAGGCGCGCGCCGCTGGTGGCGACCATCACCGGGTCCACGACGATCTGCTCCGCGCGGTAGAAGGTCAACCGCTCCGCGATCGACTCCGCCAGCGCCGCGGAGGCGACCATACCGATCTTCACCGCGTCCGGCCGCAGGTCCGTGAATACGCTGTCGAGCTGCTGCGCCAGAAACGCGGGCGAGACCTCATAGATGCCCTGAACGCCGACGGTGTTCTGCGCCGTCAGCGCCGTGACGGCGCTCATGGCGAACACGCCGTTCATGGTCATCGTCTTGATATCCGCCTGGATCCCGGCGCCTCCGCCGGAATCGCTTCCGGCGATCGTCAATACTTTTTTCATGCTGCTTCCTCCCTGAGCAATTATCGTATTGCGTTTTATAGAGCGACGGGGAGTGGTGCCCCCGGCCCGCCGCTGTTTACAGATTTACCGACCGATCGCCGCGAGGATCGCGGAGCAGTCGGAAAAGTCCCGCAGATAGAACTCAGCCTCCGCCGCAAGCGCCTCCTGCTGCTTCAGGCTGTTCACGTCGCACACGCCCACGGTGCGGAAGCCCGCCCGCTTCGCCGTCCGCAGCGCGTGGAGCGCGTCCTCGAACACCAGCGTCTCGTCCGGCGCGCTGCCGATGCGCTCCGCCGCAAGCAGATACACGGAAGGCTCCTGCTTGCCCGCGCCCGCCTCGTCCGTGGTGACGAGCGAGCGGAAGCGCCCCAGCACGCCGTGGCGCGCAAGCGCCGCCTCGACAAGACGCCTGTCCGTGACGCTCGCGACCGCCATCGGCACGCCGCGCGCGTCCAGCGCGTCCAGCAGCTCGCGGACGCCGGGCTTGAGCGGGACGTTGTGGAGATAGAAGCCCTCCATCACCGCGTTGACGCCGTCCATCAGCTCCTGCGGCGTCTGGCGCAGGCCGTATTCCGCGATCATGTAGTCCGCCGCCTGCGGCAGCGTCAGAGGGAAGATCGCCTCCGCCAGCTCCGGCCGCGCCTCCTTGCCGACGCTTTTGAGCCAGTCCGCCGGAGCCTTGTCCCACCACGGACTGGAATCCAGCAGCGTGCCGTCCATGTCGAAGATCGCGCCGCGGATCATACGCCCAGCTCCTTCCGCACCGCCGCGCGCAGCGCTCTCGCCGCCGCTTCCGCGTCCGGCGCTGCGAAGATCGCGCTGACGACCGCCACACCGTCGATGCCGCTGCCGGCGAGCGCGCCCAGATTGTCGAGGCTCACGCCGCCGATCGCCACCACGGGGATCGAGACCGCGGCGCAGATGTCCCGGAGCGTTTCAAAGGGCAATACGCCGGCGTCCTTCTTTGTGCCGGTGGGGAACACCGCGCCGACGCCGAGGTAGTCCGCGCCGTCGCGCTCCGCGCGCAGCGCCTCCTCCACCGTGTGCGCCGAAACGCCCAGCAGCATGTCCGGCCCGATGCGCCGCCGCGTCTCCGCCGCGTCCGTGTCGTCCTGCCCGACGTGCACGCCGTCCGCGCCGCACTCGATCGCGAGCGCCACGTCGTCGTTGATGATGAGCGGCACGCCGTACCGCGCGCAGACGGGCTTCAGCTCTCGCGCCTCGCGCAGAAACGCCGCGCGGTCCAGCTCCTTTTCACGCAGCTGCACGCAGGTCGCGCCGCCGCGCAGCGCCGCCTCGACCTGTCCGGCAAGCGTCCTGCCGTTCAGCCACGCCCGGTCGGTCACGGCGTAAAGCGCCATCCATTTCCTATCGCATTTCATATCGCGCGCCCTCCTCCAATTGCTTCGCGGTCAGGTTGTACACCGCGTCGATGAGATACCCGCGGTAGGCGGCGCTGCCGTCCGGACCGCTCATGCGCGCGAAGGCGAGCTCGCCGCACACGCCCATGGCGATCACCGCCGCGCACGCCGCCTCGAACGGAGATTCCGGATTGGCGGCGAGATAGGCGGCAGTCATGGCGGAGAGCATACAGCCCGTGCCGGTCACGCGGCGCATCAGCGCGTTCCCGTTGCGGATGACGCACGCGCGCGTCCCGTCCGTCACGACGTCCGTCGCGCCGGTGACGGCGACGACCGCGCCGACCTTCTCCGCGAACGCTCCGGCGAGGGCGTGCACGCCGTCCGGTCCCGCCGCGCCGGGCGAGTCCGCGGCTTCCGCGTCCACGCCCCGCGTACCGTGCGCGCCCTGCGCGAGCGCCCGAAGCTCGGACACGTTGCAGCGCACCGCGGCAAAGCGCACCGCGCCGAGCAGCTCCTTCGCCGTCTCCGTGCGGAGCTTTGACGCGCCCGCGCCCACGGGGTCGAGCACAACGGGGCGCCCCAGCGCGTCCGCGCGCTTGCCCGCGAGGAGCATGGACGGGACGGTGTGCCGGTTCAGCGTGCCGATGTTGACCGTCAGAGCGTCGGCAATCGACGTGATCTCCTCCACCTCGTCCGGATCGTCGGACATGACGGGCGAGGCGCCGCAGGCGAGCAGGATATTGGCGCAGTCGTTTACCGTGACATAGTTGGTGATGCAGTGAACGAGCGGCGACCTGCCGCGCAGATTACCGAGAATGGCATCAAAGTCGATCATATGTGTTCTCCCTCCTTCAAGCGGGACAGAAGCGTCAATAAAATGCCGCTGCGGACGGATATCTCCGCCTCGTCCGACGCCCAGACGTTGCTCACGCCGAGCGGAAAGGCGTTCGTCAGCGTTTCGTTGTCACACTTGTATTTCGCGCCGCGGATCGTCACGCCCTCGCAGGCGTCGCTGAGCGCGAACACCGACAGCGACCAGCCCTCGCGCCGGGGAACGCGCGCTTCCCCCGCGGCGAAGACCAGCGCCTCCGTGTCCGCGCCGTACAGCCTTGCCCTTGCGCCGTGCGCGGCGAGAAATGCGGCGGTCTGGAGATTGGCGAGCGTGTGGTCGAGCCTGCCGCCGAAAGCGCAGCAGACCGCAACGTCCGTGAAGCCGCGCGCGACCGCCTCCCGCGCGGCAAGCATGGTGTCCGTGTCGTCCTTGCGGCTCGGAAACCGCTTCACGGGGACGTCCGTGCGCGGCGGCGGAGCGGAGTCGAAATCGCCGACGATCAGATCCGGCGCGAGCCCCAGACGTTCGGCGTACACGTAGCCGCGGTCACAGGCGATGACGAACGCCGCGGCGCGCAGCTCCTCCGGCGGCGGGCAAAAATCCCCGCCGGAGACGATCAGGCATGTTCCCTCCATCGTTCCCTCCGTGCAAAGGAGCCGCCCTGTGATCCACAGGGCGGCTCCGAAATAAACCGCATTCTTCTCCCTACGCCGGCATTACCCGGATCAGGTGAAGGGTCGAAGCGCCGCTTCCTCTCAGCCTGCCATGCAAGCTCCCCCGTGCAATGATTCGATTGTCCGCTGACCGCTCAGCCCAGCGACGATTGCGCCCGTTCCAGCGCGCCCGTTCTCCGCAGCGCCGCCAGCAGCAGCCCCGCCAGCGCCGCGCCGCCCGCCGTGGAGATGAGAAACGGCACGACGTAGGCGTAGAACGCCAGCTCGCCGGCATTTTTCCCCATGAAGGCGATCGCGATGGGGTAGGACAGCAGACCGCCCAGCACGCCCGTGCCGAAGACCTCGGCAAGCAGCGTCAGCGGCAGGTTCCCGCTCTTTTTGTAAGCGATGCCGCACAGCAGCGCGCCGCACATGCTGCCCGGAAAGGCGAGCAGGCTGCCCATGCCAAGCAGATTGCGCAGCAGGCTCGCGACAAATGCCGAGGCGACGCCGTACCACGGACCCAGCAGCACGGCACACAGGATGTTGACCATGTGCTGTACCGGCGAGCAGCGGCTCCCGAAGACCGGGAAGGAGAACAGGCTCCCCACGACGGCGACCGCGGTCAGCACCGCGGCGAGCGCCAGTTTTTTGGTGGATGTGGTTTTCATGTACGCATATCTCCTTTAACCTTGATCGGCCCGTAAAGGAGAACGCGGCGCGCGCAGCGATCCCCCGAGGGCCCCGCGGGGCATACGCCCGCACGGTCGGTCGAGGCTTGCTGGCCTCCTCTCACGCCGGAACACGGCTTCCCATCGCTGTCGGACCGGCCCAAACCCGGGGCGCTCCCCCCGGACCTGCTCCCGGAAAAACGCCGGGGCGCCGATCACACGCATTGGATTTTAACACTACAGTGAAACAAAGTCAAGCGCCAACCTGAACGCCAGCGAACGCCGGCGCGATCGCCCGCGGACACGTGTGATCCGGTTGTTTCCCGTACGGAGGACGCGGGCGGGGTTTCGCCGACCGTGCGCTCACTGTGCCCGCTTTCCTTTCCGCAGGATCTCGGCGATGACCAGCGCGACGCCGGCAAGCACGCCGAGCGTGTAGAGGATGCCGCCGCCCGTGAGGCGGTTGTGCGCCTCGATCATGCTCAGCATGTTCATAAACAGCGCGACGTCGACGCCCAGCACGACCAGCGCGCGGTTGCTGCCGCCGAGCAGCCCTTGCAGCGGGCGCGCACAGATCACAAAGGGCAGGAAGACGACGCTCAGCCCGAACAGCACGGCGCTGGACGCGATCCAGAACCAGTTCCCGTGGCTGTAGATGCAGACCACGCCCAGCAGGATCATCAGGCTCGCGCAGAAGGCGCAGAAGGTCCAGAACGCCTTGTCCTCCGGCATCACGATCGGCACCACGATCAGCGCCGCCGGCACCAGCAGCGCGGCAAGCACCACATAGACCCAGCTCATCGTCAGCCCGATGCGCAGGTTGATAATCAGCAGCACCAGAATCGGGATCATAAAGACCCCGGACACCGCGGAGCCGACCGCGGCGGTGCGGCGCCGGAACCAGCGCAGCGCGTTCCGGACAACGCTGTCCCGCTCGCTGCGCAGATCGCTCTCCAGCTCCGTCTCCCGCAGCCTCACCAGCAGCTCGCGGCAGTCCGGACACTCCTCCAGATGCTCGTCCACCAGCTCGCGGCTCTTCTCGCTGCACGCCGCGTCCGTATACAGCGGCAGCAGGTCGCGGATCACTTCACAATCAGTCTTCATCTTGTTTTCCCATCCTTTCCTGCAGCTTGAGCCGGGCGCGATGATATGTGACGCGCGCCCAGTTTTCCGTTTTGGCGAAGATGCTCCCGATCTGACGGAAGGACAGCTCGCCGAAGACGCGCAGCTCGAATACCTCACGGTACGGCTCCTCCAGCGCGTGAAGCGCCAGATGGATGCGGAACGACGCGTCCCGGTCCGCCGCCGCCTGCTCCACGCCCGCGTCCTGCGCGGCGAGCTCCTCCGGGAAGGGCTCCGTTTTGCTCCGGCGGCGCTTCTCGTCGCGGAACAGATTTCCCGCGATCGCACACAGCCACGTGAACTCGTCGCTCTCGCCGCGGAAGCTGCCGAGCTTCGCAAACGCGCGGCAGAAGGTCTCCTGCGTGATCTCCTCCGCCTGTTCCCGGTCCCGCGCCAGCGTCATGGCGTAGGAGAACACACGCATGTAATACGCCTCGTACAGTTTTTTGCATGCCTCGTTATCCACACATCATCACCCCCTCTCGTCGGATTCCGCAGGTTAGACGCGGCAGCGCCGCATTCGTTACAAGATTTTGGGAGAAAATTTTCAGCCCAAAAAAGAGACGTCCTTCGACGTCTCTTTTCACTGTCTGCCGCGGCGCGTCAGGCGTCCGCCAGAAACAGGAAGGGCAGAAAATAGCGCATTTGCTTGAACCACCAAGGCCAGTCGTGGTTCACGTCGTGCCCCCAGAAGTCGCACCACGCGCGGATGCCCTTATCGCAGAAGATGCGCTCCAGATTGCGCAGCGTCCGCACGCCGTCCTCCTCCCACGCGCCCTGCCCGCAGCACAGAATGATCCTGCGGCGGTTGTAGAGCTGGATATACGGGTGATCGGCGGGCATATTCGGCAGAAAGCATTCCGGCGCGTTGTCGTAGAGCGTCGGGTCCATCCAGCCGCCGAAAAAGCTGTCCGTGTCGTACACGCCGGAGAGCGCGACCACGCCGCGGAACAGCTCCGGACGGCGCAGGAACGTGATGAGCGCATGGTTCGCGCCCATGCTCAATCCGGTCACGGCGGGCGTCTCGTCGCTGCGATCGTGGATCAGCGGCACGACCTCGTCGACGATATAGTGGTAATACTGCTCCTGCCGCGCGGCGCGCTGCGCCTTGTCGCCGTCCCGCGCCGACCAGCTCTCCGTGTCCACGGTGTCCACCACGAAGAGCTGGACGCTGCCGCTGCTCAGGAAGTCCGAGATCTGGTCGACCATGCCGAAGTCCTCGTAATTGTGGCACATGGAGTCCTGCGTCGGGAACGCCAGCAGCGGCATGCCCCCCTCGCCGTAGACCATGACGTGCATCTCCCGCTCCAGCGAGCGGCTGTAGTGTGTCAACTCCTCCCGAAACACGCAGCCCGCCTCCTTTCAGTCGTTTTTTTGCAGCACAAAGGCTGTGAATTCCCGCATGTCCGCCTCCTCGCGGAAACGCGCCATGTACGCCCAGCGCCCCATCGCCGGCCAGTCGATCTCCGGCATCTCGCGGCGCAGCACGATCGCCGCGCCGAAGCGCTCCGTGATCTCCGCGTCGGTATGGCGGTAGGCGCGGCCGTCCTTGCGGGCGGCGTAGGCGCAGAAGTAACGCTCGTCCGAGACGGGGAACAGGCGCTTATCCTGCGTTACCATCTCGGCGTAGATCTGGAAAACGTCCGCGGACTGCGCAAAGTTCATCATGTCCGGGTCATGCCCGCCCGCGGGGCGCATGTTGACCTCCATGACGGCGTAGTCGCCGCGCTTCCCGACGCCCTTGCACGCGCGGTCGAGGCAGATGAACTCGAAATGCACAAAACGTCTGTCCGCGCCGAACGCCCTGGCGAGCCTCCTGCCGTATTCGCACAGCTTCGGCGCGGGCGCGGGGCTTGTGTAGAAACTCACGTCCTCGTCGTTCAAAACGGCGTCCATGACGCTCGCGTAGTTGTTCATCGACTCGAACAGCGGCTCGCAGCGCGAGTCCAGAATGGCGTCGTAGGTGGCGATGTCGCCGGAGAGGAACTGCTCCATGACGTAGGGCTCCTGCGGCAGGGCGTCATAGAACGCATCCAGCTCCGCTTCCGCCTTCAGCTTGCGCGCGCCCGCGGCGCCCACGCCGACGCTCGGCTTGACGACGACCGGATATCCGGCCTCCGCGGCGAACGCGCGCCCCTCCTCGCGCGTCGTGACGACGTGCTGGCGCGCGGTGGGGACGCCCGCTTCTAGGAAGATGCGCTTCATGCGCGACTTGTCGACCATGTCGGCGACGCCGTCCGCGCGCGTGCCGACGGCGATGTTGAAATCCGCGCGCAGGCGAGCGTCCTGACCCAGCCAGTATTCGTTCAGGGATTCCAGCCAGTCGATCCGCCCGTACTTGAACGCGAAGAACGCCACGGCGCGGTAGACCTGATCGTAGTCCGAGAGCGAGGGCACCTGATAGTATTCGGTCAGCGCGCCCTTGAGCCGCCCGCTCAAACCGTCGTACGGCGCGTCGCCGACGCCCAGCACGGTCACGCCGTTTTGGCGCAGACGGTCGCAGAAGGCCTCGCAGGTGACGGGGAAGTTGGGCGAGATAAAAACGTAGTTCATGGCAGCCCCTCCGCAAATCAATACATTTATACTATACCCGGAAAACCGCCGTAAATCAAGCGATTTTACCGTTTCGCCGGCGCAAAAGACACGGCGGAAAAAAAGAACCCTTTGACGGGAACGATTTTTCGCGTTATAATGATACGAAAGAAGCAGTGGAAACGGGGGAGGATCGTTCATGGCTGAGTTGTGGGAGATGATCGTGGATAAGGTCATGCACGGGTTGTTTGTCTGCCTGATTACCGCCGCCGTCGTCCTGCTCGGCATCGCCGTCTGGCACTATATCCTCTACTATATGGCGCGCAACCGGATCGATTCGGCGAAGCAGATCTACAACGCCGTCAAGCTCGGCGAGACGAAGGAGCGGGCGCTCGTGCTGGCGCGCGAATACATCGGCACCCGCGACCAGTATATCGAGGAGGCGATACTGCCCGACGGGAAGCGCGAGATCATGCTTTGTGTCCAGTTCGCCTTCGGCCGCGGCGAGATGGGCGAAATGCGCTTGACCTACATTGACGACAAGCTGGTGCAAAAGCAGCAGAACGGCATCTGGTAGACGCCTTGGGAAAACCGGCGCCCCGACAAACGCCTTTTACGTGATTATTTGTCAATATAAAAGGGCGCGTTGCAAAATAGCGCGCTGAAAAAAAGACGAGGTCAGGAGCCCAAAAAGGGTTTCCTGACCTCGCCTTTTGCGTTATGCTGTAGGTGTGCATAAACAGTCAAAAACGCAAGACCACTATACGACGTATGAGCGTCATGGTCAAGTGGTACTTGCGTTAAACAACGAAATAATTTTACCGGAGAACGCGCCCGTCCGGCTGACAAGCGCCCAGCT
>SVMM01000010.1 GCA_015067435.1 Oscillospiraceae bacterium | reverse complement strand
CGCCTTGTCAGCTGAAACCATTCACAGCATTACCGCTCGCTCCTGGATTATTTCTTGTTTTAATTGAATGTTAGTATTAAAAGGGCGCGTTGTTTTTGCAACGCGCCCTTTTTTCATGTTCTGTTTTGCAACGCGCCCTTTTAAACCCCTAGAAGTAATCACACTTGCCGGTCAATAGATCGTTGAAATCTTGCCGCCAGTCACATTCTCGCTTTATGATTTCAAGCAATTCATGCCAAAGCAAAAGCGATTTTTCTTGATCCCCCGTTGCTGTGATTGCTCGTAAGATCTCATTGGTTCCGTCAATCGTCGGGTAAGTCCACGTTCTCCATTGGCTGGGAGAATAAGGGAAAGGTAAGAAAACTGCATCGGCACCTTGCTGATGAAGTCCTTTTTCTTTGATTTCAGCTGCGCAATTTTTGGCCCACGCCTCACAGCTCGAACCCCTCGGTGATACCGCCGAGGCGAGCCGTGTCCTTTTTAACGTAGTACATTTCGGTAATCTCCGAGGTGGAGTGTCCGAGCAGATCAGCAACCTGCCGCGGCGTCAGGGACTTGATCGTGCCGTCCGGCTGCCTGACACCGTTCACCAGCGTCGTGGCGAAGGTGTGGCGGATCGAGTGCAGCCCTTTCTGTTCAATCCCCGCTGCTTCGAGAATGCGGTAGTACCTCCTGCGGAAGTTGACGGGGCGCGTGTAGTCGCCGTTCTCGTCGGGGATCAATGGTGCGGCCTCGCCGAAGTACCGCTCCGCGCGCAGGTCGAGAATGGCGTCAATCGCCGCTTGGTTGAGCGGCACGTCGCGCTTGCTCGACGCGCTCTTGAGCTTTCCGACCTTGACCTCTCTGCCGCTGGTGAACTCCACACCGTCGCGTCGGGACACCTCTTTCACGCCGCGCTGGAGGTGCAGCACCTTTTTGTCGAGGTCAACGTCGCTGTTGAGCAGACCGAGCACTTCGCCTGTCCGCAGCCCTGTGTTGAACATCAGCGTGTAGGCCGCCGCCTGCTGATAGACGCGCTCGCCGTTGCTCCACGTTCGATAGCTCTCCGCCTTGAACCGCTCGATTTCCTCCGGCGTGAACGTCGTGACGGTCTCACAGGTGGGGCGGTTCTCCTTGCCCTGCGCCGCAAGGAAGTTTGCCTTCTTGATCATCGGCGCGGCGGTCATCGGGTTCTTTTGAATCAGCTCCTGCTGCGTCAGGTAGCGGAAGTAGTCGGTCAGCAGGTTGTAGACCTTCTTCACCGTTGTGTAGGCGTATGCCGCGGCGTATGCGGCGCTGCGCGGCATGGGGCTGCCAAACGTCACGGAGACGGACGACTTTGCCAATTCCGCGCGGCTGCGCGCCGACGCCGCGGCATACTTCCGCGTCACATGCAACGGCGCGCCGGTGTCCGGCGACCTCTGGTGGTCGCAGGGCAACAACCACGTTGACCTGAATTTCACCTTCGGCCGGCCGCTGTGGCTGCGCGACGGCGACGTCATTGCCCTTACGGTCGGCGCGTGATTCGACGCTTTTTCCTGTTGCGGTTCACGGTTTTTTGTGATACACTTGACCTCACCGGAGCTGGAAAGGCGGCGATCCGATTGGCAGACGAAAAGCAACAACAGGATAAGGAGCTGGATTTCGACGCCGTGCTGGCGGATCTGCACCGGCAGGCGCATGACAAGGAGCTGGAGGCGCTGGCGAGCCTTACACTGCTGCGCAGCTCGTGGGGCAATGATGAGGCAATGAGCCCGAACGACCAAAAGCAAAAAAGCCTTGACGATCGGCTCAAGGAGATCCTCGGCGACATTGACAAGGATTGAGCGCTTAATTACACGCGGAGAAAGGAAGTGCTTGCCGCAATGCTTATGAAACTGACAGTTTTTTTCTTTAGCGCTGCCGCTGCCAAAATCATTCTCGCAGCGGTGATTGGTTATCGGAACAAGACGCAGGAATAAACAGCACGACTGACTGCAAGAGAAAGAGGGCCGAATGGCCCTCTTTTTGTCATTCAATTGGTATCTTGATCTTCACGTCGCCCGTCGGGTACGCGGCGCAGGCGTGGACGTAGCCGAAATCCTTGTCCGCGGCGCGCCTGCCGT
This sequence comes from Oscillospiraceae bacterium, assembly GCA_015067435.1. Taxonomy (GTDB): domain Bacteria; phylum Bacillota; class Clostridia; order Oscillospirales; family Oscillospiraceae; genus Hominicoprocola. The sequence goes on along the minus strand of SVMM01000010.1, from coordinate 140,751 downwards.
CGCCCTCCGGACAGATGTAGACGCTGCCGGAGAGCACCTTCGTGCGGCAGAAGCCGCATTCGCCGCTGCGGCAGCCCGTTTCGATGCGGATGCCCGCGCGTTCCAGCGCCACGACGAGGCTCTCCGTCGCCTTCGCGGGGATGACGTCCTCGTGGATGCCCCGCACGACGGTGAGGTTGAACGTCTTGCCCCTGACCTCCTGCGGGTAGCCCTCGAACGCGGTGATGTCCTTCGCCTGGCCGAAGACCTCGAAGCGCACGCGGCGCTGCGGGATATCAAGCTTTCCCAGCTCCTCGCGCAGGAATCTGTACATGACCTGCGGGCCGCAGATGAAGTACGTCGTGTCTTCGGCGGAGTATTTTTTAATGAGCTCCGCCGTCAGGAACCCGCGCTCGCCCGTCCAGCCCGGCTCGTCGCCGGAGAGGACGTGGACGATGTGCAGATTGTCGCTTTGGAGCCGATCGAGCTCGTCCTCGAGCGTGATGTCGTCCGAGGACACCGAGCCGTAGAGGATCGTAAGGTCGAAGTCGAGCGTGCCGTGCGCGATCTCGCGTGCCATGGACGCGAACGGCGTGATGCCGACGCCGCCCGCAAGCGCGACGACGTGCTTTGCGTCGCGCAGCGGCTCATAGTAGAACTGACCGCAGCCGATCATGCCGCGGAACTTGTCGCCGACCTTGACGTTGTCGTTGACATAGTCGCAGATGAAGCCGTCACCCTTCGAGCGGCGGACCGTGATCTCGACGAAGGCGTGCTCAGGAAGCCGCGCCTGATACGGCGCGGAGCTGATGGAGTAGGGACGGGAGATCAGGCTCTCGCCGATGGGGAAGTCGACCACCATGAACTGGCCCGCGTAGAACGGGGGCAGCATTTTGCCGTCCTGCCGCTCAAACCGGACGGTTACGGCGGTCTTGCAGGCGGGACGCACGTCGGTGACGACGAGATCGAGCCTGCCGGGGTGCCACGTGCGCGCGACGTCGCCGATGGGGTCGGCGGTCACGGGCAGGGGGGAGGCGTTTTCAAACGCGGCAAGGCGCGCCTTCGCGACGCGCGAGGCGCCGCCGACGTCCTTGAGAAAGCCTTTGACCTTCATTTACTTCCCCTCCTTTGCCATCGTGTCGAGCACATTCTTCGCCGCCTTGCGGCCGTTCGTCACGGCGGGGCCCATGCCGTCGCCGCTGATCTGGTGCGCGCCGGAGAATTCGAGATGGTCGATGAAGTGCTCCGCCTCGGCGGTCTGGAGGCGCGCGACGATGTGATCCTCCATCGTGTGGGCGTAGCCGTAGATGCAGCCGTTCCACATGCCGGTGTAGTGCGCGATGGTCATCGGCGTCTCGATGACGCATTCGAGCACGTGGTCGAGGAGGTTTACGCCCAGGTATTCGCTCATGTAGTCGATGAGCTGGCGCGCGACCTCGTGCTTGACGCGGTCGTAGTCGTCGGCGGAGACGGTCTTCCACCCGTCCACGCGCGGCAGCGTCGTGATCGAGTAGGAGCAGGTGCCCGGCGGCGTCGCGTCGGGGTTCGCAAGGTTGTGGCAGATGCAGGTGATGTAGCGGTATGGCCCCAGCCCCTTGAGCTCCTCGTAGCAGGCGTTCGTGTCCATCGTCTCGCCGCGGAAGACGCTGTAATCCCTGATGCCCAGCTCCTCGGCGGGTTTGTCGAGGATGAGGATGACCGAAAACGCGGTGAGAGACAGCCGGCGTCCGTTGACCATCTTGATCGCCTTGGCGGGCACGGCGTCCGCCGGCTCGATCATGTGGGTGTAGACGCTGTTGGGGTACGCCGACGAGATGACGTAGTCCGCGAAAATTTCATCGCCGCGCGCGGTGCGCACGCCGCACGCCTTGCCGTCCTTCACCAGGATCTTGTCGACGTGCTGGCGGTACTCGATCTGCACGCCCATCGCCTCGGCGCGCTCCGCCATCTTGAGCGACATTTCGTGCGAGAATTTGTGCGGGATGTAGGAGCCGTAGCCGATGTAATCCGCCATGAGGACGGAATAGATGGTGAACGGCAGCTCGCGGAAGCCCGTGCCGACGTAGATCCAGTACGGCGCGAGCAGGTCGAGCGCCTTTTGCGGCAGGCCGAAGGTGTCCAGCACCTCCTGCGTGGAGTAGCCGGCGGTCTTGACGAACGCCTCGTGCTTCAAAAGCATCTGCGGCTTCGACATCGGGTGGATGGACAGCTCGTTCACGCTGTCAAACACCGTATGGCAGAGGTTCAGCACCGCGAGCACCTTGTCATAGACGCCGGGAACGGCGGCGTCAACCTCGCGCGCGAAGGTCTCAAGCCCCGGGTGGAGCGTGACCTCCAGCCCGGGCAGCGAGGCGTGGTACGCTTCGGGGACCTTGAGCCAGTCGATGTCCACGCCCATGTCGTCAAAGAACTTGCCGACCTTGAGGCGGTTCCCCTTTTCGCCGATGGACATCATCTCGTGCAGCGCCGCCTCGATCTCGATGCCGCCGCGCACGAAGCTGGTGGCAATGCCGCCGGGCAGGTTGTGGCGCTCCAGCACGAGGACGTCCTTGCCCTTGTCCGCGAGCATCAGCGCCGCGGACAGCCCAGCCAGCGCCCCGCCGATGACGATGACGTCATAGTGGTCCTTGTAGAATTTCATGCCGTATCCTTTCTTTCAAAAACGGGGCGCGAACGCCCCGTTTTCGAAAAAGTCAGTTTAGAAGAAGCGCTCGACCAGCTCGCGGGAGTATTCCGCGGTCTCGTCCATGTCGCCGAAGCTCATGATCTCGCCGGCGTAGAACGTGTCGTACTTGTCCTGCATCGCCTCGACCTTGTCGTACCAGCCCGCGGCGTAGTCCTCGGAGAAGACATGGGGGAAGTAGTAGACGCTCCACTCGTTGACGACGTTCGACGCGGGGTTCTTCATCGTCTTGAGGTCGTCGAGCACCATCTGTCGGCAGGTGTCGTACGGGACCTCCGCCTTGTTCTTGTGCTTGCGCAGCGCGTAGGTCGTGATGACCTGCTCCACGCTGTCGCGCCAGCGGCGATAGTAGACCATCAGGTGGCCTAGCTTCTCCGGCACCATGTTGTCGAAGACGTAGTAGCTGATTTCCGGATGATCCTCCGGCTTCGTCTCGACGGCGAGCACGTCGTAGCGCTCGTAGTCGATCTTGGAGAACAGCTCCTTCTCGTCGTCGCGCACGTCGAAGTACTCGTCCATGCCCTTCTGCCCGTCGGCGCGCGTGCCGGGGATGTGCAGCGGCGCGGTGACGATGATCTTGTCATACTCCTCGACCGCGCCGTTGACGGTGACGTAGACCTTGCCGTCCCTGCGCTCTACCTTCTCGATCGTGCAGCCCAGGCGCGCCTTGTTCTTGAGGTGGTCGTTGAGCTGCTCCCAGATCCACTGGGTGCCCTCCTTCCACGTCCACAGGTTGATCTTGACGAAGTTCATCGTGGTCTGGAAGTCGAGGTACTTCAAAACATAGCCCGCGGGGATCTCGTCAAAGTAGCCGTAGCCGAACGAGGTGAACGGCCCGATCCAGATGTCCTGCACCAGCTCGACGCCGTTTTTCTTGCAGAACTCGCTGAACGGGAGGGCAAGGTCCTTGAGGTAGGGGTTCGTGCCGCTGACCGGCTCACGCCCCGGCGTGACGGCAAAGCCCTCATAGCGCCCCTCGGCGACGCCGCGGTGGCCGTTGATGTCGTAGCCCTTGTACTTGGTTTCCAGCAGCTCGCCGAACTGCTTGAGCTGCTTTTTCATCTTCAATAGGCGGGGGATCTTGAGAATGTTCTTTTTGGGCTCGAACGGCTCGATGACCTGGCCCTGCGCGTTTTTGTAGTTGCGGTTGAGCTTGGGACCGTCGTGCGTGATGCCGCAGAACTCCTCGACGTCGTGCACCGCATAGTAGGACGGCACGCCCATGATAGCGCCCATCTCATAGCGGCGCCCGTTGTAGGTCGGCGACCAGCATTTGCCGCCCACGCGGTCGTTGCGCTCCAGAATGGTATAGTTCTCGTAGCCCTTCTTTTCGAGATACATGCCGGCGGAAAGACCGGCGGGCCCGCCGCCGATGATGCAGATGCGCGCGTTCTTGTCCATTTTTGTGTTCCTCCCAATTGAATTGTTGATGGGTGAGCAGTCTGACCATTGGACATATCATACTACACTTTCGAAAAAAATGCACGACTTTTTACGCAAATCAACAAAAATATCTTTGCATCACGTGCCGTTTGTGGTACAATGTACACGTGAAAATGTATCGTGAGGTGGTTGCACTTGCGTTTTACAAGTTTTGCGGAAATGCTCGGCCACTATGCCGAACAAACGCCGGATGCGCCCGCGCTGCGCTATGAGGAGGGCGGCGCCGTCACGGAGATGACCTATGAGGAGCTGGCGGAGGCGGTGGAGCGGTGCGCCGCGGCGCTCCGCGCGGAGGGCAAGACCTGCCTCGGCGTCTTACCGGACGGGAGCCTAGCCTGCGTGCTGGAGATCTTTGCCGCCGTGCGCACGGGGATACAGGTCGCGCTGCTCGACGGGAACCTGCCGACGCAGGTCCTGAGCGGCCTTGTGACCTACACGGACGCGGACGCGCTGTGGGGGGACGCGGAGCTCTGCGGGGAGCTGGGCGAGGCGCTGACCGGCGGCGTACAGAACGGCGCGGGACGGCTGCTGTTCTTCACCTCCGGCACGACCGAGCGCTCCAAGGCGGTGGTGCTGACGGAGAAGAGCCTGTGCGCCAGCGCGTACAACGGCGGATCGCTGCTGCCGCTCTCCGCGGAGGACACGCTGCTGTGCATGCTGCCGCTGGGGCATGTGTTCGGCTTCGTATGCGGGCTTTTGTGGGGCCTGTCCTGCGGCGCCTGCGTGGCGCTGGGGCGCGGGCCGCGGCACTACATCGACGACTGCCTGTTTTTCCGTCCCACGGCGCTGTCCGTCGTGCCGACGCTGCTCTCGTTCCTGCTCAAGCAGAACCTGTTCAACGACGGGCTGCGCCTGCTGCTGGTCGGCGCGGGCGACTGCCCGCCGGTGCTGCTGGAAAGCGCCCGCGCGATGGGCGTGCGCGTCTGCTTCGGCTATGGACTGACGGAGACCAGCTCCGGCGTGGCGCTGTCGCTGGGCGACGACCCCTACGCGATGACGGTCTGCCCGGACGATACGATCACCATCGCGCCCGACGGCGAGATCCTGATCGATACACGCACGTGCATGATGCAGGGATATTACAAATGGCCGGAGGAAACGAACACGGTGCTCTCCGGCGGCGTGCTGAACACGGGCGATCTGGGGCATTTCGACGAAAACGGCTGTCTGCACGTCACGGGGCGCAAGAAGGAGATGTTCGTGCTCAGCGACGGCACGAAGCTCTTCCTGCCGGAGGCGGAGGCGGAGCTGCGTGCGATGCTCGGCGGCGGTGACTTTGCGCTGGCGCTGCGCGGGGAGCAGATCATCCTTGCCGTCCACGGCGAGGAGAGGAGCGACGAGGAGCTGTTCAGGGTGATCGCGCCCTATCAGAAGAACAGACCGCGCAGCCAGAAGGTCGCGCGCATCTCGCGTCAGGTTGCGCCTCTGCCGCGCACGCCGACCGGCAAGGTCAAGCGCTGGGAGCTGAATGCAAGGCTGTAAACAGCCTTGCAAGAGATCGCCGTTTCGCTCGCCGCTTCGCGGCAACCGCGAAACATGGCTGTCATGCCGCCGGCGGCGGCATGGGAATGAAGCCCCATAGTAAGGAGGCATGAAAATGACCCGACAGGAGATCATGGAGAGAACCGTCAAGATCATCCGCGACTGCGTGCCCGAGCTGGAGGGCGTTGAGCTGAATGAGAACACGGTGGTCAACACCGACATGGGCATGGATTCAATGAACTTCATCCTCGTCATCTGCAAGATCGAGGCGGAGTTCGACGTCCGCATCCCCAACCGCCTGTGGAACCGCCTCTCGACGCTGGGCGACCTGCTCGACGCCATCGAGAAGTACCGGAAATGAACGGTGTTTACGAGCGCTCGCTCCTGCTGGGCAGCGAGCATGTCGACCGTTTCCGCCGCCTGCGCACCTCCACGCTGTTCACGCTGCTGCAAACCGCGTCGATCCGCCACACCGAGGAGCTTGGCATGGGGCGGGACAAGACGCTCGACCGGGGGCTTTTGTGGATCGTCGCGCGGCAAAATCTCGTCGTGGCGCGTATGCCGTCCTACGACGAGCGCGTGACGCTGCGCTCGTGGCCGGGGGAGACGATGCGGGTGCTGTTTCCGCGCTATTACGAGCTGCTCTCCGCGGACGGCGAGACGCTTGTGCGCGGCAGCGCCGTGTGGTCGCTGATGGACGCGGAAACGCGCGCCGTTGCCTTCCCGGACGAGTACGGCGTTGAGATCGCCGGCGCGGAGAACGGACGCGAACTGCCGTGCCTTGTCAAGCTGACGCGATCGGAGACGACGGAGACGTTCGACTTCACTGTGCCGCATAGTTATGTCGACCTGAATGGCCACATGAACAACACGCGCTATTTCGATGTGGTCGAGGATCGGCTTCCGGCGGTGAACGACGGTAAAATGCTGCGCGAAGCCCGCGTGGAGTACCATGCGGAGGCGAAACTCGGCGCGGCGCTGCACGTGAACTGGGGCGAGCACAATGGAGAATATTATGTAAATGCAGAGACGGACGAGCCCTGCTTCCGGATGAACCTGCGCTACGGCGGGGAGGACGGCCATGCATGAGTTGGGACTGATGGACGCGATGCTGCGCACGGTGCGGCGCGTGTGCCGGGAGGAGAACGTGGAGCACGTCGAGCGGATCGTGCTGGAGGTGGGCGAGCTGTCCGGCATTGAGATACCGTATCTGTATGACGGCTTCGCGGCGGTGGTCCACGGCACGGACTTCGCGGACACGGAGCTGGTGGTGGAGACGGTGCCGGGCGTGCTGCACTGCATCGACTGCGACGTCGACTTTCCGCTGAAAAATCAGGAGCTGTTCTGCCCCGAATGCTTCGGACGAAACCTCTCCATCAAGGAGGGGCGGGACATGACGCTCAAATCGATCGAGGGGAACTAGGGAACCTTTTTCCCGCCGTTTCGTCCAAACGGAACAAGGGAACCCATGAACATCCGCCGACAGGCGGAGAGAGATACGAGGCGATACAAATGGGAAAGAAAGCAAGAAAAGCGGCGGCGACCACCGCGCTCGCGCTGCTGACGGCGGCGAGCGTCGTGACGGGCAGCCTGTTCGACTCTCCTGCGGCGCTGCTGCCGGAGGACGGCGCGCCGTCCGTCGTGTACAACATGACCACCGGACTGGACGGCGCGGATGACGACGACGCGGGCACGCAGGAGGACGAGAGCGAGGAGACCCGCCGCCGCGTCGGCGTGCGCGCCGCGCTGCGCGCGCGCATCCTGCGCCTGCCGCTCGCCGTGCGGCTGCTGGTGGTGCTGCCGCTCTGGGCGGCCGGCAGCGTGATCCTTGCCGCCGCGGGCGCGGCGTGGACGCTGCTTCAGCCCGTGATGGGCAAGCTCGCGGGCTTCGCGGTGATGCTCGCGCTGCTCGTGGGGGCGTTTCTGCTGGCGGCGAAGGCGGTCTTCCCCGACCTGCCGCTGAAAAAGGTGTTCAGCCGCCGCAGCTTAGTCGCGCTGCTGCTGGGCGCCGCCGGACTGACCGCGGCGGACGCGGTGCTCGGCGTGTCGCTGGCGGAGTACGAGCAGATCAAGACCGCGGTGCTGTCGGTGGGCTTTTTCGTCGTGCTGTCCTGCGCGGCGGTGCCGTTTGCCCTGCGCGAGCAGCGGCGGCGGCTGGAGGCGCCCCCGCCCGAGACGGAGGCAAAGGAGGCGAAAAAGCCTGAAACGCTCACCTTCACCGACGCGGGCGGCACCTTTACGGTGCGGGTGCCAAATGTCAATGGGTAAAAATACACAAAGTTTCGAAAGTGCACGCATGATTATGCGTGCACTTGTTATGAAGATGATTTAATATACAGATTTGCGGTTGACAAAAGCCTTGCCAAGTGCGTAAAATAAGCGCATATTTCAAAATGCAGCTGAATAATATGCACAATTGGAGGGGCAGTTATGAATAAAAAGGCTATTCACAAGATCGTACTCGCCTATTCGGGCGGACTGGATACTTCGGTCATCATTCCGTGGCTCAAGGAGAACTACAACAACGCCGAGATCATCGCCGTCGCGGCGGACGTCGGGCAGGGAGCGGAGGAGCTGGACGGTCTGGAGGAGAAGGCGCTCAAGACCGGCGCGAGCAAGCTGATCGTCTGCGACCTGATCGACGAGATGGTCGACGAGGTCATCCTTCCGGCGCTCAAGATGGACGCCAACTATGAGACCTATCTGCTGGGCACGGCGTTCGCGCGTCCGGTCATCGGCAGAAAGATCGCGCAGATCGCGCTGGAAGAGGGCGCGGACGCCATCGCCCACGGCTGCACCGGCAAGGGCAACGACCAGGTGCGCTTCGAGCTGGCGATCCAGCGCTACGCGCCGGGTATGCCGATCATCGCCCCGTGGCGCGAGTGGGACATCCGCAGCCGCGACGAGGAGATCGACTATGCCGAGGCGCATCACGTGCCGCTGAAGATCTCGCGCGAGACGAGCTATTCCAAGGACAAGAACCTCTGGCACCTCAGCCACGAGGGACTGGATCTGGAGGACCCCGCCAACGAGCCGGAGCTGGAGAAGGACGGCTTTTTGGAGATGGGCGTCTCGCCCCTGCAGGCGCCGGACGAGCCGACCTACGTGACCATCGACTTCGAGGCGGGCGCGCCCGTGGCGGTCAACGGCGAGAAGATGAAGGCGAGCGACGTGATCCGCAAGCTCAACGAGCTGGGCGGCGCGAACGGCATCGGCATCATCGACATCGTGGAAAACCGCCTCATCGGCATGAAGGACCGCGGCGTGTACGAGACGCCGGGCGGCACCATCCTCTACTTCGCGCACGAGCATCTTGAGATGATTACCGTGGACAAGGAGACGCTGCACGTCAAGAAAAAGCTGGCGGTGGACTATGCCGACCTGCTGTACAACGGCAAGTGGTTCACCCCGCTGCAGGAGTGTCTGACGGCGTTTGCCAACGAGAGCAACAAGTTCGTCACCGGACAGGTCAAGCTTAAGCTCTACAAGGGCAACATCATCCCCGCGGGCGTGACCTCGCCGTACTCGCTCTACTCCGAGAACCTTGTCACCTTCGGCGACAGCGACTACGACCAGTCGCAGGCGGCGGGCTTCATCAGCTGCTGGGGACTGCCGACCAAGGTGCAGGCGCTGCGCGAGATGGGACAACTTTAATGCGATTCAAAGCAGCGGCTCTGCCGCTGCTTTGGGGAAGATCCGCTGCGCTTTTTGACAAAGACGGAAAAAGCGGCTCTGCCGCTTTTTCCGCATATCATGGGGGTATCAGACATGGCGAAGCTTTGGGCCGGACGGACGTCCGGCGTGACGGACAGCACGGCGGATGATTTCAACTCCTCCATCCGTTTTGACAAGCGTTTTATCCGCGAGGATATCGCGGGCAGCATGGCGCACGCGGCGATGCTCGGCGCGCGCGGCATCCTCAGTGACGGCGAGGCGGAGGCGATCATCGACGGCCTGCAGGGCATCCTCGACGACCTGGACGGGGGCGTGCTCGCCGTCGACCCGCAGGCGGAGGACGTCCACATGTTCATCGAGCAGGTGCTCACCGAGCGGCTCGGCGACGTGGGGCGCAAGCTCCACACCGCGCGCAGCCGCAACGATCAGGTGGCGCTGGACCTGCGGATGTACCTGCGCCACGAGATGGAAGCGGTCATGGAGCAGGTGCGGGAGCTGGGGCGCGCCGTCGCCAACATCGCCGAGGAGAACAAGGCGGCGATCATGCCGGGCTACACCCATTTGCAGCGCGCGCAGCCGATCCTGTTCAGCCACCATCTGCTCGCCTACGCGATGATGCTGCTGCGCGATCTGGGCCGGCTGGACGACTGCCGCGGCCGCCTGAACGTCTCGCCCATCGGCGCGTGCGCGCTGGCGGGCACGACCTACGACGTCGACCGGCGGATGGAGGCGAAGATGCTCGGCTTTGAGGACGTGGCCCCCAACAGCGTGGACGCGGTGTCCGACCGCGACTTCTGCGTCGAGCTGCTCAGCGCGTTGTCGATCCTGATGATGCATCTCAGCCGTTTTTCCGAGGAGCTGGTGCTCTGGACAAGCTGGGAGTTCCAGTTCGTCTCGCTCAGCGACGCGTTCACCACCGGCTCGTCCATCATGCCGCAGAAAAAGAACTCCGATATGGCGGAGCTGGTGCGCGGCAAGACGGGGCGCGTCTACGGCGACCTGATGGGAACGCTGACCATGCTCAAGGGCCTTCCGCTTGCCTACAACAAGGATATGCAGGAGGACAAGGAGGCGGTGTTCGACGCGGTGGACACGGTCAAGATGTGCCTGTCCGTGTTCACGCCGATGCTGCGCAGCATGACCGTGCACGCGAGCAACATGCGCAAGGCGGCGCAGACCGGGTTCATCAACGCCACCGACCTCGCGGACTATCTGGTGCGCAAGGGCCTGCCCTTCCGCTCCGCCTACAAGGTCGCGGGCAAGATCGTGTCCGAGTGCATCCAGTCCTCGCAGGTGCTCGAAACGCTGCCGCTGGAGACCTACCGGCAGTACAGCACCCTGATCGAGGAGGACGTCTACGACGCCATCGACCTGCGCACCTGTGTGGCGAAGCGCTGCTCGGAGGGCGGCACCTCGCCGGAGTCGGTGGAGCGCCAGCTCGCCTGGGTGCGGGAGCAGCTGGAGGAGGAGTAAAAAGCGCAACCGAAAACACATGGCTGAAAAAACCACAAAACTTGCGTTTTGTGGTTTTTTGTTATACAATATCAACGCTAATTCAGGGAGGGGGCGGACGCATGGAAGTTCGTGTCGAGCACGACAGCATGGGGGAGGTCGAGGTTGACGCCGCGCGCTACTGGGGCGCGCAGACGGAGCGCTCCCGCCGCAATTTCCCCATCGGCGCGGGAGTCGAGACGATGCCGCGCGAGCTGCTCCGCGCGTTCGGGCTGCTGAAAAAGGCGGCGGCGCGGGCGAACTTCGACCTGCTGCCCGAACGGATGACCGAGGAGAAGTGCGCGGCGATTTTCGCCGCGGCGGACGAGCTGATCCGCGGGCGGCTGGATGAGGAATTCCCGCTGGTCGTGTGGCAGACCGGCTCCGGCACGCAGACGAACATGAACGTCAACGAGGTGCTGGCGCGCCGCGGCAGCGAGATGGCGGACGAGGAGGGGCTGCTGCACCCGAACGACGACGTCAACATGTCCCAGTCCTCCAACGATACCTTCCCCACGGCGATGCACATCGCCGCCGCGCTGGCGATCGAGGATAAGCTTCTGCCCGCGGCGGAGCATCTGATCGAAACGCTGCGGCGTCTGGAGACGGAGAACGCGGACGCGGTCAAGACCGGCCGGACGCATTTGCAGGACGCGGTGCCCATCACGTTCGGACAGGAGGTCTCCGGCTGGCGGGCGAGTCTGGAGCGCGACTGCGCGCAGCTGCGCGCGGCGCTGCCGGGGCTTTTTGAGCTGGCGCTCGGCGGCACGGCGGTCGGCACGGGGCTCAACGCGCCGGAGGGCTTCGACGCCGCCGCGGCGGCGGAGCTGGCGCGGATGACGGACAAGCCGTTTACGACCGCGCCGAACAAGTTCCACGCGCTCACCAGCCTCGACGAGATGGTGTTCGCCCACGGCGCGATCAAGGCGCTCGCCGCCGACATGATGAAGTTGGCGAACGACGTGCGCTGGCTCGCCTCCGGGCCGCGCTGCGGGCTGGGGGAGCTGACGATCCCCGCCAACGAGCCCGGCTCGTCCATCATGCCGGGAAAGGTGAACCCCACCCAGTGCGAGCAGGTGACGATGGTCGCCGTGCAGGTGATGGGCAACGACGCGGCGGTGGGCTTCGCCGCCTCGCAGGGGAATTTCGAGCTGAACGTCTTCCTGCCCGTGTGCGCCTACAACTTTTTGCAGTCGGCGCGGCTGCTGGCGGAGTCGATCGCGTCGTTCGACAAGCGCTGCATGAGCGGCGTGCGCGCAAACCGCGACAGGATGCGCGAGAACCTGCACCGCTCGCTGATGACGGTAACGGCGCTCAACCCGCACATTGGCTACGAAAAGGCGGCGGCGGTGGCGAAGAAGGCGTTCGCGGAGGACATCTCGCTGCGCGACGCCTGCGCGGCGCTGGGCTTTATGACCGCCGAGGAATTCGACGCGGCGGTGCGCCCGGAAGAGATGGTATAAAGGCAACTGCGAAGCGTTGCTGATTGCGCGGCAGCCGAAAAACGTGGCTTTACTGAACGGAGGTGAGCGCGGATGCGTAGAAGAATACGGGCGGCGCTGCTCGCGCTCGCCCTGTGCGTGCAGCTTGTGCCCTGCGCTCGCGCGGCGGATGTGCTGGCGGAGTACAGCGACCTCGACAGAAACGCGTGGTACGCCCCGGGGGTGCGCTACTGTCTGGAGCGCGGGCTGATGACCGGCTACGGCAGCCGCGTGCGGTATTTCTCGCCGTGGCAGCAGTTCACCCGCGCGCAGCTCGCGACGATCCTGTGGCGCATGGAGGGCGAGCCGAAGATCGGGCTCACCATGCAGTACACCGACGTGCCGGATGACGTGTGGTACACCGAGGCGGTGCGCTGGATCGTGGGCGTGGAGGTCATGAGCGGCTACACCGTGCTCTCCTTCGGGCCGGACGACCCGATCACGCGCGAGCAGTTCGCCGCGATCCTGTGGCGCTACGCCAAATACCGCGACGGCGACATTCAGACGCCGGACAGCGCGGCGTACGACTCCTACGGCGACCGAGGCGCCGTCAGCGACTACGCGGTGGACGCGATGCGCTGGGCCTGCGCGCTGGGCATCATCACCGGGCAGAAGGACCGCTTCGGGAACGTGTGGCTGATCCCGCAGGGGAATTGCAGCCGCGCCGTGGCGGCGACGATCCTGATGCGCTTCTGCCTCGACATGGGCAACGACTAGGAAAAGCGGAGCTCCCTTTTTTCGGAAGCTCCGCTTTTCTTCTATAATAAAAGAGATACCGCGAAATCAGTAAAGGCACAGCAGCGACAGCGTTACCGCGCCGAACATCATCCACACGCGGAAGGTCTTGCCGCCGCGCGCGAGCGACCATGCGGCGCAGCCGCAGCCGAACGCCAGCACGCACACGAGCCATGTCGATTGCAGGCGGCGGGGCGTGAAGCCGAAGCAGTCGATGTAGAGCGCCAGCTTGGAAAACGCCACCACCGCCAGCAGCAGGCTCTCCGCCAGCAGCGCGAGGCACAGCGCGCGCAGGGTGGGACGCTCACGCACCGCTGCCTTCGACGAGCGCGTTGCCAGCCACAGCAGCGCGAAGTTGACCGCCATCACCTTGCACAGCTCGAAAAAGCCCTGCCGCGCGTATTCCGAGACGATGAAGCCGTCGGGCAGCGTGCGCGTGAACGCGCCGAAGAGGTAGCGCCCCTGCACCGCGAAAAAGACGGCGTAGAGCGCGCAGAACAGCGCCAGCAGCGCGATCCAGACCTTTTCCTGCACGCCGCGCAGCGCCTCCAGCATCTCGTCCGTGTCGGCGGCGCGCTTGCGCAGCGCGCCGCGATCCTCCCGCAGCGTGCCGCCCAGCAGGCCGTAGAGGTACGCGCCGACGGGCAGGGAGAGGAACAGCTTGAACAGAACATCCATGAGGCTGTGGAGATCCCAGTCGAAGCGCAGCAGCGCGGTGAAACCGTCCAGCAGCGCCGCGAAGCCTGCGTCGGCGTCCATCAGCAGCCGCGCGGACAGCGCCAGCAGTCCCAGCGCCGCGGCGGCGACGACCAGCGTCCAAACCGGCGAGGCGTCGTCCTCCGACTTCTCGCGCGTCTGCCCGCCGCGCAGACGGGAGAGGGCGAAAAACGCGGTGCGGGCGCGGAGGAAGAAGTGCTTGAGCGGGAACAGGAAAAAACCGTCTAGCGCGTCGAGCGGCAGCAGACGCCCGCTCTCGCCCGCGAGCAGCGTGTGCGAGCGGGAAAGCGCCCACCACACGGCGAAGATGTGCAGGAACCAGAGCGGCATCCCCACGTCCCACGCGTTGCCGCGCTCAAGCGCCACGGAGGCCGTCAGGCAGGCGACGCAGCCGAGCCAGACCCAGCTTTCCGCCATGCGCGGCGTGTCCCGGTGCAGATACTCCGTCAGCGCGACGAAGCCGAGCGTGAACGCGCACAGCAGGACGCGCGGCAGCACGGTGGCGTAGACGCCGTAGATCCGGTCATACATCTCAATATAGAGATAGGCGAGGCCGTACATCGCAAACGCGGCGGCTGTCTCGCGCGGCGTCGCCGAAAACGGCACGCGTTCGGGAAGCGTCACGGGCTTCTGCGCGGCGTCGCCGCACACGGCGCCCGACGGAAATTCGTTCATATGCTGTGTTCCTCCCTTGAGCTGGAGTGCCGCCGGAGCGGCGGTACGGACGGCGGGGCCGCGCTCCGCATCCTGCGCACAGCATAGCACGCTGGTTATTGTTTGTCAACAGTATTTTATCGATATACAATAAATATTTGGCGAGACAAGAGAGGGAACCGATTTGGCTCCCTCTCTTGTGATTCAGGTCAGCGCGCGGTAGAGGATCGTGATGGTCTCGGCGCGGCTGAGCGTGCGCTGGGGCAGCAGATTGACGACATATCCCTGGAACACGCCGTCGCGCACCAGCGCGCCCATCGCCTCCGCCGCGTCCGCCGAGACGGTGTCGCCGTCCGGGAAGCGGGCGAGGTCGGCGGCGGAGCCGGGCGCGATCATATCGGCGCGCAGCAGCGCGCGATAGAGGTACAGCGCCGCGTCCTCGCGCTTGATCGGCTCGTCGGGACGGAAAAGGTACTGGGTCGCCGGCGGCTCCGTCTGCCCCGGAACAGGCTCCGGCGTGAATGCCTCGCCGGTGACGATGCCCAGCGCCTTCGCGCTGGCGATGGCGGCGGCGTAATACTTATCCTGCGGCACGTCGTCAAAGCTGGCGGTTCCCGCGCTCTGGAAGGTGAACGCGCGGCTGAGCAGCAGGATGAAGTCGCCGCGGCGCATACCGAGATTCGGGGAGAAGTTGCTCAGCGAAGTCCCGTTCGTCGCGCCGTAGTAGCGGAAGAAATCCACCGCCGGGATTGCCCACTCGACGCCTGTCATGTCGCTGAAGTAGGACGAGCGCGTGGGCGGCGCGACGTGAAAGCGGATGTTTCCGGTGAAGCTGTTGCCCTGATCGTCCTTCGCCGTGTAGGTGATCTGCTCGGTGCCGCTGAAGCCCGATTTGGGCAGGAAGGAGACCCGCGAGAGGTCGGAGACCGTGTAGGGCTGGCGGTGGTTGAACGCGTTGTAGTGGGAGAGGGAGACGAAGTCGAGGCACAGCTTGCCCGCCTCGTCGCGCGGACGGCTCAGGTAGATCTCCGCCGGCGTGCGGGAGAGCGCGGTTGCCGCGGCGGCGAGCAGCTCCGACGGGTTGAGGTACACAGCGATGCCGTTGGTGTAGTAGTTCAGCGTCTGCGACGTGCCGCCGATGGGCGCCGCCTCGCTGCTGCTCGTGTCCTGCTTGGCGGAGACCACGGTGACGACGCCGTTGAACAGCCGCCCGTTGGACGAGCTGTAGCCGTAGGCGTATCCGGTGAACGGGATATCGACCGAGCCGGTGAACCCGGCGTTGGCAAGGAAGCTCAGGGCGGACATGGAGTTGTACGGCGAGTCTTTATAATAATAGGTATTGGCGGTGGAGTTGACCGGCTCGTTTCCGTTGCAGTACAGCGAGCCGGCATGCGACGGGGGCAGCGCGTCGAAGTGGATGCGCTGGATGTCGTAACCCGTGGCGGCATAGCAGGCGTCGGCAAAGTCCGAGGCGATGAAGTTCACGCGGCTCTCCGGCTCCACCGTGTAGCGCAGCGGCGTGTTCTCGCTCTTGGTGACGACGAAGCGGAGCATGGCGTCGAACCAGCTGTTGTCCGTACCGGTGATGACGATGGGCACGGAGACGACGCCGCTGAACCCGCTCGCCGCGGCGAAGCGGATGTTCGCGGGGGACGTGTACGCGGTGCCGACCGAGGCGTAGCGCGCGGAGCCGGAGACGACGCTGTCGTCATAGATCGTGCCCTCCGAGGAGCTGGGCAGCGAGGTGAAGCGGAAATACAGGAACGACACGCCCAGCTCGCTCTTGCACTGCTCCTCGAAGCGGTTGTTCGCGGTGTCCCCGTCGTGGAGGCTGACCGAGCGGCCGGAGAGCACCTCGTACACGAAGGGGCCCTCGACCCGCGGCTGGGTGTGGGAGGGGCCGTAGTTCGTGACGGTGATGTTGATCTCGCCGCTGATGGTCGCTCCGGCGATGTCCGCGCCGGTGAAAGCCAGCAGAAATGTGCCGGCATAGCCCTCCTTGGGGACAAAGTACACGTTGCTCACCGTCGGCGCGGTGCTGCGGTAGTACGCCGAGCCGGGCGCGACCACCGCATCGTAGATAGACGAGTCGAGGTAGTTGTAGTACAGCGAGCCTTTTTCGCTGCTGGGCAGCGTGAAGGTGATGTAGCGGAACGTGCGCCCGGTGACGGCGAGGGAGTAGGTGACGAAGTCCTCCGACGAGAAGCGCACCGGCTCGCCGTCGGTAGAGTAGGAAATGCCGGGCACCTGCTTGCCGACGGTGATGTAGATGCGTCCGGCGTACGTCCCCTGCTTGACGACCTCCTCGCCGTCCTCGACGACGGTGTGGTGATAGTAGCCGTAGTAGGTGACGAGCGCCTGCCCGTTGAACGACGCGCTGGGCACGAAGCGGATGTTCTGCACCCGGTAGTTGGACGCGGTGTCGGAGTAATAGTATTTCTGGATGCCCGCGACGCCCGCGCCGGTGTCGCCCTCGTTGTTGTAGCCGTCGTAGATCGCGCCCTGCGAGCCGGAAACGGAGATGTAGGACAGATAGTCCAGCGCACCGTTTTTATAGCCGCCCGCTGTGAGCATATCATCGCAGACCTTGCCGATGGCGGCGGCGAGCGAAATGGCGGGCGAGATCACCTGCTCGACGTTGAAGCTGTCGCGCGTGGAGATGGACGCCACGTTCCCGGCCTCGCCGAAGTCCAGATGGCCGTCGCGGGGCGAGGGGGTGACAAGGATGTCGTCCACGCTCGCCGTGGCGGGCGTGCTGTCCTCCGCCGCGCGCGCGGGGAGCGCGGGGGGAAGCAGCAGCGCCAGCGCCAGCAGCAGGGCGGACAGCCGGAAAGCCTTGCGTTTCATGGCGTTACCTCCTACTTGAGCGTGAGCGAAACGGGCAGGACGACCCTCGCGCCGCCTCCGTCGTGAGCCCGGATCAGAATGGAGCCGTTGTAGGTGCCCGATGTGAAGCCGTTGGCGGGTGAGATATAGATCGTCTTGACGTTGGGCGTCATCGAGTCCACGACCTCCACCAGAAGCTTGCTCTCGTCATAACCTCCGACGATGAGCTCCAGATCGGCGGCGTTGGCGGGGTCGATCGTGGCGGTGATCGACTGCATGCCGCCGCTGAAGGTCAGCGACGACTTGCTCAGGGTGATGGTCTTGACCGTGGTGGGCACGACCGTGACCTTGCAGTCCTTTTTGGCGCCCGTCACCTCGTTGCCGTCCACGTACAGATGGGCGGTGACGGTGACGCCGCCGCTGGGCGTGACCGTGTCGGCAATGATGGAGATCTTGTTGCCGTAGGAGGGGGAAATGCCGACGTAACCGGCGGGCTCGACCGTCCAGCGGACTTCGCCGGTCGACCCGGTCGGCGTGACGGTCGCGGTAAGCTCGGCGGTTTTTCCGGACTCCAGCGTCATGGCGGAGGTGCTCAGGGTCAGGCCGGACGCCGCGGGCAGCAGGACCTCGGTGGGCAGCGCCTCGCTCTCCTTGCTGTACCAGTCGGTGCGGTTGGAGACGATGTCGACATAGACCTTCTGCGTTTCCGTGTCGTAGCGCAGCGCGAGCTTGAGCTGGCCCTCCAGATCGAGCTTGCTGTAGTAGCTCACGAGGTTGGCGGTGGCGTAGAACATCTTGCCGCTGGGCACGTTCTTGAACTCAAGCGTGATGCCGTTGACGTTGTCGCTGCCCGTTGCGGTGCCGGCGATCGGCTGGAAGGACGAGTCGACGTTCGAGTCGGACTGGAACCGGTCGTAGCCGACCTTGGTGTTGTCGGTCACGGTGCCCGTGCTGAAGGGCAGGTTGGTGGCGGCGTCCTTGTAGTAGTAGATGTCCTTGTCGAAGATCAGGTAGATCTTGCCGGACATGGTGTTTTTCTTGACGGTGTAGCCGCCGCCCATCTCCTGATCCGTGGACATCAGGTTCATGTGCGCTTCGCCGGCGATGGAGACGATCTTCGGCGCGGTGTTGTCGACGATGAAAATGGGCTCGTAGGCGCAGAAGCCGTAGGAGTTGGCGTCGGAGCCCTCGGCGGCGAGCAGGCTGCGCGCGGAGGCGATGAACAGGTATTCGAGGTTGGGCTGGATGCCGTACTCCGCCTCGCAGTCCACCGCGTCGACGACGTCCTGCGTCAGCGGCACGTTCGCCGAACTGTTCACGCGGCCCTGCGAGTAGGTCTGGCCGGTGATGAGCTTGCGCAGCGCGTCCTTGTGATCGGTGGAGGCGTACTTGTCGTAGAGCGTGCCGCCCTCGGCATCCTGCTCGCACAGCGCGTCGTAGACGGTGAACGTATCCTGACGGTAGCGGTGCGCGCTTTCCGCGTAGGCGGTGTGGAAGGCGGTGAGGTTCGAGCCCAGCACGCCGGCGGAGTCGAACTTCTGGCGCAGCTCGCTGGGCAGACCGGTCTTGAGGAAGATCGCGTAATCCGCCACGGCGTCCATGTTGCGGCTGCGCACCTTGGCGACGGCGGAGCCGTTCGTGTCGATGTACAGCTTCGGACGGCTGACCGCCTCGGTCCAGAACTGATAGAGCGTGGTGTTGTCGGAATAGATCGCCTGACCGTCGCTCTGCGTGACGAAGTAGACATAGTAGCCGGTGCTGGGCGTCAGATCGGAGATGTGGATCGTCTGGACGCCGCTGCCCGTGACCTTGATGCTGCCGGAGCGCACGCGGGTGGAGCCGAAGTTCGGGTTGTAGATCGCGCTGATGGTCGGACGCTCCAGCGCGAAGGGCGCTCCATCGTCGCTGCCCTTGTGCGGGATATACGTCTTCGCCGAGCCGCCGGTGGGCGTGAAGTAGGCCGCAAAGCGCTTCACACCGTCAATGGCGATCGTCTCCGCGTCAAACGAGCCGGATACCGTGGCGGTGGGCGGGATGTCGGGAGAATAGTTTGTGAGGTCGTCCTCGCTGGTGATGGGCGCGGCGACCCAGTAGATCGTGCCGGCGCGGTCGGTCATGACGCGGATGTCCGCGCCGATGTCCTGCGCGACGAAGGAGGGATAGCCCTCGATGAACAGCGGGGCGCTGCGGTCGGAGAAGGACTTGTAGAGCGTGAAGTAGTCGGAGTTCTGATCCGTGGTGTTGATCTCCAGCACGTTCTGCGTGTTCTTCATCCAGGCGTAGTCGGAGGCGCCGATACCGCCGGAGTAGCTGTTGAGGCGGTCGAAGGCGGTGGGCGTGTCGGCGGTGATGACCGTCACGCGGTAGGCGATCTCCTGGTTCCACGTCTTGCGGCCGTCGCCGGGGGTGGCGGGGTCGATGGTCTCCTTGATGTCGCCGACCTTGGTGAAGTGGATGGCGTACTCATAGGTCTTCTCCGGGTCGAGGGTCGAGCGGACGCTCGGCTGCACGGTGTAGGCGAGGTGCGAGTAGCGGCCCTTGGCAATGTAGTCGCCGGAGTTGGGGCGCACCGTGATGGCGCTGTGATCCGCGCTGTCCGAGGAGACGACCTTCTGCCACGGGTTGCTGTTGGTGGAGTTGCGCTCGCGCGTGTAGAGGTCGAACTCCACCGTCGTGTTCGACCACAGCAGCAGATCCCACAGCACGGATTCCTCGACGTTGACGGAGATGGGGCGCAGGGAGAACGCCATGTCGATCTCAATGCTGGCGTCGGTCACGCTCGCGAGGTCGGTGGTGTAGTATTTCTCCACCTTTGCGACGCTCACGTCCTTGCGCAGCTGCACCTGCGCGGCGATGGTGCGGAAGGATTCGAGCGCGACGGGCATGTTCTGCATGCGGTTCGGCGTGGTGGCGAGGTCCTGCAGGTTGTCGAAGACGAAGTGGTAGGTGGCGCCGCTCTTGAGGTTCAGCGCGCCGGCGGAGGTGCTCAGCGTGACCGTCACCTCGCCGGTGTCCGGGTCTGCCTTGACCGTCGCCTTGCTGAAGTCGATCGTCCACGACGCCTTTTCCTCGTCCGTCGTCAGCTGCGAATAGGGCTTGAGGGGAACGGTGGGATCGAAGCCGGAGTCGTTGTACAGCGAAATGATGTTGGAGAGGAACTCGTCGAGCTTCTCCGGGTCCTTCGCCACGGAGGTCAGCGTCTCGGGGATCAGGTTGCCGTTGGCGTCACGCTTGTCCGTGCCGTCGTCGTTCTTGACGTAGGTGCTGGGATAGCGCTGGATGTCCTCGCTGAAGATGAGGTTGATGTCCGTGTCGGCATAGGGCTCGCCCTTTTCGTTCGTGCGGCTGAACTCCTGACGCACGGTCGGCGGGTTTGTGTCGAGGGTGCGGATGCCCTCAAGGAGGGCGACGTCGGAGTAGTTGCCCGCCCTGTCCTTGGCGACGTAGTAGATGTCGTAGGCGGTCTCCGCCGTGAGCCCCGTGATGCTGATGTTGGCGTCGCGGCTTGCTGTGACGACGGAGGAGCCGTTGCGCGCGCTGCCGGAGCCGGACTCGATCTTGCGCTTGAGCGTGTCAAGCTCCTTTTCGACATCCTCGTCCGTGATCGCCTGCTTCGTCAGCTCGGCGATGATGGCGGTGAGCGTGTCGGCGTCCGCGGGCGTTTCGGCGAACTTGGTGAAGTCGTCGCCGTGCTTGACGACCGCCCAGTACACGGTGGCGTTCTCGTTGACGTTGACCTTGGTGGGGATGGAGGTGGCGGGCGGATTGCCGACCACCAGCGGCGTCTCGTACTGGAAGCGCGGCGGCGTGCCGTCCACGGTGGTGAAGGTCAGCTTCTGCACGGCGGAGCTGCGCGCGCCGTCGGCGTCGGTCAGCCAGAAGTAGAGGTCATAGCTTGTCAGCTCCTCCAGACCGGCGAAGGTGCGCAGCCAGATGACGTTCTTCGTGATGTCCTCCACGCCGCTCTGGATGGGCTTGCCGAGCGAGCCGGTGCGGAACTGCTGGCCGGTGGGCTGGGCGCTTCCGGCGGGATAGAGGGCGTAGTAGATCTGGCAGCTCTTGTTCGCCATGACGCCCGCCTGCGCGTAGAAGTTGGGCACGCGCTCCTTGGTGCCGTCGTCGTTCTCCTTGAGCTCCAGCTTGTACGTGTTCTGCACGATGCGCGGATAGCCCTGCAGGAACGCGGGCACGGTGTTGTCCGGCGTGGAGAACGCGGCGACCTTCACGGGGCTGTGGCGGTCGCGGGCGTCCACCATGACGGTGGAGAGATAGTAGTTGGAGTCCGGCGTCAGCTTTTCCAGCGCCTGCGTGAACTCCTTGTTCGACTCGGTGATGGGCAGGGTGCCGTTGAGGGTGATGCGGGTGTTGCCCTCGGTGGGGTCGACCAGCTCGTCCTCGGGGATCGAGCCGTCGGTCGTGGTGCTCACCGCCCAGTAGACGGTGCCCGCCTTGTTGGCGGAGTAGAACGACGTCGCGGACGTCGGCGCGATGTTCTTGAGCTTGGGATAACCGGCGAGCAGGCGCGGATCGGAGGAGGACTCCTGCGCCTGCGCGGCGTTGAGATCCTCGCCGGCGATGTTCGACGTCAGGCCCGGACGGATCGTAATGGTATCGGGCAGCATTTCCACGGTCGTGCCCGCGGCGTTGACGTAGAGCTTGTCGATGTCGCCTACGCCGGTGACGGAGGTCGCCACGTCGAGGTTGAGCTCCATGGCGGTGCTGTTGATGTCGAGGTTGAGCGTGGCGTTCGTCGCGTGCTCGTCGATGGTCAGACTGTCCACCGTGCCCATGGCGACGGTGAGCGTGGAATCCGGCGTCTTGTTGACGACGGTCTCCAGATTGCCGGAGAGCGTGAAGCTCGCACCGGGATCGGCGGATTCGAGCGAGATGTTCAAAAGCCCCTGCCCCGGCCGCGTGCGGTCCTGCACGTAGGAGTCGGAGCGGAGGACGGTCTCTGCGATCTCGGTGTTGCCCTCGGCGCGCACCGTGACGAACTGGTCCGCGATGCTGTCCACCAGCAGGGAGTCCGCCTCGACGTTGCGCAGGACGATGCTGTCCTTGCCGCTCTGGCTCTCGCCGCCGCCGGCGACGATGATATCGCCCAGCACGCGGACGTTCTCCAGCGTGATGTCGCCGAGGTCAAGGCCGCCGGTGATGTACAGGTCGCCGGCGATGGTGGAGTCCTTGAGCGTCGTGTTCGGGGTGCTGATGGTCACGTTGCCGTACACGTCGGAGAGGGTGTGTACGCCGGGCTTGTTAATGAGCGTGCCCAGCGAGCGCTGGAGCATGACCGCCATCTCACCGCGGGTGATGTTGTTCTGCGGCTTGTACGAACCGTCGGGATAGCCGCCGATCAGGCCCGCCTGCTGCGCCGCGCGAATGTAGCCGCGGCTCCAGTCCGAGCAGGAGCGCCCGTCGGAGAACTCCGTCACCTCGCCGGAGACCGGGTCGAGGCGCATGTTGCGCGCCAGCAGCACCACCGCCTGCTCACGGGTGAGCTCGTCGTCGGGGTGCGCCATGCGCGGGGAATAGCCCGTGAAATAGCCCGCGTTGTAGGCGGCGCCGATGTCGTCGTGATACCACGCGTCGGGGGCGACGTCGATGAACGGCGTATCGCCCGTCTTGGTGTAGCCGTAGGCGCGGTTGACCATGGCGACGAACTCCGCGCGCGTGAGATTGCGCTCCGGACGCAGGCTTCCGTCGGGATAGCCGCCGACGACGCCCCAGTTGTGGAGCTTGTCCATCGCGTCGTCGCTGAACGCCGCCTTCGCCGGCACGACCAGCGTGCCCAGCGCGGGCATGAGGGACAGGGCGAGGCACAGCGCCGTGACAAATGCGCCGAGCCTGCGGCCGATGCGGGTGAGCTTGGTACGTTTCATTGCAAAAGACCTCGCTTTTCTCGTTGTTTGCGCGTATTTCAGCGCGCACGCGCCTTCGCGGCGCTGATCTGGACGGCGAAGACCGCCTCGCGCAGAAGCGTTTCCTCATCGTCGATCATATCGATGAACTTACAGGCAAAGAAATGGTTGCCGTCCTCCGCAAGGTGGACGCGCAGCAGCTGGGCGTTGAGCAGGAGCGGCCCCTCCGAGGTGAGCGGGACGACCAGCTCGAACACGTTGCCGATCGCCAGCGCGCAGGGCGAAAAGAACGCGATGCCGCCGCAGCTTAAGTTGGCGGCGCGCAGCGCCGCGCGCCCGCCGGCGGCGGGATAGAGGAAGCTTTCAAAGGCGACGGGGACGCGGAAATTGCGCCGCACGTCGCTGCCCAGCTCGCGCATCGGCTTGAGCGCGACCGCGCTCTCCCGGAAGTCGATGACGCGCGCC
Source organism: Oscillospiraceae bacterium (assembly GCA_015067435.1). GTDB lineage: Bacteria > Bacillota > Clostridia > Oscillospirales > Oscillospiraceae > Hominicoprocola. The sequence continues at coordinate 117,262 of SVMM01000010.1, read as the reverse complement.
ATCAGGGGCGGCAGGCTCTTGTCCTGCGGCACGACCTGCAGAACGCTCGCGTCCGAGAGCGCCTTGACGTCCCCCTCCAGCAGCTTGATGTACAGGTTCGAGCTGCCCTGCGCCTTCATGCGCTTGCCGCGGGCGAGGGTGCGGGAATCGCTGTCCATCAGCACATAGACGTTTTCGCTGCCGGGCCTGTTGACCTTTTTCCCGAACAGTGCCATGGCGATGCTCCTTTCCGCTTACGGCTGCGCCGCCGTCCCGGAGGGCGGCTCTCCGGCTCCGCGCCGCCCCGGGTCAAAGTTGAGGAAGTACACGTAGATGTCGACGATCGCCTGATACAGCTCCGCCGGGATCTCCTGCCCGAGCTGAAGCTGCGTGAGGATGGTGGCGAGGGAGTCGTCCTCGTACACGGGCACGCCGTTCGCCTGCGCCACGTCGACGATCTTCTCCGCGAGATAGCCCATGCCGGAGGCGACGACCACCGGCGCGGTGTCGTCCGCCCCGTAGTGCAGGGCGACCGCGCGCTTCTTGCGCGGGAATTCAGACCTTGACATTGACGCCACTCATCCTTTCGGCAAGTTTGGGGAATACTTGGGATACGGTCAGCGGGCGGTGCTGCTCGGCGACCTGCACCTGCTCGACCTTCAGGCCGTTGCGCGCGAGGATGTCGCGCAGCGACTGCGTGACCTGCGCCGTTTGCTCCGCCACGGACTTCGGGCAGGTGACGAGCATAGAAACGCCCTCGCTGCGGTTTTGGATCAGTACGTCGAAGGCGCCGAGCGAGCGGATGTCCATCTTGATGAGCACGCGCTGCACCGGACCGTTGTCGCCCTTCCCGTCGGGACGCCGCTGGTCGCGTTCGGCGTCGGGGTCGATCCACAGTTCCGAGAACATCAGCTCGCCGTTCCAGTTCAGCGGCAGCATGATGTGCTGGAGCGGCATATACACGCTCTCGTTGATGAGCACGGAGTTCATGATGTTGTGGAACGCGTCCTGCGTGTTGACGCCGTCCTCGCCCTGAAGGGCGCGGTGCGTGACGCGCGCCATGCGGTCGGCAAAGACGTTGGCGTCCGACGCCTTCTGGAAATCCGTCTCCTTGAGCATCCGCAGCAGCTCGCTGTCGGGCAGCTCGGCGATCTCCTTGGGCAGCACCTCGCTGTTGGCGAGGTGGCGGAACGCCTGCAGGAGGCCGTCCTGCGAGCCGTTCTCGTAGCGCGCCACGTCCAGCGTCATCGCCGAGAGCAGGTTGCGCGCGAGGCCGTGGTCGTGCGTCAGCGAGACGTATTTCGACACCAGCGGGAACACCTGCTCGCGCAGCAGCTTGAGGTTGCCCTCGCGGTCACCCGCCGCCACGCCGTTTTCCAGCTGGGCGAGCACCTGCGTCAGCTCCGCCGACCACTTGCCGGGCAGCGCCTCGGTCATCTCGTCGGTCATGCGCACGAGGTTGTCCTCAATGTGCTCGGTGGAGGTATAGTCGCCGTAACGCCGGACGAACTGCAGGATGTCGTTCTTCGTCAGCTCCGAGGTCGTGCCGTTGAAGGCGTTGCGCAGCATCTGGAACAGCGCGCCGGAGAAGCGCGAGCCGCTCTGCGCCTGATTTTGCAGGAAGCTGAGCATCTGCCCCTCGTCCATGTGGATGAACTCAAGGAACTGCGCCATCTCCTCGGCAAAGCCGCTTTGGATGCCGGAGGTCACCTGCACCTGCTGGCCCTGGAGGACCGTCAGAAAGATCTCGGGCAGCTCCTGCGCGCCGCGCAGACGCTGCAAAAACGTCATGAAGTTGGAGTCGAAGCGCGCCTGGAATTGGCTGGTGGCGTCGCCCGCGCCCTGCTGCCCCTCCTGCCCGTCCGGGCGGGTGACGCGGTCGGGGTCAACGACGTTTTGGATGTTGGCGTCGCCCCCCGGCACAGGGGGCGTTATCTTCACGGATGGCGCGTCATAGGATGGTACCGGATTGGTTGCGCCAAGCAAGTCGGGCATGGATTTTTATCTCCTTTCGAAAAAGACTTGCAAAAATCGGAAAAAACCCGTACAATAGATATTAACTTTTAAGGCATATTGCCGATACAAACTTTAAGAGACCGTGGACAGGCCGTAGTGCGGCTCGCCACAACAAAAAAAATAGGGGTGAAAATGATATGGGTATGGGCAACGACATGATGGAGGCCTATCTGTTCGAGATGCATTCCATGTTGGAGCAGCTGGACGACCTGATCCTCTCCAGCGAGCAGGCGAAGACCTTCTCGCAGGAGGCGGTGAACGAGATCTTCCGCATCATGCATACGATCAAGGGATCCTCCGCCATGATGGAATTCAACTCGTTGATGACCATCGCACATCGAATCGAGGATATGTTCTTCGTCATCCGTGAGAAGACGATGGACGCGATCCCGGAGGATATGCGTTCGGACCTGTTCGATCTGATCTTTGAGTCCATCGACTTCTTCCGCTCGGAGATCGAAAAGATCGAAAGCGACCAACCGCTCTCTAATGATATCGACACATTCCTTAATAAAATTAATACCTTCGCCAATAAAATTTCCGGCGAGGCGAGCGAAGAGGCTCCCGCGGCGGCTGAGGGCGGCGCGCCCGCGGCGGCTGAGGGCGGCACGCCCGCCGCGTCCGGCGAGCTCATGGCCTACGCAAGCGCCGACTTCCCCTATGGCCTGCAGGTCTATTTCGACGAGGGAGCGGGCATGGAGAACCTGCGCGCGATGATGCTCGTCAACGCCGTCAAGGAGTACGTCGACGAGAGCCAGTTTGATTTCTACCCCGCCGACGTCCAGCTCAACCCCGACACGGCGGCGTTCATCGTGGACAACGGCTTCTTCCTCCGCTTCAAGACGGACGCCGACCGCACGGCGGCGGACGCCGCGGTGCGCGACACCGGCTCCGTGCGCGAATTTTCGCCCTTTGACTATGCCGCCGGCATCGCCGCGCAGGCGTCCGCGGCGGCAGCGGCGGAGAGCGCTCCCGCGCAGCAGAGCGAGGCGGCGCCCGTGCAGCAGAGCGAGGCGGCGCCCGCGGCGGCAGCGGCGGAGAGCGCGCCCGCACAGCAGAGCGCGGCGGCGCAGACCGCGGCGAAGCATCAGGCGGTCAAGGAAAGCCTCATCAGCGTGAGTCTCAACAAGCTCCAGGCGCTGATGGACGTCGTCAGCGAGATCGTCATCACCGAGGCGCAGGTCACCGCCTCGCCCGACCTCAAGGGGCTCAAACTCGACAACTTTACCAAGTCCGCGCGCCAGCTCCGCTCCCTGACCGACAATTTGCAGGACGTCGCCATGTCGCTGCGCATGGTGCCGATCTCCGGCACGTTCCAGAAGATGAAGCGCATCGTGCGCGACATGAGCAAGAAGCTCGACCGCGAGACGAACCTCATTCTGGAGGGCGAGAACACCGAAGTGGACAAGACCATCGTCGACTCCATCTCCGACCCGATCATGCACATCGTCCGCAACTCCATGGACCACGGCATCGAGGAGCGGAAGGAGGACCGTATCGCGCTGGGCAAGGATCCCGTCGGCCAGATCATCCTCGCCGCGCGCCAGACCGGCAGCGAGATCATCATCGAGATCATCGACGACGGCCGCGGCGTCAACGAGGAGGCGGTGCTGAACAAGGCGATCCGCCAGGGCCTCGCGCAGCCGGGCGTCGACTACAGCCACAAGGACATCCTCAACTTCCTGCTGATGCCGGGCTTCTCCACCAACACCGAGGTCACGGAGTACTCCGGGCGCGGCGTGGGCATGGACGTGGTCAAGAGCAACGTCGAGAGCGTCGGCGGCACCGTCACCATCACGAGCGAGCTGGGCAAGGGCATGACCACCACGCTGCGCATCCCGCTGACCATGGCGATCATGGACGGCATGGAGGTCAGCGTGGGCGAGAGCATCTTCACCGTGCCCATCGCCAACATCCGCCAGATCTTCAAGGCGTCCGACATGCACATCGTTCAGGACGAGACGCACGGCGAGATGATCAAGATCGTGGACAACTTCTACTCCATTGTCCGCGCCAAGGGCTTCTACCAGATCGAGGGCGGCGTGGACAATCTCGACGAGGGCGTGCTGCTCTGGGTGGAATCCGGCGACAACTCCTTCTGCCTGTTCGTCGACCAGCTCATCGGCGAGCAGCAGGTGGTCGTTAAGATCCTGCCGGAGTATGTCAACAACTTCGGCATCAAGAGCGCCGGCATCTCCGGCTGCACCATCCTCGGCGACGGCAGCATCAGCATCATCCTCGACGTCGCCAACATCTACGCGGCACAGAACTGAGTAAAGGAGAGATCACGCTATGTCAGAAGAAATGATGTTCCAGAAAGACGACCTGGAGTATGCCCTGTCGGACAACGTGCACGAGGCCGACGAGTCCAAATACCTGATCTTCCGCTGCGGCGACATCCTCTATGCGATGAGCACGGATTACGTCATGGAGATCTTTACGAGCGTGAACATTACTCGCGTGCCGATGGTGCCGGACTATGTCGCCGGCGTTATCAACCTGCGCGGCCAGATCGTGCCCATCGTGGATTTCCGCCTGCTGCTCGGCCGCTATCCCGAAAGCGAACCCTGCGCGATCATTCTGGACATCGAGGGCACGAACATCGGCATTCTGGTCGATACCGTGGACCGCATGGTGGATATCTCCAAGGCGTCCATCCTGCCGGTGCCGCCGCAGAACGAGCACCCCATGGTCAACGGCATGTGCACGATCCCCGGCGGCACGAGCACCGTCATGCTGCTCGACGCGCCGGCGCTGATCCACATGAGCGAATGAGCGCCTGACGCACCCATGCGCAGGCGAAAGGAGGAGCTGTCGGGCTCATGAGTATCGATAACAATCTCAGGGAAATGACGATCTCCGACGCGGACTTTAACCGGATGGTCACGTTCGTGCAGTCCAACTACGGGATCGATCTGCACGCCAAGCGCCAGTTGATGCAGAGCCGGCTGGGCAGCGTCATCAAGGCGAAAGGCTTCAACGATTTCAAGAGCTATGTCGACTACATGCTCAACCAGAGCAACGGCGACGACATCAACGAGCTGCTCGGCAAGCTGACGACCAACTACACCTATTTCCAGCGCGAGACGGACTCGTTCGACTTCTACGTCAAGCACATCCTGCCGGATATCGAGAAGAAGCATCAGGCGGACAAGGTGCTGTCCATCTGGAGCGCGGCGTGCTCCTCCGGCGAGGAGCCGTACAACGTCACGATGTACATGATGGACTACTTCGGCTCGCGCTGGCACGAGTGGGACGCCCGTATGCTTGCCACCGACCTGAGCATGGACGTGCTGAGCAAGGCGAAGCGCGGCGTTTACCAGCTGCCGGAAAATATGCCGGCAAACTGGAAGCGCGACTACTTCAAGCCGTCCGGCAACCGCTGGCAGATCGCGCAGAAGGTCAAGGACAACGTGATCTTCCGCCAGTTCAACCTGATGGACCCGATCCAGTTCAAGCGCAAGTTTGACGTGATATTCTGCCGCAACGTAATGATCTACTTCGATCAGCCCACGAAAACGGCGCTGATCAACCGGATGTACGACGCGACCGTTCCGGGCGGCTATCTCATCATCAGCCTGTCCGAGAACCTGCCCCCCGACACGAAGTGGAAGCGTCTGACGTCGGCTATTTTCCAAAAGTAAAACCGGAGGTCGCACATGGCTCTCATTACATCGATCCCTCGCAAGAAAGCGCGCGTTCTGGTGGTGGATGATTCCAGCCTCGCACGCAAGGTCATTATCGACGGCCTGAGCAAGTACCCGAACATCGAGGTCATCGGCTACGCCATCAACGCGGCAGACGCGCGCACGAAGGTTTTGCAGCTCAATCCCGACGTGATGACACTTGATGTGCAGATGCCGGGGATGACGGGCACGGACTTTCTCAAGCAGTTCCTGCCGGAGCACCCGCTGCCCGTCGTGCTGTGCTCGTCGCTGAACCTCGGCGTGTTCGACGCGCTCAACGCGGGCGCGGTGGACTTCGTCCGCAAGCCCGACGCGACGCAGAGCAGCGAGGCTTTCATTAAGATGCTGGCGCAGAAGGTGCAGATCGCGGCGACGGCGAAGGTGCAGCAGCGCCCCGGCCCGTCGTATTCCGAGCGCGCCGCCGCAGCGAATACCCCCACGACGATCGCACCCCCGCCGCTGGGCGCCACGGTGCCGGGCAATATCATCATCGGCCTGGGCGCCTCCACGGGCGGCACCGAGGCGACGCTTGAGGTGCTCAAGCGCCTGCCGGAGGATATCCCGCCGATGGTCATCACGCAGCACATGCCCACGGGCTTCACCAAGATGTACGCCGAGCGCCTCAACCGCCTGTGCAAGATGGAGGTCCGCGAGGCGAAGGACGGCGACGAGCTCAAGCGCGGGGTGGCGTATATCGCGCCCGCCGACTTACAGATGCGCGTCATGCGCCCGACGCTCAACACCTACCACGTCGCCTGCAAGCCGGACGAAAAGGTCAGCGGGCACCGCCCGTCGGTGGACGCGCTGTTCCTCTCGATGGCGGAGAACGTGCAGTGCAAGATGGTGGGCATCATCATGACGGGCATGGGTGCCGACGGCGCCAAGGGCCTGCTGGAGATGCGGAAGAAGGGCGCGTACACCATCGGCCAGGACAAGGAGAGCAGCGTGGTGTACGGCATGCCCGGCGTCGCCAACGACATCGGCGCGGTCATGACGCAGGCGTCCTGCAACGACATCGCGGGCGTCCTGCTCCGGCACCTGAAATCAAAATAAAAACCGCAGCCGCCGCGCTTTTGCGCGGCGGTTTACTTCTTTCCCGCGAAAATGAAAAAAGTTTTTTTCGGAAAGTATTAATTTTTCGCACGTTGAACCGATGATAAGGATGAAGGACTACGCGCAGGGGATTTTCCACCGCAAAGTCCAGACCAAAATAGAAGGGGGCGTTCGAGGATGAAAATCTCCGGAGCCAACATTACCGCCACAGAGACAGCCGCACGCATCTATCAGGGACAGGCGGGCGGTACCGCGAAGCTGCAGCGCGGCGGAAACGAGCGTCGCTTCGACAGCATCACGCTCAGCGGCGAAAACAAGCGCAGCAGCTTTGAAATGGAGCTGCGCGGCAAGATCTCGCAGGAGGTGCGCACGGCGACCACCTCCGGTCAGGTCGCGGCGCTGCGCGAGCAGGTGCAGAGCGGGACCTACCAGGTCGACGCGCGCGAGATCGCGAAGAAGATGCTTCTCATGGGGGCCGTGTGATATGTACGAGGCCTACCGGGACTACTTCGCGTTCATGGATCAGCTCGGACAGACACTGGATGAGCTGACGGAGCTTGCCCGGGAGAAGACCGCCGCGGTGCGCCGCGACGATCTTCTTGCCGTGGACGGCTGCATGAAGCGGGAGCAGGCGCTGAGCCTGAGCCTGCGCTCCATGGACAGAAAGCGGGAAAAGCTGCTCGCGCAAATGGGACTGCGGGACGTTACGCTCTCCGGCCTTGCGCAGCATTGTCCGGAGGAGCTCCGCGGCGAGGCGAAGGCGGCGGCGGCGAAGCTGCGCGACCGGTATGTGCTCTACCGCAGCGCTTCGGACGTCGCGCGCACCACGCTGGAGTGCAACCTCCACCAGATCGAGCGGCTGCTCGCCGACGAGGCGGACGCGCCGCTGGGCGGGGGAACCATCGCAGACATTCGCGCATAAACCGCCTGCGGGCAGAGCGCGTTTTTAAGAAAGGGGTGTCGAACCATGGGAAGCCTTTCGACATTCGGCACGTTCACCATGGCACGTCTGGGCATCTATGTGGCCCAGCACGCGCTCAATACGACGGGCAACAACATTTCGAATATCAACACCAAGGGCTACAGCCGGCAGGAGCTGGATCAGTCCTCCATGTACTTCGGCAGCGCCGACCGCTATCAGAGCCGCTTTGACATCCGCGGCAACGGCGGCGTGCTGGCGACGGGCGTGAACCAGCTGCGCGACCAGTACCTCGACATCCGTTACCGCAACGAGATGACCAAGGTCGGCGAGTCGGAATACAAGCTCGGCGGCCTCAACGAGCTGGGCAAGATCTTCGACGAGGTGGCCAGGGGCGAGGACGGCGAGGGCGTGCTGGAGGCGCGCTTCAACGACTTTATCCAGATGCTGGAGAATATGCACCAGCCGGAGAACGCCAACAAGCAGGACGCGGACGCCATCGTCCGCAGCGCCGCCGAGGCGCTGGTGGTGCAGTTCAACGACTACGCCAAGCAGCTGGAGACCCTCAAGAAGACGAAAACCGCCGAATTTCAGCAGGAGCTCAAGGGCGTGAACACCACGCTGGAGAAGATCCGCGACCTCAACGAATCCATCCGCCGCAGCGAGATCTTCGGCGGCAGCGCGCTGGCGCAGAAGGACGAGCGCAACCTCCTCATCGACCAGCTGTCCGAGATGGTCGGCATCAACGTCGTCTATGAGATGGAGAGCCTCGGCGACGGCATGGAGGTCGAGAAGCTGAAGATCACCACCAGCGGCGACCCCTCCCGCGCGCTCATCGACGGAATTTACGGCGCGCAGTTCACGCTGCGCGATCAGGAGAATTTCGGGCTGAACCTCTCGGTGCTGCGCGATTCTCACGGCAACGAGGACCCCGTGGTGCTCAATTCGCTGACGGCGGAGTCCCCCGACACGGTCACGGTGCTCGGCAACGGCAACAATTGGGATTACTCCAAGGCGCGCGTGACCAGATACAATACCGAAGCCGACGCGCAGAAGATCGCCGACCAGCTCAACGCGAACGCCACGTTCACGGAGGAGGGCGGCAGGACCTATTGGTATCACGTCGGCGAGGCGCCGGACGTCACCACCGATTATGTGATCCACAAGCACGACGTCACCGCGCTGATGACAGACGGCAAGACGCTTGCGGACTACACCGACGCGGAGCTGCTCGCGGCGAGCGACGCGAATGACCAGTTCTGGTATACGACCATTTCCACCGTCGACCAGACCGAGCTGAACGATACCGAGCTGACCGGCGGGCTGCAGGCGATGCGCGAGCTGCTGACGGAGTCGGGCGAGTATTCCGAAGCGCCGACGCTGGACAAGGACGATCTGAACTATGACGAGGACGCCTCCGTGAAGCGCGGCATCCCGTATTATCAGAAGGCGCTCGACACGCTGGCGAACACCTTTGCCAGAATGATGAACGAGGCCAACATGATGCAGGACGATGAGATCTACCAGTCAGTTGGCGGCACGTTCCAGACCGGCACCAACACCGATACCGGCGACGAGGCATATATTCCCAAATTCGGCTATGAGGACTACTTTGAGATGAATGAGGGCAAGTATGTCGTTGATCCCAGCGATGAGGGCACGCCGAAACACCTGAAGGTCAAGGACGAGTATAAGCAGTACATGGGCAGCGCGCTGTTCAGCAACGGCAACAACTCCGACAAGATCGGCACCAGCGGCGATCCGGACGACGCGCCCATCACGGCGGCGAACATCTCCGTCGCGAAGAACTGGGCGGAGCAGCTGGGGCGCGTTCTGCGCTCGAAGGACGCCGGCGCGCCCGAGCAGAGCGATCTGCAGGACAATCTGCGCCATATGGTTACGCTCATGACGAGCAGGCATCAGTTTACCACCTCCTCGAACGGCGCCGGTGAGAGCTATTTTGAGGGCACGGTGCAGGAGATGCTCACGGACATCATCGCCGGCACGCTGGCGAAGGACCAGAACATCACCGAGACGATGCTCAACAACTACAACACCACCGCCGATGAGCTCTATGTCGACCGCGATGCGGTCATGGGCGTGGACCTCAACGACGAGGCTATGAATATGATGCAGTACCAGAAAGCGTATTCCGCCGCCTGCCGTCTGATGACGACCTACGACGATATGCTGGAGCGGCTCATCAACGGCATGGCAGTTTGATCTTTCTGAGCTTTGAGAGGAGGGGACGGGCATGGGCGCGGTTCGCATCACGACCAACGGTCTGTACCGGAATTATCGCACCAACCTGACCAAAAACATCAATCGGCTGAACGACACGATGACGGACGTCCAGACGGAGCGCAAGTTCAACGCTTACGCCGAGGACCCCGTTGCCGCGAGCAAGGCGTGGCGGCTGCGCCGCGACTATTGGCGCACCGGCGACCAGATCGACAACAACAATCAGATCATCAGCAAGTACGAGAGCGCCTATTCCGCCATGGCTGCCGTCGTGGACGGGGACACCGAGCATCCGGGTCTGGACGGCATCCTCGCCAGCATCGAGGGCGTCAGCGACTCGGCGGGTTCGTCCCGCTCCGCGCTGGGCCGCGATCTGATCTCCACGGCGGAGTCCATCGTCTCGATGATGAACAGCAGATACGGCGACGACTTCATCTTCGCCGGGGCGGACGGCGAGAACATCCCCTTTGAGTGGGACGGCGACAAGCTGCTCTACCGCGGCGTCGACGTCAGCACGCCGAAGACCGACTATGTGACCGCGGACTTCCTCGACAGCGACGGCAATCTGGATCAGGCAAAATTTGACGAGCAGAAGGAGCTCTACGAGGATGCGCATCCCGGCTACAGCTTTAAGGACGCGCTCAAGCTCAACGAGATGGCGAACGAGACAACCTATGTCGACATCGGGCTGGGCATGAAGGAGGACGCGGACGGCAACCTCATCACCGGCAGCGCGTTCAATTCCGCGGTTTCGGGCCTGCAATTCCTGAACTACGGCGAGGACAACAACCTTGCGGTGCTCATGCGGGAGCTTGGCCAGATCTTCGAGAACACCGACCCGGAGACGGGCAGCTACGCAAGCGACGCCGACAAGGAGCGCGCGGACGAGCTGCTCAACAAGATCCATGACGCCGTGCGCTATTCGCAGGGGCAGCACGTGAAGCTCAGCGCCGACGCGAAGTTCCTCAAGACGAACCTCCAGCAGCTTGAGACGAACAAGAGCCAGCTCAACGAGCAGATCATGGACACGGAGGGCATGGACCCCGCGGAGGCGATCACCGAGATGAGCTGGGCGCAGTATTGCTACAACGCGGCGCTGCGCATTGGAACGAATATCCTGTCCCAATCCCTGATCGATTATATGAGTTAACGCAACAGGCCACGAAAGGAAGTGCTTTGCTATGTATCCGCTGATTGAGATCACGAGCGTACCCATTGAGATCCGGATGAAGACCACGAACGCTTCTCTGGAGTACACGCGCGGAACGGCTGAGATGGAGATCAGCCGCTCCGACAAGGGCGTCGACATCAAGAGCCGCCCGATCAAGCTGCAGCTCGACACCTTCGAGCCGCGGCAGGGCGCCCCCGCGCCGCGGAGCGTTACCCCCGCGCCGCAGGCCGCGCAGGCGCAGCAGCTCGCGCAGATGCCGCAGGGCGAGCAGCAGTCGGCATATGAGGCGACCTCCGCCTATTCGGACCAGGGGCAGATCATGCTCAACGCCCGCTTCGGGCAGGAGCTGCTGCGCCAGAACGGGCAGGGAGAGGCTGCCGCGGAGCCTGTGCAGCAGGAGACGGTCGTCGCGGAGCAGACCCCCGACACCGAATGGGAAGACGGCCAGATGGAGATCCGCTACGAGATGGATAAGCTGAACTTCGACTGGAAGATCGACAAGGGCGAGTTTGAGTTCACGCCCGGCGACATTGAGCTTATCGTCGAGCAGAAACCCAAGGTGACGATCAAATATGTGGGCAAGCCGATCTATGTACCGCGCAGCGCGGACCCGAACTACGAGCCCGTGGATGTGAAGGCGTAAGAGGAAAACCATCAACAAAAGTCGGGAGGGCATACGCTTGAAGACGCAGACGAAATTTTTCGGGGAGATCGAGTACACAAAGGAAGAGCTTCTGACGTTTGCGAAGGGGCTGTTCGGCTTTGAGGAGGAGCAATCTTTCCTTCTCCTCTCGTTTTCCGACGCGGGGACGCTGTTCAGCCTGCAAAGCGTCAAGACGCCGGAGCTGGCATTTACGCTGATGCATCCGTTTACCCTGGACCCGGGCTATGCCCCCGTGCTGGGCGAGGACGAGCTCAAGGCGCTCGGCGTGGAAAAGAGCGAAGACCTCTACTACTACGTGATGTGCACGGTCAAGGAGCCGGTGGGGGAGAGCACCGTCAATATGCGCTGCCCGGTCGCCATCAACCCCGACACGCGCACCGCCATGCAGGTCATTTTGAGCGACGAGACGTGGGAAATGCGCCATAAGCTCGCCGACTTTGAGAAGCGGGGGGACGAAAAATGCTGATCCTTCGCCGTAGAGCCGGAGAAACGCTTTTGATCGGCGACGACGTCAAGATCACCGTGATGGACGTCTACGAGGGCGGCGTGCGCCTCGCGATCGATGCCCCGAAGAGCATCCCCGTGCTGCGCAGCGAGCTGCTGCAGGCGGTGGACGCCAACCGCGACGCGGCGGCGAAGAGCGCCTCCTCCCGCCCGGACAGCCTGCTGGGGATGCTGGGGAGCGTGCCCGACGACAAAAAACAGCCGCTTTGAACGGCCCGAAATGCAAAACGATGACCGCGGCCGTGCAGACCGCGGTCAAATTCATATTCTGATGGAGCTTACTGCTGTTCCCGCTTGTGGTGCGGGCGGTCGAGCACCTTGCGGCAGGCGCTCATCACCTGCGTGACGACGGCGGCGTTGTAGCGCTGCTCGTAAATCGAAAGACGGGGGATCAGCTCGTCCGGCTTTGCCACCACGTACTTCGGCGGCAGGTTGGACAGCGCCAGCGCGATGACGTCGATGCGGCAGCGGGCACAGGGGCAGAGGTTGAACATCTTGATGTACTTGTCCGCCTTGTCCTCCACCAGCGCCTGCGTGACGTTGAAGCAGATGTATTCGTCCGGTTTCCGCTCTCCGACGGAGCGCAGCTCGTTGAGTGTGTTCTCCATGCTCGACGGCTCCGTGTGCGCGATGGCGTACAGGGGCTCGGGGATCGGCGCGGGCGCCGGCTCCACCACCGGGATCTGCGCGGATTCCGGGGGCACCCCGTCGTCCTCAAACTCCGGGAGGGGACCTGTCTCCTTCACGATGCGGAAGCCGGTCTTGGGATCGGTGAACGCGACGTCCGGGCGCGAACGCGACGGGCGGGCGGGCGCCGCGGCCTCCTCCAGTTCCATTTCCAGCGCGCCGCGGATCTTCGCCTGCGTCCGCCTGTCGTCGGCAAGCCTTGCGCTTTCCGCGGCGCTCTCCGCCGCGGCGGCGGCTTTCGCCTCGGCGCCCTCGGCGGATTCGGGGTCGGTGAGCAGGCCGAGTACGCGCGCGGTCTTGCTGCTCTTGCCCGATTTGGAGCCCTTGTTCGGCATGGTCTTTCCTCCCTTTTCAGTCGTCTGCCATCATCTCGTCGAGAAGCCCCATGAAATCCTGCGCCGGCTTGGAGCCGGGGGAATAGGTTAGGACGCTCTCTCCGTATGCGGGCGCCTCCGCGACGGCGACGCTCGCGTGTATCTTGTTTCGGAAAACCCTGGTGTCGAGCTTGCGCGCGACCTCCTGAGACATCTCCTCGACCTCGCGGTTGAGGACAAGCCGGGAGCTGTACCGGTTGAGCAGGATGCCCATGACCTCCAGACCGGAGTTGTAGTAGCGGCGGACGGTATCCACCGTGTCGCGCAGCTGCGAGATGCCCAGCAGGCTGAGGATCTCCGGCGCCATCGGGATGATAAGCCCCTCCGCGGCGACGTAGGCGTTGACGGTGAGCACATTGAGCGCGGGCGGCGTGTCGATGATGATGAAATCGTAATCGTCCGCGACCTTGACCAGCTGGTCGCGCAGCAGGAACTCGCGCGCCGGCATGTTGAACTCCAGTTCCGCCGTGCTCAGCAGGATGTTCGAGGGGAGGAAATCACCGATCTCGGTGTCGGTGATGACGTCGTCGATCTTCTTCTTGCCCTTGAGCACATCGTAGATCGTGTCGCTGTTCTCGATGTCGAGGCCGGCGCTGAAGCCCAGCGAGCCCTGCGGGTCGAGATCGACGCCGAGCACCTTGTATTTGCGCAAATGCAGCGCGCCGATGAGGGACAACGCGGTGGTGGTCTTCCCGACGCCGCCTTTCTGGTTGGTGATGGCGATGATCTTCTTCAAAGGGAGCCCTCCTGCAAAAAAATGTCCTCTGCCCCTAATCTTTCTTGCGAAACAGCCGATATTATAGTAAACGACAAGAAGATTTGTCTGCTGCTTTCTTTGATTATAAGAAATATTACGGGATAGGTCAAGTCTTTTGTGTAAGAAAAGGAGTTGAGCACAGATGGCTAATGTGAACAATATCAGCAGCAATTCGTATAGCAGCACGAGCAGCATATACGGAAACAGAAACGTGCTGACAGGTCTCGCCAGCGGGATGGATACCGAGGCGATGATCGAAAACAGCGTCACGGGGTATCAGACCAAGATCGCCGAGCTTCAGCAAAGCCAGACCAAGGTGGAGTGGAAGCAGGACGCCATCCGCGGGCTGATCGACCAGATGAACGAGATCACGCTGAAGTATACCTCGTACACCTCCAAGACCAATCTGGCGAGCAACACGTTCTTCAACAACGCCATGACGACAACGACGAACGGCACCAACGCCGCCGCGGTCAGCGCCACGGGCGTTGCGAAGAGCGATATCCAGATCGACGCCGTCAAGCAGCTTGCGACCTCGGCGCGCTACAGCGTGGACGCCTCCGCGCTGGACATCAACAGCGTGGTCAATCTGCAGGGCAGCACCGTGATGAGCGGCGGTACGAAGTCGGTCAGCAACATTTCGGGCAGCCTGACGCTCACGCTGGGCAAAAACAAGTATACGCTGAACTTCAAGGACGACGATGTCTACGCGGACGCGGAGGCGCTGGTCGAGGGCATCAACGAAAAGCTCAAGGAGCAGAAGGTGGATGCAACGGCGACGCTGAGCGGCGGCCAGATCAAATTCACCTCGACGTCAAGCAACGGCGACGCCGTGTACATCAGCGGGTCTTCGGGCAACTTCAAGAGCGTGCTGGGCGTGGAATCCGCCAGCTCCAGCGCCGCGACCAACCGCTTTGACTTCAACAGCATCTCCGTGGGCGGCAAGGAGCTCAGCAGGAGCACCTCCGTGGTCGAGTACCTCTCCGACAAGAAGATCAGCGTCACCTACAACGGCCTTGAGAAGAGCATCAGCGTCGGCACGCTGGACATGTCCGGCGACAAGACGATGCTCGAGCAGATCGCGGAGAATCTGCAAACGAACCTGAACGCGGCGTTCGGCACGGGCGCGGTGACGGTGAGCCAGGAAAACGGCGCGCTTTCCTTCGCCGTGAAGGAGAACACCGGCGCGACCCTGATGATTAATTCCGATGTGAAGGAGCTTGGCTTCGGCAGCGGCCTTTCCAACTACTTCAACACCAACAGCACGCTGGGGTCCCTGCTGGGCGACGATTACTTCACGACCAAAGGCACGTTCGACAGTGACGACCAGATCGGTACGCTGACGAACGCGAACGGCCAGCTGGTCGACAGCACGGGCGCGCGCGTCAACGCGGAGGGCTATCTCCTCGACGACGACGGCGAGCTTGCCTACGACGAGAAGGAGCTGGTCATCAACGGCGTCAACGTCGGCACGATGGGCAAGGACGACAAGCTGGAGAGCGTGCTCAACAAGATCAACAGCAACGCCAACGTCGGCGTCAATGTCAGCTACTCCGACCTGACGGGACAGTTTGTGTTCACCTCGCGCGAAACGGGCTCCGGCGGCAAGATCGAATTTGACAGCCCGCTGGCGCAGAAGCTGTTCAAGGCGGACAATTCGCCGGAGGCCGTTACCGCGGAAAAAATGCTCGGCGATTTCGGAAACTGGGACGAAAACGGCGAGATGAAGCTGTATCTGAACACCGGCAGCTCGGGCAGGCTGAATTTGGGCGTAATCAGCAAGTCGACCACGGTGGAGGAGCTTATCAACCGCATCAACACCGCCAATTCCGCATACCAGAATGTCGTCAGCTTTGACAGCGAGACCGGCACCTACAAGTTCCATGCGCTGGACGGCTCCGAAATGGACAGCGAGACGGCGGCATCCATGTTCCAGTTTGTCGACCGCGTGGGCAATAAGACCGCCGGCGCGCTGGATCTGCTCTCCTCCGTCAAGGGCGGCGTCCGCACCGCGGGAAAGGACGCGCAGATCGAGGCGACCGTCAACGGCAAGCAGATCTCGCTCACGCGTTCGTCCAACGTGGTCGCGATGGACGGACTGACCGTCACGCTCAAGGAGACGTTCGAGGCGGAGAAGGCTGCCGATGCGGTCACGTTCACCACCAGATCCGACGCGGACAAGGTCGTCGACACGATCAAGTCCTTTGTCGAGGACGTCAACAAGCTGATGAACGACGTGCACAGCGCGTATACCACGCAGCCGCTGACCAAGAGCTCCTCCAACCACAACGGCTACGAGCCGCTGACGGAGAGCGACAAGCAGGATATGAGCGAGACCGCCATTGCCGCCTATGAGGAAAAGGCGAAGACGGGCATCCTCTTCGGCGACACCGACCTGTCCACGCTTTACAACAAGCTGTACAGCGTGGTGCAGGCCTCCGGCAGCGATCGGATCGACATGGAGTCCATCGGACTCTCGACGACCTATTCCAACGGCGTGACCACCTTCTCCCTCGACGAGAGCAAGCTGCGCGCCGCGCTGGAGAACAACCCCGACAAGGTCAGGACCGTGTTCACCAAGACGACGGAGGGCGGCTCGTCGAGCAACGGCCTGATGGCGTCGCTCAAGAGCACGCTCACCGCCTACGGCTCGACGTCGATCGGCTCCCCCGGCATCCTGGTGCGCAAGGCCGGCTCGAAGCTCTCGTCGACCTCACTGCTCAACAACACGATGCAGGCGCAGATCGACAACATCTCCAAGCAGATCGAGAGCTGGCAGACCAAGCTCAGCGACAAGATCGACTACTACACCAAGCAGTTCACCCAGCTGGAGAAGCTGATGAGCACCATGAACAACCAGAGCTCCATGCTCGCGGAGCTGATGGGTTATTAACCACGGCGTGACCGCCAATCTCGGAAAGAGGAAGTAACTGTATGGATGCTAGAGGCCTTCAAAACTACAAGGCGCAATCCCTGAACACCATGACGCAGGGGGAACTGCTGGTCCTGCTGCTTGACGAGCTGGTCAAGCGCCTGATGCGCGGCGACATCGCGTTGGAACAAAAGGACTACGAGCTGTTTGAGGCGTCGATCCAGCGCTGCATCGACATCGTGCGGTATCTGGACGACACGCTGGATCGACGCTATGAGATCAGCATGAGTCTGCACCGGCTGTATGACTTTTTCTGCTACGATCTCAACCGGATCATCATCGGGCGCAACAAAAAGGAGCTCGACAAGCTCCGCCCGATGATTACAGATCTCCGGGATACATTCCGCATCGCGGAAAAGAGTACGTCGCAGGGAAGGTAACGCATGGAAAAGATCGAACTGGAAGAGCTGTACAGACGGAAGAAGGCACAGACGGTCAAGCTGATCGAGGTCGCGGACGTCACGCGGCAGATCGCGGAGTGCGTGGAGCACGGAGACGCCGTGGCGGCGCAGATGCTGCTCAGCGAGCGGGAACAGCCCGTGCAGGAGCTCAGAGAGCTTGAGGAGGGCGTCCGCGGCTACATCGAGGAACTTCCGGAGGAGGACGCTATCCGCGCCAACGCCCTTCTGCACGGAGAGGAAGCCGAAACGGAGGATGAGAAGCGTCTGGCCGACCAGACGGCGCAGTTCCGCCGCCTGCTGGACTCGGTGGTCGCGATGGACCGGCAGCTGAGCATCCGGCTCGGGGGCAGCCGCTCCTTCTACAAGAAATTTCGATGAACATGAGCGGAAGCCCGCCCAACCTTTTGGAGGGCGGGTTTCCGCTCATGCGCCGTACCGCGGGCGGATAAAATTCGGCGCGCCCCTCCCTTGCGGGAGAGGCGCGGGTGAGTTATAATAGCCGTGACGCGTCTGCGCTACAGTGCAAGGGGCTGCGTGAGGAGCCAGAGCGGCGCGCCGTCGTGGCGGCTTTTGGACAGCTCGTCCACGATGATCTGCGGGTCCCAGACCGCGAGCGAGTTTTCGCGGCTGTTCGGATCGGCGACAAGAATGCCGCCGGAGAGCGTGACGCCGTGGAGCAGGATGAAGTGTCCGCGACCGGTGAAGTGGCCGGGGCCCATCAGCGCCACGATGACGCCGCCGCAGGAGAGCGTCGTATAGAGCGCGTCGGCGTCCAGCTCGCCCAGCGCGGTGTACTCAAGGCCGTAGCGCTCGGCGGCGCCCTCGACGACGGACAACGCCGAGCCGCTGTGCGGCGCGCAGTAGCCCGCGCCGGCGGCCCATGCAGCGACGCTCTCGGGCGTGGCGGCCTCGTCCGTCGTGGAGGCGACGACCATGGCGAGGGCGGTGGGGCCGCAGCCGTAGCCGCCGATGTTGTCGCCGCCAAAGGGCATCGACGCCCACACGGCGTCGCCCTGGTTGAAGTATGTCAGCGAGAGGTTTCCGCCGGTGAGGATCTCCCGGTCCCCCTCCGTGAGGAATTCGGTGATGGTGGGATCGGCGAGCACGAGCGGTTCGCGGATGACAGGCGCGGTGGCGACCTGTGCCGCCTCCTCCGCGGCGAGCTCCTCCAGCTCGCGCCGGCGTTCCTCCTCACGCGCGCGCTCCAGCTCCAGCTCTCGCGCGAATTCCTCCTGCCGCCGGCGCTCCTGCTCGGCTTCGCGCTCGGCGTTGTACTCCTCCAGCTGGCGCTGGACGTCCTCGTACGCCTCCCGCGCGGGGGCAGTCACGGAGTCGTAGAGCTCCGGGTCCTCGAAGCGGGCGACGGACAGCTCGGCGATGCCGATGCACGCCGCCGCGAGAAACACAAGCGCGAACAGGCTGCGGAGCGGATGGCTTTTCGGTTCTTTCGACATATCACTCCGCCCCCTTTCCGGTATTACAGACAGTATAGCGCAACCTGCTCATTTTGTAAAGTGGAGGGCTCGACGATGCCCGGCATCCGTCTGGAACATGTGACGAAGATCTATCACAACGGCGCGCGCGGCATCTCCGGCACGCTGGAGGCCGACCTGTCCATCCGGCAGGGCGAATTCGTCTTCGTCGTCGGGGACCACGGCTCGGGCAAGAGCACGCTTCTGGAGCTTATCGCCGGCGAGATCGAGCCGGATCGCGGCTGCATCTGGCTCGGCGGCGCGAATCTGACGCGAATGCGCGCGGCGGAGGCGGCGCGCTACCGCAGCTGTATCGGCGCCGTTTTGGAGGATTCCGAGCTGCGCCGCACGGAAACTATATTCAAAAACCTTGCATCTACCGGACGATTGGAGTATCTTAAAGATAAGCTGTTCAACCGCCCCAGGATCGAGAAGGCGCTTTCGCTGGTCGGCATGCCGGGCAGCGCGGAGCGGCATCCGCCGGAGCTGACGAGCTCCGAGTGCCGCCGTGTCGAGCTGGCGCGCGCGATCTGGCGCAGCCCGTCCATCCTTGTGCTGGACGCGCTGACAGAGCGCGCGGACGACGATACGATCTGGGATATGCTCCATCTGCTCACCGCGCTGAACAAGCGCGGGACGACCGTCATCATGTCCGCGGGAGACGGGAGCTACGGCAGCATGCTGGGCAAGCGCGTCGTCACGCTGCGTGACGGCAGGATCGCAGGCAATATACAGAGAGGATGACGACGGTCGTCCGATCGGGAAATGTGAGGGTAGGTGCACGTATGGCGGAAGTGAAAAAAGAGCAGGAAAAAAACGTGATCTTCGCGCTGGACATCGGTACCCGCAGCATCATCGGCGTGCTCGGCATCGTCGAGGGGCGGCGCTTCCACGTCCTTGCCATCGAAAAGCAGGACCATGGCCAGCGGGCGATGCTCGACGGCCAGATCGAGAACATCGAGCAGGTCGCGGATGTCGCGCGCGAGGTGGTCGCGCGGCTGGAAAAGCGCACGAAGATCCATCTTTCGCGCGTGTGCGTCGCGGCGGCGGGGCGCGCGCTCAAGTCTGAGGCGGCGAGCTTCACGCTGGAGCTGCCCGGCATCCAGACCATCACCGAGGACATCGTCAACCAGCTGGAATCGGGCGCGGTCTCCGAGGCGGAGCACGCGCTGCGCGAGCAGTCCGAGGCGCAGCACGACCAGTATTACATGGTCGGCTACACCGTGTCCTCCTACCGCATCGACGGGTATCCGATGTCGAGCATTCGCGACCACACAGGCAAGACGCTGGAGGCGGAGGTCGTCGTGACTTTCCTGCCGCGCGAGGTCGTGGAGAGCCTGTACGCGGTGGTGGGGAAGATCGGACTGGAGGTCGCGAGCCTCACGCTGGAGCCCATCGCCTCGCTCAACGCGGCGATCCCGTCGGACATCCGCCTTTTGAACCTCGTGCTCGTCGACATCGGCGCGGGCACGTCGGATATCGCCATCTGCCGGGACGGCAGCGTGGTTGGCTACACGATGGCGACCATCGCCGGCGACGAGGTGACGGAGCTGCTCATGCGCGCCCTGCTGGTGGAGTTCAAGCAGGCGGAAAAGCTCAAGATGGAGCTGGGCGACAAGGGCAAGATCCGCTATACCGACATCCTCGGGCTGGAGCACGAGACCTCGCCCGAGGAGCTGCGCGACATGATCGCCCCCGCGGTCACGTCGCTGGCGCAGGAGATCGCCAAGCGCGTGCTGGAGCTCAACGGCAAGACGCCCTCCGCGGTGTTCCTCGCGGGCGGCGGCAGCAAGCTGGTCGGGCTGAAGGAGCGCGTGGCGGAGGAGCTGAAGATCGAACCGGCGCGCGTGGCGATCGCCGGCAACCACTTTGAGAAAAACGCCTACGCGGAGGAATACGACCTCAACGACCCGGAGTACGCGACGCCGCTGGGCATCGCGATCTCCGCGGGTCTCGGCCTCATCAGCGACAGCTATGTGATCCTGCTCAACGGCGAGCCGGCGAAGCTGTTCCGCAGCGGCGTGCTCATCATGCGCGACATCCTGATGATGAACGGCTACCATTACGCCGACCTCATCGGGCGCACGGGCGCGAACCTCTCGTTCACGCTCAACGGCGAGCGGCAGTTCTACCGCGGCGCGCTGGCGACGCCGCCGGTCATCCTGCTCAACGGCGAGCCGGCGGAGCTGACGGACGTTGTCCACGCGGGCGACAGCATCACCTTTACCCCGGCGCACACGGGCGCGGACGCGGTGAAGACGCTGGCGGATTTCGTGGGGAAGCGTTACGACGGCATGGCGACCATCAACGGCGCCATCGCACCGCTGGATCAGCCCATCCACAACGGCGACGAGGTGTGGATCGACGGCCTCGGCGTCGTCAGCGGACGCGTGGCGGAGGTGGATGAGGACGACGAGGAGGACGCCGCGCCGGCGCCTGCCGCGAAAAAGCCGGCGGAGAAGACGCAGCGCGGCACAAGGAAGACGGCGAATCAGCCCGCTCCGGCGCTCATCCCGCTGAACATCACGCTCAACGACACGCCGATCACGCTGCCGGGCAAGCCCGGCGGTGAGCCTTATTATTTGATGGATATGCTGGAATTTTCCGGCCTTGATTTCGACCATCTGGACAAACCGGTTGAGCTGCAGGTCAACGGTCTGCCCGGACAGTTCAGTCAGGTGCTTGCCAACAACGACAATGTGTCGATTCGGTGACAAAGATGGGTATTAAGGATGTTTTCCAGGGCCTGGGCCGCAAGGGAAAGAAAAAAGCGGACAGTCCCGAGAGCGAGAACCCGCACGCGTGGCCGACGCCGGAGGATGCCGGCGCGGAAGCCCCCGGGGAGTGGCCCGCGGCAGAGGACGCCGCGGCGGAAGGCTTTGCGCCCGCCGCATGGCCCACGCTGGACGAATCGGGGCAGCCCGTGGCCGACGGAGCCGGCTGGGGCGACCCCGGAGCGGCGGGCTGGCCTGCGGCGGAGGACGCGGCGGGCGGAGCCGGTTGGGGCGATCCCGGAGCGGCGGGCTGGCCTGCGGCGGAGGACGCGGCGGGCGGAGCCGGCTGGGGCGATCCCGGAGCGGCGGGTTGGCCTGCGGCGGAGGACGCGGCGGGCGGAGCCGGCTGGGGTGATCCCGGCGCGGCGGGTTGGCCTGCGGCGGAGGACGCCGGCGCGGCGGACCCGAACGCGTGGCCGACCGCGGAAGAGCCCGGCGCGGAGCAGGCATGGGGCGCCCCGGAGGAAGGCGGCGAAGCATGGGGCGCGGAAGGCACGCCGGAGCCCGGCGCGGGCGGCGAGGCCGCCGGCTGGCCCGACAACACCGGCGAAGAGGAAGAGGACGACGGCAAGAAGAAAAAGAAGAAAAAGCCGAAGAAGCCCAAAAAGCCGAAAAAAAGCAAGAAGGGCGAAGGACAGGAAGGCGAAGAGGGCGAGGGCAAAAAGAAAAAGATCCCGCTGCTTCTGATCCTGATCCCCGCCGTTGTGCTCATCGCCGCCGCGGCGCTGCTGCTGATCCTGAAGCCGTGGTCGAAAAAGGAACCGGACCCTTCCGATGAGCCGGGCGTGACCGAGCCGGGCGGCGAGGAGCCCGGAGGAGAGGAGCCCGGAGGTGAGAACCCCGGAGGAGAGGAGCCCGGAGGCGAGGAACCCGGCGGAGAAGAACCCGGCACGGGCGAACCGGGCGGCGAGGACCCCAATGGGGAACCGTCTGCGCCGACGACTCCCGCCACTCCGACAGAGCCGACACATTCGGAGCCGCATAACACCTCGCAGGCGCTCAGCCGCTTTGCGTCGTTCTCGCCGCAGAGCCTCGGCCTGGAGGGCGAGAGCATGGACGCCTACCGCTATTACGCCACCGGCCGCACGACGAAGGTCGACGGGCTGCAATGCCGCGAGGTCATGGTGTACACCGTGAACGAGCAGACGGGCACGAACGAGTTCGCGGGACGCTTCCTGCTCAGTCCGGATTCCACCAAGGTCTTCCGCGACGACGGCGACGGCGTGATTACGGAGTTGTCCCCATCCGTGATCGGTTTGGATGGATAAATCCGAAGGACGAAAAAACGGGGTTTCCATAACATTCTTTCTTGACCTTGAAGGAAAAACAAGGTATAATGTCCAGTAATATATCATGGTCTTGCCGCCGGGGCGCCGCCCCTGCGGGAAAATAAAAGCACAGATATTTTGGGAAGGGGTAAGACTTATGTTGAAGAATCTCAAGATCAGTACCCGGATGATCGTGTCCTACATGATCATTGTCGCGCTAATGATCGTTACCAGTATCGTGGCGATCATCATGCTCGGCAACGTGAGCAGCGCGATGGAGAAGTTCTATGAGGAGGACTACCTGTCGGTCAAGAACAGCGTTGAGCTGCAGCGCGACATCCACAGCCTGCGCGCCGCCACGATGCGCGCCATGATCGAGCTGGGCGAGGGCAACGACGCGAGCAGCTTCCTGAAGGCCGCCGATGAGTCGCTGGCGTCCATGGAGGGCAACATCGCCGCGCTCGGCGAGTGCTACAAGGATCAGAGCGCGGTCAAGCAGGTCAGCTCAAAGTGGTCGAACATCAAGCCGACCTACAATCAGGTGCTCAGCGACCTCCGCGCCGCGAACAACGCCTCGGCGATCCCGAACTATCTGACGAATGTTGTCCCGACGCTGAGCGAGATGATCAACGACTGCGACAAGATCTGCGACGCCGCCGCGGACGAGGCGGACAACATGCTCGCCGAGGCCAAGAAAGAGGCGACGACCGCGCGCGTCGTCATCATCGTGGCGTGCATCATCAGCGCCGGTGTGGGCGTGTTCCTCGGCATCACGATCTCCAACGGCATCACCAACCCGATCACCGAGATGCAGCGCGCGTCTCAGGAGGTCGCGGGCGGCAACCTCAACGCGGAGATCACCTATGAGTCGCAGGATGCGCTGGGCGTTCTTGCCGACAATCTGCGCGCTTTGACCAGAACCTTCCGCGATATCATCGGCGACGTGGATCACCAGCTCTCCGATATGGGCAAGGGCAATTTTGCCACCAGAAGCGCCTGCCCGAACGCGTATGTCGGAGATTTCGTCCGCCTGCGCGAGGCGATGATCCAGCTGACCGCCTCCATGAGCGACACGCTCTCCCAGATCGATGATTCCGCCGACCAGGTCAACTCCGGCGGCGAGCAGGTGTCCTCCAGCGCGCAGGCGCTGGCGCAGGGCGCCACCGAGCAGGCTTCCTCCATCGAGGAGCTGGCCGCCACCATCAACGAGATCAGCAATCAGGTCGAGGCGACCGCCGGCCATGCGCGCAACGCGCGTGAGGACAACCAGCAGTCCCACGACCAGATTGAGATCTGCTCCGCGCACATGTCCGAGCTGATGACCGCCATGCGCGACATCGAGGCGAAGAGCCAGGAGATCAGCAAGGTCATCAAGACCATCGAGGACATCGCGTTCCAGACCAACATCCTCGCGCTGAACGCCGCGGTCGAGGCGGCGCGCGCGGGCGCCGCGGGCAAGGGCTTCGCGGTCGTCGCGGACGAGGTGCGCAACCTCGCCACGAAGTCGCAGGAGGCCTCCGCCAGCACGTCCACGCTCATCGAGGACACGGTCAAGGCGGTCAAGGAGGGCGGACGCCTCGCCACCGAGACGGACGAGTCCCTCAAGGAAGTCGTTCTGCGCGCCGAGAAGGTCATGGAGGCGGTGAACCTCATCTCCGACGCGACGCAGCAGCAGACGCACGACGTTGCGCAGGTCAGCACCGGTATCGACCAGATCTCCAGCGTGGTCCAGACGAACTCCGCAACGGCGGAGGAGTCGGCGGCGGCGTCGGAGGAGCTGTCCGGACAGGCGAACCTCCTCAAGGAGCTGGTCGGCCGCTTCACGCTCAGCCACGGCAGCGGCAAGAGCGGCATGGGCATGGGACGCAGCAGCGCGCCCGCCTATTCCGCTCCCGCTCCCGCACCCGCTCCCTCGCCCGCCCCTTCGGGCGACAGCTTCGGCAGTCCTTCGGCCAGCATCGGCTACGCCGGGAGCGACAAGTACTGATCCGGCGATTCCCCAAGATACGGACGATCCTTTCGGACCCCGGCACAATATGTGCCGGGGTCTTTGTTATTTTTCTGCCGATCCTGCCCGAAAAGTGCCGGATTGTCGCAAAAAATAACCACTCATGTCAAATTTGGTAAAAAATGGTTGCGTTATTTTCTGGAAATACAGAAAAATATCGTTTTTCTGTCGAAATTTTCATTGATTATTTGCCGGGGTTGTGATATAAATATAAGGAATACTAGGATTATAGGATAAAAGGGCGTATTGTGCCCGCGAAAGGGAGGCGCTGTGATGGATAAACTGACCGGGATCGGTACGACCACGACGGGCGGCATCACCAGCAACAGCATGCGGATGCTGGAAAAATCCATGGATTATCTGTGGACGAAGCAGGCGGCGCATCTGGATAACATCGCCAACGCAGAGACGCCCGGATACAAGGTCAAAACAGTCACCTTTGAGAAGAAATTCGAGCAGAGGCTCAAGGCGGCGGAGCGCCACGGGCACACCCGCTCCAAGACGCGCCGCGCCATCGAAACGGCGGCGTGGGAGGTCGAGGACGACGAGGAGGTCACGCGCATGGACGAAAACGGCGTCAACGTCCTCGAACAGAGCCTTGAAGCCGTGCGCACCGCCTACCAGATGGAGTACACCCTGCAGGCCCTCAACAACGATTTTACCACGCTGGGCAGAGCCATCAACGGCTGAGCCGGCAGACGAACGGGAGTGTGAGCCATGGCATTTTTCAGCAGCATGAACATTGTCGGCTCCGGTATGACCGCGCAGCAGGCGCGACTGGACGTCATTTCGGAGAACATCACCAACCTGAACACCACCCGCACCGAGGGCGGCGGCGCCTATCGCCGCAAGATCACCGTCATGCAGGCGGAGACCGGCAAGAACGGCTTCCGCGAGGCGATGTCCCGCGCGGCGCGCAGGGGACGCACGGTTTCAAACCGCGGCTATGAGCAGGCGGGCGGCGTCAAGATCGTCGAGATCGCCGAGGACCAGAGCGAGCTGCCCATGGTCTACGACCCCACGCACCCGGACGCGAACGAGGAGGGCTACGTGCAGCTGCCGAACGTCACGCTCGTGGCGGAGGTGACGGACGCCATGGCGGCGAGCCAGGCGTTCAGCGCCAACGTGACCGCGTTCAACGCGCTCAAGCAGGTCATGCAGCGCGGACTGGACATCGGCGTGTAAGCGCCGCACCGTGTAGAGGAGGAAAGCGATGAACACGATCCAACCGCTGTGGACGGAAATGCCGCTGCCGAGCCTCCGCGCGGAGCAGGAGACGGCGCCGGAGAAGGAAGGCAGCCCGTTTTCCGACATTTTTCAGTCCGCCATCGACGCCGTGCGCACCACGGACGCCGAGAAGACGCAGATGGAGTACCTGATGGCGACCGGACAGCTCGACAATCCCGCGCTTCTGACCATCGCGTCCACCAAGGCGCAGCTTTCCGTCGATCTTCTGGTGCAGCTTCGCAACAAATCGATGGACGCTTACAATGAGCTGATGCGTATCAGCCTGTGATCCATGCGCGCATTGATACGGGTGAGAAGGGAGGTCGACGCGCTTGCCTGAGAGAGTCAAGCAGGCCTGGGGACGGGTCCGCGATTTCTTCAAGAACATGAAAAAGGGCATGAAGATCGGTCTGGCTGTCGGCGCCGCCGCCATCCTCGTATTGATCGTTTCCCTTGTGGTCTACAGCAATTCGCGTCCCTACGCGATCCTGTTCAGCGGGCTTTCGACTGAGGATATGACCGCCGTGGTCAGCGCGCTGGAGGCGTCGGGCTACACGGATGTGAAGTTCGTCGGCGACGACACCATAAAGGTGCGCGCCAATCAGGCGGACCGCCTGCGCGCGCTGGTCATCCAGCAGGGCGTTCCGACCACCGGCTACGGCTACGGCACGTATCTGAACAACGTCAGCGCCCTGTCCTCGTCCGCCGACCGGCAGCAGCTCGCCCTGTTCGAGCTGCAGGAGCGGCTGGCCTCCACCATCAAGTGGTTCGACGGCGTGGCGGACGCGCGCGTGAACATCACGCCCGGCGAGGATCACCGTTACATACTTGACGAGACCGTGCTGGATGCAAAGGCATCCATCATGGTGCAGATGAAAAACGGCAAGACGCTGACCTCCGGCCAGGTCGCCGCCATCCAGCGCCTGGTCGCCAACGCCCAGCAGGGCCTGACCATCGACAACGTCACCGTCGAGGACGGGGCGGGCAACCGCTACACCAGCGGCGGCATTGCCGACGCGCTCGACGACACCATGAAGTACAAGCTCGGCCTGGAATCACAGGTGAACGAGCAGCTGCGCAACAGCATCATGTCCGTTCTGGTGCCCATCGTGGGCGTCGACAACATCGAGGTCAGCGTCCACAGCACCGTGGACGTGAAGCGCACCTACACCGAGTCCCTCATCTACCGCGAGCCCGAGTGGGCGGCGGACGGTTCCACCGGCGGGCGCGGCATCATCGGCTCGCAGATCTGGGACAACAGTCTGGTCCGCGGCGGAGACGAGGCGGCGGGCGGCGTGGTCGGCACGCCGACAAACACCGAAATCAACGAGTACGTCGTCAATCAGGCGCAGGTGCGCGGCGACGAGACCGAGATCTACAACTCCGGCGAGATCAACTACCGCATCTCGCAGGACAACGTTCAGATCGAGCAGCCGCCCGGAACGATCACGGACGTGACCGTCGCCATCGCGGTGAACAGCACGAAGGTCAACCTGCAAAACCCGGAGAAGTTTGTCCGCCTCGCCGCAACGGCTGCGGGCATCGGCTCCGACATCGCGGCGGAGAAGGTCGCGATCGTCTCCTATCCGTTCTATCAGACGGGCGGCAGCGGAGATTCGGCGATCCAGGAGATCTCGATGCTCTTCGGCCTGCCCGCGTGGGCGGTCTACGCGGCCATCGCCGGCTTTGCGCTGTTCCTTGCGCTGCTGCTCATCATCCTGCTGCTGCGCAGCAAGAAGAAGAAGCGCGTCGCGCTGCTGCTGGCGGAGGAGGCCGCGGCGGCGGAGGCTGCGGCTGCGGCCGAGGCGGCCGAGGCGGAGGCAGCCGCGGCGGCGCTTGCGGCCGCACAGGGCGCGGACATCATGGACGTGCACACCGAGGAGGTCATGCAGGTCCGCCAGGACGTGCGCAAGTTCGTCGAGGAGAATCCTTCCATCGCGGCGCAGATGCTCAAGAACTGGCTGCGCGGCGAGGAGGGCTGAGAATAGCCGCTTGATTACGGGGAGGTGAGTTCGTGGCCAGAAAGGATAAACCGCCGAGGGGCAAAAGAGGAAAAGCCGCCGCGGTGGAGGAAGAGGTAGAGGAAACCCAAGAACCGGAACAGTCGGCAGGCGCACAGCAGAAGGGCGAGGCGGAAAAAAGAGACCTGACCCCGGAGCAGAAGGCGGCGGCGGTCATCGTGGCGCTGGGCACGGAGAAGGCCTCGCTCATCTATCAGCACATGGAGCCCGACGAGATCGAGCAGGTCACGATCGAGGTCGCGAAGCTCGGCTTCGTGGACGCGGAGACCACGCAGGCAGTGCTCAACGAGTACTACCAGATGTGCATGATGAACAAGGCGGTCACGGAGGGCGGCCTTGAGTATGCGCGTTCGGTGCTGGAAAAGGCGTTCGGCGGCGCGACCGCGAACGAGCTGCTGGCAAGGGTGACGAAGTCCCTCAAAACCAGAGAGTTCGCCTTCCTCAACAAGGCGCGCGAAAAGGACCTGTACACGGCGTTGCAATACGAGCGCCCGCAGACCATCGCGCTGGTGCTCTCCTACGTCGCGCCGGACAAGGCAGCGGCGGTCATCGAGCAGCTTGAGGGTCGCCGGCAGATCAAGGTCGTGGAGAGCATGGCGCAGATGGACAGCGCGTCCCCGACCGCCATCAAGATCATTGAAAACGAGATGCAAAAGCGATTCGATAACATTTTCGTCAGCAACAGCAACGTCAAGGTCGGCGGCATCGACTTCGTGGCGAGCGTCATGAACAACATCGACCGCTCCAGCGAGAAGTCGATCTTCGACGGACTCAGCTCCCGCAACGAGGAGCTGGCCGACGAGATCCGCAAGCGTATGTTCGTGTTCGAGGACATCGTTACGATGGACGACCGCAGCGTGCAGCGCTTCGTGCGCGACTGCGACCCGAAGGATCTGGTGCTCGCACTCAAGGCGGCGAACCAGGAGGTCGCCAACAAGCTCTTCGGCAACATGTCCAGCCGTATGGCCGAGAGTATCCGCGACGATCTGGAGATCACGAGCAATGTCCGTATGAAGGACGTCGAGGAGGCGCAGACCCGTATCGTCGCCATCATCCGCGGTTTGGAGGAGCAGGGCGAGATCGTCATTATGAAGGGCGGAAAGGACGATATCATTGCCTAATGTATTCAAAGGCATTTTCGGTGCCGAGGCAAGCGATTATATCTTCAAGCCCGCCGAGGAGCTGAGGGTGGACCGTCCGCGCCCCGCCGCAGACGCCCGCCCTGCCCGGAGCGAAAACCCGGCGGCACCGGCGGCGCCGCCGGCGGAACTGCCGGAGGAGGCCGGTGCGGCGGAGCAGCCCGAAGAGGAGACCGACCCGCTTGCCTACGTGAAGATCCAGGCGGACGCCATTCTCGCGGATGCGCGGGAGGAGGCGGAGCAATATAAGCAGCGGGCGCGCGCAGAATTCGAGGCGGAGCTGGACGAGGCAAAGCGCGCCGCCAGAGAGGAAGGCTACAGCCGCGGCTATGCCGAGGGCATGGCGCAGGCGATGCAGGACGGCCGGCAGGAGTGCGAGCGCATGGCGCTCGAACAGATCAGGGGCGTGGAAACCTTTTTGGAGCAGGCCGCGCGCGCGCGGGACAAGATGCTCGACGACGCGCGCGAGGAGCTCAAGGATCTCGCGGTCGCCATTGCCGAGAAGGTCATCCATGTGAGCCTCAAGAATTCCAGCGACATCATTTTGCGCATGGTCGACGCGGCGACCGACACCCACAAGCGCTGCGAATGGGCGCATGTCTACGTGTCGGACGCCGACGTGGGCGGCAAGGCGTACACCGTGCCGGAGCTGACCGCCGCGCTCAGCCACATCGCCGATCGCGTGAAGGTGATCCCGATGCCGGAGGAGGAGAGCGGCACCTGCATCGTCGAGCTGCCGGACGTCATCTACGACGCCAGCGTTTCGACGCAGCTGGAAAACATGAAGGAAGTGCTCGACGGCGTCGTCCTTGAGGACGATTAGGAGAAGCGGAGGATATGTTCCGGAACGCGATCAAGCAGGTACAGCAGGCTGAGACGATCAGCCACACGGGCAAGATCGAAAATATCGTCGGCATGTCCATCGAGGCCAGCGGCGCAAAGGCCGCCGTCGGCGATATCTGCCGCATCTACAGCGACGAGACCGGCCGACAGGTCACGGCGGAGGTCGTCGGCTTCAAAAACGACCATATCCTGCTCATGCCCTATGCCGACATGAACGGCATCTCCGCGGGCAACTTCGTCCGCAACACGGGCAAGCAGCTGGAGCTGAAGGTCGGGATGCACCTCAAGGGGCGCATCATCAACGCGCTCGGACAGCCCATCGACGACAAGGGCGCCCTCGACGAGGGGGAGCGCTACTGCGTCGGCGGCGGATATATCAATCCCTTGACGCGGCCCCCGATCCGTGAGAAAATGGAGTTCGGCATCAAGGCGATCGACGGCCTTCTGACCATCGGCAAGGGCCAGCGTATGGGCATCTTCGCCGGCTCCGGCGTCGGAAAAAGCACGCTGCTCGGCATGATCGCCCGCGAGGTCAAGGCGGACATCAACGTCATCGCCCTGGTGGGCGAGCGTGGCCGAGAGGTTTTGGAGTTCGTGCAGAAGGATCTGGGGCCGGAGGGCATGGCGCGCTCCATCCTCGTGGTGGCGACGAGCGACCAGCCGGCGATGCTGCGCATGAAGTGCCCCAGCGTCGCCACCGGCATCGCGGAGTATTTCCGCGACCAGGGCTGCGACGTGCTGCTGATGATGGACTCGCTGACGCGTTTTTCCATGGCGCAGCGCGAGATCGGCCTTGCCATCGGCGAGCCGCCGGTGGCGCGCGGCTACACGCCGTCGATCTACGCGGAGCTTCCGAAGCTGCTGGAGCGGAGCGGAAACTTCCAGAAGGGCTCCATCACCGCGATCTACACCGTGCTGGTCGAGGGCGACGACATGAACGACCCCATCGCCGACACCGTGCGCGGTATTCTGGACGGGCACATCGTGCTTTCCCGCGCGCTTGCCGCGGCGAACCACTACCCTGCCATCGACGTGGGGGCGAGCATTTCCCGTCTGATGGTCGAGCTGGTGTCGAAGGAGCACCAGCAGCTCGCCAGCCGCCTGCGCGACATCCTCAGCGTGTACCAGCGCAACGCGGATCTGGTGAACATCGGCGCATACAAGCCCGGCAGCAATCCGCGGCTGGATTACGCGCTGCAAAAGATCGACGACATCAACGCATTTTTGAAGCAGGACATCCACGCGGCGTACAGCTACGACGAGTGCATCGCGGAGATGAAAAAGATCCTGCAGTAACAGACAAACGAACAGTAAAGGAGCATGGGCCGAACCGTGAAACGTTTTCAATTTCAGCTAGAGCCGGTGCTCAAATATAAGCAGCAGACGCTGGACACGCTGATGACGGAGTTGTCGGAGGCGCAGATGATCGCGGCGGCGCAGGAGAAGGTGCGCGACGAGGCGTTTGCACGGCTCGCCGCATACGACGCGGAGTTCGCGGAAAAGCGCGCCGCGGGCTTCACCAACGTCGAGGCGATCGAATATGAGTCCGGCCAGCAGGTGCTGGAGCAGCGCGCCCGGCGCGAGCAGGCGCTCCTTGAGCAGCGCCAGCGCGAGCTGGAGGCGAAACGCGCGGAGGTCATCGCTGCCCGTCAGGAGACGCACGCCATCGAAAAGCTCAAGGAGATCCGGCGCGGCGAGTACGACGCGGCGGCGGCGAAGGCGGACGAGAAGGCGATCGACGATTTGACCGCGGCGCGCAGGGCGCAGGCGGCCGGATGACAAAAATCCCGATAATAGGCGGCGCGAGCCGTTTATTATAAAACAAACACAGGGGAGGAGGTGAAAGAGAATGGAAGTGAAGAATCAGGCGATGGATCAGCTGCTGGTGAACACCGCGGCACAGCCCGGCGCACGGGAGAATCCCAAGGCGGGCAAGGACGCGGAGCGCCCCGACTTCGACGCGATGGTGCAAAGGCGCACGGCGGAGAAGGACAGCCCCAAAGCCCCGAAGACCGCGAAGCCGGCGAAGAACGCGAAGGAGGCCCCCACGGCGGAGAGTGAAGGCGCGGACGCCCAGACGGCGATCCCGGCGGGCGACGAGCAGTATGCCCTCGCGGCGGCGCTGATGATGCAGGTGCAGCCCGACGCGCGCATCGCGCAGATCCAGCCCGAGACGATCGCGGCGGAGAACGTGGTCATGGTCGAAGCGGTGCTCACTGAAAACGCGCCCGCGGCGGTCGAGACGGCGGAGCCGCAGCTGGCGGCGGAGCTTGTCACGGCGGAGCCGGAGGCGCAGCAGCCGGTCGAGACGCCCGCTGCGGAGGAAAGCGCGGAGGCGCAGACCGAGGCGGAGACGCCCGCTATGGCGAAGGACGAGGCGCCGGTCGAGGCGCGCGGCACGGTCAAGGCGGAGGCGAAGCCGGAGAAGGCGGAGACGCCGGAGGCGAAGCCGGAGCGCACGGTACAGCCCAAGGACGCGGCGCAGACGCAGCGCGCGGAAAGGCCCGCCGAGGCGCCGAGGACCGTACGCGAAACGCAGACGGCGCAGGCCGACGAGACGCCGGACGACGCGCAGGCGGTGCAGGCAGCCCCGCTGTTCGAGCGCGTGGACGCGCCGGTGGTCAAGGTCGCGGAGGTATCCCGCCCCGTTCCGCTGGAGGCGGAGGACGGCGTGGAGCAGCTCGGCAGAGAGCTGGAGGGCATGATCGTCAACAGCGCGGACGCGAACCGCATCGAGGTCACGCTGACGCCGGAGCATCTCGGCAAGCTGACCGTGGAGGTTACGCGCGGCACGGACGGCACGCTGAGCGTGGTGCTGCACACCACGAGCGAGCGCGCGGCGAATCTGCTGGAAAAGGGCGTGGACGGCCTGCGGCAGGCGCTTGCGCCGAGCAACCGCGGCGACGTGGAGGTTCAGGTGCGGCCGAGCGAGGAATCGCAGCAGCAGTTCCTCAACCCCGACGGGCAGAACGGTCAGGAGCAGCGGCAGCAGCAACAGCAGGGACGCCGCAGGGAACAGCAGAACGCGCAGGACTTCCTGCAGCAGCTTCGGCTGGGACTGGTCGACGTCGACGGAAACGAAACGTAACAAAACACAGGAAAGGAGGACAACCGAATGAGCGAATATTCCTTTGATCTGACCGGCGTGCTCGGCACGCAGCAGAGCAGCAAGGTCGCCGAGAACTCGACCAACAAAAAGGCGGGCGGCGACATGGTGATGGACGACTTCCTCAAGCTGATGGTCGCCCAGTTCCAGAACCAGAGCATCGACAACACCGCCGACACCACCGAGATGATGAACCAGATGGTGCAGATGTCCGTCATTCAGGCGATCACCAACCTCTCCACCCTCGTGAGTGACTCCACCAACCTCAGTTATGCGGCGTCTCTCGTCGGCAAGGAGGTAACGATCGGCCAGCGCAGCGGCAGCAGCATCGAGGAGATCCTCGGCACCGTGACCGGCACGGGCACGCTGGACGGCAAGCAGGTCATTTTCCTCGACAACCGTGAAAACCCGTATTACCTCACCGACATCATGGCGGTCGGCAGACTGCCGGAGATCCGCGCGGCAAGCGCTGCGACGGGCGGCGGCACGTCGGACGGCACGTCCTATCAGTCGGCGGGCGGCACCGGCAGCATACCGATGGGCGGCCCCAGCAGCACGACGACGGACGGCAGCCACAGCAGCAGCGCGACGGTCGGCGAGCGCGACCCGCACGTTCCGGATGAGGACGGCGCCCTCGGCTGAGCAAAAAAGCTGACGCAAAGGAAAGGAGGCCTGAGCGAACGTGATCGACAAGATCCGGGGGGCCGGACAATTGCCGCAGGGCACCGGCGCGGCGCAGGGCCGGAAGACGGAGAGCGGACAGAACGCTTTCGGAACGATGCTCCGCGAGCAGCTGGACGGAAAGGCGCGCGGCGCGCAGACGGTCAACTTCTCCAAGCACGCGCTGGAGCGCGCGGAGGAGCGCGGCATCGAGCTGACGCCCACGTTGATGGACCGGCTGGCAAGCTCTGTGGAAAAGGCGCAGGAGAAGGGCGCGACCAACATCCTCGCCATCGATGATTCCCGCGCCTTCATCATCAACATCCCCTATGGCAGAGTGATTACCACAATGTCGCAGGAGGAGATGAAGGAGAACATTTTTACCAACATAGACGGCGCCGTACTATTGTAAGACAGCAGGACCTTTTCAGGATGCTGGGGGAGACCGCCCGATAGACGGTCTCCCGACGGCGCGCCATTAAAAGGAAAGGAAAAGAATTATGACTGGTTCCATGTATGCCGCGGTCTCGGGCCTCAAGGCTCACATGAACGCGTTGAACGTCATCGGCAACAACGTCTCGAACGTGAACACCACAGCCTACAAGGCCACGCGCTACACGTTCAACGAAGCGCTCTACACCACCCAGCGCAGCGGTTCGGACGGCACGAACATCTCCGGCGGCCGCAACCCCGCGCAGGTCGGCTTCGGCGCTTCCATCGGCACGATCGACATTGACATGAGCACCAAGAACTATACCCCCACCGGCCAGCTTCTGGACACGATGATCGACGGCGACGGCTTCTTCTTCGTCGGCGACAAGGAGGTCGGCACCGGGGCGACGGCGGTCGAGGTCGGCGATTCCACCACTCTCAAGGGCATGAACCTCACGCGTCTGGGCAACTTCAACATCGACCCGAACGGCTATCTGGTCGACGGCAACGGCAGCGTGGTCTGGGGCTTTCTGGAGCAGGAGACCTACGGCCCCGCGCGCGACGAGGACGGCAAGCTTCCCGAATTCACGATGCCCACCGAGGCTGACGCCACGACGGTCACCATCGGTGACGGCGACGATGCGGTGGAGTATGAGCTGTTCAACGTCAACGGCACGAAGAAGGTGCTCACGCAGCTGACGGAGGAGGACGTCGAGATCCTCAAAAAGAACGGCGTCGAGCTGCACAACGTCAAGACGAAGAACGTCAAGGAGCCGATCGACCCCGCCGACGCGAGCAAGGGCACCAAGAACGTCTCCTACGTCGTGAGCGCGACCAAGACCATCAGCGAGGCGATGACCTCGATCCGTATCCCCACCGTCGTGGAGACGATCAACAGCAACGGCGACACGGTCAAGACGGTCAACTGGCCCACCTACACCGCGGAGAAGGAAGAGATTGTCGATTCGACCAAGAACCCCGGCGACGACGGCTACATCGTGCAGGAGGCGGCCCCCGCCAAGTTTGAGGACGGCGCCGGCTCCCGCCTGCAGCCGGACAGCGTCACCATCGACGAGAAATCCGGCGCGCTGCGCGTCATGACCAGCGACGGTCAGCTCTACACCGTGGGCTATCTCGCCATCGCCAAGGTGACGAACCCCAACGGCGTCACCCACGTCGACGGGCGCTACTATCAGGCGCAGGACGGCGCCGGCACACTGCGCGTGACCTCCGTCAAGGGCTCGGTCAGCGGCGTGGAAAGCGCCGGCGACACGAAGCTGATTACCGGCGGCCTTGAGTCCTCCGGTACGGACCTTGCCACCGAGATCACGAACATGATTACGGTGCAGCGCGGCTATCAGGCGAACACCAGAATCGTCACCGTGACCGACTCCATGCTCGAAGAACTGGTCAACATGAAGCGTTGATGAATGCTCCCGCCCTCCGGCGGCCTGACCGGGCCGCCGGAGGGAATGGGTCCTCCGGAGCGCACGCCGCGTAGAAAGGATGGTCGGGGAGTTATGATAAAACTGACCAAGATCAAAAGCAAGGAACGCATCCTTGTCAATCACAACCAGATTCAGCACATCGAGTTCATCCCGGAGACAAAGGTCGTCATGATGAACCGCGATTATTACCTCGTGGAGGAAACGGGCGAAGAGATCATCCAGAAGATCGCGGAGTACACGGCGAAGGTCATGGATATCCATCGGGAGATCACGCTCGTCGACAAGCGCTGAACCATCGAAATACGTTTCTTGCAGGGTGGATAGTCAGATATGAATATTACTTATCTTATCGGCGTCGTCCTCTCGACGGTGTTCATCTTCCTCGGTATGCTGGGCTTCCCGGCGATCGACGTCAATAAGCTGAAGAACTTCTGGGACGGCCCGAGCGCGATGATCGTCGTGGGATGCACGCTGGCCATCGTGGTCGCGAGTATTCCGGTCTCCACGCTCAAGTCCTTCCCGAAGCACATGAAGATCGTCCTGAACACGAAGCTGTTCAACCCGATGCTCTACATCGACCAGCTCACCGAGCTCGCCAACAAGGCGAGAAAAGACGGTCTGCTCTCGCTGGAGGCGAGCGCCGCGGAGGCGACGGACCCGTTTATGAAGTCGGCGATCATGCTGCTCGTCGACGGAAGCGACGCGGACCGCGTGCGCACGGTGCTGGAAACGGACATCGAGAACATGACGGCGCGGCACGACGCGGGCGCGGCGATGTACGACAAGGCGTCCGCGGTGGCGCCGGCCTTCGGTATGGTCGGTACGCTCTGCGGCCTCGTGAATATGTGTAAGGGCCTGAATATGTCGGACGGCAGCTCCAGCCTCGGCGACGACATGGGCACGGCGCTGATCACGACGTTCTACGGCTGTATCCTCGCCCATATGTTCTTCGGCCCGCTGGCGAGCCATCTGCGCGCGCAGGACGAAAAGGAAGTCATCTGCAAGCAGATCGTCGTCGAGGGCATCTGCGGCATTCAGGCGGGCGAAAACCCGAAGTTCCTGCGCGAGCGCCTGCTGACCTTCGTCAGCCAGAAGGAGCGCGGCGGCGAAGGCAAGGGCAAGAAGGGCAAGGAGTAAGCGGCCCGACACGGTGAGAAAGGAGCCGGCTTTTCGACATGGCGATCAAGAAGAAAGGCGGCGGCGGTGGCGGCGGCGCAAACTGGATGGACACCTACGGCGACATGGTGACGCTGCTTTTGTGCTTCTTCGTGCTGCTGTATTCGATGTCCACCATCAGCGACGCCAAATGGAAGGCCATCGTCCAAAGCTTCAACCCCAGCTCGCTGGAGGAGGCGCTGACCGTCTCCGGCAACGAGGGCCCCATCGACGGGGACGATAATCTGGGCACCGACGACATGCTGCTCGGCCCGGAGGAGATCAATCCCGAGGACATCGAGGCGGCGCTACAGGCGCTCTTTGAAGCCCTGTCGCAGTTCTCGGAGGAAAGCCAGATGGAGGACGTGATCGAGGTCACGAAGGGCGACGGCTATGTGTTCGTCTCCTTCGCCGACGCGGTGTTCTTCAACGGCGACAGCGCCGTGCTCCGTCCGGACGGCATGGCGATCCTCGACGTGGTCGTCGCCGCGCTGAACCCAGCGGCGCCCTACATCGACGAGATGCGCGTCATGGGGCACACGGCGCAGGCCGATCCCAACCGCCCCAACCGGACGGAGGGCGACCGGCATCTGGCGTCGGACCGCGCGACCAACGTTCTGATCTACATTCAGGACCGCTGCGATGTCGACCCGGCGCGGCTTATCAGCGTAGGCTACGGGCAGTGGCGTCCGGTGGACAGCAACGCCGACAGCGAGCACCGCGCGCACAACCGCCGCGTGGAGCTGCTCATCACGGGCAAGGACATCGAAAACCAGCTGGGTGACTCGCTGGAGCAATATCAGAGCGTCCGGACGGGCGAGGCATCGCTGACCTCGGGCGCGGACGCCGCGGCGTCCGGCGGGACGGAAACGTCCGGCGGCGCGGAGACCGCGGGCGGCGCGGAAGCGCCGGCGGAGCCGACGGGCTGAAAAAACAAACGCAGACGGGCTGCAGGAGAGGTTGATCGATGGCTGAAGTATTATCGCAAAGTCAAATCGATGCGCTGTTGGCCGCAGCGATGAGCGGGACGCAGGACCTCTCGCAGCAAAAGGAAGAGAAAAAGTACCAGAAATACGACTTCCGAAGTCCGCGAAAATACACCAAGGAGCGTCTGAAGATGCTCAACGGTGTTTTCGAGAACTATGCCAAGGTCCTCAACACACGCATCAACGCGCTGGCGCGCGCCACCTGCGAGGTGGAAGTCGACACGGTGGACGAGCAGCGCTACTACGAGTTTTCCAACGCGCTGATCGACGGTCAGGTCGTGACGCTGGCGTATCTGAACATCAACGGGGACCGCGAGGAGACACCGGTCATCGTCGTGGCGACGCCCAGCATCATGGTCAGCCTGATCGACCGCCTGATGGGCGGCAACGGCGACGTGGAGGAGGATCTCCCCTCCGACTACACCTACACCGACCTCGACCTGAGCCTGTACATCAACCTGATGACCGATTTCATCAGTATTATGGGCGGCAGCTGGGAAAACTACATCAGCCTTGCGTTCGACTTCGGGCGCATCGAGGCGAACCCCACGCTGGTGCAGCTGATCGGATTTGAGGAAACGGTTATTCTCGTGAGTCTGGACATCAACTTTTCCAACAGCTCCGGACGTCTGGATATCTGCCTTCCGGACGCGGTGCTCAGCAAGATCTTTACCGAGATCAACAAGGGCAACGCGGTGCTGCGCAAGGAACGCGAGGATCACTCCAAGGAGATCTACTCGCACATCCAGACCAGCGATCTGGAGATCACGGCGGAGCTGGGGCGCACAAGGCTCCAGCTCAGGGATATCTACAATCTTGCCGTGGGCGACGTGATCGACATGAATATCAAGAAGGATTCCACAGTAAGCCTGCGGATCGGCGGACGACAATGGTTTGCCGGTTACATGGGCACACACGACAAGCGTCTGGCCGTTAAGATCCGGGATGTTCAAGGACTCCGCAGCGAGTTCGAGGCCGCCATCGAGGAAGAGAGCAGACCGGAGGAAGCACCGCAGAGCGAACCGCAGAACGCGCCGGATATCTCGCCGGGACCTGAACCGGAGGCCGCAGTCGAGCAGGCGACCGTTTCAGAACCGATGATTCAAGAGGGAGGGAGTACGCAGGAAGATGGCCAATGAAATCTTTACCCCGATGGAAATAGACGCCATCGGAGAGATCATGAACATCAGTCTGGGGTCATCGGCCACAGCGGTTTCCAACCTGTTGGATCACCGAGTCGATATCACGACACCGACAGTCAAGGTCGTCAACGCGGAGGATTTTTCGCTCGGCCAGCTCAACCCGGCCATCGGCGTTGAGATCCGATATGTCGCGGGACTGGACGGCGGAAACATCATGCTGCTCAAGATGAGCGACGTGAAGCAGATCGTCGACATCCTCATGGGCATGGAGACGCCCGAGGAGGAGTTTGAGCTCAACGACCTGACGCTCAGCGCGGTCTGCGAGGTCATGAACCAGATGATGGGCTCGTCCTCCACGGCACTGTCTGATTTCCTCGGCCGCGTCGTGAACATCTCGACGCCCGTGACCTTCAACTGCGACAACATGGACGACGTGCGCCGCGATCATCTGCCGGTGCAGCAGGGCCCCATCGTGGTCGTGTCCTTCGTGCTGAGCATCGAGGGCTCGATGAGCAGCGAGTTCATGAACGTCATGTCAGTGGAGCTCGCGAAGGAGATGGTCTCCGGCTTCGGCCTCGGCGAGGGCGAGGACTCCTCCGGCGTGCTGGAGGCGGAGATCGAGGACGACGCCGGCGGCCGCCCGATGACCCAGGCGGAGATCGAGGCGATGATGGCGGCGTCCAACAGCGCGGCGGCGCCGCCCCCCGCACCGGAGCCGTCCGGCGGCGGAGGCGTGCTGACGCAGGAGCAGATCGAGGCGATGATGGCCGGCGGCGGCGCGGCAGCGCCGGCTCCGGCGCCCGAACCCGCGGGCGGCGGCGGAAAGCTGTCGCAGGAGCAGATCGAGGCCATGATGGCGGGTATGGCAGGCGGCGGCGACGCCGCACCTCCGCCACCGCCCCCGGCGCCCGAACCCGCGGGCGGCGGCGGGAAGATGTCGCAGGAGCAGATCGAAGCGCTGATGGCAGGCATGGCAGGCGGCGGAGACGCCGCGCCCCCGCCTCCACCCCCAGCGCCCGAACCCGCGGGCGGCGGCGGAAAGATGAGCCAGGAGCAGATCGAGGCGCTGATGGCGGGCATGGCAGGCGGCGGAGACGCCGCGCCGGCCCCCGCACCGGCACCGGCTCCCGCTCCCGCACCGGCACCGGCTGCGCCGCAGCCGCAGGCGGCGCCCGCGTACTACGGCATGCCGCCGGGGTTCATGGAAATGCAGCAGCAGATGCAGCAGCAAATGCAGATGCAGATGCAGCAGATGCAGCAGCAAATGGCCGCCATGCAGCAGCAGAACATGCAGCAGATGCAGGCCATGCAGCAGCAGATGCAGCAGGCGGCTGCAAAACCCGATCCCAAGGTGATCTCGGCAAAGCCCCCCACAATGCCGACGCTGGCGGATGGGACAAAGCTCAGCAAGGAGGAGAGCCAGAACCTCGACCTCATCATGGGCGTCTCGCTGGAGATCGCGGTGGAGATTGGGCGAACGCGAAAACGGGTGCAGGATATTCTGGCGCTTTCCAAGGGCTCGCTGGTGGTACTCGACAAGCTGGCGGGCGATCAGGTGGACGTCTATGTCAACGGCAAGTGCATCGCACACGGCGACGTGGTCGTCATCGACGACAACTTCGGCATTCGCATCAGTGAAATCGTGCAGAAGCCGAGTCTAGATAATCTTACTTAATACCAAAACCACAAAATAGTTTTTGAAGGAAAGGAAGTAAAAACTATGCCGACGATTTTAACTGCTGACGATGCTGCCTTCATGAGAAAGGTCATCAAGGACACCCTCACCAAGAACGGCTTTACCGACGTGGTGGAGGCTGTCGACGGCGCTGACGCCGTTGCGAAGTACGACGAGTGCCACCCCGATCTCGTGATCCTCGACATCACGATGCCGAACATGGACGGTCTGGAAGCGCTCAAGGCGATCAAGGCCAAGAACCCCGCCGCCAACTGCGTGATGTGCTCGGCGATGGGCCAGGAGGCAATGGTCATCGATGCGATCCAGAACGGCGCGAAGGACTTCATTGTCAAGCCCTTTAAGCCCGACCGTATCATGAAGACGGTGACGACCATCCTCGGCAACCCGTAATGGGGCAGAACTTCTGGTCGCTTCTCGGCGTACTGGCTGTCGTGATCCTGATCCTCTACTTCGCATATTACGCGACGCGGTGGATCGGGACGCACAGCATGCCCGGAGGCGTCGGAACGCTGCCCATGGGCGGGAACGGCAAGCTCCGCATCCTCGGCCAGCTCGGCGTGGGACGGAACGAACGGCTCGTGCTCGTGCAGCTCGATGAGCGGTGCTATCTGCTCGGCGTGACCGAGCATCAGATCACGCTGCTCCGCGAGCTCACCGGCGACGAGGCCGCCGTCTGGCTCACGGAGAGCGAAAGCGTGAGCGCGCCCGGCTTTCTGGAAGTG
Organism: Oscillospiraceae bacterium; assembly: GCA_015067435.1. Classification (GTDB taxonomy): domain Bacteria; phylum Bacillota; class Clostridia; order Oscillospirales; family Oscillospiraceae; genus Hominicoprocola. The sequence continues at coordinate 75,779 of SVMM01000010.1, read as the reverse complement.
CTGGGCAAGTCCTTGCGGAAGAAGTGAGTGGGTAAGTCGCCATGAATATGGATGGTCTCATCAACATAAACGGTGACAGCGTCCAGACGCTGGAGGTCATCTTCCTCACGACGATGCTCATGCTGCTGCCTTCGGTAGTGGTCATGATGACCTCGTTCACCCGCTATATCATCACGTTTTCCTTCCTCCGCAACGCAATGGGCACGCAGCAGACGCCGCCGAACATCGTTTTGATCGGCCTTGCGCTGTTCCTGACGCTGTTCACCATGACGCCGGTGATCGACCAGATCAACGAGGAGGCGTGGAAACCCTACACGGACGAGCAGATCACGCAGGAGGAGTTCTTCTCCCGCGCGCAGGTCCCGCTCAAGCAGTTCATGGTCCGCAACACCGAGACCTCGGCGCTGCGCCTGTTCTGCAACATGGCGGGCGAGGAGATCCCCGACAGCGTGGAGACGGGCACTAACCTGCCGCTGCGCGTGGTGACGCCCGCCTTCGCCACGAGCGAGCTCAAGCGCGCGTTCGAGTTCGGGCTGTACCTCTATATCCCGTTTTTGCTGATCGACATCATCGTCTCCTCGACGCTGATGTCCATGGGCATGATTATGCTGCCGCCCGCGATGATCTCCACGCCGTTCAAGCTGCTTCTCTTTATCTCGATCAACGGGTGGGAGCTGTTGTTCTCCACCCTGATCCAGACATTCAAGTGACCGCCTCCGGAGGTGACACGCCGCGATGGAAGTCAACCAGATCATAGATGTGTTTCGCGACGGCATCGCCGTTGCGATCCGGCTCGGCGCGCCGATTCTGCTGGTTTGTATGCTCATCGGCGTGATCGTGGCGATTCTGCAGGCGGTGACGCAGATCCATGAGCAGTCCATCGGTTTCGTGCTCAAGCTGATCGTCGTGGTGATGTTTCTGTCCCTCGGCGGCGGCTGGATGATCGAGTCGCTGCAGGAGTACACATACTCGCTGTTTGAGCTGATGAAGTAGCCATGTTCAACTGGACGGCGTTTACGCTGCTGCTGTTCATCGTGATGCGGATGTCGGGCTTCATGCTGTTCAGCCCGATCTTCGCGCGCAGCGGCATTCCCGGCACCTTTCGCGCGGGCTTCATCCTGCTCCTTTCGTGGACGGTCTACAGCGTGTACGGCGGGACGGTGATCCCGGTTCCGGAGACGCTTCTGGAGCTGGGGGTCAAGCTGCTGCTGGAGATGGGCCTCGGTTTCCTGCTCGGCATGGTGATGCGTTTTTTCTTCTTCATCCCCGAGCAGGCGGGCGAGCTGGTGGACGCCCAGATGGGCATGAGCATGGCGCGCACCTACGACCCGACCACGCAGGCGCAGTCGACCACGACGGCGAACCTGCTGAACATCATGGCGTTGATGCTGTTCTTCGCGGCAAACGGGCATATCACGCTGCTGCGCATCATGCTGACGTCCGGCGAGATCGTCCCCTTCGGCGGGGCGGTCCTCGGCAGACAGGCGGCGGAGCGGGCGGTGGAGCTGTTCGCCGAATGCGTGCTGCTGTCGGTCAAGCTGGGCCTCCCTATTCTCGGTGCGGAGATGGTGGGTCAGATCGGCATGGGCGTGCTGATGAAGGCGATCCCGCAGATCAACGTCTTCGCCATCAATATTGAGCTCAAGGTGCTCATCGGATTGTTCATGTTGCTGTTCCTCATCGCCCCGATGGGAGATTTCCTGCTGGAGGCGGAGTCCCTGATGCTCGACGAGCTGCGCAATCTGCTCACGCTTGCGTCCGGATAGGGCGCGCAGCCGAACCGCGTAAAGGGGGGATAGGGCTTGGCGGAAGGTGAGAAAACCGAAAAAGCCACCCCGAAAAAACGACGGGACGAACGAAAAAAAGGCCACGTCATGATGAGCAAGGACGTCGTTGCGGTGGCCTCGCTGATCGGAAGCGTGCTGATGCTGCGCGTGACTTTTTCCTCCGCCATGGAGCAGATCGCCCAGTTTATCCGCTTTTGTATGGAGCTGGCGAAGGACCGCACGATCATGACGCTGCCCAAGGAGCTGATGATGCAGAGCATCATGCTGCTCGCCCGCGTCGCGGGGCCGCTGCTCGCCATCACGATCTTGATGACGCTCATCGCCACGATGGGGCAGACGCGGATGCTGGTCGCTTTTGAGAGCATCAAGCCCAAATTTGACAAGATCAACCCGATCAACGGGTTCAAAAACCTGTTTTCCCTCAAAAGTCTCGTGGAGGCTTTGAAGAATACCCTGAAAATAGCGCTCCTGATGTACATTGTCTACACCTCGCTGCGTGAGACGATCGAGATTGCGGAGCGGTATATGTACGCTGACCTTGTGGCGGCGTGCACGCACATTCTCAATTCGATTTTCCTGATGCTCCTGAAGGTGATCCTGGCGTTCATCGTCCTCGCTGCGGCGGACTTTCTGTACCAGTGGTGGGATTTTGAGCGGCAGATGAAGATGACCAAGCAGGAGGTCAAGGAGGAATACAAGCAAACCGAAGGCGACCCGCAGATCAAGGGGCGCATCAAGCAATTGCAGCGGCAGATGGCGCAGTCGCGCATGATGCAGCAGGTGCCGGGGGCGGACGTCGTCGTCCGTAACCCGACGCATGTCGCGGTGGCGCTGCGCTACCACCCCGGAGAGGACGCCGCGCCGATCGTACTGGCGAAGGGACTGGATTACCTTGCGCTGAAGATCGTGGAGGTGGCGGAGCAGAACGATATCGTCACGATAGAAAACCGCCCGCTGGCCCGGACGCTGTATGCCGAGACAGAGGTGAACCGCATGATCCCGCCCGACCTTTACGAGGCGGTGGCGGACGTGATGGTCTACCTCTACAAGATGGACCGCATGGAGGCGCCCGCGGATATCGCGCGGGAGCTGGCGGAGCCGGAATAACGACACCGGATAGGAAGGGCGGCACATGAAGATACGGCAACTGTTGCAGAATAACGCGGTCACGTTGTTCGTGGTCGTTGTCGTGCTGTTCATGATTATCCCCATTCCGACGCAACTGCTCGATATCCTGCTGGTGCTCAACATCTCGCTTTCCATCATCATCCTGGTCATCACGATGAACATACAGGAGGCGCTGGAGTTCTCCATCTTCCCGTCCCTGCTGCTCATCACGACGCTGTTCCGCCTCGGCATGAACATCTCCTCCACGCGCGCCATACTCCGCAACGGCGCGACGATCGGCGAGGCGGCGGCCGGACAGGTCATCCGCTCGTTCAGCCAGCTCATCACCGCGGGCAACGTCGTCATCGGTTTTATCATCTTCACCATCATCGTGCTCGTCCAGCTCATCGTCATCACGAAGGGCGCCGAGCGCGTGTCCGAGGTTGCGGCGCGCTTCACGCTGGACGCCATGCCCGGCAAGCAAATGGCGATCGACGCCGACCTCAACTCCGGCATGATCGACGAGCAGCAGGCGCGTCTGCGCCGTGCGAAGATCCAGCGCGAGGCGGACTTCTACGGCGCAATGGACGGCGCCACGAAGATCGTCAAGGGCGATTCGACCATGTCGATCATCCTCTCGCTGGTCAACCTTGTCGGCGGTATCATCATCGGCATGGTGCAGGGCGGCATGGGCTTTTCCGAGGTGCTTGACACCTACGCCCGCCTCACCGTCGGCGACGGCCTTGTGTCGCAGATCCCGGCGCTGATGATCTCCACCGCCACGGGCATGATCGTCACGCGTTCCGTCTCCGAGGGCAGCCTCGGCGAGGACGTGCGTTCCCAGTTCACGGCGCAGCCGACCGCCATCATGGTCGCCGGCGGCGCGATGGTGTTCCTCGGCGTGCTGCCGAATACGCCGCACTTTGCGCTGCTGGTGGTCGGCATCGGGCTCCTTGCCGGCGGATTCTTCCTGCTGCGCCGCCTGCACGGCGCGACGGCGGAGGCCGCCGCCGCGGAGGCTGCCGCCGCCGGAGAGGGCAGCGAGACGTCGCCGGAGGCAGCGCCCACACAGGCGGATTTCTACAAGGACATCAGCAACGTCTACCAGCTCCTCACGGTGGAGCCGATCGAAATGGAGGTCGGCTACAGCCTGATCCCGCTGGTCGACGAGCAGAGCGGCGGCAAGCTCATCAACCGCATCGTCATCTTCCGCCGCCAGTACGCGCAGGAAATGGGCTTCGTCATCCCGACGGTCCGCCTGCACGACGGTTCGATGCTTGGCACGAACCAGTACATTATCTCCATCAAGGGCGAGGAGGTCACCCGCGGTGAGATCCTGATGGACTACTACCTCGCGCTGGAGCCCTCCACCCCGGTCAAGGAGATCGACGGCATCGAGACGGTGGAGCCTGCCTACGGTATCCCCTCGCGCTGGATCTTGCCGGAGAACAAGGAAATGGCGGAGATCTACGGCTACACGGTCATCGACCCGCTGTCCGTCATGCTCACCCACCTCTCCGAGACGATCAAGCGCCACGCTTACGAGCTGCTCGGGCGCACCGAGACCACGCAGCTGGTCGAGAACCTCAAGCGCACCTCGCCGGAGCTGGTCGAGGAGACCTGCCCCGCGATCGTCAGCTACGCGCTGCTGGAAAAGGTGCTGCGCAACCTGCTGATGGAGGGCGTGCCCATCCGCGACCTCGGCACGATCCTGGAGACGCTGGTGGATTCCATGAACAACACCCGCGATCCGGACCTGCTGACCGAAAGCGTCCGCGGCGCGCTGGCGCGCACGATCACGCGGCGCTTCTGCGAGAACGGGCAGCTCCGCGCGGTCACGCTGGACGGCGAGGTCGAACGCCGCATCGTCGCGTCGCTGACGAAGAACGAGCACGGCATCTACCTCGCCATGGGACCGGAGCTGATCCAGCCCATCATCACGCAGCTTTCCGACAGCATGAAGAAGTTCCAGGAGCTCGGCCAGTCGCCGATCCTGCTGACGAGCCAGGTCATCCGCGTCTATTTAAGCCGCCTGCTGGCTCAGTATTTCCCCGGCTTGTACGTGCTCTCCTTCAATGAGATCGTGGGCACGGTTCAGATCCAGTCGATCGGCAACATCAGCTTGCAGTCCGATGAAAAGAGGGCGGTGGGTGCATGAGCAGCGGCGCGCTGAAAACTGCATACGCGGATATGACGGTGGATGCGCTGTTCGAGGAGTACCGCCGCAATCCCAGCGACGAGCTCAAGTGGGAGATCGTCATGCGCCACACGGGCATCGTGCGCAACATCGCGCTGCAAATTCAGGGCGTTTACTGCACCTTTGCCCAGCTGGACGACATCATCAACGAGGGGCTGATCACGCTCGCCAAGGCGGTGGATAAGTACGACCCCTCCATCGGCAAGTTCGAGACCTACGTCGCCAAGCGCGTGCGCGGCATGATCATCGACCTCGCGCGCCAGCAGGACTGGGTGCCGCGTCCGGTGCGCCGCCGCACGAAGGAGATCGAGCGCGCGAACACCGAGCTCTACAACGAGCTGGGGCGCTTCCCGACGGAGCACGAGGTCGCCCAGCGCCTCGGCATCACGGACGAGGAGTATCAGGACGCGATGTCGAACGCGTCGATGTACAGCGTCGTGTCGCTGGAGGAGACGCTGGAGGGCTACGAGCAGATCTCCGGGCCGGAGGACGCGTCCGCGGACTCGATGCCGGAGGCGTCGCTGGAGCGGCGGGAGCTGCTGGACGCCTTGACCGACGCCATCGGAACGCTGCGGGAAAACGAGCAGATCGTGCTCTCGCTCTACTATCAGAAGGATATGAAAATGAAGGATATCGCGGATATTCTGGGCGTCAGCCACGCGCGCGCGTCCCAGATCCACACCCGCGCCATCCAGAAGCTCAAGGTATTGATGGCTCCCTGACGGAGCCGCACCGAAAAAGAACGGACGGACCTAAAGAACGGATGCAAAGCAGAAAGGACCGCATATGTTCAAGGGCTTTTACAATCTGACATCCGGCATGCTCACGCAGGGGAAAAACCTCGACGTGATCGCGAACAACATGTCAAACGTCGCGACCGCCGGATTCAAGACCGACCGCTACACCTTTTCCACGTTCGAGGAGGTCATGTGGCAGCGCGTCGGCAATATGGACAGAAAATATACGGAGCTCGGCGAGCAGAGCTGGATCACGGCGCCGAGCAAGCTCTACACGGATTACGAGCAGGGCGCCATTGAGGAGACGGGGCAGCCGCTGGACTTCGCCATCGAGGGCGACGGCTTTTTCGCGCTGGAGACCGAGGACGGCGAGCGCGTCTACACCCGCAACGGCAACTTCTCGCTGGACAACGACGGCTATCTCTGGCTTTCGGGCTTCGGGCGTGTGCTCGATCCGAACGGCAACACCATCCGCCTTGTGACGGACCGCATCTCCGCGGACGAGAACGGCAGGCTGTTCACCGAAAACGGCGGCTATCTCGGCGCGCTCGGCGTGTTCCGCTTTGAGGACAACGGCGCGCTGGAGAAGAACAACTACGGCTTCTTCGTCTCCGAGAACGAGGGCGAGGCCGTCACGGACGTGCGGGTGCACAACCGGTACGTCGAGCGCGCCAACATCGATCTGGTGCAGCAGATGACCAGCATGATTACGGCGGAGCGCGCCTACCAGAGCGCGGCGGAGGTCACGAAAATATACGATACCGTCATGCGCAAGGCAACGGAAGACGTCGGCCGTCTATAAGGGAAGGGAGGCAGCTGAATGAATATCTCCTTCTACACCGCGACGACGGGCGCGATCCAGCAGCAGGACCGGCTGGACGTGCACGCGAACAACATCGCGAACATCAACAACTACGGCTTTCGCGCCAAGCAGCCCTCGTTTTCCCAGCTGATGACCGGCCCGGTGGTCGGCATCGAGGGCGATCTGATGCGCGGCGTCGGCTCCCGCATGGAGGACGCGGCAACGGATTTCCGCCAGTCCGGCCTCACGGGGACGGAGCGCAAGCTGGATTACGCCATCAACGGGCAGGGCTTTTTCGGGCTGCTTGACCCGCGCACCGGCGAGATCTCCTATACGCGCGACGGCTCGTTCACGCTCTCCGAATTCAAGGAGACGGGCGACGTCACGGTGACGGAGGTCAACGAGCTCGGCGAGGCGGTGACGCGCACGGAGAGCGGGGAGGTCAGCAAATGGTATCTCTCCGACGGCATGGGGCGCTTTGTGCTCGGCAAGACCGGCCAGCGTATCGCCGTCGCGGACGGCATGGAGGAAATGACCGACCTGCCGGAGCTGCCCGTGGGCGTGTTCGACTTCATCAACCACGACGGGATGCTCAGCCTCGGCGACAACCGCATGGTCCCGGTCGACAAGAACGGTCAGGTCGGGCTCGGCAGCGGCGAGGCGGTGCAGGGCTATCTGGAGCTCTCCAACGCCGACCTTGCCAACGAGCTGACGAAGGTCATCGAATCGCAGCGCTCGTTCCAGTACATGCTGCGCATGATTACGACCTCGGACGAGATCGAGACGACGGTCAACGGCCTGCGCTGAGCCGCGCGCGCTGCTGCGCGATGAACGGTCATATTAAACATCTTTGGGAGGGATGTACGTGGATATCAAAAACTATGATGAGCTGACGTCAATGGAGATCGATACCCTGCGCGAGATCGGCAGCATCGGCACCGGCAACGCTGCCAGCGCGCTTTCGACGATGCTCGACCGCGAGATCCGCATCACGCTGCCGGAGGTCCGCATCATGGGCTACAACGAGGCCATTGAGTGGATCGGCGGCCCCGAGGCGATCACGGCGGGCGTCCTGGTACATATCAGCGGCCAGATGTCAGGCGTCATGCTGGCGACGCAGTCGCTGGACTTTATCAACCTCGTGCTGGGCAGTATGCTCTCCGAGCATGTCGACGACTACAGCCAGCTTGGCGAGATCGAACTCAGCGCGTTGGTCGAGATCGGAAACATCCTGATCTCCACGTTCATCAACGCGCTCTCCGGACTGGCGGATATCTCCCTCGAACTGACGGTGCCGAGCATCACGGTGGATATGCAGGGCGCGATCCTCGCGGTGCCGATGGTCGCTTACGGCGGCCAGACCGACTATCTGATGACCATCGGCGGAAACTTCGTGTGCGACGGGCGTGAGGTGCCCTGCCGCCTGCTGCTTTCGCCGGATATCCGGTCTCTCAATTTCGTGTTAAGAAAGCTGGGCGTAATGGAATGATAAATTCAGGACAGAATCCTCCGATGGGCGGGGCACAGAGGCCCGCGGCGCCGGGAGCCGGCGCGGCGAGGCCGACAACGCCGCCCGGCGCGGCGCCCGGCGTGACGAGAACGGCGGTACCCGGCGCGGCGCGCCCGACGGTGACTCCCGGCGCACGGCCCGCGGCGGCGCCAGGTATGGCGCGCCCGACGGCGGCGCCCGGTGCGGCAAGACCCGGCGCGGCGCCCGGTATGGCGCGTCCGGCGGCGGCACCCGGTATGGCGAGACCCGGTACGGCGCCCGGCGCGGCGCGTCCGGCGGCAGCGCCCGGCGCGGCAAGAACCGCGATGCCCGGTGCGGCGCCTGCAAGGACTGCGGCGGCGCCCGGTGCGGCGAGACCCGGCACGGCGCCCGGCATGGCGCGCCCGGCGGCGCCCGGCGCCGCACCCGGCATGACAAGAGCGGCTGCGCCCGGCGCGGCTCCCATGCGCCCGGCGCCTGTGGCGGCAGCGGCGGCGGGCGCGCCGAGGACCGGCGGACAGAAGCTGACGATCGGCATTGCCGACATGAAAATGCTTCAGGGCGACGGCGAGCTGATTACCTACGCGCTGGGCTCCTGCATTGGCATCTGCCTGTGGGACCCCCCGCTCAAGCTCGGCGCGCTGATCCACATCATGCTTCCGCTGAACATGGAGGCGGGGCGCAAGAATACGATGAAGTATGCCGACACCGGCATCAAGGAGACGCTGAACCAGCTGGCGGCGAAGGGCGCGCGGAAGGAGCGGCTCGTCGCGAAGATCGCGGGCGGCGCGAAGATGTTCGAGGTCGCGGGCAACAGCAATCTGGGCAACATCGGCGCGCGAAACATCGAAAGCGTGAAGCTGAACCTGAGCAAGGAGGGCATCAAGATCCTTGCGGAGAATGTCGGCGGTTCGGTTGCGCGCACCCTGTCGTTCTACCCATCCACCGGCGTCGGTGAGATTCGGGCTTACGGACAGCCTGTTATTACGCTATAGTTATTGGAGGGAGTTTACAATGGCAGTGAAAAATAGCGAGATCCTGCTCGAATCCGGCACCAACGAAATCGAAATCATGGAATTTACCGTGGCCGACAACCTGTACGGCATCAACGTGGCGAAGGTGGACGAGATCATGCTTTGCCAGCCAGTGAAGGCCATGCCGCACACCCACCCGGCGGTCGAGGGTATCTTCAAGCCCAGAGAGACGGTCATCACGGTGCTCAACCTCCCGACCTATCTGGGGCTGGAGTCCGATCTGCATGAGAAGGACCTGTTCATCATCACGAACTTCAACAAGATGCACATCGCCTTCCGCGTCCACACCGTGATCGGCATCAGCCGCATTTCGTGGACCGCGATCCAGAAGCCCGACAAGACCATCAGCGGCACGGGCGACAGCGTGGCGACGGGCATCGCCCAGTGCAACGGCCGCCTCGTGACGATTCTCGACTTTGAGAAGATCGTCGCCGAGATCGCGCCGGAGAGCACGATCAACTCCAACGAGATCGAGAAGATGGGCCCGCGCAGCCGCAACGACGCGCCGATCCTGCTGGCGGAGGACTCGGTGCTGCTCTCGAAGATGATCCAGGAGTCGCTGCACAAGGCGGGCTACACCAACATCAGCTGGTTCCCCAACGGCCTGGAGATGTGGGAGTTCCTGACCATGGCGAAGAAGATGGGCAACGTCGACGAGAAGGCGGCGCTCATCATCACCGATATCGAGATGCCGCAGATGGACGGACACCGCTTGACGAAGCTTGTCAAGGACGATCCGGAGCTCAAGCATATCCCGCTGATTATCTTCTCCTCCCTTATCACCGAGGAGATGCGCGTCAAGGGCAAGCAGCTCGGCGCGAACGAACAGATGAGCAAGCCGGAGATCGGCCATCTGGTCTCCGTGATGGACCATCTGCTGGGGACCGCTTAACCACCCGGGCGGAGCATCCGCCCAAACGCCGCACGATCCGCCGCGCGCGGACCGATAGAATACGATGCGGCGCGGCAAACGGTTGAGACAACGTTTGCCATACCCCTGTCCTGAAGGAGGCGCAGACATGGCGAATAAATATATCGTCAGACGTCCGATCAAGGATACGATCAGCCGCGTGATCGGCTATGAGATCCTGTACCACGGCGAAAACACAGCTTACGGCGGAGACTCGGAGCCTGGGCAGAGAAGCAAGGTCAACGAGTTTGCCGTTGCGGAGACCATCCACAGCTTCCTGACGCAGAATACGGAGCGCATCAAGGATTCGCTGAACTTTATGACGTTCACGACGACGCTGCTGATGAAGAAGGTCCCGCATCTGTTCGCCAAGGAGGATCTTGTCATCCAGATCGACGACAGCGTGATTATCCATCCGCTTGCGATGCACTTTGTGCAGATGTACAAGAAGGAAGGCTACAGGATCGCGGTCAACGACTTCCAGTTCGCGCCGCGATACGTGTCGCTCATTGACCAGATCGACTACATCAAGCTGGATTTCTCGTCGCTGAGCGAGGACTCGCTGCACAACCTGATCGAGATCGCGAACGGTATGGGCAAGCACTGCATCGCGTACAACGTCAACACGGAGGACCTGTACCAGCTTGCGCTCAAGCTCGGCGTGACCGAGCTGGAGGGCGACGCCGTCGCCGAGAAGCTGGCCTCCAAGGCGCACGACAGCAGCTATCTGCAAAGCAGCTTCTTCCAGCTGCTCAGCGCCGTGACCCGCGAGGAGCCGGATATCGCCGAGATCGAGCATATCATCTCCATGGACGCGTCGCTGACCTACGCGCTGCTGCGCGTCGCCAACACGGTGCAGTTCGCCACGCGCAACCGGACGACCAGCGTGCATCAGGCGATCATGAACATCGGTATCACGCAGCTCCAGCAGTGGATCTATCTGCTGTGCGCCAGCAACGATCAGGGCGAGGTCGATCCCTTCTTCGAGGAGTTCCTCAAGCTCTCGTTTATGCGCGCGAACTTCTGCGCGTCGCTGCTCGGCTACACGAAGAAGGTGCCCATCTCGAAGAACGACGCGTATCTGCTGGGCATGTTCTCCACGCTGGACTATCTGGTCGACGCGCCGCTGGAGGAGACGCTGGAGCAGGTGGCGATCTCGGACGAGATCAAGGACGCGCTGCTGAACTGGGGCGGTCCCGCGGGCGCGCTCTACGCGCTGATGCTCAGCTATGAAAGCGCCGACTGGGACAAGGTCAGCAAGCTCTGCGACATGCTGGGTATCGCCCCGAACATGCTCACGACGCTGTATTTCGAGTGCATGGAGCAGGCGAACGAGGTCTGGGAGAACGTCAACCGCATGAGCGGCAGCGACGATTGATCCGCCTCGACTGGGACCTGAAAAGGGACTTGCAAATCGCGGAAAAACCTGATATACTATAAGTTACCAATCCGAAGGGAGGTGCGGACGCATGGATGGAATGTCCGAATATGGCAATATCAATCTTGCCTCATCGGCGCAGTATGCCTACAGCGTGATGAACATGACCATGAGAAGCGAGGTCACGAGCGAGAAGGGACTGCTGGAAATGCTCCCGGAGAAGCAGCAGTTTCAGGTGCGCGGTCCGCAGCCGGGCGATGTACCTGCGGTGATGAAGGGAAACTTCTTTGACACATACGCATAAGCAGCTTACCGGAAGCGGGGCTGTGAAAAAATGAGACGTGCATCTCATTTTTTCACAGCCCCGCGTTTTTTGCGCCGATTCGCGGCTTTCGGACGGTTTGCGCGGCGCGCGTTCCTCGCGTCTCCGTTCGGCCGCCTCCGTGCAGGACGTTTATTCGCATGTGCACCAAAAAAATCGCCTGTGTAATCTGCTAAAATGACGGTGTGTTTTTTCGTCCATAAGGGCGAAAATAAACAAACGTATTGACAACGGGAAAAAACGTTGATAGAATGGCGCCACCATTCGGAAACGTTACCGGAAGCGTTACCGGATACGATACCGGTTACGTTGCCGAAAACGGGCGCAGACGCTTCATACCGCATGTGCGGCGCGCGGAAACCGGCGCAGCCGGAAGTCTTGTATCAGACGGCGGGAAAACGTTTGCCGCGGGCGAGGTGAGGGAGAGTTGCTGACGATCAAGGATATTGCGCGCCTGTCCGGCGTGAGTGTGAGCACCGTATCCCGCGTTCTCAACGACCGCCCCGACGTGAGCGAGGAGAGCCGCAGCCGCGTGCGCGCGGTGATCGAGGCGGAGAACTACATCCCGAACAACACGGCGCGCGATCTGGTGCGCATCCGCTCCGAGGCGATCGGCCTGATCGTGCGCGGCGTGCAGAACCCGTTCTACACCGACATCATCCACGCCATCGAAAGCGCGCTGGACCGCGAGGGCTATACGATGGTCATGCGGCAGATCGGCTCCGGCGACGACGAGATCGCCTCCGGCGCGATGATGGAGCGCGAAAAACGGCTGCGCGGCATCATCTTCCTCGGCGGGCGCTCCGACTACACGCCCGAGGAGCTGGCGCGCGTGACGGTGCCCTTCGTCTTCTGCTCCTACACCAACTCCTACGGCACGCTGGACCCCGCGCGGTATTCCTCGGTTTCCATCTGCGACGAGGACGCCGCCTGCTCCGCCGTGGAAAAGCTGCTCGAAAAGGGGCATACGCGCATTGCCGCGCTCATATCCGACGCGGACGACAGCTCCATCAGCCAGCTTCGCTATCAGGGCTACTGCCACGCGCTGAAAAAGCACGGCGTGCCGCTGCGCAAAGAGCTGATCTTTACCACCGGCGACAGCTTCCGCATCGAGGACGCGTACGAGGCGATGCGCGCCGGACTGAGGCGTACGGACGACTTCACGGCGCTGTTCGCCATCGCGGACGACATGGCGATCGGCGCGATGCGCGCCCTGCGCGAGTACGGACGCCACATCCCGGAGGACGTTTCGGTCATCGCCATCGACGGCATCACGGTTTCGGAGTACATCCACCCGATGCTCTCCACGATCTGCCAGCCCAAGGAAGAGCTGGGCGAGAGAAGCGTGGCGCTGCTGCTGGACATGATCGAGGGGCGCGGCGGCCACGCCCAGATCACGCTGCCGACGGCGTTCCGCGCCGGCGCGTCGATCCGGAGCCTTAAGTAAGCGCGTCGAACGAACCTGTAATAAACGGCGGCGCAGCCGTTTATGATAGAAAAACTGAAAAGGAGACATTGTCATGAAAAAGTTCCTTGCCATCGTTCTTGCCATGGTCATGGTCATGGCGCTTGCCGCCTGCGGCGGCCAGACGCAGCCCTCCGGCGGCGAGACCCCGTCCACCCCGTCGAGCGGCGGCTCGACCACCCCCGCGGCGCCCGCCGCTTCCGGTAAGACCGGCAGCGTGTACTGGCTCAACTTCAAGCCGGAGTCCGACGAGGCGCTCCAGCAGATCGCCGCGCTGTACAAGGAGAAGAAGGGCGTCGACGTGAAGGTCGTCACCGCCGCTTCCGGCACCTACAGCCAGACGCTCACCGCCGAGATGGACAAGAGCAATCCCCCGACCATCTACGTCGTCGGCAACGCGAACTCCGTCAAGGACTGGAGCGACTATGCCGTCGATCTGACCGGCACGCCCATCGCCAACGAGCTGAACACCGACGCCTACAACCTGTACGATGAGAACGGCAAGCTGGTTTCCATCGGCTACTGCTTCGAGTGCTACGGCATCATCGTCAACCCCGACCTGATCCAGAAGGCCGGCCACAGCATGGATGAGCTCAAGAACTTTGACGGCCTCAAGAAGGTTGCCGAGGACATCCACGCCAACGCCGCGACGCTCGGCTTCGACGCGTTCTCCTCCTGCGATATGGACCCCAGCTCCTCCTGGCGCTTCACCGGCCACATGGTCAACCTTGTCTACTACTATCAGGAGCGCGACGGCGGCAGCAAGTGGACCGAGTGCCCGCCGACCCTGACCAACGACTATGTTGAGAACTACAAGAACCTCTATGACCTGTGCATCAACAACAGCCTGACCGATCCGACGGCGCTCGCCACCGGCGGCCACGACGCCGAGGCTGAGTTCAAGTCCGGCAAGGCGGCGTTCTTTGTCAACGGCTCCTGGGAGTACAGCGCCGTGTCCGAGACCGTCCCCAACGCCACGATGATCCCGTATTACTGCGGCGTCTCCGGCGAGGAGAAGGCGGGCCTCAACTGCGGCACCGAGAACTGCTGGGCGATCAACTCCATGGCCTCCGCCGAGGACCAGCAGGCGACGATGGACTTCCTGGTCTGGCTCGTCACCGATCCCGAGGCGTCCCGCATTGCCGTCGACACCTTCGGCGCCATGCCGTACAAGAACGCGCAGGAGTCCACGAACAAGTTCCTCGCCGCCGCCGACCAGTATGCCGCCAACGGCTGCTACGTCATGGATTGGGCGACCAACTATCAGCCCGCGGTTGACGATTACCGCGCCGCGCTGGTCTCCGCTTTGAACGCGTACAACGCCGACCAGAGCGCCGCCAACTGGGAGACCGTCCGCACCGCCATGATCGACGGCTGGGCCGCCCAGTACAAGGCGCAGAACGGTTGATACAGCTTCGCAAAGCAAATAGCAGAAAAAGCGGGGCGGGCGATTTCGCCCGCCCCCTTCGATTTCGTTTCCGTTCGCCGCACGAGGCGGGCGGAACGTTTGAAAACAGGGAAGAACCATGGTATTCTGAGAGTGTATTTTAAAAGGAGGAGATGATCGCAGTGAGCAGGAAACCAGGCCGCGGCAACTCCACGCGCCGCCAGACGCGCAAGTGGTCGTGGCTCTTCATGGGACCGGTGGTGGCGGCGTTCGCCATCGGCTTCGTCTGGCCTTTTGTGCAGGGCATCTACCTGTCGTTTTGCAAGTTCCGCCTGATCCGCGACGCGAAGTTTATCGGCTTCGGCAACTATCTGACGGCGCTGCGGGACCAGACCTTCCGGGCGGCGTTCTGGTACACGGCGGGCTTCGCGGTTGTGTCGCTGGTGCTCATCAACGTGCTGGCGTTCGCGGTTGCCTACGCGCTGACGCAGGGCATCCGCGGCAGCAACCTCTACCGCACGGTGTTTTTCATGCCGAACCTGATCGGCGGCATTGTGCTGGGCTACATCTGGTCGATGATCTTCGACGGTATCCTGCACAAGTACGGCACCTCCATCGTGGAAAACAGCACATGGGGCTTCTGGGGCCTTGTGATCCTCGTCTGCTGGCAGCAGATCGGCTACATGATGATTATTTACATCGCCGGCTTGCAGGCGGTGCCGGAGGATATGCTGGAGGCGGCGAAGATCGACGGCGCGAACCGGTGGCAGACGCTTTTCAGGGTAACGATCCCCAACGTCATGCCCTCCATCACTATCTGCACGTTCCTCGCGCTGACGAACGGCTTCAAGCTGTTCGACCAGAACCTTGCCCTGACGGGCGGCATGCCGATCATCGTGCAGCCGGACGGCGCCTCGGTCAAGACGACGGAGATGCTGGCGCTGAACATCTACAGCACGTTCTACAACTCCAAATCGACCTATCCGGGCGTGGCGCAGGCCAAGGCGGTGCTGTTCTTCCTGCTGGTCGCGGGACTGGGGCTTGCGCAGCTCTCCTATACGCGTAAGAGGGAGGTGCAGCAGTAATGAAGGAACAGACGCTGGCTTCCGAGCGCCGCAGAAAGGCGGTCCTCTCCGCCGTGCTGGCGGTGATCTGCGTGATCTATGTGCTGCCGGTGCTCGCCGTGGTCATCAACTCGTTCAAGCTCAACACCTTCGTTAAAACGGACACCTTTGCCCTGCCGAGCGGCGAGATGTGGGCGGGCTTCTCCAACTTCATCAAGGGCATGACCTTCGGCAACTACCCATTCTACAAATCGGTTTTGTACAGCGTGCTCATCACGGTGTTTTCGACGTTCCTGATCCTGCTGTTCACGTCGATGGCGGCGTGGTACATCGCGCGCGTGAACTCCGTGTTCTGCAAGACGATCTACTTCCTGTGCGTCTTTTCGATGGTCGTCCCGTTCCAGATGGTCATGTTCACGCTCTCCAAGACCGCCGACCGGCTCCACCTCAACACCCCGTGGACGATCCCCGTCGTGTACCTTGGCTTCGGCGCGGGGCTTGCGATCTTCATGTTCGTCGGCTTTGTCAAATCCATCCCCGTTGAGATCGAGGAGGCCGCCGCGATCGACGGCTGCGGCCCGATCCGCACGTTCTTCTCGGTGGTGCTGCCGATGCTCAAGCCGACGCTGATCTCCGTGGGAATTCTGGAGATCATGTGGGTGTGGAACGACTACCTGCTGCCCGTGCTGGTGCTGGATATCAACGAGTACCGCACCATCCCGATCCACATCCAGTATTTGAAGGGCAGCTACGGCACGGTGGACCTCGGCGCGACGATGGCGCTGATCCTGCTGAGCATCATCCCCGTGATCGTGTTCTATCTCCTGTGCCAGAAGCACATCATCAAGGGCGTCGCCGCAGGCGCCGTGAAGGGATAAATCCCTCAAGAAAGAGGCAAACTCAAAAAGGAAAGTGATGGTTTTTCTATGAAACGTTCCAGCGGTATTTTGATGCCCATTTCCTCGCTGCCGTCTCCCTACGGCATCGGTACCTTCGGCAAGGCGGCGTACCACTTTGCCGACTTTCTCGAAAAGGCGGGGCAGAAGTTCTGGCAGCTGCTTCCCCTCGGCCCCACCAGCTACGGCGACTCGCCGTACCAGAGCTTTTCCACCTACGCGGGCAACCCGTACTTCATCGATCTCGACCTGCTCGTCAAGGACAAGCTGCTGACCAAGAAAGAGGTTTCCGAGCGCGACTGGGGTACGAACCCGCGCTACGTGGACTACGGCAGGATCTACGAAAGCCGCTTTGCGCTGCTGGAAAAGGCGAAGCAGCGCGGCTGGGAGCGCGACCGCGAGGAGGTCGCCGCCTTTGAGAAGGAGAACGCGGCATGGCTGCCCGACTACACGCTCTTCATGGCGCTCAAGCGTCACTTCGACATGAAGGCGTGGAGCGAGTGGCCGGACGAGGACATCCGCCTGCACAAGCCCGACGCCGTCAAGGAATGGCGCGAAAAGCTCGCGCCGGACGTGGAGCTGTTCACCTACATCCAGTTCCTCTTCTTCAAGCAGTGGAGCGCGCTCAAGGAGTATATCAACGACCTCGGCATCCGCCTCATCGGCGACCTGCCGATCTATGTGGCGATGGACTCCTCCGACGTCTGGGCGGAGCCGAAGATGTTCCGGCTCGACGAGCATCGCGTGCCCACCGAGGTCTCCGGCGTGCCGCCGGACTACTTCAGCGAGGACGGCCAGCTCTGGGGCAACCCGCTCTATGATTACGACGCCATGGAGCGCGACGGCTTCGGCTGGTGGATCCGCCGCATCGGCGGCGCGGCGAAGCTCTACGACGTGATCCGCATCGACCATTTCCGCGGGTTCGAGAGCTTTTGGGCGGTGCCCTTCGGCGAGAAGACCGCCCGCAAGGGCAAGTGGGTCAAGGGCCCGGGCATGAAGCTCGTGAGCGTGCTGACCGGCTGGTTCCACGACCTTGAATTCATCGCCGAGGATCTGGGCTATCCCACGCCGGAGGTGGCGCAGATGCTCGCGGACTCGAAGCTGCCGGGCATGAAGGTGCTGGAATTCGCCTTCAACCCCAACGAGCCGAGCGACTATCTGCCGCACCTGTACAAGGAGAACTGCGTGTGCTACACGGGCACGCACGACAACGCGCCGCTCGCCGAGTGGCGCGAGGAGGGCGACCCCGACGAGCTGGCCCACGCGAAGAAGTACCTCGGCCTCAACGACGAGGAGGGCTTCAACTACGGCATGATCCGCGGCGGCATGGGTTCGGTCGCGAGGCTGTTCGTCGCGCAGATGCAGGACTATCTGGAGCTGGGCAAGTACCACCGCATGAACACGCCCGGCACCGCGTCCGGCAACTGGGAGTGGCGGATGCTGGAGGGCGAGGACAGCGCGAAGCTCGCGAAGAAGATCGCGGCGATCACCAAAATGTACGGAAGATAAGAGGGGGGACTGCGCATCATGTGGGCGGAAAACGCGGTTTTTTATCAGATCTATCCCCTGGGGCTGTGCGGCGCGCCGGCGGCGAACGACGGCGTGACGGAGCACCGCATTTTGAAGCTGCGGGACTGGGCGGAGCACATCGAAAAGCTCGGCGCGGACGCCGTGTACCTCTCGCCGGTCTTTGAGAGCGACGAGCACGGTTACGACACGCGCGACTACCGGACGCTGGACTGCCGCCTCGGCACGAACGAGGACTTCAAGACGGTCGTCGAGGCGTTCCACGCGCGCGGCGTCAAGGTCGTCATCGACGCGGTGTTCAACCATGTGGGGCGCAACTTCTGGGCGTTTCGGGACGTGCGGGAGAAGAAGTGGGATTCCCCCTACAAGGACTGGTTCTGCCTCAATTTTGACGGGAACACCGCCTACAACGACGGGTTCTGGTACGAGGCGTGGGAGGGGCACTACAACCTCGTCAAGCTCAACCTGAGAAACCCCGCCGTCGCGGACTACCTCATCGACACCGTGAAATTCTGGGTGGACGAATTCGACGTGGACGGCCTGCGCCTCGACGTGGCATACTGCCTCGACATCGACTTTATCCGCCGCCTGCGCGCGTTTGCGGACACGGTCAAGCCGGAGTTTTTCCTCGTCGGCGAGACGCTGCACGGCGACTACAACCGCTGGGTGGGTGACGGGCTCCTGCACTCCTGCACGAACTACGAGTGCTACAAGGGCCTGTATTCGAGCCTCAACTCCATGAACCTCTTTGAGATCGTCCACTCCCTCAAGCGCCAGTTCGGGCCGGAGCAATGGACACTCTACAAGGGCAAGCACCTTCTGTGCTTCTGCGACAACCACGACGTCACGCGCGTCGCGAGCATCCTGAACAATAAGAGGCATCTGCCGCTCATATACGCGCTGATGTTCGGCATGCCGGGCATCCCCTGCGTCTACTACGGCAGCGAGTGGGGCGTCGAAGCGCACAAGCAGCCCGGCTCCGACGCGAATCTGCGCCCCGCGTTCGACAAACCCGAGTGGAACGAGCTGACGGATACGATCGCCGCGATGGCGAAGGCGCACCGTGGGAGCCGCGCGCTCTGCTACGGCGATTTCGGCGACAAGCTGCTGACGAACAGGCAGACGATCTTTCAGCGCCAATGCGACGGCGAGCGCGTGCTGGTCGCAATCAACGCCGACGAAAACGCCTATCACGCGCACATGGACTTCGGCTGCGGAAAGGCGGCCGACCTGCTGACGGGTCGGGACGTCGATTTCGGCGGCGGGCTGGAAATGCCGCCCTACAGCGCCATGTTTTTGCAATGTGAGCGTTGACTTTTGCTTGAAATCGGAATAAAATATCCCATTATACTATACTTCAAAAAGGGAATGGGAGGCTGTCCGGCATGACGTTTTATGCGCGCATGTGCAGCAATTTTACACTCGTGCAGTGGGCGGAGCTGCTGCTCCGTCTCGTGGTGGCGGCTGTGTGCGGATGGCTGGTCGGAGTGGAGCGCAGCCGCCGCTTCAAGGACGCGGGCGTGCGCACGCACTGTATGGTCGCCTGCTCGGCGGCGCTGCTGATGATCGTCTCCAAGTACGGCTTCGCCGATCTGGAGGTGGCGGAGGGCGTGTTCTTCGCCGGCGTGCGCGGCGCGGACTCCTCGCGTATCGCCTCGCAGATCGTCACCGGCGTGGGCTTCCTCGGCGCGGGCGTCATCTACCGCGACCGGAAGTTCACAACGCGCGGCCTTACCACCGCCGCCGGCATCTGGGCGGTCTGCGGCATCGGTATGGCGATCGGCTCCGGCCTTTATGTGATCGGCGTGTTTGCCACGGCGTTCATCATCTGCCTGCAATACCTGACCCACCGCTTCAACATCGGCGCGGACCGCTACAGCGACGCGGGGCTTGAGGTCACGTTCAGCCGGGACGGGGACGCCGACGAGGCGCTTTACAGGAAGCTGGAGGAGTGGGGCGCCATCGTGACGGACACGCAGATCGACAAGCAGCAGGACGGCAGCATGAAATACCGCCTCGGGCTCAAGCTTAAAAACGAGATCAAGGGCGACCTGCTCAACGAGTTTGTCGGCAAGCACGAGGAGATCATCTCGATCAAGATGACCAAGGTCTCGCAGGACTAGGAAACGGGGACGCAAGGGCGGACGCCCGGGGGAGGTGCCTCATGGGGAGAACCGTGAAAAGAGTGGGCGCGCTTGCGGCGCTTCTGGCGCTGCTTGTGTGTCTAGCGGGCTGCACGGGCGAGCAGTACACGGAGAAAGAGGAAAATGCCGCGCGGCAGAAGGGCGAGCAGATGATGCGGGAGTGGCTGGCGCAGAAGCTCCCCAGCTCGGAGCTTGTCAGCGCCGAGCCGTACATCTTTCACCACACCGGCGTCGCGCCGTATCAGCTGACGGAGCTGGTCTCCGGTACGCTGCGCAGCGGCGGACAGGAGCAGAAATACTGGCTCGATACGTCGAGCGGCGCGGTGTGGTTCGAGCAGAGCGCCGAGACGATGGACGCGCTCGGCAAGCTGTGCGCGGAAACCGTCGCGGAGGCGCTGGGACTGGACTCGTGCCAGACGACGGATGCCTCGGTGAGCTACGACATCGGCGTGCTGGAGCAGCCGGACGTCCTGCCGGCGGAGTTTGTCCTCTCCGGCAAGGCGCTGGAGGAGTTCCTGCGCTCGCCGGACGGGCGGCCGGTGCTTCCCGCCAGCCTTTCGTACCTCGCGCCGGACGATCTCTCCCTCGACGGCTTCACGCTCGCCGATACGCGGCGCGCGCTGGACGAGGTGCTGGACAAGTACGGGATTCAAGCTTCCGTCGGCGTGAAGAACGAAGACGAGTTTGTCATCCTGAGCGCCGGACAGGTGGCTTACACGCGCGAGGGCTTTATTGACCTGCCGGACTTCCGCGTTCGCGCGACGGTGTATGAGAGCAGGGAGGCCGTCGACGCGGCGGGAAAGACGACGACGGAGGTCATTGAGCGCGGCGCGTCCGACCTTGCCGTGGAGCGCACGGCGGACGGCTGGAAGACGAGCTTCCCGAACGGATTCTTCCAAACGGAGATCTATGCCTACGACGGCTCGGAAATGCTGGAGCGCGCGTATGTCTGGCTGAAGGAGCCGAACGCCGCCAACGACTACGACAAGCCCCTCCAATGGAAGGAGACCGGTTACGGCTGGGCGCTCTGCTTCACGGACAGGGACGAGCTCTGCGGCCTCTCGGACAAGCATGTACTGGCGGAAAAGAACGGATGACTTATTCCTCCGGCGGCAGAAAAGGGCCGTTTTCCGTATCATAGGGCATCGTGAAGGTCACGATGCCCCCTTTTTCATCCGCGACGGCGCCCGGCGGATAGAAAAAGCAAAGTCCCTCCTCCACCGGATAGCAGTTGCGCAGGTTGAGCGCGCGGCGCAGCATGGCGCGCCAGTTCTCACGGCAGGGAAAGCCCTGCTGCGCGCGGCGCTGCATCTCCGCGCGCGCGAAGCGCAGCAGCTCCCGCTTGCAGCGCCTGTGCGGAGGGAAGAACTCCTCCGGCGGGACGGGCAGGCCCGCGTTGAGGTCCCAGACGTCGCTGCGGCGCAGCAGGAACGGCGGCTGTCCGCACACGCACTCGCGCGCGTCGCACACCACGCTCCAAAGGGCGCCGCGGCGGAAAACGACGCGGAACGTCAGCTCGGCGCGCGCGACGCTCCACGGCGCGGACACCGCCATCGCGTCACGGCAGGACGCCGCCGCCTCCGGCAGCAGCACCTGCGCGCAGTAGGCGAAGTACGCACGGCAGAAGCGCCGGTAATAGCGGTTGAAGCGTCTGGCGCGCTGCCCTCCCGGCGCAAGCTGCGGCAGCGTGACCGATGCGCGGAGCACCGTGACGCCGTCCGCGTCCCACGCGCGTTCCTCCGTGAGCGCCTCCGCGAGGCGGGGTGAATCGTGCCTCATGATGATCCTCCCTGTGCTTTCGCTCCAAAACTCTTTCGCAACAGTCTATGGCGCGGACGGGCGGAGGGTGCATTTTTGGGCTTTACTTTTTCCCTTTATTCTGTTAAACTATAAAGCAGAACTTCAAGGAGGCGACTACCATGGCGGCACCGGGAAGCCGGATCGGCAAAAAAGCAAAGAACGAAGACTTCTACAAGGCGATCATGCTGCTGAAAAACGAGGAGGAGTGCTACAGCTTCTTCTGCGACGTTTGCACGCAGACCGAGCTGCGCGCGATGGAGCAGCGCTTCGAGGTGGCGCGGCTGCTGACGAAGGGCATGGTCTACAACGACATTCTGGAACGCACGGGCGCGTCGAGCGCGACGATCTCGCGCGTTGCCCGCTCGCTGAACGATTCCGACGGCGGCTACGAATACGTGTTCGGACGGATGAAAGATGGCGAGCTATGAGCATCTGGCGGGAGCCTATGACGAGTTGATGCGCGACGCGGACTACACGCGCCGCGCCGACTTTGTCGAAGGGCTGTTCCGGCGCGCGGCGAAGCGCGAAGTGCGCACGGTGCTGGATCTCGCCTGCGGCACGGGGACGATGACCTGCCTGCTGACGGAGCGGGGCTATGAGCTGATCTCGGTCGACGGCTCCGAGGACATGCTGATGGAGGCGCGGGAGAAGGCACAGGGCATCTCCGGCGTGGCGCCGCTGTTCCTGCACCAGTCCATGCCGCGCCTCGACCTCAACGACACGGTGGACGCGGCGATCTGCTGCATGGACAGCCTCAATTACCTCACGAATCCGCGCGACGTGCGGCGCACGTTCGAGCGGCTGCGGCTGTTCATCTCGCCCGGCGGCGCGCTGGTATTCGACGTGCACGGCAGGAAAAAGCTGGAGCAGATGGACGGCCAGGTCTACTTCGACGAGGGCGGGGACGTCTGCTGCGTGTGGCGCACCGAATTTCGCCGCGAGCTGCTGGACTACTGTGTCGACCTGTTTACGCGCCGCGCCGACGGCGCGTGGGAGCGGGAGATCGAGTACCACCGCCAGCGGTATTACGACGTCGATACGCTGACGCAATGGCTCGCCGCGGCGGGCTTTGCGAACATCCGCGTCTTCGGCGACTGCAAAAAGCGCCGTCCGAATGAAAACGACGGGCGGGTCTATCTGTCGGCTGTCAGAAGATAGCCGACAGATAAACAAGATGCCATTTCGCTCGCCGCTTGCGCGGCAGCCGCGAAATATGGCAAGTCTCCTCCGCACGCGGAGGAGATGATCTGCCGGCTGTCAGAAGATAGCCGCAATGTAGACTTGACTGCATGATTTGGGAGCTTTTGTTATGAACGACTGCATTGTCCGCGCCATGTCCCGCGACGGCTATGTCAAGGCCGCCGCCGTCTGCACGCGCGCGCTCACCGAGCGCGCGCGGGGCATCCACCACCTTTCGCCGGTCGCCACGGCGGCGCTGGGCCGCGCGCTGGCGGGCGCGTCGATGATGGGCAACGCGCTCAAGGGGCAGGGCGAGAGCGTCACGCTGCAAATCAAGGGCGGCGGGCCGCTGGGGACGATCCTCGCCGTGTCCGACGCGGAGGGCAACGTCCGCGGCTACGTGGGCGACCCGCTCGTCGACATCCCGCTGCGCCCCGACGGCAAGCTGGACGTGGGCGGCGCGGTCGGCAGCGCGGGCACGCTGACCGTCATCAAGGATCTGGGCCTCAAGGAGCCCTACGTCGGCACGGTGGATCTGCTGGGCGGCGAGATCGCGGAGGATCTGGCGGCGTATTTCGTCGAGTCGGAGCAGATCCCCTCCGCCTGCGGCCTCGGCGTGCTGGTGGACCGCGACCGCAGCGTGCTCGCCGCGGGCGGATACCTCATCCAGCTGCTGCCGGGCGCGCAGGAGGACACGATCGCGAAGGTCGAGGGCGGTATCTACGCCGCGCCGAGCGTGACGAACATCCTCCGCGACGATCCCGACCCGGCGAACCTGCTGCGAACGGTGCTCTCCGACTTCGAGCTGGAGATTTTGGAGACCTCGCCCATCGAGTACCGCTGCTACTGCACGCGCGAGCGCACGGAGCGCGCGCTGCTGTCGCTCGGCAGCGCGGAGCTGGAGGATATGCTGCGCGAGCAGGGCGGCGCGGAGCTGACGTGCCAGTTCTGCGACAAGGTGCACGCATTTACCGGCGACGAGCTGCGCGCGATGATCGCGGAGCTCAAGGCGAAGGGCAAGTAAGAGAGATGGAACAGACGGATCGGCGCGATATCTGGACGGGCGCGGTGTGTATGCTGCTCGCATCCCTCTGCTTCAGCACGGGCGGACTCGGCATCAAGCTGCTGCCGTGGTCGGCAATGGCGATCAACGGCGCGCGGAATCTGGTCGGCGCGTCGGTGATCGGACATTTTTTGCTCTTTACGCGCCATAAGCTGACGTTCAGCACACCGGTGTTCATCGGGGCGCTGTCGATGATGGGCGTCACGACGTTTTTCACCATGGCAAACAAAATGACCACCGCGGCAAATGCGATCGTCCTGCAATTCACCGCACCGGTCTTCGTAATTCTGCTCATGGCGCTGCTGTTCCATGTGAAGCCGCGCCGCGCCGACATATTTGCCTGTGCGGCGGTGCTGCTGGGCGTGTGCATTTTCTTCGTCGACGGGTTCCGCGCGGGCAGTCAGCTGGGCAATTTTGTGGCGATCCTCTCCGGCGTGTGCTACGCGGGCGTATTTATGATGAACGCGTCGGAAAAGTCCGACGCGATCTCGTCCTGCTTCCTCGGCCAGCTGGCGGCGGGCGTGCTGTTCTCACCGTTCTGCCTGCGGGAGACGGATTTCTCCGCGCGGACGCTTGTGACCGTGTTCGCGCTCGGCGCGGTGCAGATCGGACTTGCCTACATCTTCTTCTCACTGGGCATCCGGCGCACGCCGCCGGTCACGGCGAGCCTTATCACCGGACTGGAGCCGGTGCTGAATCCCATCTGGGTCGCGATCTTCTACCACGAGACGATCTCCGGCCTCGCCGCCGTCGGCGCGGTGGTCGTGGTCGGCTCGCTGATCGTGTACAACGCGTGGATCGCTAAAAACCCAGCGCCTCCTGCACGCGCAGAATGATTTCGTTGGAGACGAGGAAGCCCTCCGGCGTCAGCCGCCAGCGCCCGTTAACCTCCGCTGCTAGGCCATGGGCGGCACATTCGCGCAGCACGTCCGCGGCGGGGGCCAGCTCCTCCGCGATAAGCCCCTGCGCAAGGCGCAGGCCGAGCATGACGCGCTCGGCGGCGCGCTCGCGCGGCGAGATCGCGGCGTCCTCGCTTTTCGCGCCTTTGCCCGCGAGGAAGGCGTCCAGATCGCGCGCCGCGGCGAAGCGCCGCCCGCCGAAATCGGAGTGCGCGCCCGGCCCGAAGCCGAGGTATTCCCCCAGCGTCCAGTATTTGAGGTTGTGGCGGGATTCCCGTCCGGACCGCGCGAAATTCGATATCTCATACTGCGCGTAGCTGTTCTCCGCGAGGAATGCTACGGCATCCAGATACAGCTCCGCCTGCTCGTCGTCATCGGGCAGGCGGATTTTTGCGCGTCGCCGATCGAGCGGCGTGCCCGGCTCGACCTTGAGCGCGTAGCAGGAAAGATGCTCCGGCGCGAGCGAGACCGCCGCGGCAAGGCTTTGGCGCCAGCTTGCCCGCGTCTGTTCGGGGAGACCGAAGATGAGGTCGAGGCTCAGATTGTCGAAGCCGGCGCGCCGCGCCGCGCCGACCGCGTCCGCGACGTCGCGCGCCGTGTGGATGCGCCCGACGGCGCGCAGCTCGCCGTCGTTCGCGGACTGCATGCCGAGCGAGACGCGGTTGAAGCCCGCGCCGCGCAGCGCGCGCAGCGCGGAGATGTCGCGCGCGCTCTCCGGGTTCGCCTCGAAGGTGATCTCCGCTTGGGGCGCGACGGAAAAGCGCGCCTGAACGGTTTCCAGCAGCGCGCAGAGCCGCTTCGCGCCGAACCAGCTCGGCGTGCCGCCGCCGAAGTATACCGTATCGACCGCGTACCCCGCGGCGGAGGGCGCGGCGGCGCGCAGCGCATCGGAGAGCGCGGCGGCAAAGGCGTCCATGCGCTCCTCGCTCCGCGCGAGGGAGTAAAAGTCGCAGTAGGCGCACTTCGATTTGCAAAACGGTATGTGGATGTACAGTCCCAAGCTTTTCATGGCTCAAATCATACGCGCTTTTGCGCCGCCGCGCAAGGGGTGGACGGCGTTTTTGCGGCGGCGCGGGCGAAAATGCGCGCCGGACGGATTTTTTGCCGCAAAACCGGCAACACTATGCGCAAAGGAGTGTTGCCGCATGGATATGACGCCGCAGGAGTATCAGGCTTACGTCAGGAAGAAAGCACCGAAATCGCCCATTGTGAAAAACACGCTGCTCGCGTTCGTCACCGGCGGGGCGATCTGCGTCGTGGGCCAGCTGATTCAGAATGCCTTTCTGCGCCTCGGACTGGACAAGGCCGACGCGGGCGCGGCGGCGTCAATCAGCCTCGTGTTTCTCTCGGCGCTCGCGACCGGACTGAACGTCTACAACAGCCTCGCGCGCTTCGCCGGCGCGGGGACGCTGGTGCCGATCACGGGCTTTGCCAACGCCGTCGTCTCACCCGCGCTGGATTTCAAGAGCGAGGGACTGATTACAGGCACGGCTGTGAAGATGTTCACCATCGCCGGCCCCGTCCTCGCCTTCGGCACCGCCGCGAGCGTGGTGTACGGCGTCGTGCTGATGCTGCTCGGCCCCTGACGGGACGGGTGGAAAACCTGACGTGATTTCAAATTGCAAATGCCGCGCGCGGGCGCTATGATGGGGACAAGGATAAGAGCTCTTCCGAAAAAGAAATAGGAGGATTTGACCATGTATACCATCAACGATCTGGCCATGATGACGGGACTGACCACCCGCACGCTGCGCAATTATCTCAAGCTTGGCGTTTTAAACGGTGAAAAGCTCGACGGGAGCTGGCGCTTTACGGACGAGGAGATCGAAGCCTTTTTCGCGGACGCCGGCGTCAAGCAAAGCATGCGCGCCAACCGCCACGCGGTCATCTATGACTTCCTTGCCGACACGTCGAAAAAGGCAAACCGCGCCTGCGTGATCCTCGACTTTGCCGTGACGGACGAGGAGGGCAGGGAGATCTCCGCGTTCTTCTGTGGAAAAATCAACCGTGACGGCGCGGACATCACCTTCAGCTGCGGCCGCGACCGCGGGCTCTCGCGCGTGATCCTCAGCGGAAGCGAGGACAGCGTAGCGGACATCCTGCGCGCGTATTACGGGGAACGCTGACGCGGCATTGATGCACGCGGACGCCCTACAATATTTACTGTGCCGATAAAATCGCGCCCACCATATCTTTGAAAAAACGCGAAGTCCGGAACCACGGACTTCGCGTTTGTCAATAGGGCAAATCGACGAAATTACAGCGCCGCGCGGGAGCAAAAAGACGGCGTGACAGGCGCCGGAAATCGACATTTTTCGACGTTTCTGGCGTTGACATAACCCTGTGGATAATTCTGTGGAAATTGTGAATAACTTCGATTTCAGGGGCTTTGATACGGTTGACTTTGCCGTTATGACACCGCCGCAGCGGGGAACATTTTCCGAAAAAAGGGGGGCGTTTTGGCGAAAAGAGGCGGGAATGGAGAAAACCGTCAAAAGCACTTGCTATTGTGGCGGATTGGGGGTATAATACACCAGAATTTGTATTTGTATACTATTGAGAAATCGGAGAAACACATGGCGGAAAACAAGAAAACCGACTACGGCAACGAAAGCATTTCCATGCTGCAGGGCGCGGACCGCGTCCGCAAGCGTCCGGGCGTTATTTTCGGCTCCGACGGGCTGGACGGATGCGAGCACGCGGTGTTCGAGATCCTCTCCAACTCCATCGACGAGGCGCGCGAGGGCCACGGGCGGCTCATCACCGTGACGCGGCACCTTGACCACAGCATCGAGGTGGAGGATCAGGGGCGCGGCTGCCCGCTGGACTACAACCCCAAGGAGAAGCGCTGGAACTGGGAGCTGGTGTACTGCGAGCTGTACGCCGGCGGCAAGTACGAGAACAACGCCGGGGACAACTACGAGTATTCGCTGGGCCTTAACGGCCTCGGCGCCTGCGCCACGCAGTATGCCTCGCGCTGGATGGACGTGACCGTCTGGCGCGACGGGAATAAATATTCTCTGCATTTCGAGCGCGGCGAGGCGAAGGGCAAAAAGGGACAGGAGCTGACCGTCGAGCCCACCGACCGCGGGAAGAAGACCGGCACGCTGACGCGCTGGATGCCGGATCTCGACGTGTTCACCGACATCGACATTCCCACCGAGTACTTCATCGACGTGATGAAGCGGCAGGCGGTGGTCAACGCGGGCGTCACGTTCCGCTTCCGCAGCGAGACGACGCCGGGCCGGTATGAGACGCAGGACTTCGTCTATGAAAACGGCATCGTCGATTACGTCGCGGAGCTGGCGGGCGAGGAATCGCTCACCACGCCCGTGTTCTGGGAGACGGAGCGCCGCGGACGCGACCGCGACGACAAGGACGAGTACAAGGTCAAGCTCTCCTGCGCCTGCTGCTTCTCGAATCGCGTGCAGCGCATCGAGCACTACCACAACTCCAGCTGGCTGGAGCACGGCGGCAGCCCCGAGAAGGCGACCAAGAGCGCCTTTGTCTCCGCCATCGACGCCTATCTCAAGACCAACAACAAGTATCAGAAGAGCGAGTCGAAGATCACATGGCAGGACGTGGAGGACTGCCTCGTGCTGGTGACGAACAACTTCTCCACGCTCACAAGCTACGAAAACCAGACCAAGAAGGCGATCACGAACAAGTTCGTGCAGGAGGCGATGACGGAGTTCCTCAAGAGCCGCCTGGAGGTCTACTTCATCGAGAACCGCACCGACGCGGAGAAGATCGCCGCGCAGGTGCTTATCAACAAGCGCAGCCGCGAGAGCGCCGAAAAGCAGCGCCTCGGCATGAAGAAAAAGCTCTCGGGCAGCATCGACATCGCCAACCGCGTGCAGAAGTTCGTCGACTGCCGCACGCGCGACGTGAGCCGCCGCGAGATCTACATCGTCGAGGGCGACAGCGCGCTCGGCAGCGTCAAGCTTAGCCGCGACGCGGAGTTTCAGGGCATCATGCCCGTGCGCGGCAAGATCCTGAACTGCCTCAAGGCGGACTATCCGCGCATTTTCAAGAGCGAGATCATCACCGACCTTTTGAAGGTGCTCGGCTGCGGCGTCGAGGCGCCGGGGAAGTACGCCAAGGAGCTCAATGCGTTCAATCTGGACAACCTGCGCTGGAACAAGGTCGTCATCTGCACCGACGCGGATGTCGACGGCTACCAGATCCGCACGCTGATCCTGACGATGATCTACCGCCTCTGCCCGACGCTCATTCAGGAGGGCTACGTCTACATCGCGGAGACGCCGCTCTTTGAAATCACCTGCGGCGAAAAGACGTGGTTCGCCTACACCGATAAGGAGAAAAACGACATTGTCAAGTCGCTGGAGGGCAAGAAGGTCAAGGTCGACCGCTCGAAGGGCCTCGGCGAGAACGATCCGGAGATGATGTGGCTGACCACGATGAATCCGGAGACGCGCCGCCTGATCCGCGTGACGCCGGAGGACATGGAGCGCACGGGACAGGTGTTCGACCTGCTGCTCGGCGACGACCTCGCGGGGCGCAAAAACCACATTGCCGAGAACGGCTACAAGTATCTTGAAATGATCGACGTTTCGTAAAGAGAAAGGGAGGAGATCACCATGGCGAATATCATCGTTCACTGTTTCTACACCGGCGCGGAGGAAGATATCTGCGGCTTTTTTGACGAAATGTACGACTCCGGCATCCACGGCGAGGTGCTGGAGGAGGACGGCTGTATGCAGTATGATTATTTCTACTCCGCGTCCGACCGCTCCGTGGGCGCGCTGCTGGAGAAGTGGCGCGACGATGCGGCGCTTTCCAAGCATATGAACGGTACGGCGATGGCAAAGCTGCAGGAGGTCAAGGCGAGGTATCACCTTGAGACCCGCGTGGAGCGCTTTGTGGTACAAGACTGAACGACGTAAGGCAGGACAATATCGATGCCCAGAAAGAAGCAACCCGAAGAAACCAAACACAGGAAAAACCCCAACG
This sequence comes from Oscillospiraceae bacterium, assembly GCA_015067435.1. Taxonomy (GTDB): domain Bacteria; phylum Bacillota; class Clostridia; order Oscillospirales; family Oscillospiraceae; genus Hominicoprocola. The sequence goes on along the minus strand of SVMM01000010.1, from coordinate 45,618 downwards.
TGCTCGGTTTGCGCGCGGACGTCATCGACCAGCGCATCACCGAGACGCTGGAGGTCAACTATATGCCCTACGCGATGTCGGTTATCGTGTCGCGCGCCATTCCGGAGATTGACGGCTTCAAGCCGTCGCACCGCAAGCTGCTCTATACGATGTACAAGATGGGGCTGCTCTCCGGCGCGCGCACAAAGAGCGCCAACATCGTCGGCCAGACCATGCGCCTCAACCCCCACGGCGACGCTGCCATCTACGACACGATGGTGCGACTCTCGAAGGGCTACGGCGCGCTGCTGCACCCCTTCGTCGACTCGAAGGGCAACTTCGGCAAGGTCTACTCGCGCGACATGGCGTGGGCGGCGAGCCGCTATACCGAGGCAAAGCTTGCGCCCATCTGCGCGGAGCTGTTCCGCGACATCGACAGCGACACCGTCGACTTTGTCGACAACTACGACAACACGATGAAGGAGCCGGCGCTGCTGCCGACGACCTTCCCGAACATCCTCGTCTCCGCCAATCAGGGCATCGCGGTCGGCATGGCGTCGCAGCTGTGCGGCTTCAACCTCGGCGAGGTGTGCGACACGACGGTCGCGTACCTCAAAAACCCGGACTGCACGATCTCGGAGACGCTGCTGGCCCCCGATTTTCCCACCGGCGGCGAGGTGCTGTACGATGCCGCGGCGATCGAGGAGGTCTACAACACGGGACGCGGCGGCGTCCGCGTGCGCGCGCGCTGGCGCTATGTGAAGGAAGAAAACCTCATCGAGATCTATGAGATCCCCTACACGACGACCAGCGAGGCGATCATGGACAAGGTCGCGGAGCTTATCAAGGCGGGCAAGATCAAGGAGATCGCCGACATGCGCGACGAGACCGACCTCTCCGGCCTCAAGCTGACGATCGACTTAAAGCGCGGCACGGACCCGGACAAGCTGATGCAGAAGCTGTTCCGCTCCACGACGCTTATGGACACCATGTCCTGCAACTTCAACGTGCTCATCGCGGGCATGCCGCGCGTCATGGGCGTGCGCGAGCTGCTGGACGAGTGGTGCGCGTGGCGCACCGAGAGCGTCAAGCGCCGCGTGTTCTACGTGAAGAGAAAGCGCGAGGAAAAGCTGCACCTTTTGAAGGGCCTCAAGCGCATCCTGCTGGACATCGACAAGGCGATCAAGATCATCCGCGAGACCGAGGCGGAGGCGGACGTCGTGCCGAACCTGATGATCGGCTTCGGCATCGACGAGGCGCAGGCGGAGTATGTGGCGGAGATCAAGCTGCGCAACATCAACCGCGAGTACATTTTGAAGCGCACGCAGGAGACCGCGGCGCTCGCCGAGGAGATCGAGGATCTGGAGGACATCCTGAACCGCCCCGCGCGTGTGAAGAAAATTATCACCGCGGAGCTGGAGGAGGTCAAAAAGAAATACGCCGAGCCGCGCAAAACCGGCGTCGTTTACGACTACGACGAGTCCGCCGAGCCGGAGGAGGAGAGCGTCGACGAATATCCCGTCAGCGTGTTTCTCTCCAAGCACGGCTATTTCAAGAAGATCACGCCGCAGTCGCTGCGCATGAGCGGTGAGCAGAAGTTCAAGGAGGACGACGCGCTGCGCCAGTCCTTTGAGACGACGAGCAACGCCGAGGTCATGTTCTTCACCGACCGCGCGCAGGTCTACAAGACCCGCCTCGGCGAGTTTGCCGACACCAAGGCGTCGGTGCTCGGCGATTTCCTGCCCGCGAAGCTGGGCATGGACGAGGGCGAGAACGTGGTCTACATGGTCCTGCCGGGGAATTACCGCGGCTTCATGCTGTTCTTCTTTGAGAACGGCAAGTGCGCCAAGGTGGAGCTTACCGCCTATCAGACAACATCCAACCGCCGCCGGCTCACCGGCGCGTACAGCGACAAGAGCCCGCTGCGCACGGCGATGTTCCTCGCCGAGGACACGGAGATCGCGGTCTACTCCAGCGAACCCCGCTGTCTTGTGGTCAACACCGCGCTGATGGGCGTCAAGTCGACGCGCGCGACGCAGGGCGTCGGGCTGCTGACGCTCAAGCGCAACCGCACGCTGGACTATGCCTGCACGCTGGAGGAATCCGGCGTGACCAACCTTGCCCGCTACCGCGGACGCTCCATCCCCGCCACCGGCGCGCTGCTGCGCACGGAGGACGGCGAGGACAAGCAGATGACGATACTGGACTGAGCAACGGAGCAGATGAAAGAGACGATAAAGAGCTACGCGATCATCACGCTGGGCTGCGCGCTGTACGCGCTGGCGTTCAACTGGTATTATGTGCCGAACAACCTGACCTGCGGCGGCTTTACCGGCGTGGCGCAGATCCTCAACTTCTTCATCCCGGTATTGCCGGTCGGCCTGACGATGCTCGCGCTGAACGTGCCGCTCTATGTGATGGGCCTCCGGCGCTTCGGCTTTGGCTTCCTCGTCAAGTCGCTCTACGCCACGGCGGCATGCTCGGTTCTGGTGGACGTGATCGCGGCGCTGTACACCTTCCAGCCGATGGACGAGCTGCTTGCGTGCATCTACGGCGGCGTGATCCTGGGCGTGGGCTGCGGGCTGATGCTGCGCAAGGAGGCAACCATCGGCGGCACGGAGCTTGCCTCGTGGCTGCTCAGGCGCCGCCTTCCACACATCTCCATCGGGAACATCCTCCTGGGGCTGGACCTCGCGGTCATCACCGCCTACGCCGCCGCGTTCCGCAACCTCAACAACGCGCTTTACGGCGGTGTGGCGCTGTTTGTGACCATCAAGGTCATGGACCTCATCATCTACGGCGGCAACAACGGCAAGCTCGCACACATCATCTCCTCGAAGGAGGAGGAGATCGCGAAGGCGCTGCTCTCCGCGGGCGTGGGCGTGACGAAGCTGCGCGCCGTCGGGGCGTACACGAACACCGATCGCGCGGTGCTGCTGTGCGCGGTGCGCCGCCGCGAGATCGTCATGGTCAAGCGCCTTGTCGAGGAGATCGACCCCAATGCTTTTTTCATCATGTCCGACACCAGCGAGGTGCTGGGCGAGGGCTTCGGCGAGTACAAACCGAACGGGCTCTGATTTACATAAAAATGATTTTGCAAAATCGTTTGAAAGGGGCGGGAACATGGATTTTACGGCGGTCAAAAGCGTGCTGGAGGAGCACGGCTACCGGGTGACGGTCTGCCCGACGAAGCAGGCGGCGAGCGAATACCTCAACGTGCAGATCGACGGCACGAGCGTCGGCTTCGGCGGCTCGATGACGCTCAAGGAGCTGGGGCTTTTTGAGTCGCTTTCGGCGCACAACACGGTGTTGAGCCACTGGAACGTGCCGGAGGGCATGACGGCGGACGAGGTGCGCAGGAAGGAGATGGACACGGAGGTGTATCTCACCTCCGTCAACGGCCTCGCCGCGACGGGCGAGCTCATCAACATCGACGGCTCGGGCAACCGCGTCGCCTCCACGCTGTTCGGACACAAGAAGGTCTACTTTGTCGTGGGCCGCAACAAGCTCGCGCCGACCTATGACGAGGCGCTGTGGCACGCGCGGAATGTCGCGAGCCCGAAGAACGCCCAGCGCCTCGGCGTCAAGACGCCCTGCGCCGCGAAGGGCGACAAGTGCTACGACTGCAAGAGCCCGGAGCGCATCTGCCGCGGCCTCGTCGTGCTGTGGCGGAACATGCTCGGCTGCGACGCGGAGGTCGTGCTGGTCGACGAGGAACTTGGATATTGAGACAGCTTCGCTGTCTCAATACCGGATCGCCATTTCGCTCGCCGCTGTCGCGGCAACCGCGAAATGTGGCTGTGCGATTTGATGCTCAAATCGCGGAATAACGCTATTTGCGCTGGCATGATGAAAAAAAACAAGATAACAATTATATTTGCGCTTGTCCTGTGCCTGCTGCTCACGGGCTGCGGGCAGAAGCTGCTGGAGCGCTCCTACTCCTCCGTCGTGCCGCACAGCGCGGCGTACTGGGAGAGCGGGGACGCCGACACCCTGCGCGCCGAGAACTATCAGGAGCTGGTCAACGCGCTGCTGCTGCTGTTGGATGAGCACAGCGAGGACGGCGTCGTGCGCATTTACAGCGACGCGCCGGACAAGTCGGCGATGGCGGGCAACGCCTGCGTCGAGGTGCAGAAGGAGACGCCCATCGGCGCGTACCTGCTCGACTACATCACCTACAACGGCAAGACGGAGAGCGCGTACTATGAGTTGACCGTGCACTTCGGCTACCGCCGCGGAGCGGAGGAGCAGGAGGCAATCGTCAACGCCACGAGCACCGAGGCGCTGCCGGACCTGCTGCGCGCCGCCATTGAGGAGGGGCGCGGCGCGGTCGCCATCCGCGTCGGCTACTTCGGCACCGACCGCGACGGCGTGATGGCGCTGGTGAACACGGTGCACGACGAGGTCTACCCCCCGCCGGAGGAGCCTGCGCCCGAACCGGAGACTCTGCCGGAGGACGGTACGGAGCCGGCGGGCGGGGCTGACGCGGCCGACGAGGCGCAGACCGATCTGACGCCGCCGGAGGAGCCCCCGCAGGAACCGCCGGAGGGCGAGGGCACGCCGGAGGACGGAACGGAGCCGACGGATGGGACCGGTCCGGAGGGGGAGGCACAGACTGAGCCGGAGGCTCCGGTCTACGACGTGTCCCCGTGGGAGGTGCTTTTCTACCCCGACAACGACCGCCCCGGCATCATCGAAGTGATCCTGAACGAAAATCCCGACGCGTGAGCGTCGGGATTTTTGATGCTTTGATATTATGATACGCTGAGCCAGTCGACGAGCTCCAGACCGGGGTTGTGCTTCGTGAGGAAGCCGACCGACCACTCGCCGCCGAAAGCAATGAGCCGGCGGCCCTTGAAGTCCTCCAGCACGCGCGAGCCGGTGCACAGCACCAGATCCTTCACGTCGCAGGGACACTCGGCGATGAGGCGCAGATGCTCGTAGGGCAGGCCGCTCATGCGCAGGTCGACGCCGTACTCGCTCTTCATGCGGTACTCGAACACGTCGAATTGCAGCGTGCCCACCACGCCGACGACGATGTCCTCGAAACCGCTGTCGGGAATTTTAAAGATCTGGATCGCGCCCTCCTGCGCGATCTGCTCGATGCCCTTGATGAACTGCTTGCGCTTCATCGTGTCCATGGGGGAGACGGACATGAAGTGCTCCGGCTCGAAGGTGGGGATGCCGGAATAGCGGAACTTTTTACCCGGCGTCGTGATCGTGTCGCCGATGGAGAAGATGCCGGGATCGAACACGCCGATGATGTCGCCCGCGTAGGCGGTGTCCACGATCTCGCGCTCCGCCGCCATCATGGTCTGCGGTTGGCTCAGGCGCATTTTCTTACCGCTCTGGACGTGGTAGTACTCCGCGTCGCGCTCGAACTTGCCCGAGCAGATGCGCATGAACGCGAGTCGGTCGCGGTGCGCCTTGTTCATGTTCGCCTGAATTTTGAACACAAATGCCGAGAACTCCGGCGAAAACGCGTCGATCTCGCCCTGATCGCTCTCGCGCGAGAGAGGGGCGCTGGTCATTTTGAGGAAATGCTCCAAAAACGGCTCTACGCCGAAGTTCGTCAGCGCCGAGCCGAAGAAGACCGGCGAAAGCGTGCCGTTTTGCACCGCCTTGAGGTCGAACTCGCGGCCCGCGCCGAGCAGCTCGATCTCCTCGATGAGCGCGTCGCGCCGCGCCTGGCCGAGCATGTCCGCGAGCATGGGGTCGTCCAGCTCGATCTCCGTGACGCCCGCCTTTTTCGCGTGACCGGCGTCGGTGAAGTGCAGGATGCAGCGCTTTTCACGGTCGTAGACGCCCTGAAACTCCTTGCCGCTGCCGATGGGCCAGTTGACGGCGTAGGTGTCGATGCCCAACTCGCGCTCGACCTCCTCGCACAGCTCCAGTGGGTCGCGTGTCTCGCGGTCCATCTTGTTGATGAAGGTGAAAATGGGGATGTGGCGCAGGGCGCAGACCTTGAAGAGCTTGCGCGTCTGCGGCTCGACGCCCTTCGCGCCGTCAATGACCATGACCGCGCTGTCCGCCGCCATCAGCGTGCGGTAGGTGTCCTCCGAAAAGTCCTGATGGCCGGGCGTGTCGAGGATGTTGATGCAGCAGCCGTCGTGCTGGAACTGCATGACCGACGACGTGACCGAAATGCCGCGCTGCTTCTCGATTTCCATCCAGTCCGACGTCGCCGCGCGGGCGCGCTTGCCCTTGACCTCGCCCGCCTGCGCGATCGCGCCGCCGTAGAGCAGGAATTTCTCCGTCAGCGTGGTTTTGCCCGCGTCCGGGTGCGAGATGATCGCAAACGTCCGTCGGCGGGAGATTTCTTCCTGTAAAGTTGACATAATATTGCATCCTTTTGCAGAGAGTGGATATGTTTTTCGCGCGAAGTCGCGCGTCAATTCTGAGCGAAGCGAAGAATTGCCATAGGCGGAATTCATTTCCGCCGTAAAATGGACAGGATTCCAAAAAAAGAAGTCAGCCGAAGGCTGACTTCTTTTTTTGGAGCGGGCAACGAGGCTCGAACTCGCTACCTCCACCTTGGCAAGGTGGCGCTCTACCAGATGAGCTATGCCCGCGGAACGAAACAAACTATAGCAGAACCGCGGTGCAATGTCAAGAATTTTTTTCGCGCAGAGCCCAACTTTTTTGCTCTGCTTTTTCGGGGGCTGCTCCGACGGCCTACGAGGCGTCCTCCGCGCGCACCAGCGAGTAGCCGAGGCGCAGATGCCCCGCCGTCACGTTGTAGCTCAGCTTGCCGTCCTGATAGGTGAAGGTCTTGGTCTCCTCGCGGGAGGTGCGGTTGAAGTGGTAGGTGGCGTTGAGCTGCCCCTCGGTATAGTGGTTCGCCGATGTCCACTCGTAGGGCTCCTTCCCGTCCGTGGGCGGCGTGAAGGTGCCCGACCAGTAGAGCTCGCGCTTGTCACTTGCGGGGAGATACCACCAGATCTCGATCGTGTCCTCGGTAATGGTCGCGATGTGATACCACTCGTCCCCGCTCGGCTGCACCCAGTCGCCGGTCAGGTCGGGCGGCGGCGGTGGCGCCTTCTTCTCGCCGCAGGAGGCAAGCGCGAGCACCGTGAGGACGGCGAGCGCCAATGCAATGCGTGCGCGTTTCATGTGTCTTTCTTCCGCTCCTTCCCGGCAAGTGCCCGGTCGATCCGCTTCATCCCAGCGAGGCAGAGCCCGGAGACGAGGGAAAGCAGGGCAAGCCCTGCGGCGATCTCCTTGCGTTTCATTCCATGCGCCTCCCTTGCTTCAATTGCATCAATGCGCGGACGCCTCCAAAACCACGTCGATGTTCATCCGTTCGCCGTCGCGGTCGATCTCCAACGTCAGCGTTTCGCCCACGGCGAAGCGGCGGCGGACGCGCAGAAGATCGCTTACCGAGCCGATCGGCTCGCTGTCCGCGCGGACGATCAGGTCCCCGTTTAGCAGCTCCGTCTTCGCGGCGGCGCTGCCGGCCTCGATCTCATAGATGCGCAGCGCGCTTTCGCCGGTGGGCAGTATGACCGCCTCGCGCAGCACGGAAATGCCGAGCACCGGTTCGCCGCGGATCTCGCCGTAGGCGACCAGATCGTTAATCATCCACGCCGCGGAACTGACCGGAATGGCGAAGCCGAGGCCCTCGACGCTGACGGTGCTCGACGAGCCCATCTTCATCGTGTTGATGCCAACGACCTGCCCGTAGACGTTGATGAGCGGGCCGCCGGAGTTGCCGTTGTTGAGCGCGGCGTTCGTCTGGATCAGCGTCATCTTGACGCCGTCGACGTTGACGTCGCGGTTGATGGCGGAGACGATGCCGTCGGTCAACGTGCCGCGCAGCTCGACGCCCAGCGGGTTGCCGATGGCGTATACCGTATCGCCCACGGTCAGCGCGTCGGAGTCGCCGAATTCGGCGGTGGGCAGCATCTTTGCGTCGACCTTGATGACGGCGAGGTCCTTTTCCGCGTCGAAGCCGACGAGCTTCGCATCGTCGAAGCTCGTGCCGTTGTCCAGCACCACGTAGCATTTCTCGCCGCCCGTGATGACGTGGGCGTTCGTCAGGATATAGCCGTCCGGCGTGAAGATCACGCCGGTGCCGATGATGGCGCCGCCGCCGGGCAGCGCGGTGGCGATCGTCACCGTGCAGGGGTTGACGCGCTCGTACACCTCCTGGATGTTCAGCGCGGCGCCATGGCTCTCGGCGAAGTGCAAGCGCGCGTCGCCGCCGGTGGGATAGCGCTTGAGCGTGGTTTCCGCATTGGCGTAGTCGTCGATGCTGCTGCGCCACTCAAAATTATAGCGGTAATTGTCGGCTTCCGCCTGCGCCTCGGCGGTGCGGCGCGGAAGGATGTCCTTCCAATAGAGGATGCCCAGCGCCGCCGATAAGAGAAAGAGTAAACCCAGAGAGCTCAGAAAGATCCACAGCCCCTTGCGTCCGCCGCGGCGCGCCGGAACGATGGCCGGCATGAAGGCGGAGGCGAAAAGCTCGGACAGCTCCGCCGACGCTTCCGGCGCGGGCGCGGTGTAGCGCAGCACGACCTCCTGCGGCGCGGGCGCGACATAGCGCAGCACGACCTCCTGCGGCGGCGTTTCGGCGGCGTAGTGCAGCACGACCTCCCGCGGCTCCTCGGACGGAGGGGGGATGGGCGGCTGCGGCGCATCCGGCACGGGGGGTACGGGCGGCTGCGGCGTATTCAGGTTGAGGTTCAGCTCATCCATGCGGTCAATACTCCTTAACCTCCCGCGAGGGAGAGAGTGAATGTGAAGGTGGTGACGCCGTCCTCGCTCGTGACGGCGATATGCTCCTTGTGCTGGTCGAGGATGGTGCGCACGACGTAGAGGCCGAGCCCGACGCCGTCCTTGTCCTCCGAGCGGGACTTGTCGCTCTTGTGGAAGCGCTCGAACAGAAGCGGGATCTCGTCCGCGGGGATGGTGTCGCCCTCATTGCGGACGCTGACGAATACCTTGCCGTTGGACACCGCCAGCCCCAGATAGAGCGTCGAGCCCTCGCGGGCGAACTTTGCCGCGTTTTCCAGCAGGTTGTAGATGACCTGCGTAATCAGGTCGTTGTCGCCGAGCACGGTGACGCTGCCGTCGGGGATGTTGGCGTTGACGTCCAGCCCGCGGTCGGTGATCTTTTTCTCCATGGAGATCAGCACACGGCGCATGCTCTCGCACACGTCGAAGGGGGCTTTGTGCAGCTCGCGGGACTGGAGCTGCGAGATGTCCAGCATCCGCCGCACGAGGCGGGAGAGGCGGCGGCTCTCGTCGGAGATGATGCGCAGGTACTGCTCCTGCTCCTCCGGCGGGATCGTGCCGTCGAGGATGCCGTCGGTATAGCCCGCGATGGTGGTCATGGGCGTCTTGAGCTCGTGGGAGACGTTGGCGATGAACTCGCGGCGCTGGCGCTCCGTCTCCTGCAGCGAGTCCGCCATGTTATTGAACGAGACGGACAGCTCCGCGATCTCGGTGGGGTCGTCGTAGCCGCGCATCCGGATGTCAAAATTGCCGTCGGCAAAGCGGCGCGTCGCCTCCGCCATTTCGCTGATGGGGCGCGACTGGCGCATGCTCAGCCACGCGCTGACCACGAAGGCGAGCAGCAGCACCGTCGCGGAGGTCATGAGAAACATGCTGAAAAAGCCGTGCCACATCGCCGTCAGCGTCCGCGCGTCCGCCACCGCCAGCACCACGCCGACGGTCTGCCCCATCGAGATGATGGGCACGCCCACGCAAAAGCGCGCGTCCTCGTAAATGCCGCCCAGCGTCGTGCGGGCGAAGCTGTCCTGCCCGCCCAGGATCGACTGCGCCATTCCCTCCGGCAGCACCAGCACGCGCCCCTCCAGCGAGGCGTCGGAGGTGAGCAGGACGTTGCCGCCGAGGTTGCAGATGAGGAAGTTTGAATCCGTCACCGACGCGGCGAAGTTCGCCAGCTCCCGGATGCCGGAGAGGGAGCCGCCCGCGACGTAGGCGGAGACCATGCGCGAGACGACCTCCGCCTTGGCGCGCATTTCCGACTCCCGCTCGCTGCGGGTATAGCTGTAGCTCAGCGCGAAGAACGACGCGCCCAGCAGCACCAGCGTCAGAAGCACGACCCCGGCGGTCATTGTGAAATTCTGCCAGTATATCGTTCGGAAGCGCCGAAAACGGGGCGCCTTGCTCTCTTTTTCAGCCATGACTTGCTCTGTTATGCCTTGACCTCAAACTTATAGCCCACGCCCCAAACGGTCTTGAGCTCCCATTCGTCGCTCACGCCCTCGACCTTCTCGCGCAGGCGCTTGACGTGGACGTCGACGGTGCGGGAGTCGCCGAAGTAGTCGAAGCCCCAGACCTCGTCGAGCAGCTGGTTGCGGGTGTAGACGCGGTTGGGCGTCGCGGCGAGGTGGTAGAGAAGCTCCAGCTCCTTGGGCGGCGTGTCGATCTTCCTGCCGTCCACGATCAGCTCGTAGGAGTCGAGGTTGATGACCAGCTTGTCGAACACCAGCTTCTTCTGGGTGTCGTCGGGGATCTCGGTGCGGCGCAGCACCGCGTTGATGCGCGCGAGCAGCTCCTTCATCTCAAAGGGCTTGATGACATAGTCGTCCGCGCCCATCTCCAGACCGTGGATGCGGTCGTCCACCTCGCCCTTCGCGGTGAGCATGATGACCGGGCACTTGGAGTGCTCGCGGATGCGCGAGAGCACGCCCCAGCCGTCCAGCACGGGCAGCATGACGTCGAGCAGCACGAGGTCGGGCTCCTGCGACTGGAACTCCTCCACCGCCTTACCGCCGTCCGCGGCGAGGCGCACCTCGAAGCCCTCCTTGTCCAGATACATCTTGATCAGGTTGGAGATGTTGTTGTCGTCCTCCACCACCAGAATGTTGCGTGCCATAGTGCAATCCCCCAAATCGTGAATTTTACGCGGCGGCAATGATCGCTTCATTGAGCCGCCCCGGCGCGCAGTTGCCCGCGCGGAAGCTTGTGAGCATGGCTTCGAGGACGCCCGCCGCCGCCTCGTCCGTGCCGAGCAGGACGCAGCAGCTGCCGCGGTTGGCGTCCGCGGCGGCGAAAATGCGGGAGGTCAGGCGCGTGACCGACGGCAGGCCCTCGCCGAAATCGAGATCGACGCGCAGCGGGCAGTAGCCCGCCTCCGCGACGGCGCGCGCGGTCTCCTCGTTGCCGCCGTCGAGCAGCACCAGCCGCGTTTTGGCGTTCGCCGCCGCCCACAGCGCGCGGTTGCCCGCTTCGATCTGCGCAAGCGCCTCCTGCGCGCCCGCCGACGCGTCGACGCGCAGCGCGGCGCTGCCTTCACCCGCGGCAAGGCGGCGCAGCAGGCCGCCCGCGGCGTCCAGACGGTCGGGACGGAAGAGGAACACCGCCTGTCCGGCGGACAGGGAGCCGAGCAGCTGCTCGCTCCTGTCCGGCGCGGTTGATTCGACGAGGAGGTAAACGGTGCGCTCCTGCGCTTCCGGCTGCGGCGGCGTGACAGGAGGTGTGACAGAGGGCTCCGTGCCGCCGCCCTGCGGCGTATCCTCCGGCGTCGTGCGCGCGCGCTCGTACTGGGCGTAGCGCGACGCCATGGCGGAGCCCGCTGCGTCGATGAACTGCGCGTCGGTCAGGTGTCCCGCCGAGTCGTCCCGGATGCGGATGAGATAACCGTAGCTGATGCGGTTGCTGCTGTAGCTGAGGCTGAAGAAGCGGCACACCACGTCCAGCGGGAAAAACAGAACGTTGCCGCGGATGATGAGCGGCGCGGAGAAGGTCTGCCCGTCGCGGCTCTCGGCGTTGCCGGTGGTGAGGTCGAAGACGATGCCGTAGCGGCTGCCCTTATAGAGCGAGGCAAGCTGCGTCTCGCGGTTGCGGATATAGTGGATGCCGAGGTCGTTGCCCTCCAGCACGGTGCTGGGGACGTAGAGCGAGCCGCCGGACCAGAAGGGCATGGTATCGTCGCTGAGAGGATAGAGCTTTTCGTTCACGGCGACGAAATAGACGGACTCCGCCGCCGCCGTGCGCACGCTCGCAAGGCTGCAAAGCAGCAGCGCCGCAAGCATCAGGCAGAGCGCCTGCCCGCATCTGCGCATCCCGTTGCCTCCTCTCTGGTGGAACTGCATATTTTTATTATTATAACAGTTTTTGCCGGATAATGCAATCCTATTACTTCCGGACCGTATTCGCGCCGGTTTTTCTGCCTGCCGCGCGGCCCGGCGCGAGCAGCTTGCGCAGCTCGGCGCCCTTGGACACGTTGCCCTCCACCCGGAGCTGGCCGTTCATAAAGAGCTTGTCCGTCGAAACGGTGCCCTTCACCATGCCCATCAGGTTGTCGAAGCTGGCGGCGATGTTGACGTCCGCGCCGTGGTAGTTGCTGGGCACGACGTCCATCTCCCCGTCGTGGAACTCCACGTAGAAGATGCCCGAGCCCTTGCCAAGGATCTGCACCTGTACCGAGCGGTGATAATCCTCCGGCAGCTTGATCTCGCCGGAGGCGAGGATCTCGCGGCGGCGCTTTTCATAGCAGCGCTTGAGCCGCGAAAACGCCGCCTGGAACGACAGCTCGCTCCCGCCGCCGGACACGTCGGCGATGTCGCTGTACATCCGGTTGTAGATGGCGGCGCTTTTCGCCCACGACAGATCCTTCGCCATGCAGCGGTCGCCGAGCGTGTGGAAGGTCTCCGCGTCGGCGAAGTAGAGCTTGACCGCCTCCTGCACCGCGAGATAGAGCGCCTTGGCGTGATAACCCACAAAGGAGAAGCCGTCGCCCACGCCGTCGAAATCGCTGTAGGGGCGCACGGAGTCCTTGAGCCCGCCGGTCTCGTGCACGATGGGCACCGTGCCGTAGCGCATCGCCATCATCTGCGAAAGGCCGCAGGGCTCGAACCGGGAGGGCATGAGGTACATGTCCGAGCCAGAGAAGATCTCGCTGGCGACGTCCTCGGCGTACTCGTCGGAAAAGCCCAGCTGCTCCGGCCAGCGCTCCCGCGCCCAGCGGAAGTAGTCCACATACTGCTGCTCGCCCTGCCCGAAGATGATGAGCTGGACGCCCATCTTCATCAGGTCGGGCAGGATCTGCTTGATGAGCTCGATGCCCTTTTGCTCCACCAGCCGCGCCACCGAGCACAGAAGCGGCCACTCCGGCTCCTCCGCGATGCCGAAGGCGCGCTGGAGCTGCGCCTTGCACACCGCCTTGCCGGAGCGGTCGGCACGGCTGAAGTTGCAGGGAATGCGCGGGTCTGTCTCGGGGTTGTACAGCTCCATGTCGATGCCGTTGAGGATGCCGTAGAGCTTGCGCTCCGCCATGTCGATCACGCCTTCAAGCCCCTGCCCGAACGCGGGATGGTGCAGCTCGCGGGCGTAGGTGGCGGACACGGTGGACACGGCGTCCGCCATCAGGATGGCGCCCTTCATCAGGTTGATGTCGTGCCGTCCCTGATACTCGTAGCCCAGCCCGCCGTCGTACCAACCCCACGGCAGGGCAAAGGTGTGCGTCAGCGCATCGGCGCCGAACTGGCCCTGATAGGCGATGTTGTGGATGGTGTAGACGCTCTTGACGCCGCGCAGGTCGGCGCGCCACGCCTGGTCGTTCTTGAGGTAGATGACCGCCGCCGCGGTCTCCCAGTCGTTGCAGTGCAGCACCTCCGGCATGAAGTCCAGTTTGGGCAGCAGGTCGATCACGGCGCGGCTGAAAAAGGCGAAGCGCAACGCGTCGTCGTCATAGCCGTAGAGGCGGGGACGGTCGAAAAACACGTTGTACTCCACGAACCAGACGGTGACGCCGCAGCTCGCGCCGCGGTACAGCCCGCAGGTGTAGGAGGCCTCGCCCAGATAGACCGTGGGGTTGCCGACCTTGGTCAGCTCGTCGCCGAAGCGCTCGCGCACGCACTGATACAGGGGCGTGATGACGGCGATCTCGTCGCCCGACGCCTTCAGCGCGGGCGGCAGGGAGTAGGCGACATCCGCGAGACCGCCGGATTTGCTGAACGGTGCGCACTCGCTTGTGGCGAACAGGATCTTCATGGCTCGGCTCTCCTTTTCCAATCGTTATTTTGAGGCCATTATAGCACTTCTTTTCCGAATCGTCGAGACAAATGCCGCCGCGGCGGCAAAAAAAAGATCCCGGAACCCAAACCGGGTTCCGGGATGTATGCCAGGCAGCTCCCGACGGCGTGTGTTTAGATGCTGTCGGTGCGGTTGATCCACGCCTCGTCCTGCTCAAGTTCTCTCTTGAGCTTCTCGTTCTCGGCGACCAGATCGTCGTAGTGCTTGCTCTGGACGTAGTACTTGATGAAGGTGAAGGTCGCCTCGTTGAGCTCCTCCTCGGTGTAGGAGGGCAGAAGTGAGCCGTTCTTGCGCTGGAGACCCGCCACGTTGACGATGACAAGGCGGCGATGCTGCTCGGAAAGCTGGAACAGCTTGAGCGACTCGGGGATCTCAAGACCGAAATCGTAGGTCTGGTTCATGCGCTGCAGCACGGCGCGCTGCTCCGGCTTGCAGGAGACGATGACGCCATACTTGGAAAACAGATCCTTGAGGTAATCAACAGAGACGTTCTCGCGGGTGATCGTGCCCTTGCCGATACCGGTAAGCATGGTATTGGACAGGTTCAGGCTGACATAAACTTCTTTTCCGGTAGTAGGATAGCCCATTTTCAGATAACCTCCGCTTTCAAAATGTGCGCAAGTACCCTTGCGTCGCTTGACGCCTCTATGGTAGCACCCCTTTGTCGAAAATGCAATACAAAACCGTAAATATCTCGTTCAAAATGATAGAAGTGAACGAAGCAATTTGCGGCGCGGCTGTATATTTTTGCATAAAAATCCATTTCCGCCCTGTACAAGCGCGATTTTTTCGGGTAGAATGATTGCGGTACGGACAGAACCTTTTTCCGGCGGGTCGAGCCGGGGTATGGGAGGTGCGGCTGTGGAGGAGAGGAACGATCTGATGGAGCGCGCTTTCGCGGCGATAGAGGAGACGCTGCGCGTTACGGCGCAGCCGGAGCTTGCGCTCCGCTCCGCCCTGCAGCTGCTGCTCGACGCGCTGGAGTGCGAGGCGGGCTCTATCTGGGTGCTCGACGCCGCGGGCGAGCGGCTGTACCCCGTCGTCAACTGCGGTCCGGCGGATATCAGCGGCATGTCCATCGCGAAGGATCAGGGCGTTGCCGGCACCGTGACGCAAAGCGGCGAGAGCGCCGTCATCGAAGATGCGGGGGAGGACGCAACCGTGTTCCACGGCGTGGACGACAAAACCGGCTTCACGACGAAAAGCCTGATCTGCGTGCCGCTGCCGCGCGACGCGGGCATGCCCGGCTGCTTGCAGGCGTTGAACCTCTTTGGCCCGGCGTACACCGGCGAGGAGGAGCTGGCGCTCTGCCGGCGCGCCGCCGCGCTGTTCGCCGCCGCCATCGCCGCCGCCGGCCTGCGCCCGGCGTGATACGGGACGAAATATGACAAAAAACTGTTGGGTGGGAGCAATCCCGCCCAACAGTTTTTTGTACGTATGTTTTTCGCCGAACCGCCAATCAGGCGTCGAGGCCGAGCTCCTGATCGGTCCAATAGTGATAGCGGCCGTCGAACACGCGGACGGAGCCCGCCCAGTACTCAAAGCAGTCATCCTGCAGGAAGTACTCCTGAAGGGCGCTGCCCAGCTTGTTGTAGGTCTCCTCCGGAACGTAGATGCACTCGTAGTTCTCGAAGCAGGGCATGAACACCTCGGGCAGCTGATCCATGCTTTCAAGCCACGGGAGGTACAGACCCTCCAGATGCATACTGAGGAAGGCGTCCTCCTGGATCTCCTTGATGGTGGAGGGCAGGACGATTTCGAAGAACTTCTGGTACGCCGGATCGTTGACGTGGACGACGTTCCGGTACTGCTGCACGTCCGCGTCGCTGAGGAAGTTGTAGGTATCGGTCGTCTTGCCCTTTCTGCCGACGGAGCAGAACGCGTCCTCCTCGATGACCTCGACGCCCTCGCAGATGGTGACGCTCTCCACGTTGGGGCAGTAGGCAAACGCGCTGTCGGGCACGACCTTCATGGTGCCGGGAACGACGATCTGCGTGAGACCGGTCTCCTCAAAGGCGCCCTCGCCCATGTTCTCCACGGTAGTGAAGTCGTACGACGTCAGCCCCATGCGTCCGGAAAAGGCGTTTTTGCCGATGGTGGTGAGGGAGGTGGGCAGGTTGAACTCCGTCAGCTTGGTGTCACCCGAGAGGCCGAACAGGAAGTAATCGCCCACGGCGGTGGTGCCCTCGCCGATGGTGAGGCTGCGGCCCTCATAGTTTTGCAGGATGTTGTACTCGGTCAGATCTGCGGCGGGGCCGATGACGACGGAGTCATACTTGCAGTCGGCGAGCGCCATGCCGCCGTACCAGGTGCCCTCCGCGGGGCAGACGAAGCGGCCGCTGCCGGTGCCGGTCTTGGAGAAGGCGGTGGAGCCGATCGATTGGACGGTGTCGGGCAGGATCACGTCCTTGAGAGAAGTGCAGTTTTCAAAGGCGCTGCTGCCGATCTCAATCAGGTTGTCGCCGAAGGTGACGCTTTCCAGCGCGGTGCAGCCCTCGAACGCCTTGCTGTCGATCAGGACGAGGGAGCTGGGCAGCACGACGGTCTTGAGCTTCGTGCAGCCGCGGAACGCCTGGCTGTCGATGTAGCTGATGCCCTCGGAGAGTGTGACGGACGTGAGATTTGTGTTGTCCTTGAATACGGCGTAGTTGATGCCGACGATCTCGGTCTCGCCGATGGCGGCGGGGATGACGAGATCCTTCTCCGTGCCGGCATAGGCGCTGATCTCGTTGATGGTGTTGCACTCAAAGCCGGACTTGTCCCTCCGGTCGTCCTCGGGGTTGTGGAAGGAGGCGGGATCGGTCTGGACGCTCTCCATCACGGAGCGGAAGAGGTCGTCGTTGACGAAATCCCAGAAGTCCTGATCGCTCTGCCACTCGCTGAGGTTGACGCGCGCGTAGAGAGAGTGGTACTCGGTGAAGTCCGTGAACAGCTCAAGCCCCTTCATGGTGCTGTCGGACAGCTCGGAGGTGCGGATGCCGCCGTACCACTTCCGGCCCGCGAACTCCATCGTCTGGGAGGAGTCGAGATAGCCCGCCGCCTGCTGCGGATCGGCGTAGACGGAGGAGCCGAAGTACACGGAACCCTTCACGCTGCCGCGGATGCCCGCCCAGATGGTGTGGTCGTTGTCGGAGCCGGGAACCCAGCGTGCCGGGAAGGACACGGTCAGGCCGGGGATGGAGACCGGCACCATGCCGTCGCTCTCCCGGAAGGTGATGTTGTTGAGCAGGGTCTGCACGTCCTCGTCCTCGATGATGGGACCGAGATCGACGCGCGCTTTCTCCGGCGCGGCAATGTCGATGAGAAGGCCGCCCCAGCTGCCGATGACCTTGTCGCCGTAGTTGAGCACGTAGAGGGCGTGGGGCTCGTGGTAGGAGAGAGTGTAGCCCTGTCTGGCGTCGTCCCAGTCGGGGTTCATCTCAAAGGCGAAATAGGACGCCTCGAAGCCGTCCAGCGTGGTGGAGGCAACGTCGATGTTCTGATAGTTGCCCATGGTGCGGAAGCTTTCCATCAGATTCGCGAGGTTGGCTTCCTTGTATCCGGTGTCGCTGACGCCCAGCGGCGTAAAGCGAACCGTCCACTGGCTCTCCGGGTCGGAGAACACGACGGAGTCGCCGTCGTCCTTCGGCTCGGCGGGCAGGTTCCAGGGTACGCCGATGGTCATGGCGCCATAGCTGTACTCATAGGACTGGAAGGCGGGCTTTGCGGACTCGCCGCCCGATCCGCCGCCGGTCGACGCGGGCGTCGCGGGCGCGGGCGTGGGCGTCTCCGTACCGCCACCGCCGCCGCTTTTGCAGCCGCTGAGCAGGGAGAGCAGCATCATGACCGCCAGCAGTATGGATAATAAGCGCTTCATTTCCTTTCATCCTCCTGTCAGGGACGTGTCCGGCACGGATCGCCGCCGCGTCCTCATCTTTTTTTGCTTCGGCGCGGCGTGCCTTTTGTGCGAAAACCCCCTTTCAAGCCGCGCGAAGCAGTTGCTTCTTGTCTATAATACACTAAAATGCAGCTTTTTTCAACCTCCAAACGCGCGAAAAAAGGCGCCGCAAGGCGCCTTTTTCTGTTCTGTCCGCGTCTGCCGACGCCTCAGTTGTATGGGAAGATCACGGGCATCGTCTCCGGCGTGAGCGGCGCGAACGTCCAGCCCTCCGCCCGCGCGCGGGCGATCACGGTTTGGAGCGCCTGCACGGTGGACGTCTTGTCGCTGGTGTCGTGGAAGAGCACGATGGCGCGCACCTTGCCGTCCATCTGCTGCAGGACGGTGTCGGCAAGCTGCGCGGCGGTCTTGCGCCCGCCGACGGCGTCGTCCGACGACACGTTCCAGTCGAACGGCACGAAGCCGCGCCGGATCATCTCGGAAAAAAGCTCCTGATAGAAGCCGCCGTCATAGCCGTTGATGCTGCCGCCGGGGCAGCGGAACACGGTCGGCGTGACGCCGGTCGTGTCGCGGATCTCCGTGAAGATCGCGTAGAACTCCGCGAGGAAGTCCTCCAGCGAGGCATAGACCTTTTCGTAGTCGTGCGAATAGGAGTGCATGCCGATCGTGTGGCCCTGCGCGACGATGTTCCGCATCCGCTCGTCGTCGCCGTTCTCGTCCTGTCCGACGACGAAGAACGTCGCCTTGACGTTTTCCCTCGCGAGAATTTCCAGGATCTCGTCCGTCCGCTCCGACGGGCCGTCGTCGAAGGTCAGGTAGACCACCTTTTCGACGCGCTCGGTCGCCGCGTAGGGCTGGGGCGCGTAAAAGTCCGGGTACAGCGCCTGATAGGAGGGCGCGTCGGCGCTCGGCGCGATGTACAGCGTGCGCTCCGACGTCTCCTCGACGGGCTCGGGCTCCGGTTCGGGCTCGGGCTCCGGTTCGGGCTCCGGCTCCGGTTCGGGAAGCTCCTCCGACGGCGCCGGTGCGGACGCCGCCTCCACGGGCACGGAAAGGAAGCCGGTGGAAGCCCCCATGGGCGGCACGATGGCGAGTACGGTTTCGGGCGCGGGGTTCATGGGCGCGGGCGGCACGCCCTCCTGCGCCGCGCGGTAGTATTTAACGGCAAGCACGCTCGGCACGGCAACCAGAACGCAGATCGCGAGAAAAATCAGGTTTTTGAAAAAGCGGATACTGCCGATGTATCCCCTTGCCCATTCCCGCAGTCCCTGCGCATTTTGCCCTTTCATGTGTTCCTCACCTCGATGTGCGGGAAGAAGCGTCAGCGTTTCTTCCCGCGCGGATCATCTTCTGCGTTTTTTCTCCTGCGCCTGCGCGCCCATGTCGAGCCTGCCGCTGTAGCGGACGCCCGTTCCCATGGACAGAAGCGGCGTCTTGATGTCGCCGATCACGACGGCGCGGCCCTTCAGCTCGACAGATTCCTGCACGGCCAAATTGCCCTGGATCTTGCCGGAGCTTTCGAGCATACCCGCGCGGATGTTTCCCTGAATCGACGACAGCTGATCCAGCACGACGCCGCCGGACACGGCGACGTCGCCGGTCAGCGTGGAACCGATCAGCTGCAAGTCCTTCGCGGCGATGGAGCTGACCGTATTGGCGTGGATGGTGACCTTGCCGTCCGACATGATCTCGCCGCTGAAATCGCCGACGATTTCCACGTCGCTGTCAGAGCGCAGCGTGCCCTCGATGACGGTGCCCGCCGCAAAGTAGGTCGTATTCTCCCGGCGCGGCGGCACGCCCTCGTCTGCATAAACGGGCTTCGGCGGGGGCGGCGGCACGGGGTTGGGCCGGGGTGCGGCAGGCTGCTGCGCGGGCGCGGGGGCCGGGGCCGGGCGCTGCTCGCTTACGGGCTCCTCATCCGGCTCCCATGCGCTCACGGAGGCCGCGGCCGGCTCACTCTGGCGCGGCGTATCCGGCGCCTTTTGCGGCGCGGTTTCCGGTTCGTCCCTGCCCATGCCGAACAGCTCTGCCATAGCGCGGCCAAAGCTGTCCGGTCTGCTCTCTGACTTACTCATGGTGACAAAATCCTTCCGTTACAGTTTGTTCCGATTGAAAAACGCAATATAATACGATATCCGAAATATTCTACGACACGAAGCGTTCACAACCGTTACAAAATCGACCGTTTTTTATAAAATTCAAAAATTTTTTTGAAGAAACCTGTCCGCTGCCTCAAAAAAACCGTGCAAAATGCCGCTACGCCTTTCTGAAGTGCAGCCTCCCGTTGGTCAGCTCCGCCCAGCTGTAGTCGATCATGTACTGCCCCTGGAAGGCGTTGACCGCGCGCACATCGCCCGCGAGCATCCGGTAATAGTCGCAGTCCACCAGCTCGCGGCGGACGGCGAGCTGCCGCCGCTCGCGGATCAGCGCGTCCTCCATGCCGATCTCCCGGAGCGAAGCGCGCAGATCGTGGAGGATCAGGCGGATGCGCGCCTTCGCCGCGTTCATGTCCGCGTCGTTTTCCCACAGCGCGGCGGCGATCTCCTCGGAGGTGCAGGCACGGCCCTCGCGGTCGATGAGAAAGGCGAACAGCTCCTTGCTCTGCCGACGCTGAAAGATGACCGGCTCGCCGCGATAGAACACCTCAAAATGCCCGAAGCACTGCACGCGCAGCTTGTCCGCCGGCTCCGGCGCGGCGGCGGGCAGGTCGAGGGCGTCCAGCTCCTCCCGGATCTTTTCCGGCTCCGCGGGCTTCATCACGTATCCGTTCACATGGCGCCTGTATGCCTCCATCGCGTACTGCGCGTAGCCGGTGACAAAGACGAGCTTCGCCTTCGGCGCGCGCTGCTTGATCTGCACGGCGAGGCTCAGCCCGTCCATGCCGGGGAGCCGGATGTCGGAGAAGACCACGTCCGGCGTTCCGCCCGGCGCGTCCAGCGCCGCCAGCACCTCCGGCGCGGCTTCAAAGTCGGCGATTTCCGCGTCCGGCGCGGCGGCGGCGATGGCGTCGTGCAGCTCCGCGAGCATTGCGGGCTCGTCGTCAATGGCAAATATCAGCATGACCTTGCCTCCTTCGGCAGCTCGATCGTGACGCGGCAGCCCTGCCCGGGCGCGGCGTCGAGGCGCAGCGTCCCGCCGACGGAGCGCAGGCGGGAGCGCACGTTTTGCAGGCCGATGTGCGAGCCGCCGTCATCCGTCGGCGGCTCCGCCGGATCGAAGCCGGGGCCGTCGTCCGCGACGGTGACTTCATAACGGTCTGCGTACTCGCGCGAGGACACCGTTACCGTGCCGCGCCCGTTCGCGTTGCCGCGCACTCCGTGGAACACGGCGTTCTCCACCAGCGGCTGAAGCGTCAGCGTGGGCAGCAGGAACTCCGTCGCTTCCAGATCGTAGACGATGTTCAGCTTTTCACGGAAGCGGAGCTGCTCCAGCTCCAGATAGGCTTTTGTGTGCTCCAGCTCCGTCGTGAACGGGATCGGCCCGGTCTGCGTCAGGGAATCCATGTTGCCCTGCAAATAGCGGGTGAATTTGTTGACGGCGGCCTTTGCCTCCGGATTGTCGCGGCAGAGATACCCGATCGCGCCGAGCGTGTTGTTGATGAAGTGCGGCTGGATCTGCGAGAGCATGATCTCCGTGCGCAGGCGCTCGTTCTCAGATTCCTTCTTCGCGTAGCGCTCGGTCTGATCGCTCTGGATGTTGAGGAACATGACCATCGCGCCGATCGACGAGCCGAGGACGATCACATACAGCCCGAAAAAAAGCAGCTGGAACACCATACAGATCGTCGGGGCAAGGATATAGACGGCGAAAGCAAGACGCTCCCTTTTGGACAAGCGGTTCCGCACGTTCCACAGCAGGCAGAGGTTTATCAGCATGATGCCGATGGGCGGGACCAGCAGCAGGGGGTAGTACGGGCCGCGGTGATAGACGGCATGCGCGTCGTAGTAGTAGATCGACTGTGAGAACTGCGTGTAGATCAGAAGCGTCATATACGCCAGCTCCAGCGCCGCGGCGGCGCGGAACGCGCCGCTTCGCCGCCGGTCTGCCCCGCTCCGCTCAAGCAGAAAGCATGTCAGCAGCGGCGCGAGAAAGGACGAAAAGGCGGATTCCAAAAACAGCATAATCATCCGGTTGACGCTGCCGTTCACAAAGTTGGAGAGCAGATCGGCGGCAACATAGACGACAAGCAGGAAAAAGAAGGCAATAAAGTATTGCCTCGTCCGCCTTTCCATGGAGCGGCTGACGATCGTCTGCGCGAGGCCGAGAGAGCAGATGGACAGGCCCGCGGCGCCGATGGCAATGTTCGCGATCTGCACGCCGTCCAACAGCAGCACCTCCCGGAAGGACGTTTATCGTGTCAAAATGCGGGTTTCAGCACGGAAACGGCCGGATCGTAACGGTGTTTCTCTTCTGCTTTGACTCGTACAAAAGCTTGTCCGCGGTCGAGATCATATCCGAGATGCGTCCGCCCCCGTACGTGACGCCGAAGCTCATGCTCAGGCGCACCTGCGGATAATCGTCGAGGCGGAGCTCCTCCACCGCCCGACGGATCCGCTCCATGCGCTCCTGCAGGGATTCCGGCGTGATGCTCTGAAACGCGATCAGAAACTCATCGCCGCCATAGCGGACAACGTCGTCCTTTTCGCGCACGGAAGACTGAAGCACCGCGGCTGTTGCGGCGAGCGCAACGTCCCCGCACAGATGCCCGTTCGTGTCGTTGATCGCCTTGAAATGGTCGATGTCCGCCATGACGAGCGCCTGACAGGAGAGGGGGGCGAGGTGGCTGTCATAGTATTTTCGGTTGTTGAGCTGTGTCAGCGAATCGGTATAGATCTTGCTGTTTCGCTCGGTGATCTCCCGATTCTTTTCGGAAAATCCAACGATCACGGTATCCTCGTCGATGCGGACGACTTTTGCCTCCCCGTATACGCCGTGAACGTTCCGATACTCCCGGACCATACCGCCGCCGCACTGCAGGTGCTCCGCCAGATACTGCCGGTCAAGGAGGGCGTGAACCACCGGGCGGTCCTCCTCAAAAACGCCGTACCGGACATAAAGCGTGACCAGCTCGTCCCACGACGGCAGATGATCCGACAGCCCCAGTGAGGAAAGAGAGAAGATGCCCAGTTGAAAAAAAGACACGGCTTGCGTCCGGAGATTGGCTTCACAGATCGAGCTGTAGCCGTACATGAGCGCGCTGACGATGCTCTTGAGCCGTTGGTTTTCGGCCTTGAGCGCTTCCAGCTCATCCGCTTGGACGGGAGGAGTCTGCCGCGTCGCTTCCGCTGAGTTGAACATGGGAACCTCCTTTATCACGGCGTGGTATTTTGCCGTCTGCAAAGATTGTATTGATTTAAAGTATTTTATCACATTCTTATGGCCGGTGTCCACCTGTTTTTCGACATTTGACGGCTTTTTTCGCCCTTCCGCACCGCCCGCCGTTCGCCGGGGCCGAGCGCCGGACGCCTTGACCGCGCGCGCGGAACGCGCTATACTGTCAGCGGGCCGTCGTGCCCTTGCGGAAAGGATGAGCAAAATGTTTGAAAAGCATATCGATATCTTCAAAAAGCGCGACAGGGAAACGTGGCTTCGAATCAAGTCAGCGCTCAAGGAGGCGGGGCTTCGCGGCGTCCGGTCGGGACACTATTTGCAGGACGTGGTTCTGGCGGGCGGCTGCGGCGCGAAGCTCGACCCGCGCGACTTCGGCGCAAAGGGCAAGATCGACCGCGAGATCTACTGGGTCAGCGTGATCGCGGCGGACGAGGAGAGGGCGCGGGACATCCTGCGAAAAAACGGCATCGTCGCGGAGATCGCGGACGATCTGATGACCGACGCGGCGCTGCGCAAAAGACCCGAGGAAAAATACTATCCCTGACGGGCGAAATGAGAGGAGGAGCGGCACGCCGCTCCTCCTTCGCTGTTCAATCGGTTCGCGTCTCCCGCAGCAGCATCAGCAGCAGGTCGCTCACGCCCTGCGCGAGCTGGGACGCCTTGCGGATGCGGACGTAGGCGTGGCCGTAGATCTGGTGCGCGTTTTCCAGATGCGACGTGTTGCCGTGGAACACCGCGCCCACGCGCATTCCGCCGCCGCGCAGCGCGCGCACGGTATTCTCCGCCGCCCTGACCGCCGCCGCGCCCTCGTACTCGCGCCGCAGCAGCGTGCCCGCCGCGGCGAGCGGGGTCGAGTCGTTGGGATTCGCGTCGGTCAGCACGAGCAGGATGCGCTGTTTGCCGCGCAGGATCGCATCGCCGTCCAGCCGCCCGACCGCCGCGATCGCGAGCGCGTCGCGGTTCCAGCCGCCGGCGAAGTAGCGGAGGACGCCCTCGCAGCCGCCGTCGTCCCAGGGCTTGAGCACCTCCAGCACCGTGTGGCTCCTGAGGCTCCGGAACGCGCAGACCCGCACGGGGATGCGCGCCTTTTCCAGGCTCTTCGCGATGATGTACGCCTCGGAGGCGAGGATCTCCTGCGAGTTCATGCGCGACTGCGACGCGTCGAGCAGCAGATCGACGCAGATCTCCGGCTCCGTTTCCTCGCCGTCCCTGAGGAACACGCGCGCGTCGCCCAGAACCGGCAGTCGGTACGCCGCCTCGGGACGGATGCGGCCGGCGCGCCCCGGCTCCGGCAGGTGCCGGAGGTAGGACGAGAAGATCGTGTCGACGCGCGTGGAGAGCTGGCGGACGCTGCCGCGCACCATCGCCGCGTGCTCATGCAAAAACGCCTCGTTGCGCGCCTTTTGCAGCGCCGCGCTCCGGCACGCGTCGGCGGCGGCGCCATCGGCGGACGCCTCCGCGCCGCCCGCGGCGATCCACAGGCGGCAGCCCTCGTCCGCGCCGACGCACAGCTCGCTTTCGAGGATGCGCAGCTCGCCGTCCGTCAAAAGGCTCCGCCCGAACACCGCGCGGATGTAGGCGGCGTCCTCCTCGGTGGGCCCGACGTGGCGGCCCAGCCCCGTGTGCCGCAGCGACACCGCGCGCGGATGATCTCCCTCGCCGGTGCCGGTGCGCACGATCAGCTGATCGCGTCGTCTGTGCTCATGGCGGAGCAGGAACCGCGCCAGCGCGCCTCCGCCGGGCCGCGTGTGCTGCCCGCCGTCCGGCGTGAAGCGGAAGAAGTCGCGCAGGAACGCCGCCATGGCGTTCAGCACGCCGTCGGCGTCGAGCGTGCCGGAGAAGCGGAGCGCGTCCGCCATGCGCCTCTCGCGCGGCGAGAGCGGCGGTGCGCGCCGTCCGGACACCTCCGCCCAGCGCGCCTCCTGCTGCGTATAGACCGGCATGCTCTGAAGCTCCATCTGCTGGCGTGAGAGCATCCCCTGCGTCCGGTAGAAATCCTCTGCCCGCTCACGGCGGAGCTGCGCGAGGATGGGGCGCTCGGCGAGCTCCTTTTCGTATACGCAGTTCTCAAGCCCCAGCCAGAGGAATTCGTCGAACTCATCCGCGCGCCGATCGCCCTCGTAGAGCGCGAAGAAGTCCCAAATGCGCGAAAGACCGAGCCACTTTTCCGCGAGGCCGATCACCATGTTGAAGTAGTTGTCGCCCGTGCCGTTGGGGAAGAACGCCAGAAACGGCGGCTCGAAGTCGTAGCGCCCGGCGGCGTTCCAGATGATGTTGCGCGCGCGGCGGGCGCTGCCGGAATACTGCTTTTTTATCATGCGTCAAACACGTCGCTTTTTTTCAGATCCTCCGGGATGCGCGCGGCGATGACGTCGTGGATCAGCCCGCGCTCGTACGCGTCGAAGGACTTGTTGACCACGCACATGCGCAGCGCGTCGCCCGAGGAAAGCCCCTGCTCCATCAGGGCAATCGCGTCCAGCAGGCCGCGCAGGTCGAGCGCGCTGTCCGATATCTCGGCGCTCTCCGCCTTGCGCTCCAGCTCGCCGTAGAGCCGCGCGAGCTGGTCGCGGATCCTGACGTTGATGCCGCCGTAGCGGCGGGAGATCAGCTTTTGCAGGTTTTCCTCCGAGATCACGGGCATGTCGAGCACGGCGAAGCGGGAGGTCAGCGCCTCGTTGAGGTCGCGCGTCCCGGCGTAGCCGTAGTTCATCGTGGCGATAAAGCGCGTTTCGGGCCGCAGGTCGATCCGGTCGTAGCCCGGCACGTCCAGACTGCGGCGGAAGTCCAGCGCGGCGTGGAGCACGGCGAGCGCTTCGTTTTTCGCCATGTTGATCTCGTCGAGCACGCCGAAGCCGCCCTTCGCGGCGCACAGCCAGATCGGGCCGGGGCGGAACGTGACCGCGTGTCCGTCGTAGGTGTCGGTGCCGACAAGATAGGCGGCGTCGGTGTTGATGTGGAAGGAGACGTTCCACATGGGCCGGCCGAAGAGTGCGGCGAGGTTTTCGGACAGCACGTTTTTGCCCGTGGCCTTTGGCCCTGCGAGCAGCAGATTTTTCCCCGCGAGCAGCGCCGCGAGCGCCAGCTCCCAGGTCTTTTTCCCGTAGAAAAGATATTCCGGGTCAGGGATGCGGTCCGCGAGCTCCGGCGGCGCGGGATAACGCCCGCGGAAGTCCCGCACGCCGTCGAGCAGCACGGCGTCCACGCCCTCGGATTCCAAAAAGGTAAACAAT
Organism: Oscillospiraceae bacterium; assembly: GCA_015067435.1. Lineage (GTDB taxonomy): Bacteria > Bacillota > Clostridia > Oscillospirales > Oscillospiraceae > Hominicoprocola. The sequence goes on along the minus strand of SVMM01000010.1, from coordinate 19,194 downwards.
TTTTCCATATGCCCCTCACTTAACCTGCATTTGCGCTTTCTCGCCGCGAAGGCACCGCATCACGGTCAGGCCGCGGTGCGGCGGCCGGCCTCTTCGGCCGTCGCTGCCTTCGCCGGCGCGGTGCCAGTATAGCACAACTCCGCCGCCGTGTCGAGGACTATATGTCCGCGGCATTCCGAAATAAAAGCGCCCCTTTTTCGAACGGAGAGCTCGAAAAAGGGGCGCGGTTTGCTTATTTCGCTTCTGCGGCGTTTTCGCCCTTCCGCAGACGCTTGACGGCGGGGATGTTCGTGATGATGGAAACGACCGTCAGCACCAGAAGAATCATGGTAATGGGACGGCCGAACATCGCCAGCAGCATGTTGTCCTCCGTGACCGCGAGCGAGATGGCGCGGCGGAAGTTGGAATCCATCATGCCGCCGAGCACGAGCGCCAGCGTCATGGGGGCGACGGAGTAACCGCGCCGGCGCAGGAGGAATCCCAGCAGGCCGAAGAAGAACATCAGCCCGACGTCGAACAGACGGTTGTTGCAGGCGTAGGCGCCGATGACGCACAAAAGGGAGACAATGGGCATCAAAACGGTCTTGGGGACGTTGATGACCCGCGAAAGATGCGGCGCGGCCAGCAGGCCGAGCAGCAGCAGAAACACGCAGCCGATGAAGCCGCCGCCGAGGATCGCGTAAAAGCTCTCGGCGCTTGTCGTCAGGAACATCGGCCCCGGCTGGAGCCCGTGGACGTAGAATACCGAGAGGATGATCGCCGTTACGGCGTCGCCGGGGACGGCGAGCGTCAGCATTGGGATCAGCGCGCCGCCGATGCAGGCGTTGTTCGCGCTCTCCGACGCGACGATCCCCTCCACGGCGCCCTCTCCGAACGGGCGGGACGGCTTTTTGACGATGTTTTTCGCCTGTGAATAGGCGAGGAACGCCGCCACCGGGCCGCCCGCACCGGGCAGCGCGCCGACCAGCGTGCCGATCAGACTGTAGTACAGGCTGAGCCAGAAGTGCTTTAGGATCTCCTTCATTTTCACGACCTGACGGGTGATGCTGTTGGTCGTGATGTCGATCTGCCCGTCAAAGACCACGCTGAGGACCTCGGCAAATCCGAAAAGCCCCACCAGCGCCGGCACCGTTGAAACGCCCGCGTTCAGATTGCGAATGCCAAAGGTCAGGCGCGGCGTGCCGAGCACGGAGTCCATGCCGATCATCGCGAAAAACAGGCCGAGCACGGCGCTGACAAGGCCCTTGGAAAAGCTTTTTGTCGTCAGGCCGCCGACCGTCGCAAGCCCGAACAGCGCCAGCAGGAAGTAGTCCATCGGCTGGAACTTGAGCGCGATGGCGGCGATGGGCTTCGCCAGCAGCGCAAGCGCCACAAGGCCGAACACCGAGCCGACGAAGGAATAGACGGTCGCGTATTTCAGGGCGCGGAACGCCTCGCCGCGCTTGGCGAGCGGGTATCCGTCCAGCGTTGTGACCACCGAGGAGGGAGCGCCCGGAATGTTCAGCAGGATCGCGGACAGCGCGCCGGAAAAAACGCCCACGACGTAAACGCCCATCACGGTCGCCATCGCGTCGCCGGCGGACCAGGTGTAGGTGATGGAGACCAGAAGCGCCGTCGCCATGGAAACGGACAGGCCGGGGATCGCGCCGACAAACAGGCCCGCCACGCTTCCGAGCCCGCAGAGGAGGACGAACCGTACGTCCAGAAAATAGGTCAGGCTGTGCAAAATCGCATCCATACTCTCGCGCCTCCCCGCTTACGGCAGCCGCACGTGCAGTCCGAGGCCGAACAGCGCGTAGACGACGAGCGTGGTGAGCACGGACAGCAGCGCCAGCTTCCACCATTTCCGCTCGCCCAGGTACAAAAACAGCCCCAGCAGATACAGAACGGTCGCCGGGATAAAGTGGATGACCGGCAGAAGGATGTCGTACAGGACGGAGGCGCCGACAAGCACCAGCACGCCCGGGAGGTTCTTCGCCTTCGCGTCCGTTTCCGCCTCCCGCGTATCGCGGAGCTCGTGCAGCGCGTCCGCCAGCAGTGAGATCGCCAGCAGGAATCCGAAGACGGAGATCAGCGTCGGGAACAGATACGGAGACATTTTCCACTCCGAGGTGTTCCGGTCAAAATAGTGGTGGTACAGCGAATAGATCAGCAGCCCAATCGAGCAAATGCCGACCACAAGTGACTCCTGAAAGCTCCCGTTGCGCAGCAGCGTCTTTTTTTTGCGGTTTTCCATAGGCATGTCCTTTCGTACCGCAAAGCGGCAGGCGGCCCGTTGCGGCTCCGCCTGCCGTTTTCCGGCTTTCGAGCATGATTCTTTGGCTTTTTACGGCTTGGGGATGTTGAATTCCTCGGGGCTGAACTTCGTCGCGCCCGCGTCGTACAGCAGCCACGAAACCGTGGATTCCCACTGGTCATAGAAAGCCTTCATCTGCTCGACCGTGGTGTACTTCTCGTACAGCTTGTCGACGCAGTTCTCCTCCATCCACTTGTTGAAGTCGGCGTCCTGGACGGCGGCCTGCGTGGCGGCGCTGAGCACCGCCTGCACGTCGGCGGGGACGTCCTTGTCGACCAGCAGGCTCAGCGGCGTGTAGGGGATGTCCATCAGCGCGTCGCTGCCGGGAATGACGGAGGCCAGCGTCGGCACGTCGGGCAGGTCGGCGATCGGCTGCGTGGAGCAGACGGCGAGCGCCTTGAGATCGCCGCTCTTGATGTAGCTTACGACGGTGGAATAGTTGGAGTTCGTGAACAGCACCTGATTGCCGAGGACGGCGGTGAGGCAGTCGGAACCGCTGGAGTAGGCGGTCAGCGCGGGCTCATAGCCGAACTGGTTCATGATAAGCGCCTGCACGTGGCCGGAGCCTCCGGGGCCGGTATAGCTCATCTGGATCTTGTTGGGATTTGCCTTGATGCCGTCCAGGAGCTCCTGGATGGTGCCGTAGGGGCAGTCCTTGGCGACGACGATGACCTTGGGGTCGTTCGCCACGGCGGCGATCGGCGCGAAATCGGCATAGCTCATCTCGCTGATGCCCATGACGCGCTGCGTGCCGAGGCTGTCCGCCGTGAAGAGGACGGTGTAACCGTCGGGATCGGCGTCGAGCGCCGCCTGCGCGCCGATCGAGCCGGAGGCGCCCGCCATGTTCTCAACAACGATGGACTGACCGAGCTGCTTTTCCAGCGCGATGGCGAGCTGACGGCCGACCAGATCGGTCGTGCCGCCGGCGCCGTAGGGGACGATCATGGTGATCGCCTTCTTCGGGTAGTCGGTCTGCGGAGCCGCGGATGCCGCGGCGGCGGGGGAGACAGCGGGCGCGGCGGCGGAAGCGGGGGTGGTGACGGTGTCTGCGGGAGCGGTCGTTCCGGTTCCGGAGCCGGAACCGGAGCAGGCGGCCATGGCCAAAACCATGACCAGCGCCAAAGCGCATGCAATGAGCTTCTTCATCTGAATAATCTTCCTTTCTTTTTACAGCAGTATCCTGCGGTGTTTTCCTGTGGCGTTATTTGTCGAAATTTGCGCGGCGTTCGGTACTCAGGCGCATCTTGCCGCGCAGCCCCTCCGCGTCCTCCGCCGCGAGCAGGCCGCGCAGCTCGGAGAACTCCCTGAGGAAAAGATCCATCTGCCGCAGCAGAGGTTCCCTGTTGAGCAGAAACAGCTCGCTCCACATGGCGTCGTTGATGCGCGCGATGCGTGTGAGGTCGCGGAACGAATCACCCGTGTAGTCAGCGAGGTGCCGGTTGTCGCTGCATGTCATCAGCGCCACGGCGATGCAGTGGGTGAGCTGGCTCACAAAGCTTATCATCTCGTCGTGCTCTTCGGGCGAGAGGACGGACACCTTGCGAAAGCCCAGCAGCCTGCCGAGGCTTTTGCACCACTCGACCGCCTCGGGCGTGTTGCGCGCGGTGGGGGTCACGATGAAGTTCGCCTCGCGGAAGATGCGCTCGTCGCTGTTCTCCACGCCGTAGACCTCGCGCCCCGCCATCGGGTGCGCCGCGATGAACTCGACGTCGGGCCGCAGCATCTCCTGAATGTCGTAGACGATGCAGCTCTTCACGCCCGTCACGTCCGTGAGCATCGCGCCGGGCTTGAGCAGCGACTGGTGCGCGCGGACCCAATCCTTGAAAACGCCCGGATAGAGCGCGAAGACCACCGTGTCCGCCTCGCCCACGAGCTTTTCGTCCACCGCGGCGCTGCCGGCGTCGATGATGCCCTCGCGCAGCGCGTAGTCGATGGTCTCCTGCCGCCGGCTCAGTGCCGTGACCGTGTAGCCGAGGCGCTTGAGCGCTCTGGCGTAGCTGCCGCCGATCAGCCCAAGGCCGACGATCAAGACCTTATTCTTGCCGTTCCATTCCATGTTCTTCCGGTCGAACAGACCGTCTCGACACTCCTTTCGGTTTGCTTCGGGCGGATCGTCAGATCGTTTCGCCGCCCTGCTTCGCGTTTTCCGCGGCGGTGTAGTGGCCCGCGACCTTGAGAACGGAGCAGACGCCGCGCAGCGCTTTGAGCATATCCTGCCCGCGCTGCGAGAATTCGTCGCCCTCCACCTCGGCATAGAAGTAATAGTGCCACGGCAGGTTCTTCATCGGGCGCGAACGCAGCACGCGCATATTGAAACGGTGCTCCGCGATGATGTCAAGCGCCCTCGCGAGGCCGCCCACCTCGTCGTTGACCGTGAAGAGCAGCAGGAACGCGCCGCCCTCGCGTCCGGCGTGGGGATCGTCCTTCGCGCGGGTAAAGACCGCGAAGCGCGTGGTGTTCGCGCGGCTCTCGTTCACGTCGTGGTCGAGTATCCTGAGCCCGTAAAGCTCCGCGGCGTCGGCGCTCGCGATGGCGGCAAGGCTCCGGTCTCCCTTTTCCGCCACCGTCTGCGCGGCGGCGGCGGTGTTGCCCGCCGCGTAAGCCTCGAAGCCGTGCGCACTGATGTATCCCTCGCATTGCAGCAGCGCCTGCGGATGGCTGATGACCGTGCGCACATCGTCGAGCGACGCGTCCCGCGTACCGAGCAGGTTCTGCGTGATGTGGAGGCTGTATACGCCGCTGACGTAGAGGCTGCCGCGGAACATCAGATCCACGGCCTGCCCAACCTCCCCCGCGTAGCTGTTTTCAATGGGCAGCACCGCGACGTCGCACGTGCCGTCCACCACGGCGTTGTAGGCGTCCTTGAACGAGCTGTGGGGCACCGCGCGGGCGTCGGGGAAGATGCGCCGCACGGCGATGTGCGCAAACGCGCCCTCCACGCCGCTGTATGCCACGCGCAGCCCGTCCATCAGGCGGTGCTGGTACTGCTTGGACACGTCCATCGTGTGGCGCAGGAACTCCACATAGTACGAGCGCAGCACGTTGTCGTCGATGAAATCGGAGCACCTTTGCAGCACCCGCTCCTCCTGCGCCGCGTCAAACACGGGCAGGCCGCGCTCCTTCTTATACGCCGCGATCTCGCCCGCCGCAGCCATGCGGCGGAGAAACAGCTTTGCCATCTCCTCGTCCACGGCGCGTATCTCGTCTCTTGCCTGCTGCAGATCCATCGTCATGTTTCCTTCCTCGCATCGCGCAACAGCGCCATGACGCTTTAGCTCTTTAAAACTTAACACTTTTATCGGAAAAAGTCAACGATGCTTTTGCCCAAAAGATTCTGCCGTTTCCGGCGTATTTTGTACATCTTTGTTTGGCGTGATTCCCGCTGCCGCGCGATGCCTCCAAAAGCAAAAGCACGCTCCCGCGTGCTTCTGCCTTTGAAGATGACCCTCAGTTTTGAGCCCTTATTCCCGTATGCGCGCTCTCGCGCGTCACCAGCTCACGTACAGGGCGGGACGCACGCCGACGTTAAGCAGGTAGACGCTTGTTCCACCGCCGGCATCGCCGACGATCCACGTACGGTCCGCCGTTTTCCAGCCGTCGGCGTTGCTGCGCGCCCAATAACACGCAAGCGTACGCCCGATCACGTCCCTGCTGACGTTTTTCTCTTTCAGATTCCCATCGAAGTATCTCTCGTCCACCGAAAGGCTTTCTATCCCTTTCAGTTTTTCGCTTTGCGCATAAGGCGTTGCCCGACTTTGCGCATAAGGCGTCGCCTCCGCATACCGTTCCCCTTCCACGCCGCTGTACGCGTTCAGCTCCGCAAAGCTCAGCGGGAAGATCTTGTCCGTCGTATCGGTGTTGACGGGATTGAAAAGGTAAATAAAGTCGTCGTTTTTCAGCTCCGTCTCCGCGATCAGGGTCCGCTCCGACGTGGAAAAGGCTTTTTCATAAAACTCCTTGTTCAGCCATTTGCGCAGCGTGCAGCTCTTCCAGGGGACTCTTTTCTTCGTTTCGTTGAAGGGCACCGTGTCCAGCACGTGGCGGCTGAGTAGGAGCGCCCTGTGCTCCTCCACGTCCAGCACGATCCACTCGATCTTCTCCGCGCCGGTTGACGGGTCGACGTCCTGCTCGTAGGCGCCGAAGGTAACGATCTCTCCCACGCTCAGGTCCGTGACCTGTTTGACGGTGCCGCCGTCTGCCGGGATGATGCAGTCCGCGGGATCTGCCTTTTCGATTTTCCCGCCGCCGCTGCCGCACCCGCTGAGCAGAAGCGCCGCAAGCAGCGGTACGAGCCTGCCCAAGTGACGATTGCTTTTCATCGGTATGCCCTCCCTGTCTGTATTGTGCTGCGCCCGGCCCTCCCGCCCGGAGGCGTCCTTTTTCGCCCCGCCGCGGTTCCGGGACCGGCGGTCTGCCATTCGCGCCGAGCCAAATCGGATTGTAACACAGTCGCCGAAGCATTTCAATCATTTATCACAGCGGAAGGGGTTGAAGTGTTCAAAACACGTTGTACAATGGACATATCGAACGCTCGATGAGATTTTGATGAGATGTTTTTAAGGAGGGCTTTGAATGGCGCTTGCCGATTATATTGCATCAAAACCCGTGATCGATACGCCGCACCTGCGGCTGCGTCCCTTGCGCGCTTCGGACGTTCCCGCCCTGCGGGAATGGACGTCGGACAAATCGGTCTATACCTACTGGGGAAAAGGCCCCGGAAAAGCGGACATGAATCCGGCGCTGCTCTTTGAAAAGCCGGAAAAGCCGACAAAGAGCTTTCATCTCGGGATCGAAGAAACGGCGTCCGGCAAGGTGATCGGCGACCTTTGGGTGTATCTGATCGAAAACGACCGCATGGCGTCGGTCGCCATACGGATCGCGCCGAGCCGCCACGGGAAGGGCTATGGGACGGAGGCACTGTCGGCGATGACGCGTTTCTGCTTTGCGCACACGGAGCTGCAAAGGCTGTGGGCGGAGGTGGACGTTCGCAATCTTCCGTCCCAGAGAATATTGGAAAAATGCGGCTATACAAAGGAAGGACTCATCCGGCAGGGAAAGATGGTCAGTACATGGTGCGATTATTACATCTACGGCATTCTCGCTTCCGACCCTGTATCGTGAGGATATGCTTCTCACCAAGAGCAAAAGCACGCTCTCGCGTGCTTTTGTTGTTTGGTGATGGCACCCACTATTGATGCCGCGTTTCACTTTTTCTTCACCGGGAGCCAGATTGCGCTGTGATAATCCGGATCGGTCTTCTCTCCGTTCACACAGTCGTACCACTCGACGCTGGCGCTGCCGGAAAGCTCGTAGTTCGGATTGCCCGGGAGCCATTCCCTGAAGATTTGCGTATTCAGGCTTTGCAGCGCCTCCGGGATCGGGCCGACGCAGTCGAACACAGCCCAGTCGCCGCGCGGAAACTCATAGAGCACCATACCCGCCGGCACATCGCCACCGGTGTACTTTCCCGCGATCAGATAGCGGAATCTGCCGCCGCCCACATCGTCGATACAGACGCCGTACTCGCCGATGCAGTTGTCTATGATTGCCTGCTCGCAGGGGTTCGCCGGAGGATTCCCGGCATAGACGTTCGCGGCGTACTTTTCGCAGATCTCGTCCCAGAACTTCGGAATCTCCGCGTAAGCGTTCTCTTCGGTGAACTCCTTCTGAAACCCGATCACCCTGAACGGGAACATGGGCGTCACTTTGTAATCCATCTGATTGCCTCCTTGAACCGTAATGTTGATTTTCAAGGGAAGAAACATTCGGATCGCGGCTTGTCCCGCGCGCACCTGCGACGGCGTTGCACCGTGGAAACGCGAGAACGCTTTCGCAAAGCTCTCCGGCGTTTCGTAGCAGTACCGCAGGGCGACGTCGATCACCTTATCGTCCGTCTCCCGCAGATCGAGCGCCGCCTGATAGAGCCGCCGGGAACGGAGATATTCCCCGAGTCCGCAGCCCGTCGTCAGCGAAAAGCCTCTTTGCAGGAAGAACGGGGAGACAAACACCTGCTCCGCGATATCCTGCGCACTGATATCGTCCTGCAGATGCGCCTCCATGTAGTCGATCGCCGTCCGAACGCACGTCAGCCACTCCATACGGACATCTCCTCCTTGATGAACGCAGTCTAGCAGACCGCGCGGGAAAAGTCCTGTCTTTTCCTGCGCGTTTTTGTCCGCCCCGCAGGTATGCGCAAGCGCATCCTCCCGGTTCAAATCCGGGTGAACGGGGAAAGCCGCGGGTTTTATGGGGTGATGAATTTGATCGCGATGCCGCCCAGTTTTGAGCTCCTTACGTAATGCCGCAAACAGGCACTAAAGCGTCTTGATTATGCGATCCACAATGGCAAGACAGGTGTCTGCCGCCTTGGCAAAACAGCTGCGGAACTCTGCGGTTCCGCCCTTTATGCTGTCCGAAACCGTTTTAACAATCAGATTCGGAACTTGGTTCAAATCGCACACCAGTATGATCGCAGCGCTTTCCATATCGCATATGTCAGCTTTAAACGCTTTGCTCAGGGCTTCTTTTTCGCTTTTCGCCGCAATAAACTTGTCGCCGGAGGCGCACGTTACAGGAAATATAGCAGCATCATACTCGGTTGCGAGTTTGACATATTCTGCCGTGGCGCGCAGATAAATGTCCTTGTATTCCAGATACCTGCCCACCTCACAGGCATCCGCCGCGGAAGTATCGAAATCATAGTGGACAGCTTTTTCCACCACGCAGGTATTGATAACCTCCAGCCGTTCGGTCAGGGCCCCGACCACGCCGTAATTCACGATCAACTCTACATGAAACACGCTAATCAACATTTGAACTGCTGCTGCGGCGCGTATCTCTCCCGCGCCAGACCGTGTGATATACAGCGTCTTGTCATCAAGCTCGACGGAGTACACCCGGAATCCCGGAACGTTTTCTTCCTTGAGTCTGTCGGCATACTTGCTCAAGACAGATCGAATTTCAACCGCTATGACCATTCCAATCCTTTTCACTTCGCACATCCTTTTAGCAAGTCTTTCCTCGCGCTTTTTTCTGCACAAGGAATTGTAACATAACCGCGCAAGCGTTTCAATCATTTGGGCGATGTGATCTCGTCCCAAATTGCCAGTTCAAATCCGGGTGAACGGGAAAAACGCCGCAAGTTTTTGTGGGGCGGGTCCGGGAGGGGGATAGGTATCCCCTCTCGGTATTTTTGATCCATCGGAGCGGCGCAACGCGCCGCGACGCCTCCAAAAACAAAAGCACGCTTGCGCGTGCTTTTGTTTTTGATAATGGCGCTCGGGTTTGAGCTCCTTATTGGTTTCGGGTATGCGCGGTTCTCCGGTTACTGCTGTTCAAGCGTTCCGTTTCTGATCGCGTCGGCAAAGGCCAGAAACCGATCGGTTTTCAGGACGGCCAGCCCCTGTCCCTCGTCTCCCAAAATGACCAGCTGATCGCCCGCGGAAATATCGAAGAGCTTCCTTGCCTTTGCCGGGATCACGATCTGCCCCTTGTCACCGACCGTCACCATTCCGAACAGGTATTTTCCTTTGGGGGGCAGATTGAACCCCATGTTCTCATCCGGCTCGTAATTGGCAAGGTCGTCCAGCGAGACCCCAAAAAGCTCGGCAAGGATTTTGCACTTGTCCAGATCCGGCACCGTTTCTCCGGCTTCCCACTTTGCGACGGCCTGCCTCGATACGCCGACTTTTTCGGCGATGCCCTCCTGTGTCATGTTTTTCAGTTTTCTTAGGCTCACCAGATTGTTATGAAACATTGACGGACCTCTCTTTCCTGATTCCCAGCACCGCCCATCGGAAGAACGGTATCCTTGAGATGATCTCATAGAGCGCAAACGACAGCGCGAACGCCGTGATCAGGCTGAGCGCATAGACGAACGCCGCCGGAAGAATATGCCGCGCCCCGATAAACACCGCAACAGCCGATATTCCGAGATAGTGGAACACATAGAGCCCCCAGCTGTGCGCGCCCATCCATGCCGCAAACGGATTCGTGCGATCCAGATACTTCGCCGCGCCGCCCAGAAACGCGAGAGACGCAAACCAGCCGTAGGAGGTAAACAGCGGCGTCCTGTTGACCGGGGCGTCCGCGTAAACCTTACCGAAGTTTGCTGCGCAGAACGCGGCACCCAGGACGACCGCCGCGGCAAGCAGCGGGACAAACCACCGCTTCAGGACCTCGATCACCTCGTCGTGCGAGAAGACAAAGTATCCCAGCAGGAACGCAAGCGCGTAGTAGCCAAAGCGGTACACGCAGACAACGGGCGTATTGCCGACCTGCGCCGCGCCCCACACCGCCGCGGTCATCAGCAGCAGCGCCGGGAGACCCGTGCGCGCGCCCGCCGTCCACAGCCTGTCCTTTTCCAGCTTCCGCAGCGGGAGCAGAAGGAGCGAAAACACCCAGAGCACCTGGATATACCACAAAACGCCGATGCCGCTCGCCAGTATGATGAGCCCGACAACGGGCGCGGGAACACCCTGCATCGTTGCATACGCATTGCCCAGTCTCAGGTTGAGATAGCCCTGCATGAACTGAAACACAAGCACGCCGATCGTCGAAGGGACGAGGAGCTTCGTCGTCCGGCTTTTGATGAATTCCCGGTCCGTATGGCGCTCCAGATACGATCTGGAACAGATCCCGGATACGATGAACAAGAGGAACATGAACCACGGATACACCAGATACTGATACGCGTCATAGTACTGCACATCGAGATCGGTGATCTTGCCGAGCACCCCGAGGATGCCCTCCGCATTGTACATATAGATTACGTGATAGATGACCACAAGCACCACCGTGATCCATCGGATGTTGTCCAAGTAATACTTTCTCATAAATAACCCACCTTTGCAACTGTTTTTTACATCATAGAAGCATGGGGGATATCTGTCCACCAACCAAAGCATACATTTTTGTCCGAATCATGTCATGTTTTGTTGCGATGGCCGGGAGGGGACCCGTGTATTTTGTGGGGTGAGCTTGAGAGGGGATGGGAGTCTCCTCTCGATGTATTTGATCGAATGGAGCGGCGCGCAGAGCCGCGATATCGCCAAAAAAGCACGCTTAAGCGTGCTTTTTTGAAAATACCGCTCACTTTTGCGCTCCTGCCGTTGTACGGCCGGAATCCTTTTGATTTCCCCGCCGTGCGCGCTCGCGCTTCAAAAAGCGCTCCGTACGGCGCTTGACGTCGACCTTGCCGCCCATATACGCCGCGGCGTCCCACGCCGTGTGGACGGGCTTGACCTGCATCGTCCAAAAGATCTGCGCCCACGCCGCGAACGCCGTGAACACTCCGATGAGCGCGCCGAGCGCCCACAGGCTGCGCCGGATCAGCGAGAGCAGCACGACGGGCAGCGCATAGGCAAGCGCCATCAGCGCGAGCGTCTTTGGGATGCTCATGGGCAGCTCGCCGGTGAATCTTCCTGTCTGTCCGTTCATGGCAAAGGTGCGTTTGCCGTCCTTCCACCGCGCCGTCAGCAGCCACACGGGAAGCAGCGCGTACTGCACGCGGTCCGTGCGGAGCTTGACCTGCGCCTGCCGCGTCTCACCGAGGGTCTCGTGCCGAATGACCTTTGCGACGCGCGCCGCCGCGGTCTTTTTCACGCGCTCCGCGGCGCGCTGCTCGTCCTCCTTCGCGCCCACGTCGTACCGCTCCGCGAGCAGCCCCGGCAGGTACGAGAGCGAAAACGGCGTCAGCTCGGCAAGGTCGTAGGGCTCGATGCTGTCCATCAGATCGTCGCTCATGCGGCGCGAGGCGTCGGCGGGCACCTTTTCAAAGCGGATCGCGCCGCGTATCTCCTCGCGGTAGACGGCGCGCGTTTCGCGCAGCGGCCCGCGCCGCTCCACGTCGTAGGTGTCGTAGACCGCGTCCACGGTCGCCGCGCCGTCGTAGAGGCGGAACGGGACGTAGACGCCCTGCAGATCCTCCACCTCGTTGCAGCGCCGGAACGCGCGCGGCTGCATGAAGCGTTTGAAGAGGCTGCCGCGGTAGTATGCGCGATACGCCTCCAGCGCCTGGTCGCGCGTCGTCCGGAACGGGATGATCCAGTCGGGGCGCAGCTCGCCGGAAAACTGCGCGGGGACGACGGTGTTGCTGCCGCACCACGGACAATGCAGCGACGCCGTGACGCCGCTTGTGACCATCTGCGCGCCGCAGGACGAGCACTCGAACGCGGCGGGAGCGTCCGCGCCGCCCCTGGGCGCCGGGTTTTCGAGCGCCGAGCGCCCGTCGAGCGCTTCGGGGTCGAGCGCCGCGCCGCAATGCTCGCAGCGGAGCGTTCCCGTCCCGGCGTCAAAGCGCAGCGGCGCGCCGCAGTTCGGGCATTGGACGGCGCGCGCCGTCATGGGCTTGTCCATGTCTTCCTCCCGCGCCGCGGCCGCCCGGCGGGGCGCGGCGCTTCATTCAATGATTACGATTATTGTTTTGCTGCTCCTGATACGCCGCCTGAATGAGCACGGCGCAGAGCGCGGCGATCGAAACGACCTCGTCGGCCATCTCGGCGTCGTAGACCTCAATGGCATAGCCCGAGACCACACCGCCGCCGCCGAATTTCCGGCTTATCTCGCTTGTTCCGACGCTGCCGATGCGCTCGTCGTCAAGGTCCATGGTAAAATCCATGCCGGACAGGCTTGCCTCGATCTTCAGCGTCCGGCCGCGGAGCGTGCCGTTGAACTCCACATCGATGATGGACACCTTTCTCTTGAAGCGTCCGATCTCCTCATCGTCCTCCAGCAGCAGGTATTCCGGCACGATGCCGAGTTTCTGCCTGACCTCCATGACGAGCCGCCCGTCCCTGCCGACGATCCGATAGTCGGAGCGCACGGCGTTGCTTTCGATGGAATAGGCTTCCGCATCGTTCTCGTCGTAGATGCTGAACCGCTTTTTCAGCGACAGGGCCGTCGGCTCCTCCATATAGAAGCAGATCGGCTCGTCCTCGTCTTCGACCGCAACGTCCTCGACCTTGAAGGAGGAGGCGTCGTCCCCGTCCTGCAGGCGTTCGATCACTTCCGCCAGCGCATCCACGGCGTCGACGTTCGCGCACTCGTCCTCGTCCACATACTCCTCTTCCTCCGCCTGCTGCGAGCCGCCCATCTCGCCGGGCTTGGGCGCGGTGCCGATCACGATCTTGCCGCGCTGCGCGTCGACGTAGGTGTAATTGACCACGTCCGTGCGGTTGTAGACGATGACCTGCCGCTCCTTGCCGAACGCCCTGATCCAGCCCATCTTCGGTTCGCCGAAGGGCGTCTCCACGCCGGAGAGCAGCGCAAGCAGCTGCTCGTTGTCAAAACCGCGCTCGTTGCCGATCGTCTTGTAACCGGGGACGCTGACGCTGCCGGAGGAGAGAACATCAAAAAGTCCCATGTTCAGGCTCCTTTTCCTTCTGTTTTCTGCGATCGCCATGCTCGGGCCGATCCTGCGAATGGATCCGATGGAAAAACCGCGTTTGCGTCATAATAGCATATACGCCCGGTCATTTCAATCGTTTCCGGCGTGATTTCTGCTCCTGCGGAGCGGCGCGGCGCCGCCAAAAGCAGAAAACGCCTTGCGGCGTTTTCTGCTTTTGAGGTGAAGTTCAGCTTTGATTTTCTGCGGCAATCCCCAAATGCCCGGACACAAGTGTCGAAAGGAAGCACATGATCGCGCACTCGTTTTCCTGCCAGATGCGGAACCGGCGCTGCACGCCGCAAACCAGATAGCCGTCTGTAACGGCGTCGTTCCCGACGCGGACAACCATGACGGATTCGATGCCGCGCGCCTTGAGCGCCGCATACAAAAGCGGGCAGTCCTTTTCCATGTCGGAAATGCTGCTTGCGGCATAGATCGCCTCCTGCGTCAGCTTGCGGATCCCCGACACGTCGACGTCGAGCGCTTCGTCCAGCACCGCCTTCATCCTGTCGTCCCCGTTCACGAAATACAGGTCCGCGATCTGCAGGCTGTCCGTCAAATAGGAAATCGTCGATTTCAGTCTTTCCCGCAGCGTATCGCCGCGGTCGAACAGCTTTCGCAGGTTGATCATATCGCTGCAGATGTTGTGCTTGACCAGCTTTTTGATCTCAAGGTCGCGGTGCTCGTCCTCGCGGTAAATGACATAGCAGTTGCGTCCCCTGCTCTTCCCAAGGTAGAGCGCTTTGTCGATCAGTCCGAACAGCTCCGCAAAGTTGTCCGCGTCCTTCGGGAAGGACGCGCACCCGGACGTGCCGGTGACAAACGTGTTTCCCGTTTCCAGACAGATGCGCTTTCTCAGCGCGGCGTGCCCCTCGTACAGCTCCGTAAAGAAGCTCTGCTTCGACGCGTCGTCCACATGGCAAAGGTCAATCATCAGCAGCTCGTCGCCGCCGAAGCGCCCAACGATGCCGTTTTCACCCAGAAATTCCGCCAGACCCTTCGTCACGGTTTTCAGCACAACGTCGCCCCCGCTGTGTCCGAACGAATCGTTGATGAACTTGAAGTTATCCAGGTCGACGATCGTAAAGGTGAACGGCACGGCGCAGGAAATGAGCGAATGGACAAAGTCCATGGCGTAGACGCGCGAGACGATCCCGGTCAGGGGATCGAGCACCTCGTCAAGCCCCGTCTCGTCGAGGAGCCTGTCGAAGTACGGGAACCGGCGGAGCTTGTCAATTGTATAGACCACCTGCAGGCCGTCCAGACGGTTCTTCCGTCTGAGGACGTCCGTGACGTCGACAAAGCTGCCGACGAGACCGACGATCCTATCCCCCTCGTAAAGCGGCCGCTTGGATGCGATGATGTCCCGCTCCTCGCCGCGGATCACGCACTTTCCCGGGACCTTGTATGTGGATTCGCCGGATAAGACGCGCAGCTCGTCCTGCTTATACGGCTCCGGGTCGCTGTGCCAGCCCATGTCCTCGTCGGTCTTCCCGACCAGGACATTGGCCGATTCAAAGCCGTAGAAGTCAAGGAACGCCTGATTGACGCCGAGGAACCGGCGGTCCTTGTCCTTCCAGAAAACGCAGTCCTGCGACGTGTTGATGATGTTGTCAAAAAGCTCTACCGACATTTTCATGGAGATACCGCCTTTTTTAAGGGAATGCGCCGCGCAGTTGCAGTCGATGTTCGTTTGGCTTTTCATTATAGCACGGTGTTTTGAATATGCAAGCCGGGCGTCATCCGCTTATAGTTGTAAAACACTTTTTGCAAATTGACAAGAGGAAGTTGTCGATCACGGCCGGTCAACCGGGAAAATGAATGCGGAAAATCGGAAATCGCATCTGCCCGGGGCTCGCCTTTTTCCGCGCATGGAGCTTTCGCGCCGCCAAAACGGCAAAGAACGAGAGCAGCTGCGCGATCAGCGCCCGAACGATCATCAGCTCATCCGTGCCGCTCTCCGTGGACAGATGCAGGAGATTTGCGGCAATGCAGTTGTTGAAGAAGTGATCCGCCATTCCCGCATAAGGGCTTCCTGTCATCTGATAGTGGGGATATGTCAATCTCGCTAAATCGCGATTTGAAATCCCCGAAATCATAGGCGTTTGCCGCTGATTATCATCACAACTACTACCGCGAAGTCAACGTGATAAGCGCTCATTATGTGACTTCCAGATTTTTTCAGTCGATATTGACCAGCGTATACATTCTGCTGCCAAGGCCGATCTCCTCCGCGTGCTCCAGCGTGTGAAGCCCGTGCTGCCGCTCGATACGGTTCATCAGCGACGCGTTGCCCTCCGCCTTGCTCACAAGGTCATAGCACGCCTGATCCAGCGCCACCGGGTCAGCGGAGGCAAGGATGCCGATGTCGTGGATATCCGGCTCGGCGGGATGCCCATTGCAGTCGCAGTCCACGCTCAGCCGGTTCATAACGTTGATGTAGACGATATGCGCCCTGCCGACGTGATCCACGAAGCCGTACACCATCTCGGCAAGCGCTTCCAGCCATGCGTCCTGATTGGAATACCAGATGCTGCCGGAGGTCTTGGTACCCGCCGTGTGAACCAGCACCTTGCCGCTCGCGGACGACGCGCCGATGCCGACGTTCTTGACGGCCCCGCCGAAGCCCGCCATCTGGTGTCCCTTGTAGTGCGAGAGGATCAGCCAGTCGGAGTAGTTCTCGGCGTGGCTGCCGACGATGATGCGATCAAGGCGTTTGCCGCCTGTGACGGGCCATTCGACCTCGCCGTCCTCGTCCATCAAGTCAAAGTCAGCGATGGCGGTAAAGCCGTGGTCGGCGGCGACCTGCCTGTGCATGGCGGAAGAGCTGCGGGAGCCGCCGTAGGCAGTGTTGCACTCGACAATGGTGCCGTTCAAGCGCCGCACGAGGTCTCCGATCAGCTCGGCGCGGAGGTAGTTGGAGGCGGGCGGCTCGCCGGTGGAGACCTTGACCGCCACCTTGCCGCCGGGGTCCCAGCCCAGCTTTTCATAGACGGCAAGTAATCCCGCCGAAGAGATGTCAGAGGTAAAATAGACGACGGGACCGTCCCCGCTGCTTGATACCGCAGTCGCCTGTTTTGTCAGATACCGCTGTAAAATCGCGGCCACCTGTGCGCGCGTCACGCTGCTGCGCGGCTCAAAATTGCCGCCGATGCCGTTGATGACGCCCTGCTCCTCCGCCCAAACGACAGCTTCCTTTGCATAATCCGCAATCGAGGCGGCGTCGCCGAAGCTCACGCTGCCGGAGGCCGAGGGCTTAGCTGCCGCGCGCCAGAGCATCACGGCAAAGTCCTGACGGCTCACGGGAAGCCCGCTGCCGAACCTGCCATTGCCCATGCCGCCGACCACGCCCGCCTCGACCGCCCAGTCGACGGCGGCTTTGTTGGCAGCGGGCATATCGGAAAACGCCGCCTCCGCAGATGCGGCCTTGCGCCCGTTTGCCCGCCAAAGGCTCTCGGCGATGATCTCCCGCGCCGTCTCGGCGTCGGGCTCAAAATTGCCGTTCGGCACCGGGTCCATCAAGCCGCGCTCCGTCACAAAGCGCACCGCATCCGCGTACCACGCATCCTCAGAAACGTCCGGGAAGGACTGCCGTGCGGCGGCGGTCATCTGCATGGCGACCGGCGCGGCGCCTGTCTCCGGCTGCCGCGCCTGCTCCGCGCTTTCTGCGGTTGCGCTGCCGCAGGCGCTCAACACAAGCAGCATCAGCGCGGCAAGGATACCGCATGACACATTTCCGCTTTTCATCATCCCACGCTCAGCTTTCCGTATTCTTCCCCGGAAACGGCTTCGCACCATTCTGTGCTTGCGCCCTCGCCCTTGACCTCGACGGCGAGGTGGGAGAACCACGAATCCCGAGCGGCTCCGTGCCAGTGCTTGACGTTTGCGGGGATGTTCACCACGTCGCCGGGGCGCAGCTCGCGCGCCTCCTTGCCCCACTCCTGATACCAGCCGCGCCCGCCGACGCAGATCAGCATCTGTCCGCCGCCGCTTGCCGCGTGATGGATGTGCCAGTTGTTGCGGCAGCCCGGCTCAAACGTGACGTTGAAGATCGGCACCTGCTCCGCGGACAGCGGCGCGAGGTAGCTCTGCCCGACGAAATACTGCGCGTAGGCGTCGTTCGGTTCCCCGATGGGAAAGAAAATGGCGTTCTGAAAGGCGTCCTTCGCTGAGCTCGCGGGCGTCTCACCACTCCAGACCTCCTTCGCCTGACGAAACACCGCCCAGCACTTCGGCCAGCCGACGTACATCGCGGCGTGGGTAATGATCGCCGCGATCTCTTCCCTGGTGACGCCGTGCGCTTTGGCGTTTTGCAGGTGGTAGGTCAGCGACGGGTCCGTGACGCCGGACGCCATCAGCGACACCACCGTGATGATGCACCTGGTTTTGACGTCGATGCTCTTCTCGTTCCACACCTCGCCGAACAGCACGTCGTCGTTGAGGTGCGCAAACATCGGCGCGAAGCCGCCGAGCTGGTCTCTGCCGGCAGTCTGTACGATCTTTTCGCTCATTTTGAAAAGCCTCCTATCCAATCAGTAAGTTTACCACGATCCCTGTCACGAACGAGAACGCCGTCACAAAGGCGAGATACAGCAGGAAACGGCGCACGCCCATGACGATCTTCAAAGCGCCGAGGTTGGTGATCTTCGTCGCGGGGCCGGTCAGCATAAACGCCGCCGCGCTGCCGAGGCTCATGCCCTCCCACAGCCATTGCCGCAAAAGGGGTATCGTCCCGCCGCCGCAGGCGTAGAGCGGCACGCCGACCGTCGCCGCCATCAGCACGCCCCACGCCTCGTTCCCGCCGAACGCGTTCACCATCACATCCTGCGGCACATACCGCTGGAACAGCGCCGAGAGCAGGATGCCGAACAGGAAATAGAGCCCCGTCGCCCTGACGTTGCGCCAGAAGTTCAAAAGATACCGGATCAGCAGATTCGGGTGCGTGTCATGGCTTTCGCGTTCGGCAAAGCCGGTAAAGTCGAAAAACGGTCTGTTCCGATAGAATAGCCACAGCAGCAGCCCAGCCGCGCAGCCGCAGAGGAAGCAGCTCACGATCCGTACCGCAAGCGCGGTCGGCCCCAGCGCGGCTGAGTAAATGATGAGCTGCGGATTGAGCAGGATCGACGCCATCATGAACGCAGCCAGCCAATCGTGGCGCGTCCCCTGACGGGAAAACGACGCGGCAATGGGGATCGTGCCGTACATGCAAAGCGGCGACGCAATTCCCAATAAACACGCGGGGACGATGCCGAACACTCCCCACTTCCTGCCGTTCATCCGGCGGAACAGGTCGTGGATACCGTCCTTGGCAAACACGGAGATCAGCGAGCCGATCGCCATGCCCAGCACCCAATACCAAAAGATCTGCCGGAGCTGAAGGTCAAAGTAGTACCAGATATAGACAAACTCTCTGCGCAAGGGTTCCAACAGCCGTTCACCTTCCTCTCTTGTCAAGCCCGAAAACGTCTGTTTATCAGGCTTTCAATATTTGATACCTCTTGAAATTGAGCTG
>SVMM01000032.1 GCA_015067435.1 Oscillospiraceae bacterium | reverse complement strand
CCGCAGCTGATGGGCGCGCTGGGCGCGGCGGAGTACGCCCGCCAGAAGGGCATGGCGAAGAAGAGCGCGTAAGCCCAATGATTTGAACTGGTTTGCCGCCTGCGGGCGGCAAATGAAGGAGAGAAGTATGAAACAAATTCTGAAAGTCCTTTGGACGATCTTCAAGGTGCTGTTCGTCGTGGTGGGCGTGCTGTTCGCCGTGTACTTCTGGAACCTTGACCAGAAGCTCATGGGCTGGGTCTATATCCAGGTCAACCGTATCCACGACCGGAAGAACGTGGACATCAAATTCTAGCCGATGGAGCTGTACAATTCGATCATCACCGCGACCCGCGCCCTGCTTTCGGGCGCGGAGCCGCGGCGCTGGACGTATGACGCCGCGCACGCGTGGCGCGACACGGGCGAGAGCGAGCTGGTCATGCTGCGCGACGCGGCGTACGAGCTGGGCGGCTCAAACTGCGTGTCCGCCAACTTCACCTGCGTCACCAGCGACGAGAGCCTTGTCCCGCAGGATGAGATCCTGCTCTACGGCAAGGACCTCGGCGAGCTGCGCGGCGACGTGACCTTTGCGCGCATCGCGTTTCTGCTCGCGGACGACCTCGGCGGCGACGACGAGGCGGCGTATCAGGCGATCCGTGACATGGAGTTCGTCAAGTACCACGTCTTTCCGGAGGGCTACATGGTGCGCATCTCATCTGAGAGCAACCGCGAACAGGTGCGCCTGAGCAAGACGGCGATCTCAAAGGGGATCAGCTTCCGGGGTGTCGGCGCGGCGTACATCCGCGGCTACCACAAAAACGAACACGTCCGCCGCGTGCAGATGGTATTCATCACCGACAACGCCGTGGTGGCGGAGCTGGTGCAGACCGCGAAGAAGGTCGACGGCATCACCAAAACGCTCACACACATACTGGAGGGCATCCCGACCGACTGCGGCTCGTGCAGCCTCAAGCCCGTGTGCGACGAGGTGGAGGGCATGCGCGAAATGCACTTTGGCATGAAGAACAAGGGCTGAATCCAAAAAGAAACGCCTGCGGGCGTTTCTTTTTACGAGGGGAGGCGGGAGAGTGACAAAACAACACAGGGCGGAGCTCCTTTTGGCGCTGGCGACGGGCTTTTGGAGCATATCGTACTACTTCTCACGCGTCTGCCTCACGGAGATGGACGTGATGACCCTCAACGCGTTCCGCTTCCTCTCCGCGTTCATGATCCTCGGCCTGATCTACCGCGCGCACCTGCGACATCTGACGCGCGAGACGGTCAAATGGGGCGTGGCGGTCGGGCTGATCCTGGTCGTCACCTACATCGGCGCAACCTACGGCGTCATGTACACCTCACTTTCCAACGCGGGGTTTATCAGCTGCCTCGCGGTCGTCATCACGCCGCTCATCCAGCTGCTGTTTTTTCACAGGCTGCCGGAACGGCGGCTCGGCATTTCACTGCTGCTGTGCGTGATCGGGCTTGCGCTGATGACGCTCAGCGACGACCTGCGCTTCGCTTCGGGCGACGCGCTGTGCCTGCTGTGTTCCGTCGCCTACGCCTGCGATATCCTCGTCACCGAGCACGCGGTCACGAAAAGCGACGTTGACCCCGTGGGCATGTGCGTCGTCCAGATCGGCGTCACCGGCGCGTGTTTTCTGCTGCTCGCGCTGCTGCTGGAGAAGCCGCACCTGCCGCTGACGCCGGGAGGCTGGGCCGCGGCGCTGTTTCTGGGGCTGTTCTGCTCCGGCATCACCTTTATCATCCAGAACACGCAGCAGCAGTACACCTCCGCCGCGCGCGTCGCGCTGATCTTTACGCTGGAGCCGCTGTTTTCCGCAATCGTGGCGTTTTTCCTCGCCGGGGAGCGGCTGCTGCCCCGCAACTACTTCGGCGCGGCGCTGATGCTCATAAGCCTGCTGCTGGCGCAGACGGGAGGGGAGAAGCATGACGACGTTCGAGAAGGTGTATGAGGCGGTGAAGCTGATCCCGGAGGGCAGCGTCGCCACCTACGGGCAGATCGCGGAGGCGGTGGGGAACAGGCGGCTTGCCCGCGTGGTGGGCTACGCGCTGCACGCGAACCCGTATCCGGGCGTGGTGCCGTGCCACCGCGTCGTGATGAAGGACGGTTCGGTGTGCCGCGGCTTCGCCTTCGGCGGCGCGGAGCGTCAGGCGGCGCTGCTGCGCGGCGAGGGCGTGGCGTTCACGGACGAGACGCACGTGGACATGGAACGCTGCCGCGTGCGCGCCATCCCGACGGTGCTGGAATAAAAAACGGGGCTTGCAGAGCAATCTGCAAGCCCCTTATGTATTATCAGCGCTTTCTGCGGCCGCGATAGCCGCTGTAGCTGTAGCCGCCGCGCGTGCGGCTGTACCGCTTGCTGCGGGAGACGGACACGGCGCGCAGCACGACCAGCCCGACGATCAGGGCGGCGGCGCCGATGGCGGCGAGCTTGACCCAGGGCTTCGCGAGAAATTCCGTGACCTCGCGCTGCTTGGTCAGCAGCCACGACGCCGAGACGTCGTTGAGCGCCAGCAGCGGCACCGTTCCGTACTCGACGCCTTCGTAGCCGATCGTGATCGTGCCCAGCTCGTCGCCCGCGGCGATCGGCGCGTCGACGGTTTCGGAGTGGAGATTCACCGTGCGCGTCAGCGCCTCCAACGTCAGATCCGCGGGCACCATGCGTTCGATCTCCTCCGCGGGGTGGACGACGACGTAGTTCGCCTCGCTGGAAAGCTCCACCGGAACCTCGCAGATGAACTCCTCCGTGTCCAGCAGCGTCATGCGCTTGAAGTCGTCAAAGCCGTGGTCGAAGAGGCGGATCGTCTCGGTGAAGCTGCGCGTTTCGTTGGTGCCGTTCTCCAGCTTGACGCGCTCCGCGCCCAGCACGACGGAGATGAGCGTGCGCGAGCCGCGCACGGCGGAGGCGACGAGGCAGTAGCCCGCCTCCGGCGTCGAGCCGGTCTTGATGCCGCGGGCGTCCGCGTAATAGTAGCCCGGCCAGCCGGTGCGCCACGTGGAGATGAGGTAGTTGGTCGAGTGCAGCTCCCGCGCCTTGGAGAGATTCGTCTCCGGCACGGTGTACGCCTTGCGCGAGCAGATTTCCGTAAACGTCTCGTGCTTCATCGCCTCGCGGGTGATGAGGTAGATGTCCCAGGCGCTCGAATAGTGCCGGTCGTTGTGCAGGCCCGAGGGATTGGCAAAGTACGTATCCTTGCAGCCGAGCTGCTCCGCCCGCTCGTTCATCTTCACGACGAAGTTCTCCACCGAGCCGGATACCGCCTCGGCGAGGATGTGCGTCGCCTCGTTTGCGGAGACGATCAGCATACAGTTGAGCAGGTTTTCCACGCTCATCGTCTCGCCGGGCTTGATGTTGGCGGTGCTGCCGTCGGCGGCAAGGTTGTCGAACGCGCCCTCCGAGGCGGTGACCTCCTGATCGAGCGTCAGAAGCCCTGCGTCCACCGCCTCCAGCGTCAGCAGCGCGGTCATGACCTTGGTGATGCTGGCGGGATAGTTGTGCTCGTGGCAGTTTTTCTCATACAGGATCTCGCCGGTGCCCTCGTCGACGAGCAGCGCCGCGCGGGCGTCCACCTCGAACGTGCCGGACGCCATGGCAAAGGGCATTGACGAAACAAACAGGGCAAGAATCAAAAAAAGCGATAAAAATCGTCTGTTTTTCATGGAAATATACCTCAATCTATGTTACAATACGGCATGGATGAAAATGCCGGATACGATCGGACGGGAAAGAACGGGCTTTTCGCCTTCTATTTTCGCTTTCTATAGCAGTATAGCAAAGAAACGGGAGGAGCGCAACTGTGAAACGGCAGGAAAAATGGAAACCTGTATATTTTGTCCTGCTGGTACTGACGCTTGCCTTTGCCGGCGCGCTTTTTTGGGCGGCACGACGGGAAAACGCCCTGCCGTTTGACAGCGCGTACACGGTCGGCACGGAGCGCAGCATCCCCGCCGGGGAGGAGCCGGACGCCGCGGAGCGGCTGCCGGTCGACATCAACAGCGCGACGGCGGAGGAACTGGAGGAGCTGATGGGCATCGGCCCCGTGCTGGCGCAGGCGATCGTGGACTACCGCGAGGCGAACGGGCCGTTTGCCTCGGTGGACGAGCTGCTGGAGGTGAGCGGGATCGGCGAGGCGAAGCTGGGCGCGATCCGCGACGACGTGACGGCGGGAGAGGGGAGTAACGGATGAAGATTCTTGTGGTCGACGACGAGCAGGTGCTCGTCAAGGGCTTGAAATTCAATTTGGAAAACGAGGGCTATACCGTCGAGACCGCCTATGACGGCGCGACGGCGGTGGAGCTTGCGCGGACGGGGAACTTTGACCTCATTCTGCTTGATCTGATGATGCCGGAGGTCGACGGGCTGAACGCCTGCATGCAGATCCGTGAGTTCTCGAACGTGCCGGTCATCATGCTCACCGCGCGCGGCGAGGACACGGACAAGCTGCTGGGCTTCGAGTACGGCGCGGATGACTATGTGACCAAGCCCTTCAACATTCTGGAGCTCAAAGCGCGCATCCGCGCGCTGCTGCGCCGCTCCGGCGGCGCGGCGGGGCAGCAGGGCGAGAAGCGCGAGCTGCTGACCGCGGGCCCGATCTCGGTCGATCCGGCGCAGCGCGTGGCGCTGCGCGGCGGACAGGTGGTCGAGCTGACGGCGAAGGAGTACGACCTCATCGAGCTGCTCATTAAGAACCCGCGGCGCGTCTACAGCCGCGAGAACCTGATGGATCTCGTGTGGGGCTACACCTACGCCGGAGATTACCGCACGGTGGACGTGCACATCCGCCGCCTGCGCGAAAAACTGGAGGAGAATCCCGCGGAGCCGGAATACATCCTGACGAAGTGGGGCGTCGGCTACTACTTCAAGGGCTGAGCGCAAGAAAGCGGCGAAGGGGGACGGAACGGTGCGGGCAAATCTGCAAACGAAATTCAGCGTCAGCTACATCGCGGTCATCATCGCGGTGCTGGTGCTGATGAACACATACCCTTTGACGGCGTCGGAGGACCTTGTGTTCCGCTCCAAGGAGACCACGCTCAAAAGCAGCGTCTCCGTCATGGCGACGGCGCTGACCGGGCTTGCCGAGCTCAACGAGGAAAACGTCGCCTCCGCGCTGACGGTGGCGGAGGAGACGGGCGTCTCCCGCATCCTGGTCACGGACGCCGCGGGGCGCATCCTCTACGACACGCGCGAGACGGACAGCGCGCTGGGACGCTATGTGTTCTACACGGAGATCGTGCAGGCGCTGCGCGGGAACGACGCGTTCTACGTCGGCTTCTCGGACGGCGCGTTCCAGAGCCGCTACGCCTCGCCGGTCATCTACCGCAGCCAGACCATCGGCGCGGTCTACGCCTATGAGTACGACACCGAGCAGGCGGCGCTGCTGCTGAATCTGCAGGATACGCTGCTGCGTATCTCCGCCGCCGTGCTGGTGACAGTCGTCATCGTCAGCGGCTTCCTCTCCCGTGTGCTGACGCGGCGCTTCGGCCTGCTCGCCGGCGCGATCCGCCAGATGCGCGAGGGCGACTATGACCAGCGCGCCAGCGTCGGCGGACACGACGAGATCACGGAGATCGCCGGCGAGTTCAACAGCCTTGCCGACCGCCTGCAAACCACGGAGGAGGTGCGACGGCGCTTCGTCGCCGACGCGTCCCACGAGCTCAAAACGCCGCTTGCCGGCATCCGGCTGCTTTCCGATTCGATCCTGCAGACCGAGGACATGGACAAGGCGACCGTGCGCGAATTCGTCGGCGACATCGAGCAGGAGTCGGAGCGCCTGACGCGCATCACGGAGGATCTGCTGCGCCTGACGCGGCTGGACAGCGGCGCGACGGAGTCGGCGGAGCCGGTGGCGGTGGCGCCGGTCGTCCAACGCGCGGTGCACATGCTCCGCCTCGTCGCGGAGGAGCGCGGCGTCGACCTGCGCTGCGAGATCGCGCGCGAGGGCGTCGTCCTCGCCACCGAGGACGACCTGCATCAGGTAATCTACAATTTGACGGAAAACGGCATCAAATACAATCACTCCGGCGGCTTTGTGAGCGTCCGGCTCTCGGGTGATGACGAGAACGTCGTCCTCACGGTGGAGGACAACGGCATCGGCATCCCGGAGGCGGATCTGCCGCGCGTGTTCGACCGCTTCTACCGCGTGGACAAGATGCGCTCGCGCGCCTACGGCGGGACGGGCCTCGGCCTCGCCATCGTGTCCGACACCGTGCGCCGCCGCGGCGGCACCGTGGAGGCGGCGATGCGGCAGGGCGGCGGCAGCGTGTTCACCGTGCGCTTCCCGCGCTGCGCCGCGGAAGGGGGCGAGACGGCATGAAGCGTACCTTTGCCGCGCTGGCGGCGCTGTTGCTGCTGCTCGCCGGCTGCGCCGCGAACGCGGAGCAGCCCTCGCCCGACGACTATGAGCTCTATTTTGCCGCGCCGCTGGATACGAGCGACGGCGGCGACGCGATCCGCTCGCGCACGCTGCGCATCGAGGGCGGCGCCGCGCTGGACACGGCGTCGCTGGCGGAGAAGCTGACGGCGGCGCTGCTCGACCCGGCGGCGGGCGAGGGGCTGCGCTCGCCGTTTCCGAGCGGGACGACGCTGCAGCGGCTCAGCGTCGCCGGCGGCCGCGCGATGGTCGACCTCTCGGAGCAGTACGGACACCTGTCCGGCGTCGACCTCTCCATTGCCGACTGCTGCCTGACGCTGACATTGACGCAGCTCGAAGGCGTCAACGCCGTGCGCATCACGGTGAACGGGCGCGAGCTGCCCTATCGTGAGACGCAGCTCCTCACCGCGGCGGACACCCTGCTCTCCGGCGTGGAGGACACGCCGCGTCCCATCAACGTCTCGCTCTTTTTCCTCGACGCGGAGACCGGCGCGCTGCGCGCCCAGCAGCAGACGCTGGCGCTCTACGAGGGACAGTCCCGCGTCAGCGCCGTGCTTGCGGCGCTGCTGCGCGGCCCGGAGGGGGATGATACGCTGCTGCCCCTGCTGCCGCGGGAGCTCGACACGCTGTCGAGCCGCATGGACGGGAGCGTCTGCTCGATCAATCTGACCGCCGACACCCCGCTGCCGCGGGATGAAAACCTGCGCGCGCTGGCATTGGATTCGCTGGCGCATTCACTGCTCTCGCTCTCCGGTGTGGAGCGGGTGCAGCTTCTCATCGGCGGCGAGATCGCCGCCGAGTGGCCCGCCGCGGCGGAGCCGGCGGCCGCCGAACCCGCGGAATCTGAATCATAAGGAGTATGGCTGCATGAAGCTGATGGTGATAGACGGCAATTCCATCCTCAACCGCGCGTTTTACGGCATCCGCCCGCTGACGACGCGCGAGGGCCTGTACACGCACGCGGTCTACGGGTTTTTGACGACCATGAAGCGCCTTTGCGACGAGGAGAAGCCCGACGCGCTCTGCGTGACCTTCGACCGCCGCGAGCCGACGTTCCGCCATAAGGAATTTGCGGCGTACAAGGCGCAGCGCAAGGGGATGCCGGAGGAGCTGGCGATGCAGCTTCCGGTGCTCAAGGACGCGCTGGACGCGATGAACATCCCGCGCTATGAGCTCGCGGGCTACGAGGCGGACGACCTGATTGGCACGATCTCACGCAAATGCGAATCGGAGGGCTGGGACTGCGTCGTCGTCACCGGCGACAAGGACAGCCTGCAGCTTGTGACCGGCCATACGACGGTCAAGCTCGTCTCGACGCGTATGGGGCAGACGACCACGCGCGACATGACGCCGGAGGCGTTCCGGGAGGAATACGGCTTTGAGCCGATCCACATCATCGACCTCAAGGCGCTGATGGGGGATTCCAGCGACAACTATCCCGGCGTGCCGGGCATCGGCGAAAAGACGGCGATGGAGCTGATCCAAAAGTATCGGACCGTCGACGCGATCTATGAAAAGCTGCCGGAGATCGATGCGAAGCCAGCCGCGATCAAAAAGCTCACGGAGGGCGAGGAGAGCGCGCGGCAGTCCTATCGCCTCGCGACGATCCTGACCGACGCGCCGCTGGCGTTCGCGCCGGGGGAGAACCTGCGCAAGGCGCCGTCCGACGCGCTGTACCCGCTCTTTTTGAAGCTGGAATTCAACAAGCTGATCGAAGCGTGGAAGCTCACACGGCCGAACGACCTTCCGGCGGCGGAGATGAAGGGCGAAGCGGACGTCACCGTCACCGCCGAGTCGCTCAAAACGGCGGAGCAGGCGGAAAAAGCGCTCGCGCTCTGGCGCAGGGCGGAGCATGTGACGGTGCTCGCGCTGCCGGATCTGACCGGCTTCATCGTGGACTGTGCGTCGGGCGAGTCGACGGCGTATTCGGCGGAGCTGTTCGCCGACCGCTACGAGGGCGACTGGAACGCGCTGCTGCGCGCGCTGTTTTCGGCGGATATCAAAAAGGTTTCGCACAATGTCAAGGACCTGATGCGTGCACTGCTGGAGAGCGGCCTGCCCATCGACGGATTCGTGTTCGACACGGCGCTCGCGGCATACCTGATCGATGCGACGGCGGGCAGCTACGACGTCGGCAAGCTGTTCGTCTCGTATTTCCACAAGGAGCTGGCGAAGAGCGTGCATTTGGAGCCGGAGGCGTTTACCATGCTGGGCGACCGCCTCGCCGCGGAGACGGCGTTCCATATTTATACCTCCGCCGTGGACGCGCTCTACGAGGTGCTGAAGCCCGCCGTCGAGGAAAAGCAGCTCCACGCGCTCTATTACGACGTCGAGCTGCCGCTGTGCGCGGTGCTCGCGCGGATGGAGCAGGCCGGTATGCTGGTCGACCGCAAGGCGCTCGCCGATTTCGGCGAACTTCTCGAAGCGCGCACGCGCGAGCTGGAGCAGCGCATCTACGACGCCGCGGGGGAGACGTTCAACATCAACTCGCCCAAGCAGCTCGGCGCGATCCTCTTTGAAAAGCTGGAGCTGCCGCACGGCAAAAAGACCAAGACCGGCTGGTCGACCAACGCGGACGTGCTGGAAAAGCTGCGCTGGGAGACGCCCATTGTCGCGGACGTGCTGGAATACCGGCAGGTCGCAAAGTTCAAATCCACCTACTGCGACGGGCTTTTGAAGGTCATCGCCCCCGACGGGCGCATCCACACGAGCTTTCAGATGACCGTCACGGCGACGGGACGGCTTTCGTCCACCGAGCCGAATTTGCAGAACATTCCCACGCGCACGGAGCTCGGCAGCGAGTTCCGCCGCATGTTCGTCCCCGCGGCGGGCTGCGTGCTCGTCGACGCGGATTACAGCCAGATCGAACTGCGGCTGCTGGCGCACATCGCGGACGACAAGACCATGCAGGATGCGTTCCGCGCCGGCGAGGATATCCACACCGTCACGGCGTCGCAGGCGTTCGGCGTGCCGATGGCGGAGGTGACGAAGCAGCTCCGCTCCCACGCCAAGGCGGTCAACTTCGGCATCGTGTACGGCATCTCGGCGTTCTCGCTCGCGCAGGACATCGGCGTCTCCGTCGCGGAGGCGAAGGCGTATATCGACGGCTATCTCGCGCGCTTCTCCGGCGTGCGCGGCTATATGACGAACGTCGTCGAGCGCGCGAAGGAGGCGGGCTTCGTCGAAACGCTGATGCACCGCCGCCGCGCGCTGCCGGAGCTGGCGGCGAGCAACTTCCAGACCCGCTCGTTCGGCGAGCGCGTCGCCCTCAATATGCCCATTCAGGGCACCGCGGCGGACATCGTGAAGCTCGCGATGGTGCGCGTGGACGAACGGCTGCGGTGCGAGGGCCTTCGCGGGCGGCTCATTTTACAGGTGCACGACGAGCTGATCGTCGAGTGCCCGGAGGACGAGGCGGAGAAGACCGCCGCGCTCCTCACGGAGGAGATGGAGAAGGTGATGACGCTCTCCGTGCCGCTGACGGCGGAGGCGCACTGGGGCAAAAACTGGCTGGAGGCAAAGGGATAGGCGATGGAACACCTGAAAAAACAAGTGCGCATCGTGCCGATGACAAGCGAGCATCTGGACGAGGTCGCCGCGCTGGAACGCGTCTGCTTCTCCGACCCGTGGTCGCGCAACATGCTCGCCGAGGAGCTTGCCAACGAGATGGCGGCGTACCTTGTCGCGCTCGACACCGCGGACGGGAGCGTCGTGGGCTACGCGGGGCTGCTGGTCGTCGCGGACGAGGGCTATATCACCAACGTCGCCGTGCGGCCGGAGTCGCGCCGCGGCGGCGTGGCGGGCGCGCTGCTGGACGTCTTTGTCAGCTTTGCCGAGGGGAACAGGCTCGCGTTCCTGACGCTGGAGGTGCGCGCGTCCAACTACGGCGCGATCGCGCTCTACGGCAGCCGGGGCTTTCGCGGCGTGGGCCGCAGGGCGAACTACTACGAGCATCCGAAGGAGGATGCGATCATCATGACGAGAGAGTTTGGAGACGATGACCATGGAGATGAGGCTCCCAACGGAGACGCAGCTGAAGGCGGTCTATAAGCGCGATCTCAAGGCGTCGTTCCCACCGGCGGAGCTCAAGCCGCTGCGGGAGATGCTGCGCGAGCTGCGCCGCGGCGAGTACCGCCCGTGGTGCCTGTTCGACGGGGACGAGATCGTGGGCGAGGCGTTCGTCTGGGCGCATGTGCCCGGCTTCTGTCTGTTCGACTACCTCTGTGTCACGCCCGCGCGCCGCAACGACGGGCTGGGCTCGGCACTGGTTCGGATGCTCGTGGAGAAGGAGCGCGGCAGCGTGCTCTTCGCCGAGTCGGAGATCCCCGCCTACGCGCGGGACGCCGCCATGGCGGAGCGGCGCCTCGGGTTCTACCGGCGCAACGGCGCTTATCAGGCGGGCTACGACGCCTGCGTGTTCGGCGTGCCGTACCACACGCTGTTCTGGGCGGAGCGCGCGGTGGACGACGGCGAGATGAGCGCCGCCCATGCGGCGACGTACCGCAGCTCCATGCCGCCGCTTGTGATGAAAAAATACATTCAGATCCCGTGGGAGCCCTCCATGGGCGTTCCCGACACCATTCCGTGGATCGGTTGAGAGGTTCTATGAAGATATTGGCATTTGAGTCCTCCTGCGACGAAACCGCCGTTGCGGTTGTCGAGGACGGACGGAACGTATTGTCCGACGCCATCGCGTCGCAGGCGGACATGCACGCGATCTACGGCGGCGTCGTGCCGGAGATCGCCTCGCGCAAGCATGTGGAGTGCATCGCCGCGCTCACCGACAAGGCGCTCGCGGATGCGGGCATTGAAAAATCGGACGTTGACGCGGTGGCGGCAACCTGCGCGCCGGGGCTGATCGGCGCGGTGCTGGTGGGACTGAACTTCGCCAAGTCCGTCGCCTATGCGCTGGGCGTGCCGCTGATTCCGGTGCACCACATCCGCGGGCATATCGCCGCGAACTACCTCGCGTTTCCGGAGCTGGAGCCGCCGTTTTTGGCGCTGTGCATGTCCGGCGGGAACACGCTGCTCGTGGACGTGGCGGGGTATACGGAATTCCATCTGGTCGGCGCGACGCGGGATGACGCGGCGGGCGAGTGCTTCGACAAGGCGGCGCGCGTGCTGGGGCTTCCGTACCCCGGCGGCAAGCCGATGGACGAGCTGGCGCGGCAGAGCGCGGGCGGCGTGTACGAGCTGCCCCGCGCGAAGATCGAGGGCTGCGAGCTGGACATGAGCTTTTCGGGGCTCAAGACCGCGGTGGTGAACCTCGCGCACAACGCCGAGCAGACGGGCAAGCCCCTCGACCGCGCGGCGCTGGCGCGCGACTTCACGCAGGCGGTGTCGGACGAGCTGGTGCCGCGCACGATCCTCGCGGCGCGGCAGTGCGGGCGGAAAACCATCGTCGCTGCGGGCGGCGTGGCGGCGAACTCGTTTCTCCGCGCCGATTTGCAGGCGGCTTGCGACAAGGCGGGCTGCAAGCTGTATCTCCCGCCGCTGTCGCTGTGCGGCGACAACGGCGCGATGATCGGCGCGCAGGGCTATTACGAGTATCTCGCGGGCGCGCGCGGCGATTTCTCCCAGAACGCCTTCGCCACGCGCGAGATCGACGACCCGCTCGTCCCCTACCGGAGGTGAAGTATGGAGGATCTGGAAAGACTGCGAAAAAAGCGCCTGTTCCTGCTCGATCTGGACGGGACGCTGTACTTTGACGAGAACCTGATCGACGGCACGGCGGAGCTGCTGCGCTGCGTGCGCGAGCGGGGCGGGCGGTGCATGTACCTGACGAACAATTCCTCCAAGGGCGGCCGGGACTACGTGGAGAAAATGCACCGGCTGGGCCTTGAGGCGGCGGAGGACGACTTCTTCACCGCCGCGAACGCCGCGGTGCGCTACCTGCTCGACCACGGTGGGACGGAGCGGCTGCACTATGTCGTGGGGACGGCGTCGTTCCGCGCGCAGCTGCGCGGCGCGGGCATCCGCGTGACGGAGAACCGCGACGACCCCGTGGACACGCTTGTGGTGGGGCACGATACGGAGCTGACGTTCCGGAAGATCGAGGACGCCTGCGTCCTGCTCGGCCGGGGTGTGGAATACGTCGCGACGAATCCGGAGCTGACCTGCCCGACGTGGTTCGGCTACGTGCCGGATTGCGGCAGCGTGTGCGGCATGCTGCGCAACGCCACGGGACGCAGCCCGACCGTCGTGGGCAAGCCAAAACCCGACATGGCGCGCTATGCGATGGAGGCGGCGGGGGTGCCGCCGGAGGAGACGGTCATGATCGGCGACCGGCTGTACATCGACATCGCCTGCGGCGTCAACGCTGGGGTGGACACGGTGCTTGTCCTGACCGGCGAGAGCCAGCGGAAGGATATCCCGGCGAGCGACGCCAAGCCCACGTTCGTCCTGCGGGACGTGAAGGAGCTGTACGAGATCATCAGAGAATCATAAAAGGACGCCTGGGCACGAACGCTCAGGCGTTTTTTCATACACCTCCCGCGCCCTCGCGCCGTATGATAAAGGGAGGTGATGCCATATCGAAACAATCGGATTTCTGGGTGGAGACACGCGCACGGCGGAGCTGGTGCGGCTGCTCGCCTCGGACGGATACGCGGTGAAGGCGTGGGGTGTGCCGGAGATTCCCGACGCGCCGCGCCCCAGCGACGTGACGGGCGCGGCGCGCGTCGTGCTGCCCGTGCCCCTCTGTCGGGACGGACGGCTTTATGGGACGGCGCTGTCGATGGACGAGGTCTGGGCACGACTCGCCGGACATGAGCACGTCTACGCGGGCGCCGTGCCGGAGCATGAGCGGAACCGGGCGGAGGCGGCGGGAATCAGCCTTGCCGACTACTTCGCGGACGAGGCGCTGGCGATCCGCAACGCCGTGCCGACGGCGGAGGGCGCGATCGCCGCCGCCATGGAGCATTTGAACGTGACGCTGCGCGGTACGCCCTGTCTGGTGCTGGGCTTCGGGCGCATCGGCAAGCTGCTTGCCCGCGGCCTTGCCTCGCTCGGCGCGCCGGTCAGCGTCGCGGCGCGCAAGAGCGCCGACCTCGCATGGGCGGAGGCGCTGGGCTGCGTGCCGCTGGACATCCGGCGGCTCGCGGGCAGGCTGGGCGGTTTCCGCGCCGTGTTCAACACCGTGCCGGACATGGTGCTGCCCGCCGCGCTGCTGCGAGAGCTGCGCTGGGACTGCGTGCTCATCGAGCTGGCGTCGCGGCCCGGCGTCGACGCCGACGCGGCGCGCGAGCTGGGGCTGGACTATGTCAGGGCGTCCGGCCTGCCGGGCAAGGTGGCGCCGGAGACGGCGGCGCGCGCCATTCGGGAGACCTTATATCGTCTGTGGGAGGAAGAAACGTGAAACTGGGCTTTGCATTCTGCGGATCATTCTGCAATCACAATACCGTTCTGGACATTTACGAGCAATTGGCAGAGAAGTACGAGCTGTTCCCGATCCTGTCGGAGAACGCGGCACGGTCTGATACACGCTTCGGCAAGGCAGAAGACTTTACAGAACACGTGGAGCGCATCGCGGGGCGGAACGCGGTCAAAACCATCGTCGAGGCGGAGCCGCTGGGCCCGTCGAACGCGATGGACGTCCTCGTGATCGCGCCCTGCACGGGCAACACGCTCGCGAAGCTTGCCGCCGGGGTCACCGACGGCCCTGTGACGATGGCGGCGAAGTCGCACCTTCGCAACGGGAAGCCCGTGGTGCTCGCGATCGCGAGCAACGACGGGCTCTCCGCGAGCGCCGGGAACATCGCCGCGCTGCTGAACCGCAAGCACTACTATTTTGTGCCCTTCGGGCAGGACAATCCGGTAGCGAAGCCGACGTCGCTCATCGCCGATTTCTCGAAGATCGAGGAGACGGTGCTCGCGGCAATGGAGGACCGCCAGATTCAGCCGGTGCTGCTGTAGAAAAATGGAAAGGAGCACCTTTCAGCGCTCCTTTTCCTTGTCGAAATAATATTGCCGGTACAGCTTATATTGCGCGAGGTCGACGCGCGCGATGCGGTAGGCGCGCTTGAGGTTGAAGTCCGCGGGGTTCTTGAGCGTCCGGTCCATCTTGAGCCCCGCGATCTCCTTTCGCAGCGCGGGATCGGTGACGTAGCGGTTCAAAATGCCGCGCGGCACGTTCGACCACAGCGCGACGGCCTCGTTGTAGACGCACTTTGCGCGCTTGCCGTAGACCACGTCGTCGGCGAGCAGCTTCATCATGTTGATGCCCGCGCTGCGGACGAAATAGCTGCTGCGCCCCAGCCGGGGATTGATCTCGAAGAGCAGATACCGCCCCGTGCGGCGGTCGAACTTCATGTCGATGTTCGCGAAGCCGACGTAGCCGATCTCCTCCAGAAACGTCTGGATCTTCTCGTAGAGCGCGTAGTCGCCGCGGGAGAGGATGGCGGCGTAGTTGCCGACGGATTTGGGGTCGTAGTATTCCAGCACCGGCTGGCCGAGGCACATGGCGCGCACCCTGCCATCCGCGTCGGAGTAGCTGTTGAGCACGCGCATCGCGCCGTCGCCGCCGGGGACGAACTCCTGTAAAATGAGCTTGCCGCGGTAGTCCGAGCGGTTCATGTTCGCGATCATCGCGAGGTACTGCTCGCGCGTGTCGAAGAAGAACACCTTTTTCTGCCCCTCGAAGTGGCAGCGCAGGTATTCCGTCGCGTTGCTGTTCTCCGGCTTGACGACGATGGGGAAGTCGAACGGCAGGCGGTCGAGCACGCTTTCCCGCTCCTCCGGCGCGCAGACCGCGGTCTTGGGATAGTCGAGCCCGTGCGCCGCGCAAAGCGCGTAGAAGCGGTCCTTGGTGTCGAAGGTCTCCAGCATGTTATACGGGTTGAAGCGGTTGGCGATCAGTCCCTCGAAGCGGTCCGCATAGCGGCACAGCAGTGCGGTATAATAGTCGGAGCAGGGGATGACCAGCAGCTTTTCGTATTCCGCCGCGCAGCGGCGCAGAACGCCGAGCAGCGCGTCGGGGAACACCTCGTCCAGCTCAAAATCGTGGAACACCTCGACGTCGAACATTTTGCTCGACCGCGCGGGGGAGAGCGCCACCGTGCACAGCAGCAGCGGGCGCACGTCGTACGCCTCGCAGAAGAGGCGCGCCGTGCCGTAGGCGTTTTCGTCGCTGCCGAGGATAATGGGAAGGAAGTCTTTCTTTGCCATATCGCGCCTCACGGATGCTGTTCGTCGTAGGTTTTCAGGTGCTTGAGGGTCATCTCCACGTCGGAGGGATAGGGCTCGAACACACGGCCGCGCTTCATGTACTCCTCCTCGCCCTTGCCGGTGAGCAGGATGACGCGCGGGCCCTCCTGCTCGCAGATCGCGCGGCGGATGCACTCGTCGCGGTCCTCCAGCACCAGATGCGGCGCGGCGACGTGTTTCTCGATGTCGGCGGCGATCTGGTCGAACGGCTCCTCGCCGCTGTCCTCCTCGGTGATGTAGACGAAGTCGCAGTTCTGCCCGCTCAGCTCGCCGAGATCCTTGCGGCGCTGGAGCGCGTGGGAGCCGGGACAGCCGAAGATGGAGATCATCGACTTGCCGGGGTACTCCGCGCGCGTCGAGCGGTAGAGCGCGTCGAAGCTCATGCGGTTGTGGGCGTAGTCGACGATGACGGTGACGTTCTTGTCGCGGCTCTCGTAGACCTGCATCCGCCCGCTCGCCCGCGCGACGCGCAGCGCGCGGCGGATGCTCTCCTCCGGCACGTCCAGCGCCATGGACATGGCGATCGCCGCCAGCGCGTTCTGCACGTTGAACAGCCCCGGCATCGTGATGGAGAACTCGCCGTTGTACTTCGGGGAGCGCACGGTGAAGTAGATGCCGTCCGCGCGCTTTTCAACCTTCTCGCAGTACACCGTGTCGCTCTCGTGCGAGCCGAAGGTGATGAGCTTGCAGCGCCCCTTTGCGTATTCCACCGCGCGCTCGGCGTGCTCGACGTCGGTGTTGACGCAGCCGACGCGGCACTGGTCGAAGATCTTGAGCTTCGAGGAGAAATAGTCCTCGAAATCGGGGTGCTCGATGGGGCTGATGTGGTCCTCGCCGACGTTGAGGAACGCGCCGACGTCGAAGGTCATGCCGCGCACGCGACCGACCTTGA
Source organism: Oscillospiraceae bacterium (assembly GCA_015067435.1). Classification (GTDB taxonomy): domain Bacteria; phylum Bacillota; class Clostridia; order Oscillospirales; family Oscillospiraceae; genus Hominicoprocola. The sequence goes on along the minus strand of SVMM01000032.1, from coordinate 916 downwards.
ACGACTGGCTGGACGCCTCCATGACGAGGTGCGTGATGCCGCTGTCCAGCGCGTTCTGGAAATGCCGGTACAGCTCCAGAACCTCCGGCGTCGTGATGTGCGACTCCTCGCAGATCACGCCGTCGTAGGTGTCGATGGACGAGATGAGCGCGCAGTCCGGCTTGCCCTGTGATGAAAGCCAGTCGTTGAGGATATAGCGCATATAGTACGCGGTCGTGCTCTTGCCCTTGGTGCCCGTGATGCCGACGGTGACGAGCTTGTCGGTGACGTTGTTGTAGTACAGCCTGCCCAGCACGACCAGCGCGTGGCGGATGTCGCTGACGAGCAGGCGCGGCGCGTCGACGTCGAACGCATGCTCAGCGACGTAGGCGACGGCGCCGCGGGAGAGCGCGTCGCGGAGGTATTCCTCCTTGAAGTGTGCGCCTTTGCACATAAACAGCGAGCTTCCGTGCACTTCGCGGTTGTCGTAGCCGAAGCAGTCGACGATCTGCCGCGCGAGCGCGTCGCCGACGGTGCATTCGGCCAGCAGATCCGCGGCACGCAGCGCGTCGATGTATTCCTGTAAGGTGTGGAGAGCGGTCATGGGAAACGCCCCTTTCTGGCAGATTGGATTTTCAATCATTTAATAGTATACCACCCCCGCGGCGCTATGACAAGAAAAATGCCCCCGCGGCGCGCAAAAAAACGCCCGCTTTTCCACGCTGCCGTGCGTGCGTGATTGTCTGCCGAATAGACAACGGACGCGTCCGCTTCTGCACAATTCCGCGCGCAAAATGAGCGTTATGTCGACGGCTTTTTGCCTCTTTTGCACAAAGCGAAAAAAAAAGTCAAAAAAGGTGTTGACAAATCCCATAAGGGCGTGTATAGTAGCGACTGTTCCGCGGTTGAGCCGCTTGCGAGCGGCGAGATCAAGCGA
>SVMM01000009.1 GCA_015067435.1 Oscillospiraceae bacterium | reverse complement strand
CTTCCACTGGTCGGCGAGTACGCCGCCCGCTGCGCCGAGTGCCGCTGAAATGAGTCCCATGTCTTGATCTCCTTTCTAAATACCGTTTTCATACGGTTTGTTTGCGGTAAGCGGATGCTCCGGATGTTCTGGCATTATACTAGCACGAAAAGCCGCCCCGCGCATCGTCCGATAGTACGATGCGGGATATTTTTTCTCTCCGGACCATTATAGCCCGTCCACGGGGCAAAATGCAAGGGCGGCGCATCCGCTCCCCCCGGCTCCGACATAGCAAAAACCGCCGGAAAACGATCGTTTTCCGGCGGTCTGGCACCCTCGACGCGATTCGAACGCGTGGCCTTCCGCTTAGGAGGCGGACGCTCTATCCAGCTGAGCTACGAGGGCATCTGTGCGATTTGCCTAAATATTTTACAGCACCGCACGGCAAAATGTCAATGCAAATGTGAAAAAAATCTTGAAAAGTCCGCCGAACCGTCATATACTACCATAGTTAAAATGCAATCTATACGATATGGAGTGGAAGCAATATGCAGAACGAAAAGCTGCGCAACGTCGCCATCATCGCCCACGTCGACCACGGCAAGACCACGCTCGTCGACGAGATGCTCAAGCAGGGCGGCGTCTACCGCGAAAATCAGGAGGTCGTCGACCGCGTCATGGACTCCAACGATCTGGAACGTGAGCGCGGGATCACGATCCTCGCCAAGAACACCGCCATCCGCTACGGCGACACGAAAATCAACATCGTCGATACGCCGGGCCACGCCGACTTCGGCGGCGAGGTCGAGCGCATTCTCAAGATGGTCAACGGCGTCATCCTGCTCGTCGACGCCGCCGAGGGCCCAATGCCGCAGACGCGCTTCGTGCTCTCCCGCGCGCTGGAGCTGGGCCACCGCGTCATCGTCGTGGTCAACAAGATCGACCGTCCCGACCAGCGCGTCCATGAGGTCGTCGACGAGGTGCTGGAGCTTTTGATGGACCTCGACGCGACGCCCGACCAGCTGGACTCCCCGATGCTGTTCTGCTCCGGGCGCAACGGCACCGCCTCCTACTCGCCCGAGGCCGCCGGCACGGATCTGAAGCCCCTGTTCGACACGATTTTGGAGTACATCCCCGCGCCGGAGGCGGACGTGGACGCGCCGTTCCAGATGCTGGTGTCCGCCATCGACTACAACGAGTTCGTCGGGCGCATGGCGATCGGGCGCATTGAGCGCGGCACGCTCAAGCAGAATCAGGAGATCGCGGTGTGCAACTACCACAACCCCGAAGCCGCGCCCAAGAAGGCGAAGGCGGTCTCCCTCTACGAGTTCGAAGGGCTTGCGAAGAAGCCCGTCACCGAGTCCACCGCGGGCAACATCATCTGCCTGAGCGGCATCGGCGACATCACCATCGGCGACACGATCTGCGCGCCCGATGCCGTCGAGCCGCTGCCCTTCGTCAAGATCAGCGCGCCGACGATGGAGATGACCTTCTCCATCAACGACTCGCCCTACGCGGGCCGCGACGGCAAGTTCGTCACCTCCCGCCAGCTGCGCGACCGACTCTTCCGTGAAACGCTCAAGGACGTCAGCCTCCGCGTGACCGAGATCGAGGGCGCGACGGACGCGTTCAACGTCGCCGGCCGCGGCGAGATGTCGCTCTCCATCCTCATCGAGACCATGCGCCGCGAGGGCTATGAGTTCCAGGTCTCCCCGCCCCGCGTCCTGTATCAGGAAATCGACGGGCAGAGGTGCGAGCCGATCGAACGCCTCGTCGTCGACGTGCCGCAGGACTGCGTCGGCGCGGTGATCGAAAAGATCGGCTCCCGCAAGGGCGACATGGTCGAGATGACGCCGGTGGGCAGCCGCATGAAGATCGAATTCCTCGTGCCCGCGCGCGGCCTGTTCGGCTACCGCAACGAGTTCCTCACCGACACCAAGGGCGAGGGCATCATGGCGTCCGTCTTTGAGTGCTACGCCCCCTACAAGGGCGACCTGAGCCGCCGCAACACCGGCTCCCTCGTCTCGTTCGAGACGGGCGAGAGCGTCACCTACGGCCTCTTCAACGCGCAGGAGCGCGGCGCGCTGTTCATCGGCGCGGGCGTGCCGGTGTACGAGGGCATGGTCGTGGGCGTCAGCCCCAAGCAGGAGGACATCAGCGTCAACGTCTGCAAGAAAAAGCAGCTCACGAACATGCGCGCGAGCGGCAGCGACGAGGCGCTGCGCCTTGTCCCGCCCAAGCAGATGAGCCTGGAGCAGTGCCTTGAATTCCTCGCCGACGACGAGCTTTTGGAGGTCACGCCCCACGCCCTGCGTATCCGCAAGACCATCCTCAACCACGAGCAGCGCATGAAGGCGCAGCATCGCCACACCAACTGAAATCGGAACAACAAAGCGCGACCGGAGAACGGCAAGGTTCTCCGGTCGCGCTTGTTGTTGCGGTTTTCAGAAATCGGCGTTGCCGACGGTGCGCGGGTGCAGCTCCACGTCGCGGATGTTGCTCACGCCCGTGAGGTACATCACCATGCGCTCGAAGCCGAGGCCGAAGCCCGCGTGGCGGCAGGAGCCCCAGCGGCGCAGATCGCAGTACCACCAGTAGTCGTCTGGGTTCATGCCGAGTTCCTTGATGCGGCCTTCCAGAATCTCAAGGCGCTCCTCGCGCTGAGACCCGCCGATGATCTCGCCGATGCCCGGCACGAGGCAGTCCGCCGCGGCAACGGTCTTGCCGTCGTCGTTCAGGCGCATGTAGAACGCCTTGATCTCGCGCGGATAGTCGGTGACGAAGACGGGCTTTTTAAATATCTCCTCGGTGAGGAAGCGCTCGTGCTCGGTCTGGAGGTCGGTGCCCCAGTCGACCTTGTACTCGAAGCGGTCGTTGTGCTGCTTGAGGATCTCCACCGCGTCGGTGTAGGTGATCCTGCCGAAGTCGCTCGACGCGACGTGGGTAAGGCGCTCGACGAGGCCCTTGTCCACAAAGCTGTTGAAAAACGCCAGATCGTCCGGGCAGCGCTCCATGACGCGGCGGATGATGTGCTTGACCATCGCCTCCATGACCGCGAGGTCACCGTTTAAGTCGCAGAACGCCATCTCCGGCTCGATCATCCAGAACTCGGCGGCGTGGCGCGCGGTGTTGGAGTTCTCGGCGCGGAAGGTGGGGCCGAAGGTGTAGACGTCGCCGAACGCCATGGCGAAGTTCTCGGCGTTGAGCTGTCCGGAGACGGTCAGGCTGGTCTTCTTGCCGAAGAAGTCCTTCGAGTAGTCGATCTTGCCGTCCTCGGTGCGGGGCGGGTTCTCAAGGTCGAGCGTCGTGACCTGGAACATCTCGCCCGCGCCCTCGGCGTCGGAGCCGGTGATGATCGGCGTGTTGACGTAGACGAAGCCGCGCTCCTGAAAGAACTCGTGCACGGCGTAGGCGGCGGCGGAGCGCACGCGGAACACCGCCGAGAACAGGTTCGTGCGCGGGCGCAGATGCGCGATCGTGCGCAGGTATTCGCGGGAAAGCCCCTTCTTCTGCACGGGGAAGGCCGGGTCGGACGCGCCTTCGACCTCGACGGACACCGCCTTGAGCTCCAGCGGCTGCTGCGCCTCCGGCGTCAGCGCCACCGTGCCGCGCGCGACGAGCGCCGCGCCGACGTTCTGCGCCGCGATATCCCTGTAGTTCGCGAGCGTCTTGCTGTCCAGCACGACCTGAAGGCTGCGGAAGCACGAGCCGTCGTTGAGCGTGACGAAGGCGATCTCCTTCATGTCGCGGATGCTCTTGACCCAGCCCATGACGGTGACTTCTTTCCCGTCGAGCTGTGCGGCGTCCGCGAAGATCGCCGCAATCCTCATTCGTTCCATATCGTTTTCATCCTTTTTCCATGAAAATTGGCATTATTATATGCCGCCTCGCGGGCTTTTGCAAGCCTTTTTCGCGCGGCGGCACATGTTTTGCGTATTTACTGCGCGGCGGCAAACGCGCGGATGCCCTCCAGCGTGTGCTCGTAATCCGCGCGCAGCGCCGAAACGCGGCGCGTGACCTCGTCGTCGTCCATCGCGCGCGCATGGCCGGGGCGGAACTCCTCGGCAAGCACCGAGGCGGAGGCGGACAGCGCGTCCAGCCCCAGATTGGCGCAGACGCCCTTCATGGCGTGCGCGCCGTCGAAGGTGCCCGCCGCGTCCCGCGCCGCCCAGGATGAGCTGAGCTGCTCAAAGGACTTGTCGTCGAGAAACTTGAGAATGAACTTGGCGATCAGCTTGTCCATCTGCAGGATGCGCCTCGCGCTCTCGTAGCTGCCGCCGATGCTCTCATAGAGCTGCTGTACCGTCATACCCGCACCTCCTGGCGCGCGTGCGCCTTCAAATACGCCTCAAACTCCTCCACCGGAAGCGGCTTGGAGAAGTAGTAGCCCTGAATGTAGTCGCAGCCGAGCACCTTGAGCGCCGCGACCTGCTCCGCGGTCTCCACGCCCTCCACGACGGTCTTGAGGCGCATGCCGTCCGCCAGAAGCGTCGCAAAGCGCAGGATGCTGTAATCGTTCGTCGCCGTCGCGTGGCGGATGAGACTCATGTCGATCTTCATCACGTCCAGCTGCAACGTGTTGAGGCTCGTCAGGCTCGAATAGCCCGCGCCGAAGTCGTCCAGCTCGATGTAGAAGCCGTTGCTGTGCAGATCGGCCAGCGTGCGCGCGATCTGCTCGGGGTTGTCGCTGTACATCGACTCCGTCAGCTCGATGTGCAGAAGGGCGTGCTCGATGCCGTACCGGTCCGCCAGCGCGGCGATCTGCCGCGCGAGGTCGGGCAGCTCGAAATCGCGGCGCGAGACGTTGACCGAGACGGGCACCACGGGCAGCCCCTCCTCCCGGCAGCGGCGCAGCTCGCGGCAGACCTCCTCCCAGATGTAGAAGTCCAGATTGATGATGAAACCGTTGCGCTCGAACAGGGGGACGAACTTGCCGGGGCTGATGAAGCCCAGCTCGGGGTTGATCCAGCGCACCAGCGCCTCCGCGCCGCCGGTCGCGTCGGTGTGGAGGTCGTGCTTGGGCTGGTAATATACCACGAACTGCCGCTCCGCAAGCGCGGATTCCATCATCTGCTCCAGATGGTGGTCGAAGAGCTGTTGCTCGCGCATGGCGTCGTCGTAGAATGCAAAGTTGGCGCCGAAGACCTTCTTGATCTCCGCGATGGCGAGGGTGGCGCGGTCGCAGATCGCGGCGGCGGTGAGCGAGTGGTCCACGTCGATGTAGGCGCCGAGCTTGACGATAAAGCGCTCGAAATGCGTGTTTCCGCCGTTCGGCGTCATGTTCTCGTCCCACGCGTCCTTCTCCCGGTGGCGCAGCAGGAACGCATACACGTCCGCGCCGATGCGTCCGCCGAGCACCAGCCCCGGCAGACACGCGGTGAAGTCGTCGGCAATGGCGCGCAGGAAGCGGTCGCACTCCGCCGTGCCGTAGCGGTCGTTCATCACGCGGAAATTCTCCACGTCGCTGCACAGGATGTCATAGTGCTCGTTGGGGTTGGCGCGAAGCGTCTTCTCCACCGCGTGGTAGAAATACTCCTTGCTGTGGAGCCCCGTGAGGCTGTCCGTTTCGAGGCGCCCCAGCATGGACGAGGACTCACGCAGCCGAATCACGCTCTTCATGCGGTTTTTCATGATCTCGACGTTGTAGGGCTTTGTGATGAAGTCGCTCGCGCCGAGCTCCAGGCAGCGGATCTCGTCGTCGGCGTTGCTGCTCGCCGTCATCATGATGACGGGCACGGCGTCGTAGCGCGGATCCTTCCGCTTGCGCTCCAGAAACGTAAAGCCGTCGCACTCCGGCATGTACACGTCGAGCAGGACAAGCGCGATCTCGTCGCTGTGCCGGTCGAGCAGCTCCAGTCCGGCGGCGCCGTTTTCCGCTTCCAGCACGTGGTAATCGTCCGCAAGCAGCTCAAGAAGGATCTCGCGGTTCATATCGTTGTCCTCGACCACGAGGACCGTCCGCTTCCTCTGCATGCCTTCGTTTTTGTTTCCCATGGTTCCGCCCCCGATCTCCAAGGAAATCTCTCTTGAATATAGCAAGCGGCGCGCGGGAAATCAACCAATGGCGGCAGATTTCTTCACGCGCCCGGGCTCTGCGTTCCTTATTGCAGCAGCGCGCCGACACAGTCCCAGTCAAAATCGGCGACGGCGCGTCGGATCTTCTCCACGCGCTCGCGTTCGTCCGGCGGAAGGTCAAAGCCGTCCAGATAATCCAGCATGGACATCGCGCCCTCGGAATCGAAGCTGTCCGCAAACGTGCGGATGGACTCGCAGATACTTTGCAGCTTGCCCTCCGGCAGCGGCGGCAGCGTCTGCTCCGCCGCCGTGTCTTCTGCGTACAGGGGCGCGAGCGCCTCCCCCAGCGCGCGGAGCCGCGCGAGCACGTCGTCCAGCCCCGCGTACAGCGTTGCGGCATCGCCGGCGTTGCCCGCGTTCTCCAGCTTCTCCGCCGCCGCGCCCAGCTCCTCCGCGCCGACGGCGCGCGACGTGCTCTTGAGCGCGTGCACCTTCACCGTGACGCCCCTCGCGTCGTCCGCGCCGCGCAGGCGTTCCAGCTCGTCCGCGGAGGCGGACGCGTTGCGCGCATAGATGGTCAGCGAATCCAGATACGTCTCCGCCGTGCCGCAGTGCGTCAGACCCTGCCGCACGTCCAGCTCCGCGATCCCGTTCAGCCACTCCGGAAGTGTGACGGGCTCGTCCTGCGCGCCGGCGTCCTCCTCCGGCTCGCGCACCATCTCCGGCGGCAGGCGGTGCAGGAGCAGCGCCTCCAGCTTTTCGCCGTCCAGCGGTTTGGACAGATAGTCGGAAAAGCCCGCCTCAAGATACATCTCCCGCGCGCCGGAGATGGCGTTCGCGGTCAGCGCGACGCAGGGCACGTCCGCCATGTCCGGGAGCTTCCGCAGCTCCCGCAGCGTCTCCATGCCGTCCATCTCCGGCATCATGTGGTCGATGAAGACGACGTCGTAGCGGTTCTCCGCCGCCAGCGCCAGCGCTTCCCGCCCCGACTCCGCCGTGTCCACCTGTATCTGCGTCTTTTTGAGCAGGCCGCGGACGACGGTCAGGTTCACCGGCGTGTCATCCACCACGAGGACGCGCGCCTCCGGCGCGTGGAACCGCTCGCGGTACGACCTGCGCCGCGCGTCCGTCCGCACATGCTCGGCAAACTCGCCGACGCCCTCCCAGTTGATGACCGGCTGGTCGATCTTGAACGAAAACGTCGAGCCCTCGCCGTAGACGCTCTCGACCTCCAGCCTGCTGCCCATCAGCGCGAGCAGCTGTTTCGTGATGCTCATGCCGAGGCCCGTGCCCTCGATGGCGCGGTTGCGCTTTTCCTCGATGCGGGCGAACGGCGCGAACAGGCGGTCCATGTCCTCCTGCCTCATGCCGATGCCCGTGTCGGTGACGGCGATGCGCAGCATGATGTTGTTCCGGCTGATCCACTCGTAGCCGACGTCCAGCGTCACGCCGCCCTTCTCCGTGTACTTCACGGCGTTGGTCAGCACGTTGAGCGCGCACTGGCGGATGCGGATCTCGTCGCCGATGAGGCGACAGGGGATGTTCTTGTCCACGCGCACATCGAAGCTCAGCCCCTTGTCCTCCGCGCGCGGGCGCGTCATGTTCACAAGGTCGTTGATGAGCGAGCTGATGTCGTACGCCGTGGGCAGGATCTCCATCCGCCCCTCCTCGATCTTCGAGAAGTCCAGAACGTCGTTGATGATGGACAGCAGCGTCCGCCCCGCCGACTCGATGTCCTCGGCGTAGGCGAGCGTCGATTTCTCCTCGCTCTCGCGCAGGATCATCTCGTCCATGCCGAGGATGGCGTTGATCGGCGTGCGGATCTCGTGCGACATGTTGGCGAGGAACGCGGACTTCGCCTTGCTCGCGCTGTCCGCGCGGCGCGTCTGCTCCTCCAGCTGCTCGACGTAGCGGAAATGCTCAGTGTCGTCCGTGAGCACGTAGATCGTGCCCGCGGACGCGTCGTTCCCGCTCAGCGCGTTCGCCGTCGGCGTGTAGACGCGCCCGTCGAGGCGCAGCGGCTCGCCGCGGTCAATGGCGCCGCGCAGCGCGTCCATTACGCTCTGCGCGTCGGTCTCCAGCGCCGGGAACAGCTCCAGCGCGGGCTTGTTGTAGTACCCGACCTTGCCCAGATCGTTGACGACGACGATGCCCTCGGCCAGCTTGTCGATCGCGTACTCGCGCGCGAGCGCCACCGTGTCGAGCAAGTCGAAGCGAAAGATCGCGATGAACAGGAACACCGTGCCGATCGTGTAGCCCATCGCCGTGACGTCGTAGCTCCACGTCTTGGCCAGCTTGTAGATGCCAAACGAGCCGCTGTACGCCATAAAGGTCATAATGAGCGTCATCAGGCGCTTTTTGGCGAGCGGCCGTTTCTCCCGATACCACGCGAGGAACATCTGCACCAGCGCGTACACGATGTAAAATGCGATGATCACATCGTACAGCTTGTGCCAGACGCCGCCGCCGTGCACGATGCGCGGCACCAGACCGGACCAGTCATAGTCGATGTTCGTGTAGTACAGGTCGTTGTACTCCACGGTCAGCATCAGGGTGAGCGTCACAAGATGGGCGATCGCAAGCGCCCCCTTGATCCACTTGTTCACCCGCTTTCCGCACAGGAGCATGGCGAACATGAACAGCGCATACGGGATCCACACCTTGCCCAGATAGGCCGTCTTCATCGCCGTGAGGCAGGCTTCCCCCGTGGTCGCGCGCATGAGCAGCAGGTAGCCGTAGTTGTTCACCAGCGTGGCGATGCTGCTGAAAAAAATGTACGAGTGAAGCTCGCTGCGCCATTTCTGAAAAATGACCCAGCACTCCACGACCAGCCCGACGATGCTGACATATTGAATAATAAACAGTATCTGCCGCGTCATAGGAGCTCCTCTCCGCCTGTCTGCGCCTGTCTGTCCGTGTCCGCCGCGCTATCCGACGACCCGCCGTCCCTCCGACCAGACCGCGCGGATCGCGCTCTTGTCCATCAGGTACACGCAGCGCTCGAAGCGCTCGCGGAGCGTCAGCTCGCGCACCGGCTCGGCAAAACCGCCGTCGTCCACGACGATGGCGTGCAGCGGCTTCCCGACCGCAAAGCCGCCGTCCGCGCCGAACCAGCGGTGCCCCGCCGTCGTGCCGAGGCAAAACGCCTCGTCCACGGTCAAAAAGCCGTCCTTTCCGTCGGTCTTCATCGCGCGCAGCTTGGAAACACGGATCGTCGTGGTGACAACGCGGTTCATCGCGAGCATCGCGCCGCCCGCGATGTCCGAACCGAGCGTTACGGAAAGCCCCTCGTCGAGCATCAGCCGCACGGGCGCGACGCCGGAGCAGATGTTGATGTTCGAGTCGGCGCAGTGCGCCACGGTGACGCCGTGGCGCAGCATCGCCTCGCGCTCCCGCTCATCCGAGTGGACACAGTGCGCCATGACCGTGTGATCCTTCCACAGGCCGTATTTGGCATAGGTCTCCCAGTACTGCGGACAGTCGGGGTGCAGCTCGCGCACCCACGCGATCTCGCCGAGGTTTTCGGACAGATGCGACTGCACGTACAGCCCGCGCTCCTCGGCAAGCCTGCCCAGCCACGCCATCAGCTCGTCGGTGCACGACGGGGTGAAGCGCGGCGTCAGGATGGGCTTGACATACCGGAAATCGCCGCAGGCGTCCAGCCAGCGCAGCGTCTCGCGCTTGCTCTCCTCCGTCGTCTCGTGCAGTACGTCGCCGCTGTTGCGGTCCATGTTGACCTTGCCGACATAGCCCGTCACGCCCGCGCGCTCCAACTCCTCCATCAGGACGAGCGTCGCGTCCGTGTGCAGGGATGAGAACATGCACACCCGCGTCGTGCCGCCGGTGATGAGGTCGTCCGCGAGGCGGCGATAGGTGCGCCGCGCGAAGTCGAGGTCGGCGAAGCGCGCCTCATTTTTGAACGTGTAGGTATTGAGCCAGTCGATCAGCGGCAGGTCCATGCCCAGACCCACCATCGGATACTGCGGCGCGTGCAGGTGCATGTCGACGAACGACGGCAGAATGAGCGCGTCGCCGCAGTCGATCACCTCCGCGTCCGCCTTCTCCGGCGCGGCGGGCAGGATCTCCGTCAGCACGCCGTCGTCGGAGAGCGCGAGCGCGCCGTGCGGCAGCGTGACCAGCTCGCCGCAGCGGGGACTGTAAACCACATTGCCTTTTATCAATTTCACAAAAGATCATTCCTTTTTTCGCATCTTTTTGTCCATGCTACCATAGGACGCCGAAAAAAGCAAGATGCGTATATTCCCGCCGCGGCGCGCATAGGTTTGTCCCGTGACGGGGCGGACGCCCCGCGGGGGAGGTGGCGCACCATGAAGGGAAAACGTCGGCTGCGCGCCGTGCTGTCCGCGGCGCTGGCGGTGTCGACGCTGTGGGCGGTGTCGGCGGCGGCAACGGCGCAGAGTCTGGACGAAGCGGCGCGGACGCTGGGCGGCGATGCGCTGCCCATCCTTCTGCTGCGCTTTGAGCGGGGCGAGCTGTTCTCCGAGAGCGCCCTGTCGCCGGGGGCGTCGCTGGTGCTGCGCGCAGCGCCGCTGCTCCTCTCGCGGGAGGCGGAGGTGACGCGCTCCTGGCTGGCGGCGGAGCCGCCGGAGACGCCTCCCGCGCCGGAGGAGCCCGACGCGCCGGCGATGCCGGCGGAGGAAGTCCCCGCAAGCGAGCCGGAGAGCGCGCCGAAGCCGCCGAGCGCGATCACCGTGCGGGACAACGGCGTGCCGTCGACGACACTGCGCCCCTCCGACCCGTCCGGCTATCTGGTGAAGGGCGCGGTCTACGTCAACAACGGCTCCGCCTCCTCCCTCTCCGCCGGAGATCTGGACGGCGGGTTCTCCGCCGCGCTCACCGGCGACGCGCCGCAGGTGCTCATCGTCCACACCCACGGCTGCGAGGCGTACACGATGCCGGAGGGCGAGGAATATGAAGAATCCGACGAGCACCGCACGCTGGACGAGGCGTACAACGTCGTGCGCGTGGGCGACGAGATCGCGCGCACGCTGGAAGCGGCGGGCATCGGCGTCGTGCACGACCGCACGCTCCACGACTATCCGAACTACTCCGGCGCGTACAACCGCTCGCTCGCGACGATCGAGCGGTATCGGGAGGAGTACCCCTCCATCACCTATGTCTTCGACGTCCACCGCGATTCGATCACGGACGCGGACGGGAACGAGTACAAGGTCCTGTGCGCCGAGGAGCCCTCCGCCGCGCAGCTGGAATTCGTCATCGGCTCCGACGGCGGCGGCTTGCCCCACGACCGCTGGCGCGACAACCTGCGCCTCGCCTGCGCCGTGCAGGAAACGCTGCTGCGCGGCCATCCCACGCTCCTGCGCCCCATTGTCGTGCGCAACTCGCGCTACAACCAGCAGGTCTGCCCCGGCGCGCTGCTCCTTGAGGTGGGTTCGGCGGGCAACTCGCTCGCCGAGGCGCTCAACGCCGCGCGGCTCTTTGCCGAAGGTTTCGCGGAAACGGTAAAAACGAACAGTAATCAGCCTGACGGCTGATTACTGTTCGTTTTTTGATTGATCTTACTTTTTCAGCGTCTCCACCCACGCGGAGTACTTCGCGATGCGCTCGTCGCGCTCGGCCGCGTCCTTGCCCTGCGTGAGGATGTAGACCTTGATCTTCGGCTCCGTGCCCGACGGGCGCACGAGGATGACCGTGCCGTCCGCGAGCGCGTAGCGCAGGACGTTCGAGCCCTTGAGCTCGATCTCGCTGACCTTGCCGGTGGCGGTGTCGGTCTCGGTGCCGTCCTTGTAGTCACGGCGGCCGACGACCTTGACGCCCGCGATCTCCACGGGAGGCTCGGCGCGCAGATCCGCCATCAGCTTCGCCATCTTCTCCAGGCCGTCGAGACCCGGCATGACGAGGTTGTGCGTCTTCTCGCCGTACCAGCCGTACTTTTCAAAGAGCGCCTGGAGCGCGTCGGCAAGTGTCATGCCCTGCGTGGCGTACCATGCCGCCATCTCGGCGATGAGCATGGACGCGGTGACAGCGTCCTTGTCGCGGACGTAGTGGCCGATCATGTAGCCGTAGGACTCCTCATACGAGAAGATGACGGTGTTTTTGCCCGCGCCTTCGAGCTGGCCCATCTTCTCCGCCATGAACTTGAAGCCGGTGAAGGTGTCGTAGCAGTCGAGGCCGTTGCTCTCGGCGACCTTGCGCGCCATCTCGGTGGTGACGATGGTCTTGAGCGTCGCGGCGTTCGCGGGCAGCTTGCCCGCGCGCTTCATCGCGCCGATCAGGTAGTCGAGCAGCAGCACGCCGGTCTGGTTGCCGGTGAGCACCTGGAACTCGCCGTCGGGCTTCTGCACCATGACGCCGACGCGGTCGCTGTCCGGGTCGGTGCCGATGATGAAGTTCGCGCCCTCCTTCTTGGCGAGGTCGATGGCAAGGTAGAAGCCCTCCGGGTTCTCCGGGTTGGGCGAGGCGACGGTCGGGAAGCTGCCGTCGATCTTCATCTGCTCCGGCTCGCAGATCAGGTGCTTGACGCCGAGGCGGTGCAGCGCCTCCGGCACCAGCTTGTGGCCGCAGCCGTGGAACGGCGTATAGACGACCTTGAACGTGTCGGCGACCTTCTTGACGCTGTCGTAGTCGTTGACCATCGCCATGACTTCCTCAAGGAAGCGCTTGTCGCACTCCGAACCGAAGACGGTAATCATGCCGGACTTGACGCCCTCGTCAAAGTCGATGCTCTTCGGACCGTCGAAGATGTCGATCTCCGCGAGGCGCTTCGCGATGGCGTCGGCGTGCTGGGGCGGCAGCTGCGCGCCGTCCTCCCAGTAGACCTTGTAGCCGTTGTACTCCTTGGGGTTGTGGCTGGCGGTGACGTTGATGCCCGCCTGGCAGTGGTACTCGCGCACGGCGAAGGACAGCTCCGGCGTGGGGCGCAGCTCGTCGAAAATGCGCACCTTGATGCCGTTTGCCGCCATGACGCACGCCGCCGCCTTGGCGAACTCGTAGCTGTGGTTGCGGCAGTCCATGCAGATCGCGACGCCGCGCTCCTTCGCCTCCGCGCCCTCGGCGGAAATGACGTCCGCGAAGCCCTGCGTCGCCCACTTGATGACGTGGCGGTTCATGTTGTGCAGACCGGTATACATCGTGCCGCGCAGTCCCGCGGTGCCGAACTCCAACGGGCCGTAGAAGCGGTTCTCGATCTCCTTCTCATCGCCGGCGATGCCCTTGAGCTCCGCGCGCTCCTCGTCGCTGAGAGCGGGAGAGGCGAGCCACTTCTCATATTCCTTGCGATAGTCCATGTGCGTGTCCTCCTCTTATAATAATTGTTCGGATTCTTCGGGATCGGGAATGGCGTCCTCCGCCGGGCGGAGCAGCGCCTGCGCGTCTTCGAGCATGCTTTCGGGCACGTAGAGCCCTACGCCGTAGCCCGAAAAGCCGAGCACGACCTTGCCGAGCGTGCCGTCGCGCATATAGCGCTTGATGACCGGGATATCGTAGGCGCGCAGCATCTCGACCATCAGGTCTGCCTGCGCGTCCGCCTCGAACGCGTCGGTGAGAAAGGCGGCCTTCTCCGGCGTGCCGTCGCCGGAGCGCGGCCAGCGCTCGGCGAGGTCGTGGGGCGTGCTTCCCCAGGAGAGCTTCGGTTCATCCATGGCGAACTCCTCCTGCCTATTTGTGATATCTTGTCCCGTTCTGGATCTGGAAGGCGCGATAGAGCTGTTCGAGCAGCATCACGCGGGCGAGATGGTGCGGAAAGGTCATGGGCGACATCGAAAGCCGCAGGTCGGCGCGCTCCTTGACGCGCGGCGCGAGGCCGAAGCTCCCGCCGATGAGAAGGGTGAGCTGTGAAACGCCCTGCACCGCGTAGCGGGAGAGCACGGCGGAGAGCTGCTCGCTCGAAAGCAGATTCCCCTCGACACACAGCGCGGCCACCATGCCGCCGCGCGGAAGCCTGCCGAGGACGGCGTCCGCCTCCTTTTCAAGCGCCGCGGCGACTTCCGCCGCCGAAGGGGATTCCGGCAGGCGCTCCTCAGGAAGCTCGACGATCGAAAGCCTGCAAAAGCGCGTCAGGCGCTTCTGATACTCGGCGCAGGCGTCGGCGTAGAATTTTTCCTTGAGCTTGCCGACGCAAATCACGGTGACGTTCAGCATACCGTCACCTCGCCGCGCGGCAGACCGCGTGCACGTCGCTCAGCGCGGCCTTCGGCGCGACGCCGAGGCGCACCGTGCACCCCGCCGCCTGTAACCGCCGCGCCACAGCGTACTCCGCCATGGCGGGCGTGTTGTTCTCGTCGGAGAGGTGGGCGAGCAGGATGTCGCAGGCGCCGCGCTCCGTGCAGTAGAGCGCGAATTCCGCCGCCGCGTCGTTGGACAGGTGCCCGAAGTCGCTGAGGATGCGCTGCTTGAGATAATAGGGGTACGGCCCGCGGCGGAGCGTCTCCACGTCGTGATTCGCCTCCAGCAGCAACAGCTCGACGCCCGCGAGGACGTCCGCCGCCTCGTCGGTGACATAGCCCGTGTCGGTCAGCGCACCGAAGGAGCCGTCCGGCGCGTCGACGCGGTAATCGACGCTGTCGGACGCGTCGTGGGACGTGCGGAAGCTGGTGATCTCCAGCGCGCCAATAGAAAACGCGTCCCCCGCGTCGAAGGTGTGCAACAGCTCCGGCGGGCAGGAAAGCCTGCGCGCCGTGCCGCGGCTGGCGTAGACGGGTACGCCGTATTTTTTGACGAGCGTGGCAACGCCGCCGATGTGGTCGCTGTGCTCGTGGGTGATGAGCACGGCGTCGAGCGCGTCCGGCGTCAGCCCCAGCGGCGCGAGCGACTGCGCGATCCGCCGCGCCGAGATGCCGGCGTCCAGCAGCAGCGCGTGATCGCCGCTGCGCAAAAGCGCGGCGTTCCCGCTCGATGAGCTTGCAAGCGTATAGAAATCCATGGAAACAGTCTAGCACAAACCCTTTGAATAGTCAAAAAAATTCCCGCCGTTCGGCGGGAATTTTTTTGGGTTTCGCATCAATAGGTGAAGTAGCGGTGCAGCAGCGTGGCGATCTCCGCGCGGGTGGCGGTGCGCTGCGGCTCGATGCGCAGCGCCGTGGTGGACGCGCTGGTGATGTAGCCGTTGGCGACCGCCCACGTCACGCCCTCCAGCGTCTCCGCGCTGACCTGCGCGGCGTCGTCATAGCGGGAGATGTTCTCGGTGTTCGCGGTGCTGATGCCCTGCGCCGCGGTGTAGTTGAAGAGGATCTGGGCGAAGTCCTGACGCGTCAGCGCGCCCTTGGGGTTGTAGAGCGTGCCGGTCATGGCGTTGCGCATGATGCCGTTGTGGTACGCCCAGACGGCGCTGTTGTAGATCTCGGTGGTGTAGGAATCACCGGGCGTCTCGACGTCCGTGTAGGGCATCGTGCCGGTGGGCGTGGGCGAACCCGCCATGCGGTAGAGGATCAGCACCAGATCGCAGCGGCGCATGGTCAGCTTCGGGGAGAAGGTCGGCGGGTTGAGCGACGTGCCGTTGACCAGGCCCAGCTTATAGGCGAAGTCCACGGAGTTCGCCGCCCAGTCGGTGTTCGTCGTGCCGTTGACGTCGCCAAAGTTGCCGGAGGAGATCTTGTTGAGGATGTTGACCGTCATGATCTCCTGATAGGACGCGCCGGACTTGCGGTAGGCGATGCATTCCAGCGTCACGGAGCCGCTGACGTTCGCGCGGGGCGCGTAGAGCGCCGCGCTGATCGGATACTCGCCGTACGTGCTGGAGCTGACGTAGAACTTCGTCTCCGGCTTGGCGGCAACATAGCGGTTGCCCGCATAGGCGTACATCCTGCCGGCAGAGGGCTTGGGGAAGGTGACGTAGACGACGGGGTCGGTGTCGGCGGCATTGTAGAAGTCGGACGCCTGGAAGCCGAGGCCGTCGTTGGTGATGTTGACCGTGCGGTCGACGGCAAGCTTGAACCGGATCATGCCGCTGTAGAGCACCGAGCCGTTGGGAGAGTAGGCGATGTAGGCGACGGTGTCCGCGCCGGAGGCGCTGTTGGCGGCGACATAGGTGAGCTTTTCGACGGATTCCGCCTCCGCGCCGTTGATGACGAAGGTGTAGCCGGAGTAATTGCTGCTGGTCAGCGCCGTGCGCCCCGTCCGGCTGTAGTAGCGGTAGAGCGTGCCGCTGGTCGGGACGTTGAGCAGCCGGATCTCAAACGAGGGCTTGGCGGCGCTGTCCTTCGTCGCGGCCCTGTAGACAGTGAGGAAATCATCCTGCACCAGCGTGACGGAGCCCGTGGTATAGGCGTCATAGGTGATGGTGGGCACGTCGCCCGCGGTGTAGAAGATGTAGAGCACGCCCGTGGTCTTCGAGCTGGTGGAGCTTGCGGAGGTGCCGCCGTAGCAGGTGAACTTGACGGCGGAGTAACCGGCGGAGGAGGGCGCGGTAAAGCTCAGCTTCTCCAGATAGTGCGCGTTATTCGGGATGGTGCCGGTATACGTGCTGCAATAGTAGTCGGCGCTGTTGTAGGGGATGAACTTCTCGCCGGCGTGATAGAAGGTGCCGTTGCCGCTGTAGTCGTCGAACACAACGCTGGAGAGATAGTACCGGCTGCCGTTCTTGCGCTGGTAGAACTCAATGAAATCGCTCTCCTTGAGCATGACCGTGCCCTTGACGGTGGTGGCGTAGGTGATGTCGGCGCTGCCGGTCGGGATGTTGGAAACGTTGATGGTCAGCGTGCCGGTGGCCAGCGGAACGGTATCCGAGCTGGCGGTGTAGACGCCGTAGGTGATCTTGTAGGTGCCGACGCGGTCGGGCACGAAGTAGAGGCTGGAGATCGCCGTCTTGGAGATGAACGTGTCCGCCGAAATGGCGCGGGTGAGCCCGCTCGTCTGATGCAGCGTGCCGACGGAGCTTGTGGCGCTCGCCGCGCCGTCAAACTTGATGCCGGACCATGCCGAGCTGCCCACGGCGCTGTTGATGGTGCTGCTCAGCAGCGCAGCGGCGCTGTCGGCGCCGGAGCGCGGAGCGGAGGAGAAGGTGTAGGCCGTCACGCTGTCGAGCGTCAGCTCCACGTTCAGCGAGGCGCCGTCCACGGGGATGGTGAGATTGCCGCTGCACAGCGCGGTCCCGCTGCCCTTCGAGCCGGAATAGGCGGTGTAGGCGATGGAATAGGTGCCGGAGCGGTTGGGCGTGAAGAACAGGTCGCCGATGGCGGCGTACTCCACGATGGTCCCGCTGCCGACGCGGTCGTTGTAGCCCGCGGAGGAGGAGGTGTACAGCGTGCCGGTGTTGCTGCCGGAGGAGCTGATCGCGCCGAACTTGATGGAGCCGAAGGTGCCGATGGCGTCACGAATGAGCTGGACGCCGGTCTTGCCGCTCGTGTCCGCGCTGACGCCGCTGAAGAGATAGTTGCCGCTGCTGGAAACGGGAACGCGGATGTGCGTGGTCGGCGTGGTGATGCTCAGCGTGAGGGTACCCACCACCTTGGCGGTCGATCCCTCCTTCACCGTGCACTTGAAGGAAAACGTGCCGGCGGCGCTGGGCTCGACGACCATGTTGCGAAGCTCACCGAGGGTGTATCCCGTGTCGCTGTTGCTGACCTTCGTCCCGTTGTACTTGAGCGTACCGTACGTCGTGCTGATGCCGGAAAACTCAACGAAAAGGGTATCCGCGGGCGCGGTTCCGTAGACGGATTTATACTTGGAGTAGAGCTCCGTGTAGAACGAATCCAGCTTGTAGTTGGTGCCGATCGCCGTCGTCCCGGAGAGCGAGGTGGAGGGCACCGCCGCCGCGCTCACGGTGACTGTCGCGGTCGCCGTCTTGACACCGGTGGTGTTGTCACCGGCGGTGGCGGTGATTGTCGCGGTGCCCGCCTTTACGCCGGTGACGGTGCCGTCGGTTCCGACCGTCGCGATCGCGGTGTTGCTGGAGGAATACGTGACCGTTGCATTGTCGCCGCTGAGGTATTTCGCGGTGCCGGTGAGCTTCACCGTCTTGCCGACCTCAACGCTTGCCGTGGCCGGGGTGAGCGTGCAGGTTGCCACGCTGTCGGCCAGCACGGTGACCGTGTAGCTGGCGCTGGAGGTTCCGGTTTTGCTGTTCTGCACCGTAACCGTGACCGTTGAGCTGCCGGCTTTCAACACATTGAGCGTGACGCTGTCACCGCTGCCGGAGGCGGACTGAAGCGCGTCGCCTGTGCTGGACCACGCATAAGTGCCGCCGTAAGCGGCGGTGCTGCCGGTGGTCACGCTGGCGTTCAGCGTGACCGTCTTGCTGCTCCCGCTGCGGTAATAGACGTTGCCGCTCGACGCGGGCGTCACCGTGACGCCCGTGGCATACACGGTGTCGTCGGCTTCCGTCACGGTCACGGCATAGGTGTTGCTGATCGATGCGGTTTCGCCTGTTTTCACCGAAACGGTCACGTTTGTGGTTCCGGCGCTCAGTACATCGAGCGTGATGTAGTTGTCGCTGGTGGTGTCGGGGGCCGCCGAGAGTGACGAGCCCGAGCTGGACCATGTATAGCCGCAGTTATAGTCCCCGCCCTCGGTGGTCACATTTGCCGTCAGCGTGACGGTGGTCGTGCTTTCGCTGTCATAAGTCACGCTGGTCTTGTCGCACGATAATGTGACGCCCGTGGCATACACTTCGTCGTCCGCCCGCGCCGCCGGCGCAAGCGGCAGCAGCAGCGCAATGGCGAGCAATACGGATAAGACGGACTTCCAGGTGGTTTTCATACGCGTACCTCTTTCCATATGTTTATTTCAGAATTGTCATAGATAGAGCGCGGGAGTTTATCCAATCTGCCGCTGGATAAACTCCTCCTCGCTGTATTCAACGCTTTCGATGTCCGCGCCGATCGAACGCAGCTTGCCGATGATGTCCTCATAGCCGCGCTCGATATACTGCACGTTCAAAATCTCGCTGGTTCCGGTGGCGGCGAGCGCCGCGACCACCATCGCCGCGCCCGCGCGCAGGTCGTACGCCTGCACGGTGGCGGGGGTCAGATGGCTGACGCCCTCGACGATCGCAGTGCGCCCCTCGACGCGGATCTGCGCGCCCATGCGCGTCAGCTCGCCGACATAGCGGTAGCGGTTGTCCCACACGCCCTCGGTGACGATGCTCGTGCC
This sequence comes from Oscillospiraceae bacterium, assembly GCA_015067435.1. Classification (GTDB taxonomy): domain Bacteria; phylum Bacillota; class Clostridia; order Oscillospirales; family Oscillospiraceae; genus Hominicoprocola. Next base: position 126,354 of record SVMM01000009.1, on the reverse strand, counting down.
CCGCGCCAGCGCCAGAACCGTTGTGATCTGGGGCTGCATATCGGTCGGGAAGCCGGGATAGGGCAGCGTCTTGACGTTCGTGCGCGTCAGCTCGCCGTCCCTGCGGATGCGGAGCGTGTCGTCCTTTTCCTCGACCTCCACGCCCATCTCCTGCAGCTTCGCGGTGATGCAGTCCATGTGCTTGGGGATGATGCCGCGGATCAGCACGTCGCCGCCCGTCGCGGCGACCGCCGCCATATAGGTGCCTGCCTCGATCTGGTCGGGGATGATGGCGTACGTCCCGCCGTGCAGCGCCTCCACGCCGAACACGCGGATCGTGTCCGTACCGGCGCCCTTGATGTTCGCGCCCATGGAGTTGAGGAAGTTCGCAAGGTCGACGATGTGCGGCTCCTTCGCCGCGTTCTCGATCACGGTGACGCCATCGGCGAGCGCGGCAGCCATCATGATGTTCATCGTCGCGCCGACGGAGACCACGTCCAGATAGATGTTCGCGCCCTTCATGCGCCCGCCCTTCGCGCGCGCCACGATGTAATCGCCCTCGCGCACGTCGGCGCCCATGGCAGCGAAACCCTTGACATGCTGGTCGATAGGGCGCACGCCGCCGAAGTTGCAGCCGCCCGGCATCGAGACCTCGGCGCTGCCGAAGCGGCCGAGCAGCGCGCCGATCAGATAATAGGAGGCGCGCAGCTTGTGCGCCAGCTCCTGCGGAACGCGGGTGGTGTTGATATGGGTGCAGTCGATCTCAACGTCCGTGGTATTGAGGACGCGCACGTTTGCGCCGATCTGCCTGAGTATCTTCAAAAGGACCGTAACGTCCGAGATCTGCGGAACATTTTCAATGCGGCAGACACCGCCCACCAGAAGCGCGGCCGGAATGATGGCGACGGCGGCGTTCTTCGCGCCGCTGATGCGCACCTCGCCATACAGCGGACGGCCGCCCCTCACGATATATTTTTGCATAAATCCTCCAGAAATTTGCAGCACACAACCGAACGATCAGAATCCGCGCAAAGCGCGGAAAACATAGGAAAACCGACGGCAGAAGGCCGGTCGGAAACTGTTCTAGTATTCACATAATGCGGCGATTCTATGCCACTTTATTTTTAATGCCCAAATACATATACCATATTTGGGCCGAAAAAGCAATCCCAAATCACAAAATATCCCGAAAGGCGGCACAACGCTCAGGATTCGCGCGAAACCTCTCCGGTCGTCATGTTTACATAATATTCCGTTACGTCCGTGCCGATGCGCCACGCGGGGATCAGCCGCTGCGCGGCGGAGGCGGTGCTTTGCAGCAGGTAGCCGGCGCGCACGTCGGACACGACGGTGCACACCTCGCCGTTCTCGCGGATGTAGTCGAGAAAGCGCACCAGCGCGGTCACGCCGTCGAGGTTTTCGCCCTGGCCGCTCTCCGCCGCCGGCGGAACAAAGGAGCCGTCGACGGAAATCAGGCGGTTGTCGGAGAATTCGAGCGTCAGCCTCGCGTTGAAGACCATGCCGCGCTCCAGCATCCGCACGGCTGTCACCGTTCCGCTGCCGTTGTTGACGTCGGAATAGAGCGCGGCGTAGCCGTTGGCGGCGAACACGCCTTCAAAAAACGTCTCCGGGTCCTCCACACCCAGCTCCAAAGACGCCTCGACGGCGCCGCTGGCGCGCAGAAGGCACTGGCCCGCGCCGCTGACGTAGCGGTAGATGCCGCCGCCGACGTCCTCCGGCGCGCAGTCGCCGAGCAGCGCCGCGGCGAACGCCGCCTCCGCCTCCGGACTGCGCGCGGGCTCAATGGGCGAGAGATGCGTCTCCTCCCGCGGGATCAGATGGGCGGGCAGCTCCACGCCGCTCGCGGCAAAGAGGCGCAGCAGTTCGGCGTCGGCACGCTCACGCGCCGCGCGCTCCTGCACCTGGCGGATTGCCAGCATGGCGAGCAGGCAGAGGTTGAGCAGCGCGAGAACGACGATAACGATGCTTTTCAGGCGCGAGGTCTTCACGCGCGGTCAACTCCTTCCGGTCAGGCTGTTGCGCGGCGGTCATTCGGCGAGCCACGCGCACTCCGCCGTGTCGCCTCCGGCGTCCACATAGGCGGTCAGCAGCTCGGCGCCGTCCCAGACGCGGGCGATGGCGGCGGAGAGCGCAAAGGGCAGCAGCGCCGTCGTCTCCTCCGTCAGCGTATAGCTGCGCGCGCGCAGCGTGAACGAGCGCACGCTCTGCCCCGCGATCTCGACGACCGCGGCGTGCGCGCCGTCCGCGAAGCGGATCGGCGTCCCGTCCGCCGTGAGGTCGAAGGCGATTTCAAAGCCCTCCTCCGTCTCGCGTGCGCCGCTCAGGCACAGTGCGGCGTCGTCGGGGAAGATCTGCGTCAGCGACAGCAGCAGCCGCTGCGCGGCGGATGCCGCCTCAAACAGCGTCGGCGCGCCGGGCACGGCGGCGGGGACAAAGTAGACGGAATCCGCCGCCGCGTCGCCGCCGCGGTACTCCACGGTCCCGTCGGGTCGGAGGTAGAGCGTGCTGGACACCTCGCGCACGATGACCGTGCCGGAGGACTCCGTAAAGCGGTTGTCCGTGTGCGAATTGAATCCGGCGCGGCGGAGAAACGCGTCCTCGTTGAGCGGGACGGCGTTTGTGACGCTCAGCACCCGACAGGGCGCGGCGTCGTTGAAGATGATCGTGCAGGGGGAGAGCGCCGCGTAGGCGGGGCCGAGCAAATAGGCGAAATCGGCGCTGCGGCCGCTCTGGGACGCGAGAAAATCGGCGAGCGCGGAGCTGCTGACCGCGGTGTCGCAGCGATAGCAGACGCCCCCGCCATCCTCCATATAAAAAAGCGCGCTCGCCGCACCCGCGGGACAGAGCAGCATCCGGCGCACATACTCCGGCGCGTGCATCGGCATCTCCACGCCGAGCAGGCCGGAGAGCAGCGGCGCGGGCAGCGGGGCGGTGAAGTCGAAGAACAGCCCCTCGCCGCGCAGGGCGGAGAGGAAGACCGTCTCGCTGATCCACGCGGCGTCCCCCGCCGAGCCGATCGCCTCGCTGAGATAGGTGCCCGCGCGCTCAAATTCGGCGCTGAGCGTCGTCTCGGCGTCCGCGCCGAGGCGGGCAAAGTCGTTGGTGTAGACCATGCGCACCGGGAGGGCAAGCTGGGCGGCGTTGGAGACGCCGGTCTGCACCGGGGCGTTCTCCCGGCGCGCCTGCTCCCGCGCAAGCTCCAGCAGGCTCTGGTCGGACAGCGTGCCGAACAGCGGCAGGCAGGCGAAGAGAAACGCCGCCGAGAGCGTGAGCAGAAGGATGGCGAGGTTCTGCAAACGGTTGATCCGCGCCTCGCGCTTGTTGGCAAAGGCGCTCATTGCAGCGCCTCCTGTCCCTCCGCCTGCGAGACGGGCAGCTCCAGCCGGATGGTCGTGCCGGGGCCGTCGCGGTCCACGAGCGTCAGCGAGCCGTGGTGGCGCTGGACGATCTCTGTGGCGATGGAGAGGCCGAGACCCGTGCCGCCGGACTCGCGGGAGCGCGCCTTATCGACGCGGTAGAAGCGCTCGAAAATGCGCTCGCGGTCCTTTTCGGGGATGCCGATGCCGTCGTCGGCGACCTCCATCCAGACCTTCTCCCCCGCGTCGCCGGCGGTGACGAAGATGTGCCCGCCGTCCGGCGTGTATTTCACGGCGTTGCTAAGGATGTTGAGCATGACCTGCTCGATGCGCCCGCGGTCGCCCATGATGAGGGGCAGATGCGGGGGATAGCTGTGCATGAGCACGTGTCCGTGCCGCTGCGCCTCCAGCGCGATGGAGCGCAGCACGGCGTCGATGGCGTCGCCGAAGGCAAAACGCGCCATGACCATCTCCGAGCGCCCGGAGTCGAGGCGCGAGAGCGTCAGCAGATCCTGCACGATATGCGTCATGCGGTCCGCCTCGTTGATGACGATGTCGAGGAAGTTGTTCTCCGTCTCCCGCGGGATGTCGCCGTCCGCGTCGCGGATGGTCTCGGCGTAGGAGCGGATATTGGTCAGGGGCGTGCGCAGCTCGTGGGAGACGTTGGCGACGAATTCGCGCCGCCGATCCTCGGTCTTGCGGTGCTCGGTGACGTCGTGGAGCACGATCAGCACGCCGCCCGCCTCCTCGTCGGCGAAGGCGGCGAAGTACAGCTCGACCGAGCGTTCGCCGACGGCAAGCTCCGCCTCGACGTAGTCGCCGCGGCGCATGCTCATCACGCGCGAGAACGGACAGATCGGCTCAAACAGCTCGCCGTAGTCGCAGTCCTCCGGCGCGCGGTCGAGCAGCGCCACCGCCGCGGGGTTGCAGTGGATCAGCTTCCCGTCGCCGTCGTAGGCGACCACGCCGTCCGTCATGTGCAGGAACAGCGCGTCGAGCTTGCTGCGCTCGTTCTCCACGGCGTCGAGCGTGTGGTGCAGGACGCTCGCCATGTCGTTGAATGTGGTGGTCAAAACGCCGATCTCGTCGGTGGAGTCGACCTCCAGCACCTCGTCGAAGTTGCCGCCCGCGATGCGCTCGGCGCCCTCGGTCAGCTTCTCGATCGGGTCGATCATCGTCTTGGCAAGCAGGAAGCTGAGCAAAACCGACACCAGAAGCCCCAGCAGCAGCGCCTGCAAAATGATAAGCAGCAGCTCGCTGTTGAGGCTGGACACCGCGGCGCGGTTGTCGCGGATGTAGATGATGAAATGGTTGTCGCCGCCGGTGATGGGCACCGCGACGTCCATGTAGTTCGCGGCGATGTCGCTGTCATAGCCGACCGAACCGTTGCGCGCGGCGAGCAGATTCGCGGTCTGCTCCAGCGAATTGCCGCCCGATTCGTCGCTGCCGCGAAGGAATGCGCCCGTGTCGCCGTCGAGGATGTAGTAGTTGCGGCTGCGCGAGTCGATGCCGAGCGTGCCGGAGTAGATCTCCAGCAGCGCCTGCACGCGCTGCGCGCCATCCTCCTGCGCCGCCTCGGTTTGCAGGGCGGAGACGAAGGAGACGTCGGCGAAGGCCTGCTGCATCTGCGAGTAGAAATCGCTGATGTAGAAGTTGGTGACGCTGGTCATCAGAAACGCGCCCACGACCGTCATCAGCGAGGTGATGAGCAGCACGAGGATCATAACGAGCTTCATATGCAGCGACCGAAACACGCGAGCGCCTCCTTTCCGAGATAATGAAACCGAACAAACCGCCCAATGCAGGCGCCCCTCATGCGGGGTATGCCGCCGCGCGCGAAACCGTAGCGCAAGCGAAACGCGGCGCAGAACGTATCGACGCGGACGCGCCGGAAAGAGCGGTTCACCGATGCGGCATGCATAAGCGATTTTCTCTTTTGGGGAAGTCCGAAACCGCGTTTTCTCTTTTCAAGAAAAAGAGAAAAGGCGGTGTCGGAAGGACTCTTCAGTGTGCCGAATAATAATATCCCACGCCTCTGCGCGTGATGATATACGTCGGATTCGCGGGGTCGTCCTCAATCTTCTCGCGCAGGCGGCGCACCGTCACGTCCACGGTGCGTGCGTCGTCGCCGACGTAGCCGTAGTTCCACACCTGCTCCATCAGGTTGACACGGGAAAAGACCTTGTCGGGGTGGCTGGCGAGGAAGGTGAGCAGCTCATATTCGCGCTGCGTCAGGTCGACGGGCGCGCCGTGCTTGAATACCTGCAAACTCTCCGTGTTGATCGTCAGGCCGCCGCCCGCGCTCATGCCCTCGTCGGCGGGCGCGGCGGAGGCCGCCATCGCCGTGCGGCGGATGTTCGCCCGCACGCGCGCGATCAGCTCGCGCATGGAAAAGGGCTTGGTGATATAGTCGTCCGCGCCGATCTCCAGACCGAGCACCTTGTCCTCCTCCTCCTCGCGGGCGGTGAGGATGATGACGGGCACGTTGTCGCCCTCGCCGCGCAGCGCGCGGCAGACGTCGAAGCCGATCATCTTCGGCAGCATGACGTCCAGCAGGATGAGGTCGGGGCGCTTGTCGCGCGCGAGCGCAAGCCCCGCCTCGCCGTCGTACGCCTCGAAGACCTCATAGCCCTCGCGGTCGAGGTTAAAGCGGATGATGTCGACGATGTTCTTCTCGTCCTCCACGATGAGGACGCGCTTTTTCTGCTCCATGAGCGCCTCCCTTGCATTACTGCCCGCGCTGCCGCAGGGCGTAGACCTTCAAAATACCGGCGACGGTCTTCGCGTCCGTGAGCTCGCCGTCCGTCACGCGGCGCACCATCTCGTCAAAGGGCGTGCGGTACACGTCGAGGAACTCGTCCTCGTCCGGAGACTGCGCGCCGACGTCCAGCCCCTCGGCAAGATAGAGGTGCAGCACCTCGCCGTAGGCGCCGGGAGAGACGATCAGCGCGCCGAGCTCCGTGAAGCGCTCCGGCACGGCGCCGGTCTCCTCTTTCAGCTCGCGCAGCGCCGCCTCGCGCGGGTCCTCGCCCGGCTCCAGCTTGCCCGCGGGGATCTCCTCCACCACGCGGGAAAAGACATAGCGGTACTGCTTCACGGTCAGCACGCAGCCGTCGCGGTCGAGCGCGACGATGGCGACGCCGCCGGGATGATCCGCCACCTCGCGGATCGACTGCTTCCCGTTGGGCAGCTCCACCGTGTCGACGTGCAGCCGCAGGATTTTGCCGTCATAGATCAGCTTTGAGGAAAGCTTTTTCTCCGTCATATCCATGTCGATCGACCTCCCTTGCCGTCGTTTGTTAATCGTTCTCCGCCGCCGTGTCCGCGTCCGTTTCCATGTCCGCGGGGACAAGCGTGTTCGTGTAGATGGCGCGCACGCCGGTGCGCAGCAGCTCCTTCGCCTCGTCCACGTCGTCGATCTCGTGCACGCAGACGCGGACGCCGTGCCAGTCCGCGATGGGCGCGTAGGCGGGATCCCAAACCTCGGCGTTGAGCGTCAGGCCGAGGATGCCGTTCTCCTCGCAGAACACGACCTTGTTGCGGAACGAATCCTCCGTCCTGCCGAAGTAGTCCTGATAGAGCGTATAGATATAATGTGGAAAGTGGTACACGCCGTCGACGACGGCATAGTGCTCGGGGGAATAGACCTGCACGATCATGCGGTCGAAGAGGTAGCTCAGCCCCAGCGAGTGCGCTTCGTCCACCATGGACTGGAATTGCAGCGTCACCGCCTCGGTGTCCAGCAGCTTTGTGTCCGTGATGATGCACACATCGGGGTACTGCACCATCAGCAGCAGCAGATCGCGGAACGACAGCGGCGTGTACTTGTCGAGGATGCGCATGGACAGGAACTCCTCCCGCGTGGGGATGTTCGTGGGGTTCGCGCCCTCCTGCAAGCCGCCGACCCAGTCGTGGCGCAGCACGACGTAGCCGTCCGACGTCATGCGGAGATCCGCCTCGAACACGCGAATGCCCGCCTCATAACGTTCGACGAAGCCCTCCAGACAGTTCAGGCCCACCACGTCGCCCGCCGCGCCCATCGCGTGGGCGACCAGCGTGTTTTCGGCGATGATGTCCGCCGCCGAAGCCTCGCCCACGGGCTTGGGCTGCTCGGGCGGGATGACGTTTTGCAGCCGCTCCGCCTCCGCCTCCGCCGCCTGAAGCTGGAGCTCCAGCAGCTTGTCCTGCAATTCCTGAAGCTCCCCTCGCGCGTCGCGCAGCTCCAGCGCGCAGCAGATGGCGACGACCGCCAGCGTCACGATGATCAGCGCCAGCGTTGCGGCGATCATACGTTTATAAAACAATACACTGCGGGATACCGGTTTCTTTGCCACGGGTGCATCCTCCTGATGAACACATAGTTTCAAGGGTATCATAGCACACGCGGCACGAAATTTCTACTGAAACTTGCTCCGCATGGGTACAATGAAGGCGGGACTTCCATGTTACATTTTGGTGACAATCACAATCGGCACTTGTGCGCGGGCGGAAAGTATGATATAGTATATATTTGCCAGCGGCGGAGGCGCCGAGCGCCGCTGTCCGCGGGGAGGTGAACGCCATGGCGGAGAAAAAGGGCATAAAGGTCATGGCGAACAACCGCAAGGCGTACCATGACTATTTTGTCGAGGACAAGGTCGAGGCGGGCATCGAGCTTAAGGGCACGGAAGTCAAATCCGTGCGCGCGGGCACGCTCAACCTCAAGGACAGCTACGTCATCGCCAAAAACGGCGAGGCGTACGTCCATAGTATGCACATCTCGCCCTATGACAAGGGCAACATCTTCAACCACGACCCCGACCGCCCCAAGCGCCTGCTGCTGCATAAGCGCGAGATCTTCAAGCTCGCCGCCCTCGCCGCGCAGGACGGCTACGCCCTCGTCCCGCTGAGCGTCTACCTCAAGGACGCGCGCGTCAAGGTCGAGCTGGGCGTCTGCAAGGGCAAGAAGAACTACGACAAGCGCGAGGCCGCCGCCAAACGCGATGCCAAGCGCGAGATCGACCGCGCCATGCGCTCGCGCGGATAAGGCGCGGGCGGCAAAAGCAAGATAACATATTGGATAATCAAAGGAGAATACTACTATGAGCAATCCCCTTGTGACCATTGAGATGGAGGACGGCGGCGTGATGACGGGCGAGCTTTACCCCGAGATCGCGCCCAACACCGTCAACAACTTCATCGCGCTGGCAAACGCCGGCTACTACGACGGGCTGATCTTCCACCGCGTGATCCCCGGCTTCATGATCCAGGGCGGCTGCCCGAACGGCACCGGCACGGGCGGCCCCGGCTACTCGATCAAGGGCGAGTTCACCGCCAACGGCTTCAAGAACGAGCTCAAGCACACGCTGGGCGTGCTGTCCATGGCGCGCACGATGATCCCCGACAGCGCGGGCAGCCAGTTCTTCATCATGGTCGCCGACGCGCCGCATCTGGACAACCAGTACGCCGCCTTCGGCAAGATCACGGAGAACGCGGAGAAGGCCGTGGAGATCAGCCGCGTCAACCGAGACATGTTCACCGACAAGCCGAAAAAGCCGCAGACCATCAAGTCTATCCGCGTCGACACGCTCGGCGAGGACTATCCGGAGCCGGAGAAGCTGCCGGAGCGATAATTTCAGCTGTATTCACACCGTTCGCGGCGCTTCGCGCCGCTCACATGGGGGCGTACCGGTTTCGACGGGGGTGTGGAGGCAGGATAAGCGGGCGGCGGCGCCTGACCGCCATAAAACGGGCACCTTATAAATTAAAGAACAACAACGATACTGTTCTTGCTGCCGCCTGATTGCGGCAGCCGTCTGAACTGAGAGGGCCGCGGCTCGGGGAAGGCGTCATTTAGCGGCGTCCGTGAGGCGGGAAAGAGTTGACTCGCCCACGCATCATGACTCTACCGAAGCGCAAGGTCTGTCAAGTGCCCTTGCGTGGGGGGAATCCTTAAAACTTGACTGCGCCCGGAGAAAGTCCTGTTAAAGCGCTTTCGGACGTGGGTTCAACTCCCACCGCCTCCACCACAAAAAGGCAAAGCCGCCCGCGAGGGCGGTTTTGCTTTTCCGTCATCGCGGCTGCGCCGCGCCACTTTTCCCAATATGATTAGTCTCTGCATGATTGCACTATATCACTAATATAGTGATACAAATAAGGACGCGCCGCGGGCTTTATGCCGCGGCGCGCCGTTTTTGCATCTTTCGTCTTTCAGTTCCCCGCGCGCTTTTCGGCGCACAGGGCAAGGAAGGTCGGGATGTTCAGCTCGTGCAGACGCCCCTCCCCGTTGGTGTCCTCATACAGGTCGAGCAGCGTAAAGCCCGCCTCCAGCTGCCCGCGGATCTGCTCCTCCAGCGTGTGCGAAAACTGTATCCCCGCGTCGGCCTTCTCCAGCTGCTCCCGCTGCGCTTCGTCGGCCAGCGGGTCAAAGGGCAGATGGTTGATGATCTCCCGCTCATCCTCGTCCACGATGTAGTTGATGTAATGGTCGACGCCGGAGAGCAGGCGTCCGCCTGGCTTCAGCACGCGCCAGCACTCCCGCCAGATGGGTCTGACCTCCCGGACATAACAGTTGGACACCGGGTGGAAGATCAGGTCGAACGTCTCGTCCGGAAACGGCAGCGGCTGCGTCATATCCCCGCGGACCGCGCGGATGGCGTAGCCCTCCCGCTCCGCGACCATGCGCTCGCTGGCGATCTGCGCCTCGGAATAGTCCAGCACCGTGCACGACGCGCCGAGGGCGGCAAAAACCGGCATCTGCTGCCCACCACCGCTGGCGAGGCCAAGGATGCTTTTGCCCTTGATCGTCCCGAACCACTCGTGCGGCACAGGCTTTGTCGGCGTCAGCAGCACGTCCCAGACGCCCTGTTTCGCGTCCAGATACGCCTCATGGCTGATGGGCTTCCCCCACTCCCAGCCCTCTTCGATCCAGCGGTCGATCGTCTGTGCGTTGATGTCCTGGTAATTCATGCCGCTCACTCCCGTTTTTGCCTTGTATCATTGTAATCATACAATGTCTTTTGCGTTCAGATAAAGTATTCGATGGACTTCTCCGGCGTCAGCTTCGTGTCCTCGTTGAAAATCAGCACCGCCTCGCGATCGTCTCGCCTGCCGAGCGCGTAAAGCGCGCTGTCCTCGCGCTCCAGCAGCGACACCGGCACGATGCGGTTGTACGAATACGGCCGGTCGGTCACAGTGCGTATCCCCGGATCATCGAACGGCCCCTCGTAGAAATATGGGTCGAACATCAGAAGGTCGTCGCCCTCGATCCCTGTCAGCGTGACGTAGTGCTCGACGTCGAGCATCAGCCGTACGACCGCCGCTCCGCCGCGGCGCAGGGCGTCGGTCAGCTCTCCCGCCGCGCCGAAGCGCACGGCGGAGCCGGAGAGGTAGCGGCTCGACACCGGCAGGCGTCCGACGCCGCCGAAGCCGTCCAACCAGTGGCTGAGGAACATCATCGCCGTGCGGGAGGTGCCGTTCTTGCCGCTGACACCATCCGTTCCGTAGCTGTCGAGGCTGTAGAGCATGACGTTGCGGATCAGCTCCGGCGGGATCTGCTCGCGCTCGAAGAGAAAGCTCACCGCGTTCAAAAACGCGGTCGGGCCGCAGTCGTATTCGCTGATCTGGTAGCGCAGCGGTGTTTTCATGGTCGTCCCTCTCCCTACATCATACGCATTTTGGCGGACATTTCAAGCATCGGCGGCGTCGCGTCCCCGCAAAAAAGCTCCGGCGTCCGAGCGGACGCCGGAGCAGAAGCGCAGGGTCAGTCCGCGAACAGCGGCGTGGACAGATAGCGGTCGCCGGTGTCCGGCAGCAGCGCCACGATGGTCTTGCCCTTGTTCTCCGGTCGCTTCGCCAGCTCCAGCGCAGCCCAGACCGCCGCGCCTGAGCTGATGCCGACCAGCACGCCCTCCTTCTTGCCGACGCGCTTGCCGGCGGCGAACGCGTCCTCGTTCGCGACGGGGATGATCTCGTCGTAGATCTTGGTGTTCAGCACGTCGGGGACGAAGCCCGCGCCGATGCCCTGGATCTTGTGCGAGCCCGCTGTGCCCTTGCTCAACACCGGCGAATCCGCCGGCTCGACCGCGACGACCTTGACGCTCGGGTTCTTCTCCTTGAGGTACTCGCCCACGCCGGTCAGCGTGCCGCCCGTGCCGACGCCTGCGACGAAAATGTCGACCTTGCCGTCCGTGTCGTCCCAGATCTCGGGGCCCGTGGTCTCGCGGTGCGCCTTCGGGTTCGCGGGGTTGACGAACTGGCCGGGGATGAAGCTCCCCTCGATCTCGCCCGCCAGCTCCTCCGCCTTGGCGATTGCGCCCTTCATGCCCTTCGCGCCCTCGGTGAGCACCAGCTCCGCGCCGTACGCCTTCATCAGCTGGCGCCGCTCGACCGACATAGTCTCGGGCATGACGATGATGATGCGGTAGCCGCGCGCGGCGGCGACGGCGGCGAGGCCGATGCCCGTGTTGCCGCTCGTTGGCTCAATGATGGTCGCGCCGGGCTTCAGCTTGCCGGACGCCTCGGCGTCGTCGATCATCGCCTTGGCGATGCGGTCCTTGACGCTGCCCGCGGGGTTGAAGTATTCGAGCTTGGCGAGGACGGTGGCCTCCAGCGCGTCTTCCTTTTCGATGTGGGCCAGCTCCAAAAGCGGGGTCTTGCCGATCAGCTGGTCGGCGGAGGTATAGATGTTAGCCATAACAGCAGCTCCTTTTTTGATTTGTTGGCCACAGTATAACCTATATACCCTACTTTGTCAATAGGTAATATATATTTATTTTTTGCAAGCAAATGCCCGCGCGGCAGACAAAGCCGCGCGGGCGTACACCTGTTGCAGCGATTTCGTCTCGCCGCAACCCATTTTCTTATGCCTTTCGGCAGTATTCCAGAATTCGATCCGCCATTTCGTCCAGCATCGCGGTCTCCATGCCGGGATAGACGCCGATCCACAGACTGTCGCGCATCAGCTTGTCCGTCACCGTCAACTCACCCACAATGCGGTAGTCCGTACCCTCACACAGCTCCGTGAAGCAAGGGTGCCGCGTCAGGTTGCCCGCGAAAAGCGGGCGTGTCTGTATCCCGTGCCCCTCCAGATGCGCCATCAGCCTGTCACGCGAGAGTCCGGCGCCGTCGCGCACAGTCATCAAAAAGCCGAACCAGCTCGCGCGCACGTCCGGCGTCTCCGTCGGAAAAAGCAGTCGATCCGTCACCGGCTCCAGTTTTTCGCGCAAATATGCCCAGTTGGCGCGCCGCGTCTCCACGAACCCCGGCAGCTTTTTGAGCTGCGCCGTACCAACCGCGGCCTGCAAATCGGTCGCCTTCAGGTTATACCCCAGATGTGAATAGACGTTCTTGTGGTCGTAGCCCTCCGGAAGTGTTCCGAACTGCCCCGTAAAACGATGTCCGCAGGCGTTGTCCTGTCCGCCGATGCAGACACAATCCCGGCCCCAGTCTCGCATTGAGCGCACAATGCGGTGCAGCAGCGGGCTGCTCGTATAGACCGCTCCGCCCTCGCCGGTGGTCATATGGTGGGCGGGATAAAAGCTCGAAGTGCCGATATCTCCGATCGTGCCGGTCTTGCGCCACACATCGTCGATCTCGACCTCCGCGCCCAGCGCATCACAGTTGTCCTCGATAAGCCAGAGGTCGTGCTCATCGCAGAATTCTTTAACCGCCGCAACGTCGAACGGTCGCCCCAGCGTATGCGCAAAGATGACCGCACGCGTCTTCTCGCTCAGCGCTTCCTCCAGCAAGGTTACATCCACGTTACCGTCCGGCAGACGCACATCGACAAACACCGGAATGGCGCCGTTTTGCAGGATCGGCGTCACTGTGGTCGGAAAACCGCACGCGACGCTGATGACCTCGTCGCCGCGTCTGAGCCTCCGTTCACCCAAAAGCGGCGAGGTCAGCGCCGAAACCGCCAGCAGATTCGCTGCCGAACCGGAGCAGACCAGCGCGCAGTACGGGGCACCCAGATACGCGGCAAGTTCACTTTCAAACCGCTTAGCGTAATCGCCTGCCGTGAGCCAGAAGTCCAGCGCCGCGTCGGCCAGCGCGCACAGCTCATCCGCGTCGTAGACCCGGCCGGCGTAGTTGATGCGGTTGCCCTGCCGATAGGGCGGTTTTATGTGGTGTTCGGCGTAGTACTGCCGCACGAGGTCAAGGATCTGTTGTTTGTCCATAGGCGCCTCTCAACACGTCTTTCGGCGAACGAACCAATCGTCCCCCAGTTCATGCATTCCCGTCTCCGCCCCATTCAAAACGCGGCTGTTCTGCTCGCTCCTTTTGATCAGCAACATCCCGCCCTCAGCGAGGTGCTCTGCACACAGATCCAACAACGTACCGAATTTATACTGTGGCAAAAACGGTGTCTCCCAGACGATGTAATCAAAACTTCTTTGAAAGAGCAGCGACTTGAGCTCCTTGATCTTTGTGACCATTTCCGCAGCGTCGCTCACACCCTTCAAGTCGAGGATTAAACGCCCATCATCTGTGATATTCGTCAATGTACAGTCCGTGTTGTGGCAATACTCCTTAATTTGTTCCTTAATCTTTAAGGAATTGCTACCCATACCGCAGTTGATGCCAAGCACTTCCACATGGCCGCTGTGCTCCCCGACAACTCTCTCCAGAAATATCGGAGCATAGCAAAAGCCTGTTCCCCATGGATCAATGCCAAACCAGTCAAGGAACTTCCGCCGGCCTTCATTATAGAACGTCTGTTCGTTCTTCTTTGTTATCTCGTCTTTGAGCGTGACGGAGCCAAAATGGTGGCAGTAGGCATCCTTGGAAAGGAACATTTTCCGCCCCGAGCGGCGAAACAAGAGAGCCACACGATCATCCGGAAACATATTCACATCTTTGTTTAGGTAGCCAATGTGGCACACGCCTTTTCTTGAGTAAAAGCTCAGCGTATCCTGCAGGCCGATCGGGTCGCAAAGGCGCGTACGCTGTTCTCGCCGAAATACACTACCGACATTGTTTTTTCGTGCGAAAGCAAGCAGTTCCTCCTCGCTGTTATACTTGCACGGGATCGTCTGATAATTGCTGACATTCGGCGTCGAAGGAACCACCCAGGCAATGGACTCATCCGCTCTCATACAATCGAGCATATTTTCAATCGCGCCTGGCAGAATAACCACGTCGTTGCTGATGCCGAAATGATATCGTCCTTCGATGGCGCGGGACGGGGCGGAACCGATTGACCAATTGCTTCTCGATTCTATTAGTTTTGTCGGTTGTATACTCTCGAAATACTCCGCCGTTCCGTCTGAAGACCCGTTGTCCCACAGAATTAACTCACAGTTCAGCCCCCGCGGTATATTCTTCAGGAGACTTTCCACGCACTTTTTGGTATAATCCAGATGGTTGTATGCCAGTACCGTAAAGCTGACGTCATATTTGAACCGCTTCGTCTCCAAAGCTTCGTTTGCATAAGGATTGCTCGCAAGCTCATATATCTCCTCGCTGTAGTACCTCTGCTCACGATTCGGGTGCGAGTCCACATATGCCCAGTAATAAAATCGCATATACATTTCTTCCAGCGTCGGAATCAATTCGAACTGGAGCTTCATCCGGCTCCTCTCAGTTCTTTCCGGCCAACATCTGCAAATATCCTGAAGCGATTCCAGCATGCTCCGGCTTGTTTGCGGTAACGTTATGTTCGTCTGCTTCTTGGCATACGGTTCTGCCGCCTTTCCCACCGCGGCAAGCAGTTTGCCCAAAAGCTCCGCCATCTCCGCCAATCGCCCCGCATCACTGCCATTCATCTCAGAAAGCATTATTCCAGCGGCTTCCCGGCAGGTTTTGATAGAATCCAGAATGTCCAGCGCCTTGCTTTCCTCTTCCTCTGTAAAAGTGTGTGGGTTTTTGTTTTCCATCATTTTCACATACCTAAACCAAATTTGGCAGCATTTTGCATTATGTCAGCTGTGCGACTGCGCTTTTATAATTTTCTCATACTTTTCGATCAATTGATCTGCATAATTGTCGATATTGTCCTCCGGATGACACTCCGCTTGGAAAAAGCGGCAATTAGTGCAAAGAGGCATACTGCTTCGCTCATTTCGAAGCAGTTTAAGCCGAAAGCGGTTAAATCGTTCGCTGTTCCACCACTGCGCGAGATTGACATCAGCAACGTTTCCCATGGATATCATTTTATATTGATCGAATGTAATGTGATGGCAGGGGACAATTTCCCCGTCCGGGAATACCGCAAAGAAGTAAAACGGCGCTTGGCAAATGCTGTTTACACCTTCCGTATTTCCCACCTGCGAAACGAACTCCTCCCCCATGAATTGACTGTAGTCGACAAGTTCTTGATACTGCGATATGTGTTCAATGTTAATTACGTCGCAAATGCCACCGAACATTTCATAGAAGCGCTGTTCGTCCCCCGACGTTTTGAAAGCGTCCGAAACAATTTTAACATTTACAACCGTGTCCTTCTTGTGCTCAAAGAAATATGCGAGGTTGTCCAGTATCCGTGCAAAAGGCACCGGTGCCCTGCTCATGCTTTGATATCCTTCGTCGTCAAGTCCCTGAATCGACACCTTTAGGTGATCCAGCCCCGCGTCAATCAGCTTATCGCTCAACTCATGCGTGAGCACGCTGGCATTCGTGATAATGCGAACCGTTTCGGCAACCTGTTTTTCCTTCGCATAGGCCACCATATCAGCAATGCGAGGATGCAACAGCGGCTCCCCCAAGCCACTCAGCATAAGCAACTTAAGCTTCTCAGGGAATTCCGTCAAATCATCCACAAGCTTCTGATAGATGTCCCAAGCCATCATTCTGTTTTCCACGCCAGCAGGGCGAACGCTCTGCGGACAGTACTTGCATTTGAAATTGCATACGTTGGTAACGCCCACGCTGCATGTGAACGGCACTGACAGTGGAATCAGCTCACCAAGTATTCTCCTTTTTTCCGTGGTTGCTCGAATTACTCTCGCCATAACCGTCTCCTTTTCATGTTAATTCTGAAAGCAGTTGTTCATCAAGCCCTTGATATCTTGTGCAATCCTCTGTGAATAAAAATTCTATCTTTCTCACATTTTTTATAATTTCGTTTGGTTCGCGTTTTTTAATCGGCTGACCAATTGCTCTCTATATGGATCCAGATTATCCAGGCAATCATAAACAGGATTCAAGCATTTTCTGCACACCCCAATGGTGTCTCTTTTTCCTTCTGCCTGAACAAGCCAAAAATCTCTGACTTTTTTACTGTTCCAGATATTCTTCAGAGAGTCGCAGCAAATATTGCCAAATTTCAATTCTCGCCGCCAGTCTGCGCAGCAAAGGCCAACCTCGCCATCCGCGTGCACGGTCATTGTATAAAAGGGAACCGGGCAGATCATCACATCCTGCAATTCCTGACCGTGAGCCCCAGCCTCAGACTCCGCAGCAGAAAAGTCCTTTACGTTGTTGATCTCATCAAACCCCGCCCATAAAGGGATTACATTATCAATATAATATTTGTCACACACATCATGAAACAGTTCGAAAAAACGCATGCGATCCTCTTGCGTCGAAACCGAAATATCAACCGTGCGGCAATAAATCTCACACTTGTCGCAACGTTCATACAAATCCCGAATGTTATTGATATACTGATCCATATCCAGCTTCACGCCGGAAACGCGACGATATCCTTCGCTGTCAAGCGCTTCCACCGAGATTCTGATTCGGTCAATTCCCGAATCGGCAATCCTCTTGTTAAGTTCGGGATTCAAAAGGCTGCCGTTTGTAACCACTTCAATATGCTCGGCAATTCCCGCCTTTTTTGCGTAACTTGCCATTTCGGGAAAATGTGGGTTCAGCAGCGGCTCGCCATAGTGTGATAATCTCAGCTTTTTCAGGGGATTTCGAAATTGTTTTACGTCATCCACAGCTTTTTTAAACAGTTCAAAGCTCATTAGCTGCTTCTTAAAGGGCGGGGGTTCTTTTCCCCCGTGCATCGCGCAAAAAACGCAGCGGAAATTGCATAGGCTCGACGGATCGATAAACATGGAATACGGCGTTTCCAGCGGGACTACGCTCTCCAATCGGGCCCTGTCGTAATTAATAACATTTTGATAAACCGCGTCCACGGAAAATCCCTCACATTCTCACGAAAAAATATTCACTATATAACGCTCTAATCCCATCTCCCTGATGACCGCCGCAATTGCGTCAAACGAAGCGATCGACGCGATGACAATCGGTCCAGGCTTCATGGTGCGCAGCGCATCCGGAGGCATTATTATGTGTCCGTATGCACTTCTGCCCTGATAATGCACATTTGAATCAAAGAGCCCCTTGACCTTCTCCGGTCTCAGTATCTTCAGTTGGAAGAGCATCGCCAGAAGTGTTCCGCCCCCAAACAGATAAAATCCGTCATCCAACTTCATGGCATCACAGTTCTTGCGAATCCGCTCCGCATATTCCGCAGAGGAAGCAAAATATTCTTTTAAAGAGTCGAAGCTGTCGGTTTCCAGCCGCTCGACGGGCCGCCCCCTCCCCAAAAGCCACATGGTGCATTCAGACCGTTGTTCAGGTTTATAAAATCCCACTTCCTTGCTCGCCTGCACCGTCAGGCCAAACGATTCGCAGAGCTTTTGTATTGAATTTGTATCGAAATAGTTGATGTGTTCAGTGCTAAATTGCTGAAAACAATCCCTGAAATAGTGAAAGTTGGCCACATCCGGGCATGCAATTATTAAATTTCCGTCCGCAGTTAAGTGCTCGACGCAAAAAGAAATTGACTCTCTTAAATTCAAAAGATGCTCTAAAACGCCTTTCATCACAATCACATCAAATTTCTGCCCCGAAAACCGTTCGGGAGCATCTCCGATTCCCCCGTAAAAGACATGTATCCCATAGGTCGCCTGAACATGCTCGCAGTTCTTTTTTGACAGCTCCAGACCAAATATATTTTTGTAACCGAGCTTGCTTAATTCATTCAAAAGAAACCCTGCGCCGCATCCGATGTCAAGTATACGGCTATCGTCCGCAATTCCACTATCCCGAAAAAACTTTGCGGCAATATGTGAAAAATCGTCATAATCCGAAACGACGGCATGATCATTCTCGTATTTGGAAAGGGTTCTGTAATATTCATTGATCGGCATGGTTTCTTCAAGCTCTCCCGCATAAATCATGCCGCAATTCACGCAGCCAAAAACCTGATAGCTCCGAAATGGGATTAACGAAGCGATCCCCGAAAAATCTCTGGCAAAAATCTGTTTATTATCGATATTCTGTAATCCGCAGACAGGGCATCCTCTTCTCAGAATCATTGCGCAACCTCATATCAGTCAGTTTTGGGTGTTTCTCACATAGTCTTACTCCGCACAATGCAGCGCTTCAACCGACGCAAACAGGACAGTATCGTAAATCGTCGGCGTATAGTGGCGAATCCAAAAGCGATACTCTGGCACAAGGTCATGGAGAAACTGCATGATTGCAAGCATATCACCCTGTCGGTGATAAATGCTGACCGCCAGAAATGGTTTGTCGCGTTTGATCGTGTTCCCGGCACCGCACAAGGCGTCAAGCTCCATCCCCTCTATGTCCATTTTTATCATTCCGATCGGATCTTCCACCGCGTCGTCCAACGCAACCGTCTGAACTTCTATCTCTTTCGCCCCGGATGGATTTGCGACGAAGCTGTGCATTGAAAGCTCGTTGTCCGCATAACAGCTCGTTTCCGTGCCGTTTGACGCCAGCGTTGCCCGGCCCGTTTTTTCTCCCAATCCGGCTTGAAACAGTTCAACTCTCTCAACACCGTGCTCCCGAAAATTACGCCTGCACTTCTCAATATTCTGCGGATCCGGCTCAAACGCATAGATTTTGGAATAACGGCCGCCAGATACGGCAGCAAAGCGGATCGAATCCGCCCCATCATAGCATCCCGCATCAACAAATGCCCCGGTAGACAACTCATCGGGTAGCAATTCGCAGTAATCCGGTTCGTATCTTTTGGAGCGAATCGGTACATTAAATGCATCCAATACATGTCCTTCCGGGAAATGATTCTCTCGCAAAAGCTGAATTATTTCCCGACATGCCGTGCCAGTGGCGGAAACTATCACATAATACTTGCCGCTGTTCCGAAACAATTCTGCGGGCGTAATGATCTGTTTTCCCTTGTATACGCCACTCTTCCGTGTATCGCAAAACACATACGTTTCAAAACCAGAGCATTCCAAGGCTTCCGCTATCACTGTCCCAACTGAGCCAAGTCCCCAAAAGCATACCATTCCACCGCTCCTAGCGATTTCGTCAAAGCGGCGTCTCCAACTCATTCTCTCAGCCCGCGTCTCCTCGTCAAGCAGCCCGGAGGCATCGACAAGTCGAATGAGTTCGTCGAGTCCCTGCTCCGTGTCATATTGGAGCCTTGCCCAAAACAGCCGCTTCGACCTTTCGTCTCCGAGCAGCTTATGCAACTCCACCAGTCGGTGAAAAGGCTCATAACAGGAAGTGTCCATCATCAACCTTTCCTTTCCCATCTAAAACAGCTGAAGCGAAGCAGCGCCGTTCAGATTGCAATTTCAAACTGTCTTTTCTCCCACTCGCCAATCACAGCGTGTAGCTTGTCCACCGATACATTGAGATTAACGTCGCTCTTTTCCGTTCCGAAGGAAATCCGGTCGGATATCATCCCAACATATTCCCTCAGAGGTCTACTCTCCATACTCGCCACGTTGAACACGCCCTCCACACCGCTCTCTACAAGCAGACGCAGCGCGCGTGCGGCATCCGTCTCATGAAGATAGTTCCACATCTGCGTTCCATCCGTCGTCAGCTGTGCCGAACCGGTTTTGCGCAGGGATTTGCACAAACATGGAATTAATGAGTTTGGATTGTCGTGCTCACCGTAGACAGAAAACACACGCGTCCAAAGCAGCGATACGTTCGTCTGCTTCGCATAATCCCTTGCAAGGAAGTATGCCGCTGCCTTGGCGGCTCCATAGGAGGTACATGGATTAACTGCCGTTTCTTCTGTAATCATTTCTCGCGTTTCACCGTATTCCGCCTGCGATCCGGTGCACAAAAATGTCTTCGCGCCCAGCTTTTCTGCAAGCCTCAGACAGTTAAGTGTGATACCGACGTTCTCAAATTGCTCGTCAAAGCTGTTCCTTCCGCCCTCCCATGCAAGATGGAAAAATGCATCGCAACCAGTGATCCGTGTATCGACTGTCGCGGAGGAAAGGTCCGTTTCAATAATCTCAATACGATCTAGACCTTCAAGCCTGTGCCGCCGTCTGGAATCTCTGCGGCAAAGGGCATATACAAACCAGTCTTCCGCAATCAGCTCCCGCAGCAACGCACCGCCAAGGAAACCCGTGGCACCCGTCATTACAGCTGTTTTCAAAAACACACCTCATTTATGTAGTTATTGATCGCCGCGGCCGTTTCCGCCGTATCAACAAACTGCTTTTGAAACGGCATCTTCCCCATGTTTTTGATAATGCGAATAAACTGCTCCGCACTGTGTCCATTGCCAAAGTAGGAAGACGCAACCCTGTGTCGGTCTGCGGAGGCAATGCAGCGCAACAGCTCGTCGGCGTTTTCACCGCACTTCTGAATGTTGCGCAGAGCTGCAGGGTGGTAGCGGTTGTTCTGCCGCGTGCCCACGTCAATGGCTGGGACACCGTAGACGCAGGCCTCGCGTACGCCAGCGCTGGAATTGCCGATAATGAACTCGGCGTGTCTAAGCAGCGTCAGATAGCTTTCAAAGGGGATCGAGGCGAAAAAGCGGAACCGTAAATTCGATGCAAGTCGTTTCAGCTCTGTCTGAATGACATCACTGCCCTTGTCGTCGTTCGGCATAATGACGACATAATTCAAGCCCGACGCCTCCACGGCGTCGACCAGCTGTTCCACGTCCCGTGCAAGGCTGTGCGCAGTAGTCACCGGATGATAGGAAAGGATCGCGTAACGGTCGAACGGGATTCCCTGTTTCTTTTTCACCTCGTCCAACGCAGGCAACCGATCCGATAGCATAATGTCAATATCGGGGGAACCGATCACATAGATCGTTTCTTCGCGTTCACCCAGTTGAAGCAAGCGAAGCTTCGCCTCCTCGTTGGATACAAAATGCAGGTTGCTCAGCTTCGTAACAGCATGTCGCATGAATTCGTCCGCCGTTCCCGTCACCTCCCCGCCCTCGACGTGTGCGACATAGGTGTTGTTCATCACGCCGACGATTGCCCCCGCGAGCGGCTCCACCCGATCCCCGTGGACAACGATCAAATCCGGCTGTGTCGTGTCGACAAACGAGGAAAAGGAAACTATCGTCTCGGCAAGATTCAGCTCCATCTTGTCGTGATGGCAGTAGTGTTCCGGCGTATACAAGTGCGAAAAGCGATCGTTTCTGATGTCGTTGATCGTCGCGCCATACTCTTCGAGCAGATGCATCCCGATGGCATAGACCATGCACTCGGTTTCCGCATCGCTTTCGCACGCCTGCATCAGCGGCTTCAGTTTGCCATAATCAGCGCGTGTTCCTGTCAGAAATGCTATCTTCATGCGCTTCACTTATCTCACCATGCTCCACGTAATGTGCGTCCCCGCCTTGATGTCGCAGACGGCATGTCTTCCCAGCAGCTTCGGGTATTTCTCGGCGCGGATCTCACCCGTTCCGGGGCGCTTCACCCAGAGATTCTTCTCTGTAAACAATTCTCCTTCCCGAATATCCTCAATGGCCACAACCGTTGCAAATGCAAAGTCAATCGTAACCTGCTCCTCGGCGAGCGGTGCCTTCTCTCCGCCGCGCATGGCAAACACCTCTTCCGCGGCGGCAAGCAGCTCCCGCAGTGCACCGGCATCCATGGAGCAGACGATATCATTGCCCTCGCGCGACATGCTGTCGGTAAAATGCCGCTCGACAACTGCCGCGCCCAGAGCAATCGCGGCGATACATGCATTGTTGTTGCGGGTGTGATCCGACAGCCCAATGGGAACGCCGGGAAAGCGCTCCATCATCTGCTGCATGGCGCCCAGGCGGACCTGTTCCGGTCGTGTGGGATAGAGATTCGTGCAGTGAAGCAGCGCATAGGGCACATTCTTTCGTTCCAGAATATTGGCTGCTTTTTCCACGCTGTCAAGGTTGTTCATGCCGGTCGAAACGATCATCGGCTTTCCAAAATCGGCAACATGCTCCAGAAGCGGATAGTTGTTCATCTCGCCCGAGCCGATCTTGTACGCTTTTACGTCAAAACGCTCCAGCCGGTCGGCAGCGGCACGGGAAAACGGCGTGCTGATAAACTCCATGCCAAGGCTTTCGGCATAGCGCATCATTTCGTGTTCCTCAGCCTCTGAAAGCGCACAATGCTCCATAACGTCATAGATAGACTCTTTTGAATTGCCTGGAATGACCTTTCGCGCAGCGTCGCTCATCTCGTCCTCCACGACGTGCGTCTGGTGTTTGACAAGCCTCGCTCCGGCCTGTACCGCGGCGTCAATCATCTCACAAGCAACGCGCAGCGAACCGCCGTGGTTGATACCAATTTCCGGGATCACCAACGGCAGCCTATCCGTTCCGACCTCGATATCGCCGATTTTAAACCCACGCATTTCAAAATGCCTCCCTTTTTAGGAAGTTTTGAAACTGGCACATCTCATACTCCTCCTTGCTCAGGAATGGAGCCAAATCATCAATGGGCGGAGAAACCATCTCGCCGTTGTCCAGCCGTTTGCTGGACAGTTTCGGTATAATTTGATCCTCCTCAGTCTGCACCAGTTCCAGCAGTGCCCGTCCCTTTTGCGCAAGTAGCCATTCCACGGCGCTGGGGATTTCCTCAGCGCTATCGATTCGCATAAAGGGAAAACCATAGACGCTGCACAGCTTTTCAAACGACGGAAAGCTGATGCCAGAGTCGTTCGTGCAACCCGCCATAACTCCGTTGAAGAAATTCCGATGCGTCTGAACGATAGCCTGATACTTGTTGTTGTTAAAAACAACGATTTTAACTGCAAGCGCGTTGTGAGCAATTGTTTGCAGCTCTTGCAAGTTCATCTGAAAGCTTCCTTCTCCGGTGGCGCAAATCACCTCGCCGCCCAGCGCCTCCGCCGCACCGATTGAAGCAGGCAGATCGTATCCCATCGTGCCGCAGTTGACGTTGCCGTACATCCTCTGTCCGTGCTTCACGATGCCATGCTGAAGCATAGAAACCGCCGCCGTGTTGTTTCCCAGCACAACCACGGCGTGTTCATCCGCCGCACACAACAGTTCTGAGCAAAACCGCTGTGCAGTAATATGCGGCACGGTGCTCTCCTGCCGCATGCCATATTTCTCTTTCAGAAATCCGCAATAAGCCAGCCACTGCCGGCGTTCCTCGGTCTTTTCCGCAAACGCCCGGCAAAGCAGCGCGTCAATAACGTCCGCGACGTCGGCGCACACCGGAACATCTGCATGTATCGTTGGCTTCTTCAGTTCCTCCTGATCCGCATCCACAATGACCTTGCGGGAGTTTGGCGAAAAGCCCTCATAATTAAAGCCGATCTGCTTGAAAGAGAGCCGCGCGCCAAACGACACCAGCAAATCTGCATTTTGAACGACAAAGTTGCCCATGCGCCCACCAAACACACCGAACATCCCACAGTAGAACGGATCATCCATGGTAAAATAGTCTGCCGTGCTGGTCGGACAAACCACCGGAATCTCCCGTTCCCGTGCCAGTCTCGCAAAACGCTCAAGCGCCCCGGACGTCCGCAGCCCGGAGCCGGCGATGAAGACCGGTCGCTTCGCGCGGTCGATCTCGGAAATGATCTCGTCGATCTGGCTGCTTTGAATCTTCGGGCGCTTCGGCGGGATATATTCCAGTAAATCATCCGTCTCAATGATCTGCCCCTGAATATTGAGTGGCACATCAATCCAAACCGGCCCTCTCCGTCCTGAAGTTGCCAAATCGAGCGCTTTCGCCAGATGATATTTGATTGTCGCCGCGTCGCGGATCATCACGGCGTATTTGGTCATCGGCGCCGCGGAGCGGACAATGTAGTACTCCTGCTCGCCGAACTGCCTCAGATCCAGGCCCGTGCTCTCCACGGTGATGTCGTACCTCACCTGTCCGGAAATCACGATTACGGGGAGGCTGTCCTGCCAGGCGCAAAGCACGCCCGTCAGCGCATTTGTTCCGCCCGGACCGCTGGTAACACAGACCGCGGCGATTTTGTTGTTGATCCGGCTGTAACTCTCCGCCGCGATAGCGCAGGCCTGTTCATGGTGATTGTAGGTCTTGTGCAGCCGCTTTTCCAGCGCGAACGCATTATTTAGGTGCATTGCACCGCCCCCGACTACGGAAAAAACCTGTGTAATCCCATAATCAGCCAAAAACTGTGCAATATAGTCCGCAACCCTGATTTTCATAAACACCTCATTCTATCGGGTGCTTAGTCGGCATGCCCAAGATAGCATCTTCAGTTTGTTGTCACACATGCCGATTCTAAGCAAATCTCTCACGCACCGTGCTTATTCGCGCGGACGTTTCCAATCCGGTGCAAACTGCTGTTCCATTTGCAGCCACGTCACCTTCTTGTTCCAGTTGCAGTGCGACGACTGATAGCATCTCCTGCACGGCTCATCCATCGCCGCAGTATCGTTCACGTTCTTGCGGTAACGCCGGTAGTGTTCGCTGTTCCACATTTCTGCAAACGGTTTATTCACATCAAACTTTTCAAACTGAACCGGTGTCGACATGCATGGCCGGATATAGCCGTCCGAGCCAAGGAAGAAGTCGCGCCATGAGACAAAGCAATCCTTGTGCATACGCTCTCCCGCAACGTCCTCCCCCTGTATGTGCGGCAGCTTGATGGCAATCCCCAGTTCCTCTCCGAGCTGCACCGCCTCATCAAACACACGGCGCACCACATCCTGATCGTCCCAAAGGACCTCCTCTGCCAATTTCCTGTCAAATGCGGTAAGATAAACGACTTTAACCTCGTCGATGTCTACCTTGTCGGCAAGACGCACCAGGTCCGGCAACTCGTGCAGATTCGATCTCATCGCGCAGAATACAAAGTTGATCCACGGATACTTGAGTCCACGTTCCTTCTTAATGCACTCAATATTTTCCAGACTGCTTGTAATCTTTTCAAGATCAGATCCTCTGCGGATGCGGTTGTTGGTCTCTGGTCTCGCACCGTCCACGCTGACGGCAAACACGTCCACATGATTGTCAAAGATCGCGTCCGTCAGCTTATCCAGCCGCATACCGTTGGTGCAGAAATACTTGCGTGCGGCATGGCGGTCGATGATCCGAAGCATCTCCTCAAAACGAGGATGCATCGTCGGTTCGCCCCACCCCATAAGAGTGACCTCCTCGACGGTGTCCAGCATAGGCTCAAAATAGCGGAACCAATCCATGTTGAACATTGTCCCCTTAAAGTCCGCCGCGTTGCGTCCGCACATGACGCAGTTCAGATTGCAGGCGTTGGTCAGCTCAAAGACCAGTCGACGCGGAAGGGAGTCTAGAACCTCCGCCCCCCTCTCCAGCTCGCAGAGATTCAGCGCCGAATTCATCTTCTGTTTTTCTGTCAGCTCTTTTCCCTGAAACAGGAGCTTTGTCTTTGCCCGAAGTACTTCCATACCGATCACCACGTTTTCCACGGGGCATTGCCGCTTGCCCACAATTGTTCCAGCCTGCCTTTGTCCCGCTGCGTGTCCATGCACTGCCAAAATCCGTTGTGTTTGTAGATGCCGAGCTTTCCGTCACGCGCGAGTGTCTCCATTGGCGCGCGCTCGAGGATGCAGTCCTCGTCGTCGCTCAGGCAGTCGAACAGCCCCGGCTCGCAGGCCATGAAGCCACCGTTGATCCACCCGCCGTCCTCTTTCGCCTTCTCGCGAAAACCAGAGATTGTTTTGTCGTCCTCTGCCACGTCCAACACACCGAAGCGCCCGCCGGGCTGGATACCCGTCAGTGTCACGGTCTTGCCCGATGCCTTGTGCTGTGCGAGTAGCGCGTTCAGATCGACGTCACTCACGCCGTCGCCGTAGGTCAGCATAAACGGTTCCTCACCGATATACCTCTGCACACGCTTAACGCGTGCGCCGGTCTGGCTGTTGAGACCGGTATCCACCAGCGTCACGCGCCACGGCTCCGCGACGTTCTGGTGCACCGTCATGCGGTTTTCGTTTGAGAAATCGAAGGTAACGTCGCTACGGTGCAGATAGTAATCTGCGAAATACTCCTTGATCATGTGGCCCTTGTAGCCGCAGCAGATGACGAAATCGTGGAATCCATACTGCGAATAGCCCTTCATGATGTGCCAGAGGATCGGCTGCTCACCGATCTCGATCATCGGCTTGGGTCTGAGATAACTTTCCTCGCTGATGCGCGTACCGAGCCCGCCAGCCAAGATCACGACCTTCATTTGTTCACCCCTCGATCAAATGCTTCACCTTTTGGTATGCCTCGCTGGATTTTAGTTCGACTGCGATTGGGTCATCCGGCGGGAGTTTGGCAAGAATCGCCTTGACCTTTTCCGCCAGCTGCAAAAGTTCAGGCGGGACGTCCTCCGCAGGTTCCGACTCCGCGGGAGCAACATCTTCAACGTCGACAAGCTTCCGGAACGCCGCGACGCGCTCCGCCGCTGCTTCGGATGAGGGAATCGGTTTGTGAATACCAATCCAACACGCTGAGAGTAGCAGTCCGATATCGTCTCCGTTTAGCTCCTGTGTCTTCAGCAACTGTATAAAATATGTCGTATGCCGCTCATCCAACAGCGTCCAGTCGGTCATCCCCAGCAACTCTTTTGCGCGCGCGGGCTCACCTTTTTTCTGATACA
This sequence comes from Oscillospiraceae bacterium, assembly GCA_015067435.1. Lineage (GTDB taxonomy): Bacteria > Bacillota > Clostridia > Oscillospirales > Oscillospiraceae > Hominicoprocola. The sequence goes on along the minus strand of SVMM01000009.1, from coordinate 99,250 downwards.
TCTCAGCAAGGCGGAATCGCACATACTGCGCCCAATACGGATCCCCTCGCTGCAACGGGCTCGCACTAGTGGTCATGAACGTTCTCGCATCCTCTGCGTATCGTCGTTCCGCGTTCAAAATGTCCTCGCCCAGAGCGACCGTCTCATCGACTGCCTTCGCCTCATACGCTCGGATAAACAAGATGAAACCCACATCAATCCGTGTGAAATACGAGTCCGGAAAAAGCTCCTTCGCCCGGCGCGACCACTCCTCCAGCTCCGGTAGTTTATTGTTGTACGCGTCAAAGACGGCATAGCGATACAGCGGCGGTCCGTATTGCCTCCACCCCTCCACCTTCTTTTCAACCAGTAACAAAGCGTGGCGGAGTGCGGCAAAATAGTCCTCTGGCGCTCCATCTCCGTATGCCTCAAGATACTGCATCAGGCGGTGCAGATCGTTAGGTCGGTGCTCCAGCTCCTTGCGAATGAGCACACGGTTTCGCTCGCGTTTTTTCTTTCCCTCCTCTGAGCCATCGTTGAGCATAACATAGCCGTCGTGATGCAAAATAACGCGGCTTAGGGACCTGACTTGCCCAACCGGTGTATCAAAAGTCGGCTGCTCATGAATTACGCCAACATAGCGCGGCGCTGATGCCATGTTCAGCAACCGGAAGATTGTGACGTCTGCATACCTCGCAAAAGACGGCTCGACATAGTTTCTCACCGTCACCAAAGCCGCGTCGTACCTTTGGCGGCGTGCCTCACGCAAAAAATCGGTCAGAGCATCTAGCATCGGATCCAGCCACTCGTCGCAATCCATGACCAGCACCCACGCGCCGCGGCAGCGGCTCAAAACAGCATTGCGTGCAGCGGCGAAATCGTCGATCCACGGGAAGTCGAACACAATATCCGCATATCGTTCCGCGACTGCGCGGCTGCCGTCGGTTGAACCGGTGTCCGCCATGACGACCTCACACGAAAAGCGCTCCTTCAGCGGCAGCAGCGACTTGAGGCAGCGCTCGATGCAGCGTATTTCGTTTTTGAAAATAATTGCGACGGAAAGCTCATACGTCATACCGCGCCTCCTTCGATCAGCGGTGCCACTTTTCGGTATGCGTCGCTGCTTTTCAGGTCAAGCACCGCCGGATCCTCCGGCGGCAGCTTTTCAAGAATCGTCCGGACTCGTGTCGCAAGGCTAAACAGCTCCGCTGCCGCTGAATTGCCGCCTCTGAGCTGCGTCCGAAAGGCCGCCGCGCGTTCCTCCGCACATCCCAGCGAGGGCTCCGGTTGCTGAATCCCATCCCAGACCGTTGCAAGCAGTCCCGGCAAATCGAGTCCGTTCCCCGGCGGCAGCTTTTCAATCTGTAAGAGTAAGTCGCGCGTGAGTTCACCGTCGAACGTGTCCCACGCCATCGCCGAAAACAGCGACGGTATCCTGTCAAAGCGTCCCAAAACGCGGTTTGCCTCTATCAACCGGATGCGGATATACTGCTCCGCATAGGGGTTGAATCGATAAAGCACCCCGTACTGCAGCTGCTCAGCCAGCCTCTCCCTGTGGGCCGTTGCCTCTGCGCAGGCCGCCAGAAATTCCTCGCACAGAGAAGCTGTTAAGGCGAGATTGCCCTTGCGGTTTGCCTGCTGCATACGGACGACGGCGAGGTCAATCCGGGTAAAATACGAGTCCGGGAAAAGTGAAATCGCCAACCGCGTCCATTCGGTTTCCTCCGGAAGCCCTTCCTTGAAGGCTATCTCCGCGGCGGTTCGCAGAATCGGCGCTCCGACTTGACTCCAGCCGGGCTTCTTTTCCCCGACCAGCGCGACCGCGCGGCGAAGCATCTCCAGATGATCCGGCTCGCCCTCTGCTGCGTCAATAAACTGCTGCAAGCGCTGCAAATTGTCCGGCTCCCGCGCCAGCTCCTTCCGCAGCAGCGTCGTATTGCGCGCCCGCTTCGCGCTCCCTTCCTCGGAGTTCTCGTTGAGCATAACGTAGCCGTCGTGATGCAGAATCGTCCGTGGAAGCAGCGCGTCGCGCGGCTTCACAGCGAAAACAGGCGCCTCGTGGATTGCGCCGCGGTATCGCGGTCCCGCCGCCATGCGCACCATGCGCGGTGCAATGGCATCTCCGTAGGCTGTAAGCCCCGGCTCCGTGTAGTTGCGCACAACGACCCCTGCCAGCTCGCGCCGCTCCGAATCTGCGCTGCACAGGAATTCCGTCAGCTCGTCCGCATCCGGATCGAGCCACTCGTCGCAGTCGATCGTCAGTGTCCACCGCCCGGAGCAATGGTCCAAAGCGGCATTGCGCGCAGCGGAAAAATCATCAATCCATGGAAAGTCGATCACTTTATCCGCGTATTGCTCTGCGACCGTGCGGCTGCCGTCGGACGAACCGGTATCCGCCATGACTATCTCGCAGGAAAAACGTTCCTTTAACGGCAACAACGATTTGAGGCAGCGTTCGATGCAGCGGATCTCGTTCTTGAATAAAATCGCAACAGAAAGTACTGGTGCCTCGTCGCACGCTCGCTCCGTCTGTTCATCACGCGTTTTTTCCACCTTTACCAGCTCGCAGAACACTGCCACACGTTCCTGCGCGCGTTCCGCAGAGGGGACCGGCTTCTGTATACCGTCCCAGCACGCAGAAAGTAGAGGTCCAATGTCGACGCCTTGCTTTGCCAGCGGCTCCATAATCAAAATAAAGAACCTCACATCGTTTCGGTTCGTCTGCGTCCAGTCGATTTCCTTCAGCAATGCCTGCGCGCGCTTTGCATCCCCCGACTCGCAGTATGCGTTCGCAAGCCGCAGTACGACCGGCTGTACCCAACGTGGTCCATTTCTGTTCAGCGCACCGTTGCTAATCTCCGCAAGCCCCCGCGGATCGTTTAGAAACGCAGCGCAGGCCGAGAGATATGCCTCGCCGTGCGCAATCAATGCGCTCCAGTCCCTGCGGTCAAGCGCATCGCTGAGAAACAGATATTCGCCGTCGATACGCGTGTAATATGAGTCCGGAAACAACTCCCGGCACTTACGCAGCAAGTCGCTCCACCCTGTTCGCCCCTGAGAGAACTCTTTAAAGGCGATGTTCCGGAAAAGCACCGGACCGACCTCCTTCCAGTGCTTCGCCCGCTGCTCCACCAGTTCCATGGCGCGTTGCAGCATAGAGGGATAGTCCGGGTCCGTCTCGTCGGAGCTATTCACATAATGGAGCAGGGCTAGGAGATCATCTGGGTCCCGCTCAAGTTGTTTTTTTAACATTGCGCGGTTGCGATCCCGCTTTGCCCGTCCTTCCTTTGAACCGTCATTAAGCATAACATAGCCGTCGTGATACAGAACCGTGCGTCGAAGATCCCGGCTTCGTCCAAGTGGATACCGGTAGACCACGTGCTCGTGGATAGACCCCTCGTAGCGCGGCCCCGATTCCATACGCAGCAATCTGTGCGCCATGAACTCATTATAAAGAGTTAGCTCTTTGGTCGTATAGTCGTGCATTGTCAGCATGGCATAATCGATCTGTTTTGCCGATGCCTTGCCGTGCAGAAAATCCGCAAGCTCTCCCAGATCCGGATCTAACCACTCGTCGCAGTCCAGTACCAGTACCCAGCGGCCAAAGCAATGATCCAAAACGGCGTTGCGCGCGGCGGCAAAGTCGTTGATCCACGGGAAATCGAACACGACATCTGCGTATTGCTCCGCAACGGTGCGGCTGCCGTCGGTCGAACCGGTGTCCGCCATGACGATCTCGCAGGAAAAGCGCTCCTTCAGCGGCAGCAAAGACCGGAGGCAGCGCTCGATACAGCGGATCTCGTTCTTGAAGATGATCGCAACGGAGAGTTCCACAGCCATACCTTTTCTTCCTTATCCGCATAGTAAAAGGGGCGGGCGAATGCCCGCCCCTTTAAGGGTATCATATCTTATTTGCTGATGGTTTTCAAGTCTTAACCCTGAAGGAGCTGCAGGACGCCCTGCGGGAGCTGGTTGGCCTGCGCCAGCATCGACTGCGCGGACTGGTTGAGGATGTTGTTCTTCGTGTAGGCCATCATTTCCTCGGCGATGTCGGTGTCGCGGATGGTGGACTCGGCGTTCTGGATGTTCTCGCGCATGACGCCGAGGTTGTTGATCGTGTGGTCCAGACGGTTCTGGAGAGCGCCCAGAGAACCACGCTGATCGGACACGGTGTTGATCGCCGCCTTGATCTTGTCGAGCGCTTCGGCAGCGCCGGTCTGGTTGCTGATATCGATGTCGCCGATGCCGATGCTCTTCGTGTGCATATCCGCCACCTTGACGGACATCTTGTTGAAGCTGTCGGCGGTGTCGCCGATCTGCAGGTCGAGTGCCTTGCCGGTCTTGCTCAGCTTGTCGCCCTTGAGCAGAACCTCCCAGTTGCCCGAGGTGTTGTCGACCTCGCCCTTGGTGTTGACCTGCGCGGCGGTGAACTCGCGTCCGGTCACACGGCTGAGCTCGGCTGCGATGGTCTTCGCGTCCAGACCGCCGGTGGTCTCAGTGTCGTTCGTCGTGTAGTCGGCGTTCGTCGCCGCCTTGTTCGCACCATCCAGCTGGATGAAGGTGACGTCGCTGCCCGCGGCATTCTTCAAATCCTGAACCTTCTTGGCGTTGTCCGCCGAATAGAGCACAAACTTCTTGCCGTCGATCTCGAAGGTGTTCTCGTCGACGATTTCCTCGAGCGTGCGGCCCGTGTAATTCGTCTTCGTGCTGTCAAGAACCTTGATGTTCGAGAAGTCGAGCTTCTGCATCACGTCCTGTCCGGCGGTGTTCGAGGTGATCGTGCTGCCGCCGATATTCACGGTCTTGCCCTGATTCGCCGCGGTGTTCTTCTCGCCGTAGGTCACCGTCGCGTCCACGTTCAGAAGGGTCGCGCCCTTGCTGCCCAGCGTCTTGCTCGTCAGCTGGAACGTGCCGTTGTCTGCCGACGTGCTCTCGATCTTGAACGCCGCGCTCAGCTCGTCGTTCTTCTTGAACTCGGCCGTGATCGCCTTGTCGAGGTTGGCCACCGTCGCGCTGACGGTAGAAGCCATGTCGTACTTGCTGCCGTCCTCGGCGACCATGTAGCTCTTGTTCTCGCCCTCGTCATAGCGCACCGTGAACTTGAGCGTCTGGGTCTTCTCAACGCCGTCTTCCTTCCAGTCGACCTTGTAGCTGATGACGTCGCCCTCTTTGAGCTGCTTTCCGTCGCCGCCCGCCACATTGGTGTCTTCCAGTACGGCCAGCGTAGCCACGGTCGCGGTCGCAACGGTGTCGGAGAGCGTGACGCTGCCCTTGATGTTGCTGCCGCCGGAGAGAGAGCCGTCGAGGAGCTTCAGGCCGTTGAAGTTCGTGGAATCGGCGATACGGTCGATTTCGGACTTCAGGGCGTCAACTTCCTTCTGCAGCTGCTCACGGTCGACCTCGTCGGCGTAAGTGCCGTTCGCGGACTGCTCGGCCAGCGTGGTCATACGGTTGAGCATGGAGTGCACCTCGGTCAGGGCACCTTCTGCCGTCTGGATGAGGGAGATACCGTCCTTGGCGTTCTTGGTCGCGCCCTCGAGGCCGGTGATCTGCGCGCGCATCTTCTCGGAAATCGCGAGACCCGCGGCGTCGTCGCCGGCGCGGTTGATCTTGTAACCGGTGGACAGCTTCTCAAGGTTCTTGCTCAGGTTGCTGGTGTTCGTGCTGAAGTTGCGATAAGAATTCATCGCCGAAATGTTGTGCTGAATACGCATTGTAGTTTCCTCCCTGAATTTTCTATTATTTTGGTGGAGCGTTCCTTCGCTCCGAATTTACTTCATCCTTGTCCGCGGCCCCTTGCCGCTGGCTTTCACTAGTTATATCGGGCGCTTTCCGGAAAAATTAACAGGGAGGAGACATAATTTTTCAAAAAACGCAAAAAAGGAACGGGCAAGCCCGTTCCTTTTTTGCGCGTTTCCGCGTATTCGCGTTGTGTTTTCCTCTGCGATGCGCTTAGCCGAGGAGCTGCAGGACGCCCTGCGGGAGCTGGTTGGCCTGCGCCAGCATCGCCTGCGCGGACTGGTTGAGGATGTTGTTCTTCGTGTAGGCCATCATTTCCTCGGCGATGTCGGTGTCGCGGATGGTGGACTCGGCGTTCTGGATGTTCTCGCGCATGACGCCGAGGTTGTTGATCGTGTGGTCCAGACGGTTCTGGAGAGCGCCCAGAGAACCACGCTGATCGGACACGGTGTTGATCGCCGCCTTGATCTTGTCGAGCGCTTCGGCAGCGCCGGTCTGGTTGCTGATATCGATGTCGCCGATGCCGATGCTCTTCGTGTGCATATCCGCCACCTTGACGGACATCTTGTTGAAGCTGTCGGCGGTGTCGCCGATCTGCAGGTCGAGTGCCTTGCCGGTCTTGCTCAGCTTGTCGCCCTTGAGCAGAACCTCCCAGTTGCCCGAGGTGTTGTCGACCTCGCCCTTGGTGTTGACCTGCGCGGCGGTGAACTCGCGTCCGGTCACACGGCTGAGCTCGGCTGCGATGGTCTTCGCGTCCAGACCGCCGGTGGTCTCAGTGTCGTTCGTCGTGTAGTCGGCGTTCGTCGCCGCCTTGTTCGCACCATCCAGCTGGATGAAGGTGACGTCGCTGCCCGCGGCATTCTTCAAATCCTGAACCTTCTTGGCGTTGTCCGCCGAATAGAGCACAAACTTCTTGCCGTCGATCTCGAAGGTGTTCTCGTCGACGATTTCCTCGAGCGTGCGGCCCGTGTAATTCGTCTTCGTGCTGTCAAGAACCTTGATGTTCGAGAAGTCGAGCTTCTGCATCACGTCCTGTCCGGCGGTGTTCGAGGTGATCGTGCTGCCGCCGATATTCACGGTCTTGCCCTGATTCGCCGCGGTGTTCTTCTCGCCGTAGGTCACCGTCGCGTCCACGTTCAGAAGGGTCGCGCCCTTGCTGCCCAGCGTCTTGCTCGTCAGCTGGAACGTGCCGTTGTCTGCCGACGTGCTCTCGATCTTGAACGCCGCGCTCAGCTCGTCGTTCTTCTTGAACTCGGCCGTGATCGCCTTGTCGAGGTTGGCCACCGTCGCGCTGACGGTAGAAGCCATGTCGTACTTGCTGCCGTCCTCGGCGACCATGTAGCTCTTGTTCTCGCCCTCGTCATAGCGCACCGTGAACTTGAGCGTCTGGGTCTTCTCAACGCCGTCTTCCTTCCAGTCGACCTTGTAGCTGATGACGTCGCCCTCTTTGAGCTGCTTTCCGTCGCCGCCCGCCACATTGGTGTCTTCCAGTACGGCCAGCGTAGCCACGGTCGCGGTCGCAACGGTGTCGGAGAGCGTGACGCTGCCCTTGATGTTGCTGCCGCCGGAGAGAGAGCCGTCGAGGAGCTTCAGGCCGTTGAAGTTCGTGGAATCGGCGATACGGTCGATTTCGGACTTCAGGGCGTCAACTTCCTTCTGCAGCTGCTCACGGTCGACCTCGTCGGCGTAAGTGCCGTTCGCGGACTGCTCGGCCAGCGTGGTCATACGGTTGAGCATGGAGTGCACCTCGGTCAGGGCACCTTCTGCCGTCTGGATGAGGGAGATACCGTCCTTCGCGTTCTTGGTCGCGCCTTCGAGACCGGTGATCTGGGCACGCATCTTCTCGGAAATCGCGAGACCCGCGGCGTCGTCGCCGGCACGGTTGATCTTGTAACCGGTGGACAGCTTCTCAAGGTTCTTGCTCAGGTTGCTGTTGTTCGCGCTGAAGTTCCGGTAGGAATTCATCGCAGAGATGTTGTGCTGAATACGCATTGTAGTTTCCTCCTTAATTTTTTTCCGGATGATCCTTCATCCGTGCGTTTTTTGGGTTTCCCTAGCTGCTTTTGGATCGTTCGCACCTCCGGGGGCGGGCCCTGCCCGCGGAGGTTTGAATCGTTCCGGCCGTGGCTCTTGCCGTTGGCTTTCACTAGTTATATCGGGCGGGGTTTTGAAAAATTAACACCCCGCCCGAAAAAATTATCAAGTTTTTTGGAAGCGCCCTCCGCGCCGCGATCCGGCAGGCGTGCGAGCGCGCGGCACACCTTATTATAAATGGTCGAACGTCGTCCGCCCGACGACGACGGGGCCGAGCGTCCGCGCCATGCCGAGGTGCAGCGGGTGCGTCAGGTACGCGTCCAGATGCTCCGGGCCGTCGAGGCGGCAGACCGCCATCACGTGCGCGTTGCTGTCCCGCTCCGTGCAGCAGCGGTAGACGGCGGGGTCGTGGAAAAAGGGCAGCTCCCGCGCCAGCGCCTCGTAGGCGTCGCGCGCCGTCTTCTCGGCGGCGTCGACGTCCGCCCCCGCGTCGAGCTTGAGCAATACGTAATGCGTCATGTGCATCCCTCCTTCGGAGCAGTATCGCGCGGCGCTCCGCGTTACAAGGTCGAATCGTTGACAACAAAGCCTCTGTCTCTTCCGTTGAGCTTCATCATCAGCCTCTGGTAATAGTTGTTGCCGGTATACTTCTTTCCTGCGTATTCCTTCTCATTCGGCATGGAAAGGTGCGAAGAACCTTGGCCGCCGGCAAGCGCGAACTCTTTCTTTGCGGTCTCCTCGTTCCATTCATTCACCAGCATGCTCTCGTCCAGTCCGCCGATGTATTCGTTGAGCATTCCGAACCGCTCCCAGAGCGCGTCGATTTCTTTCTTGTTCAGCAGGTGGCCCAGTGACGCTTCCAGCGTCTCCTTCTTCATTTCCCTGATTTTTTTCGCCATATTCGCGTCAACCTGCATCTGCGCGGGCAGGCCCAGATGATGCGAGTGCGCCACGCCAAAGCCCTTGTTGTTCGTGCCGAAGGAAATGTCGTTGTCGATCGCCCTGACGTCTATTTTTTTGCCGCCCTTTCCGTCGTCCGTCTGGTTGACCTTAAAGTTATCCTCGTGGCGGTCGTCATAACCGGCAAGCGTGTCCAAAAGGAACATCTCGTTCATCTGGCGCTGGAAATCCCCGGCGGTGGCATCGATGGTCTCGCCCTTATAGTCTTTCGTCGACTTCTTTGTTGCCTCGCCCCAGTCCGCCGTGCTCTTTTTCGTGATCTTCGTGCCCGGCGCCAGCTTGGCAAGACGCTCCCCGACGTTGCTGCCGTTCTCCAGCGAGTTGCCGCTTTTCAGGGCTTCGGCGACTTTCGCGTCCCTTTGCAGCACAGCAAGCCGCTCGGGTGACAGTCCTTCCTTTTTCATCAGGCTGTCGCGATTTCTGGCGTCGTCGGTGGCAAGCAGATTTTCAGGTCCGACGTACATAAAGTTGTAGCTGTCCACGCTGTCGCCCAGCGCTTCCTCGGTCAGCGTTCCGGTGTCGCCCGCCTTTGTCAGGAACTCCTTGGAACGTGCAGTCTTCTGACTGACCTCCTTGCCATTCTCAAAGCGCTTGCCGGTGAGGTCGCTGTCCTCCATGTTGGCTTTTCGCGCCTCCAGCGCCACCTCGCTGCCCAGAAGCTTGCCCAAAACGGAATAGGCGATCTCGCGGTTGAGAAGTCTCGGATCGCAGTCCTCAAATTTGCCCGATTCGGCGTGCTCGATGCCCGCATGACTCAGCATTGCCTTCTCACTGAGATAGTCGGCTTTTTTCTGCTTAAAATATCCCGCCTTCTCCTCGGGGTCTTTTCCTGCGTTGAATTTATAGGCGCTGTTGAGGCCGCCGCCCTTGATCGTGCCGCTGAAGTTTTTCGATTTGACGGAGGCGGTTTCCGCGGCCTCCGCCGCTTCCTTCGCCTTTGTATTCTGGTCGATGAGGTACTGCGAGGTTCCGAACCGCTGATCCGCCTCGCGCTTCTGCCGGTAGCCCCAGTTGTTGCTGTACAGGCCGGTGCGGTACTTCTTCGCCGCTTCCGCCGCGTTGTGGTGTGCGCCGATGCGCATCTGACCGGTGAGGAAGTCGTTTTTCCCGCTGGCGTTTATGTTCTGCGCCTTCAGGATCTCGCCGTACATGTTGGCCTCGTCCTTACCGATCTGGTCGTTTTTCTTGCCCAGCGCCGACGCCATATCCTCCGCCTGCCTGACCTCCTGATCGCCGACGAGAATATCGTTAATCAGGTGGTTTTCGCGCTCCGTGCGCTTGTTGATGCCCTTCTTGGTCATCGCGCCGCGGCCCAGCTTGAAGGCCTTCTTGTCCTTCGCGTGCTCGTCGGTCACATGGCTTCCCTCAATGATCGCGCCCTGCGCGCTCTGATAGCGGTCGAGCATACCCTTGGAATCGTTGACGCGCTGGAACATCATCTGCGCCTGGATCTCATCGTCGGACCAGCCCATCTGCTTCATCGTGGCAACCATGTCCGCCTGCTTGGCGTCATATTTCTCGGTCATGTCCTTGACCGTCTTGTCCTTCTCGCCGACCAGCTTGCCGAACTTGTAGTTCTGCTTATCCTCCTTCTTGCTCGCCTGCATCGGCCCCGCGGCGCCCGCGGCCGAGACGTCCGACATCGCCGCAGTCGGCATGGCGATCTGCTCGCCTCTGGCCGCCATCGCACCCTCGCGGTCAGCGCGCGCTTCGAGCGCGCGGTCGTTCAAAAAGCCGCCGCCCGTGACTTCGCCGCGCGCCTGCGAAACGACGTGGCTGATCTCGTGGCCCAGCAGCGCCTGCCCGCCAAAGCTGGTGAAGTCCAGCATACCGGGCGCGAAGGCAATGCTGCTGCCCTGTGCGACCGCCTCCGCGCCGGCGTCCGCCACCGTCTGGCTCTCATAGAGCTTGACGGCGGAGAGATCCGCGCCGAAGGCGTTCTCCATTTTCACGCGCATGGCGTCGGGCAGATCGACCCGATGGCCCAGCTGCTTCGCAGTGGGCTTCACCGCGCCGGAGCGCAGCGCATCCACCGACGGCTGCGATGCCGCCGGCTTGGCCTGCGGCGCAGCGTCTTCCGCGTGTTTTCGGTTCGCATAAACATAACTCATGGTCTTGCCCTCAAAAGGTGATCTGTTTATTTATGCTATTATAGCACGCTGCAGGAAAATCAAAAACGTCGTTCGTGCCAAATTACGCCCATTTTTGTCATGGCGCAGATGCAGCAGGTTGATTTCCGCCTGTCCGCGGGGTATACTTAGTGCCTGCCTCCTGCTCAAAACGCATCAGTACGACGTTTCCCCAATGTCATCGGAAAGAAGGTGTCCGTCATGCCGCTTGATACTTTTATGGAGCAAAAGCCCTTTCTGGATTGCATCTCCGTGGCAAACATGCGGGAAAGCGACCGCAAGACCATCGAGAACCATGTCCCAAGCCTGACGCTGATGTACCGCGCCGCCACGGGCGTTTACCGTGCGGCGGAGTGGCGCGGGGATATCGCCATCGCGGTCGGCTCCGGCAACAACGGCGGCGACGGCTTCGCGCTGGCGTACATCCTGAAATCGAACGGCGTCGACTGCCGCGTCGTTGCCCTCAGCGACAAGCTGTCGCCGGACAGCGCGCACTTCGCGAAAAAGGCGAAGGCGCTGGGCGTCCCCGCCGCTCCCTACGCGGCTGGCGCGTTCGCGGGAAGCGATATCCTCGTCGACTGCCTGCTCGGCACCGGCTTCCAGGGGGCGGTACGGGAGCCCTACGCGTCGGCGATCCGGGAGATCAACGGCGCCGGTGCTCGTGTAATCAGCGTGGATATCAACAGCGGCATGAACGGCGACACCGGCGCGGCGGAGCTGGCCGTGCGCTCCGATCTGACCGTGACTGTCGGTTTTGTGAAAAGCGGGATGCTGGCGGCGAACGCGGGCGATTACATGAAGCGCCTCGTCGTCACGGACATCGGTATCGTCCTCGACCGCGCGGAAAACAAGATCGCCGCCGAGTGGCGCGAGGAATACGCGGCGCAGGGGAAGATCCTCCGCCGTCCGGCGTATCTGGACATGCACGTCATCGACACGCGGGATGTGGGATACCCGGAGGGAAAACTGAAATAGGAGGCAAGATTTCGCATATGAGCATGTTTCTGACCCTTGCATACCTGTTCTTTCTCGGCTCGCTGTTCGGCTGGGTGCTTGAACTGTTCTTCCGCAAGTTCTTCTCCGCGGCGAACCCCGAGCATAAATGGATCAACCCCGGCTTCTGCGTGGGGCCGTATGTGCCCCTGTACGGCAGCGGACTGTGCATCCTCTATCTGCTCGCCTACATGGGCGACGTGACGGGAGTCGAGGATACCGTGTCCGGCAGGGCGCTGCTGTTCGCAGGAATGGCGGTCAGCATGACGCTGATCGAGTACATCGCCGGTATTGCGCTGCTCAAATGGATGAAGCTGCGCCTGTGGGATTACAGCATGCAGCGGGGCAACATCCAGGGCCTGATCTGCCCGCTGTTTTCGTTCTTCTGGGCGGTGCTGGGCGCGGCGTACTACTTTCTGGTGCACCCGCACATTCTCGAAGCACTGGACTGGCTGGCAAACAATCTGGCGTTTTCGTTCGTGATCGGCTATTTCTTCGGCGTGTTCACCATCGACGTCGCCTACTCCTGCCATCTGGTGGCAAGGCTCAAGCGCTTCGCGGACGAGAACGACGTCGTCGTCAGGTACGAAGCCCTCAAGGCGCATCTCCACGCCGCGCGGGAGCGCGCGGAGCTGCGGCAGCGGTTCTTCCTGCCGTTCCAGACCGTCCGTCCCCTGCACGAGCATCTGCTTGAGGCGGTCAACGCGCTGGAAGAGATCAGGCGGCAAAAATGAGGAAGGATACTGACCGTATGGAGCTTTCGGAATTCTTTTCGTCCTGGAGTGAGTTGACGGACGCACAGCGCTCCGCGCTGCAATCCGCCGCGCGTCTCCGCCGCGCCGCGGCGGGCGAGCTGATCCACGGCGGGAGCGCGGAATGCACCGGGTTGCTGCTCGTCTGCTCCGGGCGTCTGCGCGCATACGTCGCCTCGGAGGACGGACGCGAGATCACGCTGTACCGCCTGCTGGAGCGGGACGTCTGCCTGTTCTCCGCCTCCTGCGCGTTCCGCAGCCTGCAATTTGACATTGCCATCCGTGCAGAGGAGGACAGTTCCTTCTGGGTGCTGCCCGCCGATGCGTTCCAATCGGTCATGGCGGCGTCCGCGCCGCTGGCGAACGAGGTCAACCGGATCATGATGAGCCGCTTTTCCGACGTCATGTGGCTGCTTGACCAGATCCTCTGGAAGAGCATGGACCGCCGGCTCGCCGCCTTTCTGCTGGACGAGGCGGCGCTGGAGGGTGTGGATCGGCTGAGGATCACGCACGAAACCATTGCCAGCCACATGGGCACCGCCCGCGAGGTCGTCACGCGGATGCTCCGCTATTTTCAGAGCGAGGGCATGGTCGCGCTCTCGCGCGGCGCCGTCGAGCTGACCGGCCGCAAGCGGCTGGAAGCACTGGCGCAGGCATAAAAAGATGACGCTTTCCGATGGACGGAAGGCGTCATTTTCATTATGCCGCGCTCTTTTCGCACCCGCTTTGTTTTGCCTTGCAGACCATCTGCGTCATGCTGCCCATCGGGCAGAAGGTGCACCACGTCCGCGGACGATAGAGCGCCATGACGATCAGGCCGATCAGCGTGGAGGTCAGCATGAGGCTGTAAAAGCCGAAGCTGAACTGCGCGATCCAGTCCGGCGCGCTGCCCGCCGTATACGCCCAACTCCACGGCACGCGGAATGTCCAGAACAGCTTGACGGCCTGCCGCAGCCGACGCACAGCGCCGCGTCGATCACGGCGAAGCAGCCGTGCCAGATTTGGATCGCGCCGCGGGGGCACTCGTGGGTGCACGCGCCGCAGGAGCCGCAGCGCTCGCGGTCGGCTCCCGCGAATCGTTTCGACGCCATCACGCGCCCACCAGCGCCAGAATATCCGCCTTCGGGCGCGCGCCGACAGACTGGTTGACGATCTTGCCGTTCCTCATGGCGACGAGCATGGGGATGCTCATGACCTGAAACGCGCTCGCGAGCTCCGGCTGTTCGTCCACGTTGACCTTGCCGACCATCAGCTCCGGATGCTCCCGCGCGACCTCGTCCACCACAGGGCTGACCATACGGCAGGGGCCGCACCAGCTTGCCCAGAAATCGAGCAGAACGGGTTTATCGCTCTCCATGACCTGCGTTTGGAAGTTCTCTTTCGTAATGACGTTTGCTGACATTGTTGTTGCCTCCTTGATTGATTGTTGAGGCAAGTATACGCCGCCGCGCGGCGCTTTTCCGTGACAAAATCACAAAAAACGGGGCAGGCGCAGATATGGGCAAAAACGCCCGGCTGTTCAACCCATATGCTCCAGCATGCGTTTTATTTTATCCGCATTATACTGCCATCAGCCTTTGGCGAATACAAGGCAATTCACAAACCCGGTATGTGCTGTGCAGGCGTCGATCGCAATGACGCCCTTCCCGTAAAACGGCGCGAAATCGGCGGCGGTCATCTCCGAAACACTGTTTCGATGAGGGAGCACCATTTGTCCGCAAGGCAGACGATCCATGCCTCGCGGCTTTTGGGGAGCCTTGTCAGCGTCAGCGGCCACATGTGGCTGCGGATGATGCGGCACTCCTCCTCGGTCGCGTGCAGCAGGCGCCTTGCGTTGTCCGCCGCGCGGTCTGCGTGGTGAAAGCCGTGCCAGCGATGCGTTCCGTCCTGCTTGTGCCAGTCGTACAGGTAAAAATCGTGGAGCATCGCGCCGCGCAGCAGCGTTTTTTCATCGGCGTTGAGGCACAGGCACCGGTTGAGCCGGAAGCAGGCGCGCACAACGTTCTCGCAGTGCTCGTAGGTGGAGACCCTTCCGTGCTGTATAAACTCCTTCATACGAAGCACCTGCGGCTCGCGCTTGAAATCGGAAAGCGCGGCTTCGATTTCACCGATCGTCTTTTTCATGAGCGTCGACGTACCTCCTCCAAGGCGTTTACGGCCTCGCGCAGGTGCTCCTGCAGCGGACGGGGCACCGGGCGGGCTCAGGACCTTCACCCGCCGGACGCGCAAAAACCGATCGGTCCTGCAAGGATAAGTTGCAAAACCGGTCGGTTTTCCTGTCAGCCAACGAAACGCGGCGGCAGCTGCTCATCCGCATGCTGATGCTTGATGATCTTGACCGTATACAGCGCCACGCTTAAATTGAGAACGCCTTCCCCGAGCAGCGCAAATCCCACCAGTGCGGTCGCAACCTTCGCGCCGCCGCCGGGATGGAACACCAGCATGCAGCCCAGCATGCCCGCAAGGAAAGCAAGCGCCAGAATCAGCCACCACTTTTCGATGCCGAAGGCACGAGAATCCAGCGCGATCTGGAATTTGAACAGTCCGTCGGCAAGCACGACGATGCCCAAAATGATATAGAAGAAGCTGATCGTGCGCTCTGGACAGCACAGCGCATACAACCCCAGCGGGATCATCAGAACGCCGAACGCGAAATCGTACTGGAATGCCAGCCGGTAGAGGTCCTTCGACCAATAGCCGACGATCTTGACCGCGCCGAATACGATCATCAGCACGCCGAGCAGCATACCCGCCAGCGCGATGGAAAAGTCCGGCAGCAGGATCATCAGGAGTCCCAGCGCGCACAGCAGCGTTGAGAGAACGATATAGCCTCCCCGGGCAATTTGCATGGGTGTGGTGTTTCTGAGTCTGTCTTCCATTGAAAAAGCCTCCGTTTGCCGTGCCGCAATGCGGCGCGGCGTTGTATCCGTCCATTCCCGCCGCGGCGCGGCCGGCTATGGATTCTGCGTCTCCGTGTCCCTTTGGACGCGGCTTATGATTTCTTCGACCATTTCGCGGCGCAGCTTGCTCATTCGCGCAAATCGGGACTGGATGTCGTAATTCATATCGCTTTCGAGCCACGTCAATATCTGCCCGATCAGCTCGCACTGGAAAAAGTGGACAAGCGCCTCCGCGTCCTCTTTTTCGACCGGCACGTCGCCGAACGCGGTTTCGAGATAGGACACGACCACGTCGTGGCAGACGCGGATGAGGTGCTGCTCGTAAATGCCCCGGTTTTCAGAGCGATAGACGTGAAGCACGGCTCGCCTGTTCTCGCGCGCAAACTGCGTCGCGGCGGCAAGGCACTCCTCCAGCGAATCCGCCTTTGCGTATTCGGCGATCAGGCGATCCGCGTACTCGGTCACGATCGTTCCAAGCAGCGTCGGGATATCCGTGAAGTGGTAATAGAAGCTGTTGCGGTTGATGCCGCAGTCCTCAACGATTGCCTTGACCGTGATCTGACTCATCGGGCGCTCGTTGAGCATCTTCAGGCACGATTCCATGATCTTTTCGCGCGTAAATGACGGCATATCCAGTCTCCTTTCAACCGCTTGATATACGATCATTATACGTGTGCGCCGCAGAAAAGGCAAGCTTCTTGTCCCTGTCAGACCTTCAGCTGAGCCGCGGCGGCGGGCGTCAGGCCGGAGCCGCCATTGTCCTGATGCGGCTTCCAGTTTAGAGTCGTCCTGCTGAACACCGGCTCAAGAATGCACAGAACCGCAGGCATGAAGAAGATGCTGACGATCGCGGAAATGATCGCGCCGCGCGCGAGCATGACGCAGATCGCGCCGATCAGGTCGATCGAGGTAACAAGCGAGACGCCCAGCGTTGCGACGAACATGACGAGCGCGCTGGTGATGATCGACGCGTCGGAGGAGCTTGCCGCGAGCTGCGCGGCCTCCTTGCGGTCATGTCCCGCGCGCAGCTCCTCCTGGAAGCGCGAGGTCATCAGGATCGCGTAGTCCACCGTCGCGCCGAGCTGTACGCAGCTGATGACCGTCGGCGCGACGAACGCCACCTCGGAGCCCGTGAAGTACGGCACGCCCTGGTTGATGAAAATTGCCAGCTCGATCATTGCCACCAGCGCCATCGGCACAGTGACGGAGCGGAACACGATCATGATGATCGTGAAGATCGCCGCGATGGAGATGTAGTTCGTGGTGACAAAGTCCACGGCGGTGGTGGCGATCAGGTCGTCGGTCATGGCGGCCTCGCCTGTCACCATGGCGTTGGGATCGTATTCCTTGACGATGGCGATCATCTTCTTGAGCTGTTCGGAAACCTCGTCGGAGGCGGTATCGTAGCTGGAGTTGACCATCATCAGCTGATACCCGCCCTGCTTGAGCATCTTCTTGGCGTCATCGGGGATAAAGAAGTCGGGGATGCCCTGCCCAAGCATGGAATGGTACGAAAGCAGGCCCGTGACGCCGTCCAGCTCGTTGATGCGGCTCTCCATCTCGTTCATGTCCGTGGCGGAAATGTCGTCGCGCAGCAGCACAAAGTGCGAGGTTGCCATGTCAAACTCGTCCTTGAGCTTTTCGTTGGCAATGATGGACGGCATATCGCGCGGCAGGGACTCGTCGAGCTTGTAGTACATTGTGACGTGCTTCTCGGCGTAGTAGGCGGGGAAGAAGAGCAGGATTGCGAGGACGAGAAACACGACGCGGTGCTTGATGATGAAACGGTTGACACCGTCGAAGCTCGGGATGATCGTCCTGTGCTTGAGGCGGCTGAGGTGCGCGTCGCAGATGAGAATGAACGACGGCAGCACCAGAATGACCGTGAGGACGCCCAGCACGACGCCCTTCGCCATGACGATGCCGATGTCGCGGCCCAGCGTCAGGCGCATCGCGCACAGAGCGAGGAAGCCGGCAACGGTGGTGAGGCTTGAGCCGAAGAGCGAGCGAAACGCGGCCATAACAGCCTGCGCCATCGCGTCACGATGGTCCTCGTAGTTGCCGCGCTCCTCCTCGTAACGGCGGTAAAGGAACACGGAGTAGTCCATCGTCACGCCCAGCTGCAGCACCGCGGCGATCGCCTGCGTGATGTACGAGATCTGGCCGAGGACAATGTTGGAGCCGAAGTTATAGAGCACCGCGACGCCGATGTTCGCCATCAGCACGAGGGGCAGGACGGTCTCTTCCATTGTCAGCGCCATCGCGGCGATCGCAAGTCCGACCGCCAGCGAAACGAAGATCGGCAGCTCCTTGTCGACGAGGTCGCGCGTGTCCTTGATGACCACGGAGAAGCCCGCGAGGAAGCACTTTTCGTTGCACAGCGAGCGAATCTGCGCGATGGCGTTCATCGTCTCGTCGGACGCGCCGGCCTTGTCATACTGTATAATCATCATGGTCGAGCCCTGACTGGAGAAGAAGATGTCGCGGAACTCGGCGGGGATCATGTCGATCGGCAGCTGCACGCCGATGAGGTTGCTCAGCCACAGCGCGTTGGAGACGCCGGGCACCTCCTTGATCTCGTTCAAAAGGTCGTTCGACCATGCGGCGGGCATGTCCTCGATGACCAGCATGCTTGTCGCCGCCATTTGGAACGGCTCTTCCAGCAGCTGCTCGCCCTTTGAGGATTCCAGATCCTGCGGCAGGTAGGTCAAAATATCATAGTTGACGCGCGTCGCAATGAAGCCGATGCCCGCGGGAATCAGCAGCAGCAGCGCAATCAACGCCGAAAGCCTGGGCTTTCGCGTCAGGATTTTAGCAATTTTTTCAAGCATGATTCGACTCCTATCAGCGGTGGAAGATGCTCACGATCGCACCCCACATGCCTACAAACATTGCGGCCACGCGATTCCAGAAAGTCGTTTTTGGCGCAGCAACGCTCGCAATCTTCTCCGCCTGAGGCTGCTCGTCGGCCGCCTTGATCTCCTGCGTGCGGATCAGCACCTGCACGCTGGAGGGCGCGGGGTTGCGCGGGTCGGTCAGGGACACTGCCTCGGCGGTCGCATCCATTTCAAGCAGGTCGTTGACGTCGCCGGTATAATCGCTCCAGACGTCCTCAACCATGTCGTTGATGGTCTCCTTGGCGTTGCGCACGCCGCTGCCCTCGCCAAGCGCCTGCGCGGTGCCGCGCAGAGCGGAGGCAAGACTGGACAGGCTCTGGCGCGTCGCGTCGTCAAGCTGCGTGCCCGCCGTCTGGAGCAGGCCCTCCGCGGAGTGCAGGAAGGCGCCGGTATCCACGGACAGGACGGTCAGCGTGCCGCTGGTGATCTGTGCCTGCTCCAGCGTTCGGTCGAGCTGGGGCAGATAGTTGTCGAGCAGCTTTTGCATCTGCTCCATGGAGTCGAGCGCGCTTTGCAGCTCGGCGCTGTCCTTCTGGGCAAGCTCGTTGAGATTGTCTGCGCTCTCGATCAGCGGCCTGAGCTCGCCGACGCTGTCGCAGAGGACGACAAGATTGTCCAGCACATCGGACGTGGGCGCCATCAGTGCGTTGATCTCGCCGATGGTTGTGTTGACGCTGCTGATGGTGCGGTTCACATCCGCGAGCGCGCCGTTGATCTCGCCGTACGTGTCGTCAAGCATACCGCTGATCTCCCCGCCGATCTCCCCCGCCTCTTCGGCAAGAAGATCAATGGAGCCGTCGGCGTTGGCGCTGTGGACATTGGCGGCCTTCGCCGCGTCTGCCGCCGCCGAGGCGGAGTCCGCGCCCTGCGCGAGCTTCAGGGCGTAAACGAACGCCTCAAAGGAGCTGCTGGAATACTTCGCCTGCGCGGCTCCGTACGCGCCCTTCAGCGCGTTATAGCTCCGGTACGCCGTGACGGCCTCCGTCACCTTGGCGGAAGCGTTTTGCTCCGTCAGCGCCGCAATCTTCGCCTGCGTTTCCGGATCGTTGGCGATCATATAGTCCGCCTTCGCGGACGCTGCGGCATCGTCAAGATGGTACTCGGCTTTGAGCTGTTCGACGATCGCCGCCTTGACCTGCGCCGTCACCGCGCTGCGAACCTGGCCGGTGACATAGCTTTTGACGGCGTCTTCGCTGCCCAAAGCGTCAAGGCCCTGCGCGGTGGCGATCTGTTCCGTGGAATAGCCCGCCGCCTTCATGGCGGTCGCGGCAAAGGCATCCTCGCTTGTCATCGCGGCTCCGCCGCGATAGAGCTGCTCCACCTGCTTGACGGTGCCGAGCTGCGCGCTCAGATCCGACACGCCCGATCCAAGCGACAGCTTGGAAAACCCGGAGACTCCGCTGATCGTGCTGAACTTTGTCTTGCCGAGCTTGTCGGACAGGCTTTTGATGTCCTTTTGCGCCTCGCCGATATTGTCTATGACCGTGAGCAGGTCTTCCTTGCTGCCCTGCGCGTCGTTGAGGATCCCGTTGAGCTCATTGAGATCCTTGCGCAGCGCGAGCGTTTCGACCGCCATATCATTGAGAATATCGTTGGCGCTTCTGAGCGCGTCGGACGTTGCGCCAAGCTCGCCGCTGAGCGGCTGCAGAGCCTCCGACATCGCGTCGAGGTCGCTGAGCGCCTGATCGGCGGCGGCATAGACGCCGCCCTTGCCGGAGCTGACCGTGCTGCGCGCCGCGTTGAGCTCGTCGAGGCCGCTGGCGCTGGAATAGAGGCTGTCGCTGACCGAGTCGAGCGAATCGAGCAGGGCGTCGAGGCTGCCGGAGAGCTTTTCGTAGTTGTCCTCAAGATCCTCCTTGCGCTGTGCGAGCTTGGAGATCTCGTCAAGCTGGGAGAGCGTGGCGGGAACCATCAGGAAGGTCATGCCGCCGAACTCGAACTTGTCCGCGCCGACGCGGATGGAGTAGTGCCCCTCCTCGCCGGGGAACGCGACGAACAACACCGCGCGGAGGTTGCCGAGCAGCTGCACCTGTGCGCCGGGCGCCTCAAGCGAGAGGATGTCGTCCTGATTAAAGATCGCCATGGCCTCAAGCGTGTAGTTGTGGCGCGCGTAATCGCTGATGCTCCTGTTCGGGATCGCGTCGACGTTGATCTCCACAACGCCGGTCTTGCCCGCGAGCTCCTCCGCTCTCGTCGGCACGCCGTTGAGCTTGTAGGAAACCGAAAGTTTCCACGGCAGGTCGTTGTACGGCTGCGCGGTCTTGCCCTGAAAATAGAAGTGTGTGGGCGCTGCGCTCTCGCCGGAGAAATCAAAGGCGAGCTGTTTTGCGTTCTGCTGCGGCACGACGCTGTTGGTCAGGTTGGCAACGTCCTCATACTCGCCGTAGTCCGTGATGGAGGTCGCGCCGTTGAGCACGTAGCTCTTGACAATGCTGCCGTCGGTCAGATTGCCGTAGTAGTCGAGCATGGCGTAATACGCCTCGTCATAGGTCGGTAAGCACCCGTCGCCGACGGGGATGACGGGCGCCGCGGCAAAGGCGGGCGCTGTGGAGCCCCCCATGAGCAGAAGGCTCATAGCCGCCGCAATCCAACGTTGATGCCTGTGTTTCATGTCAATCACTCTTTCCTGTCGCCAAACGGCCTTGATGTTGTGTTCAGAGTAACCGACGACGCGGCGGGCGGCAACGGACAGAACCGCTCCCGTGTCTGAAAATCAGACACGGGAGCGGTTTTGCCTAATTACTTACCGCCTGTGGTTCTGCTATACTGCGCGTGTACGCAGGAGGCGAAACGCCCCGCTTGCGGAAGACGGCTGCAAGAGCCGGTGAACTGACATCATAATATAATGTGGACAAAGAACAAGCAGGAGGAAACAACATATGAAAAAGCGCATTTTATCCCTCACACTCGCATTGACGCTGTGCCTCGCCCTCGCGGCGCCCGCATCGGCGCACGATATGGGCAGGACCGGCGAATACGCCGTTATCAGTTGCGGCAGCTATCATACGGCCGCGCTCCGCACCGACGGCAGCCTCTGGACATGGGGAAACAATCTCCGCGGCCAGCTGGGCGACGGCACGAGAACCGAGCGCACCGCCCCCGTCCGGGTGCTGGACGACGTGACGGCGGTCAGCTGCGGTGAGAAGCACACGGCGGCGATCCGAAGCGACGGCAGCCTCTGGACATGGGGCGACAACAGCAGCGGCCAGCTGGGCGACGGATCGACGGAGCGGCTCCGCGCCACCCCCGCCAAGGTGCTGGACAACGTGGCGGCAGTCAGCTGCGGCGAGCTTTACACGGCGGCGATCCTGACCGACGGCAGCCTCTGGACGTGGGGGCAGAACAGCGCCGGCCAGCTGGGCGGCGGCATGTCGGCCCATCGCAGCACCCCCGCCAAGGTGATGGACAATGTGGCGGCGGTCAGCTGCGGTCTGGGCCACACGGCCGTGATCCTGACCGACGGCAGCCTCTGGACGTGGGGCGACAACTATCACGGCAGACTGGGCGACGGCACGACGGTATCGCGCCGCGATCCTGTCAAGGTGCTGGATGATGTGGCGATGGTCAGTTGCGGCGAATCGCACATGGCCGCGATCCTGAACGACGGCAGTCTCTGGACGTGGGGCGACAACCTCTACGGCCAGCTGGGCGACGGTACGAAGGCCGACCGCAGCAGCCCCGTCAAGGTGCTGGACAACGTGGTGGCGGTCAGCTGCGGTCTGGATCGCACGGCGGCGATCCTGAGCGACGGCAGCCTCTGGACGTGGGGGCACAACTACGACGGCAAGCTGGGCGACGGTACGACGATCGACCGCAGCAGCCCCGTCAAGGTTCTGGACGGCGCGATGGCGGTCAGCTGCGGCGGTCATGACCATACGGCGGCGGCGCTGGGCGACGGCAGCCTCTGGACGTGGGGATGGAACAAAAACTGCCTGTTGGGCTACGCGGACGGCAACACGGAGGATGAATACGAAAGCCCTGTCCAGACCCTTCCCATGCAGGTGCCGGATATCTGCCTGCGTGAGGTCGTCAGAAAAACCGTCGCGCAGCCTACGAAGCAGAACCTGACCGTCAACGGCGCGGCACAGGACATCGAAATCTACAATATCGACGGCTCCAGCTACTTCAAGCTGCGCGATCTGGCGGCGCTTTTGAACGGCACCGGCTCGCAGTTCTCCGTCGACTATGACGCCGCGGCCAGGACGATCGTTGTCAAGACGGGAGAGGCTTACGCCGCTGCCGACGGCGAGTTGGCCGAAGGCGCGGGCAGAAGCGCGATCGCGGCCGTAAGCTCGCAGAAGATCACGATCAATGACGCCGCGGCGGAGCTGACCGCCTACAACATCGGCGGCTCCAACTACTTCAAGCTGCGCGAGCTTGGTGCGGCGCTGAATTTCGACGTGGACTGGGATGCCGAGACCTCCACCGTGGTCGTTGCAAGCAGGTAAAACAACAGAGTTCTGTGGCGTCATCAAACGGCAGGGATTAGACAAAAGGGAAATCACCCTTACACAGTGCCCTCTCCGCAGCCTCATTCAAGGAAGGCGCTGACAATCTAAATTTTAACTCTGATTTTCGCTCAGCCCTCCTGCGTCCCTCAATTTTCGTGAGGGACGCAGGAGGGCTGACATTTTGCCGCAGGATATCACACAACATGAAATGCCGATGCAGGGAGAATGATGCCACATGAAAAGCGGTTTCGAGATAAAGGAATTCTGCCTGATTCCAAGACTCTTCTGAAAAGCTGGAGATGCAGCAAGACGGTTTGCGATTATATAACCGCTAACCTTGGAATCTCGATTCAATCAAACAGGACTGATGATACTACGATTCAATTTGTTGATAATAAAGCGGAAGTTGATCAGATCCTGAAAAACAGTGAGGTAGTGAAGCTACACTTTAAAAATAGCTCCAAATTCGGGGCTGGACATAGAAACTGGGGCGATACAAAAGGCGAAGATCATTATAACGATGTCTGCGTCATGCTGAACAAAGAGACAATGAAAAAATATAAGGCAGGAAAATTATCCGAACTCACACCATCAACACGGAATAAACTCTACGTTGCAATTACGCGAGCGCATGGGAATGTCTATCTCGTCGAGGAATGAGCTTTTTGACGGGCCGAATCTATGGTTTTTTATTTGACACGGATAATGAATAGCCGTGTCACATCGCAGAAAACAGGTGCATGATGAACACCGGGCCATTTTTTGCCAGAACGATCCGATCATAATCTGGTGCACAAAAAACGCCCGACAAACATGTCTGCGAGCATAAAAAGGTGGGACACCCCCGTTATTAGCGGGGATGTCCCATGCTTTGCGCCGCTATGCGATATCCATAGACGACGTCTTAATGTGGTGGAGACTGCTGGACTCGAACCAGTGACCTCCTGCGTGTGAAGGATTCGGCGCAAAATGCCCGCCAGCCCTTTTGCCAAGCGACCTGCGGCGATTTCACTTTTGCGTTTTTCCCGCAGATTTCGCAAAAGGCCATCCAAAACCGCCTGTTTTTTGGCACGAAAAACGATCCATCAAACCAGTCAGCCCTGCGGATATCGTACCATTATTTTTGGCTTTTGTATAATCCCCTGCGCGCGGAATTTTGGACTGACCAGGCAATTACTTTTCATGCGACCTGCCAATATTTCCGACAGGTTGCCGACCATCCAGCCCGTCTTTCGCTTGAACTGTTGCGGATTATGCAACAGTTGCGCTGCGCGCAAGCACACCTTCGTTAAATTCGAGTCTGACGCAGCAGTTTCTGAACGCTTCATTCATCACGGCTTTTCTTCCCCGGCACGGCCTCCATGCCGAACATAGCAAGCGCCTGATTGACCTTGTCCATGCGCACGGTCTCCTTGCCCTGCTCCAATTCGCGCACGAAGCGAAGCCCCAGCCCGGAGCGGAGCGCAAACTCCTCCTGCGTGAGACCGGCTTCTTTCCTCTTTTGTTTGATAAATACAGCAATCGTATTCATGTGATGATAATACACCCTTTCGGGTATAATGTCAACAATGAACGTAAGCATTATACCCGATAAGGATTATTTTACGATTCCCGCTCAGACAAACGCCTCACAGATAGTCTGCTCAACAGCCTGATGAGGAAACTGTCCGTGGTTTCTGAAGAATTACGGAAGATCAGCATCGTTTCCGGTATCATCCAAGTCCTTTATGTTAGTCCTCACACACGAGTACCCCAGAGCTGATACCTGTGGCAATCAATCATCCTTCTCCGCTTGTTTCATTCTTTGTTGACTTGTTTCATTTAACGTGGTACAATGCAAACCGAGGTGAAACAAAATGAACGAATCGATTAAATTCATATTCGGCAATTCGGTGCGCGGGGAATCATTCACCTTCCCGACTGGCACGCCGAACTATATCCGCTATGGATACGATGCTGAGCAACTCATATGGGATCAAAAACGATGCCTATATATTACGCCAAAAACAGATAGCTGGAATCTGGCAGCACTGAAAAAGCATATCAAAGTCATTGAAGCAGTGTGCGGTATGCCAGCTGTCGTTCAGCTCAAAAGATTGACATCGCTCCAGCGAACCAATCTGATTGAGTCAGGCGTTGCGTTTGTGTCCGGCAAGGGTCAAGTCTTTATTCCGTTCTGGGGAAGCTTCTTTGAGGAGAAGATTCTCAATCCGCCTCAATCGGCAAGCGAAATGACCGCAGCTGCACAGCTGGTCTTTCTGTATCTCATCTATCAAGCTATAAGGGGTGCCGGAAGGATCAACCAGACACAGCTCTCAAAAGCATTGTCCATAACAAAGCCAACCTGCACACGGGCAGTTCATGTTCTAAGCGGGCTGAATCTAGTATCCTTGTCAGCCGAGGGCACGGCAAACTGGATATCTCTCCCAGAAGAGCCTTCAATAATGCTCAACTCCGCTCTGGGCTATATGCGTTCACCTGTTCAGAAGCGCATTTATATCAAAGCCCTGCCCACCAAGCTCACTTGCAAAACTTGCGGGCATAAAGCTTTGGCGGCCAGATCAATGCTTGCAGCGCTGCCGTCCGATGCGGGATACGCCGTGTCCAGGAACGTAGCGAAAGGGCTTGATCGTGATCTCATAATAGATGAGCAGACATTTCGCGACTTTGGCGGAGAAACCATCGAAGTCTGGAATTACAATCCGCTCTCGCTTTCGGAGTCCGAATATGTTGATGATCTTTCACTGCTGCTCGAATTGGGGAGTGAAGATGATGAGCGGGTACAGAGCGAACTTGACGTCATAAGGGAGAAATACGGAATCAGCGGAGGAACAGATAATGGTCGCGGGAATTGAAGCTTTCAGGGAGCATTTCGCTCAGTATCAGGATCATTATGTCCTGATTGGAGGAATGGCATGCGATCTGCCATGCAGCCCGGTCAATGCCATTCGAGACGAATCAGATTGGGATTCCAATCAGCAAGGACGAAATCCTTTACATTTACAGCCGCATCTACGTGGTCACAGAACCAAGAATATGAATGATTCAAAGAAAAGGGGCTGTAGCGAAATGAAAAATCGCTGCAGCCTCTCGTTTCTGCAAGGAAGGTCACAAAGGCGTAACGCCGGAAGAGCGATATAAAAAGCGTCAGGAAAGCTGTTCGTGGTTTCTGAAGAATTACGGAAGATCAACATCGTTTCCGGTATAAAGAAACCTCAAATGGAAGCTCGCATCCAAGTCCTTTATATCTGAATACGCGATCGTCACTCCGTACTGCACAGATACGTCGAGCCCCTTGTCGCCAAAACCGTACACGTAATGATAGTGCGGATGAGCATCCTCGGTGGGTTTCGGTGTACGTCTGGTGACCCAGTTCTCATCCTGCATCAGATACGCCTTTTCGGCGATTCGCTTGATCGTACTGCCGGAGGGCATGGCTTTCGTCTTTTTACCGGCACCGCTGCCTTTGACGCAGATATCTTCCCACGCGCCGTCGCTGTTTTTCCCGATATAGGACTCCTTGGCCTTGCCCTTTTTCATAATGACGTACCAATAGGTATCGCCCTTACCGCCGAGGACATGATCGACGTCGTCCCGGTACGCCTGATAAAACTCAAAGCCGCCGTTTTCCTCAACGAGCTTGATAAATTTTTCTTCTGACATAGTGTACCCCATTCTTTCATCAGCGCTTCCAACCCGGCGCCGGATTTGCCTCTAGGTTCGTTGGACGCAAGTATTATACCCGAAAGGGATTGTTTCGCGATTCCTGCTCAGGCAAAAGTCTCACGGACGATCTGTTCAACCGCCTCCGCCAGTGCAAGATGGCTCTCCGCCTCCATGTGCAGGCTGTCCCGTTCGCTGGGGGAGGCGTAACGCGCGGCGTCCAGATACAGCCAGCCCCGCGCGGCGCAGACGTCGCGGTAGAGCGGCGCAAGCTGCTTTGAGGTCTCGATGGCCAGCGCGGTAAAGCCTGTGTAGGGGCTGTGCTCGATGTCCTCGCCGATGAGGATCGGGCTGATCAGCATGACCCGCGGCACCGGATAGGCAGGGCCGTAGGGATAGCTCTCCACCAGCGTCCCCAGCTCCGCCGCACCCTTGGCGATGTCGGCGCTCAGCAGGGAGAAGCGGTGCTTCATGTCGTTGGTGCCCAGCATGATAATGACGAGATCCAGCGGCCTGTGGGAGCGCAGCGCCACCGGGAGGTGCCGCCGACCGTTCTTGTCCGGCTCCAGCGTGTCCTCCATCACGGTCGTGCGTCCGCCCAGTCCCTCCTCAATGACATAGTATTCCGATCCCAGCCTCTGCCGGAGCACGCCGGGCCAGCGCACGTCCCTCGGCCAGCGCCCGCCGGACGGGTTGGTGCCGAAGGTGTTGGAGTCGCCGAAACACAGAATGTTCATTTGACCCACGCTTTCGCCTCATCCGCCGAATGCAGGAGCTTCGCCTCCACGATTTCCGCACTGCCGACGTAGGGCTTCAGCTTTTCGGCGGTCTTGCCGATGCCGCTGCCGCCCGACGTGGCGAAGACATGGATCTTCTTGCCGCTCAGGTCGCAGCCCTTGAGAAAGGTGTTGACCACATTCGGCGCGCAGGCATACCAGATCGGGAAGCCGACGTAGAGTGTGTCGTACTCCGCCATGTTTGCCACCTTGCCCGCCACGGGGACGTCCTTCTTGCCCAGCTTTTCGCGGTTGCAGCGGGACAGGGGATTCATGTAGTTGAGGTCCGCGTCGCTGTAGGGCTTCTCGGGCTTGATCTCAAAGAGGTCGGCGCCCGCAGCCTCCGCCACGGCCTGCGCAACCTTTGCGGTCACGCCGCTGGCGCTGAAATACGCTACCAATGCTTTCATGTTGCAGTTCCTCCATCATTATATAATTCGCGCTTATGTGTCAGAGCATAGTAGAATATGTACTGCTGCATGATGCCCGCCGCGCCGCCGTAGGCGGGGAACGGGTTCTCGCCGCCGTACTCGCTGCGGATGACCTTGCCGATCCAGGTGTCCACCGGCGCGAGGGCGGTGCGTCCGTAGGCGAACAGTGCCACGCAGTTTGCGATCTTGTTCCCGACGCCGTTCACGGTCTTGAGCCGTTCCAAAAGCTCCGCGTCGCCGCACGATGCGATCGCGGTCAGATCCAGCGCGCCGGAGCCCGTCCTGCCGACGGCGTCCAGCACATAGGGCGTGCGATAGCCCAGCTTGCAGGCGGCAAGCGCTTCGGCGTCCGCGTCCGCCATCTGTTCGGGGTGCGGAAACACGCGGACGGTCTCGCGCCGCGTGGTCACCACCTCGCCGTACCGCTCTGCCAGCAGCTCCACCGCCCCCTGTATGGCGGGGATGCTCTTGCGCTGGGAGATGATGAACGCGACCAGCGTTTCCCACGGAGACTGCCGCAGGATGCGGATGCCCTGTCCCGCCTCCGCCGCCCGCCGCATGTAGGCGTCGCGCGCCGGGATGGACGAGCGGATCGCCGCATAGCTCCGGCCGAGGTCGAAGTAGGGTACCCATACGGCATCCCACTCCTCCGGCGTGCAGTCTGCCTCGAACCGCCGCGGAGCGCACTCCCGAATGTAGAGGATGTTGCCCTCGGTGATGAAACGGTATGTCCCGTCGTCAAAGCGGCGGATGCGGAAGCACTGCCCGCTGCCTGCGATTTTCGGCAGACTGAAATCGTCCGATATGGTCAGCTCCATAATCCGCACCCTTTTCTCATTCTAATCGTCGATCACCAGACAATTCACAAACCCGGTATGCGCTGTGCAGGCGTCGATCGCAATGACGCCCTTCCCGTAATACGGCGTGAAATCGGCGTCCTCGCCGAACTCCGTGCCCTTGCGCTCGAAGTTGCTGTGCCCGAACGAGGCGTGCCAGTGTCCGCAGACGACGGTTTTGTCCGCCCGAGCGGTCTTTGCCGCCGTCATGCCGTTGTACCAGCGAGCTTTCTTCCAAGCGTTCTCGTCCGCCTCGCGCCAGTTTTCAATATAGCTGAGCTGCCCTCCCCGTTCCTCCACACAGGGGATCCATCCGTGCGTGAAGATGTAATGCTCCGTCTCCCAGTAGTCGAGCATAACGGGGAGGATCTTTGTATAGTACGGCGTTTTCTGTCCCGCCTCCGCAAAGTCATAGCGGCGAATGGCGGCCATCGCCACATCGTAGTCGGTCAGCTGGAGCGCGGTATCATAGGTGCCGTTGCTCACATGATAGCTGTACGCCGCGCCGCCGTCCTCCGTTACCAGCTCCGCGAACAGGTCCTCATGGTTGCCGCGGATGAGAATGATCTCATCCTTCTGCATCAGGTTCAGGACAAAGCTCTGCATCTGTGCGGCTTCCCGGCCCCTGTCGAACAGGTCGCCGAGGATCATGAGCTTATGCAGGGCGGTGTCCTGATAGTAGCCCGCTTTTTTCAGCGCCGCGGTCAGCGGCGTATAGAACCCGTGGGTATCGCTGACAACATAGTATCTCATTGATTCCTCACTGCTTCACCCCGGTCATTCCTTATCCGGGCCTTCCTGTATGCAGCCCAGCACGAACTCCCGCAGCACGGCGTTGCTGGTCTTGCCCTGCGCCTCGCAGTACGCCTTAAACGCCGCAGCCTGCTCCTTCTTGACCCGGCAGGCAAGGCTGGCGATATTCTCGCGCTGATACTTTGCCGAAGCGCGCTTCTGCGCGTCTGATACAGCCATAATAATCCCTCGCTTTCTTCATGGTATCATACCACAGCAAAAAATATGTTTAATCATATATCTTTTGCACAAACTTTTCTCCGAAACTTCGTGCAGTGCGCCGATTGATATATGGTTGCCCATATATTACAATATAGTTAATCATATAAGAAGGGATGTGCCACTCATTAAAAATCGAATTGCGTATCTCCTCGCCGGCGTGATGCTCGGCGCAATCTTGGCAGGGTCAGCGGCGAGCGTGGCGGGTTTTCCCTATCCCGCATGAAACCCCCAGAGAAAAAAGATGACGCTTTCCAATGGACGGAAGGCGTCATTTTTCTTATACGAGTATGTGGCGGCCAATCTCCCGTGGGCTGCCCGAAAAGTATGTCACGGCGCACATCCTCCGCCACACCTATAATTTCAGCACAGTCCTTCAGTCCGCCTTGTTATATTCCTCTATCACACAGCTGTGATTCTTCGTGTCCTCGTCATAGTTCACGCCAACCAGAACTATCTTTCCGCCGTAATTTGTGAGGATCTTCGGGTAATTCCTGTCCTTGATCTGTGCGATAGCGCCCTCCGCGTCTTGATTCCACTTTAGCTCCACTATCATTGCCGGGAGCGTGGATCTGCGCTTGGGCAAAAACACCACATCCGCAATTCCATGGCCGCTTGGCAGTTCTTCCACCTTTGCGTATTGGTCTACGCACGAGATATAAGCCATCTTTACCACATACCGCAGGCTTTGCTCATTGCTGTAGAAGGTTGGTGCATATTCAGAATCGTGAACATCCGCAATGGCTTTTGCAACCTCTTCGCTCTTGCCTCCAAGCGTATCTGCCAACAGCTTATCTGATTTTCTTACCAGCTCGATCAGGCTCTTGTGCTTCGCCTTGCGAAGAATCGAGTCAAACTCGGATCTGACCTCTTCATTTGGAATCCTTACAAGTCCCACCACTGTATCATCGTCATACGAGTCAGGCTCTTCCTCGTAGGTCAGATATCCCAAATGGGTAAGCAGTGTGAGAACATCGTCCTTGCAGGTAAAGGTCTCGACGTCGTTCTGGAACGAATCCGTGTTCACAATTACGCTTTCGCCGGCGATCAGCCTTGCAATTGTATCCTGAAGACCTCCCTGATCCATGTCAATGTAGGTCATCAATGTCTCTGCCGCGGACGTCTTTTTCCAGTAGGATTTGAATTTACCCGAACTCACTGCATGCATGACGGAATACGGATTGTAAATGGAGTGTTTTTCTCCGACCGTGTATCCGTCATACCACAGCTTCATTTTTTCAAAGTCTTTTTGCTTCTCCTCGCAAAGAGTCCCTACTTCCTCTTCTGTAAAACCGACATAACCGGCAAAATCTCCCGGCTCAAGAACGGAATACTCTTCAAAATCGGAGATAGCCGACTGCGATCCATCCTTCTTAATAGGCAAGATACCCGTCATATAAGCCGCGGCGAAAATCTTTGATGTGGTTCCGCTATTCTTAAATAGCGATCTTAGGAACTCCAGATATTCTGTCTGTATGCTTGGGTTCTCTCTGATCGGGGCATCCCATTCATCAATGATGATGATGATTTTATTCCCCGCTTTTTCCACGGCGTCAACCAGCGTTGAAGAAAGGTCTTCTTTCTTTATTACAGGCGGATACTGCCGGTTGATTTCATCTGTAAGCCCTCTGATCAGAAACGGCACCAGTGTTCTGAAATTATCCGTATATGGCTTTATTCCCGTCATATCCCAGTAAATCACATCGTATTGATTGATGTGCTTACTGTAGCTGCTATCCTTTGAGATCGTGTATTTCCCAAACAGCTCATGTGAATCGCAGGTCTTATCATAATAGGCGCAAAGCATCTGAGCAGCATAGGATTTCCCAAAACGCCGAGGTCTGCTGATGCAGGTCAATTTCTTTTTTGTTCCGATAGTCGAGTTGATGATGCTGATTAAACCGGTCTTATCCACATAGTCCGATTTCAGCATCTCCGCAAACCCGCTATTTCCCGGATTCAGATATGTTCCCATCTCGCAGGTCTCCTTCCGTCCGGCTGACAGAATATATAACGACATTATAATGTTACCACAGCGGTCTCTGTTTATCAAGATAGATGATGACTGTAACTGGGCCTCCGCTTCCAACGGTTCGGTTAGGTCCTCTTTTCTATACACTCCAGCACAAACTCCCGCAGCACGGCGTTGCTGGTCTTGCCCTGCGCCTCGCAGTATGTCTTGAACGCCGCGGCCTGCTCCTTCTTGACCCGGCAGGCAAGGCTGGCGATATTCTCGCGCTGATACTTTGCCGAAGCGCGCTTCTGCGCGTCTGATACAGCCATAATAATCCCTCGCTTTCTTCATGGTATCATACCACAGCAAAAAATATGTTTAATCATATATCTTTTGCACAAACTTTTCTCCGAAACTTCGTGCAGTGCGCCGATTGATATATGGTTGCCCATATACTATAATATAGTTAATCATATAATAAAGGATGTGTCACTCATGAAGAATCGAATCGCGTATCTCCTCGCCGGCATAGTGCTCGGCGCAGTCCTGGCCGGGCCAGTGGCAAGCGCGGCGGAGCAGATCATTGCCCAGCGGTCGAGCCAGACGATCTACGTCGACGGCCGGCAGACTCCGATGGAAGCGTACTCCATCAACGGCAGCAACTATGTCAAGCTGCGCGACGTCGGCAAGGCGGTAGGCTTTGACGTCAGTTACGACGCCGCTGACAATGCGGTGCGGATCGACACCGGCGCGCCGTACACAGAGGAGGCTGCCGCACAGATCCCACCTGCCGCAGGGCAGGGCGAGATCCTGAGCGTTGTGCCGGACGTCGGCGACCGCATCATCTGCGACGACGGGTATGTGTACGAGATCAAGGATATGTCGCGCTACGGAACGAATGTCTTTCAGAAAGAACCTTTGGGCGAGCTGCCGACGCCGACGTGTGATTGGAGCGCGTTCCCGAAGCTCACGCTCCCGCGCATAGAGAAGCGGCATTTCACCACGCCGACCGGCGATGACCTGTTCGTGCGGAATATGATGGAAACCCGACGCTTGGAGTACACGATTTACAACGCCCTGGGCAGCGAGCCGAGTGCATGGCGCGACGGGCAGCCTCTCGCCACGGTCTCGCTGACGATCCCGGCGGACATGGAGGCATACGTCGCAGCCTTCTGGCCGTGGGATGCGAGCCAAATCGTCGATCTCGTTCACAGCTGTCCCAACAGCCGCTATTTTGTCGAGGCATGGGATCACTTCCATGCAAACTCCGTAGCGCGCTGGTGAAAGACGGCGCCATTTCCGAACGCAGGTTTACCAGAGACTACGAATTCAATGCTCCTTCTGCAGCCTCAGCCGTAGTACTGGGGCATACGTCCAACGGCAACGTGGATTGGAAGACTGCAGAAGGCGTTCGCCTCAAGGACGTTTGAAGCGTCAGGGCTTCCTGCAAGTGTACTTGTTCGTAAGAGAAGATAACTCTGCTTGGGATACATTAGTTAGTATTCGCATAGGATTATCCTCGCGTTGTCATAGCAATGCGCGACACCACTGAGACTCTGGATCACATTGCAGTCCTTCAGCTCCTGCCTGAATGCGTCGCTGGTGTACTGGCTGCCGCGGTCGGAGTGCAGGATCGCGCCGCGGATCGGGAAGCGCCCGGCAGCAGCCTTGAGCGTGTTAATGCACAGTTCCTTGCGCATGTTGTTGTCCATACACAGGGAAAGGATCTCGCCGTTGAAGCAGTCCATGATCGGCGAGATGTAAAGCTTGCCGTCGGCGCATTGTGTCTGCGTAATGTCTGTCAGTAGTTTTCGCCACGGCCTGTCCGCACTGAAATCCTGATGGAGCAGATTCTCTGCTGCCATCGCCTGCGGGTCGGGCTTGGTCAGCCCTTTCGGACGACGTCTGCGTTCATGCAGCCAACCGTGCTCGCGCATCAGGCGTGTCAGCCGCCGCAACCCGCAGGAAACGCCGCGCTGTGCCAGCGCCAACTGCATCCGGCGCACGCCGTAGTTGTCATTGTAGGGGCTTTCGTCCAGTATCTTCTGTATCTCGCCCGAAAGAAGCTCGTCCCGATCCGGTCTGTCCTTGCGCTTCAGATAGCGGTAATACCCGGACTCGCTGAGTTCCAGCACGCGGCACAGCGCTGTGATCGGCCATTTGCCGGCGCGTTCCTCTGCAAATGCGTACAGCTTTCGCGTCCTTACTTCCTTCGGTTTTTGGCGAAAAAACCAAGCGCCTCCTGCAGAATCTCGTTTGACCGGCGAAGTTCGGCAACTTCTTTTCGCAGCTCGTAAAGTTCCTGCTCCTTCGGGTCAGCCGACATACGCTTGTGACCGCTGCCGACGTATGCCTGGGTGCTGAAACGCTTCCGCTGCTGCCGCCAGTCTGCCAGCGTGTAGTACGGCACGCCGAGCTGTTCCGCCGCCTTCTTCACGCCGATCTCATCGGACAGGCGCACCGCCTCTTCCTTGAAACTCTTCTCGTAAGTCATTCAACCCACTCTCCTTTGATTTTCATTCTATCACATTTGTGGGTTTTCCGACTCTACGAAAATGATAACACTTCAGAAACCTTTGTATGTACGCGTCCCTTTACAATATGCGATAGCTGCCGCAATTTGCGCAGTTGGCGCAAGCAGTCATAGCGCAAAAACAGCCTGCGGTTTGGAGATCTGGAGTGATCCGGAAATTCAAACCGCAGGCTTATCATTTATCATGCGATATGCTATTACAGCCTCACATCATTGTCTTAATGTGCGATTGCCGTTGAATAAAGTCTTGAATCAGAACCTGTGGAGTTTGCCGCGTATACATAGACGTTTGCAAGATAATATCGTCCAGCGGTTCCGTTGTATGTAACAGCGTCTCGGCTATAATGCCAGCCGCTCCCCATCATGTAGGGATAGCTCAGATAGTTGAAATGCTTGACACAAGTAAAATCCACACCGTTGGTCGATTCATACAGATAAATGTCCCGTGCGCCAATCTTGGTCGCATTGACTACAGCATCCACACTTACAAAGACCGTGACGGATCCGTTGCTTTCGACAGTTGTTGCCGCCATATAGGAATCCAGATATGCGCTGCTGCGCGTTCCCCCCGGCTGCGCCGTCGTGGCAAAGGCGGAGAGCATTGATGCCATCATACAAAGAACCAGTACAGAAGAAATGCTGTTTCGAAGAATGCGCTTCATGTCGTTTCATCCTTTGTCAATAGATGATACGATTTGCTTCATCTCCTCCCTGCTCACTGTACCGGAAGCATGACATTCAAAGCACCCGTTTTGCCAGACTGCCTTTTCCACGTTTGTATCGGACATAAAATAGTAGTATCTACCATATATGGCAGAGAGATCTGCTCCCTCTACATTTATTTCCGTATCACGGGAATTACTTTGATCAACCTCATAAGCGCGAATCATCAGAAATTCATCTTTATTGCTATACTCTGCATACAAGCTCAGTACATTTTTAGTATTAGCCGCGCTTATTTGAGATGCACCAAACCTCTCTGGCACCCATGTCGGGAACAGCGGCGCGGTGATGCCGAACTCGTCGAGCATCTCCTGAACGGTTTCATACTGCCGCTCCTCTCCCGACGCAAGCGGGTTTGCGGTGATCTCCGCAACCTCGACGACCTCGGTGCGCAGGCCGAACAATTCCGACGTCCATTGAGCTATCCGCTCGAAGATATTCCAGTTCATTGCCTGCGCGGTGGTTCCGAGAATCAGCGCGCCGATGGCTGCGGCGATCAAAACGGTTTTGAAAAAGCCATGTTTACGGTACGGTTGCACGGAGGAGCCAAAACTCCTCGCGGCAGTTTGGTCGCCCTCGCGCGCTTCCCGTTCCTCCAGCCGCTCGTGAAAACGGCGCAGTCCCTCTTCCGCGTCGAAGGCAGCGACGTCCGGCTGGTCGGGCACAGCCTCGTCCAGACGATCCAGCAGCGCGTCCAGCTCATCCACGTCGACGCTCTCCCCGAATCCGTTCTGAAGCAGCTTGTCCAATTCGCCTGTCAGCCACCTTGCGGAGTTCTCATTGGAACTCCCCTGTCCCGATATTTGCTCCAGTTCCTCCCCGGTTCTGCCATGCATCGGGTCGTTGTGGGCATCAGACATTTTCCGCACCTCCTTTGCAGAGTATAGGATTCTCGCTTTGTCTGATTCCATCGAAACGCGTCGAATCCCGCACGATTTTTCGATACTTTGCTTCCGCGCGCTGCAACCGTTTGCGCGACGCCTCAAGGGAAATGCCGAGGCGGTTTGCGGTCTCCTCATGGGATAATCCCTGACATCGGCAGAGAAGCAGGATTTCACGTTCCTCCGCCGTCAGCCCTGCAGGAAACAATTCATCCGTGATCTCCATACTGCACACCGGCTCACGGCGAATCGACCAAACCTCGGCAACCGGGATCTCCTGCCGGGATTTCTTCTGCCAGTCCGAGCCGATCACATTTGCAAGCGTTTTCAGCAGCCACGCAGTAATGTTCGGGTGCTCCTGTAGCTTCTGTTTATGCATGAGCGCGCTCAGGCGGAGGAAAACCTCCTGCGTCATATCCTCCGCCCATTGCTCTGGTGAACGGCATCCATGACCGATCGCCGTATAATACGCTGTTTTCTTAACACGACTATAGTTTTCAAGAATAACGCTGTCCAGCCACTCGCTGTTCGCAATATCGTCCATCGTCTTCGGTTTTTTGTTCATATTCTCTATCTCACCGTTGAAAGCTTTTTCATGATACGGATCATTTCTTCCACTTGTTCAACAAACGCGTCCGGGCAATCATATAGAAGCGCACAGACATTTTGGACATTATCCCCGGGCTGCTTCTCATGCACCAGCGCATCACAGCTGACATTCAGCGCCTTCGCAATCCGGATCAGCATCGTAACGCTGACGCCCCGATCCAGACACTCAACGCGCGATATGTAGTTCCCTGAGCAGTTGATCATATCTCCCAGTTCCTTTTGTGTCAACCCGGATTTTCTTCTGTAATAAGCAATGTTGTTTGCGACGCATTTTCCCTCTGGCGCTGTGTTCAAGCTTGATCCCTCCCTGTTCCTGATAGGTATTATTATATTTCCCTTCAGGTAAAAGGTGAACGCCCAGTTAGGTATAGTTAGCACTACCTATTTGGGATAATTTGATTTTTTGGACCAATAAATGTCACAAATTTGTCTTTTCCTCAAATAAGTTATGTAGAGCCGAATCAGGCTGAATTTGTTGACAAACGGGAGGCAACTATGAAAACAGCATTGCAAATGCAAAATAGCGAAGTTTATGATATCCTGTATCGTCTGGGGCTGAACGCGTCGTCCGTCAGCTTTTTTCACGCCGCATATGCGATACGGATAGCCGCAGGGCAGCCTGGGTCGGTCACCTACGCGACCAAGATCCTCTACCCCGCCGTCGCGAAGGAATACGGAACCAACTGGCGCACGGTAGAGCGCAGTCTTCGCCGCGCCTCCAATACTGCTTGGCTCAGCAACCCGGAGCTTCTGTGTGAACTCGCCAGGCATCGGCTCTACAGCCGACCGACCGCCTCCGAGTTCATTGCGATCCTCGCGGCATATCTGGCCACATTGGATACATCCGGCAATAAGTCACATTGAATATTATGTTGAATCGCCGCTCTGGCGAGCCGATGTGACTCGCAGAGCGGCAATTTTCATCTTTGATGGCACTTTTTGCACCCTTCTGCGGGATTTCAGTCTTCATCCTTTTCTATGGTATGTTGTATTCCGTGTTGTCCCTTCCCTAATCAATTCGCCGCGTTCTTCCAGCTTCTGTAAGATGCGATATGCCTGCGGCGGCGTAACATGCAGAAGCTCAATCACGTCCTTTCTCGTGATGGTCTTCTTTGCGTCCGCCAGCTTCAGCACCAGCTCTGGATAACGCACAGCTTCAATATCGGTCTGCCGCACATAAGCCGCCTTATCCTGATATGCTTTGGCGCTCAAAATATAAGCCCTGCTCTTTCCGCTTCCCGTAGGCTCCAGCAGTCCGGCTTCCGCCATGCGCTCCACGGTTGCACGCGTCTTTGCCTCCGAAATGTGCGTTGCCTCCGAAATCTCCGAAATCGACATGCGGCGAAACTGCTTGAGTTCATTTAGAATCAGCAGGGTATTGAACGGGAGCAGCGTCCCGCGGCGCTGTTGTTGTTCTGATACCATACGGATGAAGTTTTCGTCTGGCACTCCCCGTGGGATAAAAAGACGTACAGCAGTTGAGGACGTCTCAGAATAGTCGGGCAGCGGACGGCCATACAACAAGGAACCCTCAAAAATACGATCCACGCCTCTGCCGGAACGTTCTGCCATACCGATCCGCTTCAACGCATCAGCCAGGGCAGGATTGCGCCCGTGAGGCTCCACCGTCAAAATATTATCTATGGTAACACCGTCGATAAAGCCGCCCGGGTTGGTGATGGAGAGACCATCGTCATCCAACTGTACGATCACGCGACCCATTCTTGTGTAGTCCCGATGCACAAATGCATTAATGATCGCCTCGCGCACGGCACGGCGATCAAAGTCGGGGATCGTAAGCCGAAACAGGCCTGCGGTCATCTCCCGCTCGGAGTTTCTGGCATCGACAAACTCAAATATCCGCTCCAACGCGGATAACAGAGGAAGGTAAAATGTCTGGTTTACCGTGATTTCCGTTCCCGCAAAGGCAATGTACGCCGCCTCGGCAGTCGGAATGTATTGCAATATTTTCTCCTGTCTGCCAATCAACAGCATTCCCGTAAAGGTCGGAACTAACCGATCGTTTACAGTCGTAACCAGACGAAGCGCCTTGTCAAGCTCTTCATCACCCAATTCAAGCAGCGTTTTTTCACCGTTATAGCTTCGCAATATATTGCGCAGATGCTCCCGCTGTACAGGGTCCAAATCATCGTAGCTCGCATTGGGAACCGGCAGAACGGAATAATCCAACAAGGACAGACCGCTCAGGCGCGTATTATACTCGTAAGGGTACATCGGCACGTTTTCCGGCGTTCCATCCGCCTTGATCTGGCGGCGCTGGGTTTTACCCGATGAAGACGCGACAATGCTAAAACTCTTTGCCACCTGTATGCGGATCACTGGATATGCCTCATCCAGCAGTTCGACGCGTACCGACTGCGGGGGAATGGTCTTGTTCGCGATAAATGCCGCAAGCTGTGTAATATCCCTGTGCGACGGGTGAATGCCGGTGATTTTCCCATCATCCTCAACGCCCAGAAAAAGCTCGCCCCCCTCTGTGTTTGCAAAAGCGACCACGGCATCAATGATAACCTCGTCGGAAATGGCTTTTTTATCGCTTTTGAATTCGACCGTCAGCGATTCCTTTGCTGGCACAAGCCGCTCCACTTGCATCCCCTCCTGTTTCGTTTATTGCAACATATCACACGCGTGTAATGCTGTCAAGCATAATTATTGCACGCGTGTGATATGTTGCAATCCGCCGAGCAAATCGCCCCTGCACGTTTTTGCACCCTTCCTGCCGGATTTCGGTATTGTTGCGAAGCCTTGGTGCCGCGATTTATACTATCCGTGTACTTATTAGATTTTGCTTTCCCCGCAACCCTCGATGGAGCGGCCGGGGACGTATTAAGCAGCAGGCCCTTGAGCATGAGTCTCGGGCGTGGTCGGCATGGGCGCTGCCCTGTTCGGCCGTGATTTGGTTCACTGTTGGAAAAACTCCAACTATACACGCTCCGATCCGTGGTGCTACAATGAACTTGATTCCAGGGCGGAGTAAATGAGGGCGGAGTAAACGAGGGAGGAACGGCGAGACATAGGGCTTACTATGCCCTTTTCGCTTCCGAATACGACCTGAAAGGCTGGTTTGCCCGCGAAATCGAATAGCCGAGAGAATTTGAAATCCGATGCGGCAGGGCAAATCACGGCCAAACATGCGGGTTTTGCAAAGGGAAGGTCGGATTCTGGTATCATTTACAGATGAAAATTCATCCGGTATAATGACCTTGTTCTTATTAGATTATCCTTATCCCGGAATTGAGGGATCTTATTAAGCAGTGAGCCTATGAGCGATGACTCAGGCACCATGGACGTAGTGCACCCTTTTTTATGGCTGCACAGCCCAGATAATTTTTAGATGACGAAAAGCTTTTTTCGTCGGTTAGAAGACCGCAGAGACCGCAAACCCGCATGAACACTGCGTTTGAGAGCCATGCGCAATTTTCCCTTTATAGATTTAGGTATTATAGATGATCTGTAAGAGCGGCGCTACAATGGCATTGTTCTTATTAGATTGTCTCCCGCGTTGGGCACTTACTAAGCAGTGAGCCGAGAGTCTGTGACTCAGGCAGTGGGTGTAGTCTGTCTATGCCTTGAATATGTGATCTGGGAAAGCCTGCCTTCCGGCGGTGATCCCAGAGAACGACTGTAGGAGACGAGAGTGTACGAAATGTACGCCCTCGTTTTGTATTTGCCTCCGCTGATGGCGTCGGTTTGCCAAGACCGTGCCGGAGGGGGCTGAATGGAGACGAAGAAAGGAGGCGAGCGTTATGCGCGCCAGCTTGGTTAGGACCGCAGAGGAGAAGAATTTGACTGCCCATGGGTGCGGGGCGAAGAGCACCAAGGGATCTTGGCAGTCCCGGTCTGTATGCCACGGTCATGCGGATTCCATGAAAGCGCAGAGCGCTCTTACCGGCGCTAAGCGCACATGGATCTGCGCGGGCTTGTCCCTGATCGCGGTTTCGGTCATGCAGACGTTCCCTCGCACCGATCCGCTGCCGGGCGGATCAACCGACACACGCGGCGCAACTCCGCCGCGACCGATACCAGCGGTTGTGTCGACCGCGCGCAGCGCCGGAGCTTCGTCTGACGCTGCGGCAGGGAGCGATACCCTGTGCGGTGAACGTACTAAACGCCCAATTTCATAATGGAGACAGATGCGCGGGTGTTCCTGCAAAGTGCCTGATTATCAGGGTTTCTGGCAGTCTTGAGCTTGCGTTTCTGTGGAAACGGGCCGGAAATGGTCTGGGAATGCAGGCGGATGGATTGCGCTCTCTCTGGGAATCAGACATTTTGGAGGAATACGATATGAAGATCAACGAGAAGGACAGGGGCATCTATAACGCTCTTGTCGACCAGCTGGACAGGCTGGCAAGGCATAACAGGCAGGGAGCCTTTCGGACGAGGGATCGGTACTATGAGGCGATGAAGCGGTTTTGCCGGTTCTTGGCTGAGGAGTATCGGATGCAGAAGCTCTCGAACGTCAGCGGGAAGCATTTTGTCGCGTATGTGGAGTACATGCAGGAGCATGGGAAGTCGGCGAGCACAATCAAGACCGACTTGGCGGCGATCCGCTTCTTCCACGAAAAGATGAACGCGAAGTACCGGCTGCCGGACAACGACGAGTTGAGCGTCGAGCTGGAGCGTCGGCGCTTTGGCGGCGTGGACCGGACGTGGAGCGCGACGGAGTTCAACCGCATGATCGGCAAGGCGGTCGGCGAGGGTCGCGACGACATCGCCTGCGCGCTCTATCTCGGCCGCTATGCCGGTCTGCGCATCCACGAAGTCATGAGGCTCGATACAGCCACGGCGGAGCGCGCGCTGCGCGAGGATGCCATCACCGTCAAGGGCAAGGGCGGCAAGATTCGCACCGTTCCCATTGAGGATGATCGTGTCCGCATTGCCCTTCGGAGGATGCTCAATAAAACGGAGCGCGGGCACAAACTGTTCGTTCCGGACGACGTGCCGACCGACCGCGCAATCAACGGCGTCCAGCTGTTCATCATCAAGCACCGCGACGGGATTGCCGATCCCGACCGCGAGGCGAATCTGACCTTCCACGGGCTGCGGCACACCTACGCGGCGGTCAAGTACCACACTCTGACTGAGAACGGCACCGGGGCGCTGGAGGCGCACTTTGCGGTCTCCCGCCTGCTTGGGCATGAGCGCGCCGACGTGACGGACATTTATCTCGCGTCGGCTGGGAAGAAGCGCAAGGGCGAGGCTGAATAGGTGCCTTATGCGAATTTCGCAACTGTTTCTGTGCAAACCGTCGATCCTTCACGACTGCTCCCTTAAAAAGGCTTCGTTTTTTCTCCATTTATTACGTGGGGGTAAGGAAGGATCCGCCTTGCACCTTCATCATCAATTTGCAAAGGAGTTTTCGCCATGATCCATACGAGAACCATCAAGGAGGCTGCGGCGCACTTCAAGAGCGTCGATCCGCAGACCGCCCTGACCGAATATGCCATTCGCACGCTGCTGCGCACCGGGAAGGTGCCCTGCGTGCGGGTCGGGAAGAAGTACCTCGTCACCATCGAAGCGCTGGAGGCGTACCTTGAAGGCACCGCCGTTCCCGCGCCCGCCCGCGAAAGCGAGATCAGGAAGGAGTGGCGCATCCAATGAGCAGGCGCAGGAAAAAGGCTCAGATCGTCGGCTGGCTGTCTGCCGACCCGGACAACAACGAGACCAGCTTCATACAGGCCGGCAGCTCCCTGTACCATTCCAAGGCATACCAGTCCCTGCCTGACGGTGCAAAGAACCTGTATCTCTGCATGGCAACGGAAAGCAAAGGTCACCGAACCTTCTGCTTTCCCGCCTCCACAGCGAAAAAATACGGCATCGCCGCCAGATCGTTTTGGAATTACGTCAGGGCGCTGGAAAACGCGGGCTTTATTCTCCGCTATTCCGGAAGAACCACCCGGGAGAAAAACATCTATCATTTCAGCTTTGCGTGGAAGGGAATCCTGCCTGCAACGTTCCCTATAGCGAAGGCTGGCATGGCTACATATAGAATATCCGGGCAAGATCTGCACATCATCGAAGGCCTGTAATTCTCACTGGTCATGCAGAAACCGCAGCAGACGCATGTTGAGATCCGGCTTAACCGTGCCGATCCTGCACGAGTTTTGCCGCCTGCTTCTGCAAAAATCGCATAGCCAAAATAGCAAAAACCTATTGTCTTTCCGCCCCTGCGGACGTAAAATACAGGTAGTACGATATCCGCAGGGCGTTATCGAAAGGAGAACGCCCAACTATGGCAACCAACAATACGCAGACGAAAAAATATCAGTACAAGCGCAAGACACTTCAACTCCCCAACGGTGAGCGCAAGGAGGTCTATGCCAAGACGCAGGAGGAACTGGACGACAAGGTCATGGAGGTCAGGATCCTCACGCACTCCGGCGTGGACGTGTGCAGCGAGGAGACCTTCGGACACTTCGCGCAGATGTGGTACGACGTGTACAAAAAGCCCTATCTTCGTGATAAGAGCCAGGAGATGGTCAAGTACATCCTCAACCAGCACATCCTGCCGGTCATCGGCGGTTACCGCCTGCAGGACATCACGCCGATGCAGATCCAGGCGATCATGTCCGGGCTCGTCGGAAAGAGCAACAGCCTGCAGTCCAAGGTTCTCATCAACCTGCGTAGCATTTTCAAGGCGGCGCAGGAAAACGGCCTGATCGTCCGCTCCCCGGTCAGCAGTATGCTCAAACCCGGTGGCAAGAAGACGCAGGAAAAGACTGCGCTGACGCC
The DNA here is from genome assembly GCA_015067435.1 of Oscillospiraceae bacterium. Classification (GTDB taxonomy): domain Bacteria; phylum Bacillota; class Clostridia; order Oscillospirales; family Oscillospiraceae; genus Hominicoprocola. The sequence goes on along the minus strand of SVMM01000009.1, from coordinate 56,246 downwards.
GCAGGAGTGCGAGAAGCTGATCGAGCGCGTCAGGAACCCGCGCGCCAAGACCTTCCTTCTGATCGCGCTCAACACGGGGATGCGGCGCGGCGAAATCCTCGCGCTGAAATGGGACGACGTGGATTTCGAGAAGAAGCTTATCCACGTCCGCCGCAACGCCGTGCTGATGCGCGGCGGCACAAAGCTCTCCGACGAGCTGAAAACCAAGGCCGGTCGGCGCGACATTCCGCTCACCGAGACGCTGGAAGCGCATCTGCTTGCCGAGAAGAAGCGCACGCACTCGCAGTACATCCTCGCCATGCAGAACCACCAGCCCATGACCGTCTCCTCTTATAAGAGCATGTGGCGGCTGATCGAGCGCGAGCTGCCCGAGCGGCACGTCACGGCGCACATCCTCCGCCACACCTACATCACCCGGCTCTTTGAGGCGGGGCTGGACATCAAGGAGATCCAGTACCTTGCCGGGCACAGCTCGGTGGATATGACGCTCCGGGTGTATACGCATTATGATCGCGCATCCCGCGAGCAGACGACCATCGAAAAGGTTCGCGCGGCGATGTGAAAGCCTCTGTACGCAGTTGGTCATTTCTGTAAGCAGGTGGTCAAAAATTTTTCCCACACTTTTCCCGCAAAATTGGGAAAAATTACCTCAAAATGCGGGAAAACGCTTGAGTCCAATCAAACGGACAGTATAGAAAAAGTTCCGAAAATCAACCATATCGGCCAATCTTCGGAACTTTTCTGGTGGAGACTGCTGGACTCGAACCAGTGACCTCCTGCGTGTGAAGCAGGCGCTCTAACCAGCTGAGCTAAGCCTCCATATGAGCGGGACGCCGCGCGCCCCGCGTGGTGACCCGTACGGGATTCGAACCCATGTTACAGCCGTGAAAGGGCCGTGTCTTAACCACTTGACCAACGGGCCGTCGTCGGCACGGACTCCGTATCACTCGCCCCCGCGCGAGCGCGAGGTCTCGTTCACTCCGTCGTGCCTCCTCTTCCTCGCAAAAGCGCTTCGCTGGGTTTCGCTCGGAGATACGGGAGAATACGGGGTTTAAGCGCGCGGGACGCCCTTTCGGACGTCCCGCGGCTTTGGTAGCGGCACCTGGATTCGAACCGGGGACACTGCGGGTATGAACCGCATGCTCTAGCCAACTGAGCTATGCCGCCAAATACGCCTGCCGCGCAGGACAACGGTTAGTATACCAAAGCCCTGCCCGTTTTGTCAAGAGCTTTTCGCCATGTTTTTCCGCTTTTTTCGTTCGACGGGGCGCCTGCGCCATGCAGGCGCCCCGTCGAACCGCTTTTTCTCACAGTCCGTACAGCTCGGTGTACTTCTCCTCCAGATATGCCGTGAACACCGTGGGGTCGAACTCCTCCCCCGTCGCGTTCCGGAAGACCTCCGCGGGCTTCATCAGGCTGCCGTACTGCCAGATGCGCTCGCGCAGCCAGTCGTTGATGGGCTTGAAGTTGCCCGCGCGCACGCAGGCGTCGACGTCGACGGTCTCCTTCATCTTGCGCAGGTACTGCGCGCCGTAGGCGCTGCCGAGGGCGTAGGACGGGAAATAGCCGATGTTGCCGCCCGCCCAGTGGCTGTCCTGCAGCACGCCGCGCCTGTCGTCGGGCACGTCCACGCCGAGGTACTCCTGATAGAGCCGGTTCCACTCCGCGGGCAGGTCGCGAACCTCCAGCTCGCCGGCGAACACGCGCTTTTCCAGCTCGTAGCGCACCATGATGTGCAGCGCATAGGTCAGCTCGTCCGCCTCGATGCGGATGAGGCCCGGCTCCGCGCGGTTGACGGCGCGGTAGAACTCCTCGGCGGTATGGCTCTTCAGCTCCGGGAAATAGCCCTGCGCGACCGGAAAGATGTACTCGCAGAACGCGCGGCTGCGACCGATGATGTTCTCGTAAAAGCGGCTCTGGCTCTCGTGGATGCCCATGGACACGCCGCAGTCGAGCACCGTGTAGGCAAGCTCGCGGGCGCTGCCCGTGTCGTAGAGCGCGTGGCCGCCCTCGTGGACGACGCTGTACATCGAGTTGGAAAAGTCGTCCTCGTGGTAGTGCGTCGTGATGCGCTCGTCGAGGTGGGAGCCGAGGCTCGTGGTGAACGGGTGCTCCGTCGTGGCGAGGCCCACGCGATCGAGGTCGAGGCCGATGAGCTTCATCAGGTCGTAGGAGAACTTCTCCTGCTCCGCGGCGGGGAAATGGCCCTTGAGCACGCTGTTGTCGAGCTGCGGCTTCGAAAGCACCTTCTTGAGCAGCGGCACGATATGCTCGCGCAGGGCGGCGAAGAACGCCTCGCAGCGCTCCTTCGTCAGCCCCTCCTCGTAGCGGTCGAGCCAGTAGTCGTAGGCGTCCTTCTCCGGCTCGCACCATGCGGCGATCTTCTTGTGGAAGTCGAAGACCTTCTCCAGCACCGGCTCGAACAGCGGCCAGTCGTTCGTCTCCTTCGCCCTGTGCCAGATGTCGTCCGCCTCGACCATCAGCTTCTGGAAGGCGACGTACTCGTCCTTGGGGATCTTCTGCATCTGGCGGGTATCCTTGAGCATGAGGAAAACCTCGCGCTTCTCGTGTTCGTTCAGCTCCGCGCCGTTCGCGTCAAGGAACTCCAGCATGTCGATGGTGTCCTTACCCGTGGCAAGCTCGTACATCTCCTGGCTGAGGATGCCGAGCGTCTGCGCGCGGTTGTCCGCGACGCCCTTGGGCGCGCCCGTCACGCCGTCGTAGTAGATCACGCTCATGGCGTGGCCATACGCCGCCATCTTCTGCTGGACGGATACCAGCTTTTCCTTTGCTTCGTTCATGGTCATCGGGGGATGTTCCTCCTTGTTCGTTTTTTATACTTCGTCCGCGTAGCCGCACAGCAGGAACATCGGCTTGACGGTCACTACCTCGTCATGCTCCTTCTGCGACACTGTGACGTCGCGGTTGAGCGCCTTGAGATCCGCCTTCATGGTCTCGTACGCCTCCGGAACGCTCGCCGCGCGCCCCTCGCGCAGTATGCGGATCATACGCTCCAGCACCACGGGGTGCGCGTACTGCGGCGGCACGGGGATATCCTTCTCCTCGTCGAGCAGCGCGCGCATGTTGGCAAGCGCGCGATCCCACTGCTCCTGTCCGTAGCGCTTGTTGTTGCGTCCGGTGGGCAGCACGCGTGTCGAGCTGACGAAGAAGATCAGCGCAAAGCCGAACGCCGCCACCAGCCCCGCGTGATCCCGCTTGTTCAGCAGCATGTAGACGCCTATCGCCGCCGCCGCGACGGCAAGCAGGAAGATCGCCAGCGCCGCGAAGCGGTAGTTGGGGCTGATGCCGTCGATCGCACGCTTCTGCCGCGCCGCGAACGACAGCGCGTCGGTCAGATCGCGCCGGCGCGAGAGCTTTTCCTGCGCCGCGCGCAGCTCGTCCACCGCCGCCTGCGCCTCCGGAGACAGCTCCTTGAGATAGCGCGCCTGCTCCGCCGCCTCCGCCTCGCGCAGTCTTTGCTCCGCCGCCTCGCTGTGCGTCGGGATGCCGGGGTGCTCGCGCTCGACGGCGGCGAGCAGCCTGTCGACCTCGTCCTCGCGCTTGAAATAGCTCTGCTTCTCGCGCCCGTCCGCCATCTGCACAACCAGATACGCCATCGCGCCGAACATGCCCTTGCCGGTGAAGCCGCCCTTGCTCATGGCGACGCGCTTGAAGATGCGGCTGACGTCGCCCCATGTGACGTAGAAGCCGCGCTCGACGTATCTTCCGCCCATGTAGACCGCCTTTTTCCCGACGCCGCAGGGGCCGATCTTCCGGCAGTCCCTGCGGTCCGCGGCGAGCGTCTCCGCGTCCAGCGGCGTCGTGCCGATCAGTTTGGGTGCGAACAGCATGTTGTCAACTCCTCAGAAAAGGGCGGGAGATCGCTCTCCCGCCCTTTTGGTTTGTTTTGCGGTTTTGCTTTACTTGATGGCGTTCGTCGCAGTGTACTTCTTCGACTTCGCCATGAACAGGGCGAGCATCGCGACGGCAAAGATGATGCCGACGGGATAACCGACCGCCTTGTTGTTCTTGAAGAACGGGATCAGGCCAAGGCACTCGCCCGCCATCACGAAGTAGGTCATGGAGACCGCGCTCATGAAGGTCGCGGGCACCGCGCAGACCCAGAAGTTCCGCTTTTCCTGAACCAGGAACATCGCGCCGGCCCACAGCACGATCATCGCCAGCGTCTGGTTGGACCAGCTGAAGTAACGCCAGATGATGTTGTAGTCGATCTTGCCGAGCACGTTGCCGAAGCCGAGGATCGCGCCGATGCCCAGAACGGGCACGCAGAGCATCAGACGGTTCTGCCACTTGCCCTGGTCGATCTTGAACCAGTCGGCGAGCGTCAGGCGCGCGCCGCGGAACGCCGTATCGCCGGAGGTGATCGGGCAGACGATAACGCCGAGCACCGCGAGGACCATGCCGACGCCGCTCATCGTGATCTTGCTGATCTCGAAGACCGTGCCGGCGCCGCCGCCGCCGAGCTCCTTGATCGTGGCGCCGCCGAGCAGCGTGCACGCCGCGGAGGCCCAGATCAGGGCGATGATGCCCTCGGCGACCATCGCGCCGTAGAACACGAAGTGGCCCTGCTTCTCACTCTTGAGGCAGCGCGCCATCAGCGGGGACTGGGTGGCGTGGAAGCCGGAGATCGCGCCGCAGGCGACGGTGATGAACATGAACGCCCAGATCGGCGTGCCGTCGGGATGCTGGTTGGAGAAGTTCGCGAAGATCTCGGGCATGGGCTTGCCGCTGGTGAGCGTACCGAAGGCAACGCCGATGGCCATGATGATCAGGCAGATGCCGAACACCGGATAGATCTTGCCGATGATCTTGTCAACGGAGACGAAGGTCGCGATGAAGTAGTAGATCAGGATGATCGCGAGCCAGAACACCTTGTTGACCAGAAGGCCCTCTGCGCCGCCCTCGCCGATCAGCTTGACCAGCAGTCCGGCGGGGCCGACCGCGAACACGGTGCCGACCATGACGAGCAGGATGACCGCGAACACGCGCATGACGTTCTTCATCGTGCCGCCGAGGTAGATACCGGTGACCTCGGCGATCGAGGCGCCGTTGTTGCGCTCGGAGAGCATACCGGCGAAGTAGTCGTGCACGGCGCCGGCGAAGATGGTACCGAAGGTGATCCACAGATAGACCACCGGGCCCCACATCGCGCCGCTGATCGCGCCGAAGATCGGGCCGAGGCCGGCGATGTTCAGCAGCTGAACCAGAAACAGCTTCCACTGGGGAAGAACCACATAGTCCACGCCGTCGTTGATGGCAACGGCGGGCGTCTCACGGTCGTCCGGACCGAAGGTGCGATCCACCAGCTTGCCGTAGACGAAGTAGCCGGCGATCAGGATCGCAAGACAGATCAGAAAACTAAGCACACACAACACTCCTATGCTTTTGAAATTCAAGGCGCCGCTTTATTGCATTGCCCTGTTGACACATGAAATTTTAGACCTTTTCGAAAACGTTTTCAATGCTAAAAATCGACAAATATCGACACCCCGATTTATGCACATCACAGATTTTGTCCGTACAAATAGTTCCGCTGTCCGACGGAGCGGACAGCGGAACTTGCAAAACGCTTTTTCAGGGGATCAATACATGCCGTCCATGCCGCCCATGCCGCCGGGCGCCGGGGGCGCGGGGGGCTCGGGCTTGTCGGCGACCAGCGCCTCGGTGGTCAGGACCATGCCGCTGACGCTCGCCGCGTTCTCCAGCGCGCTGCGCGCGACCTTCGTCGGGTCGACGATGCCGCTGGCGATCATGTCGCAGTACTCCTCCTTGTAGGCGTCGAAGCCGTAGCCGGTCTTGCCGGAGGTCTTGACCTTTTCGAGCACGACGCTGCCGTCGATGCCGGCGTTGACGGCGATCTGGCGCAGCGGCTCCTGCAGGGCGCGGACGATGATCTGCGCGCCGGTCTTCTCGTCGCCCTCAAGGCTCTCGACGAGCTTCTCCACCGCGGGCACAGCGTTGACGTAGGCGGTGCCGCCGCCGGCGACAATGCCCTCCTCGACCGCGGCGCGGGTCGCGTTGAGCGCGTCCTCGATGCGCAGCTTCTTCTCCTTCATCTCGGTCTCGGTGGCCGCGCCGACCTTGATGACCGCGACGCCGCCGGCGAGCTTCGCCAGACGCTCCTGCAGCTTCTCCTTGTCATAGTCGGAGGTGGTCACGCCGATCTGGTTGCGGATCTGCGCGACGCGGTCGGCGATCTTGTCCTTGTCGCCCTTGCCGCCGACGATGGTGGTGTTCTCCTTCGTGACCTTGATCTGGTTCGCGCGGCCGAGCATGGAGACGTCCGCGGTCTTGAGATCGTAGCCCAGCTCCTCGCTGATGACCTGGCCGCCGGTGAGGATGGCGATATCCTGCAGCATCTCCTTGCGGCGGTCACCGAAGCCCGGCGCCTTGACGCACACGACGTTCAGCGTGCCGCGCAGGCGGTTGACGATCAGGGTGGAAAGCGCCTCGCCCTCGACGTCCTCGGCGATGATGACGAGCTTCTTGCCGCTCTGGACAAGGGACTCAAGGATCGGCAGGATGTCGGCGATGACGGAGATCTTCTTGTCGGTGATGAGGAGGTAGGCGTCGTCCACGACGGCCTCCATCTTCTCGGCGTCCGTGACCATGTACGGCGTGATGTAGCCGCGGTCGAACTGCATGCCCTCGACGACCTCGCTGTAGGTCTCGGCGGTCTTGCTCTCCTCGATGGTGATGACGCCGTCGGCGGAGACCTTCTCCATCGCCTCGGCAATCAGCTTGCCGATGAACTCGTCGCCGCTGGACACGGTGCCGACGCGGGTGATGTCGGCGGTGCCGTTGACCTTCTGGCTGTTCGCCTTGACGGTCTCGACAGCGGTTTCGACGGCCTTCGCCATGCCCTTCTTCATCACGATGGGGTTGGCGCCGGCGGCGAGGTTCTTCAGGCCCTCGCGGATCATGCTCTGCGCGAGCAGGGTCGCGGTGGTGGTGCCGTCGCCCGCGACGTCGTTCGTCTTGGTGGACACCTCGCGCACGAGCTGCGCGCCCATGTTCTCAAACGGATCGTCCAGCTCGATCTCCTTGGCGATGGTCACGCCGTCGTTGGTGATGAGCGGCGCGCCGAACTTCTTGTCGAGCACGACGTTGCGGCCCTTGGGGCCGAGGGTGATCTTAACGGTATCGGCGAGGGTGTTGACGCCCGTTTCCAGCGCCTTGCGCGCCTCTTCGCCGGACTTGATGAGCTTAGCCATAATGATTGCCTCCTTCGATTATTCAACAATGGCGAGGATGTCGGACTGGCGCACGATGGTGTACTCCACGTCGTCGACCTTGACCTCGGTGCCGGAATACTTGCTGGTGATGACCTTGTCGCCGGGCTTGACGGTCATCACGACGTCATGGCCGTCCACCATGCCGCCGGGGCCGACGGCGATGACTTCGGCGACGGAGGGCTTCTCCTGCGCCTTGGCGGTGAGGATGATGCCGCCCTTGGTGGTCTCTTCGGCCTCGACGAGCTTGAGCACGACGCGGTCTGCAAGCGGGGTGAGTTTCATGGGTATTGCCTCCTTATATATTTTATCATTGCTGATAACATGTTTCGTGGTTAGCACTCTTTTTACTTGAGTGCTAACCGACGCTGTTATATTAGCGCAGACGTTTCTCAAATGCAAGAGGAAATTTGCGATTTTGAAGATGTTTTTTCAAAATTCACATTTCGTTCAAAAAGAACGCGGGCGGGGTGGAAACCACCCCGCCCGATGAAAGCATATCCCGTTACAGCCCCAGGCCGAGCCCGCCGAGCCCCAGCGAGCCGGTGAAGTCGTTCATGCTGGCGTTCATCGCCTCTTCCGCCTGGCGCAGCGCCTCGTTGACGGCGGAGATCACCATGTCCTGGAGCATCTCCACGTCCTCGGGGTCCACCGCGTCCGGCTTGATCGTCAGCGCCGTGAGCTCCTTCTTGCCGCTGACCGTCGCGCTGACCGCGCCGCCGCCGACGCTGGCGGTGAAGGACTTCTCCTCCACCTCCTGCTGCTTCTTTGCCATGTCCTCCTGCATCTTCATCAGCTGCTGCTGCATCGCCGCCTGCTTCATCGACGCGCCGCCGCCGTTGGAAAAGCCGCGCCGCGCGCTGTATCCCTTTGCCATGGTATATTCCTCCCGTTGTATGATTGTATTGTTGCGTTAGTACATGCGTTATTGCTTACCGGACCTTAAAGCCGTCGAATCTGCCGCCCATCTGCAGCAGGTCCTGCATCGGATCGTGCTTTTCGCCCGGCGGATCGCCCGGATCGAAGCGCACGGTCACATTCTCGCCGACCGCCTGCGACGTTACCTCGGCGAGGACGGACGCGACCTCCGGCTTGTCGAGCATTCCCTTCTGCCCGTCCGAGCCGCAGTACACGGTCAGCACGCCGTCGGCGAGCCGCCCCTTCGCCGCGGAGATAAAGCCGCGGGCGAACATGGGCAGGCGGTTTTTGTAGGTCTCCATCAGCTTGAGGAACACCGTGCCGTCGTCCGCCGCGCTCGCACTTTGCGGCTGCGGCGCGGATTCCGCCGCGCGCTCCGGTTCCGCTTTTGCCTCCGGCTCCGGCGCTTCCGTCGGAGCTGTCGCCGGCGCCGACTTGGGCGCGGGCTCCGGCTGGGGTTCGGCTTTCGGCTCCGGTGCGATCGGCTCGCCGTAGGGCGGCGGGGCTTCCTCCCCCCACGGCGGCGCGTCCTCCGCCGCTTCCGGCGCCGGTTCCGGCTGCACGGCCGGCTCCGGAGCGCTTACCGCCGGCGCGGATCGTTCCGCGGCGGCGCTCTGCGGGTTCTGCGCACGGTACGCCGCTCCCGCGGCAAGCTGGTCCTCGATGCGCGCGATGCGGGCGTTGATCGCCGTCAGGTCGCCGGAAAGGCTCTCGTCGCACAGGCGCAGCAGGCACAGCTCCGCGTCCGTGCGGCGGTTGACGCTCAATTGCAGCCCCGCCGCGCACTCCTGCAAAACCGTGCAGATCTGGACAAGCCGCGCGGCGGTCGATTCCCTGCGCAGCGCGGAGAGCGTCTTTTCGTCGTAGCCGCCGCTGAGCAGCGCCGCGCCGCCCTCCGGCGCGGTCGCCGAGATCAGCAGGTCGCGCGCGAGCGTCGACAGCTCGCCGAGCACCGCGCCGACGTCCTTGCCGCCGGTATAGAGACGGTGGAGCAGCAGCAGCGCCGCCTTGGCGTCGCGCCGCAAAATGAAACCCAGCAGCTGCGCCGTCTGCACGTTCCCGGCGAGGCCGAGCACGTCCAGCACCTCCTGCGCGCCGATGCTGCCGCCCGTCGCCGCGCACTGGTCCAGCAGGCTCAGCGCGTCGCGCAGCGCCCCGTCGGAGAGGCGCGCGAGCAGCTCCGCGCCGTCGGGCTTGAGGTCAATACCCTCCTGCTCCGCCACGTAGGCGAGCCGCGCCTCGATGTCGCGCGGCAGGATGCGCCGGAACGCGAAGCGCTGGCAGCGGGAGAGGATCGTGGGCAGCACCTTGTGCAGCTCCGTCGTGGCGAGGATGAACATCAAATGCTCCGGCGGCTCCTCCAGGATCTTGAGCAGCGCGTTGAACGCCGAGGGCGAGAGCATGTGCACCTCGTCGATGATATAGACGCGTTTTTTGACCTGCGCCGGCGCGTACACCGCCTCGTCCCGCAGGGCGCGCACGCTGTCCACGCCGTTGTTGGACGCGGCGTCCATCTCCGTCACGTCGAGAAACGCGCCCGACTCGATGCCCATGCACGCGGGGCACGCGTTGCAGGGGTCGCCGTCCTGCGGATTCTCGCAGTTGACCGCCTTGGCGAGGATCTTGGCACAGGTGGTCTTGCCCGTGCCGCGCGTACCCGTGAACAGGTACGCGTGAGAGAGCCGCCCCTCGGCGACCTGCCGCCTGAGCGTCGAGGTGATATGCTCCTGTCCGACGACGTCGGAGAAGGTTTTGGGCCGCCACTTGCGGTAGAGCGCCTGATACAAGAACATACCCCCTTGCAAATAAAACGGTAAACGGCGGAACCGCCGTTTACACAGCCATACTTTCCGTTTTTGCCGCATAAGCGGCAACGTCCTCCGCAGACTGCCACGGAACCGGCGCCCTTGCGGCGCATGAATGGTCCCGCTTAATGCTGCTCGGTTCCCCGCCTGACATGGTTCGCGGGTATCCATCGCGCAAGACCGGTTCCGCAGCAGTCTGCGGAGGACATCGAAAGGTATTTTACTATATGCCGAGCCAAGATGCAACACAAATTTTTGATTTTTTGAAAATTGGGGCTTTACAAATCAAAAAAACTGTGGTATTGTACTTTGGCTGACAAGATCAGCGAAGCGAATATGGGCCTGTAGCTCAGTTGGGAGAGCGTACGGTTCGCATCCGTAAGGTCGTGGGTTCGAATCCCTTCAGGTCCACCATTGAGCGCATATCCGAACCCTTGATATTCTTGGGTCTGATATGCGTACAAACCAAAAGACACTCCTTACCTTGACGGTAGGGAGTGTCTTCTTTTAGTCTTCGCCAGAGTAGCCGTGCATCTTGGCGCACTTCAAAGCTCCGAGTATCATTTTGTCCTGTTTGAGACAACGCTTCTTCAACTCGCTCATAGCATCGTCCTTGAACTCGCCGCAGAGCATGACCGACTTGCGATCTGTTACGACCAACCCTTCGTACAGATTTATGAGCTTGTCGAGCGTTACTTCTCGAAGCACTTGCACACCGATCACCCGACCTTTTGGCAGTACGCGAGGGAAATCCAGCCAGCCCCGCTTTTCAGTTTGCCGAAACCGTTCTCTTCGGCAACGATGGTGTAGATGCCATTCTGCTTTACCTCACCCACAACGGGATAGTCGGTAGACGCGCCCTTGCGGATATTGAGAACATCGGCGGTAATCAGCACCCGATACGGGTTGACCGCCGTCTGAGTCTGAGACTGAGCGGGAGCAGAGTTTTCCTTCTCGACCTCGACAATCACGCCGTTGAAACCGGCAGCTTTCAGCTTTTCCAGCATATTTTCGGCGTTACCGCGCTTGGCGTAAGAGCCGACCTGAACACGGTACAGCTTGCCGCTGGTGGTCGTCTCACTCGGCTTGGTGGTCGGCTCGGCGGGAGTCTGCGTAGCCGCTCCGCTGAGACGCTTCGTGACCTCGGCAGCGATTTCGCCGTGACGGTTGTAGAGATAGTCGCCAGGGCAGCTCTTGTTCGCAAACCAACGGTGAACGGTCATAACCATTTCGTCGGCAGCGGGTTTATAGGCGAGGGTCTTGTCCTTGTCGCCGAACCAGAGCAGCTTCTTCTTGCCGTTGCGCTTGCAAATGTCCGTCACCAGGTCGAGCATTGCGGCAAAGGCAACGTCGTTCACAGCGTAGGGAGCGGTCGTGTCGCTTGCAACCTCGATGGTCACGGCGCGGTGATCGTTCGCACCCGAAGAGGTACACCAGGAACGATCTTTCTCTTCGACGTACATACCGATACGCCCGTCCTTGCCGACGCCGTAGTTGGAGCTTGCCTGACGGGAGGACTGATAGAACAGAGAGCCAAGAACTTCGACCGAGCATTGACCGACAACGCAATGGATAGAGATACGGTCAATCGGCATTGTCCGAGGACTGTTCTTGTTTGGGGAGATCAGCGTGTAGCTGACCAGCGGGGAATTACTCATTGCCTTCGTCCTCCCCTCTGTTGTTGCTCAGTTCGTCCCGCATTTCGTCGGTCATAACGAACCCGCTCATGTCTTCGAGATCAATGGGGCAGGAGTCGCCGGTGCAGGGAGAGGGGGTATTCTCGTTAATCATTGTTCTCACCCTGCGCTTTCTTGTACTGCACAGTAGAAATACCGAGCAGCGCGCCCATGAAAGCGTCGATCACGGTGATCGTGCCGACAATCTCTTCGCCGTAGGGGAGTCCCCAAATCTGCGCCAGCCCGAAGTACAGCGCACCGAGGGCGGGAAGCACAATCTGAGCAATCCATTTCAGCACATCGTAGATCTGACGGACGAGAATTTTCAGAACACGATCAAGGTATTCATACATCGTCCTCGTCACCGTCCTCGTCGTCGTCCTTCACACCGGCGATCTTGGTGAGACGCGCAAGCTCCTTCGCTTCCTGCTCTTCGGCGTATGCCTTGCTCATAAGGTACGCGCTCTCAGCATCTACGAACATACCGCAATGCTGGAAAGCAAGCTGCGGAGCGATCTTATTGTTGTTCAGCATTGCCGTCAGGACGTTCGCCTTTTCGTTGATATTCTCATAATTGCGGCGAGTGAACCTGATCTCAATGTTGGAGAGCTTCAATTCCAAGTCGCTCAGATCGCGGCAGATACGAAGGACGAGCTTCAAGAACTCCTTTTCGGACTGTTTGAACACCAGCTCAGAGTCCTTCGCCCTCGCTTCGGCAGAAGACCAGCCGTCACGATAGACGACCGCCGTTCCCGTATCGCTGGTGGAAGTACCGCCGTTGCGGTTCGGCATACCGACGATAGTCAGGACAGTCTCGTAAAGGTGATCGACAAGCGTCTGCGTCTGACTCTGATTGAGTTCTTCGACCAGATACTTGATCTCGCCTTTGAGCTGCGCGTCAATGTCCTTGAACTTCAACGCGCCCTCTTTCTTCAAGTCGCCAAAGTCCTTCGCGGAAATATCGACGTTGTGAAAGAGCATGAGTGCCTGGACGAACTGCTCCACGCCGTCAAGCCGGTTGCTGTCAACATTGTTGATCGCGTCGAGCAGGGGAAGCACGACCTCGAAAGCACCGAGCCGAGCGTCGTTGGCAGGATATTCGATGATCGGAAGACCGAGGACTTGCGGCTCGTTCTTTACGATAGCCGTCATGTCGTTGATCTCGAAGTAGGTGTCCTTCGTGTAAACGCTGTAGAGCGTCGTGCCGTCGTCGCGCTTCACATACTTGACGTTCATCACGGGCTTTTCACCCAAGCCGTTGTGATAGACCACAAAGGTAAAGCGCGGGTCGAGCGTGTAAACCTCGAACGGAGCTTCGTCAGGGTCTTCACCGGCGTTGCTGTCAGGAAGCACCATACGGTAGGACGTACCGCAGATATGCGACCAATCCGAGAGCTGCTTGTCCTTCGACGCCTTATCCTCAGCTTGCATATAGGCATTGAGCCGATTGATACGCTCGGTGATCGCTTCATCGTCGCCACGGCTGACATATTGGATAGGTTCGCCCATCAGATAGCCAACCTTGAAAGAAACGATCTCATTGGCGCGGTTTTCGACCACAATGTTCATAATCTCAGGTCGAACGTCTTTCGTCCTGTAGAGAATGGGCTGTTTACCCTTGTAATACTCGTAGAGGTATTCGATCTCTACCCTGTTCTGATTGTGAACGGTGAGAGCTTTTTGCAGCACAGAGACTACGTTCTCAGCCGTGATCGTATCAACATCGGTGAAAATCTTGCGCCGACCAAAATAGCCCATGCGCTTTCGCCCTCCTTCCGAAACCCATTTTTACACATACAATCATAGCACACTCTCCAATGGATTGCAAGCATAATTTTCAAACAAACCATTGGCGATTAAATGGGGCGTTTTATGACCTCGATCTTCGCCCCGATCAGACCTCGGATTTCGTTTTCGAGCAGGGAAAGCGAGTCGGGCGCGTCGTCGTGCGGGACTTTGCCGGTGCGGGTGTAGGTCGTGACCTCTTTCATAAACGCCCAATACTGACTCCCTCTCTCGTAGGTAGACGAGTCCTTGAACCAAAAATGCTTCTTGATGTTGTCGGCAGCGAACTCAATACGGGTCTGCTTATTGCTGACCGTCCGCTTCGTCCGTATGCCGATCATATACCCTCGCTGTTCGCAGAGCTGCGCCACGTCTCGCGCATAATACGTTCCCGCATTATTCGACTCAAAGGTAGCTTCGGCAACCCTGTTCGAGATCAGCGCGTTCGCGCACTCAGGTTTCGTCACTTCGGCAGGAGCATCGTCAAACACAACGTCGATGATATAAACCTCGTCGCCGTAGATCGCGGCGACCGGCATGGAGGTCGAGTCTTCACCGCTCTCGGCGGTATCGCAGACCGCAATGATCGTATCGGGGTCACGATCAACCGGCAGGGAGATAAAGTAGTTCAGCTCTTTCTTGTTGAAGAGCAAACCCTTCGCTTCAAACGGTTGCTGTTGGAACTCGCTCTCGAACTGCTCTGCGGACAAAAGCTCACGCTGCTCTCTAAAATAGGCGGTCGTGAACACCTTTTTGCCCTCGCGCTCATACTCGTAGTTGCTCTCGTCGGTGATCGGGTCAAGGGCGGGTATCTCAATCGCCCTCCAATTCCAGCCCTCCCGCTGCGCGTACTCCTGCACCCGACCAATAGGGTCATACAGAGAGTAGCGAGTGCCGGTGAAGACCATCGGCGTACCTTCGATAGCACGACCCATAATATCGCCCGATATGATCTCCCACTTATCGTCAAGCCGCTGCCGGTTCTTCGCTTCCTCACGACCTTCCACACAGTCGTCGAGGTACAGCACGTTCGTCGCTTCGGAAAGACCGACCTGACGGGAGTCAATAGAACGACACATAATCGTCGGAAAGCGGGAACGGGTTTTCAGATTGATCGTTTTCATGTCGGCGTTGGTCTGCACCAGCCGAGCGTCGGGGAACACGTCGTAGAACAGATACTCGTTCGGCGTCTGAACATACTCCAAACACCCGTTGTAGAAGCTCTTTACCAGGTCGTCGCCCGTTCCCTCCATCAGCGTCGCTCGATCAGGATATTTCCCTGAGAGCATATTAACAAAATTGATTCCCGTTTGCGATTTTCCCGCTCGTTTCGGCATGGAGATCGTCAAAAGCCGCAGCTTTCCGTCAAGAACGTCCTGGAAACCCTGCACCATCGGCTTCAAATAGTGCCGCCGAGGAGCGTAAAACCGCTTTTCGGGCTTCCTGTCAAGCTCCATGTAGAGCAAAAAGCTGTCAAAGAAGTACGGCGCATCGAAGAGAAGCGACTTTTTGTACGTCTCATAGAAGAAGCCGGTGTCCGCAACGGGACATACCCGCAGGGTCTTCGTCGCCAGCTCCCGAAGCTGCACGTTCACAGCATGAGCCGCCTGAAAATCCTCTTCCTCCCATTGCCGAGCAGCAGAGAAGAGGTCGGTATACGCACCGTGATCGAGCGGCTTGTCCTCTATAAAGCGCAAGATCGCGCCGGTTACTGCCTTATAGTCCATATCTACCTCCAAAAGAAAATGACGAGCCACCCAAAGGTAGCCCGTCATGGCTGTTCCTCTCGTCTATACGAGAAGCATCACTTATGAATACGTCCGTTGTAAGCAAACACCAGGTCGTCGTATTGAGAAAACACTTCGCCCTCGCCGGTCAAGGTCTGCCCCGCAGGAAGAACACAGTCGCCGTTCGTCAGCATGATCTCTCGGAAGTTGACCATGTTCCCATCTTTCAGAAACACCACATCAACCCAAACGAACTCAGCGTCTTTCTCACCGCCGTTAGTCGCCGACATAACAATTCGACTGTCTGTTTCGCTATGATCGAATGATACCATGTCTTTAATCGGCAAGTAAAAGGACTCTTTGACGTTCAATACATACTCGAAACTGTCAATCGACTTCCACTCGTCAAAGGTCGTCCAGAGTCCAGACGTTTGACCAGAGCCAACGGCAAGAACTGACGCCGTTCCTGAGCCGACCATATTGCCGTCAGCGTCTTTCGCCGTTATGTTGATCTCCACATCGAGCGTCTTGTCTGACGTGTTGGTGACAAAGGCGACATAGTAGGCAAACTGCTTGTCGATCACGCAGGAGTATTCTTTGATCTCCAAACTGTCAGCCAGGTTCGCTTTCGGCGTCGGCTCACTCGCCGCACAGGAGGACAGGAGCAACGCAAGAGCCAAAACACAGATCATAAGCAGTTTCTTCATACGCACTCCCTTATATCAACTTGATTTTACCGCTCTCGGACAGAAGCGGATTGCTCACCGGCTCACCAGCCGTCAAGATCGGCTCATGGACTCCCTGCACCCACTTCATGTCTTTTCCGTACTTGTACTTGCCCTCGTACAGCGGACGATTGCTCAGAACACTCTTCACCGTCGCCGCCTGGAAGGTCGTCCCCTTACGAGTCCTGCACCCACGGGCATTGAGATTTTCGGCAATGGTCAACATGGGCGTACCCTTGTCGTTCTCATAGAACATATACTCGACAATGGGCTTCTCGTCCTCATTGATAACCAGCCGGTGATCTACCACCTTGTACCCATACGGACAGCGACCGCCGCTGTACCCGCCGCAAGACGCTTTGATCGACCGACCCTTGCCGGTACGAAGCGCAATGTTCTTCCGCTCCTGCTCCGCGACAAATTGCAACAGCGCACGATAGATGTTCGCAAACTCGCTTCCCTCGTCAAACTCTTCGTTGACGGTCAGCAGCTTCACTCCGCGCTTTTCGAGCGTGTAGAGGTAGTAGAAGTAGAGCTTGGTGTCCCTCGCCATACGGTCATTCTTGAAGGTAATGACCGCTTCAACGGGCGGGTTGGTCACATCGTCGCCATAGAGAATTGCGTTCAGCTCAGGGCGGTCGTCTTTCGCGCCGCTGTACTTGTCAATCTTCCAATCGGAAATGTAGTAGCCGTTCGCGTCGGCATAGGTCAGTATGGCTTGCCGCTGGATTTCGATGCCGTACTTATCATCGTCGGCTTGCTGCTTGGTCGATACTCGGATATACCCGATTGCTCTTTTCAGTTCACTCATGTTCGTCCCTCCTGACAAGGCGAGTATACAGCGATTTTAATAAACTGTCAATAGGTAAATTGAAATTAAGTGAATAATATTAGTCACTTTTCCATAAGTTTTTCTTAGTATGCTCTCTATAGAGGACTTTATAGCAAAACGCTTAGATTATTCACTTTTTCTTTGAATAAAATCGAGATTAAATTAAAATATCGGGGAAATCGAGGGGTGTCAGAGCAAAAATAGGGGGTCTTTTTCTTTTTGCGCTGGATTTTTAGTTTAAGAAACGGGAGATAGTTAAATTAACATAGGAGAGGTAAAGTTAAATAGTCCTTTTTAATTTTTGCGGTATTTTTCGCACTCACCCCGCCCCTGCTGCCGTCCCTCTATCCCCCTGCCCCCGACCAGATCAGCCGACGCCGACCGGCAGAGCGATAACCGGCAGACAAGCCCCGCAAGCCCTGGAAGAGCCGCAATAATACCAGATCAGCCGCAAGCCCTGGAAGATCAGCCGACCGGCAGCGCGGCAGGGCTTAAACAAAATCTTGAATATATTTTTAATTTACCTCTTGACAGTAAATTAAAATCGTGTATAATAGACCATAGAAAAGCCCATTGCAAGCCCCTCTTTTTATCGTGAGAGGACAGCAGAGCATAACTTTAGCCCATTATTTTAACTTAGTTGAAAGGAGTATATTAAAATGCGTATCTACGACTTGACCCCGACGAACGGAAGAAAGAGCTTTTACGGCAAAGCAAAAGTTATCATTGACGCTTTCGGGTTCGTCCGCACCGTATTCGTTCTTACCGAAGATTTCCTTCTCGGTCGGCAGACGCAGAAGATCACCGTTCGAGAACGGCAGCATCAGCTCCCGCAGATCAGCGGGGAACAGATCGAGGATTTCTCCTTTCAGCAGTTTGCGAAGATCGGACTCAGCGTACCCGCCTTTGTTGGTGTTCTCCTTGTTCATGGAGTACGCTTTGGGAAGACAGTCAACGAGCATACAGAGATACCCGTCTTCGTCCACGCGCTGAACCATGAACTGAGCTTTCTCGCCGGTGGTGAGCTGGAAGTCAACGACCTCGCCGACGTGCAGTTCGTCGTCCTCAATCACGGGAGCGATCATAACGGGCTTGCAGCCCTTGTCCTCTTCAACGGTGATCTGAATGTTGAATTTCATGTTGAACCTCCAAATAGATTGTGTTATTATTGGATTGAGCATTTTGCTTACCGCCGACAGGAGTGCCGTTCCTGTTGGCGGTCTTCTTTTTCGGTGTCGGCGTAGTCATAAGCACCAGCGAACCGCGCAAACAGAGCCATAAGGACGAGCGCGATCATTGCTCGAACGAAACCTTCTCCGAGTCCGATCATGTCATTCTCCATGCCGCCGACAACGCCGAGAACATAAAAGAACGAGAGAAACGCTAAGATGCCGCAAAACTTCTTCATACCTTCACCTTCTTCCATTGGTACGGTCTTCCGTACTTCCGTTCGTACCAGAGTTCAAAATCCTTGCGGTGCTGCTTGTCCTTGAAGAACTCTCGGACTTTGCCAGCTACGGTCATACCGAGGGCTGACGCTTGGGCTTGTTTCTCTGGTGTGAAGCCGCTCACGACTTCATGGAACTCAGAAACTCATTCTCGTACTTGTCGAGAATGGCATGACCAATCTCGTTGATCTTGGTCACACGGTCGCCGGTAATCGTTCCGTTGACCGCCGAGCTTACGGTGGACTTGTCAACCTCGAAACCTTTGAGCTTCATCATATTGATAAGCCACGCATACGAAAGATGATTGTGAAGCAACCGCTCTCGCAAGCTCTGACGCTCACCCATGTCCCTACCTCCCTTCATTGTTTTCTTGTAATCACCAACAACTCTTTCTTGACTTTGAGAGTCGTCAATGGTATAGTGTGAGTGCCACCCCATACGAACCATTGGATAGCTCCCGCCGAAAAAGAAAACCGGCAGGGGCGGGGATTTCATTGCCTTTTGTAAAGTTGTTGGTGATTACGCTATCAATATACTACCTCAAAAGGTAATTGTCAACCCTAAAATTACACTTTGCGAAAAATATTTTTCACAGGGAGGTAGTATCATGTTTTTCGACCGCATAAAAGCCCTATGCGACGAGAAAGGAGTGAAGATCAGTAATCTTCTCTCCGAACTCGGTATGAGTCCAGGCAATTTGACTCGTTGGAAGAACGGGACTGTTCCTGACGGAAACACCCTCGTTAAACTCGCGCAATACTTCGACGTTTCGACCGACTATCTCTTGGGTATCGACGATATAAAGCGTCAGCTCTTGGATATACTCGATACGCCCGAAGGTCTGACAAAACGGCTGGTGCATTACTTCTCAAACTGTGACGAAGACGGAAAGCTCCGTATCATTCAAATCGCAATGAATGAGTATGACCGTACCAACGAAGAGAGAAAAAATGCTTCGGCGTCAACGGCTGGTTAATCTCGAAGAGTGGAGAAAGCTGCTATGAAGAAATACCCTATCGACCTCTCTATGCTGACACCCGAAGAGGTAGCGCAATTCGACGAGAACATGGTCGTACTCGTCAAGGGCGACTACGACGTAGCTCTCTACCTTCGGTTCAGCTCCGAGCGGCAAAAGGAACAATCCATCGAAGGACAGCTCCGAGACGCGATAGCATACTGCAAGCTGCGGCATTACCGAGTCGTTGCGATCTACTGCGACCGCGCAACCTCTGCCCGAAAAGACATAAGCAAGCGCGTACAGTTCCTTCAAATGATCTCCGACAGCGAGAAGCGGCATTGGCAATACGTTATCGTCTGGAAGCTCGACCGATTTGCGAGGAACAGGAACGACAGCGCGGTTTACAAAATGCGGCTCAGGAAGAACGGGGTCAAGGTTCTCTCTGTCACCGAAGAGATCAGCGACAACCCCGAAGGTATCATTCTCGAAAGCGTCCTTGAAGGAATGGCTGAGTTCTATTCTGCGGAGCTGTCGCAGAAGATCACTCGCGGTATGCGGGAGTCTGCTTTGAAATGTCATAGCATCGGCGGTCATGTCCCGCTTGGATATAAGATCGAGAACCACCGGCTCGTCATTGACCCCGCAACCGCTCCTATCGTGCAGAAAGCGTTTGAGCTGTACGTCCAGGGCTGGACGGTCGCCGACATTTGCCGAGACTTTAATCTCAAAGGGTATCGGACGGCGAAGAACGCCGAGTTCAACCGCAACAGCTTCAAATCCATGTTCAAAAACAAGAGGTACATCGGCACATATCGCTACAAAGACATTGAGATCGAGGACGGCGTACCGGCAATCATCGACAAGGAGCTCTTCGCCGAAGTCGGACGCCGTTTGAAGAAGAACAGCGAGTCACCGGCGCGAGGAAAAGCAAAGGTTGACTACCTACTCTCAGGGAAGCTCTTTTGTGGTCATTGCGGTCAAGCAATGAACGGGGAGTCAGGCACAAGTCATACAGGGGTGGTACACAACTACTACAAATGCTACGGTCGCAAGCGATCAAGTAATTGCCGTATGAAAACGCTCAAAAAGGAGCTTATCGAAACATGGGTAGCCGAAGACGCTATGCTCATGCTCTCCGATGATCTCATTGAAGAGATCGCCGACATTGCCGTAGCGCAGACCGAAGCCGACATTGCCAAGAACACGAAGCTCCCCGCTCTGACTGAGAAACGGGACGAGCTACAAAAGTCCATCGACAACATTGCGACCGCGATTGAAAAGGGCGTCGCTTCGGACACCCTCATGTATCGACTGACTGACCTGGAAAAGCAAAAGAAAAACCTCGACCGGCAGATCGCCGACGAGGAAAAGGAGATATTCAGACTCGACCGTGACCAAGTGATCTATTGGCTCAGTCAGTTCAAGGACGGAGATATTGACGACGAGAGTTTCAAACGGCAGCTCATAGACCTCATGGTGAACTCGGTCACAGTATGGACGTTACCTGACGGCGACTTTGAGATCACCACGGCATATAATTTGACCTCCTGCAAATCCAAGACTTTCAAAGCATCTGAGCGGTTCGGATTTGAGGGGTCAACCTCCACCATAAAGCGCCGTGAAATCAATGATTTCACGGCGCTTTTACAACTTTATCTTCTGAATTTGCTTGTGAAGAAATAGGCTGTTTTCGATTGATGGGAAACGAGTGGTTCGCATCCACTTGCTTCTCTTATGTATTGTTCATCTGCTTAACAATTGGACTTACCCAATCAATGAACGTATCAATGTTTCGAAGCCGGCTAGCCGTGGTGCAAAACACTATAGAAATGCAGAGGATGGGCGAGGTACTACAAACAGATATCTGTTTGCCACAGCCGCTTTTGTTTTCTGGAGAAAAGCTGATTCCCGAACTGCTGGCCGGATGCTCCTACGAATGAAGGAGACGCTCCCGGGCGTCAGGAACAATAGATCTGAATTGCCTCGTTCGCAAATACGCCGGTACCCGCTCCGCCGTATCGGTCGATATTCTCTGTCATTTCGCCCCCGCCGGCATACATCCGGCCAAGACCGGAGAGGATCTCCTTGGAGCAGGTGTAATAGTGCTCCGTGATGAATGCCTGCAGCTTCCTGACCAGTGCCTGGGCTTCTTCTGAGGCGGGACTGCCGTCCTTCACTTTGCCAAGCTCGGCGAAGATCTGCATCATCTGTTCGCCAAGCTCCAGTTCTTTCTCTGCCGGCCTGTTCTTCGTTTTCTCTTCGTATTCCCGGTACGCGGACGTAGTTCCCCAGGACGCTTTTGCCTGGGCGGCGTACTCCTCCATCTTCGCGGTGTCAAATGCGGAAAAGTCCATCTGTGCTGTTCCTCCTTCTTTGATTTCGCGGGCAAGGTCGATCAGCTTTTCCAGGTGCTCCTTTTTCAGACGAAGCAGCTCGATCTGCTGCTCCAGCGCCTTGTCCCGGTCGAAGGAGGGGGCCTGGATGATCCGTTTGATCTCCTTCAGCGGAAATTCCAGTTCGCGGAACAGAAGGATCTGCTGCAGGACCTCCAGAGACCCGTCATCATACAGACGATATCCCGCTTCGGAATAGCTTGCCGGACGCAAGAGCCCGATCCGGTCATAATACTGTAGAGCGCGTATGCTCACGCCTGTCAGCATGCTCACCTCGTGGACTGTCATCATGGTACCTGCCCCCTTGCCTGCGGTAAGACTATAATAAAGTATGACGTTACGTCAGAGTCAAGTCCTTTTTTGAAAAACAGTACGCCCCGACGGACTGCGAGGAAATTTGAAGACAGCAAAAATGAGCTCTGACAGCTTTGATCCGCATGCAGACCGCAGCAAAAACCTTGGCAAATGGGCAAGCGTCGAAAGTGCGCTTGCCCACTTCTCTCATTTTAACAAAACAGAAACAAAACTCTGACAAAACAGCAACAAACCCCGTCTATGATAAGGCCATCCTAAAGGAAACAACACCGACGCGGCACAGACCGCGATCATCAATTGGAGGCTTTATCATGAACACCAACATCAATCACAATACCACCAACAATACCGTTTACCTCGTCACCAGCGCCGCGGGCTTCATGGGCGGCATCGTCGTCCGCAAGCTGCTTGAACGCGGCGAGCGCGTCCGCGCCTTCGTCCTCAAGGGCGACCCCGCGATCAAGTACGTCCCCACAGGAGCGGAGATCTTCGAGGGCGACGTGTGCGACAAGGAATCGCTGGAGCGGTTCTTCACCGTGCCGCAGGGCACCGAAACCATCTGCCTGCACATCGCGAGCCTTGTCTCCGTCGATCCGGAGTACAACCAGAAGGTCATGGACGTGAACGTCGGCGGCTGCCGGAACATCGTCGACTGCTGCGTGATGCACAGTGAGTGCAAGAAGCTCGTCTACGTCAGCTCCACCGGCGCGATCCCGGAGCTGCCGAAGGGTCAGAAAATTGCAGAGGTCAATCACTTCGATCCGAAGCGGGTGCTCGGCTGCTACTCCGAGAGCAAGGCCATCGCGACGCAGCTGGTGCTGGACGCCGTGCGCGACTATGAGCTCGACGCCTGCGTCGTACATCCCACGGGCATCCTCGGCCCCGGCGACAACGCTGTGGGCGAGACCACCGGCACGATCATCCGCATCCTGAACGGTGAGATGCCCGTGGGTATCGCCGGCTCGTTCAACCTCGCCGACGCCCGCGACCTCGCGGACGGCATCATCGCGGCGGCGGACAAGGGCCGCATGGGCGAGTGCTACATCCTCGGCAACGAGGAGGTCAGCTTCCACGACTTTGCAAACCTGCTGGCGGAGGAAGCCGGCGTCAAGCCGATGCACATGTTCCTGCCGATCTGGGCGGCAAACGCCATGGCGAAGATGATGGAGGCGCAGGCCAAGCACAAGGGCACCAAGCCGCTGATGACGACGTTTTCCATCTATAACCTCGCCCGCAACAACGACTTCGACTCGTCCAAGGCGCGGCGCGAGCTGGGCTACACGACCCGCTCCTACCGCGAGACGATGCGCGACGAGATCGCGTGGCTCAAGGAATCCGGAAAGATTGCCGCTGCCAAGCATGCGGCGGTGGCATAAGGAAATGAGGAAAGGAGCGCTGGAACATGAGTTTCAAGTGGATTGCAATCATCGCGGCCGCGGTTGCCGCTGTTGCGGGCGCTGTGGTGTTCTTCATCAAGAAGAACGCGTAAGCAGCAATCAGGCGGGAACGGAAAGCCGTTCCCGCCTGATTGCGCGTTTTTACAATTTGTGATAAGATTTCAAAAAGAAAACGATTGGGAGGGCTGCCCCTATGATCCATATTCTTGTGGTGGACGACGACGAAAAGCTCAACCGTGCGCTCTGCACTTATCTTCGCGCGAACGGCTACGAGGCAAAGGGCGTGCTGAGCGCGTCGGACGCCTACGATGAGATGTACACCCGGCTCTACGACTTCATCATCTCCGACATCATGATGCCGGGGATCGACGGCTTCGAGTTCGCAAAGACCGTGCGGGAGCTGAACAAAAATATCCCGTTGCTATTCATGTCGGCGCGGGACGATCTCGCGGCGAAGCGCGAGGGCTTCCAGATCGGCATTGACGACTATATCGTCAAGCCCTTCGAGCTGGATGAGCTGCTGCTCCGCGTACAGGCGCTGCTGCGCCGCGCGCACATCGAGCAGGAGCGGAGACTCATCGTCGGCAACCTGACGCTGGACGCGGACGCCATGACCGCGAGCGCGGGCGGGGAGGAGATCGCGCTCACAACGCGGGAGTTCAACATCATCTACAAGCTCCTGTCCTATCCCAACAAGACCTTTTCCCGCGCGCAGCTCATGGACGAGTTCTGGGGCATGGAGAGCGAGACGAGCCTCCGCGCCGTGGACGTCTACATCACGAAGCTGCGCGACAAGCTCTCCGGCTGCGAGGGCTTTACCATCAAAACCGTGCGCGGCCTCGGCTACAAGGCGGTGGTGGAATGAAGCGCGATCCTCGGATCAACGCCAAGTCAGTGACCTGGGGCAGTTACCTCATTATGTTTCTGCTGATGGCGTTCGTCTGCTCGGCGGTGCTGGTGGTCTACATCGCGCAGACGGGCGTACCGGAAAACCAGTGGTTCATTTTCTCGATGGTGGGACTGGTGCTGGCACTCAGCGCCGCGGGCGTCGGCGTGTTCGCGCTGATCCGACGGCACATGCTCCGTCCGGTGCGCAGGCTGTCCGAGGCGGCGCAGCGGGTGGCGAAGGGCGATTTCTCCGTGCGTCTCGCCCCGATGCGAAAGGACGGCAGGAAGGACGAGCTTGAAGTCCTCTTCGACGATTTCAACACGATGGTCGGAGAGCTTTCCTCGACGGAGACACTCAAGACCGACTTCATCTCCAACGTGTCGCATGAGATGAAAACGCCGCTGGCGGTCATCAAGAACTACGCGGAGCTGCTGCAAGCGTCCGAGCTTTCGGACGCCGACCGCGCGGAGTACGCGCAGTCCATCGAGGACGCGGCGGGCAGGATGACGGAGCTGATTACCAACATCCTGCGGCTGAACCGCATCGAGAACCAGAAGATCGTGCCGGAGATCAAACGCTACGATGTGTGCCGCCAGCTTGCCGATTGCCTGCTGCAATTTGAGAGCCGGTGGGAGGAGAAAGAGATCGAGCCTGACTTCGATCTGGAGGACAGCGCGTACATCAACGCCGACGAGAGCCTGTTAGAGCTGGTGTGGAACAACCTCATGTCAAACGCGCTCAAATTCACCGAGCCGGGCGGCTCGATCACGGTGCGAGAGCGCACGGAGGGCGAGCAGGTTTTGGTTTCGTTCACGGACACCGGCTGCGGCATGAGCGCGGAAGCGCAAAAGCGCATCTTCGACAAGTTCTATCAGGGCGACACCTCCCACGCCACGGAGGGCAACGGCCTCGGTCTCGCGCTGGTTGCCCGCGTGATGACGCTGCTCGGCGGGGAGATCGAGGTCGAGAGCGAATTGGGGAAAGGAAGCACCTTCACAGTGTCGCTGCCGAAGGCGTAACAGAAAGGAATCATCATGAAGAAGTGCAAAATTGAAGTAATCAAAACTACTTTTGACGAAGAACTGGCGAAGGAGTACGGCGTGACCTGCGCCTGTCCCGCACATCAGGTCGGGCAGGTGTTTTATGCAGATTTCTCCAAGCCGGAGGGCTTCTGCGACGAAGCGTGGAAAGCGATTTATGACTGATACGAACATATCTTTTTACCTGAAAATCTACCGTATCCATGTGTTCGTAGACTCGCTGAGAGGAATAGGCTGCCCACGTCGTATCTGCTTTATGATTTCGGATGATGGGAACAGCCTGTTGATTTCTCCCTATCCAAAGAAAGATCTAAAGTCTCACAGCATCCCCAGCAAGACCTATACCTATAAAGGCGAGGGCGGGGTCGATATCAGCAGCTACAAGCTCTGCTATCTGATTGCTAGAATGCAGAATTGGGTTACTGAACGTTCCTATCGGATACCCGGAACTGTATATGAAGACAAAAGGATTGCCATCTTTGATTTATTATCGATGACGAGGAGAATCTGCAGATCGGCAAGTTTGTTTGTGAATACCGGGCTACCCGCAGAGAAGAATTAACGAATCTGCTTTTATCCAGTGGTTGCAGTCAGGTGATTTGGAAATTCCCGGAGGAATCAGGATTCTATCAACCGATTGTAATTGCCAGGAAGTAAAATTCCAGTTTTTGGAGGAGAACATGCGTATAGATTTCAATGAGATTGCATCCATGACGTTTCCAGGCATGGATAACGGCACCGGTATGATGAGTGCCCGTATGTATAACGATGATTCCTACAGGATCATTCCGACAGCGATCCACCCGGGAGGAAGCATTGGCAATCATAAGCAGAATTCCGGCGATGATATGAACTATATAATTAGCGGAACAGGCAAAGCGTTCTGTGGCGGAGTGGAGGAAGATCTGAAACCAGGGGTTATGCACATTTGTCCCCAGGGGTCTGAGCACTCAATCGTCAACACAGGAGAGGAAGATCTGGTCATGTTGACTATCGTGGTGAAGAAATGAGCACATATGTTTTTGAGAAACCTCTTATCAGAGGAACGATGCTAAAAAGGAAAAGCCAATTCACTGCTTTGTTGGATATAGCCGGAGAAGAATTGATCGCTCACATCCCGACGACGAACCGCATCGGTGACGTGGAAAATAAAAATCTGCCATGTCTTCTGTCCTATCATGACGATCCGAAACGCAAGCTGAAATACGATATCGAGGCGGTGCTTCTGTCCGATGATGAGAACTGGGTCGGGATCAATCAGATCCTTTCCAACAGGCTGGTGGAGTACTTCTTCAACGAACACGAGCTGGACGAGATCGTCTCTGATTTTGACAGCGTTCAGCGAGAAGTAAATCTGGGAATATCCAAGCTGGATTTTAAAGTCGGAGATACATATCTGGAAGTAAAAACTCCGCTGACGACAATCAATGTGAAATACGGGAAGGACATCAAGACGCTTCCGCCAAAGCCGTTTTCATCAACAGACAGGATGGTAAAGCACCTGAAGGAGCTTGCCGGATCACTTGAGGATCATGAGAAGGCTGTCTTCTTGCAGGTGTTTCAGTACCGCATTACAGAAAAGAAGGAACGGCTGAGGTCAACGCACTATGAGGAGGTGTCAGAAACCTTCAAAGCGGCATCGGAGGCAGGCGTTGAGTTCTGGGAGGTCCAGATGGATTTCAGGCCGGAAGGGGTAACACTTTACAGCGTGACGAGAAGTAAAGACTTGTAAATCGGGATTTGAGGAAAAATGAAAGAATATAAAGTAAACTCCGGATACGGCTGGCACGCGTGGTTCTGGGTCGATAAAGAAGAGTTCGAGGGCGAATGGAAGCCCGGAACGCTACGATACCGCATTGAAAAGGCCGTCGGCAGAGCCGACGACGGCAAGCTCTTTCTGATGGTTTGGACGAATCTCGACCAACACAACAGCGACAGGTTTTCACGGGCTTTTTATGAGATCGACGAGCGCGAGTACGCCGAGCTTCTCGACCGCGCGATCAAACAGGGCGAATTAACGCCGAATGATCGGGAACACCTGATCAAAAGAATGAAAGCGCCCTTTATCCCGCCGTGGGACGTCCATAAAGCCGTCGTCGTTTACCGGGACGGGCGCTACACGCTCGGTCAGCAGAACGGTCGTCCGTATCTGATCGCAAACGGCGAAAGATTCGCGCTGACCTGCCAGCCGTACGAGCCGTGCCTGTATATCACGGATAAGGACGGCTGCAAGACGACCGTGCACAACGCCTTCGACCCGTTCGACGCTCTGAACGCTTTCAGCAGAGGCAAAACGATCACATCGATCACGGGCAGAAAATACGACGCGCGGGATTTTTGCAGAATGGTCGAATACGCCGCCGGTATGGCAGATATCGGTATGAACGACGCGGAAGCTGTGCTCGGAACAGACAAAAAGCGGGAAAAGACCGCAAAAAAGAATTGATCAACGCAAAAAAACGTTTGCTTTGAACCCACGCATCCTCATTTGCACCCATAGGCTGTTTTTCTATCAAAATATGATTTTCTATCCACAAAACGCCGTGAAATGAAAATTTCACGGCGTTTTTGCAGTCATTTTGGCAAATTGGATTACTCAACGGCATGATCCAGCAGATGATCCGGCAGAACGCCACGGTCGCACAGGGCCAGACCGAATACAAACAGCGCTTCGATTCACTCAGCCAGAAGTTCAAGGAGGCCGAGTCCAAGAAGGATGCAGTCGCACAGCAGATCAGCGATATCCGGGACCGGCGCGGCACGATGGAGGACTTCCTCCGGATTCTGAAACAGCAGGACGGCGAGGTCACCGCCTTCAGCGAAAAGCTCTGGTGCGGCCTGCTGGACTACGCTACGGCCTATGCGGATGGCCGCCTGACTTTCACCTTCAAGAACGGCCAGACCATCGACGGCTGATCTTAAGCAGAAAAAGAGCCCCCGATCAACGGTTTTACACCGGTGACCGAGAGCTTTTTCATTTCAGAGACTCAAGGATTGTATCCGCATCTCCATCAATGCAGATGGATTGATTTTCGATTTGCTGTGGGCAGAAAGCCTCGTTATAGTTGAGGCAGACATATACCGCTTTCGGATTCTCTGCAGTCAACGCCCAGAATGGATACTTGATGATGACAGGCGTATTGGCTCCGACACCAATTTCCAGATATAACGTGTGCAGGTCTTCATGTCTGCGGATGAAATCTGCATAAACAGCGGACGCTTTATGCCAGCCTTCATCCTCGACAAAAGAATCATCCGCACGAAGATTCATGGTCATGTCTGAGCCGTCGTCCGGGCATTTCGGAATCAGTGCTGTAGGTATTTTCATGGAAACACCATTCTGTGGGATTTGGCATACACCATCTGCATCCTTCTCGAATCCCTGCGCCTCCATTGCCTGCATGACCCACGTCTCATTATCGTAGGTCTTCTGATTCGCCGGATTTACGCTCTGGAACAGGCCGTAGTCTCCTTGCGTATAGAACAGGCACTTCTTGTCGAAACCAGCTCTTTGAAACTGATGATCCACGTTTGTGGTAATGACAAAGTAATCTTTACCCTGCACCAGTGCCAGCAACTTTCCATAAACATCCTTCGGCGGATCAATATAACGGTTATAGTAGATGTGCCTTGCCCACCATGCCCAGCGTGTCTCATCGTCTGGGAACGGATAGAATCCGCCGGAATACATATCCTGAATGCCAAACCGGGCAGCAAAGTCTCCGAAGTATTTCTCAAAGCGCTCTCCCGAATACGTCAGCCCTGCTGCTGTGGACAATCCGGCACCCGCTCCAATCACAATAGTATCTGCGCTTTCGATTTCCTTCTTCAGCCGTTTGATCTGTTCATCCCTGCTTCCTGTACCTGTAGAAATGCCTGAACGGAAGGAGCGAACTGCGGACAATCCCTTCTGGATGGTTTCCTGATAACCATTATCGTAAAAGTTGTTCATAGTACGCTTTGTCCTCATCTTTGAAAACATTGAAGATCACTCTTTCCATTGTACCCGGATGCTCGGATAACCAACCTTTCACCGTCTGGACAGCAATCTCTGCAGCCCTCTTGTTTGGGAAATGAAAAACACCTGTAGAGATGCAGCAGAAGGCCACGGATTTCAACCCGTTTTCCAGACACATATCAAGTGTATTCCGATAGCAGGCCGCCAAATCGTCTTCCAGAGCGGAAGTCAGTCTGCCCTGCACAATCGGCCCGACGATGTGAATGACTTTTTTCGCCGGGAGGTTGTAAGCATCCGTCAGCATTGGTACGGCGGTCGGCTGCTCATAATCTCTACCGTATCTGCTTTTTAACTGATCCATCTGTCTGGCGCATTCAGCTCTCAGCTGGACTCCGGCAAAAGTATGAATGCAGTTATCGATACAGGTGTGCATCGGCACAAAGCATCCGAGCATCTGTGAATTGGCTGCATTAACGATGGCATCCACAGCCAGCCGCGTGATGTCACCCTGCCAGATGGATAAGCCGTCTCTGATCTCCGGGATGTCCGAAAGCGCCACGATCCCGTTTTTCCGAATTCGCTCCTGCAGGTATTCGTCCTGTACAGTGAGGACAAAATCGTCCAGTTTTTTCGGCATCCGGATATTCATCAGCGAACGGAGGATGCGCCGCTTTCCTTGCCGGTCACCCGGTGTCTGCAAATCTTTATACTCACCAGAATCGACTTTGAATTCCTCAACGAGGTAGTCCAGTCGCTGATCCTGTGTCATGTTTTCTGTCATGTGATTACCTTCTTTCCACCGCACCGACCGGGCACGCCGCCATGCAGTTCCCGCAATGCAGGCAATGATCCTGTTCGATAACATAAGGTATGTCATCAGTGATGATGCATTTCTGCGGACAGACTTCCGCACAACTGGCGCATCCGATGCAGGCATCCGTTATGAAGTAGCCGTCATGCTTCTTCTCGGCACCGCCAAAGGTAAACGAAGCCCGTTCAATTGGCTTCTTCGACAGGTCGAACCATTCTCCGATTCCCTTATAGATCTGAAACACCGTCAAGGCACGCATAGATTCCTCGGTCGGGTAAATCTCATGCATATAAGGATTCTTTCTGAACAGCTCCGGTATCCTTTCATAGCCAAGCTCACGGACATTGCCGCGAACAGATACTGCCACACTGGACATCGTGGTTTCACCTTTGATTGCAGTCAACGCCAGAAAGCCGCGCCTGACAAGCCGGTCAAAAAATCCTTTTCCTTTTGCGGTAAGGAAATACAGACTGTTTTCATCGCTGTCCATCATATCAATAGCAGCGGTAACGGGAAGCCCCTCGTCATCCACTGTAGCGACGATGGTGGTGTGGATTTCATGAACGATATAAGAGAGATAGTCTTTTGTCTCCATTGTTGCCTCCCGTAAAAGGCTCCGGAAGAACTTGTCCTCCGGAGCCTGTGTGTCAGCTTTCCTTTTCCAATAGCTCCGTTATCCCGGAGCGCAGATCAAGAAGCGTATATTTTCGCATCTCTTCTTCCATCGCACCTTGTATGGCCTTCAACTTATCATCAAGCAGTGCGTGAATATTTCTGCCTACCGGACATTCCGGATTTGGGCTCTCATGGAAGTGGAACAGGTCTCCGTTCTCAACAGGCTCAATTGCCTGATACACATCGTAAAATGTGATCTCCGAAAGCGGTCTTGTTGGCTCCACACCACCGGTTCCTCTGGCTACTGTAATAAGACCTGCGTTTTTCAGCTGTGTCAGGATTTTTCGTATGACGACAGGATTCGTGTTGATACTTCCGGCAAGGAAGTCACTCGTTACCTTGTATTCGTCTTTGAATACATCGACGCAGGTGAAGATATGCAGCGCGATGGTAAATCTACTTGATATCTGCATGAAGCAACACCTCCTGTCGTCATTTTACTACGAACAGGCTGTAATTTCAACGGTTACATTAGAACTTACCGTTCTGATTCTGCCAAGTGTCCTTCTCCGCGATGGTCTCCATGACGTCCCAATGCTCAGTAACCTTACCGTTCTCGATCCTCCACAGATCATAGTAGGAAGTCGGCGCACCGCCGAAGGTACCCTCGGAAACAGCCAGCACATAGTTGCCCTGCGCAAGTACCTGATGGATCGTATCATAGATCATCTGAATACCCTGCTCCGCAAGAGCGCCCAGAGCCGAGCCGAGACCGGAGAGACCGTCAGCAATGCCGGTGTTGTGCTGGATATACGTATCTCCGTCAAAGTAAGAAGCTGTCTTCTCAGGAGCCTTGCCCTGCATCACGTCGTGCAGGAAGTTCTTGATGATCTCTCGGTTCTCCTCGGTCTTGTCCAGATCCTCAAGGCTGTCATAGCCATCGATCTGGGTGTGGCCGGAGGGATTGGGATCAGCTTTTGCAGCGAGGTTGTCCCAATGCTCGGCAATCAGGCCTGCTTCATCGAAGCGGAAGATGTCGAAAGCCACCTGCTCGCCCATCCCAGTGAAGTTGTAAACGGTCTGCAGGAACACCCTGTCGCCATCCTCGAAGGCGCGGATGTTGTTGACAGTGGTCTTCACGGGAGCAGAAGCGAGGTAGGCAACGCTGCCCACGAAAGCGTCACGACCAGTGCCGTAAGCGAGGTTGTGCTGGATATAGCCCTCTGCCAGCAAAGAAGCAGCCTTTTCGGTATCGCCGGTTGCGAAAGTGTTGATGAGAGCCAGAGCCTTTTCAATCTTTGTCATGATGGTATCCTCCTTTAGTTCCGTTCGCGTCAGCTTGTTGTAACCGTCGCTGTTTCATCTGACAAAGAGAATATATCACGGCTCTGTTGTAATGTCAATAGTTACATCGAAATTTTTCAAAAAAATTTGCCGGGTCCATTCCCGACTTCACATGAAGGCTCGAACGAGCCCTTTTTGCCCGAAAAACGAGCCCTCGGTCTTATGCCGCTGCTACCCGTATCAAAGACCGGCCCGGTCATGCAGTTTGCGTTTCGCACCGTTCACTTTGACGCGACCGGCATCCGGCACCAGCGGCTGAAGGATTCCGCAAGGGTGTTCGCGGGCGCAATCGGAACGGAGCGCAAGGCGCACGGATAGCTGGTTATCCATTACTTCTGAGCAAACACGCTCCCACACTAGATTGAAGCTGCTCGTGCCGAACATTGAAAACGCATCGACATCATACAGACCAGCTCCGTGGCTGACGTAACTATAGAGCGTTTTGAGCACGAGCTGCTTTCGCGTGTTAAACTGAACATTTAGCTCTCGTTCAATCCGATAAAGAATGTACTCGCGTTCGCCGAAATCGCCGAGCTCCTCGTCGGATAGCTCAACAGGCATGATGTCAAAAAGATCCATCAGGTCTGATGAACGCAGTTCCTTCGTAGCTAAGCTAAGAACGCACTCGTGGAGCCGCTTGAAATAGTCATAGTCATTGACAACACGCTTTCTCGTTTGCAGTTCCGGGTAGAAGGGGCGATTGTTACTTAGCAGCATGAAAAGCCTGTCATATGTATTGAAACGGGCCAAGAGTTTCCTTCGCTGAATGAAGCTGCATCTTGGGCAGGAGTTACCAAAGGGGCGATAAGTATGGCTGCAATAGGAAAAACGTATTCTTCTGGTGGATATCACTGGAAATATTCAACATGAGGTCTAGTCCATAATAACCTACCGAGGTCGTTTTGTGCGTAAGGATTATCCCACGCCCAAAGCGACCTCTTTCCATCCTCTACCCTTATCATATATGCAGACTTGCAGAGATGCTGGTCTGCTTTTCTTTTGCCCGCATGCGCGCGTTGCGTACGGCCGCGGAAACGGCAATATTTTCAGCGCAAAAGTCTTGCGCTCGGCGCCGTTCCATCGTATAATACATGTGAAATAATAGCAGAAGTATATCCATCGGCGGCAACGGTATTCTGGGAGGGACCTCTATGAAATACAGAAGCAACAAACTGCTGAGCATCCTGCTCTCGCTGGCGCTCCTGCTTTCGATGTTTCAGGCGTACGGCGGGACGGCGCGAGCTGTCGCGCTGCCGGACGATCTGCAGGCGGCGGCAGCGACGATGAATCTGACGCTGTACGACCTCTCGGACAAAAGCGCGGGAGACGAGCTGGACAGCGGCATTTACTTTCTGACCGAGAATAAGCTCTTCGCCGGAACGGACGCTGTCAGCAGCGCGTCGGCGGGCGGGAACGGCCTCCGGATCAAAAACGGAGCCGACGTCTACATCTACCTTGCCGACGGCGTCACGCTGACCGTGACCGGCGGCAGCGGATACGCCGCGTCGGCCGGCGCCGACGCCACGGGCGCGGGCATGACGGAGTCAAGGCAAGATGTCGCCGGCGTCACGGTCCGCTCTGTCGGCTCCATGACGACGGACGGCGTCGGCGCAGGCGGCGCAGGCGCAAGCGGCGGCGGCGCGGGCATACTCGTCCCGTCAGATGCCAGTCTCACGTTTTTGGGCACGGGCACGGTCTCCGCGTCCGGCGGAGCCGGCGGCGGCGCGGGCAGCGGCGGAAGAGGCGGCATCACGCGATACCTCACGACCTCTTTATACGTCTATGGCGGGGCTGAAATCCATACGGAAACCGCGCCATATGTCGACGAGATTAATTGGTACTATTCCTACTATTTCTATACCAATTCTTCGATCACTCCGTACGCCGACGGAACAGGCTCTACGGGCGCCGATCCCTCGGCGGGCCGGTATGACTGGCTCGCCTGCGCGCCGGGCGGCGGCGCGGGCGGCGGCGCGGGCGGCGGCGGCGCGGCAATCGGAAGCAACGGTGCGAGCGGAAGCGCGGGCGCGAACGGTGCCGCGGTGGCCGGCACGGGCGCGAATGATCCCAGCGTTTCTTCCGAGGCAGGAGCGACCGCCGACGCCGTTTCCGCGATTTCCTGCGGCAGCGTCTATATTGCCTCCGGCGTGACGGCGACACTGGCCGTGGGACGCGGCGGCGCGCCGGGAACACAGCCGCCCGTCACCGCCGAGATAAGCTCCGGCGATCTTACGCAGGTCACGGACGTCGACGGCAGCACCGGAACCAGCTGCTTTAAATTCTATGACGGGCAGACCGGCGGCAGCGGAGGCGCGGGCGGCGACGGCGCCGAGGCCGGAACCGGAGGCGGCGGCGGCGCGGGCGGTCAGGGCGGCAGCTCCGGCTCCGGCGCCAAGGGCGCTTCGCCTGCCGCACCGGCCGCGGCGTCCACTGGGTCGGCGGGTGCGGTCGGGACCGGCTCCTGCGGGAACGCGGCGTGGGTCTATGCGGTAAAGGAGACGCCGGACGGCTGGATGGAGCCGACCGTCGCAAGCTCCATCGCCAAGGGGAGCTATACGATCCCCTCGCTGGCGGGCTATGACGTCGGCGGCTACAGCGTCGGCAGTTATGAGGCGGACGAAAGCGCGCGCACCGAAGCGGGCAGCGGCGACAGCATCGCGCTGGGCAACGGCGGCGACAAGCTCTACATTTATTACAGTCTGTCCGATCCCGGCTCCCAAAACAGGGGCGGCAACAGCCGCGCCGTCCTTCTCTGGGCGCCGGATACCTCGAAAATCGAGCCTTGGTATAACACAATGCTGGACTACTACGCCGAAATGACCGACGTCAACGTGACGGTGAAGGAAAAACGGGACAGCATCGACCTCACGGCGGATGATCTTGCCGACGTCCAGTTCGTCTATCTCATGATGGTCAAGCCGGACGCCGACGACAATTATTCCCTGCTTGGCGATAATAACGCGAACGTACAGCTGTTGAGAAACTTCCTGAACGCGGGCGGCAGGATCATCATGAACGGCGAACACTCCGGCTTTTGCGCGAAGAGCAACGCGGCCCTGAGCAAGCTCGCGGCGGAGCTGGGCGCTGATTTCAGGATCGCAGACGGCGTCATTATGGCGCATAAGCTGATCGCGAACACCGATCATAAGTCCGAGCTGATCGCGGGCGCCGAGGCGATCTGCCCCTCCGCCTACGCTCCTATCGTGTCCAACAACACGGAAACCGCCGTCTGGGTCTTTAAGGGCGTGGAAAAAGGCGTCGAACACGTGTTTGTGATGGATCAGCCGGCGGGCAACGGCTACATTACCGCGCTTGCCGACATCAACTGGCTCAACTATGGCGACGCCGCCAACGTTGCCGCCGCAAAGAAGTTCCTCCGCAACACGCTGCGCGCCTCCGCGGCGCACATGGAGGAGATCGCTGAGAACACCCACAAGATCTTCGGCATGGTCACGAGATACACGGACGGCACAAGCACGGAGGATGCACGGGAAAACGTGCCCGGCGCGAGCGTCGTGCTGAAGCAGGGCAACAGGATCTTCGCGGAAACCGTGACGGACGCGGACGCCAACTATGTCTTCAACTACGTGCCCGACGGCGAGTACAACATCGTCGTCACCGACGAATACGGCAAAACCAAGACGGAGCACGTGGTCGTCACCAGCAGCGACCAGACCGCCAACGTGATCCTGCCGTACTACTCCGTCAGCAGCGTGGTCGAGGTCAGCGGCGACAATACCCCGGCGGTCGTCGTCGGCGGGCTGGACGTCGCGGCGCTTCATGAGAAAGAGGCTTCCGGCAATGTCGTCGTCACGCTGACAGCCGAGAGCAAGGCCGATCTGACAAAAACGCCGGACGCAGGCCTCAGCGACGAGGAGAAAAAGACCCGGACGGACCAGATCGTCATCGGTGCCGCGAACACAGGCTCGGACAAGGCGGACATTCTGGACTTCATCGACGTGTCCGTCATCAAGCAGGCGACGGATGGCGGCGACACCACGGAGAGCGCGATCCACGAGACCTCGGAGGTGCTGGAGATCATCGTCCCCTATACCACGGCGGGGCGCACCAATTTCCGCGTGTTCCGCAGGCATCTGGACGGACCGGCGGATGTCTTCGCGCGCATCACGGGCAGCCGTCCGGAGGCGGGCTTCACGGATCAGACGTTCTGGGTCGGCGACGGCTTCCTTGTGATCTACGCCAAGTTCTTCTCCACCTACGCCATCGGCTATGATCCGGTCGTGACGCCCAAGCCTGCCGCGCCGCAGCCTGCCGCGCCCCAGTCGCGGGATACATATACGGAGCGCGAGGACAAATATCCGGTCAAGGTAAACGACGCGGCAAACGGCAAGGCGTCGAGCAATGTCGGCCGCGCGGCAGAGGGCGCCAGAGTGAAGATCACCGTGAGTCCGAACAAAAATTGCACGCTCGACACCCTGACCGCCGTGGACGCGGACGGCAACCCCGTCGCGCTCATGAAGCTCGACGACACGACCTACACCTATACGCAGCCCGCCAGAGGCGTCACCGTGACGGCGACGTTCCGGGCGGCCGAGCCGCCCGCGGACCCCGTTTGTCCGCGCGACGCGGCCTGCCCGATCTGGCCGTTCACCGACACGAATCTGCACGCATGGTATCACGACGGCGTGCACTGGGCGCTGGAAAAGGGCGTGATGGGCGGTTACAACCACGCGCAGTTCGGCCCGAACGACACCACCACCCGCGCGCAGGTGGCGGTCATGCTCTGGCGTCTCGCCGGCAGCCCGCAGGCCGGCGGGGACATCCGGTTTGCCGACGTGCCGGAGGGCATGTGGTACACCGATGCGGTGCGCTGGGCGACGAGCGCCGGCGTCATCACCGGACAGAAGATCCCCTCGGAAACCGCGCCGTGGCCGATGGGCTTCCTGCCGGACGATCCGGTCACGCGCGAGCAGCTTGCCGCGATGCTCTGCCGCTTTGCGCGGTATCAGGGCATGGACGTCGGCAGACGCGCGGCGCTTGACTGCTATCCCGACGCGGCAAGCGTGAGCGCCTGGGCGGCCGACACGCTTTCGTGGGCGGCCGGCACGGGCGTCGTCAGCGGCACGCAGAACGGCACGCGCGTCGTCGTCCTCGACCCGCAGGGCAGCGCCACGAGAGCACAGGTCGCGACGATGTTCATGCGGTATTGCACGCAGGCCGCGAACATGGTGTGACACAACAAAAAATCCCGAAATCTGCCCGATGGTACGATGCGCCGCGCCGGTTTCCCCGCTATAATGCATCATGGAAACCGGAATGACGGAAGAAGGAGAGGGAACATGAAGATGAAAGGGCTGATCATCATGCTTTTGACGCTTGGCTGCGCCATATCCGCGGCCTGCACGACAGACGTCGCCGGCGCCGGCACGTGGTATGAGCAAAATGAGAACGGCGGCGTGCTGACGGTCGGCGCCTCCACGCTGACCTTCACGCGCGAGGGCGAATACGGCTTCACCGAAAGCGTGAAGTACAAGGCCGAACGCAAGGGCGGCGAGACGCTGTTCAAGGTCGAGGATGGCGGACTGTTCTTTTTCGTGGACATCTCCTACGACGCCAAGCAGGAAAAGATCATCGCCTACACCCAGCCGATGCTGGACGGCGACGGCGGCTACAAGCGCACCGAGTTCGCGCGCACGGCGTACGTCCCGCCCGCGCCGCCCGTCTACGCCCCGCCGGTGGACAACAGCGACGCGAACGCGAAGAAGGATTTCGCCGACCTGACCATCCGCGCGATGAAGGTCTCCTTCCACGACGAGGGCGGGCCGAAGAATTCGGGCAGCGACCTGCCGCCGGAGCCGCCCTATGAGGGCGATTACGCCTACGACCTCACCGTGCTGGACAACGGCACCGCGCGCGTCTCGTCCTCGTTCTGCCGCGAAATCGCGCTGTCCGAGACGGCGGTGGACGAGCTGCAATCTCTCGTCAAGGCCGCCGATCTCGGCAAGCTGAACGGTCTGAACGTCCACACGGACGGCCTGCCGGCGAGCGCGGCGGACTACACGCTGGAGCTGACGCTTGCCTCCGGCGAAGTCATCCGCTCGTCCGCGAACGGCGACAGCGTGCCGGCAAACTGGAGGACCTTCCAGACGAAGATGCACAATCTGCTGTTCTTCGCATTCGTGGACGCGGGCTACAGCTATCAGGACGGCTCGTTCCACTCCACCGAGCCGATGAAGCGCGTGGGCAGCGGCGCGGCGCTCTACAAAAAGGCGAGCGGTATCGACTGCGAGGAGATCGTGGTCGAGCCGGACCGGCCCAAGGCATACGACTACGCGCTGCACGTGACGTATTTCGCGTTCCACGACCTCGACGGCAAGCACGGCGCGCTGATGAAGACGCTCGACGCCCTCGCCGCGCAGTACAAACCGCAGGCGGAAGCGGCGCTCAAACAGGACTATGACACGATGCAGTCCGCGCCGAAGTCCGTCTGGGAGAAGGCGCTGAAGAACGGGGACCGCATCTTCGGCTACTCGCTCTACGCCGTGGAGAACTGGAAGCTGGACGGGGGCATCTTCAGCTTCGACCTCCGCATCGGTCACATGAACACGCTCGGCCTCGGCGAGAGCGGCTACGGCAAATACAGCATCGTCCGCTACCGTATCGACGCGGAGACCGGCAAGCTCCTCTCGCTCTCCGACCTCTTTGCCAGCGCGGACAAGCTCGCCGCCTATCTCGCCGGACAGATGAAGCGTTCCGACGGCACGTACGCGCTGCAGGGCCGCGTTCCAGCCGACGCGGACTTCCCCGCCGCGCTCAAGGCGGCGGTGAGCGCGCCGGAGACGGAGGGCGGCGTCGGCTGGGATGTCAGCGACGACCATCTTACGCTCTACTTCCCGGCGTCTCTGTTCCGAAACGCCGATTCCCAGCCCTTCATGGATGTCTATTACGACGACATGCAGGGCATTCTGGGCAGCGCCTACACGCAGGTGCGCTGAAAAAGAACATCACGACAAGCAAAAGACGCCGCGGTGCGTCTTTTGCTTACGGCGGCCATCGCCGCGCGCGGAACCGAACCGCGCCGTTTCCCGTCTAACCGTACGGAGGCGGCGCGGGCGCGGGGCTTGACTTCATACGCCCGTTATACTAATATGGTGTCAAGATGAGGGATTGTCGCCTCTTGGAGCGCGGCGGGGCCGGAACGGAGCGGTGCGATGGCCTTTGTGGAATTTGAAAACGTAGACAAGGTCTATGAAATGGGCGAGGTTCGCATCGACGCGCTGCACGGCGTCAGCTTCACCATTGAAAAGGGCGAGATCTGCGTCATCGTCGGTGCCTCCGGCGCGGGCAAGACGACGCTTTTGAACATCCTCGGCGGGATGGACCGCCTGACCGCGGGCAGCGTCCGCCTCGACGGCGAGCTGATCTCCGGCTGCGGCAAGCGCCGCCTGACGGAATACCGCCGCCGCGACGTGGGCTTCGTGTTCCAGTTCTACAACCTCATCCCCAACCTGACGGCGCTGGAAAACATAGAGATCGCCGCGCAGCTGTGCGCAAACCCGCTTGATCCCGCGACGGTGCTCGCGCAGGTGGGGCTGGCGGAGCGGGCAAACAACTTCCCCGCCCAGCTCTCCGGCGGCGAGCAGCAGCGCGTCGCCATCGCGCGGGCGCTGGCGAAGAACCCCAAGCTCCTGCTGTGCGACGAGCCGACCGGCGCGCTGGACTACAAGACCGGCAAGGCGGTCCTCCGGTTGCTGCAGGACACCGCGCGCGAGCGCGGCATGACCGTGGTCGTCATCACGCACAACTCCGCGCTCACCGCCATGGCGGACCGCGTGATCTCCCTCAGGAGCGGCGCGGTGGACGACGTGCGCGTCAACCCGTCACCGTGCGACATCGCGGACATCGAGTGGTAGGCGCGGCATGGTCAAGCTTGTTTTTCGCGAGATCCGCGCGCGCTTCGGGCGCTGGCTCGCGATTCTCGCCATCATCGCGCTGGGCTCCGGCTTTCTCTCCGGGCTGCTGCAAACCGCGCCGGCGATGCGCGCGGAAATGTGCGAATACATCCGCTCCTCCGCGCTGTACGACTGGCGCGTGGAGCTGCCGGGCGGCGTCGACGCGTCGCTCGTGCGCGCCGCGGCGGACGTCCGCGGCGTCCGCGCGGCGGAGTCGGCGATCTATGCCGACGCGCTGTTCGACTCCGCCATCGGCTCGGACGAGGTGTTTCGCGCCCACTCGCTGACGGAGCGGCTGAACCATGTGACGCTGCGCGCCGGACGGATGCCGGAGCGCCCCGATGAGTGCATTGCCGACAGCAAGGCGTTTTCGGCGGCTGATCTCGGCGGCACGGTGCGCGTGTCCGACAAGAACGCTCGCGAGGCGGCGGACGAATTCGCGTACCGCGAGTACACCATCGTCGGCGTCGCCGCCAGCCCGCTCTACATCAACTACGAGCGCGGGAACAGCGCCGTCGGCAGCGGCACGGTGCGCGCGTTCCTCTATCTCACGCGCGAGGGCTTCCGCTCCCCCGCCGACAACGAGCTCTATCTCACGCTGGAGACCGAGGCGCAGCCCTACAGCGAGTCCTACGACCGCATCCTGCGCATGACCGAGCGGCGCCTGACGCGCTTCGCCGCGGAGCACCTCGGCGATGTGGACGCGGACAGTGCCTATGTGGTCAACCGCAACGCCAACGTCGGCTACGCCAGCTTCGAGAGCGATTCGGAGATCGTCGCGGGCGTGGCGCGGGTCTTCCCGCTGTTCTTCTTCCTCGTGGCGGCGCTGGTGTGCGTCACGACCATGACGCGCATGGTCGACGAGCAGCGCACGCAGATCGGCGTGCTGCGCGCCATGGGCTTCGGCACGTGCCGTATCCTGGGGAGCTATCTGCTCTACGCCGGGTCCGCCGCGGTCCTCGGCTGCGTTTCCGGGTTTTTCCTCGGCTCCGCGGTCATCCCGCGCGTGATCTGGGCGGCGTACAACATCATGTACCAGCAGGGGCCGCTGCACTACCGTTTCGACTACGCGCTCGGCGCGGCGCTGACGGCGGCGTTTCTGGCGGTCTCGTGTCTGGCGACGGCTCTGGTCTTCCGGCGGGAGGACCGGGATATGCCCGCGCAGCTGCTGCGCCCGCGCGCCCCGAAGGCGGGGCGGCGCACGCTGATCGAGCGGCTGCCCGCGCTGGGAAAGCGTCTGGGCGTCTCCGGCAAAGTGACGCTGCGCAATCTCCTGCGGGATTACGGGCGGCTGCTGATGACCGTGACGGGCATCGCGGGCTGCACGGCGCTGCTGCTCGCCGGCTACGGGATGCGCGACTCCATCAGCGGCATCGTGAGCGCGCAGTTCGACGAGGTCGTGCTCTACGACTACCTCGCCGTCTTTGCCGCCGAGCCGGACGCGGACACGCTGCGCGCCTTTTCGGACGGCCCCGGCCGCGCGCTGGAGCAGTGGCAGCTCATCTACCAGAGCAACATGGACTTCGACGCCGGCGGAACGACGAAAACCGCGATCGTGGCCGCCTCGCCCGAGGGCACGCTGGACGGGCTGGTCGACCTGCACCACGACGGCGCGCACGCGGTCTACCCCGGGCGCGGCGAGGCGCTGGTCTCCACCAAGGTCGCGGAGATCCTCGGCATTGATAAGGGCGACCCCCTCACGCTGCGCGGCGCGGACGGCGATTATCTGGAGCTGACCGTCTCCGGCGTGTTCGACAACTACTTCTACAACTACGTCGTCCTCTCCATGGACACAATTTCCGATCAATGGGGCGCTGTGCCGGAGCGGCACATGCTGATCTCGCGGCTCGCCCCGGGCGGCGATCTGCACCGCACCGCCGCGGAGCTGCTGGGCTTCGACGGCGTGATCTCCGTGATGGTGTCGGACGACATCGCCGAGCGCGTGGACGCCATGATGGACGCGCTGAATTACATCGTCTGGCTCGCGATCGTCTGCTCCGGCGCGCTGGCGTTCATCGTGGTCTACAACATGACCGATATCAACATCATCGAGCGCATCCGCGAGATCGCCACGGTCAAGGTGCTGGGCTTCCACGGCGCCGAGACCGCCGCCTACGTCTTCCGCGAGAACCTGATCCTCGCCGCGCTCGGCGCGCTGGCGGGGCTGCCGCTCGGAAGGCTGCTGCACGCCTTCATGATCCGGCAGATCCACGTCGATCTCGTCTACTTCGAGCTGCGCGTCGCGCCCGTCAGCTACGTCTGCGCGGTCGCGCTCACCTTCCTCTTCGTCCTGATCGTGGACGGCGCCATGTACTTCCGTCTTGACCAGATCCATATGGCCGAGGCGTTAAAATCAATAGATTAAGCAAACCACCCATAAAGGAGGAAAAGAACTATGTTTTGTGGAAAATGCGGTTCGCAGATGCCGGATTCGGCTCAATTCTGTCCCAATTGCGGTGAGAAGAACCCCTTTTTCGCGCAGGCCGGCGCGCAGCAGACTCCCCAGCAGCCCCAGCAGGTGACGCCCCAGCAGAGCGCGCAGCAACCCGTGCAACAGACGCCGCAGGCGGCGCCCCAGCAGAGCGTGCAGCAACCCGTACAGCAGACGCCCCAGCAGCCGTACATGCAGCAGCCTGTGCAGCAGTACACGCCGCCGCAGCAGTCGTACACACAGCCGCAGCAGCCCTATGGGCAGCAGCCGCAGCAGCCGTACGCACAGCCCCAGCAGCCCTATGGGCAGCCCCAGCAGCCGTATGGCCAGCAGGGCTGGCAGCAGGGCAACGCCTATCAGCAGCCGCAGGGCGGCTACGGTGCCACGAAGGCGGCCAAATTCGGCGGCAAGCGCCTGCCCATGATCGTCGCCGCGCTGGCGGTGCTGTTGGTCGGCGTGTTCGCCATCGTGAACTTCACGCCCGCCCGCGGGGTGTTCCTGCGCTCGTTCGGCGCCCCGCAGAAGTACTACAAGTACGTCGAGAAGGACTCTGTCAAGACGCTCGCCGGCTCCGTCTCGTCCACCTATGACAATCTGGTGGCGAGCACGGTCGCCACGGACGACTCCAGCCTCAACGGCAGCGTGACCATCGAGCTGGGCGACGAGGCGCGCAAGCTGCTTGTGGACGCGGTCGGCCCGTATCTCGACGAGATCAACCCAGGAGACGACCTCGGCTGGCTCCAAAAGCTCGCGCTGACCTACACGGTCAACCGCAAGAACGACATGGGCAGCATCGGCGGCAAGCTCCTGCTCAACGGGACGAGCATCCTTTCGATGGACTGCGTGATGGAGATCGAGACCGGCGATATCTTCTTCACCGTTCCGGAGTTCTCCGACCGCTATCTCAAGATGAATATCTCGGAGATGGATCTGGAGGACATGAACTTCGACCTCGGCTCCTTCCTCAATGCGATCACGTCCATGGACATGACGCAGCTTGATCCCGCGCTGCAGGCGCTGCCCGACGCTTCCGTGATGGAGGCGCTGCTCCAGAAGTATCTTGACGCCGTCGTGGAGTGCATCGACGACGTGGAGAAGAGCAGCGGCAAGCTGACCGCCGCGGGCGTCACCGCGGACTACACCGTCATGACCATCACCGTCGACGGCGAGGCGATGCAGAAGATCGTCGAGACGGTCGGCCCGATGCTCAAGAAGGACAACGACATCAAGGACATCATCATCAACCTCTCCGACGCGATGGAGGAGGACGGCCAGGCGTCCTACGACGAGTTCATCAAGGAAATCGACAGCATGCTCGACCAGTCGGCAACCATCCCCGAGGAGATGGGCGACGAAACGCTTGTCATGACCGTCTATCTGGACGGCTCCGGCGAGGTGCACGGCCGCGTCTTCGAGGTCGCCGACACCAAGGTCGCCCTGCTGATGCCCGAAAAGGGCGGCAAGTTCGGCGTTGAGGTCTCCTACACCGACGGCGGCTACGAGATGCTGTCCATCACCGGCAACGGCACCCGCAGCGGCGACAAGCTCACCGGCGAGATGGAGGTCGAGGCCGATGGTGAGTACATCGGCATTTTGGGCCTCGACGGCTTCGATGAAAAGAAGCTTCAGGAAGGCTGCCTCGTCGGCGCGATCACGTTTGCGCCCAGCTCCGAGCTGATCGCCGCCATGGACGCACCCGAGGAGCTGACCGGCATTCTGGAGGAACTGGTCATCCGCATCGACATGGATACCGCGCGCAACAAGATCAACGGCAAGCTGAGCCTGCTGAGCGGCAGCAAGATGCTCATCTCCCTCAGCGTGGAGTGCGCCACCGGCAGCGGCAAGGCCGTCAACCGCGTCACCGGCGTCGAGCCGGAGGAGTGGGCGGAGGACATCACGCTCGACAAGGCGGAGAAGATCGTCGATTCCATCGAGCGCGCGGGCGTGCCGGGCGCTTATACGGAGCTGCTCGATCAGGCATTGGAAGAAAACTTCTGACATGACGGGAGAAATACGGGACATACAAAAAAGCTATGGCAAAACGACCGTGCTCCGCGGAGTGACCTTCTCCGCGGAGCGCGGCGAAGCCGTCGCGCTGGTGGGGGCGAACGGCAGCGGGAAAAGCACGCTGCTGCGCGTCCTCGCCGGCGTTTTGTCGTCTCAGGGGGGCGAATTCCTCTGGGACGGCGTCGATCTGCTGCGCTCCCGTCCCGCGCTGGGGCGCACGGTGGCCTATGTCCCGCAGGGCACGCCGCTGCTCGAGGAGCTCAGCGCGCTGGACAACCTGCGCCTGTGGTACGAGCGCGACGCGCTCGCGGCGTCGCTCGACGGCGGGATGCTGCGCGAGCTCGGCGTGCAGGATTTTTTGAAGAAGCCCGTGTCCCGCCTCTCCGGCGGGATGCGCAAGCGCCTCTCCATCGGCTGCGCCATCTCCCGCGACCCGCAGGTGCTGCTGCTCGACGAGCCGACCGCCGCGCTGGATCTCGCGGCGCGGGAGCGGCTGCTCGACTACTTCGCCGCGTACTGCGCGCGGGGCGGCACGATCCTGCTCGCCACGCACGACCTTCGCGAGCTTGCCTTCTGCGCGCGCTGCTGCCTGCTCAGCGGCGGCGTCGTCTCGCCCTATGAATACGATGGGGACGCGCGGCGGCTCGCAC
Organism: Oscillospiraceae bacterium; assembly: GCA_015067435.1. Classification (GTDB taxonomy): domain Bacteria; phylum Bacillota; class Clostridia; order Oscillospirales; family Oscillospiraceae; genus Hominicoprocola. Next base: position 11,356 of record SVMM01000009.1, on the reverse strand, counting down.
AGGCGCTGGAACGGTCATGAGGCGGTTTATGCGCTACCTGCTCGCGCAGGGAAAGCGGGCGCTGCGCCTGCTGCCGCGGACGCTTGCCGTCACGCTGCTGCTCACGCTCGCCGCGTCGGTCGCCGGCGCGGCGATCTCCGTGCGCCGCGCAAGCGACGCCTCGCGCCAGCGGGTGCCGGTCGGTGTGGTCGCGGACGAGGCGAACCCGTACATCATCATGGGCATCCACGCGCTGGAGACCTTCGACGCCGCGCGCGACGAGTTTGAGTTCCTCATTATGGAGGAGCCGGAGGCGCTCGCGCAGCTGCGCGCCGGAAAGCTCCGCGCGTATCTGGTCATCCCCGACGACTTTCTGGAGGCCATGTACACGGACGACGTCCACCCCATCCGCTTTATCACGCCCGACGGCGCGCCGGGGCTGGAAACGCGCCTCGCTGCCGAGCTCGCCGGCGCGGTGGCAAGGCTGATGACGGAGACGCAGAACGCCCAGTACGGTGCCATCCACTACGTCATGGACCATCCGTCCGACATGAACCCCTATCTTGCCGACGACGAACTCATCGACCGCTATTTCACCCTCGTGCTCGGCCGCGACAAGCTGCTGCGACTGGAAACGGTCGGCGTCTCCGGCACGCTGGGCTACGCCGCGTATTACCTCTGCGGCTTCACCGTCGCGCTGGCGCTGCTGTGGGGCATCGGCGCAAGCCCGTTGTTCTCCCGCCGCTCCGACGAGCTGGGACTGTTGCTGCGCGCGCGGGGCTTCGGCGCGGTGCGGCAGGTTGCGGGCGAATTCGGCGCGTACTACGCGCTGACGCTGCTCGGCGCGCTCTGCGCCGGCACGGCGGCGGTCCTGCTCCTGCGGCGCTTTGCGGCGAACATCCCGGAGCTGCGCTACCTCTCCCCCTTCGCGCTCTTTCCCGCGCTCGCGCTGACGGTGCTGGCGCTCGGCGCGATGCAGTTCTTTCTCTACGAGCTCGCGCCGGAGAATCCGGGCGGCGTCCTGCTGCAATTCCTCAACGCCGCCGCGCAGGGCTACGCCGCCGGCTGCTTCTATCCGCGCTCGTTCTTCCCGGAGGGTCTGCGGACGCTCGGCGGCTGTCTGCCCGCGGGCGCGGCGCTGCGGTACTTGAGCGGCGCGGTGAGCGGCAGCGGCGGTGGCGGTCTCGCCATGCTCGGCTGGACGGCGGCGTTTCTGGCGCTTGCCGCCGCGCTGCGGCAGCGGCGCCTGACGGGTTAGGAGGCGCGGCATGAAAACGATCAGACGTCTCGCGCTGTGGGCGGCACTGCTGACGAAGCGGCTGCTGCGGCGTCCCGTGTTCCCGATCCTGCTGCTGTGCGCCCCCCTGCTCTCCGGCGCGATGGCGATCGCCGCGCGGCAGGAGAGCGGCGTCATCACCGTGGCGCTCGTTTGCGACACGGACGAACCGGAGGCGCAGCGCAGCGCGGAGCGCCTGCTCCGCGCCGACAGCCTCGTGCGCTGCACGGCGTACGAAACCGAAGACGACGCGCGCGCCGCCGTGGAGAGCGGCGACGCGGACGCGGCGTGGATCTTCCGCGACGGCGCGGCGGAGGAGCTGGAGCGCTTTGTGTCAGGCCGCAGGACGCGCGGCATGGTCACGGTGGTGGAGCGGGAGGACAACGTCTACCTCCTGCTCGCGCGGGAGCTGCTCGCCGCCGCCGTCTATCCCGAGGCGTCCCACGCGCTGTTCCGCGACCACCTGATCCGCGCGCTGGGCGTACCGGAGGATGCGGGCGACGAGGTCTTCGCGCAATACTACTCCGTGCAGGTCATGGAGCAGCCGATCATCGTCTTCTCTACGACCAACGGCGCGGTGCGTGAGAGTGTGCCGGGCTATCTGGTGACGCCCGTGCGCGGCCTGCTGGCGCTGCTGCTGATGCTGACGGGGCTCGCCTCCTGCCTGTACGCCTATCGGGACGCGGAGCGCGGGGCCTTTTTGCGCCTCGGCGCGCCGCGGCGGCGTTTTCTTCCGCTGCTGAGCCATCTGTGCGCGCTGGTCCCCGTCGCGCTCGCCGTCTACGGCGCGCTGTGCGCCGCGGGGCTGCTGACCGCGCCGCTGCGGGAGGCGGGGCTGCTGCTGCTCTACTGCCTGTCCGTCGCCGCGTTCTGCGAGCTGCTGCGCAAGCTCTGCCGCAGCGAAACGCGCCTCGGCGCGCTGATCCCCGTGCTTCTCGCCGCGATGCTCACGCTCTGCCCCGTCTTTTGGGAGATCGAGGCATTGGCTCCGGCGGGCCGCCTGTTCCCGCCGTACTACTATCTCTACGGCGTGGGCAGCGCGCGGTATGTCCGCGCTCTCGCGCTCTACACCGCCGCCGCCGCGGCGCTCGCCGCGGCGCTGCCGGAGCGCGACGGAAGCTGAAGTCTTTTCTTGCGTTTGCCGCGGCAAATTGATAGACTGTATTCGAGAAAGGAGGAGCCGACCACCAGACCGACCGTATTACAGGAAACAGGAGCGTAATAACATGAGAGATCTCAAGCATCTGCTGTATTTCGAAAACCTGCTGCAAACGGCGAACAACGAACTGATCGCGCAGGCAAAGCGCGACGGCGGCGTGTGCGCCGCGTATCCCTGCGAGAACGTGCCGGAGCCGCTGCTGAATCTGGACAGGGTGTTTTCGATCCGCCTGTTCGCGCCGCACACCGGCTCGCTCGACATTTCGACCTACTATATGACGGCGTTTCTGTGCGAAACCAGCCGCGCGCTGCTGGAGCGCGCCATCGAGGGCGGCTTCAACTTCGCCGACTGCGTCGTCGCGCCGGACGGCTGCACCATGATGAACCGCTGCATTGAGAACATGGAGCTCTTGAAGACCATGGGCAAGGACAACGACCGGTTCTTCTGGGAGTACATGGAGATCCCGCTCAAGGCGGACGACAACAACCTTGACCTCTACGTGCTCCAGTGCAAAAACCACATTTTGAAGCCGCTCGCGGAGCACTACGGCCTCGATACCTCCGACGCCTCCATCCGCAAGGCGGTGGAGGCGCACAACCGCGTCTGTGAGCTGATCCGCGCCATCGGCGACTTCCGCAAGGAGGAAAGGCCGCGCATCACCGGCTACGAGTTCCACGTGCTGACGCTCGCGACCTACGTGTGTCCGAAATATCTGATCGTCGACAAGCTCGCCGAGACGCTTGAGGAGCTCAAGACGCGCGAGCCGGACGACAAGCCGTGGCGCGCCCGCGTGGCGCTCGTCGGCTCGGAGGTCGACGACAGCGCGCTCATTAAGCTCATCGAGGAGACGGGCGCCTACGTCTGCGCCGACCGGTTCTGCTTCGGCTCCCTGCCGGGGCGCGATCCGATCCCGCTCACGGCGGACGAGGACGCGCTCACGCAGGTCTGCCGCCACTATCTCTACGCCTGCCAGTGCCCGCGCATGATGAACATGGCGAAGGTCTACGGCCGCAAGGAGTACGTCAACGACATCGCGCGCGAGTACGGCGCCGACGGCGTCATCTACGAGCAGGTCAAGTTCTGCGACCCGTGGGCGTACGAGCGGCTGATGGGCTCGACGATGCTGCGCGACGACTTCGGCTTCCCCGTGCTCTCGGTGGATCGGCCGTACAACTCCGCCTCCGCGTCCGGCCAGCTGCGCACCCGCGTGCAGGCGTTTGTGGAGAGCATGGAGATCAAAAAGCTCAAGAAGGGGGCGACGGTATGACGGTACAGGAGGGTTGGAAGCGCCCCGGCGACCAGCAGCTCGGCATTTTGTTCGACGGCGGCAAGGTGCGTGTGCGCCGCGAGTGGCGCGGCGCGCGCGACACGCTCTACGACTACGGCAGATGGCTGTACATCATGTCCATCCTCGCGAAGTTCATCGTCAAGCCCCGCAACGTCAAGGCGATGTTCCGCTACCGCTGGATGGCGAATTACCTCGCCGTGCCGCACATGGTCGACAAGTTCACGATGGGCCTGCGCGACGAGGCGCTGCGCATCGTGCACACGTCGATGGACTTCGTCGTCTACGACGTGGCGAAGACGATGGACAACGTCTTCCGCGGCGACCGCAAGACCGGCAACGACGAGAAGTTCTCGGCGAAGTGCGTCCTGACGGACGAAAACGCGATGACCGCGTTCATGATGGGCTTCCCGACCGTGAAGGCGATTTTGCGCGAGGTGCCGACGATGTTCGTCGCGAACCTCCTCACGCAGAACTCTACCACGCACTATCTCGATGTGGCGCAGCAGTTCGGTATCCCCGGCGACGTCTGCCCCATGCCAGAGGCGGAGGCGGGCATCTCCATCGAGGACGACTTCCCCGTGCTCGGCGCGTGCGCGGTGCAGGTCAACACCACCTGCGACGGGTCGCTCATGGGCAACGGCGTCATCGCCAAGCGCCTGGAGCGCGAGTACGGCATCCCGACGTTCCAGCTCGTCGCGCCCATGCGCCACCGCGAGCCGGACGTGCAGGACTACGCCGCGCGGGACATCCAGCAGGCGATCGCCTTCGTGGAGGAGCACACGGGCGAGAAATGGGACTGGGCGCACTACTTCGAGTGCGCGAAGCGCGTCAACGACGCCACACGCAGGCGCCTCGCGTGGCTGGAGATCAACGCGACGCCCTACCCGCAGTTCGTCGGCGCGCCGTTCTCGCTCTACAACGACACGAACTACATGGGCAACTGCGGGCGCTCGCCCGACTTCCCGCCCATCGACGCGAAGATCACGAAATACGCCGAGCGGGGCTACGCCGCGAAGCGCATGATGGCGCCGGAGTACCGCCACCGCGCGATCGTCTGGGGCGTGCAGCCGCAGTACTGCATCGACATGCTCAACTGGATGGTGCACTGCTGGGGCATCGTGCCGCTGACCGACATGCTCTCGCTCGTGAACACGAAGATGATCGCCGAGGAGGACACGCCCGAGAACCGCAAACAGGCGTACTACGACATGGCGTGGCTCAACGAGAACATGATTATGCGCAACCGCACGCACGGCGGCTACAAGGTGCTCGTCGACGAGCTGTGGGAGTTCTGCGAGCAGCTCAACGCCGACATGGTCATCATGTGGGAGCACATGAGCTGCAAGGCGCTCGACGGCATGCACGGCCAGTTCGAGGAGCAGGCGCGCGCACGCGGCATCCACCTCGTCTGGGTCTGCCACGACCTGTGCGACCCGCGCGTCTACACGCGCCAGGCGATCCGCGACCAACTCAACGCCTACATGCGCACGGTCATGCGCGAGGAGCCGCTCGACCCCACGATCGAAACGCTGCCGGACGAGAACGCGTGGTGAAAAGCGCGGCGGGGTTTGGCTTCTTTTGCGGAACTTGTATGGTTGACTTCATGGTACGTTTGGCTTATACTGGAGACAATGGGGCAGTGCGGCGCGTGCGAGCGTGCCGCAACTGGCGCCGAATAAAGGGAGGACGGCAAATATGGCGATTCAAGTTGGCATCAACGGTTTCGGACGCATCGGACGCATTGCACTGCGCAGCATGATCGAGCGCGGCAGCCACAGCTATCACATCTGCGGCATCAACCTGCGCAACGCCGATCTTGACTTCATGGTCTATCAGGTCAAATACGACTCGGTGTTCCGCACGTTCTACGGCTCGGTCGAGCACGACGACAAGCACCTGATCGTCAACGGGCAGAAGATCCGCGTCTACAGCTATTCCGACGCCGCGGAGATCCCCTGGGACGACTGCTATGCCGAGTACATCATCGAATCCACCGGCGCGTATCTGACGAAGGAGAAGGCATCGGTCCACCTCAAGAACGGCGCGAAGAAGGTCATCCTCTCCGCCCCGTCGAAGGATACCGAGACGCCGACGTTCGTCATGGGCGTCAACAACACGTGGTACAAGCCGGAGATGGACGTGGTGTCCAACGCCTCCTGCACGACGAACTGCCTCGCGCCGATGGCGAAGGTCATCAACGACACCTTCGGCATCGAGCAGGCGCTCATGTCCACCATCCACTCCGCCACCGCCAAGCAGAAGCCCGTCGACTCCCGCGGCGGCAAGGACTGGCGCACGGGCCGCAGCGTGCTGGGCAACATCATCCCCTCCACCACCGGCGCGGCGAAGGCGGTCGGCGAGGTCATTCCGGAGCTCAAGGGCCGCATGACCGGCATGAGCTTCCGCGTTCCGACGACGGACGTGTCCGTGGTCGACCTGACCGCGCGGCTGAAGACCCCCGCCACCTATCACGACGTCTGCGTCGCCATGGAGAACGCGGCGCAGCACAGCATGAAGGGCATCATCACCTGCACGGAGGACCCCGTCGTCTCCAGCGACCTGACCGGCTTCCCCCAGACCTGCATTTTCGACGAAAAGGCGGGCATCATGCTCGACGACAACTTTGTCAAGCTCATCGCGTGGTACGACAACGAGTGGGGCTACACCAACAAGCTCATCGACCTGATGACCCATATGCACAGCGTCGACCATCCCACCGGCACGTTTACCGACGAGCGCTGATCCGACAACGACAAAACCGCGGGGCTTGCGCCCCGCGGTTTCATTGTTTGTGTTGTTTTGAGCGCTTACATCTTCTCCGGCGCGCTCACGCCGAGGATGCCGAGGCCGTTGCGCAGCACGCGGCGCGTCGCCTCCGCGAGCTTCAGGCGCACGGCGACGACGCCCTCCGCCTCGCCCTTGATGCGGCAGGCGTTGTAGAAGCGGTGGAACGTGCCCGCGAGCGAGACGAGATAGCGGTTGATATAGCTGGGGTCGTAGTCGCGCGCGGCAAGGCGGATCTCCTCCGGGAATCCGGCAAGCGCCTTGACCAGCTCGCGCTCCTGCTCGGTCGCGGCAAGCGTTATGTCAACCTTATCCGCCGCCGGCACGGCGCAGCCCTCGTCGGCGAGCGCCTTCAAGAGGCTGCAAATGCGCGCGTGCGCGTACTGGACGTAGTAGACCGGATTCTCGCTGTCCTCGCGCACGGCGAGGCCGAGGTCGAACTCCATCTGCGTGTCCGGCTTGGTGTTGAAGAACCAGCGGCAGGCGTCGACGGGGATCTCGTCGAGCAGATCCGCGAGCGAGATGGTCTTGCCCGTGCGCTTGGACATGCGCACCGCCTCGCCGTCGCGCACGAGCTTGACGAGCTGCATCAGCACGATGTCCAGCCGGTTGGTGCCGTCCAGCCCCAGCGCGTCCACCGCGCCCTTGAGGCGGGCGACGTGGCCGTGGTGGTCGGCGCCCCAGATGTTGATGACCTTGTCGAAGCCGCGCTCGCCGAACTTGTTGCGGTGGTAGGCGATGTCGGAGGCAAAGTAGGTGTAGAAGCCGTTCGCGCGGCGCAGCACGTCGTCCTTGAGGTCGAGCTTGTCGATCTGCTCGTCGGTCTTGCCCTCGCGCTTCATGTTCTCGCGCATGATCTCCGCCGTCTTGAGCCAGAGCGCGCCGTCCTTCTCGTAGGTGAAGCCGCGCTCGGTCAGCAGCTCCATCGCCGCGGGCACCGCGCCGCTGTCGTAGAGCGAGGACTCGAAGAACCACTCGTCGAAATTGATGCCGTAGCGCAGGAGGTCTGTCTTCATCTTGGGGATGTTGGCGTCCAGACCGAAGCGCGCCATGTCGGCGTGGCGCTTCTCGACGTCGACGTCCAGATAGCTCTCGCCGTGCACCTCATAGAACGCCTGCGCCAGCTCGCGGATGTCGTCGCCGTGGTAGCCGTCCTCCGGGAACTCGACCGCGTCCTCGCCCTTGATGATCTGGAAATAGCGCGCCTCGATGCTCTTGGCGAACTTCTCGATCTGGTTGCCCGCGTCGTTGACGTAGAACTCGCGCCAGACCTCCGCGCCAGACCAGTCGAGCACGCTGGAAAGCGTGTCGCCGAGCACGCCGCCGCGCGCGTTGCCCATGTGCATGGGGCCTGTGGGGTTGGCGGAGACGAACTCCACCATGTACTTCTTGCCCCTGAGCCCTTCGCCGCGGCCGTACTTGTCGCTCTCGGCGTCCACGGCGGCGAGCACGTCGGCGTACCACTTGTCGCCGAGGCGGAAGTTGAGGAAGCCGGGGCCGGCGATCTCCACGCCGGTGAAATAGCTGCCCTCCAGCTTCATCTTGCCCGTGAGGATCTGCGCGACGTCGCGGGGGCTCTTGCGCATCGCCTTCGCCGCGGCGAGGCAGAAGGTGGTCGTATAGTCGCCGTTGGCGGTGTCCTTGGGTATTTCCACGGAAACCGGCGTCTCCACGCCCTCCGGCAGCGCGCCGTCGGCGGCCGCGGCGGCGTAGGCCTTCTTCGTCAGCTCCACGATCTGGTCTTTTGCGCTTTGGATCATATTCATCGTTCTTCACCTCTCACTAGTTTTTACCGATACAAGCGCCATTTTAACACATTGAAAAAAGCGGTGCAATAGCTTATTATAGATAATAGATAAAAACATGCGAAACGGGGGATACTATGGAAAAGACGCGCTGGTACAAGGACAGGGTCTTCTATCAGATCTGGCCGCGGAGCTTTCGCGACGGGAACGGCGACGGCGTGGGCGACCTCTATGGCGTGTACGAGAAGCTGGACTATATCCAATCGCTCGGCTGCGACGGCATCTGGTTCTCGCCGCTCTACCCCTCCCCGGGGGTGGACTGCGGCTACGACATCTCGGACTACATGGACATCGACAGCCTCTACGGCGGCATGGACGCGTTCCGCAGGGTGCTCGACGGCGCGCACGCGCGCGGCATGAAGGTCATCATGGACCTCGTCGTCAACCACACCAGCGACGAGCACGAATGGTTCCAGAAGTCGCGCCGCCGCATCGAGCCGTACACCGATTACTACATCTGGCGCTCCGGCGGGCTGGGCGGCAAGCTGCCCAACAACTGGGACAGCATGTTCGAGGGCAAGGCATGGCAGTGGGACGAGGTGCGGCGGCAGTACTATCTGCACCTGTTCGCCGTCAAGCAGCCCGACCTCAACATGGACAACCCCCTCGTGCGCGAGGAGGTCAAGCGCATCATGCGCTTCTGGCTCGATCAGGGCGTGGACGGCTTCCGCGAGGACGTCATCACGTTCATCTCCAAAAAGGACGGCCTGCCCAACGACTACTTCATGCCCACCGTGCGCGGCATCGCGCACTACAACCACGGCCCGCGCATCCACGACTATCTCAACGAGTTCAAGCGCGACGCGCTCGCCGGGCACGACACGTTCACCATCGGCGAGGCGCCGCTCGTCGCGCCGCGCAAGGCGCTGGACTACATCAACGAGACCGACGGCCAGCTCGACACCATGATCCAGTTCCAATGCATGAACGCCGACTGCTTCCTCATCGACTACGCGTCGCTCCCCTTCTCCGCCCGCCGCCTCAAGCGCGCCTTCGACCAGTGGCAGGAGAAGCTGGAGGGCAGGGCGTGGAACATGCTCTACCTTGAAAACCACGACCACCCCCGCGTCATCTCCCGCTACGGCAGCGAGAAGTACCGCGTCGAGAGCGGCAAGATGCTCGCGGCGTCGTACCTCTTCCAGAAGGGCACGCCCTTCATCTACCAGGGGCAGGAGATCGGCATGGTCAACTGGCGGCCCGAAAAGGCGTCGGACTACGAGGACGTGCAGACCCGCTGGCACTACGAGCACATGTTCTCCCACATCCTGCCCGACAGCGTCCGCCTCAAGTGGTGCCACCGCGCCTCCCGCGACAGCGCGCGCACGCCGATGCAGTGGAGCGCGGAGGAAAACGCGGGCTTCACCACCGGCACGCCGTGGTTCTCCGTGAACGAAAACTACCGCGAGATCAACGTCGCGGCGCAGGAGGGCGATCCGGACTCTCTGCTGCGCTTTTACCGCGATGCAATTGCCATTCGCAAGAGACTTAGCGTGATCCGCGATGGCGATTATGTCGACCACAAGAAATGGTCGGGAAGCCTCTACGTCTACTCCCGGAGCCTTGGGCGGGAAAAACTGCTCGTCATCTGCTCTTTTGTCGAGCGGCCCGTGCATTTCAAAGCCCCCCGCGGTTTCGATCTCGCGAGCGGCGAGCTGCTGCTGAAGAATTACGGCAGCGAGCTGTCCAGAAATGGATTTATCACAAAGCCCTATGAGTGTCGGGTCTATCATTTTACATAACATTTCCAATAGACTAAAGATGCCGCCGGTCTCTTGACTGGGCGGCGTCTTTTTGCTATAATCCAGAGGATGCGACATATGAGAAAAAGGAGGTTCGACAGCTATGCAGCCGAATCAGACACAGCCGATCCCTCGCAAAAAGATCTGGTGCGCGGTCTATACCGACGCGGAGACCGAGTGCTTTGAAATGCGTACGCTCAGCGAGGACGGCGAGGGCGTGGAGACCCTGTACCACAAGGAGTATTCCTCCGGCACCGCCATCGGCGACTTTCTGGAGACCGACCTTTCGATCTGGGATCAGATGCTGCCCAAGATCCGCGAGGCGGTACAGTCCATCAACGAGGGGCGCTACCTCAAAAAGAGCTTCAACGCGCTGTTTTACTGCACGCTCTACTGGCTGGACCAGAGCGCTTTCTTCGCGCCCTTCGCCGCCTCGCTCCAGCGATTGCACGTGGTGCACGCGGTGGGCGACCTGATCTCGCTGGACGAGTGCATCGACCAGATGGCGTACTACCGCGCGATGCAGGAGTATCTGAACAAGCTCGTCACGCAGGTCTTTTCGATCAGCGAGGGCGAGAACACGGCGCTGCGCTATTTCGCGCTGCAAAAGCAGTTCGGGCTGGAGTCCTATCCCCCCTTCGCCTTCGACGCGGTGCAGTATCTGGCGGCGGTCAAGGGTGTGGGCGGCTTCCCCTACGACGAGTTTCTGGAGGAGGAGGTGCCCGCGGAGGGCGGCGAGGACATCGTCACCGAGGTGCTCCAGACCGAGGACCCCGAGGCGTTCACGGAGTTCCTGCTCTACCGCTATTTGCAGGAGAATCTGCACCTGCGCAAGTGCAAGTATTGCGGCCGCTTCTTTGCCACCCACGGGCACACGAAGCTGGAATACTGCGACCGCCTGATCGAGAATTCCACCAAGACCTGCCGCGAGATGGGCTCCCTGCGGCTCTACGAGCAGCGGCAGATGGAGGACCCAGCGGTGCGCGAGTACAAGCGCTCGTACAAGACGCACAACGCCCGCATCCGCTACGGCCTGATGACGCGGGAGGAGTTCACCGCGTGGTCGGTGGAGGCGCGCGCGAAGCGCGACAAGTGCAGCGCCGGCGAGCTGCCGCTGGAGGAGTTCGTCGCATGGCTCAACAGCGACAAGCCGAAAAAATGATTTTTGATAGACTTTGAGCAATCAGGTTATAGAATTACGCAAAAAGCAACCGGAACGGCACACCGTTCCGGTTGTTTTTATTGATGATGGGCTTACGCGCTCTTCTTCGCCATGCCCTTCTGGCGGGCGTACTCCGCCGCGCCCAGCGCGCCCATCAGCTGCGG
>SVMM01000031.1 GCA_015067435.1 Oscillospiraceae bacterium | reverse complement strand
GCCCAGGGCAATCCGCGCGAGTTCCAGACGACCAAGCTCAAGTTCACGGACAACGCCACCGGCCGGCTGTGCACGCTCGCCATGCGCCTCGACTACACCGAGGTGACGCTCGCGAGGAAAGAGGCCGAAGAGGTACAGGCCGCCTATGATAAACTGCTCAGCGCCAATGTGCTCTATGCGCATATGGCGCACGCATTCTCCGAAAACTACTCTCAGATTTACTACGTCGACGTCATTACGGACTGGTACGCCACCTACAGCTCCGGCGCGGATATGAATGATGTGACGGGAGAGCTGCAGGGCAGGGACTTCTTCAACGCGAGCCGCGAAAACGCGCTGAGCATGATCTGCAAGGACGACCACGACGAGTTCTTCAAGGCGTTCACGAAGGAGAACATCCTGAAAACGGTCGACGAGCAGGGAGAATTCACGCTGAGCTATCGCCTGCAAATGGACGACGCCCCGCTCTATTGCAGCCTGAGGGCGACGCGCGCGCCGGGGGACAGCCGGCATCTGATCGTCGACGTGAGCGGCGGCGGCGCGGAGAACTCCCGAAACGAGCTGACGGGCCTTTACAAGGAGGCGGCGTTCTACAACCGCGGCAAGGAGCTCCTGCGCGGGCATCCCGAGGAAGAATGGCGCGTTTACGCCATCGATCTGGAGAACTTCAAGCTCTTCAACGAATGGTACGGCAGAGAAACGGGCGACCGTCTGCTTGCGCGGATCGGCGAATTGCTTTCCGTTGTGGAGACGAACACAGGCGGCATCGCCGGATACATGGGGCAGGATGATTTTGCTCTGATCGCGCCGTACGACGAGGAACGGGTCAGGGAGCTGTTCAATGAGATCCACGGATTCGTGATAGAGCGTGGCACCTCCATGGGCTTTATGCCGGCCATCGGCATGTGCGTGACGGACGGGAGCAGCGACGTCGAAGAACTCTACGACCGCGCGGCACAGGCGGCGCGGCACGCGAAGGAGGATTACCACCGCCGCATCCGCGTCTTCGAGGAGGCTATGTATAAGAAGACGGAGCAGGATTACCAGATCCTCTCCGACTTCCAGCAGGCGCTCAAGAAGCATGAGCTCTATATTCAGCTCCAGCCGCAGTGTGAGCTGGATGGCGGCAAGATTGTGGGCGCGGAGTCGCTCGTGCGATGGAAGAAGACGGACGGCTCGATGGTCTCGCCGGGTATCTTTGTCCCGGTTCTGGAGCAGTACGGCTTTGTCAGCGACCTTGACCAGTTTGTCTGGGAGGATGTCTGCGCGTGGCAGAGGCGGTGGATCGATGCGGGACACACACCGCTGCCCGTATCCGTCAACGTCTCACAGATCGACATTTTGACCATCGACGTGCCGGCGTTCTTTGATATGCTGGTGAAGAAGTATGATCTGCCGCCGGAGATCATTAAAATTGAGATCACCGAATCCGCCTATGTGGCCGACGGCGCGGTGGCGGACACGGTGAAACGCCTGCGCGAGCGCGGCTTTATCGTGCTGATGGATGACTTCGGAAGCGGATATTCTTCACTGAACATGCTGCGCAGCCTGAACGTGGACGTGATAAAGCTGGACGCGAAGTTCCTGCGCATGAACAACGACGACCGCAAGGGCGTGCAGATTCTGGAATCCATTGTCGGCATGGCAAAGTCGATGGAGGCGCCTATCATTGTCGAGGGCGTGGAGACAGAGGAGGAAACGGAGTTCATCAAGGAGCTCGGCTGCCATTATGTGCAGGGCTACCACTTCTACCGCCCGATGCCCGTGCCGGATTTTGAAAAGCTCATCGGCGACGAGGAGAACATCGACACCGGCGGATTTGTACTGGGCTGAGCAAAAGAAAACAGTGGGCGGCAATCCTTCGGTTGTTGCATCAAAAAGACGCGGAACAAGCATATTCAAGGCAAAACTGCAACATCTGTCGTCGGAAAGAATCGCCATGTCCTCGCAGGCGGTCACGAATGGGACGCTTATCCTCGCAACGGTGGGGCAGGGCGCGCCGTTCAATTACGTCAGGGACGGACAGGTGATCGGGCTTGAACTTGACATTGCTGCGCGCTTCTGCAGCGTATCTGCGGTCAATCTTTTCAATCTTTTGCTCATCGCGGCAGGCATCGGAATCTGCGGCTTGATCTATATTATTCCATGAACCCGGCCGTGACTGAATCCGCGCGGCAGCGGAAAGGATACGGCGAGGATTATTGATTTGAAAGAAAACCGAGAGCAAGCCAGAAAGCAGCAGCCCGCCGGAGTGGTGCAACACTCCTGGCAGCACGGGCTGCTGCTTTCGTTTTTTTCCGTTCAATCCGTGCGCTATCTTCCCGGCTTCACTTCTCCACCGCGTTGTAACTGCCGAGGAAGCGCACCTCCGCATGCTTGCAGACCGCGTCAAGCTGCTTTTGCGTGACGCCGTTCGCGCACTCCGCTTCAATGATGTAGCGGTAGCTTCCGAGCGCGCTGCCGTCTGGCCGGTCGTGGAGCGTTACCAGCTCCAGTCCCGCGTTATGGATCGTAACAATGATGTCGTCGATAGCGCTTGCCTCGCAATTCGCCGCAAATACGGCGCGTTTGTTCGCTCCGGCCGGCAGCGCAGACGCGGAGAGTACATAAAATCTGGTCTTGTTCGTGTCCGTGATCTGCACGTTCTCCGCCAGCACGTCGAGCCCGTAGAGCTCCGCCGCGGCGGGTGCGGCGATTGCCGCGACGGTCTTGTCCCCAAGTTCGGCGACGTGGCTTGCCGCCGCCGCAGTGCTGGACATTTCCTCCGTCGCCGCGTCTGGCATGTGCTCCGCGCGCCAGTGCTCGCTCTGCTTGATACCCTGCGCGTGCGAGCAGACCGTCTGAATGTCCGAGATCGTCGCGCCGGGCACGCCGAGCAGCGTCTGGCTGATGGGCAGGATCACCTCGCCCACCACATATACGCCGTCTGTCGTGAGCAAAGCGTCCACATAGTTCGTCACCGCGCCGCCGATCGTGTTCTCCTGCGGGATGACCGCATAGTCCGCCGCGCCGTTGACCACGTCGGCGATGGCGTCCTCGACCGTCGCTTGCGGGAGAAGCGTGCCCGTTCCGGAGAAGAAAAACTGCGTTGCCTCCTCGGTGTAGGTTCCGGCGGGACCGAGGTAGCTCACCTTCGTTTCTTCCGTCCATGCAGGCTTGTCGGATACATCGATTTCCACTTCTGGCGCGCCGCAGCCCATCAGGGCGAGTACCAGTGCAAGGACGGTTGTAAACAGCCGCAAGTTATTTCTTCTTTTCACGCTTTCTCAGCCTCCTGACAGGGCCAGCGCAAATAGAACCCTTTTAATATTATTATTTTAGCATTTGCTCAGTGAATGTGCAAGAGAAAGTCGAACGGACTCGCCGACCGTCGGCCACAGCAAGGACATGGACACGGACGGCACATACGGGCACCAGATGGCCGGCGATCTGGAGCTGGCCGCCGACTACGTCGAGCAGGCGTTCGACGATGTTTTGAAGCCCAAGAAGACCGCTGAAAAATAAAAAGTGGGTACAGAAGTGTGTACAGGGAAAAATGGAAAACCCCTCTAGCCCGCATGGCTAGAGGGTTTTCGCATGGTGCCGGTGGTGGGACTCGAACCCACACGATGTTGCCACCAACGGATTTTGAGTCCGTCACGTCTACCAATTCCATCACACCGGCCGGTATTTGGTTGCGGCGGAAAACCGCTGTCGGATATTATACGGGATACGCGGGGAATTTGCAAGAGGATTTTTCATTGCATTTCCGGCATCTTGTGCTATACTGTATCCGTATCTTTATGACCTGATTTGAAAGAATGCCGCTCACAGCGCGGCGGAGAGGAGGCGGGCCCATGCGGAAAACCGCAAAACTTGGTTGGCTTTTTGCGCTGCTGTGCGCCGCGCTCCTGCTCGGCGGCTGCGCGCCGAACCCCTCCGACAAATCGCTCTATTGCCTGCCCAAGCTGCCCACGGAGTACGAATCGCTCAAGACGCTGATCGACCAGCTGGTGGCGGACGGGGCGGAGTACGCCGCGCCGACCTCCGGCAGCAACCTGCAAAGCGTGCAGATGGTCGATCTCGACGGCGACGGAGAGGAGGAGGCGGTCGCCATTTTCCGCCGCGCCGGAGACGAACGCCCGATGAAGATCTACGTTTTCCGCACCGTGAACGACAGCTATGAGCAGTTCAGCGTCATCGAGGGCACGTCGAATTCGATCTACAGCATCAGCTACGTCGATCTCGACGGCGACGGCTGGCGTGAGATCCTGGCGGGCATCCGCAGCGATCTGGATGTGCAGAACCTGTCTGTGTGGTCCGTTGCGAAGGGCAACGCGAAGCAGCTGCTGCTGACGGGCTACTCCCGCTACGCCGCCCGCGATCTGGACGGCGACGGGCAGCTCGACCTGATCGTGCTGCACAGCGACGAGGAAAACAGCGTTATCGCCGACTACTACGTGTGGGACGCCACGGAGATGGCGCTCTGCTCCTCCCTGCGCCTGCCGAGCACCATCGCGGAGCTCAACCGGGTGACCGCCGGCACGCTCATGGGCGGCGAGGCGGCGCTGTTCGTCACCGCCGTCGCGGAGGACAGCGCCGTGACCGACATCCTCACCGTCTGCGACGGGGTGCTCCACAACGTGCGCAGCGGCGCGACGGGCGAGGTGTTCCGCTTCCTCGACCTCTATCCGAACGACGTCAACGGCGACGACGTGACCGAAGTGCCGGAGCCCGTGCCCTTCGTGCGGACGGGCACGGATGAGACTGTCTATTACCGCATTCGCTGGCGCCAGTATGACACGGACGGGCAATCCGTCGTCGTGCGGGAGACGTTTCAGGACTCCCAGAGCGGCTGGAGCCTCCAGCTCCCGGAGGGATGGGACAAGGACGTCATCGTCAACCGCTCGGTCAGCGCGGACGGCACCGCCGTGACCTTCTCGCGGAGCACGTGGGAGGAACAGGACTACGAGCCGTTTTTGACCGTTTACGCCTTCACCGGCTACAACCGCACGGCGCTTGCCTCGCGCGGCGGGCGTATCATGCTCTCGCGCCAGGCGGAAGTGACCTATGCCGCGGAGCTCTATGACGAGGGTGCGGGCATGATCGACGAGCAGACGCTGCGCGACAGCTTCAGCCTCGTCTCCGCGGAATGGACCACGGGTGAAAACTAGTTTGACGGCAGGAGGCTCTGCGGTATGAGACGGCCATATGCCAAGGGCGACGCACAGGAGATCATCGCGCTGTTTGAGGATACGCTGCGGGAGCTGCTCGACGCGAGAGATCGCGCGGATGCGCTGACAACCGGCATCGAGGGGTATTTTGCCCGCTGCCACAGGGATCGCGTGCGCGGGATCATGAAGGAGATGCCCGTCGAGCGCCTGCGCGAGAAGCAGAAGGGCGTGCCGGTCAAGCTGCTGACGGAGGCGGGCTTTGCCGACGCCGCCGCGCTTGACGGCGTGCCAGCCGTCACGCTCAAGGGCATCCGCGGCGTCGGGCCGAAGACGGCGAACAGCATACTGACCGCCATGCGGCTTTTGAAGCTGGAGGACGTGTATCCGCAGCTGTGCGGCGATCTGGCGCTCAAGCGGGACGACGCGGAGGATGTGACGTTCGTGCGCAATCTGTATGCCTGCCGCGCGGCGTCCGACGTGCTTGCGGAGGCGGACAGCCTGCTCAACCGCTACGCGGACCGACTGCGGCAGAATATCGCGTGCGTGGTGCGGTATCAGGGCACGCTGCAATGGCTCCTTGCGGGCTCCGGCGGTCAGGCGGACGCCGCCGACGCCTATTACGAGCTATGCTCGTTTGAGGAGCAGGGCTTCATCGACAAGGCGCGGGAGCTGAGCGGTCGGCTCGCGGAGAAGGCGGGCATGAGCACGGATGCCGCTTGGGCGCTCTACGAGAGCGCGCCGGACGCACTGAGGGACGTGCTGAGCGGGATCGGCCATACGACGTGCCTTGCGGCGCGTGACAAGAAAAGTGGAGAGAAGACATGAGAAAGGTATTGGTTCTGGAGGACGAATCCAGCATCCGCGGCTTCATCGTCATCAATCTGGAGCGCGCGGGCTATGAGGTGATCGAGGCGGAGACGGGCGAGGAAGCCCTCGAAAAGCTGGCGGCGAATCCCGACACGCGCGCGGTGCTGCTGGACATCATGCTTCCGGGCATCGACGGGATCGAGGTCTGCCGCCGCATCCGCCTGAGCGACCCGCACATCGGCATCATCATGCTCTCGGCGCGCTCGCAGGAGATGGACAAGGTGACGGGACTGATGACCGGCGCGGACGACTACATCACGAAGCCCTTTTCCCCCGCGGAGCTGACCGCGCGCGTGGATGCGCTGCTGCGCCGCACCGGCGACGTGCCGCCCGCCGCGCCCGTGCCGGAGGCGCCCGGCGAGCTGGTGCAGCCGCCGTTCCGGCTCAACACGACGAACCGGACGCTGGAGAAGAACGGACAGCGCGTGCGCCTGACGCAGGTCGAGTACGCGATCGTCAAGCTGTTCATGGAGAACAAGGGCACGGCGCTCTCCCGCGAGTCGATCTTGGACACCGTCTGGGGCCACGGCTACTTCGGCGAGCCGAAGATCGTGGACGTCAACGTGCGGCGGCTGCGCATCAAGCTGGAGGACGATGCGCAGGAGCCGAAGTATATCCTCACGGTGTGGGGATACGGCTATAAATGGAATATCGAATGATATTCGATATTCCATAACTGGGAAAGGAGGCGGAGGCCATGCCCATTCCGGGAACCATCAAGCGGACGCTGCGTATTCGCGGCCTTCGCCAACGCTGGCTCGTCAGCGCGGTGCTGCCCATCGTCCTGCTGGTGATGGTGGCGGTCGCGGTGTTCACCATCGCCTCCGCGCAGTACTACTACAACAGCATGCGTTCGGGTCTGGAGTCGCGCGCGCGCCTCGCCGCGGAGACGTTCACGGGCTACGGCGTCAAGAGCTACAGCGAGTATTACCGCCTCGCGTCCTACTCGGTGGAGACGTTTGAGGAGAAGGACCAGCTGGAGCTGCAATTCGTCAACACGAACGGCCGCGTGCAGGTCTCGTCCTACGGCCTGACCGCCGGCACGCGCCCCGACACGTCCGACATCGCCACGGCGATCAACGGGACGATGGACTATTTCCAGGGACGCGACCCGCAGACGGGGGAGAACATCCTCTCTGTGTCCTCGCCGCTGTACTTCAACGCCCGCGTCGTGGGCGTACTGCGCTATGTGACGAGCATGCGCGCCGTGGAGCACCAAATTCTGCTGAACTTCCTGATGTCGGCGGGCCTTGCGCTGCTGGTCGTCGCGCTGACCGTGCTGTCCAACGCCATCTTCATCAACAACGTGGTCGAACCGGTCGCCGTCGTGTCCGACGCGGCGCGGCGCATCTCCGGCGGCAGCTACGGCATCCGCATCGACAACCACTATCAGGACGAGCTGGGCGAGCTGGTGGACAATATCAACGACATGTCGCTGAAGATCTCGCAGGCGGAAAAGATCCAGCAGGAGTTCGTCTCCTCCGTCTCCCACGAGCTGCGCACGCCGCTTACCGCCATCAACGGCTGGGCGGAGACGCTGGAGGTCGATCCGGTCGGGAATCCGGAGCAGACGCGCCGCGGCCTCGCGATCATCGGCAAGGAGTCCCGCCGCCTGACGACGATGGTGGAGGAGCTGCTGGACTTCACCAAAATTCAGGACGGGCGATTCACCCTGCGCATCGACACCGTCGACCTTGTCTCCGAGCTGGAGGATATGATCTACGCCTACCGCGAGCTGTTCCGGCAGGAGGGCATCGAGGTGGTCTATACGCCCGACGACGAGGAGATCCCTCCCGTCGCGGCGGACGGCGAGCGCATGAAGCAGGTGTTCGGCAACGTGCTCGACAACGCCAGCAAGCACGGCGGCGCGGGCAAGCGCATCGACGTGACGGCGGCGCGGGAGGAGAACAGCATCGTCATCCGCGTGCGGGACTACGGCCCCGGCATCCCGCCGGAGGAGCTGCCCTTCGTCAAGCAGAAGTTTTACAAGGGCTCGTCCAAGGCGCGCGGCAGCGGCATCGGCCTCGCCGTGTGCGACGAGATCGTGCGCCTGCACGGCGGCACCTTTGACGTGGCGAACGCGTCCGACGGCGGCCGCGGCGCGGTCGTGACGATCACGATCCCGGTCACTGTGCTGGGCGAGAGCGAA
This sequence comes from Oscillospiraceae bacterium, assembly GCA_015067435.1. Taxonomy (GTDB): domain Bacteria; phylum Bacillota; class Clostridia; order Oscillospirales; family Oscillospiraceae; genus Hominicoprocola. The sequence continues at coordinate 10,993 of SVMM01000031.1, read as the reverse complement.
AAAGAATAAAAAATAATCGAACGAGTGTTGCATTTTAGAAAAACATGTGCTAGAATGCGAACAGACATAAGGAGTACAAACCTATGGCGGAAGAAAACAGCTGCACGCCGAAATTCCGGACGAGCATCGGCGGGCAGGCTTTGATCGAGGGCATTTTGATGCGCGGCCCCGGCAAACAGGCGATCGTCGTGCGCGCGCCGGACGGGCTGGTCGTCAAGGAGGAGGAGATCACCCTCACGCGCGACAAGTATCCCATCCTCGGCGTGCCGGTCATCCGCGGCGCGGTGACGTTTATCGATTCGATGGTGCGCGGCGTCAAGGCGCTGATGTTCTCGGCGGACTATTTTCCGGAGGACGACAGCGTGAAGCCCTCGAAGCTCGACCTCTGGATCGAAAAGCATTTCAGCGACGAGAAGGCGCAGAAGCTCATCACGGTTCTCGCGGTGATCCTCTCGCTGGGACTGACGATCGGGCTCTTTTTCCTGCTGCCGACGTTTCTGGCGGGCTTTATCGACCCGTATATCCAGAGCCCGGCGCTGCACAATCTGGTGGAGTCCATTATCAAGCTCGTCATTTTCTTTGCGTATATGCTGCTGGTTTCCCAGCAGAAGGACATCCAGCGCGTGTTCCAGTACCACGGCGCGGAGCACAAGACGATCTTCTGTTACGAGGCGGGCCTTCCGCTGACCGTGGAGAACTGCCGGATGCAGAAGCGCTTCCATCCCCGCTGCGGGACGAGCTTCCTGTTCGTGGTGGTCGTCATCTCCATCCTGATCTCCAGCGTCGTGTTCAGCTTTGTCGAGTGGCGCAACCTGTGGGTGCGCTTTGCCATGCACCTGCTGCTGCTCATTCCCATCGTGGGCGTCGCGTACGAGTTCAACCGCTATGTCGGCGGGCATGATACGCCGGTGACACGCTTTCTCTCGCGCCCGGGCCTGTGGCTGCAAAACTTTACGACCAACGAGCCGGACGACAGTATGCTGGAGGTGGCGATCCATGCGATCGAGCTGGTGATCCCGGCGGAGAAGGGCAAGGACAAGTGGTAAGCGGATATGGCGACGACATACAACAACCTGTATCTCGACTTGCGCCAGCGTTTTAAGCGCGCGGGCGTGTTCGATCCCACCCGCGCCGCGCGGGAGCTGATCTGCGCCGCCTCCGGCAAGACGCACGACGAGCTGATCCGCGACGGGGGCTTCTACGCCCCGCCGGAGACGGAGAAGGCGCTTGAGGAGCTGGCGCAGCGGCATCTGGACGGCGAGCCGGTGGCGTATCTGATCGGGGAGTGGGAGTTTTACGGCCTGCCGCTGGATATCTCAAGAGCGGTGCTGATTCCCCGGCCGGACACGGAGGTGCTCGCCGGACGGGCGATCGAGGCGGCGCAGGCTTACGACGAGCCGCGGGTGCTCGACCTGTGCGCGGGCAGCGGCTGTGTCGGGCTCGCCGTCGCCGCGCGCGTGCCCAACGCGCGGGTGCTGCTGGGCGAGCTGGACGAGGAGGCAATCAAGATCTGCCGCCAGAACATCCGGCGCAACGCGCTGACGGGCCGCGTGAGCGTGCTGCGCGCCGACGCGCGGGAGAAGCCGACGCGGCAGCTCGGTGAGTTTGACATCATCGTCTGCAACCCGCCCTACATCCCCACCGCCGACATCGACACGCTGGACCTCTCCGTGCGCGCGTACGAGCCGCACCTTGCGCTGGACGGCGGCGCGGACGGGCTGGACTTCTACCGCGCGATCGTGGCTAGGTGGCGCGACGCGCTGCGCCCCTGCGGGAAGCTGATCTTTGAGGTCGGGATCGGGCAGGCGGACGCCGTGCTGCGCCTGATGCGCTCCGGCGGCTTCGGCGACGTGCAGATCGTCAAGGACCTCAACGACATCCCCCGCGTGGTCTGCGGCACCGTCTGGGATGAGGTGTGAGGGCAACAGAGAATTCACAATAGTTTACATAACATTTGGAGGTAGATACGATGGCAGAGAAAAACGCGACGAAGGCGGCGGGACCGTCCGAGGAGAAGAAGCGCGCGATCGAGACCGCGATGCAGCAGATCGAGCGCACCTTCGGCAAGGGCTCGATCATGCGTTACGGCGACGGGAACACGGCGGTGAACGTCGAGTCGATCTCGACCGGTTCGCTGGCGCTGGATCTGGCGCTGGGCGTCGGCGGCCTGCCCCGCGGGCGCATCGTGGAGATCTACGGCCCCGAATCCTCCGGCAAGACGACGCTGGCGCTGCACGTGCTGGCGCAGGCGCAGAAGGCGGGCGGCGAGGTCGCGTTCATCGATGCCGAGCATGCGCTGGACGTCACCTACGCACGCGCGCTGGGCGTGCGCATCGAGGACATGCTGATCTCCCAGCCGGACACCGGCGAGCAGGCGCTGGAGATCTGCGAGGCGCTGGTGCGCTCCGGCGCGATCGACGTCATTGTGGTCGACTCCGTGGCGGCGCTGGTGCCCCGCGCGGAGATCGAGGGCGAGATGGGCGACAGCTTCGTCGGTCTGCACGCGCGTCTCATGTCGCAGGCGCTGCGCAAGCTGACCGGCGCGATCAACAAGACGAACACCATCGTCATTTTCATCAATCAGCTGCGCGAGAAGGTCGGCGTGATGTACGGCAACCCCGAGGTCACGACCGGCGGCCGCGCGCTCAAGTTCTACGCCTCCGTGCGCATCGACGTGCGCCGCGTCGAGACGCTCAAGAACGGCGGCGAGATGATCGGCAACCGCACGCGCGCCAAGGTCGTCAAGAATAAGATGGCGCCGCCGTTCCGCGAGGCGGAGTTCGACATCATGTACGGCGAGGGCATCTCGCTGCTCGGCGAGCTGCTGGACCTCGGCGTGAAGCTCGACCTCGTGCAGAAGAGCGGCTCGTGGTACTCCATGGGCGAGACGCGCATCGGACAGGGGCGCGACGCCGCCAAGCAGTATCTTAAGGACAATCCGGAGATCGCCGACAAGCTGGAAGCGGACATCCGCGCGAATTTTGACAAGCTGATGACCGGCCAGCAGCGCATCGCGGCAAAGGCCGCGGGCCGCGCGGTCGACGTCTCGGCGGACGATTTCGAAGGATGAGGATCGAAAGAATCGAACAATCGAAGAAGAAACAGGAGCACGTGCTGGTGTATCTGGAGGGGCAGGAGGAGCCCCTCCGGATCACGCAGGATGAGCTCCTGTATTTCAATTTGTATCCGGGACTGGACATTGGGGCGGATACTGTGGTAAAATTAAAAAAGCGCGCCGCGGGAAGCTTCACGCGGCAGCGCGCCGCGGCGATGATCTCCGCGCGCCCCCTGAGCAGGCGGGAGCTTACCAGGCGCCTTTGCGAAAAGGGCGCGGACGAGGCGGACGCCGCCGCGGCGGCGGACTGGCTGGAGGACATCGGCGCGCTGGACGACCTCGCCTACGCCAGAGCCGTCGTGCGCCGCTACAGCGCGAACGGCTACGGCGAGGCAAAGCTGCGCGACGAGTTGTACCGCCGCGGCGTGCCGCGGGAGTGCTGGGACGAGGCGCTCGCCGACGCGCCGGACGCGGCGGAGACCATCGCGCGCGTCATCGCGTCGAAGACGCGGGGCCTGCCGCCGGACGAGGCGTCGCGCAAAAAGCTGTCCGACCTGCTGCTGCGCCGGGGCTTCGCGTGGCGGGACGTCAGGGCGGTGATGAACGCGCTCGGCGCGGAATTCACGGAGGACTGAGGTATGGCGAAAGACCTGATTAAATTCAGCAACAACAAAAGGGGCTTCATCACACTGCTGATCCTGGAGGCGCTGGTCGCGGCATGGGCGCTGATGGCGACGATCACCGCCGTCCGCTCAAACGAAAAAAGTATGATGATCTATGGGTTTGTGACGATGTTCGCGACGTTTTACATTTTCGGACGCAGCCTGCGCGGCTTTATGAACATCGTCCGGCGGGAGAGAGAAGAGCGCGCCGCGAAGGCGGGCGGGGGAGAAACGGATGAGCGACAGGGTTAAGGTTTCCTTCATATCGCTGGGCTGTGCGAAAAACCTCGTCAACACCGAGCAGATGATGGCGCTGTGCCGCGACGCGGATATGGACGTCACCGGGGAGCCGGACGGCGCGGACGTCGTGGTCGTCAACACCTGCGGCTTCATCGAATCGGCGAAGGAAGAGGCCATCGACAATATCCTCGCCATGGCGCAGCTGAAAAAGCAGGGGCGGCTGAAGAAGATCCTTGTGGCGGGCTGCCTCTCGCAGCGCTACAGGGAGGAGATTGCCGATCTTCTGCCGGAGGTCGACGGCATACTGGGCACAGGCAGCTACGGCGAGATCGTCGAAGCGGTCGGCGAGGCGCTTGCCGGAGGCGCGCCGAAGCGCTTCGGCAGCATCCATGCGCCCATTGAGGAGCTGGACCGCATCGTCACCACGCCGCCGTACACCGCGTATCTGCGCATCGCGGAGGGCTGCGACAACCACTGCGCGTTCTGCGTCATTCCGAGCCTGCGCGGCAAGTACCGCAGCCGCGCGTGGGAGAACGTCCTTGCCGAGGCGAAAAAGCTCGCGGATTCTGGCGTGAAGGAGATCATCGTCATTGCGCAGGACATCACGCGCTACGGCACCGACAATTACGGCAGACGCCGCCTGCCGGAGCTGATACGCGAATTATGTAAACTTAATTTCCACTGGGTGCGGCTGCACTACCTCTATCCCGACGAGTTTGACGACGAGCTGATCGACGCCATCGCGTCGGAGGAGAAGGTGCTCAAGTACCTTGACATCCCCATCCAGCACTGCAACGACAAAATCCTCGCCGCGATGAACCGCCGCGGGGACAAGGCGTATCTGCTTGCGCTGTTCCGAAAGCTGCGCGAGCGCATTCCCGGCCTCGTGCTGCGCACGAGCATCATCACGGGCCTGCCCGGCGAGGGCGAGGCGGAGTTCGAGGAGCTGTGCGACTTCCTGCGCGAGGTGCGCATCGAGCGCGCGGGTGTGTTTCCCTACTCGCCGGAGGAGGGGACGCGCGCGGCGCTGATGGAGAACCGCGTCGACGCGGAGGAAGCGCGCCGCCGCGCGGAGCTGATCGTCGATGTGCAGAGCCGCATCATGGACGCGTACAACGAGTCCCAGCTCGGCAAGGTCGTCGAGGTGCTCTGCGAGGGCTACGACGCCGCGGTCGTGGGCTACGTCGGACGCAGCGCCGCCGAGTCGGTGGATATCGACGGCAGGATCTGCTTTTTGTCAAACCGTCCCATCGAGGCGGGCGAGTTCGTACGCGTGCGCATAACCGACGCCATGGATGGCGAACTGATCGGCGAAGCCGTGGAGTGAGGAAGGTTATTATATGACAACTGCCAACAAGCTGACGCTGCTGCGCATTGCCCTGATCCCCGTTTTTCTCGGCGTGCTGTACGCCGGATTCCCGGGTTCGCGGTTCATCGCGCTGGGCGTGTTCATCGTCGCGAGCCTGACGGATTTTGCCGACGGCTACATCGCGCGGCACTACAACCAGATCACGAATTTCGGCAAGTTCATGGACCCGCTGGCGGACAAGGTGCTCGTCATGGCGGCGATGTGTTATTTTGTCGAGACCGGACGGATGCCCGGCTGGGTGCTGGCGGTGGTGCTGCTGCGCGAGTTCGCGGTGTCCGGCATGCGCCTTGTCGCCGTCGAGCAGGGCAAGGTCATCGCCGCCGGCTGGTCCGGCAAGGTCAAGACCTTTTCGACCATGGTGTGCCTGTGCCTGATGCTGTTCTTCGCCGCGCCGGAGGGCTCCACGCCCGACTATGCCGCGATCCTCGGCAACGTGGTCATCGCCGGTACGACGCTTTATTCCGGCGCCGAATATTTCATCCAGAACCGCGGCGTTTTCCAAAACGCCGATTAAGGAGCTTATCATTATGTATCTTTACAATTCCGCAAGCCACAAGAAGGAAGAATTCGTCCCCAACCATCCCGACATCGTAAAGATGTACACCTGCGGCCCGACCGTGTACCACTTTGCACACATCGGGAACCTGCGCAGCTACATCATGGAGGACGCGCTGGAAAAGTACCTGCGCTTCCTCGGCTACAACGTCAAGCGCGTGATGAACATCACCGACGTCGGCCATCTGTCCAGCGACGCCGACACCGGCGAGGACAAGATGCTCAAGGGCGCGAAGCGCGAGCACAAGAGCGTCATGGAGATCGCGCAGTTCTACACCGACGCGTTTTTCGACGACTGCCGCAAGCTGAACATCAAGCGCCCCGACGTCGTGGAGCCCGCGACCAACTGCATCGACGAGTACATCAAGATCATCACGAAGCTGATGGACACCGGCTACGCGTATTTCGCGGGCGGCAACGTGTACTTCGACACTTCGAAGCTCCCGCGCTACTACATCTTCAACGACCACAACGAGGAGGACCTCGCCGTCGGCGTGCGCGAGGGCGTCGAGGAGGATACGAACAAGCGCAACAAGAACGACTTCGTGCTCTGGTTCACCAAGTCGAAGTTCGAGGACCAGGCGCTCAAATGGGATTCGCCGTGGGGCGTGGGCTATCCGGGCTGGCACATCGAGTGCTCCGGCATCTCGATGAAGCACCTCGGCGAGGACCTTGATATCCACTGCGGCGGCATCGACAACGCCTTCCCGCACCACACGAACGAGATCGCGCAGAGCGAGAGCTATCTCGGCCACAAGTGGACGAACTTCTGGGTGCATGTCGCGCACCTCAACACCGCGGACGGCAAGATGTCCAAGTCCAAGGGCGAGTTTTTGACCGTTTCGCTGCTGGAGGACAAGGGCTACGACCCCGTCGCCTACCGCTTTTTCTGCCTGCAAAGCCACTACCGCAAGAGCCTTGTGTTCTCGTGGGAGAATCTGGACAACGCGCAGAAGGCGTTCGAGAAGCTGATCGCGCGCATCGCGGGCATCGACCCGAAGGACGGCGCGGCGGACGAGGCGGCGCGGCAGGAGAACCGCGAGAAGTTCATCAAGCAGATGGACAACGACCTCAACACGCCCAACGGCGTGACCGTGATCTACGATATCCTCAAGTCGGACGCGAACGGCGCGACGAAGCGCGCCATGCTCGCCGACATCGACGCGGTGCTGAGCCTCGACCTTCTCAAAAAGGCGGACGCGCTGCGCGAGAAGAACGCGAAGGCCGCCGCGAGCGGCAGCGCGGACTTCACCATCGTCGCCGAGGACGGTGAGCCGGACGAGGCGGTCGAGGCGCTGATCCGCGCGCGCGCGGAGGCGAAGAAGGCGAAGAACTTCGCCGAGGCGGACCGCATCCGCGACGAGCTCAAGGCGCAGGGCGTCGAGCTGACGGACATTCCCGGCGGCGCGAAGTGGAAGCGCGTCTGATGGATTTTGTCTTTGACCTCGAACCCGTCGCGGGCGAGGAGCTGCTGCCCCAGCTTGCCGCCGCATTGCAGGCGCGCACGGAGCTGTCGTCCCGCGCGCGCTATCCGAAGATGTGGCGCATGACGGATAAGCTGGGCGGCGGCCCGCGCGTTTCGCCGAAGGCAAAGCGCCGGCGCAGGGTGCGCTACCGCATCTACGGCGCCGTTCTGCTGGCGCTGGGCGTGTTTCTTTTCCTGCCTGCCCTGACGAACCGCGACGCGGGGCTGGCGCCGATGCTCGTCGGCGCGCTCGCGCTCTTCATGAGCCTGCAGGCATTCCGGTGGAGCAGTGACAAGGGGCTGCTGAAGACGCCGGAGGCGGACTTTGAGAAGCCCGCGCGGCAGCTTTTGGACGGGCTCGCCGCGCCGGGGCGGCACGGCGGGCGCGTGACCTTCGCCAACGCCGGCATCGAGCTCAGGGCGTCGTCGGGCGAGTCGGCGGGCGTGGACTACCGCGACGTCGACTACCTGTTCGAGACCGCCGACCTGATCGTCTTCACCGACGGCGCGCGCATCATTGTTCTGCGCAAGGCGGAGCTCGCGGGCGGCGACGTTGACGGCTGGCGGGCGCTGATTGTCAAAAAGACGGAGAATTATATCGATCTGCGCGCGGCTCCAAAACGGGAGAGTGGACTATGAGCACAAGAACCGAGATCCTGAACGGATTCTACGGGCAGTACAATGAAGACGGGAGATTGCAGCGGACCCGCCACGGACAGCTGGAATATGCGATCACCATGAACTATATCCACCGCTTTGCCGGAAAGGGAGCAAGGGTCCTTGAACTGGGCGCGGGAACCGGAAGGTATTCGACGGCGCTCGCTAAAGAGGGCATGGACGTGACCGCCGTGGAGCTGGTGGAGAGCAATTTTGCCATTTTGCAGGAAAACAGCAGGGGAATCGACAACCTGAGCGCGGTTCGGGGCGACGCGACCGACCTGTCCCGCTTTGCCGACGATTCGTTCGACGTCACGATGGTCTTCGGGCCGATGTACCACCTGTATGACGCCGACGAGGTCGACAGGGCCATCGACGAGGCGATCCGCGTCACGAAGCCGGGCGGGGTGCTGCTGTTCGCGTTTATCTCGGTGTTTGCCATCATGTACGCAAACTATCTTTCCGGCAACTGGCGGCTCGGACAGGAGGAAAACTTCACCGCCGACTATCGGGTGAGGCATTTCAAGGAGCAGCTGTTTACCGGCTACGATGTGACCGAGTTTGAAAAACTGTTCGAGGACAGGCGCGTGAAGTGGATCACCACCGCCGGTGTGGACGGCTTGCTGGAGCCTATCGAAAAGCGCCCCGATTTTGATATACTCGAGGAGGATTTTGAGGCATTTGTCAACTGGTACATGGCGTTTGCCGAGAAGCGCGAGCTGCTCGGAAACACCAACCACCTGCTGTACATCTGCCGCAAAACGTGAAAGGAAGGAAGAAACCATGCGCAAGATACTGGTCGTCGTGGACATGCAGAACGACTTTATCGACGGCTCGCTCGGCACCGCCGAGGCAATCGCCATCGTGCCGAAGGTCGTGGAAAAGATGAAGGAATACGACCCGTGGAACATCTATCTCACGCGCGACACGCACTATGAGAACTATCCGGAGACGCAGGAGGGGCGCAACCTGCCCGTGGAGCACTGTATCCGGGACACCTACGGCTGGCAGCTGCGCGCCGAGGTCGCCGAGGCGGCAAAGGGCGCGGCGATCATCGACAAGCCGACCTTCGGCTCTGTGGAGCTGGCGAGCAAGCTGATGGTCGAGCGCGCGCAGGAGGCGTTGGAGATCGAGATCGTGGGTCTTTGCACCGACATCTGCGTGGTGTCGAACGCGCTGATGCTCAAGGCGGCGCTGCCCGAGGCGCCCATCACGGTGGATGCGGCGTGCTGCGCGGGCGTCACGCCGGAGAAGCACGCCGCGGCGCTGGAGACGATGCGCTCCTGCCAGATCGACGTCGTCAACGGGTGACATGGCGCGGGACCCTTGGTTCACGGTCGAGCGGCTGGACGAGGAAACCTTTGCCGTCAGCGAGTATCGCCATTGGGAGGAGACGCATTGCTATCTGCTCTGCGGACGCGAGCGCGGCCTGCTGATCGACGCGGGGCTGGGGGTCGGCGACCTCCGCGGCGAGGTGGAAGGGCTCACCGGCCTGCCCGTCGTTGCGGCGGTCACGCACGTGCATTGGGACCACATCGGCGGATTTCGGCAATTCCCGCATTTTTTCGCGCCGGCGGAGGAGCTGGACTGGCTCCGCGGCGCGTTTCCGCTGCCGGTTAAGACAATCAGAAATATGCTCTCCGACCGCTGTGCGCTGCCGGAGAGCTTTGACGTTGGCGGCTACGAGCTGTTTCAAGGCGAGCCGACGCGCCTGCTCAGCGACGGAGACGTCGTCGACCTCGGCGGACGGCGCATCGAGGCGCTGCACACGCCCGGACATTCGCCGGGGCACCTGTGCTTCTGGGAGCCGGAGCGGGGATACCTGTTCACAGGCGACCTCGTCTACCGCGGCACGCTGTATGCCGATTACCCGTCCACCGATCCGGAGGCGTATCTCGCCTCGCTGGAACGGATCGCGGCGCTGCCCGCGCGCCGGTTGTTTCCCGGGCACCACGCGCTGGATATCGCGCCGGAGCTGGTTGTCCGGATGCGCGACGCGCTGCGCGCGCTCAAGGCGGGCGGAAAGCTCCGTCACGGCGCTGGCGTACAGGACTTTGGCGACTGGAGCATAGCGCTGTAGACTTTAAAGCGGGGGACGGTGAAGATGCGGATCGGAAGCTCGAACGACGCGCGTTTGGTCGAAGCGCAATATGCGACCGCAGACGGTCTGAATACCAGAATATCCTTTCATGAGAAGTATTCGACGAATCCGCAGGGCTTCGGCAATTGGCTGACCTCCCTCTACGACATCCGGGAGGGGATGGCTGTGCTGGAACTGGGCTGCGGCGCAGGCAGTATCTGGGCGGGAAAGGAAGAATTGATCGCGCGCTGTGGACGGCTGGTGCTGACCGATCTGTCGGACGGGATGCTCAAGGCCGCCGCGGAAGCGATGGGCGAGCGCGAGAATGTGGAATACCGGCGTGCAGATATACAGGCGCTGCCGTTCCCGGAGGCATCCTTTGATGTGGTGATCGCCAACTCGATGCTTTATCACGTTCCGGATCTCGCCGCGGGCATCGCGGAGGTGCGCCGCGTCCTGCGGGAGGACGGGACGTTCTATTGTGCGACCTACGGCGAGCACGGTTTTTCCGAGTGCCTTGCGGACTGGTTCCGGCTCGGCGGCGAGGAGTTTCGCCCGAACTACAATTTCACGCTGGAAAACGGCGCGCGTGCGCTGCGCGGATCGTTCGGAAGCGTTGAGATGTTTTCTTACGAGGACTCTCTCTGCGTGACGGATACGGAGGACCTGATCGCCTATCTGCGGAGCCTCACGACGCTCGGTGCGCTCGGAAGGTTTCCGGAGGAGAAGATTCGGGAGATTCTGAACAGCCATGCGGAGCACGGTGCGATCCGCATACCGAAGGCGTATGGGACGTTCATCGCACGCGGAGCAGCACATACTTAAATAAAGCAAAAAGGGCGCGTTGCAGAAAGAAAAATCTGCAACGCGTCCCTTTTCGCGCCAAAAAGGCGCTGAATGTGGAAAACAA